>NZ_AOLM01000029.1 GCF_000337835.1 Haloferax sulfurifontis ATCC BAA-897 | reverse complement strand
AAACGTACCGATAAGACTCACCACCCAAGCTCGTGAGGTTGCTATTTTAGCGCCCTAGCTTGCTATCAAGATCGTTGAGGACGTGGGGCTCGTCTCCACCCCAAATGAAACACAAGCACAGAGTATCTCACGCTTGCTTCGAACATGGCAGCAGGACGAGGCCGTCAGGGATGCTCTCCAAAAACTAACTCAGCAGACGTCGTCCGACTCTCACCACGTAATCTCAAATCGTGCTCCACCTTCGGAACCCGTTGTAACGCCGATCTCCCAACCATGGCCCTCCACAATTTGAGAGACAATTGAGAGTCCATAGCCAGTTCCGTCAGCAGTTGTCGAATATCCGTGGTCGAATATCTCTGACCGAATTGGCTCAGCGATTCCGGGGCCATCATCTTCGATATAGAGTCCCGTATCGTCAGGGAGGCTTCCAACAGTTACAGTCGCCCCAGCACCAGCATGGTCAACCGCATTGCGGAACAAGTTCTCTAGTAGTTCCTGAAAACGACTCTTATCCGCGGTGATCACTCCGAGTTCATCTTCTAGTTGGAGCGTCGCTTGCTGTGTCTCAACGCTACTCCACGACGCATGGAGACACTCACGGATATCAACCGACTCGGTCTCACCAACAACTTCGCCTCTTTTTGAGAGAGCAAGAATGTCGCTGACGAGATCATCAATTCGAGCGAGTGACGCTAAGACCCGCTCCAGTTCAGGGCTTTCGGACTGTTCATGGGCGATCTCAGTATATCCGTACGCGATAGAAAGTGGGTTCCGGATATCATGTGTTAAGATATCGGCGAACTCATTCAGCCGATCCTTCTGCTCTTGAAGCTGAGACTCCCGCTGACGCTGCTCGGTGATATCTCGGATGATGCCAGTAAAATACTGTTCCCCATTGTGTTCGTGTTCACGAAGGCTGATAAGCGTTGGAACTTCGTGTCCGTCCTTGTGCAACGCCGGGAGCTCGATCCCATCCCAGTCGATATTGCGCTCTCCTGTCGCCACATACGACGCTAATGCAGCCCCGTGGACTGCTTCTAAGCGCTCTGGGATGATTTTCATCTTCGAACTCCCAATTAACTCAGCGGGTGCATAGCCGAGGATGTCTTCAACGGCTGGATTGGCATACACGATGTTGCTATCCGAGTCGATCGTCAACATCCCCTCTGCCGCATTTTCTACCAATGTTTGGTAGAAATTATCGGCAGAGGTTGGAGGTGGGTGATCATTGTTCATGTACGGCTACTATGAGTATTCAGTAGTCACGGGTTCTTCAGGATGTTGCTGCGAGACTGACTGTATCTCAGTTGAGAGTTAATTACGATCCGACTTCGGAGTGAAAGGGGAAGAGGGAACCTTGACGTGTCTCAGGCCGGGTACCCCGAGACACGCCAATGCTGGTGGTTTAGAGGCACTCAGCACGAGTCTAGCCGTTCACGGGTGCATTTAATTTGGCGATTGGGGCTATCCTTGAGATATCGATCGGAGATTTTGATCGTGAAACTGAGAGAGTACTGAGCCCACCGGTCGTGAACAAATCACCTAGTCCACTCGTCGTTGACGATTAATTGAGACTCGTATTACCAGTACCACACCACAATTTCCAGTAAAGCACCTCAGTTTCGGTCTGCTGGGCCTCGGTGTGGCTTCGTCCGCAGGTCCTGCCGATCGCTCACGGGCGTCTACGAACCTGTCACGTACGTGGCGACGATGTCGAGAGGAAGTCCTGATAGGGCAGTGGTGGTATGGAAGACACCATAGCTCAACTCAAGTTAACCAACATGGCCCACGAATCCATAGTTTTGTTGGTTAAGACGATGTGGGCGGTTCTCGAGATTGCTGGCAGTAACACTACTCGAAACTTATTTATAAAAAAGTTTCGTACTATGTTACACCGTGCTCCGGCGCATCGAACTCGAAGTCCTCGCCACGGTCGACCGCGGCGACACGATCTCCGAGCTCGCGACGAAGCTCGACCACAGCGAGAGCTACCTCTCTCGTGCCGTCGGCGACCTCGTTGAAAAGGGACTCGTTTACACGGAACGCGACGGGCGGCGAAAACGAGTCATTCCGTCTGATGCTCGCGCCGTCGAACTCTATCAGGACCTCGTCCGCCAGCACTCCCACATCGAGTTCCCCGAACTGCTGATCGGCAAGGCACTCGAGGTGCTGTACTACCTCGACCAGCCGCGAACTGTCTCCGAGATTGCGGACCGGAGCGACAATTACCGCAACACGGTCAACCGCGTCCTCAAGCGGTTTCGCGACCGTGGGCTCGTCGGGACGGCCGACGGCCGCTACGAGTTCAACGCCGACTTCGACCGCCTCCACGAGTTCGCCCGTGAACTCGCACACCATCTGCATCGTCAACGCCTCGAAGCCGTCGCCCCGAAGGGCACGATTCTCTGGGAGGACTACGACGAATTCCTCGCCCAGGCCGAGACGGAGATCGACGCGGAGGCGTTCCACGAAACCGGCCTCGCTCGGTTCGCGGCCTTCGACCTCCAGTTCCTGCTCACCGGCCACCGCTACTACGTCTACTCCGAGGAACTCGACGCAGTCTCGCCGGCGGAGCTCTGCTGTCATACCCTCTTAATCGACGACGGCAGCCGCCACCGCTCGTACTGTCTCCTCCTGCTCAGCCACGTCGACGTCGACGGGGCGGACCTCCGAGCGCAGGCGGCGAAGTATGGACTCGAAGACGTGATCGACGCGCTGCTCCAGTACCTCGAGACGCAGGGCGAGGTCGAGGACGACCGGCTTCGCGTTCGAGAAATTGGGCAACCATATCCGCAAATCCGGGTTCATCATCGACGTGGAGGACGTGAATTTGAGGATTTGTAGACATAGATTAGTGATCGCTAATACGGTAACGGGCTGCTGCTACCCTACTTAAAATCGGTCACGTGATAAGAGTAATGGGCTTATCAGCATAACACCTGCCGAAAGCAGCAGCTATGCTACCTCATATCGCATAATGACTAATAAGTGTGAGCCGAAAATAATGTATTAGATGACCGTAGGGGATCCATCTGAGACACTTATTCGGGCGCTGGTAATTGAGCCCGCGGAGGCTGAAGGTGGTGGCCTCGCATCACAGCTCACCTACGAGAACCGGAACGGTTTTGAACTGTTGACCGTTCCCTCGCTGGAAAAAGCACGGTCAGTTCTCACTGTAGAACACGTCGATTGTGTCGTCACGCGCCACAATCCACCGGTGGTTGACGGCGTGGAAATTCTCTCGGCATTACGGGACGACTACCCAGAATTACCAATTCTCATTGCGACCGGAACGGCGCACGCCGACCATGTTCTCGACAGTTCAGCAACCGGTATAGTTGAAATGACCAACGGTGCGGTCCACGAAGGATTCGTCGCCAACCAAATCGAGTCTGTCGTTTCACGCGTCCGTGAACGTCGAACCTACGAATCCCGGTTGCAGGCAAGTCAAGAAAGCCTCCAAAGATTCCATCGCATCACGTCGGATCCTGACGCATCGTTTTCAGAGCAAGTCCATCAGATGCTCTCCTTTGGGGCTGACGTGTTCGGAATGGACATCGCGTTCCTCGCCCGTATCGACGCGGCGGCTGGTAACTTCGAGGTCGTGGCGGCACAGGGCGATCACGAACTAATCCAGGCCGGCGTCACCGACGACCTGTCACAGACGTATTGCCGCCGAACGATCGACGACAGCACGCGCTCTCCACTTGCGCTACAGAATGCCTCAGATGATATGGCGGGCGACCCTGCTTTCGAGAAGTACGGCTTGGGCTGTTATATGGGCGCTCGGATCGACGTAAACGATGAACTGTACGGCACACTGTGTTTCGCGGACAGCGAGCCGCGAGAATCCGACTTCTCCGAGGAAGAACAGGCTCTTATCGAGATCATGGCGCAGTGGTTGCGACAACAACTCGAACAGCGCGAGTACCGTCAAGAATTGGAGAATGCCCGAGATAGGTTTGAACGAACGCTTGAACGGGTAGACGATGCGTTCTTCGCTATCGATACCGACTGGTATGTCACCTACGTCAACGACGTCGGAACGGATGTTCTCCAGGAAGCGATGGGGCTCGGTGACAATGCCGAAATCGTGGGGCGGCACCTCTGGGAGAACATTCCTGAGGCTGTCCAGACAGAATTCTACGACCAGTATCACCACGCGATGGAGGCACAGGAGTCCGTCTCGTTCGAAGCCCATTTTGACCTGATGGATGTCTGGTTCGAGGTTCGGGCGTATCCGGATGAAGATGGTCTGTCAGTGTATTTCACTGATATCACCGAACGGAAGCAACGAGAGCAGGAACTTGAGCGGTTCCAAAACCTCCTCAACCAGACTGAACGCGTCGCTGAGGTGGGCGGATGGGAGATTGATGTCGAGACGAGGAGTGTCTTCTGGACGGAGCATCTCTTCGATCTCTTGGGTGTTGAGTCCGACACGGAACCGCCGCTTGACGAGGCGCTCGATGTCTACCACGAGGAAGACAGGCCGATCGTAGAGCAAGCCGTCGAAGAAGCGATCGAAGCCGTGGAACCGTTCGACGTGGAACTGCGGTACTGGAAGTCGGACGCGGAACTCCGCTGGCTCCGTGTGCAGGGTGTGCCAATCACGGACGAGAACGGTGATGTCGTGACGGTTCGTGGATCTGCCCAAGACATTACTGAGCGTAAAGACCGCGACCAGACGCTGAACGCACTCCTCTCCGCTTCTCAGTCACTCATCGAAGCCTCGGGTGAAGATGAACTCCTTACCACGATCATTGAGGAACTGGAGAGGGTCTTCGGGTACGAGATCACGTCGATCCGTCTTCACGATGCCACGGCTGGGACACTGCCACCGACCAGATACTCACAAAAGGCGAGAGAAAAAATCCCCAACCCACCGTCCTACGATGCGGATGAAAACCTGGTTGGACAGGCGTTCCAGTCACAGGAGCCGGTTATAATCGACGGCGACGTCAACACGACAGGTATCGATTATGGGGCGGTTGAATCCGGAATGTTCCTGCCGATGGGCGAGCACGGTGTGCTCGGGATCGCGGCATTGGAACCGGATGCGTTCACCGAGGAGGATGCCGCACTCGCGGAACTGCTTGCGTTGACGGCGGCGAGCGCGCTCGATCGTCTTGAACGAGAAACGGAGATGCGCCAACTCCAGCGGATTCTGGATCATCTCGACGAGAAGGTGTTCTTGCTTGACGAGGACGGCGCATTCTCGTTCGTAACCCAACCGCTAGCGTCGTATCTTGGTCAGAAGCCTGAACAACTTGTGGGAACGCGTCTCACGAGTCTCATCCCTTCAAGTGACGCCCCTTCGATTGAAGCTGCACTTCAGAAGGTGTCCACTGTACCGCCTGAAGAACGACTGGAAGTGGAATCCGAAATCAGAGTCAGAGATGGGAGTCAGCCTGTCGAGTTTGAGTTCTCGGCAACGGCAACCGAAGAGGGAAGAGCAACGATTGCAGCTGTCATGCACGACATTAGTGAACTCACTGAAACTCGCTCACATCTCGAAGCCGAACGCGATCGCTTCAAAGCGATAGCGGACACATCGTTTGATCTGCTCTTTCGATTTGACCTACAGGGCAAATTCACGTACATCTCCTCGGCATCCGAACGAATTTTGGGCTATACCCCCGAGGAGATGATTGGCCAACCGTTTGCCAAATATAATACTGAAGCGTCGGCTCAGAGAGCGATAAGTGCGTTCGAATCAGTACTCGACGGAGAGGAAATCACAAACGTTGAGCTCGATCTCATCACCGCTGATGGCGAGCATGTGATTCTCGAGGTGAACGGCAGACCTATCGTAGATGACGGGGAAATTGTCGGTGTCCATGGTGTCGGCCGTGATATTACCGCGCGAAAAGAGGCCCTCCGCGAGTTAGAAATCAAAGACAAGGCGATCGACAAAGCCAGAGTCGGCATTACACTCGCTGATGCGTCGCAGCCGGACAACCCATTGGTGTACGTGAACCAAGGGTTCGAGCAGATTACTGGCTACGACGCTTCAACTGTCCTCGGTGACAATTGTCGATTTCTACAGGGCGAGCAGACAGACTCCGCGGCTGTTAACACGCTCCGTGAACACATCGATAACCACGATCCAGTAGTCGTCGAACTCGTCAATTATAGAAGAGACGGATCGCCGTTTTGGAATCAAGTTCGTATCACACCAGTCTGAGATGAGACGGGCGATGTAACGCACTTCTTGGGCATCCAAGCTGATATCACTGAACAAAAACGATGGGAGCGACTGTTTGAGGTCCTCAACCGCGTGCTCCGTCACAACCTTCGGAACGACATGGGGGTTATCAGCGGCCGTAGTGGATTTCTCGTCGATGGTGACCAAAGCGATCCAGCCCAATTCGGAAAAATGGTCAAACGGAAAAGCGATGATTTAATTGAACTTTCCGAACAAGCTCGCAAACTCGAACAGATTGCGAGGCGTGACGCTGAGCCAACTCGAGTTGATCCGAACTCGTTGATCACGAACGTGATCGAATCGTATCGCGATGAGTATCCGGAGATGACGTTCGATGTCTCCATCCAGACTGATCGAGATATCTGTGCTGGGCGAGAGATCGAAGATGCGATTTCAGAACTTATCGAGAATGCGGCGAAACATAATACAGCCACGGAGCCACGAGTAACGATCGGATTACGTGATGACGGAGAGTCGCTTCTTCTTTCAATCGAGGATAATGGTCCAGGAATCAATGAGATGGAGGCAAACGTCATCTCAAAGGGCGAAGAAACGGCATTAGAACACGGGTCTGGTCTCGGACTCTGGTTGGTCAATTGGATCGTAACGCGGTACGGTGGCTCGTTCCAGATAGAGCCGAGTGATGATCCCGAGAACGGAACACGGGCACTCGTACGCGTGCCGGGACTTACTGACGAGGCACAGGTTACAGACGTTGCCCAACGCCCAACAATTCTCTTCTGGTGAGCTGTTTCTGATTTGTCTTCCTTCGGCGCTTGTGTGGTTTTTTACTCACTGTTTGGTCGCTCTGAGTTGGACGTAGGCCCTTCACAGGTTAGTCAACCACCGGTTGGACTGGAAGCCGTTCGAGACGCTGGTGACACGGAATACAGAGTGTCAGTAGGTTTCTAGGACATTTGCATCCTCAAACGTCAGATCTGGATCATTATAGAACCGGCGTCGAGGTATCCGATGGTGAACCGGGAGATTTGGGGTCCGAAAAGCGGGATCTACTCGGCGTTAACCAACACAGAATGGTGTCTTGCTCCGAACGTTGGTTAAGACAGGTCGCTACTCCTCACTCTCACGCAACTCTTCGGCTTTCCACTGGAGGAAACGCAGAATCTGTGTCCGGTTCTGGTGTGCGTTCTCGTAGGCAACACACTCCCGGAGGGTTTCCATGTCGGGGATCGTCGCGATTCCGGCCTTGATTAGTCGATGGTTCGGCGCTTCGAGGCGCTTCTCGGGTGGGAACTCGTCCTCACTCCCGTCGATGTCCGCGGAGTCATCCATCTCTATCAGCCTCCACCCCTTGTGGGAGAGAAAAACAGACCAGACGACTAGCTCATCGTCGCTTCAGGCCATCGCCTCTTGGAACCGCTCACGCAGCGCATCTTCGCGTTCTTCGAATTGCTCGACTTTCTCCTGCAGGTCGTCGCTGACGCGCTCGATACTCGCCAGCGCTCGTTCACCCTCCAGCGAGGCCTGTGCCCCATCGTCACCGTCCGCCTCTAACTTCTGCTCGTAGGCCTGCTCGACACGCTCGATCGTGCCTTCCGGGTTGAACAGAATGTCGTTGGCGATCCGAACGTACTGATCGAGGGATGCCCTCTCTTTCCCCTGGAAGAAGTGGGTGAGCGCGTACGTCGCGCCGGAATGCAGCGTCCACATATCGACCTCGAAAGGCGACGCCGCATTGGCTTCTGCATCGCCGGCGGCACGCTCGGCCAGGTAGTCCGGGAAGCCCAGCAGGGTGTAGAACTCCGTGACGGTGAACGGGAGTTCCTCCCACCAAGTGCGGAAGTTCCGCACGTCGCCGACGTGCTTGATGACCTCCTTGTCGGTGAGCGAGCGCATCGTGTTCGAGCAGTAGCCATCCTGAGCGAACCCTTCCACGTAGACGGCGTGCTCGCCGAAGAAGTCGTAGCCCGACGTGACGCCCATCGTGACCGGGTCGGACCGGCCAGGGAGGCGCACCTCGAGGCCGTCGAACATGATGTCCATATGGACCTCGCCGCCGCCCCGGTAGCGCCGGATCTCGCCGAACATCACCTCGCCCAGCGGGGTCCCGTCGATGGTCTCCTCGCGGAGGACCTCCTCCAGCGGGCCGTAGACGTCGACCGGGTTGATGATCGCGTAACTGTCCGTCGGGATATGGAATAGCGACTCTGTCTCATTATTACCGCCTGCTTCTGCCTGTAACCGTGATGGTTCGACGAGTGCGTTGAACCGATCGGTTTCGACCCACTCGTCGGTGTACGGATTACGATACGCGACTGCCGTGTCAATCGCCTGTGGGAGGTTTCGAATTGCCGCACTGTAGCTGATCGGGTCGGGTCGACCGTGTTGCTCGGCGTACCACTCGGGTAGTTCAGTATCGGTTCGTCCATCGAGGCCTGCGAAGACCGTCGCTGTCTCTGGGTCTTTCATAACATCCTCCGAAGGCGCGATGCGTTCTGATCTGCGCCTCCACCCATTATGGCGCAAAAAACGACGCTACAGCGGCTACTGGCACTCGTGGGTGCGAATTCGCTCCGGAAGCCCGACTTTTCCACAGAGCGGACACTCGACGAGGGGTGTCGGCGGGAGGTCTTGGTACACTGAGAGCGCTCCTCGGAGATGCGCTGTCGTCTCTGGAGATTCAGCGCTCACGAGAGCGTTGGTGAGGTGCCAGTGGAGCCGCTCATTCGGCGTTACTGCGTCTCGTTCTGGAGTCGAGATATCCTCGTCTGAAAGGGGCTCAATGTCTTCCATAGCGACCACGAGGGGAGTCAGTCCCACTCACCTCCGGGGGTAGAGAAACGCAATCCGCAGGGGCGCTCGTCCTAGGTTGCCTCTCGTAGGCTAGCACATCTAATCGCTGTGGAGCGACAGCCTCCCACACTAGATGGTGTTTCGCACAGACAGTCACCAGATTTGAGAGGTCATTGGCCTGCTGGTAGTCGAACTGGTCATCCGACCCGTAGAAAAAGTTCCGCGGAATAATGTGATGAACGTAGAGTTCCTTCCCGACCTGATCTTGATGCTCTATTTGGGTTACATCGCACCAGGGCGGTTGACACTCGAAGACATCCCGTTCTAAGGCTAGTTTCCGCTGCTCAAGCCAATTCGGTCCGTAGGGGATCTCCGTGGAATCTTGATACGATCTCGGTTGCAGATAGCCTGCTTCGTTGAGTGCCTCTTCCCACCCGCCGAATCGTTCGGACATCTCCGTGCAGTCGATCGAGCCCGTATACCTCCCCGAGGTTCGGCACACGACCGGCTTCCAGGAGTACACCTACCCCTACGAGTACTACGCGGCAGGTCCGTCACGAGTGACAGCTGAGGATGGCATCCACCGCTGCGTCCATTGTGACACGAGCGGCGGCGACGAGGCATACACGTACTGTTCGAACTGCGGGGCGATCGCCTGCGACAGCCACACCAAGACCGAACGGCTCGAGCAGGAGCCGGTCTGTACGGGCTGTGCGGTCACCGAACGGTTCGCGCTGAAGATCAAGTACTTCTACGACGAGGAAAACCTCGAGGCGTTCCGCGAGGAGTACGCCGCCATGCCCATCCACGAGAAGGCGATGGGGAACAAGGTCCTCGCTGGCGGAGGCGTTATCGCGATGCTTCTGACCCTCATCGGCCTTCTCGTCATCGGCGGCGTCATCTAACCTGTCGTGTTCTCACGCCGGCTCGGCGACGAGCTCTGTGAGCGCGTTGTCCAGTGGCCCGTGGAACTGCCAACTGGCTCGCTCGAACGCTTCGTCGGTTGGGCCGTCCCAGCGGGGGAACCCGGATTGGCCGCTCACCTTGACGGTCCATTCGGAGGGCTCATCGAACGGATTTGTTGTCGGGAGTTCCACGATGTAGAGGTACTCCTCGTCGCCGTGGATGCCGTCGGCCGGATTTTCGACGCCGTGGCCCAGCAGGAATAGCGGTTGATCGAGGTGTTCCATATTGGCCGGATCGAGGAGGTCTGCTGGCTGCGCTGCGTCGATCGTTCGCTCAGGGTCGCCATCCAGATACAGGTCGATCGTCGAGAGCTTGTCGAGGAACACGAACGTCGCCGCTGTGTAGGCTGGACCGCGTTCGGCGCGGGTCGCATTGAGGAGATCCTTCAGCTGAGCGAGATCGCGCAGGACACTCGCGGGATACCCGTCTGAATGGCGGTACACCTGCGCGATCCGCTCGTCGTCGCTATTGCTTTCAGGGGGCTGTTCGACTCGTTGAATGAATCGGAGTTGACTTCGAGTCGACATCGATCACCGCCGGCGCGTGTGCGCCGGCACCCATTGCCGGCGCAAGAACAACATTTGAGGGTCGAATTAAGGTGAATCGGCTAAACGAATTTCCGTATTAAAGTTACTTTGGTCTGTAATTTCATCGTTTTCGACATCGTATTCGACTACATCCGCACCCTCCATCCACGTGAGCCATGCGGCTACGACAGGAGTCATGAGACCTAATCGCTGTGATAGCTCTTTGAGCGTCAGTGAACCCCCTGCTTCTTCAAGCTCTTCGATGATTCGACGACGTTTTTCCATCTTCAAAACATCTTCAAAGCGATTCATTTCGATACTCTCAGATATTGATTTCAAATTACTGTTTATCTTTCTTAGTTCCTCAACAGATTGATCTCGCCGCATAAGGGAGTCTGCATCGGCATTCTGTAAAACATCTCTAGGTCTATTGAATCGCTGAACGGCTTTTCCTCTCCGAATACGTTGGTATAGGTGCCTGAAACACACAATTCTTCAAAATCGCTATCTGGATCCACCGGTACTTTTGGATCTAATGATCCGACGAAATCCCCTGGAGCAACATTCTTCGAGGAAGCTTGATGCTCCTGTCCACTCGGTTTTAGCTGAAAGGTTGCTGAAACAGAGGTTGCAGGCCCATTTCCAATGTTCCTCAGTTTCGGACCCAGGGCTCCAACAGCATATCCCTCCATTTCAAGTGCGAATATCGGCATAATCTCCTGTTTCCGAGCATCGCGAGTTTCAGTTACTAGTGACCATGTGAGAATGACATATGCCGCTGTGACAAGCGCTAATATAACTGATGAGCCTGTACTAACAAATGACTGGAGTCCTCTGAGTGGCTCAGATGCTCCGATTAAATTAGGATATGATAAAACAACATATCCTGCAATCAGTAATCCGAGCAGGGTCCCAATCAGCAAAATTATGAAATTGAATACTCGCTGAGTCACATCCATCTCTCAAATTATCAGACAAGATTATATTAAAATTCGGTTTTGTTCCGTGGTGTTCCTCACCCCTGGTACTGGTCAAGTTTCACTGGTGCTCAAGCGGGCTGAATATCCTTCTTTATTCAGAAGGATAGCTAAAAATCGTCACCTCCGGTGAATTTCATCGAGCTATTATGCGAGATGTGACACCTCGTCTGGCTCCTCGACGTCGTTGAACTCACTACGTTCGACCGGCACCCAGTCCTCATCCGGCTTCGGACTCCACCAGTTGACCTCGTAGGCGCCCGGTGCGCCGAAGGTTTTCACGCGCGCCGACCCATCAGGCAGGTCGCGGCGCAGTTTCTCGTCGACGTGGAGGTTCCAGGTCGTGGTAGAATCGAAGCAGGCGAGCACGGCCTCCTCGTAGCCGCGTGTCTCTCGGGGTTCCTGGAGTTCGACCTGGGTGTTGCAGTTCTTACAGAACACCCCCTCGAAGGGGATGTGAGTGAAGACCTCCTGCCCGCAGACGGGGCACCAGAGGAACTCGAACAGTGCCTCGCTGTATCGGTCAAGTACTTCGAGGGTCATTGGTTGACTAACCCGGTCGTCCCGGGCCACCACCTCGTGCCCGGCCGAAAAACAGCGCCCACCGCTCACTCACCGTTCGGCGCCGTAGATGATACGTGAGGGGGCTTCGTACCCACAGTTGGGGCAGTCATACCACCGCTGGACTTTCGCCCCGTCTGCCGCCTTCTCGCCGACGCGAACGTCGTCGTTCGGACACTCCGGGCAGTTGAGGTCCGGTGCGGGCCGCTCCCGGAGCTCGTTACGGAACGATGTCGCATCCTTCGTCTCGTATCCCCGCGACCAGACCGGGTAGCCGTCGACGAGAATCACCCCGCGCCACTTGTACCGGTAGGAGTCCGGCGCTCGATGCAGGACGGCTCGCGCACCGGTCTCGGTGTTCCGATACGCGAGTGTCGGCGAGCGGCTCTCGCGTCGCCAGTTGATGATGGGGGCATTATTCAGAAGTGGACGTCAGCGGGCACGATCCAGAGCTCTTCACTCTCCCCGAGGAGTCGGTCCAACTGTCCACGGTGGCGAATGCCGGTTCCGTGTTCGGTGTACAGGAAGATCGTCGGGCCGTCGTTTGCACCGACCTAGTGGAAGGCGTGCCGGGCGAGGTCCTCGTCGCGCATGATCTCCTCGTCGGAGAGCTCGTCGATGGCCTCCTTCACCCGGTCGAGATTACGCTCGAATTCCTCCTTCGTCGCCTCCCAGCCACGCTCGAGCAGGTCCTGGCCGTCATCGGAGTCGACGGGGGCTGCAGTCGGGAGCTCTCCCCATCGCGCCTGCCCGGCAACGGACGTATCCTCCTCATCGAAACAGACGTAGTAATCGAAAACGGCGCCGGCGTGTGGGTCCGCGCCGACCAGTTGGTCGAACACCGTCTTTCCGGTGGCCAGCGCGTCGTCGTGCGTCGATGCCTCTACCAGTGCGTAAATCACCATATGCATCTGAACCACTCCGGAGCCGGTCGTATGATACGACGCGCGCCGCTTCCTTTCGGCGCGAAAAAACTACGGTGGTGGTAATCATTTGGAATGACTATACTCTGTAGAGAATTTTTTCTGGGTCTCAGGTCTCCCTACCGATGATACAAGTATACCCATCCCCTCGCTTTGGGTAATGCTGGGGCGTCAGGTCTTTGAGACTGCTCTTGATCAGCTTTCTTCGAATTCGCTGTTCGTAACTGCGGAAGGAGATGTGGAGTTCTGCGATATAACGTTGGCCGACGAACTTGGTTATGATCGAGATGCTCTTCTTGATTCCAATATCTTTGACGTACTAGTTCCACAGGAGAAGCAGGCCACAGCTTTTCAAACCTTCGAGCAGGCAATCACGCAAGACCGAGATTTCGAGGGATGTGAAACCCCAATCCGTAGTGCGGAGGGTGAGTGTCGTTCGATTGCGTGGATCGACGTTGTTGAGAATCGCGATCAGACGATTGTGATTGGGCGTCTTACGGCCCCACAGACTATCCCCCTCTTCGATCACGAACTTGAACCCTATCGGACGCTTGTAGATCACTTTCCAAATGGGCTGATTACGTTATTCGACGAGGACCTCCGCTTTCGAATCGTCGGTGGTCCAGCGTTTGAAGAAGTCGACCTCTCTCCGGAAGATCTTCGAGACAATCGGTTACAAGATGTCTTTCCTGAAGAAAACGCAGATCAGCTCAGCCCTCTCTTTCGTCGGGCGCTTGATGGTGAAATGAACGTAACTACACTTCCTCTCGAGGGTCGCTTTTTTGAGGTACAGGTGCTACCTGTTCAGGACGATTCGGGGAACGTCGTCGCCGGGATGAGCGTTTCACAGGACGTGACAGAACGCATCATCCGTGAACGAGAGCTGCAAGCGGCACGAGACAGATATAAATCCCTTATTCAAAACGCTCCTGTGCCGATATTCGTGGGCGACGAGACTGGAACAGTTCACGAGATGAATGAGAGTGCTGAAGAATTGACCGGGATGTCCAGAGAAGAGCTCATCGGCGACTCCATGCTCACAATCCATCCGAGCGAAGAGGAAGAGCAGTACAAAGCTGGCATCCGACAGCACGCAAATGAAGGAGGGACTCGACGATATCTCCCTAACGGCGGCCAGATCTATGTTGTCAACGACGACACTCGTATCCCTGTCGAGATTGCGGCCTCTGTGATCGATCAGGACGAAGGGACGCTCGTTCACGCCTTGTTTCGAGATCTTTCTGATTATGTCTGGTACGAAAACACGCTAGAAGAACTCCACGAAAATCCCGGTGAACTTGTGCGGGCAACAACCGACTCAGAAATCGCCCAGACGATCGTTGACACGGCAGTTGACACTCTCGACCTACAACTCGTCTCAGTCAATCTTGTCGATACCGACGCCGGAACACTGTCACCAGTTGCATACTCCGACGATGTTGTGGATGTCATCGGCGACCTTCCGTCTCTTCCACTTACAGAGAGTCTCGCCGGTGAAGTGTTCCTCACGAACGAAGCTATCCGTGTCGATGATGTCCGCTCTCGGAAGGAGGTGTACAATCCAGATACTCCGATCCGCAGTCAGCTCATCGTCCCGATCGGAGAGTTCGGCGTCATTATCTGCGGTTCGACGACCGCCGCCACATTCGACCAAGAAGACCAACGGCTCCTCGAACTTTTAGCGCGGAACGCGGAATCAGTGTTTACCCGAGTCAACCGCGAGCAGGAACTTCGACGTCGTGAACAAGACCTGAAGAGACGGACGGAAACGCTAGAACACGTTGAAGAACTCAATACGAGAATTCGGAACCTGACCCAAATTGCAATCCAATCCGAGACGCGGAATGAGCTTGAACAGGAGGTCTGTGAGCTTCTCAGCGAGACTGATCCGTTCGTTTTCGGATGGGTCGGTGAACTCGCTCCTGAGGGCGACGAGCTCATCCCACGAACGTGGGTCGGTCGTGACCAGGGCTACCTCGATTCATGTTCACTAACGCTCGACAATATGGCTGCCGACCCAGCGGTTCAAACTGCTCAGACAAATAACCCGACGATTGTCAGTAACACTGCAACCGATGTCCAGCAGGAGCCGTGGCGGCGCGAGGCGATCAGCCGGAACTTTTCGTCGGTTATCGCTGTCCCGATCATGTACCAGGATGTTCTATACGGCGTTCTAACACTCTATGCTGAGAACCGGGATGCTATCACGGATCGAATTCGGGGTGTTCTCACTGATTGGGGTGAAATTATGGGGTATGCGGTTAAGGAGGTGGAACGGACGAATGCAATTATGTCCCGCCAAGGGACTGCGGTCCGGTTTAGCGTTGAATCCGAGGCGTGTCCACTGCTCCGCATTGCCCAAGACTGCCGTTGCACAATTTTGTTCGAAGGGCTCCGCGAGCAGGAAGGTGACGAAGCAACGGTCTTCGTGCGTGTTCATAATTGTTCAGCACAGCAGTTTATTGAGGCAGCTGAGCAAGCGACCGCCATCTCGTCAATCACGCAAGTCGGTGGGTCTGACGATGGTCTCCTCTTCCAAATCACCATTACTGAGATGTTTATCGCCAGCATCTTGGCGAGGTATGGACTTCGTCTTGAGAGTATAGGGGGGGACGTTGAAGACGGTGTTCGCGTCCGGCTTGTGACGCCGCCGACCATACCCGTTCATCGGGTTGTGGATATCGTTTCGACTGAGTATCCTGACTCGGCCCTTCTTGGAACCGATGACCTGACTGACTATCCACAGCGGCAGAGCGAAGTCGGCGACCAAGCTCTTCAGAATCTGACGGATCGGCAACGTGAGGCACTTGAACTCGCGTACCACGGGGGCTATTTCGAGTCGCCGAAGGGTCTTAGCGGGCAAGAACTTGCGGAGCAGATGGATATTTCCTCGTCGTCCTTTAACGTGCATCTTCGGACTGCTGAACGAAAACTATTGGATACAATCCTCGGAAGCAGTTACCCTTCGGATTCGGTAAGGAACGCGTAACCATTCCACAATCGGAGGGTGTGGATATATTGGCCACTCCTAGAATCTTCTTTGGATATATCAGCCCATAGCTTTTGACACTGGAACTCTACAGATGGCATACATCCCTTCATGTCCACTTCTCCAGAATCTGGCGACAGCCAGACAACCGTACTGGTTCTTGAGGACGAAGAGGGACTTGCCGATTTATATTCAGTTTGGCTCTCGGACGAATATAGCGTTCGAACCGCGTATACCGCAGCTGAAGCACGTGATAAGTTTGATCAAGACGTAGATATTGCACTTATTGACCGCCGACTCCCGGATGAGTCCGGTGATGCGGTCCTGGATTGGATTTCCCGGAACTATCCAGAGTGTCGTCAGGCGATGGTTACTGCAGTCAATCCAGATCTCGACATCGTCGAGATGCCACTGGACGACTACCTCGTCAAACCAATCCAGAAGGACGAACTACTCGAAAGAGTCCGCCGACTCGACAACCAGCGGAACTACGAGGGGGCTGTTCGAGAGCTGTACGCGCTCACGAGGAAACGAGTTCATTTAGAGTCGGAACTTAGCGAATCAGAACGTTCGTCGAGCGAGGAGTTTGCTCGGCTTGAAACTCGGATTGAGGAACTTGAGCAGACTGCGGCGGAGGTGAACGGGAAGTTCGATGACAGGGATTTCGCCGAAATCGTACGTCGACTCGGAGACGATACTGGAGGTGATTCATATGGTGAATAATAATCAGACGCCTTCACGTGAAGCGGACGAGATTATAGAAACAGAGACCGCTCGTGTTCGGTACCATCGTTCGACCGAGACATATTTAGCAGCATACGAGTGGGAATCGGACCAGTCGCTCAGTGCGACGCTTGCCGTTATCATTGAGGTGATTTCCGATGTTGACTCCACAAGTCTCCCTCCGCTCTTTGACAGAATCGATACGGACGCCCTGGACAAACTCTTTGAGCCAACCGGAAACAACGAACGGGACCGGAGGGCCGGCCGAATCATCTTTCCATATTGTGAATTTCTTGTGACGGTTCACGCTGACGGTAAGATCGTGATCTCCCCCAAACAAGAGGACTCAGAAAGAGAATGAACGACACTACTGATACAACCACGAAGGAGCAGGGAACAGTCAGTCGCATTTCCACTGGAATCTCCGGACTTGATGAAATACTCCGTGGCGGGCTTATCCCAGAGCGGAGTTACCTGGTTCGAGGGCGGCCAGGAACGGGGAAAACCATTCTTGGGTTGCACTACCTCACTACGGGTGCTGCGAACGGGGAGACGTCGCTGTTCATCAACCTCGAAGAGGAAATTAAAGATATCGAACAGAACGGAGATCAACTCGGCTTTGACCTTACGGGCATTGACTTCTTGGATTTGAGTCCCAAATCTGACTTCTTTACAGACGATCAGGGGTACGACATCTTTGAGTCGAGTCAGGTGGAACGGGATCCGTTCGTTGAATCTATTTCGGACAAAGTAACCGAACTAGAACCCGACCGTGTGTTCGTCGATCCGATCACTCAGCTCCGGTATCTTACGGGCGATGAGTACCAGTTTCGGAAACAGGCGCTCTCGTTCATGCGGATGCTCAGCGAAAACGGAGCGACAGTCCTGTTCACGACGCAAGCCACCGACGCAAAGCCTGACGACGACTTACAATTCATGAGCGACGGCACGATTGAACTCGGGGACTCGGCGATGGGCCACACCATCGACGTGCCGAAATTCCGTGGCTCCTCGGTTCAGGACGGGCATCACGCGATGGAAATTACTGACGCGGGCATCGAAGTCTACCCGGAACTTCATCCCGGCAAGCACGACAAACAGTTCGAGTCAGAGTCGATCTCCTCCGGGGTTCCAGCTTTAGACGAGATGCTAAATGGGGGCATTGAACGAGGGACTGTGACGGTCATTAGCGGACCCACAGGTGCGGGGAAGACGACGCTTGGGACGCATTTCATGAAGGAAGCAGCTGAGCGGGGCGAGCGGTCGCTGATGTACCTCTTCGAAGAGAGTGCGCCAACGCTTCGAACCCGTTCCGAGGCGATTGACATCCCAATTCGGGAGATGGAGGAGCGGGGAACGCTTGCCATTGAAGAAGTGGAGCCCCTCGACCTGTCGCCTCAGCAGTTCGCACAAGATGTCCGGCGTGAGATTGAGGGGGATGGTGGAGATATCGTTATGATCGACGGGATCCGGGGATACCAGCTATCCATTCAGGGCGGCCAACAGGATCTCACACGAAAACTCCACGCGCTCTGTCGGTACCTCACGAATATGGGGGTAACGGTGGTCCTAGTTGATGAGTCAAGTACAGTAATGGAGGAGTTCAGTGCGACCGATTCAGGTGTGAGCTATCTCGCAGACAACATTTTGTTCCTCCGCCATATCGAATACGGCGGAGAGCTCCGCAAGGTTACCGGCGTTCTCAAGAAGCGGACAAGTGACTTCGAACGTGCGCTTCGTGAACTCGAGATTACGGAGAGCGGCCTCGAAGTGAGTGATCCGTTGACGGGCCTTCGTGGGATTCTCTCAGGGACACCGGAATGGTCCGATGATGCCTCGACAGAGGGCTAATGTCCGACGTGATTCTGGGGTGTGGACTCTGATGCCGAATCAATCCTGCACCCCTGACGAGGCCAATCAGTTCGATGTAGGCGAAGAGGTCCTCCTCTGTTTTGGCCACGAAAACAATCGACAGATGCTCGCGAGGGAGCTACAGCCAGACTACCACGTTTCAACGGCTGATTCGATACCGTCAGAATCTGAGTTTGCACTTTGTATCGTTGACGAACCGGGACTCGAACAGTGCCACGAAGAGCTCCAGGCTGTACGCACAGCATCAGAACCGATTATCCGGCCGTGTTTACTCGTCACTTCAAGTGATGTCCAGCGTATTGCCCCCTCGGTCTGGGAGGTCGTCGACGATGTCATCACGACGCCGATTTCGATGGCTGAGCTCCGGCCACGAATCGAATCGCTTCTTCGGTTGTACCGGTTGTCGGTCGATTATGGGGAACGTCGACAGTTAGAACAGGTCGCCAGTATCCTCTCACATGATCTTCGCAATCCATTGAGTGTCGCTCAGGGGAATCTTGAATTCGCTCGGGAGGATGGCGATGACGAATACTTAAAGCGGACAGCACGGGCACTTGAACGTATTGAGGACCTCCTCGGCGATGTATTGACGCTCGTTCGCCAAGACTATTCCGCGTCTGATTTCGATCTGGTTTCAGTAGATACACTCGCCCGAGAAACGTGGGATGACTTCGATTCGGGCGAATCAAAATTAGTCGTTGACATCGATGGACAGTGTTCCGTTCGGGCGAACCGAAGTGCGTTGATGGAACTGTTCACGAATCTCTTTCGGAACGCAAAGGATCACAACGAGAGACCAGTGACAGTCACTATCGGAGTACTTGCCGATGGGTTCTATGTTGCCGACGACGGGAATGGAATCCCGGAAGCAAAACGAGAACGCATCTTCGAATCGGGGTTTAGTACACAGTCAGACGGCACCGGGCTCGGACTCTCCATCGTTGAACAGGTCGCAGACGCACACGACTGGACCGTTTCCGTAACAGAGAGCGATACCGGCGGTGCGCGTTTTGAGGTCACTGATGTATTCTTCGAACAGCCTGATTCTGAGTCCGCCGGGACCGACGGGGGTTCGTAAGATGGACAACGATGAGCAAGCTGCTGAGGATTCTGCTCCGACCGGGGAATCCGCTGTGGTTGGACTCCTGTTTGAACACGACGAGAACCGTCGCCAGTTAACCAAGTGGTTTCAAGAACTGTCTGAGTTCACACCCTATGGAGTTTCACCGTCGGGAGAATCTTCCCAAACCGATATCCTTCTCGTTGACGAACCGGCACTCGGCCGTCACCGCGACTGGCTTCAGTCCCGGAAAGGTCGAAACGAACCGCCCTTCCATCCAATCGTCCTCGTTCACAGTACGGACGATTCTTCGTTCGAAGGCGGAGTATGGGAGATTATCGACGAGACGGTTTCAGTTCCAATCGACCCGTCACCGCTCAAACACCGCCTCAAGAATTTACTGGAGCGACGACGGCTCTCGAAGAACCTTTCTAACGAATTGGAACGGACCGAGAAACAGTATAGGGCCGTTTTCGAATCAGTCAACGACGCGATGCTCGTTATTGATGCCGAACGGGATCAGGTCCTTGACTGCAACCCTCGTGCCCGGGAAGTGCTTGGATACGCTGAGTTGGAACTTCGGTCACTTTCCGTTTCAACGGACCTGCACCCAACAAACGGCGACGCCTATGAGCAGTTCATAGAGCGTGTGCTAACTGAAGGACGTGGCCGAACTGACGACCTTGTTTGTACGACTAAAGGAGGATCTAAAATCGAGGCGGAGATTTCAGCGAGTACGTTGGATGTGCAGAATAGCTCGAGAGTTGTGTTCTGTATCCGTGACGTAACCGAGCGCCGGGAACAGTCTCGGCAACTTGAGAGTCAGCGGGACCTGCTTGCACAACTGAATCGTATCAATCGGACACTCCACGAGACGACGAGAGCTGTTGTTCAGGCCTCGAGTAGAGACGAACTCGAAACTGCCGTCTGTCAAAACCTGTCCGATTCGGGGGCGTATCAGTTCGCTTGGATAGGTGAAAGTGCGGAAGAACACGCTCGCGTTGAGCCCCATGCAACGGCAGGGAAGGCGACGGAGTACCTCGACCACGTTAGCGTGACGACTGACGGAACGGAGACCAGCCAGGGCCCTACTGGTCAGGCACTCGAAACACTGTCAGTCTGTACTGTCCAAGACGTATCGACGGCATCCGAGATGGAGCCCTGGCGTGATTCGTTAGCGGAGTTTGGGGTCCGAGCAACTGCTGCAGTCCCAATTTACTACGATGACGAAATCTTTGGTATTTTGAATTTGTATACCCAACGCGAGAACGCGTTTGTCGGCGACGAGCGTGATATTCTTTCACATCTCGGAAACACGATCGGGCGGGCAATTGCTGACATTCGGGCTAGGGAAGAAGCACAGATATTCCAGCAGGCAGTTGAACACGCCGGACACGCAGTCTACATCACTGAGACGGACGGTACGATTGAGTACGTCAACTCTGCCTTCACCGAGATGACCGGGTACAGTCAAGAGGAGGTAATCGGACAGAATCCACGGCTCCTGAAATCTGGAGCGCACGACAAGGAGTTCTATCGCAATCTTTGGCAGACAGTGTTATCTGGGGAGACATGGGAGAACGAACTCATCAATCGACGCAAAGATGGTCGCCGTCAGTATATCGACCAGACTATCGCGCCGATCACTATGGGGTCAGGCCAAATCGACTATCTTGTTGCAGTTAATACCGAAATAACGGAACAACGCCGACGTCAGCAACAACTTCAGGTGCTGTACCGTGTCCTTCGACACAACCTCCGGAACGAACTAAACGTAATAGAGGGCTTTGCTGATCTACTTGCTGAGTCTGGACAGAGTGAATACAAACCTGCTCTCGAACAAATCTCTCAGGCGGTGGACGACCTTCTCCAAATCAGCCGACAAGCACGACGTATTGAACGAACCTTTTCAGATGGCTCTGCTGAGCAAGAAATGCGACCACTTGATCTAGTTGTTGAAGGGGCACTAACCGACGCCTCACCACCGACAGACATAGTCACTACGTCACTTCCAGAGACCTCCCTCACCGTAAATATAGAGATTCAAACAGCACTTCAGGAACTCATCACAAACGCGGTTAAGCACAATGATGCAGAAGATCCGTCAGTAGTCGTAGCTATGGAAACAGATCTTCGAGAAAATAGTCCGCAGGGGACGGTGACAGTTCGGGATAACGGACCGGGGATTCCAACCAACGAACGGAAGGTCTTACGTGAAGGCGAGGAATCACCATTACTTCATGGAAACGGTCTCGGACTGTGGCTTGTGAATTGGGTTGTGACGGAACTGGGTGGAACAATTGATATTCAGGATGCCGACCCCCGAGGAAGTGTAGTTACGATCACAGTCCCACTTAGTGACTAACCAGCACTGTGTGAACCCGGTCAAAACCCATTTCGCTGACTCACATAGTGGTGAGGAAGCTACAAGTGAGGGTAAGAACCCGTCTCTATTCCGTATCTGCGTGTTCTAACACTCCTTCGACAGTAATCGTTAGATCGCCCGACGCGTAGTCGGCCTCGAAATCGACCGAGAACGCGTCCGCCTTGTAGGCGGCATGGTAGGCGCGGTGGCGTTCGAGCGAGCCAGTCGCCTTGAAGTGGAAGAATGCGGCCGCCGTGTAGGGCTTGCTCTGTGTTTCGACCTGCGACTCGACGGAAGCCGGAAGCGCGATCTGGGGCGTCTCCGTGTCGATACTCGCAGCGAACTCCTTCGCTTCCTCGACTGTTGCTTGCGAATGTACCGGTGTCTCGCCGGTGAGCACGTTCACCGGCGTTTCCGTCTGGTCGGTGAACAGGACATCTTCGAAGGTGTGTGTCCCGAGGATCGCTTCGGGGTCCAACTCGCAGTCGTGAAACGGATTGTCGTCTGAGGTCATCGAATCACGAGCCTACGGCGGGGCTCACCCATTCCGACCCCTGAAAAACAGCAGCTGCCACGAAGCAGATCGAACTAGGAGTGGTTGAGGCTCGCCTTCTCGAAGGGTGATTCCCCGGTCGGAATGAGCAGCTCCTGTCGGTCTCCGAATCGCTCGGCCAGCTTCCGTTTCAGGTACTGCCTCGCCGTCGAAGGCGTGAAGACGCCCTTGTCGATCATGTCGCCGACGACGTCTTTGAGGGCCGCGAACTGGCCCTGCAGGTGACCATCGCCGACCGGTTCGCCGTCGTACCAGCGCACCGTCGCGAGTGCGCCGTTCCCGACCGTCTCTCCCTGTTCGACTGTCTCCGAGTCGTACTGTAGCCCGAACCACAGCGTCCGATAGGCGGTCACCTCGAACGTCGTCGACACCACGAAGAACGCCTCGTGGTGGAGGTAGTCGAGATGGTCTGCGACGATCTCGTCGAGGGTGAGCCCGGTGGCACGGGGCTTCGGCTCGACGACCGTCGACGGGCGATCCTCGTCGGCGAGGTAGCCGTCGACGGCATCTGCCTCGAGGCCATCGGCCAGCTCCGCCAGCAGCTGTTCCGCCCACTTGGAGTCGGTGTCGTCGCCACCGAACGGCGATTCAGCCGAGATTCGGTGCTTGAGCTTCAGGTTCGCTCCGCCCCAATGGCTGTAGTGGAGCGTGTACTGTCCGTCTGTGCGTTCGTACGCAACGAGTGCGCGGTGTCCCATCGAGCAATCACCTCACGGGGCGATCGCGACTGGATCGCCCCGCACCCCTCTTGGGGCGATAAACAGACGTGAGAAGGCTCACCTCTTCTAGGAGATCTTTCGCGGTCTTGACTCGCTCTCGATCCGCCTCGTCCAACCGGTCGACGTCAAGCCGGGTGAGATTGCTGAGGACACGGTGCATCCGGTACCTTTGCTTGAACTGTTGGTCCATCGGAGGCGCGTCGCCGCTCGCTGGCGCGGAAAGACTCCCAACCGGGACTGGCGTCGGGGTTGGAGGAGGTCAGATCTTAACCAACGAAACTCGATGATACCCGCAAGCTGTTGGTTAATCGATACCCAGTACTAGTGCTACTCGAGACTAGAGCCGTAGCGATCAGAGCCACACACCCAGCACTTCCAGATCGGTTGTCTCGTCCACGCCTCATCCGGGATCGACTCGTGGGCCTTGAACCGATACTTCGTGAACCCCGGTCGGTTAACTGGATCAGCGAACAGGTCGACGCCGCCTGGAGCACGACCAACGAGGGGCTCCAGAATCTCGTCGACCAAGGCCAGCTGCGCCGCGTCGAGGCCGGCGAGACGACGCGCTATCAGCCGGACTACACGCGCCTACTCTTCGAGGAAATCCGCACCCTCATCGAGGAGAACCCGCGCGAGGAGTTACGGAACGAATTGGTCGCGATTACCGAGGAGATCGAGGAGTGGCAGGCGACCTACGACGTCGAGACGGAAGACCTCGAACAGTCGCTCGCCGACGGCGACCTCGCAAGTGGCGGGCTCCGAGAACACTGAGACGTTATTGACGTTGGGAGGAGTACCAGGAAGACCGCCGACTCATCAAGCACGCGTTGGCGCTTGACTCGGATGTCGAAGCCGCTCGCGAACAGATGATCGATGTGGCTGACCGCGACACAAACTAATTTTCGTGGTCGTCAAACTTGCGGGCGTCAGAGGGCGACGCAGCTATTCGTCGGACTGCTCGCCCAGCTTCTCTCGAAGCTCGACCGCGGCCTTCTCGAAGTGTCCGAGAGGAACGGCGTTCCCGATGTCACCCGCTCGTTGAGGAACCCGATGGCGTCAGCAACCGCATCAGCGTCGCGCTCCGCGGCCGCGACACAGTCGACATACCCGTCGAGTGCCCGACTGAACGCACGCGAGAAGTGGTCGTACACGCCGTCGACGCGCTCCATGTTGTCGTCGAGCGACTCAAGGAGTGCCCGGTAGACGGTCGCCGCCGACGCGTCCCGCTCCTGCTCGCGGTACTCGCTCGCGAGATCGAACCACTGCGTGAAGTCGATGGGCTCGAAGACAACGTGGTACTCAGGGTTTGTCTCTTCGAACCGCCGGTCGATCGAGGCGCGAAGCTCGTCAGCCGACAGTCTCGTCGGCTCGCCGACTCGGGCGAGAAACCGGGCGCGGAGATCCGCATCGGTCGCGAGTTCATCACGCAGGAACGTGCGGAGTTCGTCGGCGTCGGCACTGTTGAGTGCGGTGTCGAGGCGATCGCCTTCGTCCGGAGGACGGTCGTCAACACACTGAAGCAACACGGCGACGACGTGCTTGCACGCTCCCGGCCCGTCGTACGGACAATCGCACCACGGGGCAAACCCGTTGGTGGCGAGGTCAACACGGACATCGTACTGACGGCTGCCGCTCACGACTGCGGTTACAGTGGTGTCGATGCGGTGAATCCCGTGGATACGGCCCTCCTCACGGTATCGTTCGCCGCGTTCGAAGACTGCGTCCGTGCAGATGTCCCGGACTGCGTCCTCGGTTACATCCATCTTTACGGTGGGTTTGACGCACTATTCAGCCGATCCAGTGCATCATCCTCGTACGCTGCTCGCCACATCGCATGGACGGCACGCGTCACGAGTGAGACTTCAGTCACATCGATATAGGACGGCTCAGCGGCCGTCGTGACTGCGTCGGGCGGAGAGTGAAAATGGATCTCGGGGGAGTGTGTATTCGGGTGGCGATCGAAGCGCCAATTGACGTCGTCGTTATCGACGTAGTGAAACGAATACATTCCCAGTTCGCTCCACTGGATATCGAGCCGAGCGCTCTCGGCGTCCCCGAGCCCATCGCTGAGACTGATCTGCAGTTCCGTAGGGGCGACGACATCATCATACGCCGTTTCGTCGACGAGCGGCTCGAGTTCGAGCCAGAGATCACGAATCCGTTGGAGTGCCGGAAGATAGATCGGCCCGAACTCGCCGGCGCGGTCGTTACCGTTCATACAGCGAGCTGGTGGCTGGCCTCGTCGTAGGCGAGCGCGGCTTGGGCGACAGCGAGATTCTGCCGCGTCGTGCGCCACGCAGTGAGGTCGTCCCAGCCGTCCGTCTCGCCGGCGTCGAGTTGCTGGACGAGCTCCTCCGGAGACACCACGTCGTAGCGGTCCTCGTAGCGTCGGATCTCGGCCTTCATCTCCTGGATGCTGTCGAGCAACTCCGGTCGAGTGACTTCCTCACGAAGCTCGCGGATCCGGGACATCAGAACCCGGTCGCTGTTGCGCTTGTACAGCGTTGTTTGGCCGTCTTGCTCCGTCTCCGCGAACCCGGTGTTCACGAGCGACTTACAGTGCCGACGGGCCGTCGGCTCGCTCACGAGGGCCCGCTCGGCGATCTCGGCTGCCGATTGCCCATCGTGGGTTTGTTCGACGATTTCGTACACCCGCTCGAACGGGGTGGTGTCGTCTTTCCAGTTCGCTTTGACCTGCTCGTTGACGTCGTCCCACGTCTCGGTCATACTGGATGCTACGCAGCCTAGGAACAAATAGTTTTGTGAGGAAATTATCTGAACTCGGTGCTTGTAGGCGAGCATTGTCAGGCTACATGCTTCTCTAACGTCTCGTGATGCGTCCGGACTGTGGTTGGTGTGACGTTCCCTGTCGCCGCGACATCGCTTTGCGTTACCCACTGGCCATGTTCCTGCCCCGCTTTGTAGAGACAGGCCGCTGCGAACCCAGCCGGATGGACGTCCGTCGTGACGCTGCGCTCCTCGGTCTGGGCGCTCCGGAAGAGCTGACAGGACTAGTCACGGACCGAATCGGGGAGCTCCAGCGAACTCGCCAACCGACGCACTTCGCCCAAGACGTGGGCGAGATTCCGTTCCATTTTCGACTACCAGCGGCCCCGAGTCTGCTCACAGCGCACCCGTGTGAGGCGCCGTCGCTTCTGCCCGGGGATCTCGTTCCCCTTCGCGTCGGTACCGCGACCGATTTCCAGTAAAGCGTCGCTGTATCACTGTCCCGCCGGATCAAGTGGGCAGATAATTGCAAACGCTACTATAGCTGTGTGTCCCGATTTACACTGAATTGTCGGCTACCAACAGTTATCTAGGGGATTCGATAATACTCAACCTGTGAGTAACTCGCAACCTGATTTTGATTTCCCGCCGTCATACATTGCAGGCCTCCTAGATGCGACCGGGCGTGTTCGATTCCCGATTTCAGAAACCGAAGACGGCCACTTCACCGTACATCCAGTACTGCGACTCTATCCGTACAACTCAGAGCTGCGCGGGAACCTCATCGGTATCTTTCTTGAATCCCAAGGGTACGAGTACAACTATATTAACCGGGCAGATAGTCGTGATTTCTTCCGAATGCAATTCGTTAGTGAACTCGCTGACCTGCAAGACTACCTCGCAGGTCAGTCTACACAGCTCGTCCGGGAACTCGGGTTTGTCACGGGACTGTTCTCAGACGAATTCGACGGGGAGATCCTGGGTCCACAACGAATCTACCGATTCCTGCGAATCCGTGACCAGTTGCGATACGGATGGCGACCCCGCGGTATCCATCACCGAGCACCGAGCGACATCGAAGCAGACCACGATATCGATACAGACACCGTCGATATCCCCGTACTTCCCGACGGGTCGTTCCGGGGCAGTTACTCGATTAAATACCTCGCCGGCCTGTTTGACGGTGCCGGTCGCTTCCGGGCAAGTGTCGCCAAGAATGATGAGCATACCATTGGGTACGGTATTCAACCAACGGCACGGCTCTACTGCGGCGGTGTCAACTCAACACTCATAGCGCATGTCAAGCAGTTCTGCGCCGACTATAACCTCCGCGTCGGTGACTCCTCGAAAACGAACACCCTCAACATGGTGTTCACCGGTCCTGGGGCCATTCGACGCATCCTCGAAGTCCTCTACCCGCAGTTATTCGTTGCCGCAGAACCCGCAGCTGTCCTTGACGATGCAGTCTTCCCACGGTTCGACGCCGGTGACCACCTCACAAAGCAAGGATTCTACGAGATACTCACCGCGTTAGATGAAGTCGCAGCGCTCTCTGGTGGCGAAGCCAGACACCGCGAGTACACGCCACAGCATTTCGCCGATCTCTGGCAAGACGATATCGAAACCAGCGACCCGCATGCACTAACAGAACCACCCTCAAAAACGATGTCCTCGGGCCCCGAACTGGAACCGAACGACCCCACAGACGACTCCGAATCGCTCACACTAGAGCAAGCGGCGTTCACCGACACACCAGGCCAGTACCTCACCGTTGTCGATCGCCACCACCGCGATCAAGAGATAGTCACCGACCTGAAAGCCCTGTACAGTGATCGGTGTCAAGTATGTGGTGACCGACGCGCCCGACCGGACGGCACCGGGTTCTCCGAAGTCCATCATATCCACCCACTCGGCAACCCACACAACGGACCAGACACGTCGGACAATATGCTCGTCCTCTGCCCGAACCACCACGCCGACTTCGACAACGGCGTCATCGCAGTCGACGCCGACACACTCACAATTAGCCACCCGTACGACCGAAGTATCGACGGCCGCTCACTAATGCTGCGTGACGACCACACACTCGACACAACACACCTCACCTACCACAACGAAAACATCGTCTCCCGATCCGACGCTACAGACCACCCATCAAATCCCACATAATATCCTGCCTCAGGCACTGTCTAGTTGCCAGTTTGGGAAGCGAGCAGGTCGAGGCAGCCGTATCTGTCGAGTCGTGTAGCTCCCGGAGCGTCCCGACGGCGATTGTCCCAACTCGGACGCCATCAACAGTTTCCACGTCAAGGTCAATGGTTGCTGTCCGAAAGGGAGACAATTCGACGAGAATGCGATGTGCGACCGCCCGGATGGTCCCTTCGTCATAGCGGGCAAGAACGTCCGTCATCATCTCGTCGAAGTGGGCGTCCTGTTGGTTAGCATGCGAGCTGTGCCCACGAGCGCGCATGAGACACCAAACGTCCTCGAACGATGAGTGGGCTGGATTCCCTGTCGCCTCGTTGACTGGATAGGGCGCGTCAGTCTCCGTCACGGGTCCTCCTCCAGTGACGATGGTACCGAATCGCCCTCAGACCGTTGCTGGCGGACGTAGTGAAGCACTGAGTCGAGTATCTCAGTATCCTCAATTGCCTCAAGAATTCCGACCAGTTCGCTTAGCCGTTGCTGACGATCGACGATTTCTGGATCGCCGTGCTCCGTCTCGATCGCGGCCACCTCGACGTGGCGGTCCTCACTCCAGCCACACGTCCAACACTGCCTGTGGAGAATGACTTCTTCACCCTGTTCGGTATCGAGAATTGCGTTGGCAAGGGGCGTCGATGGCGGCCGCCCGGGGCCGACCTCTCGAGAGACGTACGGCTCACCACAGTCCGGACACTCCATACGTCAAAGTCGGCTGGCATGCGCCTAAATCGTGTGGATGGGTCCACGGCGTGTCCACTCTCGGCCGACAGAAAGCACTTATCCGACCCTACTATACAGAACGAGCATGCGTTCGTACCCGTTGGTCAGAAAACCACGTATTCGGTGACGCGGTCCGCACGACCTCGCCCCCTGTGGGCTCGTAGCGGGCTGCATCCCGGATACGTACATCACCATGGATGACGCTGAACTCCTCCGACGTGAACTGCGTGCCGCACGCGATGAACTCGTCCGCAAGGGCGCCGACGAGGCCGATGATCCAGTCGCGGCCGCAAGCCAGCTTCCGCTCATGCCTGAGCGTGATGACGAGTTCCTTCGGCTCGCACTCATGAGCGTGAACGAACTCGAAACACACATCGACCGTCTCGAACGAGACCTCGACGACCTCAAGAACGGTTTCGACCACCCCGACGACTAATCCACACCGCCGCTGATGGAGCAGTATCCATCGATTTCCCCGCCAAGAGGAACACAAACAACGTCGGCGTCGCAGTCACTCAGTCGGTCTGCAGACGTGTCTCCCACACTCGCCACCAATATTGTTGATGCAGTGGTCGATTAGCGGTCGAAGACCGAGATCGCGAAGGTCTTCACGCAGCCAGTTACAGTCGTAGCCCTTGTCAGTAGTGAGAAGTCTCGACTCGCCCGCATGTCGGCGGGGCGTTTTGGCTCGGGCGTTCGAAACCGCAAGCGAACGCATATGTCTCCGGCCCCCGCAGCGTCGCTATGTCTCTCTCGTTGAGCTGTTACCGTTGTGGGGAGCGCTACGACGATGGCACCCGAGTCAGGTGCGCCTGCGGGGAACCGCTCTGGGTCGACACGGACCCGACGGCATTCTCATGGGGCGACTGTCGAGACCGGGACAGGATGTGGCGGTACGAGGCGCTGTTGCCGATCGATCGGCCCGAAGGCGTTGCGCGAGCCGCAGGCGGCACGCCCCTTGTCAGAAGCCCCGGACTCGACGACGCCGCGGGCGCTCGGGTGTTCGTCAAAGACGAGGGTGAGAACCCAACCGGCGCGTATAAGGACCGCGGGAGCGCGGTTGCCGTCCCTCACACGGTCGCGACCAGTGACAACGTCGTTGGCACGGTCTCGTACGGGAACATGGCGATCAGCACTGCTGCCCACGCGGCGAGCCTCAATCGGGAGTGCGTCGTGTTCGTCCCGGAGCGGACCTCGTCAGTGCGGCTGGAACTCATCGCTCAGTACGAGCCGACCATCGTACAGGTCGCCGGCGACTACGGGAAGCTGTACGGGGACGCGCTCGACTTGTCCGAACGCCTCCCGATCGACGTGCTCGTGAGTGACGCGCCCACCCGCATCAGCGGATACAAAACGGCACTATTCGAGATCTACGAGTCGCTCGCCCCAGCGACGCCCGACGTGATCGCGCTGCCTGCGAGCTCCGGTGGATTCGCCTCGGGGATCTGGCTCGGAATCCGGGACCTCGAGCGCGCGAGACTGATCGAGGAGCCGCCGCGCCTGTGTCTCGTCCAGACCGCGACCGCCGACCCGCTGACGCGGGCGTTCGAGGCCGGAGAGACGGATCCGGCACCGCTGTTGCCCGACGAGACCGACGACACGATCGCTCACTCGATCGGTAACCCAGACCCACCGAGCGGCGCCCGCGCGCTCGCCGCAGTTCGCGACACTGACGGCGCCGTCGTCTCCGTTACCGACGACAAGATACGGACCGCTCAGCGCCGGTTTGCCGTCGATGCCGGTTTCTGCGTCGAGCCGGCGTCCGCGACGACGCTAGCAGGCGTGTCGCGCCTCGCGGATCGCGGCGATATCGCCGCTGATGAGTCCGTTGTTCTCGTGCCGACCGGGACGGGGTTCAAGGAGATGGGAACCAGCGAGGCGGAGGTCGCGACTGAGACGGTCCACAGAGACGCTCTTCAGGATCGGCTCGAGTCGCTGCTCGCCCTGTAGCGCTCGCGGTTCGGGTCGAGAGATATATTTCAGTGGCTCTGTTGAAATCCTTAGAACCGGATAGAACCCGTGTGACACAGCCAGAGGGTGTAATCAGCGGGGAACTGGCAATCGATTCATGCTTTGATTGATGATTCAACCGTCAAATGGCACTACTTAGCGATTAGAATCGATACCCCTTCGTTTCTCACATTCCCCGCAAAAGTCTGAGGGAAGCTCTGATATGGAATCGACCTGTTTTTCTGAAGTGAACAGATTGTGTGTCGCGTAGTGGTCTGCCCATCCGCAGCGAGTGTTTTCTGCGAAGTGCCACATCTGGTCCTCTTTTCGTTTTATTATCACTATGAGACGTGGGTAGGCAAGATGTATCAAAGTATGGTACTGTTATTATAGTGGCCGATTCATCTCGGTCAATATCGGTGCCCCTCCTCTGACTGACTCGCGCTCTGTATTCAGCACGGCCTCAGTAACCTATCAGCGGCTGAGGATTTCACAGAGCCATTTCGGTTAAAATCGAATTATGTAGAATTAGGGCTCTTCGAGCAACGAGCGAGCTCGCTGCACGTAACTGTTCGCCCCCCAGCTACGGGCGTCGCTGATGGCATCGAGGAGCAGGCGTGCCTCGGCAGCTGAGAGGTGTTCAGTTCGAACGAGAACCGAGAGGATTGTTGGCGTCGTGACGAGTCGGGTATCAGCGAGTGAGGCGTGGATCAAACCCAGTTGGTTGAACTCGTCACAGAGGAAGAGCGCAGCATCGAGCTCGTTCGCGAGGGTGACCGCCGCGTTTTCACCATCATCGAGCGGAAACTCGGCATCGAGGTCGACCGACTGTGTTGTGAATGACTCCGCTTGGTTGAGGACGGCGGACGCAGCGTGCCCATGGACGTCATCGTAGGAGGCAATCTCGCGGAGTTCATCGATGACCGCCGTTGGGACGACGACCTCGTACCGAGAAAGACAAAGTGCCAGTGGATCGGGGTCGTCGTCAGTAACGATTCCGAGACTGACGAGGGCGGAGGCATCTGCGATAAGCCGCGCCATCTATACGTCGGCGACCTCGTCGATAAAGTTCTCGTCCAACTGTTGTTTCAACACGCGGAGGTTGGCCGCCTCTTCGGCGCCGACGAGTGCTTTGAGCTGCTCGAAGGTAATCTCACCGTCGTAATAGGCGTCGGCAATTTCCTGGACGAGCGTGTCGTCGTGAGCGGCGTCTTGGAGGTACTCCCGAAGCGCGGTCACGAGGACGTCTGTTCGGTCTTCGCCGAGGACTGCGGCCAGTGCGTCAGCCCGGTCGATGAGCCGATTGGGGGCCCGAAACTGCACGCGCTTCTTCTCGGTGCTCATGATGTGTACATTGTGAGCCAACGAACTTAGCCGTTTTCGTGTGTACGATGTGAGGCTCACTCGAGCCGGACAAGGCAGGTATCAGTCAGTGATGTAGCCAATCAACTGGCCCACTACATCTTCTGTGCGGTCGTCAACGAGCGAGGTCAGATAGTACTCGACGTCGGCAGCATTGTTGAGTGTCGCAAGCGACCACGGGAGCACGTGACTTCGTTCCCCGAGTGGGTCGCCCGCGTAGTCGTCGTCCCGGAGCGTGAGTGACTCCTCGTGGTACGTCTTCGTGGAGATCAAGACAGTAATGAGCTGACGCCATGGTTCGGGAATTGAGGGGCCCCTATAATGAGCAGCGGCCGACCTTTCTCCGAGAGCGGATCGGCCCCCCAGACGATGTCGCCGCGTTCCAGATCCTCGAACGCAGTCACTGTACCTCTTCCATCTGGTCGGTCCGGAGATCCTCGAGACGCTCTTCGCCGTATTGTTCGGCTGCACTCTCGTGGTGTCGGTGAAGCCGGTACGCTGACTGAAGTCGCTCCTTGTTGTCCGTGATCGCCCAGTACGGGCGCTTGTGCCGGACGAGCCCGCGTCCCTTCAATCGCGACAGGATTGCACTCACAGCGTCCGTGTCCAACCCGAGTCGCTCAGCGATCGTCGCCGCCTTCCATGCACGGTCGTCGTGGTCGTCGAGGAACAGCACGATCTGCTCGGTGTCGGTCCGTTCCTCGAATTCGTCGGCGTCGGCGTTTTCGAACTCGTCGATATCGATGGTGCCGCTCGACATAGACTAGTGTTGGGACTGTTGGAAAATAGTTGTTTAGTGTGTTTGCTTCATTGGGTTGGAGTATCTCCATCTCAACGGAATCGGCTCTGCGTTGCAAAATACCGAACTGATTTATATATTGGTTCGCTAGTATGCAACAGTATGCTCACAGAAGGCGAGGTTCGCGCCCTTACAGCCCTCCACGGTGAGCAGACGGTCTCTGAACTCGCGACGAATCTCGATCGGAGTCTCAGCTACACCTCAGAACTCGTCGAGCGGCTCGAAACGACTGGCTTCGTCGAGACACGCCGACAGGGGAAAACAAAGCGGATTCGACTGTCGGACGCAAAGGCCCTCGAGTTACTCACGAACCTCACACAGCAGTATTCACACATCGACTGGCCGGAGCTGTTGTCAGGGGCAGCCCTCCGTGTGTGCTACTACCTCGACACCCCACGGACCGCGACCGAACTCGCACGCCGCGCCGACGTCCACAGAAGTACCGTCCACCGTGCGCTAGCCCCGCTTCAACATCGCGGAATCGTCTACCAAACTGACGACGGCGCGTACGCACTGAATGACGGCTTCGAACAGCTGAGCGTATTCGCTCGTGAGCTTGCCCATCACGTCCACCGTCAGACTGTCGAAGAACAGACCGACGCCTACACGATTCTGTGGGAGTCTCTGGGCGAGTTCCTTGTGCAGACGACGATAGAAATCGCTGACGAACACTTCATCCCGACAGGCCCAGATCAACTCCAGCGATACGGCCTCCCGCTCTTGGCACGTGACCGTAGACACTACCTCTATTCAGAGGCGACGAGCGAGCTCTTACCGGAGATGTTGTGCTGCCACATGCTTGTGATCGATTCCGGCCCACGAACGCAGTCATACTGCCTGCTCCTGCTCAGTCACGTCGACATCGACCGAAACGAACTCCGAGCCCAAGCCACCAAGTACAGCGTCGACAACGCCGTCGACGACCTCTGCACGTATCTCGACACCAGCGATGCCCAACGGACATCTCGCCTTCCTGAGTGGGAGGACTTCCAGGAACTGGCTGAGGAGTACGAGGTGACGCTATGAGGGCGCGATTCGATAGCGCATACCCGAGCGCGTCTACGAAGAGCTCGAAGTGCTTCACGCGCTCGACAGACCGAAATCGGTGGCTGACCTGCAACAGGGCTCGACTGGCCTGCAGCGGACGTACAGGATATTGTGAGGCGGCTGGAAGAGAAAGACACCGTCACGGTAACCGATGGGCGTGTAGAACGTCGCTCAATGACGATCTGAGCGTGAGTAGGTAGAACGTGGGGTTCGTGAGGAACTACTGAATCCCCAGATTATGACCAGAGTGGCGTGACACATACAGAGAATCTATTCAGCACGCGATTGCTGGTCACTTCACGTCTTGGGGTGTGAATCAACCGTTCAGCAGAGACGCGCGTAGGAATCAGAGAATCACCGTCGACAGCGCCATCAACAACCCGCCAACGATAATCAGAGTCCATCCACCGACTACCCAGAACCGGATGCAGGACATCCAGCTCACCGGGTCTCCGTTAGCTCCATCCATATGGGGCGTTTCTCCTCACTGGGCGAAAATACTGACGCTCGTTCTGCTTTCTCGTAGCTTCGACTTCTGTATTTCGCGAACAGTGCGTGCAGCTTCGAACAGGTGAAAGACGGAGATGAGGAGATCGTTGACTGGGGCGTCACCAAGCCGGATGTAGGTTTCCCGCCGGAGAGGTAACTCACGCTATCGACAGAAATGGGGCCGACTCACTCATACGAACAACCGGCTGGGTCATCGCTACGTGGACACGACTCTGGATAAACACACCTGGAACGACTGAAACCGACGACGTCGCGAGAACTAACGGTGGTGAAGCGCTACCCGTCGGACCGCACGGCAGTCCCAAAGAACCGTCGCTGGCGAATGAGAAGTGCGACCACAACGAGGGTCGGGATTCCGATGACCAGCCCGAGTAACCCTTCGCCGCTGATCAGGATTACTTGTCCGGCGATGAACCCCTCGACGTTCGTGTAGACGTTCCCGAGGACGAACGGGTTGAGGAAATTCCACGTCAGGTGGAGTATCACCGGGGGGAGTACACTCCCGTCCGAGATGTAATAGGAGTACGAGAAGGGGAACGCAGCGACGGCCAACACCGCTCCCATCTGAATGATCGACGTCGTCACTGGGTCGCCGAGACCTGTCGCCTGTGCGCCGAATTACAGCGCCGGGAAATGATACAGCGCCCAGACGACACCCACTAACACGGTGGCCGCCACCGGGCCGACTCGATCGGTGAGTTCCGGCAAGAGATATCCCCGCCAGCCGAGTTCCTCACCGTAACTGAGTGCCCCCGCGAGCAGCAGGAACACCGGGAAGAGGAACACTGGACCTACGTAACTGAATTCACCGCCTCCGGGATTGTACGTACCGAGTCCGCTCGTGAGCGCGACGGCGGCGGCGACAGTTATAAAGACGACCGGAAAACTGACCGCGAACGCCACCGATCTGAGCGTCGTCCCTTGGAGCGACCTGACGACCGTCCGCCGGACGGACTGACCCTGGATCCGACGGAGAACGATGGCCATCAGCGCGGGTGTGATCATGATCGGAATCGTCGTCACGCTGGAGACCGTGTTGACGATCGTTGCTGCCGCAACCCCCCCACTCACGGTGAGAGCGACGGCGACGAACACGGCGATATGCGTGACTGGGACGTCTTCTCCGATGCCCGACGCTTCCTCAGTCGCCATCGTCCAGCTCGGAGTTCCTCTCACCTTCGTCGACAATACGGACGCAGCGAGCGTGGGCGTTGCAGGTCATCGAGTCACCTCTTCAGGTCAAGGAATTGTATGCCATACGACAAAAATATGCGCCCCAATAGATGCCGTGCCGGGTCTGCTCTCGTCAGGTCTGGCTCCGGGAGTCGCTCAGTTGATCCCGTTTCTCTCCGCGTATCCGGACAGAGGCGGATGATCGGCGAGACTCCAACGACCGCTGGCGACTCACCGCTAACGATCAGTCGCAGTTCCGTCCGAGGGATTGCGACGGTGGGATTCTCGCCCCATCGGTAGAAGTAAATCCCCGCGACTATGCCGAACGCGATAGCGTTCCCGACGAACAGTCCGATCAGGAACAGGCCCGAACTGAGAGGCACGTCTAACGTGATCACGAGAACACCGAGTGGGATACCCATGACTGCGGTCATCGCGACCGCAGCGAGCGTGAGACCGACCGCAACGAGAATCGCGCGCAAGCGGTCTGGGCGGCGCTCGATAGCTGGTCCAGCGGAGGTTTGAGTTGACAGTTCGGCGCTCATTCGTTTTCACCAAGCGTAACTTGTCGCCCAACTATCCTCTATCTGTACAGCGGTTCTCAGCGGCCGAGAATTGATTTTCCCCAAGAAGCGGTCAGTACGTGCTGCTATCGTACTCCTGTACAGTTGTCGCACCCACTCCGCCAGCCATACGTATGGCCGCCGTTCTGGAGTTCTTCCGGACGGTTGGACCGCTTGACCCTTCGAGAGCGACTCGGCTACGTCTCGAAGCGACGCGGGCGGAAGGTCGATGTGAACAGGGAGTACCTCGTCAGCCGACGAATCCGTGAGCGATGCCGGCGGGGAGGAGCGTCCCACGCCGGTCGACGAGCCACCCGGTGACGAGGCCGACGAGGAACACCACGAGGAGCAGTGGCCACGCCGAAACGGGGTAGTACCCGAGGTGTGCGAGTGTGAAGACCGCCGCTTGGCCGACGATCGCGACGCTGCGTCCGTACCGATCTTGGAGGAGGCCTTGAAGGAACCCTCGGAACAGCGTCTCCTCCTGGAAGGCGGCAATCGCGAACCCGAAGAACCAGCCCAGAAGCAGATTCACACCGAATCCGGCCACCGCTTCCCCCGTGACGGTCGGCGACGGGGCTGCTCCTGCCTCTTCGACGGGTGTAAGTCCCGGAAAGACCAGCGTGAGAGCGAGCGCGCCGCCGACGGTGGCGACGAGTACGAGGACGATACCGACGACTCCCCACGCGAGGTCGCCCCCGAGCTCTCGGCGGTCGAACCACCACGCTCGAAGGTCGACGCCCACCCATCGAGTGAAGCCGAGGTAGACGAGACCGACGGAGAGAACGAGGAAGATTCCGCCGAGGAATCCGAGGAAGACCGGGTCGGTACTGTAACCGCCGGGGAAGTACCGATCCCACGCGCGGGCCGCGACGGCCCGGAGGACGACGAACGCTCCGAGGAGGGTGAGACCCCTGACCTGCTGGGTTCGAGTGAACGTGGGTGTTCCTGCCCTCCCCAACGCTGGTTCGCCCGTATCCTCGGCGTTCGGCGTTCCCCGTCGAGAATCCTCCGACTGGTCTTCCCGCTTCCCGTAGGGAGGCGCTCCGAACCGGGCGACCGCGGTACGGAAACCAGCATACCCGACGGCCAGCAGAACGAGAACGGCGACACCGGATGCGACGGCGAAGAGTGGAGCGCTCGTCCCGGTATCTGTGGAGAGGGGAACCAGCAGCGCCCCGATTCCGGCGATAACAGAGAGGAACACGGTCGTGACCATGTACGCGACGAGGGCCCATTGGCTGGGCGTCGCGACCTCGTAGCCCCGATAGGTGCGCTGGGCGTCCCGCGAGGGGAGAACCGAGCCGATACCGACCGCCACACAACCGCTCGCCACCGTCAGCACGACGACCAGTAGCCCGACTGCGAGGGCAACGGGCGCAGAGAGGTCCGCGGCGACGGACAGAATCACGCTCCCGGTCACGGCGATCGGCGTTCCGGCGACGAGACCTGCGAGGAGGTGTCCGAGGACGAGCGTGCGCGACGTGGTCGACGAGAGGAACTCCACGGTCCGCATCTCGCCCGCCTCTCCCAGCGGGTTCAGTCCGAAGACCGCCCCGGAGACGTAGACGCCAGCGAATGCGAGTACTCCGCCGACCACGAGCGGCATCTGGTCGGGATTGCTGACGGCTCCGAACAGCGCCGTGGCGAGGACGATCACGAGGGGAAACAGCACGGAGAAGCGAACGGGTATCCGCAGCCAGCGGATCCAGAGTCCGAGCGCGAGCGACAACGGTCGTGGTCCGGTTCGCGGTGGGAACGCCTGCCCGTGGTGTTTCGTCGAGTCGTCGTCGGAGGATCTCGTCACGACACCAGTAGGCAGTGCATCGCGCTGTATCATCCCCGTCGGCGTTGCGTCGGCGAACCAGAGTCGCGGCGCGAGTCGAGTAGCCACCGCGAATAGCGCCGGGATACTCGCGACGACAGACGCGCCGACGACGACGGAACCAACGTCGAGTGGCGGTCCGAGCGGTGTCCCGACGAACACGAAGGCGAGGTACTCGACCGCAGGCGACGCGACGATTGCGAGTGGGGCCAGCGACTCGGCCGCGCCCATTACCGGTGCCATCGCAGCGTAGCTCAACGCTATCAACACCAGCAAGAGAACGACTCCGAAAACGCGACTCACCTTCCTGAGCACCTCGCTTTCGAGTAACCCGAGCACGACCAGTTGTCCCACGACAGTTCCACCCACCGTCACGGCCGTAAACAGGGGAATCACCGCGAGCACGGTCGTCAGGAGAATCGAAGGCATCTCCGCACCGAGTGCGAAGCCCCCTGCGAACAGGAGCGTCGGAAACAGGACGAACCCGACGAGCTGGATAGCCGAGTGGACCGTGAGCCCGACGAGGACCGCTCGCGGGGTCGTGGCCGTCAGTAAGAGGCTGTCACCCTCGGGACGTCCCTGCTGGACGACGCGAAGGGCACCCATGACGACGAACACGAGGACGAGAAGCGATAGCTGGATGCCGAGGACGTCGACCGGGAGAGTTCCCTCTCTGGCGGCCTCTTGCCCTGCCGTGTACGCGATCTGACCCCAGAAGAACAGCAACGGACTGAAGAGCGCGATGAAGCCGAGAACCGTCAGCTGGCGCTTGCGGGTACCGAACGACTTCCGGACCGAGCGCCGGAGTTCGACGCGAGCGATTCCGAGTCCGTATCGAACGTCCTCGTGTAGCACCCTCATCACGGGGCCTCGACCGATTCTTTGCCCTCCTCCGCTCTGTGGTCGGCCGTCACCTCGAGGAACGCCTGTTCGAGGGTCCGCTCCTCCCCCGTCTCGGCGCGTCGTTTGAGGTCGGCGGGCGAGCCCTCAGCCACCAGACGTCCTTCGTGGAGGACACCGATAGTGTCCGCGAGTTCGTCGACGACCGAGAGGATATGTGTCGAGAGGAACACCGTGGTCTCCTCGTCGACGAGGTCATGGAGGACGTCCAGCACCGTCCGCGCCGCCCGCGGGTCGAGTCCGCTCGTCGGCTCGTCGAGGAAGAGCACGGCCGGCTCGTGGAGCAGCGTCTGAATCAGACCGACCTTCTGTCGCATGCCTTTGGAGTACGTAGAGATGGGTCGGTCGGCATCGGCGGTCAGATCGAGACGAGCTAGGAATTCCTCGATGCGGTCGCTCGCGGTATCGTCCGGAATGTCGTGAAGAAAGGCGACGTACGAGAGTTGTTCTCTCCCGGTGAGTTCCTCGTAGAGTGGTGGCTCCTCGGGGAGATATCCGAGATGGCGTGTGACGACTTCACGATCGGTGAGCGGCGTGCCCATGATCGCTGCCGTTCCTTCCGTCGGTGGCATCAGGGTCGTCAACATCCGCATCGTCGTGGTCTTCCCCGCCCCGTTCGGACCGAGGAACCCGTAGGTGTGTCCCCTCGGAATCGCGAGGTTGAGATGGTCAACCGCGACGTGGTCGCCGAACCGCTTGGTCAATCCACTCGTCTCGATAGCCAACTCGTCGGAGTCTCCTCGCTTCCGTCCGGGGCTATCTGAAGGAGAGCTACGAGTCATGACGAAAAATCCGTCACCATGGATAATAACTATTGAATTCGGTTATCGACCCCTGAGAAGACAACGCCCTCGGGAACCGCTGTCTGGTCCTCGTCTTGGTACGAGACTGTTCGCGATACAGGTTCCCTTTTGGACATCCCTTACTCACCCCACAGGGTCGCTATCCGTTCTCCAATTTCGTCGAGGACGAGCCGAAGCACGTCGCGATGGTCGGTCGGCCACGAAGCGTCGTCGCCGGGGGTGGGGGCAGTCGGCGGGAAGTAGGAAGAATTCTGTTGGCTTACTCGTCTTCGAGTGCGGCGTAGATCTCTGCGTGGCGGCGTCCGTCAAGTTTCCCCATCTCAAGGGCGATCACATGACGTTCCTCGTCGCTGTCGGCCGCCTGATACCGCTCGTATAATCGGCGAACTTCTTCATCGACCGCCGCCGAGGAATCGGTGCTGGACGCCATCTCTGTGTCGAACATACTCTGTGTGTCCCTTTATCAGTTGCGACGAGCGCACGCTCGGAAGTAGATCACTGCGGTCTCAGTGTCGACGGCGGATTCGTCGGTCGCAAAGCGGTGCAGTAAGGCGCGAATTTCGTCACCGTAGTCGAACGTGTACCCGTTCAGCATGTAAAAGACGACTACCGTTCGGAGCGCCGTTCGCTTGTTCCCGTCGACGAACGGATGTCCGCAACAAGAAGCCGCATCAGATGTACCGATTTTTCATGCAGTGTCTGTGGAACCTCCCCAAAGTATCCTTCAGAGACGTACTGCACTGCAGATTCGATTGCGTCTTCCGATCGAATTCCGGGTTCTGTGGCGTCGCCCTCGTCAACGATCTGCTCGTGGAGATCGAGAATGAGCTCGACCGAAGGATACGCGACGTCGTCAGTCACAATTGTGACTCTCTCGCGCTAGCCAATAGTCGTTCTTCCGTGTTGTATACTGTATGGTCGGCTCTGTTGAAACCCTCTCGCTGTCTAGCGATTTGCTGAGACGCTGGTTTCCAACTGTATCTGGTGAACCCCGGGAGAAGCATCCTTCTCCCCAATGTCAATGCTAGAGGAATTCAACAGAGCCGGACGTCATATTCCTTGGGAGTCGATACTGACGCGTTGCTGACGGGCACGTTCGTAGCGTGTTTGTTCCTCGAGCGCAGTCGCCCAATTGCCGAGGTCACCGTATATATCATCAATTGTCCGGTCGTCGCTCGCTTCGGCAGCGGTGACGGCGTCGACGGCCGCTGGCGTCGGAGCACCATACGTGTCCTCGTACGCCTCGATCCGCGAGCTCAGTTCCCGAACACGCTGCTGGAGGTCTTCGATGGAGTGGTCGGCCGCGAGCTGGTTGATTCGCCGCCACTCGAAGTAGGCGTCGTTGCGCTCGTACGTGGCCGGGTGACCGTCGTGGCGCGTGACGATACCGAGTTCACTGAACCAGCCCAGATATTTCCGAGCCGTTTTCGGGTCACAGTCGGCAACGTCGGCGATGGCGCTCGCCGTCGTCGGCTCGCGAGTCTGGAGAATGGTCCCGTAGATGCGTTGTTCAACGTCGTCGCCACGAAACGCATCGTCGAATGCGGACGGGCCATTTGGAGACTCGCTGTTGGACATACTCGTTCTTGCGTGGCACAGGATATAGTTCCTACTTCGGGGAATAGTTTCCTGACTTTGTGCGGGGCGGAATTCACCCCCTTACCACAATCTTAACCAACAGACGTTATTATCTTGTGCTATTGTTGGTTAAGGCGTCACTCCTGAATTCACAGCTCCGAAACTGGCATCACCTGGAATTTGTCTTGATCGTCGACGACGCCAGGCTGACCCACACCACTGCCCAGTGACGACCGCTGTGTGAGTCGATTGACCAACTCCTCACGAACCGCTTCACGGTTGACTGTCGTTTCGTGCCAGCCGAGACGCTCGTCGAAATACCGCTTCTTGAACCGCTGGCCGACGTCGTCGACGGCGATGAACTGTGTCTGCTTCACGCCCGCTACGCTCACCGAGACGAACTCGGCTCCGACGTCTTCGTGGGTGAGTTCGACGAGTGTGCACTCGACGAATGAGACGATGTCAGTCGACTTCTGCCGTGCGGGAGCGTCAGTTCGAGATCTGCCCACGGTTCGTCGCTCGGTTGTTCAGTGTGCTCGCTAGGGAGTCGTGATTGCTGTTGCTCGTGTTCAGAAGACATGGTTATTGAGTGGGTGACTACGACAGCCCCCCTCGTCCCTCTCGGGGGCGACAAACTCCACCACAGATCACATCGTCAGCCAGTGAGTGAATTCTGATATATCGGTTAGAGACAGTCGTCGTTTGATGGCCCCTCGGCCGGAGAGAGCCAGCGGCGTTTGCACCGGTGTACCCTACCCTTCCTTTGGATGATTTGGGAGGTACAGAGAGAACTGAAACTGGCTTAGATTTATCAAGAGGCTCGTCGAGCTGTTCTCAGACAGCAACAATGTCCTCGACGAACTCGAAGACACAGTTCTCTGGAGTAATAGTGCTTGACGAGGTGGTAAAGCCCCCGAATTCAGGAGAATTAGAATCTCATCTTGGTCGCACTCACCAACGACGAATTCCAGCAGTTGACGATGGTCTACCGGGGTTCTGGAAAATCTACCCGTTTCGGCCAAAGGCAGATAGTACAGGACTCGAAAAGCGCATGACAGATAGTCTGATCTCTTCCTCTCGAATTCTAATAGTTATGATAAATACCATTTAGCGAGGGAAATCCCCCGGCTAATCGGCCGGTCTAAGATAACGGCAAGTTCTCCTCGAAATCTTCGTCTGAGAAGAACCCCACATCTGGAAATCTGGTTGTGATGAATTCGGCACAAGGTTCAAATCATACCACTCGGTGAGATTTGTTCCGTCTTCGTCCTACCGATACGATGCACGGTGCGCGTACTTACTGAATGGATGATTCCCACACTGAGCGGACGAAACATCTCGATTTCGTAAACCTAATCCTACTGTTCGGACCGGAGAGGAGGGTGAGGGACCTCGTCAGCACCGGTCATGGTCTGCGCACCCCAGATTGCGACGATCACTCCCGCGAGCACGAACCAGAGGGCGTAATACGCGAGGTCGGGGACGACGATGACCTCGGCTGTGAAATTCACCCACCCGTGTAAGATGATGATGCCGAGGACGCTGCGTTCGGTGTTGTTGTAGATCCACGTAAATGCGAACGAGAGCGCGACGATTCCGGCCATGAACAGCCAGAACTCCGTGGTCGCGAACCCCACCGCGTCGTGTTGGTACGACCCTTCGATGAAGAACAGAGGGAGGTGCCAGAGCGCCCAGACGACGCCCAAGACGAGACTCGCGCTAACGGCCGACCACTTCAGTTGCAGTCGGTCCAACGCGTACCCTCTCCACCCTAACTCTTCGAGTATCGGAGGAAGCGTCGCGAAGAACAATGCCGGGAGTATCGCGACGGGGTTCACGCCGAACTCGGTCACGCCTTCGCCCCATGTCGGTCCGGGGCCGCCGAGGAGAAGGTTAACGACGCCAGCGAGAACGCTCACACCGAGCGGGACCAGTAGAATCACGGTGAGCCAGCGAATGCCGAAGCGTCGCAGTTGAGTGACGCGGTTCCAGAAATCCGTTCGGCCCCGCTCGTCATAGGTCAGGTATACGAAAGCGATACCGAAGACACCCGGCACCGCGAGACCGACGAGAAGCAAGACGAGGCCCACGGCGCTGTCGAATCTCACGCCGAGAGCGATCGCCGGGAGCCAGAAGGCCCACGTTCCTGCTACTGCGACCACCAGATACACCCATCCACGTCCGGCAATATCCGATGCGTCATTTACTCTTTTTCTCGCGTCTGCCCGTAAACTCACTGCGCTCATAGCACGTCAGCGTACGTCGGGCCACAGCGTAACTCAGGAGGGTGCTTCTCAGCGGTGAAGAGCGGAGAGAGTCCCGCGCTGGCGACTGTCTCTTAGACGGTCCGGACTGCTGGGTCCTCTGGATTCGACGCACACGCCCTATTCCTGTAGAACCAGTTCAACAAGGTCAGCAAGGTCTAAGACCAACGTATTCGAACACCGACCGTGCATCATGATCTTTTTTTTTACATTTCAAATGGGTGAATGACTGTGTCGCACTCCTCAGATGAGTCCGGATCTAGAACGGACGATGACGACAACATCGACGAAACGCCGGGAGAGAACGACCCTAGCGGTAGCCGTCTCGTATTCTACAGATCGCCGGTGGAGGAGGTCTAGTCGGCGTACTCGGTATCGGTGGGTGAGAACGACGGACCGAGTGTATCGTGGGACCGAACAGGGGTTGTTACGGCCGAGACTTTCGAGCCCGACGACTTCGGGTTAGGTCCACAGACAGGTTCGTATTTGGGCTTCACCCAACTATCGGAGAGTGGGTGTCTCCCGTTGATTTCACGCGAGGTATGACGTTCTCACCGTCCGAGAACGGTCTCTTAATTCACGGTTCCACAACGCGAACTGAGATGTGTGAACAGCAATGTCTTCAACCCCTTCTCCGCTCCGTCGCTGGCGAGTTGACCTGCCGGGAATCAGGGAAACGTCGTGGCCAGTCGTCGCCGCAGTCATCCTCGTGGCGGCCGGCTATCCGACGTTGGTTTGGGCCAACCGCGAGCTCATCCTCTCCCTCACCCGGTCGATCGTCGATGCGACTGACGGCTTCGTACAGCCCACGTTACTCCTGTACCTTCCCGTCTTGCTGCTCGTGGTCGGTGGTGTGATGCTCTGGGTCGGTCGTCTCCGGCTCCGCGATCTGAGCCTCCGTCGCGGTGACCTCCGGACGGGTGTGGTCGTGACGGTTGGCGTGTGGCTGCTCATGCAGGTCGTCGGTATCGTCGCTCTCCTCTGGGCCGGCGAACCGATCCGACTCAACGATACCTGGTTGACCGGCGGCGCGCTGGCCGCTATCGGCGCACTCGTCGCCCAACTGTTCGGGAACGCCCTCTACGAGGAAGTGGTCTTCCGGGCGTTTCTCCTCAACCAGTTCCGCCACAAGCTTCGACGCCGACTGACGACCGCGCCGCGGTGGTCGGTACTCCTCGCGCTTGTCGCCTCACAGGCCGTTTTCGCGCTCATCCACGTTCCGAGTCGGCTCGTGGGGGACGGACTCACGCTGGGGCAACTCGGCCCGACGCTCGTCCTCCTATTCGTCTGGGGGACGTTACTGGCGGTCGTCTACTACCGGACAGGAAACCTATTCGTGACAATCGGCATCCACGCGTTCATGAACGCACCGACGATGCTCGTCGGGCCCCCCGACGCCGGCGTTCTCACCGCGATCGCGCTCGGTGCCCTGATCGCGGTCCTCTGGCCACGAATCGAACGGTTCACTGATGCCAGCCGCCTCCATGATGCAGACGACTCACACCGGCAATCAAGCAATTGATGTCTGTTATTCCGTTTGACTCCCCGAGACTGAGGCAGTGTGTCGTCGGTGCAGTTCCCGGTGACAGACCGAAAACGAGTACGAATCGACAGCGTCCGTTCTTCTAGCGATGACTAGCGGCTGGTCAAACGAATTCTCGGTCCCCGTCCGCTGGTGATTCAGGTACTACCGCAGCATGCGACAGTCGCCCGCTAAGGATGAGCAGGGTCACGACCAACGCGAGGACGGGAAGTTGAAACGAAAACATCTCGTCCGCGAGACCGAGGAACTCGCCCGTCAAGTTCATCGACGAGTGAATGAAGAGGACAGCGAGAATGCTCCGTTCTGTGTTGTTGTAGACCCACACGAATATCAGCGTGTGCAGCACGATACTCGGCATCCACCACCAGAGTTCCGGGTCGTAGCTGGTGTTCGCGTAGTAACCCGGGAAGAAGACGAACGCTGCGTGCCAAGCGGCCCACGTACTCCCATTGATGATCCCAGCGACGACCGGACTGAACCGTTCCTGGAGTCGGTCAAGGTAGTAGCCCCGGAGTCCGATCTCTTCGATCGCAGGAAACAGCAGACCAACTGCCAGCATGAATCCGAGCGTCGCTGGTTCTGTCAAGATCGCCCAGACGACGCTGATCGGCCGATCCGTGACGCCGAGTGCGATTGCTGCCCCGGCAGTGACGAGATTGAAGAGCGGCCAGAATACGAGGATGACGAGCCACCATTTTGCGGAGATCCGCCCGACATCTACGAGCCGACGACCCAGGTCACGAACGCGCTCGGTACCACCTGTGAGCCAGCCCATCGTGAGACCGACGAGCAGCGGACTCGCGCCACCGACGAGGAAGAGTAGGAGGTTCGTCCCCTCCCAGACGGAGGTCTCTGAGCCGAAGATGGGAGTCCAGAACAGGTACGCCCACCCGAGATAGAGAGCGGGAAAACCCCACGGTGTAATCGACTGTGCTAGGGTTTCCAACCGGTCGGTAGTCGTCATCGTCGTGAGCGCCCAACTGTACTGTCTCCTGTCAACGGAATAAAAACACGGGCGTCTCTCGTCTAGTGGGATGGTCCCGTCACTGATGCTACGCTGTTCGCCCCTGCTCTCGTAGTTCTCGAATGCGGCGGAGTTCGCCGAGCATCTCGCCGGACTCGTTGCCGTGGTCGCCCGAGATGTCGACCATTTCCACGGTGTCCTCCCTTCAGTCGCCTTCGCGAACCATCGGAATGACCTACTGTGTGCTAGCCCAATTCGTTCGGTATTGCCGTTCGTTCTCATTCGACTGAAAGAGCCCTCTCGATTTAAGCTATAATCTAGCTAACATTAGGTAGATAAACAATATATGAGCCAACTCGAAACCTCGGCGAAACCAGTATTCTCCATTCGGGGAGTGACGTTCGACTCCCAGACACTGGCTGGTGCTTTCTTCTTCACACTCGCCGCGCAGTTCATGACAGTAATCATGCTCGCGGCGGCGATGGTCCCGGGATATGACTTCCGCGCGGCCGCCATCAGTGACCTCGGCGTCTTCCCGGAGACGGCGCTCCTGTTCAACGTCTCGCTGGTCATCGTGGGGTTATTCAATCTCCTCGGTGGGTACCTTCTCTACCGGACCCACGGGAAGCGCTGGTTGCTGGCCATCTTCGCGTTGGCGGGCATCGGTGCAATCGGTGCCGTCCTCTTCCCGCTCGACACCGGTGGTATCCACGGTCTCGCCGCACTGCTCGCGTTCGTGTTCTTCAACGTGCAGGCCATCGGGAGCGCGACCTACCTCAGCGGAATCATGCGAGCACTGTCCGTCATCGCTGGGGCACTTGGCCTCGTCTTCGTCGTTCTGATGGCCCTCGGTGATGCGGGTAACGCTGCGGCGTTCGGCCCCATCGGCCACGGAGGGACCGAGCGGATGATCGTCTACCCTGTGATGCTCTGGATGGTCGCTTTCGGCGGCTACCTGCTCGAGAAGAGCGAGCGTCCCAGCGACGTTCAAGAGCCGGTATGAGTCACCGCCGACTGGTGAGCCAACACGACGGTTGTAGGTCCGGTTTCGCAGCCGTTCGATGCATGCGCCACACTCGAATCAGCCACTGAACAAAGAAGTCCCGTGAAACATCAGTACGTTCACTCCATCGTCGTGGTCGCCCTAGCCGTCGCTCTCGTGAGCACGCCGATTGGGACGGCAACAATCCCCGCCGTCCCCTCCTCTGGTAGCCTTTCCGATCAGGTCGAACTGAGTAATCAGGCGGCGACCGAGGCGTGGCTCGACGAGACGATGGCCCGCCAACTGGAGGAGTACCACGTCCCGGGCGCGGCCGTGGTCGTCGTCAGCGACGGCGAGGCGGTTCTGGCGAAAGGCTACGGGTACGCAGACCTCGCATCCCAGCGGCCTGTCGACGCCGACGGGACCGTTTTCAGCATCGGATCCACCGGCAAGCTCGTGACGTGGACAGCCGTGATGCAGGGAGTCGAAGACGGGCGACTCGAACTGGACCGCGACGTCAACGAGTACCTGACCGATTCGACCGTCAGCGTTCCGGACACCTACCCCGAACCCGTCACACTGGAACACCTCGGCACCCACTCGGCAGGCTTCGAGGACATCTTCTCGGGAATGGTCGCAGATGACTCCGACGAGATACGACCCATGGAAGACATCCTCGCCGACCACCAGCCAGCGCGGGTCAGACCGCCGGGGCAGTTCGTCTCGTACTCGAACTACGGGACTGCCCTCGCCGGCCACGTCCTCGCCGAGCAGTCCGAGGAGAGTTTCACAGGGCTCGTCGACGACCACATATTCACGCCGCTGGCGATGGACGATACGACCTACGCCCAGCCGCTACCGCCCCGGCTGGAGTCACGGCGTGCAATCGGATACACCTACCAGAACGGCGAGTATCAGCCCCACGACCCCGTAGTCTGGACGCTTCCGCCTGAGGGCGGATCGCTTCGCACGACCGCGACCGATATGGGTCAGTTCATGCTCGCTCACCTGAACGGGGGCGCTTACGGCTCTGAACGCATCCTCGAGGCCGAGACGGTCCGCGAGATGCATCGTCGACACTTCACGAAGTCTGAGGCGGTTCCGGAACTCAACGGGATGGCCTACGGATTCATCGAGATGGACCGCAACGACGAGCGCATCGTCGGCCACTGGGGCGATACGCCCCGGTTCAAGAGTCTTCTCGCGCTCTACCCCGAGCACGACACCGGGCTGTTCGTCGTCTACAACAGTCCCGGCGGGGCTCCCGCCCGGTTCGAACTCCTCCAGGCGTTCACGGACCGGTACTACCCACAGTCGGACACGCCGGTCGTGGAGCCACCGACTGGTGCCACTGAACGGGCGCGCCAACTGACCGGTGACTACCGGTCGCTGACCATCTCGGAATCCTCGTGGGAGCGCGTCCTCGGCGTGATGACACGGACGTACACCGTCGGCGTCACCGACGGGGGGTATCTGACGACCTCCTCGCTGGGGGAGGAAACTCGCCGGTGGGTCGAGCGACGACCGGGCGTCTACGAGGAGATCGGAGGGAGCGATATGCTTGTCTTCCAGTTCGGCGAGAACGGGCGCGCGACACACATGTTCCGTCACTCCTTCGGGCCAGCCACGTACGAACGCGTCCCTTGGTACGAGAGCCTCACCGTACTCCAGTCCGTTCTCGGCGCGGGCGTCGTGGCCTTCCTCTCAGTCTTGCTGCTCTGGCTCGGCGGGCCGGTGTGGCGACGATGGCGAGGAAGTGACGTTCCGAGCGACCGCGAACGGGCAGCCCGATGGCTCCTCGGCGTGGTGAGCCTGCTCTGGCTGACAGTTCTGGTGATATTCCTGTTCGCCTGGATCAATTTCAACGCCGAAGCCGCCTCACCGTCGTTGGTACTTCGGACAGGCAAGGTTCTCCGATACGTCGCTCTCGCCGGGACTATCGGGGCCGTCGTCGCGACAGGGTTCGCGTGGCACGAGGGCTACTGGAGCCGCCCCGCTCGACTGCATTACTCGGTAGTGACTGCACTCGCGCTCCTGTTCGCTTGGCAACTCTCCTTACTCGGTATTTTGCCGCTGTAGCATCCAAGACACATGATTTCAGAAGCAACGATTGACCCTTGGAGTATCGCACCATGAGACCGCAGATTCGCGAGCGTGTCATTACCCACCCTGTCGTGACGTTTTTCCTGCTCACCTACGCCATTTCCTGGATAGCGTGGCTCGGTCCCGTCCTAGAACTGTCCGAACCGATCGGAACGCTCGGATTCGTCGTCGGTGGCTACGGCCCGTTCCTCGCAGCCCTCGTCGTCACGTGGCTTGGGAGCGATTCGGTCCGGGCATGGGCACACCAGATCGTCGACTGGCGCGTCGCGCCCCGGTGGTACATCGCTGCTCTCACCATCCCACTTCTGGTCATCGCACTGACGAGTGTCGGCCTCACCGCCGTCGGCAGGTCCGTTGACCCCGGAGTGCTCCCTGGTCGCTTCTCGCTCGTCCTCGTCTCGTTCCTCACTATCGCACTCATCGGTGGTGGGAACGAGGAACCCGGCTGGCGAGGACTCGCACTCCCGAAGCTCCAAGAACAGTACGCGCCCGTGCCAGCGACGGTCATCCTCGGCGTGGTCTGGGCGCTCTGGCACCTCCCGTTGCTGGCGACTGGCACCACCGAGTTCCATGGTCTGGCGTCGTTCGTCGAACTCGCTCCGACGACCGCGGTCCGCATCCTGAACATCGTCGGGGTCGCGTTCATCCTGACGTGGATCTACAATGAGACCGGGAGCGTCCTGCTCGCTATCCTCGCACACACCGGGTTCAATACGGCCAACAGCACACTCGTCCCGCTCCCACTCGACGTCATCAGCGCCGGCGACTCCACGACGATTCTCGTGGTCACGACGGTCGCTATCTGGGTGGTTGTCGCCGTACTGCTCGTCGCCACGGGCGGTCAACTCGGGTACGAGGCCGAGACAGACGCAGCACCGACGCCAACTCCCGGCCAACGATTAGAGGGGGAATGACGACGGAAGGCGGCAGTTCCACAACCTCTTTCTCGGCATCGGGAGTCGACCTGTCTATGTCCTCCACTGAGAACGAGACCTCGTTCGTCCAGCGGTTTGGGCGGGCCTTGCTGCTAGGCATACCCGGAATCGTGGCGCTCGTCGGCTACATCTACCTCACCACACCGCCGACTGCCGTCCCGCCTGGGCTGTCGCTTTCGCTTCTCGCCCTCCTCTCGGCTGTGAATCCACTGCTACTCCTGGGCATCGCGTGTCTGCTCGGTGCGTACGCGGCGCCACGGGCGGGACTGCGGTCGTACGTCATCGAGTCGGATGGAACTGGCGACGGCATCTGGCGACGCCTCCGTGAAGATGTCAGACTCGCCGTCGGAATCGGTTTCCTCGGGGGGATCCTGATCGTCGTCCTCGACACAGTGCTGGCGCCGTTCGTCGCACAAGACCTGCCACAGTCTGTGATCGGAGCAACCAGACCGACCGTCTTGGATGTCCTCGCATACGTGCCCGTTCGATTCCTCTATGGCGGAATCACCGAGGAACTCATGCTCCGGTTCGGGCTTATGTCAGTGCTCGCGTTCGTCGGGTGGCGCGTCACCGGCCGTCGGACGGTCCCCCCACGACCGGCTATCATGTGGGCTGCGATCGTTGTCTCCGCCGTACTGTTCGGCCTGGGTCACCTGCCTGCACTCGCCCAATCGGTCGACCTCACCACGGCATTGATCGCGCGGACGGTTCTCCTGAACGCGGTCGCAGGGATCCTCTTCGGATGGCTCTACTGGCGACGGAGCCTCGAGGCTGCGGTGGTGGCTCACGCCTCTTTTCACGTCCCTCTGGTCGTGCTCTCGCTCGTTCAAGTCGCGGTGGTCTGAAAGGACGGTCCCTGCGGAGCACTGATGTGAGGCCGCTCGAATTTCACCGCTCAAACGGGTTTTCTCCCGATTGCCGCGAGTTGTACGGACGACGACCGCTCTGGTTCCAGCATCGTCGTTGCTGGAAGGTGGGGTCGAGAAGTCGCTCCACGAGACGGACCGGTTCGGAGCGGTACGTTCATCTCAGTCTCTACCGAAATCAACCGTATGTCTGACAACGTTCTCGTCGCCTTCGACGCATCTCCTCTCTCCGAGCGTGCGCTTAGATACGCTCTGGATACGTTTCCAGATGCGGCCATCACCTCGATTTACGTCATCGATCCAGTCGACTCAGTCATTGATGTGGAGGCTGGTGGCTTACCTGTCGCCGAGGACTGGTACGACAACGCCCAAGAACGAGCGAGCACGGTCCACACGGCGGCCACGGATCTTGCAGCAAAACTCGGCACCGAGATCGATACTGTCACCGAAGTCGGAAGACCAGCGACGACGATTCTGGAATACGCCGACGATAACGACGTTGACCAGATCGTCATCGGCAGCCACGGTCGATCAGGAATCGACCGGGTACTCCTCGGGAGCGTTGCCGAGACAGTCACCCGTCGAGCACAGATCCCGGTTACGGTCGTCGCATGACCTGTTCTGGGCCGAAGTGTGACGCGGGGAGGATCGCTGTGGGTCCGGAAATCCGCGCTCACAGACGGTCGGACGAAGACTCGTTCGCACACTTGAAGCGCAACCTCGACCTCAACTGGAGGAGTCGAACACGTGGCAGTTACTGAATCGGCCTCGCTCTCGACGTGTACGATCCACATCGAACGACGAGGTGGTCGTGGCGAAGCGGGAGCGCGCGCACTCGAACGAAGACTGCACAACACGCCCGGCGTCCACGACGTCGACGTCTCGTTCCGAACTGGGAGCGTTCGGATTTCCTACGACGGGAGTCTCACCTCCGAAGAGACGATCAGGCAGGCGGTCCGCGACCGGAACGTCTCACTGCAGGAGGACTCCGAGACGGGGACTGACGAGGTGAGCACCCGCTCGGAACTCAGACGGGAGGCAGTGTTCGTCAGTCTAACGCTACTCGGCATGGTGACCGGCTTGGTGATGGGGTGGCTCGATGGGCCTGCACTCCTTGAATGGTCCGGCTACGGCGTCGCGTACGTCTTCGGTGGGTGGTACGGGCTCAAAGGCGCAATCGAGACGCTCCGTCACCGCGCTGTGGACATCGACCTGCTGATGATCGTCGCCGCACTCGGGGCGCTTTCGATAGGAGCCCCGTTCGAGGGAGCGATGCTCCTCTTTTTGTTCTCGCTGTCGAACACGCTCCAGCACTACGCTATCGGCCGTTCCCGCCGGGCCATCAAGTCTCTCGTCGAGATGCGACCGGACGAAGCGCAGGTTCTCCGTGACGGAACGGAAGTCACCGTCCCTATCGACGACGTCGCCGTCGGTGACGTGTTCGTCGTCCGTCCCGGCGACAGAATCCCGCTCGACGGAATCGTCACGTCCGGTGAGGGAACGGTCGATCAGGCTTCGCTCACCGGTGAGTCAGTGCCCGTTCCGAAGGAACCCGGGGACGAGGTGTTCGGCGGGACGATCAACGAGAGCGGGAGCCTCGAAATCGAGGTCACTCGGCAGGCGCACGAATCAGCGATCACCCGCCTCATCAGCATGGTCGAAGAGGCTCAGAGCGAGAAGGCGCCGACGCAACGACTCATCGACCGCCTCGAACAACCCTACGTACTGGGCGTCTTCGCACTCACGGTCGCAGCGATCGCGATTCCGATCGCGCTCGGTGGCGAATTCACCAGCACGTTCTACCGAGCGATGACACTCATGGTCGCAGCGTCTCCGTGCGCGGTCATCATCTCGACACCGGCGGCGGTGCTCTCTGCAATCGCGTCCGGCGGGCGGCAGGGCGTCCTGTTCAAGGGCGGCGAGCACGTCGAAGCGGCGGCGAACATCGACGCCGTTGCGTTCGACAAGACGGGAACGCTCACGAAGGGCGATACGCAGTTGACTGACGTGTTCGTCCGTGACGGACCGGCCGACGAGCCGCTGACCCCGGATGAACTGCTGTCACTCGCATCCGGTGTGCAGGCCCGTTCGGAGCATCACTTGGCTCGTGCGACCGTGGCGGAAGCAAAAGAGCGGTCGCTTGCTGTCCCCGACGCGCGACGGTTTCAGTCAGTTGCCGGGAAAGGTGTCCGGTCTGACGTCGACGAGAGTACTATCCACATCGGAAACCGGAGTTACTTCGAGACTGCCCTCGAAGATGCAGTGATCGAGGGGTTCGAACCTAGTCTCGATCGGCTCCAAACCTTAGAAGCGGAAGGGAAAACGAGCGTTCTCGTCGCCCGAGAGACAGGCTGTGACGTCAGCGTGTTGGGGTGGCTCGCGTTCACCGATACGGTTCGCCTTGGTGCCGCCGAGATGATCGACGACCTCCGCTCACTGGGGGTACAGCACATAGTTATGCTGACGGGCGACAACGAGCGTGTCGCACAGCAGATTGCTGAGGAGGTCGGCATCGACGAAGTGCAGGCCGAGTTGCTACCGGAAGAGAAGGTGGCTACTATCGAAGAACTGCTGGATCGGTACGAGAGCGTAGCCATGGTTGGTGACGGTGTGAACGACGCACCGGCGCTGGCAACTGCGACGCTCGGTATCGCAATGGGTGGTGCGGGGACCGACGTCGCGCTCGAGACGGCCGATGTCGTGTTGATGGGTGACGACATCGGGAAGATACCTTATGTTCTCGGACTCGGTCGCAGGACGCGCCGGACGCTGACTGTCAACCTCGCAATCGCATTCGGTGCGATCGCGATTATGGTCGGCACGATCCTGCTACGAGGCATCCCCTTGCCTCTGGCCGTGGTCGGCCACGAGGGCTCGACGGTCCTCGTGTCGTTGAATGGACTCCGGTTACTCGGATTCCGTGAGTAACAGCCTAGACGGATCCGGAACTCCGTTCTCATCTGACGAGAGCAGTCATCTGACATTATGTTATTCCGAGTCGAACGGGTACCTGTGACTTGGCTATGAAGTCTCTCCTCTCTTTCGTCCGCCGCCATCGCTTCGCCACGTTCGTGCTTCTCACGTTCGCTCTGACGTGGCTACCCTGGGGGATCGTCGCTATTGACCTCCAGGCCGGACGATCGTCTTTCGTGACACCGCTCATCCTGCTCGGCGGATTCGGCCCCTTTCTCGCAGCCATCATCGTCGCAGCGGTCGGCGGAGACCTCCGCTCGTGGCTCAAGAATCTCGTCGACGTGCGGGCACCACTGTCCGTCTGGATTGCCGCAGTCCTGGTCCCAGTCGTCCTCTACGTCGGTGCGCTCGTCCTGTTTGTCGTTTTCGGTGGTGGGTTCGATCGAGCCGGCGTTCTCCCGGCTGCGGCGATTCCGGCAGTCGCGTTCGCGACGCTCATCAGAGGCGGACTCGAAGAACCGGGCTGGCGCGGTCTGGCCCTGCCGGTTCTCCAGCGACGGATCGGAGCGTTCCGAGCGAGCATCGTCATCGGAGTCGTCTGGGCACTCTGGCACGTCCCGCTGTTCCTGATGCCCGGAAGTTCCCAGGCGGGGACGCCCTTCGCGCTGTACGCCGCCGCGGTTATCGGAATCAGCGTTATCACGACGTGGCTCTACAACGCGGCGGGCGGTCGTGTACTCGTCGCCGTTGTCTTCCACACGCTCTCGAACGCGGTGTCGGTGACGACCGCAGGCGGCGTCATCGGCGACGAGGTGGCGTCACAAATCGCGCTGCTGGCCGTCGTCTGGGCGGTCGTGGTGATGCTAGTCTGGCGGTACGATACCGACCGTCTTTCGCCGAACTCACTCCCGGACGGTGGACTGAAGCTCGCACCGCTTTCGGGCGCGACGAGCGCCGGGACGGGCGGGGGTGCACCCCCAGACACGGACACCCCGGACTAACCGATGGAATGGGATGCCGCTAGGTTCGACCCTCACTTTCGAGGTCGTTCGCTGTCTCCTTCTCGGTGGCGGGCTTCTGCTGGTGGAGGGTGACCGGTTCGGCGCTCGCGGGACCCGCCCGACGGAGTGCGCGAGCGGGTATCGTCGGTCAGTCGAACAGGTGGGACACGAGGAATCGGCTCTCTCGCTCAACCAGGTTCTCGAACGGCGCGCAACGGTACCCATCGAAGTGGCCAATAGGATACCGGATCCGCTCGACGTCGTCGAGCTTCCGCACCAGTCGGTCAGTCGTCGAGGTGGGGATTATTTTGTCCTCCTCGGCCTGCGCGACGAAGACCGGGGCGTCGACCTCGCTGGCCCACGAGATCGGCCGGTAGATCATGATCGTGAGTGCGATGCGGGCAGGGCAGCGGTTCTCCCACGATTCACCGTCCGGAATCAGCGCTTCGATCCCCTCGACGGCGTCCGGGGTGTTGAGGATCGCGAACTCGTCTGGCGGACCAGCCAAGGGGACGTAGTACGGCCGGCGACGCGTGATCGCGCGTCCCAAGTCACGGAGAGCCGCAACGAGACCGTTCTTCAGATAGGACGTCCCACCGTTCCGGACTAGCTTCAGGGCCGTCCGCGGTCCGTCCACGAACGGTACTCGGGCGACGACTGCTGAGATGTCGTCGACTCGTCCGGCGACTTCGATGACGTGGCCGCCACTGAACGAGGTTCCCCACAAACCGAGCCGGTCGCCGTCGACGTCGGCCAACGACCGGACGTGATCGACCGCGGCGAGCCAGTCGTCTCGGTGGTCGAAGGGGTCAATGAGGTTCCGCGGCTTCCCCTCGCTGGCCCCGAAGGTCCGGTAGTCGAAGAGGAAGGTCGCCAGCCCCTGCTCCGCGAATCGCTCTGCAAAGGCTGGCAACCGCCACGTCCGTTCGCCGCCGAACCCGTGTGCCATGACCACTACTGGCGGTGTCCCGGCACCGTCCGGCCGGTAGAGCCATCCTGCACACGAGTCTCCGTGGCTACAGAACGACTCGTTCCGACGGACGACCTCCATACTGTATTCAACGGTCGAATAGCCGATATTTGTATCGGTGGTCGGACGTTCCACTGCCTCCCTACTGTCGCGACTCGGACGGAATCGCGGGCCCTAGCAGTAGTTATTGGGCACCGCGGCGAACGTCCTTGCTGAGGTGTGAGAACAGATGAGTTCCTTTCTGGTAATCTACGGGACAGGTGAAGGCCAAACGGCGAAGATCGCAGAGCGGGTCGCGACGGTGCTCAGCGAGCGCGGCCACGAGGCGAGTGCGCTGAACGTGCATGATCAACTGGAATCGTTCACACTGGAAGAGTACGATTCCGTCGTCGTGGGCGCGTCGATCCACGTCGGCAAACACCAAGGCGAGGTCCGCGACTTCGTCACCGACAATCAAGACGCCCTGTCGGAGATGCCGACCGCGTTCTTCCAGGTCTCGTTATCCTCGGCGAACGAGGAAAAACGCGAAGAAGCCGCAGGGTACGTCGAGTCGTTCCTCACTGAAACCGAATGGCATCCGGATCGAATCGGGCAGTTCGGCGGCGCGCTTCGGTTCTCCGAGTACGGGTTCCTCAAGCGTCTAATGATGAAACGGATCGCGAACGACCTTCTCACCGAGGAGCGGAAACCGACGGGTGACCTCGAGTTCACCGACTGGGACGCTGTCGACGCCTTCGCAGCGGATGTCGCCGCGTTCGTCGAAGACCGCCTCGGCGTTGTCCCGGATACCACCGAGGATCCGGCGGCATGACAGCCTAGTAACCGCCCCGACGACACACTCCGCCCTATCTTGTTGCGTCGACGCTTACCCTCCTGCTCGCGGTTGTGGCGACGAGCGTCGGACTGTTTGTCCTCGAGTTCTACCGGGACGCCGAGGTCCTCCTTCCACAGTTGTACGGGCAGGATCTGCTGACGCTCGTCGTCGCCATCCCCGCACTTTTCGGCGCCCTCTATTACGCGCACCAGGGGCCACTCCGAGGCTATGTCGTCTGGCTTGGCGTCACCGGCTACCTTCTCTATACGTACGCCTCGTACGCATTCCTCACGGCATTCAACGAACTCTATCTCGTCTACGTTGCGCTGTTCGTACTAACGCTGTTCACGCTCATCGGCGGCCTCGCGTGCATCGATCCGACAGGCCTGAAGGATGCACTCCACGATCACCTGGTTCGCGGATACGTCGCCTTCCAGGCACTCGTCGCCGGACTCGTGGCGCTGATGTGGCTCGCAGAGGTCGGCTCAGCGAGTCTCGCCGGAGTCAGACCCCCGAGCATCGCCGAGACGACGCTTCCCGTGCCTGTCATTCAGTCACTAATCTCGGCGTCGTTGTCCCGTCGTTTGCCCTCTCGGCGGCCATTCTCTGGAAGCATCGGGCGTGGGGATACGTCTTCACCGGCGTCCTCCTCGTGAAGGGTACCATTCTCGGCCTCGCGGTTCTCGCCATGATCGGATTCATGCTCCAGAACGGGCAGAGTGTTCGTCTCCCCCAGATCGTGCTGTTTGGCGTGCTGAGTCTCATCGGTCTCGAACTCACGACGCGATTCATTCGCGCAATCTCCCGCAGATCATCCAGAACCCAGACACACACTGGCACTGAACTACGAACAGACTGCCCAAGAAATACAGGGTGCGTACGGTATGGATATTTATCATAAAATGGCTCTGTTGGAATCCTCCGATATTGACAGGAAATGCGTGCAAGATACAGAGGGAAGATTCAGCGGACGACCATTGAGCAGTCCACCGAGATATCTCGTGATAAACCGAACCCCACGTTGGGGACTCAGATGGCAGGCGGACGGCTACTGCGCTTCATCGACGCTCCGACTCCCACGGAAATCAGTGCGAGAGCACCGACGACTGCTACGTGGACGCCGATCCGATAATCGAAGACGATAGCTGTCGCGCCGAGAACGAACAGCAAGAGCCCTACCAGCAAGAGAGCGTCACCGACGTAACGGGTAATCTTTTCGTTCATATCATATATTCGCATGACGGAGTCTTATCCAATTCCCTTGTTCTCACAACGAGAGAACGATCTGGGTGCGACATCACTTCTCTGTCTCACTTCCCGGCCACCTCGATTCGGCTCCTTGACCGATACGCACACGGCCCCCTGCAAACTATCTACGACTGAGGATTTCAACAGAGCTAGTCAAAACGGATTCAGCCACCGGGTTCTATCCCCCATCGTTTGAGCGGAGTGAGGGCGAAATACCGGGTCAGTACCATCGTCCAGCCTACGACCAAGATATTCGCTGATAGAGAGTGGCCCGGCCTCTCCAACATTGTTTTTATTGCACATCGGTCGCCACCATCTGTCAGTACAGTTCGATGCAGTTCCTCTCACTCGTACGGCAACGGCAGTGGACGACAGTATCCGGGTACGGTCTCTTCGTGGCTCTGATGGTCGCCGGCTACTACTACAACATCACGTTCGTCCAGCTAGGGCTTATCGATCTCGGAACCCGGCTCGTCGGAATGTCCGAGACGGTTGTCTCAATATGGATGGCGGCGCTCGCGCTCGTGACGCTCATCGTCGCAGCCGTGACCGGCGTGACGATGGACCGCCACGGCTGGAGCACGGACCTCCGAACGAGGCTCCGCCTCCTGTTCGGTGTCGTTTGCGTTCAGTTCGCGCTCACGCTCGTTGCACCGATGATTCGGAGCGTTCCCGCGTTCGGTGCATGGATAGTCTTCGCGTCGATCGGGCTCGGTGTCGGGTTTCCCGTCTCATTCTCGCTCGCGACTGACCTCGTTCCAGTACCAGATCGAGGGTACGTCGCCGCGGCGATCACGGCAATCGCGTACTTCCTGGCAAATGCGATTCCGCTCTCGTGGTCGGTTGACGTCTTCAGCCAGTTGATGGTCGCAGCGATGGCACCGGGCGTCCTCGTACTCGGAATCTTGTCGCTCGCTCGCATCGACCGTCTCGATGCGGTCCTCGACGCCCTCGGGGCGCAACACGAGACGTACGGCACCGGACGATTCTGTCACGGTGAGCCCGTTCGGACGCGGAGTCTGGCATTCGTCGTACCAGTCGTCCTGATGTTCGGCGTGTTCTTCATCGATAGTCTCGGATTCCTGCGAATCATCGACACGCCATCGCTTCTCCTGAGTTCCTGGCAATCGCCGGAGTTCTCGACGCGGCTGTTCATCGCCGTTGCACACGTCATCGGTGCAGTGATGGCCGGCGTCATCTACGCGAACTACTCGCTCTCGCGCATCTTTCTCTGGACGTTCGCACTGTTCGCGCTCACACACGTTATGTACACGTCAGACCTCCGTTTTGCAGCGTTGTTCCCGTCCATAGCCGGCGACGAGACGTCTCCCCTAAACCCCGCTCTATACGCGGTGGCAGTGAGCTTCTACACGACGCTGAACTTCGCACTCTGGCCCGACCTCTCGACGTCAGAGACGATCGGGACGCACTCTGCGATTGGCATCGGCGTCGCCGGCTGGCTCGCGACGTTCTCGAGCACCGCGCTCGCACTATACTTCCAGGCGACCGAACTCACGCTCCTCTCGCACCTGAACGTGGTACAGGCGCTCTCACTGCTCCTTCTGTTCGGGCTCGCAGTCAGCCTGTACGCGAAACGAATGGTCGAACTCGCTCGCGAAAACCGAGGTGCGAGTGTATGAGTCCGACTGAAGCCATCCCGCTCCTCGTCGTCGTCCTCCTCATGGTCTCCATCGGGGGCGCCGAAGTCCAAGAGATGTCCGTGACGTTCCAGGGAGACAACGATATCGACTCACTCGCGGACGTTCACGTCGTCGCCGGCGGAACCACCACCGTCCCGGAGGGCGCAGCTGTCAGCGGCGACATCTACGTGATAGGTGGCACCACAGACATCGACGGCACCGTCGACGGCGACGTGACGCTGCTCAACGGGAATCTCTCAGTACAGAATGGTGCGACCGTGACCGGAACCCTCCAGACGTATTCGGGCTCCGCCGATGTCAGCTCCGAAGCGTCGGTCGGTCGCGTCTCGCAGTTCGAGCCTCCGACCCCATCGAGTTCACCTGCTCGACGGGTCGGGGGGTTCATCCTGCAGTTCATCGTCCTCGGTGCGTTCGGGTGGTGGCTCGTCGAACGACACCCACTCGTCGTCGAGAACGTCGGCGCGGCCATCACCGACCACGCGCTCGTCAGCGGCGTCGTCGGGAGCCTCGGCGCGACGACCCTTCTCGTCCTCTTCGTCTATATGGCGTTCACCCTCATCTTGCTCCCGGTCGCCATCGTCGGACTCCTCGCCGAGTTCCTCGTCGTCCTCTACGGCCAGACCGTGTTCGGATATCTCATCGGGGCGCGATTCCCGATCGAGCGAGACGGCGTCGCGACGATCGTGGGGATCGCGTCATTCCTGCTCGTACTCGAACTCCTCGGACTCGTACCGTACCTCGGTGAGATCGCACAGCTCACAGTCTCGCTCGTCGGGTTCGGCGCGGTCCTGAACACGTACTTCGGTCTCCAGCGGTTCGAGCCCGTCACTATCCCCGGAGGGACCTGAGCATGTTCACAGTGCTTCGAGACCCGAGTACCCGAGCCCATACACTACGACAGCCCCGGTGTGACAGAACCCGCGCAACAACCGTCGGATGTGACTGAATGCGGTCACGATCGTATGCGGTCGCTGTCGCAGACTGGTCGCCCCGAGCGACGCTACTCGGGTACACCGTCCTCACGTACACCATCTCGTGGTCGCTGTGGACCGTGTGGGCGATCAGCGAGACCGGGTCGACACTCACAGGAACGGTCCTGTTCGTTCTCGGCGGGCTCGGACCGTTCGCAACGGGAATACTCCTCACTCGGGCATCGGATCGGTCACTGAGGGCGTGGCTTCGATCCATCTTCGAGACTAGAGTTGCACTGCGGTACTACGCACTTGCGCTCGCGCTTCCGGTCGCCCTGTTTCTGACTGCAGCCGCGATCCACGTCGTCCTCTTCGATGGCGTCGTGACACCGGACGTGCTCCCGGGTATCATCGAGTATCCGCTCTTTCTCGGGTTCATCGTCCTGTTCGGCGGCGGCCTTGAGGAACCCGGCTGGCGCGGATACCTCCTGCCAGCACTTCAAGAGACGTACAGCCCGCTCAGGGCCGGGCTCATCGTTGGCGTCGTCTGGGCCGGATGGCATCTCCCGCTGGTTTTCATCCCGGGCACCATCCATCACACGCTCCCCCTGGGCCTCTATCTGCTCCAACTCGTCGAACTCTCGATTCTGTTGTCGTGGCTCACGAACCGAGTCAATGGAAGCGTCCTGCCGGCGATACTCTTGCACGCGAGCGGCAACGCGCTCCTGAACTACTACCCGGTCGGGGGTGTCGCAGGTGCGACGAGACCGCTCGGGCTCGGACTTCTCGTCACAACACTTACTGTCGTGATCGTCGCCCTTGTCATCGCCGCTGGTCCGTTGCTTGGTGCCGACTACTCGGCTCGCTAATGTACTTATCCCTTCCACCCCAGTCTAGAGTGTGTCATGCCAGGTTGTCTTCCGCGAAGAACAACGATTCCGACAGTGGTGGCTCTGGACACTGCTTGGCATCGTCGGTCTCGTAACCGTCGTTGGAAGTGGACCACTCGGGATAGTCCTCACCGGAGCAGTTGCTGGGTTCATGTGGTCGCTCCGACTCGTTACCGAGGTCCGAGATGACGGCCTCTACATCAGGTTCGCTCCACTTCACCGGTCGTTCAGACGAGTGCCCTGGCCGGCGATCGAGTCCGTCGAGGTGACGACGTACCGACCCCTCCAGGAGTACGGTGGGTGGGGCATCCGCTGGCGACCGGGAGCGATCGCGTACAACGTCAGTGGCCCGCGCGGTGTGTTCCTCACCCGACCTGATGACCGCGACCTGTTGATTGGAAGCCAGCAACCAGACGAACTGGCCTCCGCAGTCCGTGCTGCCATGTCCGAATCGGATCGATAAGCCTGTTCCGGAGATGTCGAGCTTCAGAAAAGCACTGTGAGCTGCCACGGAGCACCTTCCGCAGCGGCATATATATGTTCGCCACCCATCAGCTCATCCATATGGCAATCCCCACCCGGACGTCGATTGACTGGCCAGGGTGACTCTCCAGTCCCAGTCCGGTCCCCGAATGGTCCTCGAACTGGTCGGTCTCACCGTTCTCACGTTCGTGATCGCCCTCCTCGCAGGCGTCGTGTTCATTGTGCCACTGGTCGCGCTGGGCTACGATATCCAGAGCACGCCGATTCTCATCGGGGCCACGGCTGCCAGCCAGCTCTGTATGTTCGGCGTCGGGTACCTCTACTACCGCTTTCGAGACCTGACCGTGCCAGTCGCCCTCCCTTCAGTTCGTGAGCTGGGGTACGTCGCTGGCGGAGTGGTCGCGGCCATCACCGCAGCGGTCGTTCTATCGATGCTTCTGACGTCCTTCGGGCCCCTTCCCTCCTCGGTCATCGGGGAGACTGCGGCAATGGACCCGACCTACCTGCTCGGGCTCGCGGCGCTCTCCATAGTGGTCGTGGCACCGGTCGAGGAGTTCGTCTTCCGGGGTGTCATCCAGGGACATCTCCGTGACCGGTTCGGGCCGGTTCCTGCTATCGTCGGGGCAAGCCTCCTTTTCGGCTCGTTGCACCTGGCCAATTACTCTGGAAACCCCGTCGCCATCGTCGCGGGGGCGCTTATGATCGCGGTCGTCGGGAGCATCTTCGGGGCCCTCTACGAACGAACCGGCAACCTAGCGGTTCCGGTACTGGTCCACGCAATCTACAATACCATTCTCATGGGGCTGAGCTACATCGTCCTCTCGTCTACGTAGCGTCGGTCCGGGAGAAGCAACGTAACGGACCCAGAGACGGTCTGTAGCACCAGTCGAGTGAGTGACACAGGTTCTCAAGTCCGGTAGAATGACGTGGTGAGGCAGATATGTCAAGTAGTAGTCTACGCTTCCTGTTGGTCCCGCACGCCACCGAGTGACCCCGTCGGGACTCGGGTCCGGACCTCACGAGCGGGTATCGCCACGAGCGCCGGTCTCGTTGCAGTGATGCTCGTACTGTACCTGGTCGGGTTCGTTCCCGTGATCAGTGAGTTGGTCACTATCGTCGTCACTCTGACGGGAATGGGGGCAGTTGTGGTGACCTACTTCGGTTTCATCTGATTCGAACCTGTGCTCCTCCCGGAATGACTGGAGAGACACTGCAACGTCCGTTCCAAACGTTCACGGCTTCCGGTGCAGACTATGAGATAATGGGCTCGGAGGTTCCCGCAACTGACATCGACGAAAACGTCATCGAGAGCATCGAAGCGCTCGCCAATCAGCAACGACTGGAAATCCTCGTCGCATTAGCCGAGAGAAAATACAATGAGGAGGCAGAAACGTCCGCGCTGTCTTTTTCGCACCTGTATGATGCCGTGAGTTGCCAGAGCACGTCACAGTTCTCCTATCACCTCAAGCAGCTTGTGGGTAGATTCGTCGTCGAAACCGAGGATGGATATCAGCTTACGTACGCCGGTGACAAAGTTCGGCGGGCGCTCTTTTCGGGACTGTACGAGTCGTCTCACACGTTCGGTCCCGTGGCTGTCAAGGGAGCCTGTCCGAACTGCGGTGCGCGGTCGCTTGATGCGTACTCGGCCGATGGGCAGTTCACCGTCGACTGTCGAGAGTGCGCAACGCCGATCGTCTCGGATCTCTTCCCGCAGAGCATCGCCCAAGAGCGATCGACGCAAGAAATCGTCGATAGCTTCGGGTACGGTATTTGGGCGAAGTACGTCTTCGTACGAGGGGGCGTCTGTCCCGAATGCTACGGGCTACTCGACACTACTGTCCAGCAGTTAGAGCGCGGAGAGCACTTCATGAGTGTCTCAATTAACGAATGTCGCCGGTGTTGGTTCACCGTCTCTATTCCCATCGATGTCGTCGTCGCGTTCCATCCGGTCGTTATCGAGGCCTTCTGGCAACACGGTGTCTCTCTCCTCGATATCCCTCTCTGGGAACTGTTCGAGTACACGACCACGGAACACTGGAACACGGCCGTGAGGGCAGAGGAGCCGTTCGCTGCTTCCGTCGAAATCGTCCTTGACGAGACGGAGATCAGGTTATCGGTCGATCACCAGCCCTCCGTTACCGTTGTAGAGAAGACCGTGCGCGAGAGCTCCGATGGATGTGGTGAGTGAGATTCTCAGCCGACAAACCCGTGTCCAATTCCCGCAGAGAGCAGTGTTCCACGACGAGCAGCGATCAGACCAGCGATGAGACCGACGAGGATCACGACGATTGTCAGCGGACTCGAGTCACTAGCTGGATTAGCTCCGGCTTTGACCCGATACCGCTACTCAAATCTATTTGAGTAATCAGTCTGCCAATTTGTAATCAGTATGACAATAGTTATCCGTCCTCCAGAGAAGTATCGGTTATGCCGCCGATTCAGCACTCTTTGATTGACGAACATCCTGTCGCGGCGTTCTTCATCGGAGCGTACGCCTACACGTGGATTATCTCCGCCCCGGCAGTGTTCATGGAGCCGAGTTGGACCGCGGCGATCCTCATCTACGTCGGGAGTTTTGGTCCGCCAGTCAGTGCGGCGGTAGTGACGTGGCTGCGAGGCGACGACGTCAGAGAATGGGCGAGCCAGATTACGAAGTGGCGCGTGGGATGGAAATGGTGGATCGTTGCGTTTAGCCTCCCGCTCGTCGCGGCGGCACTGATCTCGCTTGGAATCTTCGCCGTTCGAGGCCCCATCGATTTCGGACGAGCGCTCCCATCACCGGTGCTCTTCACCGGACTGTTCCTCTTCACGCTCGTACTCAGCGGCGGGCTGAACGAGGAGCCCGGATGGCGGGGGTTCGCTCAAGCGAGACTCAACGAACGGTACGGAGCGTTCAGCGCGAGTCTCATCATCGGCGTCGTCTGGGCCGGGTGGCATCTCCCGTACTTCCTCGCCCCTGTCACCCCACATTCGAGTTTTCCCCTCGTGAATCAGGTTGGCTGGATCGGCGGAATACTCACCCTGTCGGTCATCCTCGCGTGGGCGTACAATAGCACCGGCAGTGTCCTCATCGTCATGGTGCTCCATGCGATGGCAAACACCGCGGACGTGCTCATTCCCCTGGTTCCTGACGAGATTCTCATCGACGGGGTGATCAACGAACGCGCGGTCGGTACCGTGACGGTCGTTCACCTGGTCGTGTATACCGCTATCGCGCTCGCAATCGTCGCGTACTACGGCCGGAAATCCCTCGCTCGCGGTTCGATTCCCGGACCAGCCGACATCGGAGGTTCGAACTCATGATCACGAACACGACGACCGAACAGCGTCGCGCTGTGTGGACGATAGGGGGATTGGAGAGATGGCCGCGATAGACATCGACGGACTGACGAAACAGTTCGGAGACGTCGTCGCCGTCGACGGCCTCGACCTGCGCGTCGAGGAGGGCGAGATCTTCGGGTTCCTCGGCCCGAACGGCGCGGGTAAGTCCACGACGATCGACATCCTGCTCGACTTTATCCGTCCAACAGCGGGCACCGTAACCGTTCTCGGTTACGACGCTCAGCGAGAAGGCGAAGCAGTTCGGCGGAAAACTGGCGTTCTCCCCGACGCTTACCACATCTACGACCGGCTCACTGGTCGGCAACACCTGGAATTTGTCTTGGAGATGAAAGACGCGGACGAGGACGTGAACGCACTCCTCGAACGGGTTCGTATCGCCGACGCCGCCGACCGGAAAGCAGGCGGGTACTCGAAGGGGATGCGGCAACGGCTGGTCTTCGCCATGGCGCTCGTCGGTGATCCCGACTTACTCGTCCTCGACGAGCCGTCTACCGGACTGGACCCGAACGGTGCCCGCGAGATGCGGGAGATCATCCGCGAGGAGAACGAACGCGGTACGACAGTGTTCTTCTCTAGCCACGTGATGGAGCAGGTCGAGGCGGTCTGTGACCGCGTAGCGATCATCAATCGCGGCCAACTCGTCGCCGTCGATACCATCGATGGTCTCCGCGACGCGACCGAGACAGGCGAAGTCCTGTACGTATCTGTCTCGGAACTCAATGGATCTACTGTCGATCGAGTCGCCAACCTCAACGGTGTCGGAAGTGCATCGATCGACAACGGTCGGCTCCGAGTCGTCGTCGATGATGCCTCGAAGTTCGCCGTCCTGCAAGCCATCGACGCCGACGTAACGTCGGTTCGGGATTTCTCGGTCGTCGAGTCATCGCTCGAAGACCTTTTCGTTCGCTACACCGAGGACGAACAGGAGGTCAGCGCATGACGTGGCTGGCGATTGCGAAGAAGGACTTCCGAGATGCCATCCAGTCACGGGCACTCTGGGCGCTCGTGGCAGTGTTCGTCCTGCTGTCGCTCGTCTCGACGTACTCGTACGTCGAGGTTCCCGAACTGTTCGGTGGAGCTGGTGGTGCGACGTTCGCCGGTCTCGTCTTCTTCACGGTCGGACTCATCGGGCTATTCGTCCCACTCGCTGCAATCGTGGTCTGTTACAAGTCTCTCGCCGGTGAACGTGAAATCGGGAGCATCAAACTGCTACTCTCGTTGCCGACCAACCGCTTGAACGTCTTCGCCGGAAAGGTCGTCGGACGGGCAGCGGTTCTCGTGTTCGGTCTCGGAGTCGGGCTTCTCGTTGGCTTAGGATTCGGCTCCGTACTGCTTGGGACACTCGAACTAGGTGCGACACTCGTCTTCGTTCTCGTAACGCTCGGTTTCGCGGGGATTTACGCGGGAATCGTGGTCGGACTCTCGGCGACGACGGGTTCCACCTCACGTGCGACCACACTCGCACTCGGATTCTTCGTCGTCTTCGAACTGTTGTGGGACGTCGTCCCGATGGCGGCCGTCTACGTCGTCAACGGGTTCAACCTCCCGTCAATGATGCCCGATTGGGTGTTCCTCGTCAGTCAGGTATCGCCGTCTTCGGCATATCTCTCGACGGTCGTCGCTCTCCTCCCCGAGTTAGCGGAGATGGCCGGTGCAGCACCCCCCCAATCGGGCGTCGGAGTCGAAGTGACGCCGGCCGAACCCGATCCATTCTTCCTGAGCCCGGAAATGGGAATCGTGATTCTCGCACTCTGGATCATCGTCCCGTTCCTCATTGGGTATTACCGGTTCAGCGTCGCAGACCTGTAGCGCCAACAGTTCAAAACCATACACACCAGATCACAATAATGTCGAACGGAAATACGGAAATCATCCGACTCCGGACGGAAGCGGTTTCTCTCGACGGAGGCGACTGAGGACCTATGGCATCACTACTCAAGCAACGGGTCGGTCAGTATCGGATCACGTCGTTCTTCGTACTGGCGTACGCGCTCTCGTGGACGCTCGATGCGATTCCGAAGCTCCTCGAAATGGAACCGTCTTGGAGTCGATGGTTCATCGAAGGCTTCCTGAGCCCGCTTTCACCGGGAGTTGCTGCTGCGATCGTCCTGTGGGCGAGCGGTGAGAGCGTCAGGAGGTGGCTCGACGATGTCTTCACCTGGCGCGTCCATCCGAAGTGGTACGCCGCCGCGATCCTAATTCCGTTCGCGATTACGTACGCGGCAGGAGTCGCCTCGTGGGCGCTCGGCGGCCCGATCGACTGGGCAGCCTTCGATTTCGACCCGATAACGGTCGTCATCGGAATCATTCTCGGGACGTTCATCGGCGGTGGTCAGGAGGAGTTCGGCTGGCGAGGATTCGCCCAGCCTGAAATGCAAGAACGGTATGGCGGATTTGCCGCGGCCCTCATCGTCGGCGTATTCTGGGGGCTATGGCATCTGCCCCAGTTCGTTCCCGGTGGATTCCGGGCCGACTGGCCGCTCGAACTCGTCGTCGCCTACTTCGTCGGGATTATTGCGTTCTCCGTGCTCCTCGGCTGGGTGTTCAACGGCTCCGGCGGGAGCGTACTGTTGGCGATGCTGATGCACGGGACCGACAATGCGACGACCGGTCAGGTGCCGCTCAACCTCGATGTCGTTCTCGTCGGTGACGCTATCGACTGGAGCACGCTTGTCACGCTGAACGGATCACATGCGGTTATCACGTGGGCGGCTGTACTGCTTGTCGTCGCAGCGACCGGCGTCCACCTCTACGATTACCGAGTCAATCCGGATTGGAACGCCGAAACGTAAACCGCCCTTGGATCAGGAAACATCAATGGACGAAGACACCACTCACCTCATCGGAAATGGATTGCTCGTCGCGGGACTCCTCTGTTTCGTCGGAGGGGCCGCGATGCTCGCACTCGGATCGCCAGTCGATACCTCAACATATGCACTGGGCGCGCTCGGCTTGCTCTTCGTCGGCGCTGGCGCGTCGGTGAAGAATCGGTCTTCAGTGAGGCAGAGTTAGTAGTGCATGACGCTGACTAATGAGTCGGGGAGGTCGGTCTATCGGTTATTACAGCATCGAGTCACTATCGCTCTAGCCTGGACAGGACTTGCGCTCATTGCGCTGGTGATAACTCCGATGATACTAGAGACGACGACGCCGATCTTTCAGCTCTTCTGGTTGATTGTCCCGTTAATCAGTCTTATTCGGTACCGAGACGCCGATCGTGTTGGATTCCGAATACCGGACATTGGGACAGGGCTTCGAGCCACGATCACCGCAGGTATCGCATACGCGGTTCTGCTCATCTTGTTTGAACCGTGGAGCGGCGTCTATGACCGCTTGCTCGTGCTCGCATTAGAAGGCCCAGACCCCACGTTTGCGTGGTTAGTTCGGTTCGATGGGTTGGGGCGATGGGCGGGACTGGCTCTGTTCAGCGGCTTTGTTACTCTGTACAGCGAAGAGCTGTTCTTTCGTGGTTGGTTGCTACAGGCGTTAAACCGTCGGACGCAACCGAAAGTGGCAGTCGTCGGTCAAGCAATCGTATTCACTGTCTTCCAATCAATTCCAATCTTCTTCTTCGAACCGATTCAGGCTGTGCTGTATCTCCTCGTCTATGCATTCGGACTTGGCGTGATCCTCGGCGTTGCTTCCCAAGGAACTCAAAGTATCTGGCCGGGATTAGCCGTCGCGACTGTCGCAAACTTTGTCCTCACGGCTATCCTCCTCTGAAATGATACATTGGGTCGCTTGTTGGTTCACCCCTGCTCTGTAGTCAGCACGTGATTTCTATCAGTCGTTGAGGTTTACAACAGTGCCCGGCAAATCACACTACCTTACTTCCAGTTGAGCTAGAACTCTTCTGCGGTAGATTCTGCCCCATCCAGTTGGTCGTACATCTCATCCGGGAAGGGAAGGCACCCCCAGATCGAGTAGGGGCACTGCTCCTGGCCGATGCAGTACCGTTGCATATCGTCGTTGTCACAGTTCATCGGAAGCGGGGTGTCGCCCCCAATGGTGTTCGAGAACTCGTAGCGAATCTGGTAATCGGTGACCTGTTCGTCGTACCAGGGCCACCGCGAGAAGACATCCTTGAGGTCTGCGACAATCGTCTCGAGGTCACTATCCTGGTACTGGGGAAGCCACATCACCATCCGGGCGAAGTTGTACAGGTCCTTTCGGACTGGCTTCTTCTCGTGGAGTCGATCGGCCATATTCGCCATACAGGGAAGCTCGAACAGGTCTTCGATTGCCTCGACGTCGAGGGGCTGGACGCCACGCGAAGACTCCTGAATCCGATAGTGGTTCGTACTTCCGTGCTCTCGAATGGTCAGACTCCGGTGGTCCCGCTGGGATGCGAGAAGGTTCCCGAGACTCCGAGGACTCGAGATGCGATTACACACGTCTCGCTTCCAGCCCGCTTCCGGATCGTACGCCTCTACTGCTTCAAACAGTTCTTTCGCCGAGTGGAACTCTCCCAGTGAGACGACCTCGTCTGGAGCGTCTCGAATCGCATCCCGGAGTACACGGATGGTCCGTTCTCCGGGGTTCCAATCTCGCCAGATCCGTTCGTGGTGTCCCGTCTCGATGAAGTGGTCGATACGCTCTGTGATGGCCGACTCATTCGTCGTTAGCCACGTCAGCTGGTCTTCAGAGAGGTTCTCCTCCTGGACCCGCAGGAGCTTCTTGAACGCACGTCTGGCGTACTCGCGATACTTCGTGTCGAAATCACCGACGGGCACATAGAGGCAGTTGTTCTCGACGCGAGTGAGCAGTTCCCCGGCTTCTCCGGTCTCAGTTTCGGCGTGAACAAGGCACTTCCTCGATGCTGCGGCCATCGGGATTTCGAGATACAATCCGTCACCGAACTCGGGCATCTCTTTGATCCCCGTACAAACGCGACCGGGGTGTGGTCCGTCCTCTCCGGGGTCTTTCGCGTACAGCACCTCTGCGATATCCTGTTGGAGACTCCCATCACCGAATTCTCGAAGGAGGGAGGCGAGATTGTTGACGTAGAGCTCGCGAATATCGTAGAGGACCTGCACCGTTCGCGGTGGGGCGTGTTCGAACTTCGGGTGTGCCTTGACGCAGATAGCACTCAACGTCGCGAGAACGGCGAGCGTTCCGGGCTCGTCAACGAAGGGTTCCTCTGCGGCGTTGGCCCTGACGTCTTCTTTGAACGCCGCCGTCCCGAATCGCTCGAGATCGGTCAGTAGATCTCCTGGTTGCTCTTCGCCGTCGACGATGTAGCGATTGTAGCCCCGGGTGAACAGTTGGTTGATCCGCATCGTCCCATATTCGGGCGGAAGCGTCGCAACGCGATAGGCAGCCCGCTCGTCCTCAACAGGCGTTGACTGAGTCATTCTCTGAGCACCTCCGGTGTCGCAGACCGAACGTCGAAGTTCGGGCTCTCGATGGGCGTGACGATACTACAGACGTCAGCGTGCAACGAGTAGGGGAGCCGGGCGACCCGGCGACGGTCGGCGGTAACCACTGGGTCGATGGGAATCTCGTAGGTGTCTTGCAGAAGGTCGTTCAGCACTTCTCGACTCTTGGCGTCGTACCGATGGGCTGGATCGCTGTCAAGGAGGTAGACGTGAACGCCCTGGCCGCTGTACACTACCATCGTCTCCTCGGCGTTGAAGTCGTCCTCGAAGATGTCCCGCACCTCAAAACCGTACTCGATGGCCCGTTCGATATCCTCGAAGGCATACGGGTAGCCTGCCGGGTCTGCCTCGAGAATACCCGCGGAATCGAGCAGTTCCTCGCTGTCTTCCGTAGCATCCTCATCCGAGACCGCTCGTGCTGCTCGCTCTCGGGCTATCGTTTTCGCGTCGATATCGATGAGGAGCACCCACGGTCGTTCCCAGTGATCGAGGGCGTAGTAGACCGCATCAGGACGCGGGTCTGGTTTGTCGAGCAGATCAGGATCGGCGAGTGCGAAGTCGCTCCGCCCAAGTGGATCGTTCCGCGCAGGATGGCAGATGAACTCGAGGACGTCGTCGAAGTCGTGGAACGCTGCCGTGGTTCGGTCGCCTGAGACGTTCGTCTGCCACGTATCTCGACGGATGAAGTCCTTGTCTGGGACTCCGTCTTTCCGTACCGGGTGGGGCTCCTGAAACGCGAGTGCGTACTGTTTCGGCCCCTTCGCGGTGATGAACGACGGGAGTTCGTCGACGTACGAGGGGAACTCCTCCGCGTAGTACCTGTAGATCTCCTCACGGGTTGCGTGGCGCCAACTCATGTGTTGAACTCCTCGTCAAGTTTGTTGAAGCTCTGAATCGTCGTCAGCCCAGGTGAATCGAACGATTCAACGGCCTCTCGAATGTCCGAGAACGAGCGGGCTGCACGCCCGCTCACACTGCTTTCTATCCGGTCGGCTTCTGCGAGGCGGTCCAGCACCTCGACGGCCGTTTCGCGTCTGTTGAACGCCCAGACAGCGTTCGCGTCCACCGCGCTCTGCTTGTCGTAGTCGTCGACCGGCGCGTGTTTGTTGTTACTCGCGAGTTCGGCTTCACCGACCCACACGAGTTCCCCGTCAGCATCGAGACCGACAACGTCGAACACCGTCTCTTCATCGTACTCGTAGTACGGCTCGACCTGTGCGACGTCGTCGCGGGAGTCTAACCACAGTTCGAGCAGCTTCACACCGACCTTGTGCGGTGTCTTCTCACCGATGTCCCCCTGTCCAGGACCGACTTTGAGCTTCTGACCGAGGAGTTCACGCCCTGCCGGGAGGACTGTGTAGTACTTCCGACCACACGCTCGTCCTTCCTCCAGCAGGTCTTGCTCGACGAGCCGTTGCACATCCAAATCCTCAAAGTCGCTCTTGAGCGAACTCATTGAATCCAAGAGTCTGTGATTTGGTGTGTCACCATTCATCACGTCGAGGATGCGGGTTAGGAATCGGACATCGTCGTGCGTGAGCTCGCGCCGCTGGAGTTCGTCATCTGGAACGGTTACACCACCTGCCTGTACTGGTGACGACCCAGTCTCCTCAACGGCAGTCTCCTCTTCTTCACTGACTGGTTCTTCCGGCTCAGTTGCCCCGGAATCTCCAAATAGCGAGGTGGTGTCCGCGTTTTTCTCTTCCTCCTCTTCAGCGGCCGCCGAACCACTAGTTGCCTGTCCGATGAACGACGACTGCGCCGAGTCCGTAGGGCTAGTCGAGTCTACGGATGTCGAACCTTCGTCGTTCAGTCTACTTCCCCAGCCCTCGTCTTCGGCTGTCTCCGATTCGGTGGTCTCAGCAAGCCCATATCGGGCCTGTGTTCGCTCCGAAAGCCGTGGGAGGGCCACGGTCTCGAAGTGGTCTTCCTGTTCGACAGAGAGCGGCTCGTCGCTCTCTGGATGGCCGGCTGCTATCGGAAGCGGCATCACCGAGAACGGGGCTGGTCCCGTCTCCCCGAATGACGGACTCGGCAGTTGTGCGATCCACTCCCCGCTGGGGAGCGTGTTGATCCGATTCCGAAGGTCGGTCGGGCTCAAGTCTTCGTGGGCCAGCGACTCTGCGAGGTCGCGCTCGATGGAGATGTTTCCAATGAGCTTCGTCTTGATGTTGTTGAGAACCTCGTCGTAGGCGCGTTCGTTCCGATTTCGAACCTGCCCGGGGAACTGCATTACCAGTCCCATACTCAAGCCGAACGACCGGCCCTGTGGAAGCAACTGCTCGGAGACGAGTTTCGTTGCTGCGACGGGGGCCGCCTCCTCGATGATGAGGTTGGTGAGGTTCTCGTAGTCCGTGTTCCCGTCACGTCGACGCACCTGCACCGCATCCCAAAGGTTACTCAGCAAGAGCAAGGTGATCGCTCGCTGTGCCTCCGGGCGGAGGTCGCCCAAGTCGAACAGAATCGTGGCATCTTCGTCCAGGAACCCGCGGAAGTCGAATCGGTTGTCAACGTACTCTCCGGTCTCGTTCTGTTCCGGAACGTGGCTGAAGATTCGTCGCAGGTGGGCATCCTCTCTGAGTTTGTCGAGGCGGTTCCCGACAGCGTCCATCGATACCTGGAACTGGTGGTCGTCCTTCGCGAAGTGCCGTGTAAGCGACTCCTCGACGCTTCGGTTGTCCGCCGAAACCGGTGGCACAGTTCGCTCTCGCTGCATCTCGAGTGCGGCCGCAAAGAGGTCGTCTAACCCAAAGACGTCACTTCCGTACTCCTCGTCGAACAGCGCCTTGATGAGGTAGCTGAGGATCTCGTTGGCGACGAACGCTTGCCCGTACTGCTCGCGACCCATGATCATCCGCATGATATCGTGGAAGTGGTCGACCTTGTCCTGAATCGCGTCCGCCCGATTCCGTCCGGCTTCGAGTGCCGGCCGAATATCGAAAAAGGAGAATGCGGGTATCGTCTCGGGCACGCGGAACTGGTAGACATCGTCCAGCCCGTTGAAGCGCTCGTAATGACTCCGAAGGTAGTTGGCACACATTCCGTCGCCCTTCGGGTCAACGATAACGACGGGCCCGCCGGTCGTCTCACGGAGCGACAGCGCATCGTTGATGATTGCTTTCGACTTCCCGCTTCCAGTCGAGGCAAACCGACCGTAGTGTGTCGTCAGGAGCTTCGGCGGAATCCGAATCGGACGCTGTTGCGGCGAACCGTTCTCATCGAGTGCATACCCGATGGCCATTCCCTCCCGAAACTGCTGGACTAAGTCCGGGTTGGGCCACGGAAGCGGATCACGACTCTGCTGTTCAGCACGCGTCCCTCGCGTCCCCTCGACCGTCAGTTGGTCCGACGATGGAACCAAGATGAAGTTCGCAAGCTCGGCCCCACAGAGAACTAACTCCGGCCGCGTCTTGCCGCGCCCAGTCGTTACCTCCCGCGAGAGGAGTCGCTGGAGCGCTGCTCGCGCGTGTTGTTCTTTCTTCGATTGTCGGAAGCCACGATCTCGAAGTCGCGTCGCTTCGATCTCGTAGAACGGGCCATCAAGTGGGTCAAAGACCGGCGCGAGTGACGACAGGCGGTCATCAAGGGCGTCGCGACCGGCCTCGCTCGTTGGCACGCCAATTGCCCGGATGTTCGTCGTGTACGAGCGTTTGGGATTGACCGCATCAATCGCATCAAGCCGCTTAACCACGATATCACTCAACTCGTCGCGAGTCCGACGTTCGTACTCCAGTTCGGGGTCAAGCAAGTCGCCAAGGATTTTCTGCGAGAGCGTGTCCCGGCCATCATTCAAGTCCTCTTTGCGGAGTTCCGCATCCGCCTGCCAACTCTCCCGGCGCTGAAACACGACTTGGAACGCAAGCGGTTCGCGTGCATCATTCAGGTGGTCGACCAGCGACGCAAGCACAGCTCCCGGTTCGTCGACCGCCGGCAGCGTGCTCTCGTCAGGCGTCGCCGTCAGCGGAGTCAACGACGACATCCAATCCTGCTTCCGAACTGCCGACCCACACCACCGCACGCCCCGTGGTGAGACGGAATCAACCGCAGGGCGAGCGAGAATCATCCCGTCTGCGGCTACTGTCGGTTTCTCGACCGACGTGGGCGAAACCTCGTCAGCGAGGGAGTCAGTCGTTTCGAGTTCGACAACTATCTCTCCAACCGACACCAGTCCGTCCGCCGTTCTTCCACCCACGTCATCAGCGTCCGTCGGTGAACCCTCAGACTTGGTGCCCTCCATTGCACCACCGTCTGGCGTCGCGTCCGCCTCGGCATCTGCAGTCGAGTACTGCTCGTCGTCGGTGAACTCATACTGCAGATCACCCTGCTGGTAGCGCTCGACGAACTCCTCGTGGGACAATGCAACCGGATGAATCAGCTTCGACGCGACGTCCACCTCGACACGCTCGATGTCGAACGTCTTCGGATAAATCGACCGAAGCCGCTCTTCGAGTGTCCCGAGATAGTCGTCGGCTCCATAGTAGAACTCAACCGGCGCATCTTGTCCCGTACTAAGCGCAAGGAACTCGAAGCGCGGTGGGGTCGCGGATGTAAACGGGTTGAGTTTCGACCGCAGGCCCGAGCTATCAGGGGTCAGTTTGTGGAGACTCTCAAGTGTCTGCGGGATGCCACGCGCTGTGAGTGCCTCCGATGTCGGCGTCACGCGAAGATACTCACGCTCAGGCATCGTCGGTTCCTCCAAGCTGGCCGTTGTCTGCTGCTGTTGAATCAGTCTGCATGTCCTGTGACTCACTAGTTGCGTGCTGCGCTAACTCCGTCCGAAAGGCCTCAGTATCCGCGGAGACCGCTGTCTCATCAGCCCCGGGCAGCGACACCCGCCGCTGCTCGGTCGGGTCGAAGTCGATGACCTGCTTTTCCTTGGGCATCGCTTCGACTCTGATACCACGCCACTCGCCGTCGACGCCGACCAAAGCTTCTGAAAAGCCAGCGTCCTCGTTCCCGGGAACCGCGTCCTGCACATACCGCATCTGGGCGTGATTCAGGCCGAACTCGTCGGCCCACTCTTCGTCCATCCCATCCAGCCGATGGAACTGCTTGACTGCACACTGGTCAAGGATGGCTTCGGATTCAGCGTGCTCGAAGAACTCGTCGACGGTCTGGGTGACCAGCCGAATCGAGAGGTCGTGGTGGCGATGGTGTCGGAACACCGTTTCGAGGAATGCCAGACTCGCGGCGTCCTGCATGATGTACCGCGCTTCGTCGATAACGAACACGACTTCCTTGTCCGTCTCTTTCGCCCGCTCGTAGACGAGCGAGATGAGCAACTGCATCGTCAGGGCCGTACTGCTGTCGACGCTACCTTCTTGCTGGGCGAGGTCGAGGTAGATGACTTTCTCATCCCGGATGTCGAACTCCGACTCTTTCCCGAGGTTCGCGTAGCGCCCTGCTTCCTCGAAGGGCCGCAGTTGGTCGATCAACCACGTCGCATCGTTGCTAAGCTTCTCGGCTTCTGCATCTGACCGAACGACGAACGATTCGGGGTCGTCAACCATCTCTTCGAAGACGTCTAACATTTCTCGAATCGTCGGGCTCGGGTTGCCGTGCGTCGTGATATCATCGGTAATGCCATGACGCTCGTAGGCCTGTCTGAGTCCGAGTTCGAGTGTCGTTCGGCGGTCACCGAGTGAGATGCCACGGAGGGCGAAGAAATTCGTCAGGAAGCTCATCGCGTCGTCGAGCTTCTCGTTGAACGGACTCGCGTCTTCACCCATTGCCCGTTGGACGTGTTCGGGCGTCTGGCGGATTTCGAGCGGGTTCAGCCCGAGCGTCCCGCCGACGGTAATTCGCTTGGCATCGAGCGCTTCGGAGACGCCCGCCCAGTTGTTGAGCGGTTCGAGAATGATTCCGATGCGGTCCTTGCTCTGTTCAATCGACCGAATGAAGTTCTCTTTCGCACCGAACGATTTGCCAGAGCCGGTATCCCCCACGGTGAACATCGCATAGCCGTTATCACGGGCAAACGGGTCGATGACGACCGGACTCTGGTTGTCCTTGTGAATCCCGAACTCGACGCCGCCTTCTTCGAGAATCGTCGCGTTGTGTGGCGACGCTAGAAGTGAGCCCACAGCACCGCCGAGGGCAATCGACTCCCGACCAAAGACGTTGTCGCCAATTGGCGCAGCGGACTGGAGCGCGAGGTCCTGCCGGCAGATAGCCGTCTTCGGCGTGAGATTCGCCGGTTCGTCACGGAGCGCGCTTTTGACTGCTCTGACTGCGTCGCGAAGGTCGTCCTTGTCGTCGGCGCGGACGGTGACGAACAGCCCTTGGTCGAACACACTCGCGCCACTCTCGACGGCCTTGTACGTCGCCGCCGCTTCGTTCGCCCGCTCTTGGAGATACTCGCTTCGGACGCTCTGTTCTAAATCGGCGTCAACCTGCAGGTCGTCCGCGATATCTTGCAGTTCGTTCCGCGCGCGTTGCTGGTTCTTCGGCGTGATATGCGCCGTGAGGTCGAATTCAACGTCGGTCAATTCGAAGAGGTCACTCAGATAGCCGTCGTTCGGGTAGTCGGCGTAGTCAGCGATGTACAGCGTCGACGTCCACTGTTCACCGACACGGGCAGCCCGCGTCTCCCATTCAACCGCTGCTGGGGCCGTTGCCGTCTTGTGTAACTCCGAAATCTCGTCGAGGAGCTGGCCTTCTGCGTCGCCCGCTTCAAGCGTCTCCTCGTCGAGGACGTCCGAGAAGTCGACTTCCGGCTCATCGTCGGTGCGGTACCGTTGCCAGAGAGCTGTTCCGCCGACGCCGAGGAGCATGATGGTCCCCAGATAGAGTGCGGCACCTTCGGGGGAGGTTGGCTGTCGGGCCCACTGGGAGAGTTGGGTGAGAATATCACGACTCGCCTGCAACGGGAGGTTACGCATCGAACGCCTCCTCGCGGCGTGACCGGCCGAGAATTGGCTGTTCACGAATTACGTCTGCTTCGGTCTCGAAATCGTGTTCTTCGCCGTTCCAGAAGTCCATGTTCAGGACGAACAACTCGACCGTGCTGAGTCGGTGGGCAGACCAGCCGGACGCCTGCTGGATGAACTCGGAACGGACATCTGCAATACGGTCGTCCAGTTTCTCGAACATCTGGGCGCGGCGTTCCACGTCAGAGAGGTCCGCGCGCCGCGTGACAAACGGGTTGAACAGGATGCCAATCACGGGGAACTGCGTCAGCTTTTCAGCCGGCGTTCCCTCGTCACGGTATCGGTCGTAGACTTCGAGTGGCGAGACTTCCACGCCGATGTAGTATCGAACCTGCTGAATGCCGCGGTCGCGCATCTCTTTGGGCCGCGTCTCCCGATACTCTTCGAGGAGTTCCCGGAAGATCGGGTTCTGTGTGACGTCTTCGTCGGTGAGTCGCTCCTCGATTGTCTCGGTGATCTGTTCGACCGGGAATGACCGGGTTGTCGCGTGGAATTTGAGCTTCGAGTCGAGTTCTTTGTTGGCGAACTCGGCGCCTGCGTCCTGGAGTTGCGCCCAGTCGTCGGCCATCGCGAAGTCCATGTTCCCCGGATCGATCTCGATGAACGCCTCCATCGCGCCGTCAGTCCGTTGAATCGCGCCGGCGCCGGGCCACGCTCGCTCGATATTCGTGAGGTCTTGGGTTCGCTCGTCGGGAGTAAACGGCGTGTAGTTCGCGAGTCCACCCTCGTTGCGCACGGTTTCGTTCGTCTGGTCGTCAGGGTGCTCTGGCGCACTCAGCGTAATCCGGGGCCGTTTGGCGTAGCGATAGACGTCTTTCGTCCAGGTCCACGCGTTCAGATGGTCAGGCGCGACGTAGACGATGGCCGCGCCAATACCGAGGCCGCTTGCGATAAACGGGACAGCGAGTGATTCAACGCCGGTGAGGCCGGCGAGGAGCAACCCACAGATTGGGAGGGCGATAAGAACACCGACGTCGCCCTCTTCGATGTTGAGGTAGGGAATGCGACTCGCTTCGCCGAACTGGTCCATGATGCGCCGTGCGGCTGTGTCTTGGTCTGTCGACATGGTTAGCGGGTGCGGGGCTCGTTTTCGGTCCGCCGGTACGACGGCAGTCCGTCGCTGTCATCAGTCGAGTCACGCTGTGCGGCTGCTCGCTGGGCGAGTGCTTGGCCGGCGGCGGCTTTCGGCCCCCAGCGGGCGGCGGTCGTTGCAACGCCAGCGCCGCCGACATACGCGCCGGCTGCGACGCCGCCGACGAGGGCTGCGCCTCGCGTTGCACCGCCGATCACCTTCGCGGTGAGCGGCGTCGCGTACGTGAACGTCTTCCATGTAATGTAGAGAGCAACCAGCGGGAGCGAGGTAGCAACTAAGAACTTCAGGAAGTCGGTCTGTGGGACCATTGTTCCGCCACCGTAGATCAGGTCATAACCCTTGAAAACGACTGCAGCAGGCAAAGGGAGGACAGCGAGAGGGACGAACCTCTTGCAGAAGCCCATTGCAACGTCAGAGACGACAGGCACATTTCCGTATCCGAGTGCGATTGCAACCGGCATCCCGTAGAGATAGACATAGACCAGGATCTTCCGGATGTAGAATAGTGCTTCTAGAGCCCACATAGAGAGCCCACCAATTAGCGCAAACACCAGAGAGAGAGCAGGGTTAGATATCGTTACACCAAGGAAACCTAACATAGCATTCCGAATCGAATCCATAGTTGGGAGTAAGGCGAGAGCAAACCCGTCAATAAGGTAAAGCGAAAGGACACCAACCCAATACCAGACAACAATCAAAGATGCACCAACCCATGCAGTTTTCTTCGTTTTTTTGGCCTCGTAGGCACTACCAACATTGAATATTCGGATAGCGTGCCGTGCTTGAACACAGACGACGAGCAATAACAATGCAATGAGCATTATCTCACCACCAACGAGTGCATCTCGAATAGTCAACCACGGCTCACTGGCTGGTTCTCCAAAAATGAATACACCATCTGTCTCGGGTGTCGGGGTCCCAAACATCTCCTCGGAAAGAGTGTTGTACCCCGTTGACAGGGCGTCCATAAAGAGACCAATAATCCAACCAACAATGTCTTTGAAACCCTCTAATACGACGTCAATGAGATCAACCATCGCTATGCCTCGCTAATCGTAATCTCGCAGTTTTGCATCTCTTCGGCGTCAGTATATGCCACGTTGTACTCTTTTGTGACCTGCCGAGCTGCGACTCGAGTGTCTACGACAACAGTAAACTGGCCACGATTACCATCAGTCGAACAGCCCATCCCATCCTCTCCAATGGCTGAACCGAATGGGAATGAGCTACTGAAAATATCAACTGTTTCTCCTGCAGGGACGACGACGCTACTTTCTTCATAGATTCCGTTCCCACGTGGGTTTTCGATTGGATTAGGAACGTCACCAGCAAAGTGGAGTTCAACGATTGCATTCGGTCCGCTCCCTCTGTTTTTGACCGTGACGAATGCCTCACCGTTCTTTTTTGCATCAGTCGGACTTTCACCGTAGACCTCGTCCCACGGCTTATCCGGTACATTTCGAAACAGCCCAACGTCCTGAATCTCAATCTGAGGGCTAATCTCGAGAGAACCCTCGGCAACAGTTTCGTCACCATCTAGTGCGACGACACGGTACTCACCGGGCTCGTAGGCAGTCCCGATTTCGAACGAAACCTGTCGTGCGCCGGCGGCAAGCCCACGCTTCCCGAACAGTTCCCCATTCGGCTGAATGAGGTTTACCTGTTCGACGGGTGCGTCAGTATCAACCTCAACGACGACGGCTTGGCCCTCGACAGCGATGAGTGAAAGCGGGCCAGCACGCTCGGTCGTCGCCGACGTCTGGTCGGACGTCGTCGGTTCCGAGTTACGGCTACTATCGAGACAGCCGGCAACGCTGGCGAGTGCGGCCCCGCCGAGTGTTCGAAGGACGGTACGTCTACCAATCGGTGAATCGGTTGGAATCATTGGTTTCGGTAGTAGCTCTCTGTCGGTCCAAACATGCGGAGAAGTCGGCGACCGGCGTAGAACGTCACGACGAACGGAATCGCCTGCCAGCCGACCTCGAATACGAACGCAACCCACCCCTCGAGAGTCCCGAGTGGATGCCAGCGAACCGAGGCCGTATCGCCCACATACGCGGGGTCGTGGCCAAGCCACGTGCCGGGGTGGTAGCGGACCGTGTAGATCCCCGGCTCGTCCAGCGTGACGATTGCGACGCCACTCTCGTTGGTCTCAACGCGCTGGTCACCCACGGTGATGTAGCCGCTGTGTGCCGAGCCGCCAATCGGGTACTGTCGGTCACTCCCATTCGATGCGATTGGCGCGCCCGTCTGGTTATCGCGCAACTCGACTTGGAGGGTCGCGTTCGACGTCGTCTGCGAAACGAGCTCGACAGAGAGGTTACTCTCTCGAAGCTGTCGCTCTGACCCGACTTGGGGGTCGACAATTGTGGCATTCACCCCGCGAACGATCCCGCCGACTCGAAGCGCCTCCCGGTCGACGGTCTTCGCACGGATGGCCAGACCATAGGTCGGCGTGTACGACTCGTTGACGACCTCGACAGTCACGTTCTCGCCAATTGTCCGGCGAGGCGACGCCCGGTCAGCCCCCCACGTATCGATGATATCCGGCCCATCGCGAACGGGCTCCGCTCGCGGCCCGATCTGCGAGGGGTACGCGTGAACTCGGACGGGAATCGCATCCGACTGTGCCGTGGTCGTCGACGTGCTGGTGGACGTAACGAGTCTGTCCCAGTTCGTGTCGCGAGCCGTGTAGAACCGCCACACACCACGCACGCGAGCGGACGCATCATCGGTGAGCGTATAGCCCTGCCACGGCCGGGACTGGAAAATCGCGACGCCAGTCTCCCCGTTCGGATACTGCGCGTAGTAGGGGTACGCTGCGAGGTCGTAAATCTCGGCATCGAGTGTATCCGAGACGGTTCGTGTTTCCGTCCGGTAGTTGACTGTCGTCTTAGATTCGCCACCAACCGTTGTCTCGACGGTCTTCTTGAGCCGGACTGAGATGTTCGCTTCGAGCGTGAGGTTCGCGCTCCACGAGTGAGTGGTGTGATACTGTAATTCTGGCGTGTGAGTGCCTGCAGTCGAGGCAACCGGGATACCATCGATTTTCAGACGGGTGTTCTCAATCTCGTGAGAGACAAGCGTCCAATCGACGGTCCGATTGCCCGTTTCGTTCCCGGTTGGAACACGAACACGGTAGTCGACGAGGCCGCGAACCGTCCCATTGGGGGCGATATAGAGCGGCGTCTCACCTGCGTCGAGATGGCCACGCGTCGATGGCGTGACCGCGAAGATTGTCGCGTGCGCATCGTCGATGAACGTCCCATCTTCGAGTGACGCATGGGGCGGGTACGTCGACGTGTCGGGCCCGCCGGCGTCGAGATCCGCGAAGTCGTTGCGCGTCCACGTCGCGGCCGTCCCCGGCGGCCGCGTGAACGTGATGTCAGTTCCGTTGGCGAGTTGGTGGAGTGCCGTTCGCTCGTCGCCGTACTGCTGCTGGTAGTCTTGTTGGCTGACGTAGCGGTCGCTATCACGAGACCAGAGCGTTGCCGACTCGTTTTCCGTGAGGCCGTTTGTCTCAGTCCCTGGTCTCGGGGGCTGTGCCGTGGCGAGGCCGATAATGGAACTCAACACGAGCAGGGCGGCTACCAGTACGGAGGGCACTCGGTGATCCATGGGAGGGCAGAGTCGGCGGTGCGCTTACCAGGGAGCGAGGTTCACGCAGTCACCGAGTGGGAGGCCCATAATCGACGCCACAACGGTGTACAGCGGGCCGAGCACCGCCAAGATGAGGGCGGATTTGAGTGCCGCGCGCTTGTGGACTTTGAGTCGCTTTTTCTGTTCAGGGCTGGCGGTGAAGATCTCAGCGAGGGAGTCGGCCTGCCAGATGACTGCTAACCCAATGAAGCCGAGCGTCGTCGTGATCTGGAAGAAGCCCTCGACCATCCCCGGCAACTTCTCAGCGCTGCAGACCACGCTATCTTGTGCTGCAACTGGCTGGACGGCAACGAGTGCGAACAGGACACCACCGATCGCGACGTGTCGGAGGATGGATCGGGAGGGCTGTCGCTGGCCGGCGGAGCGAGCGTCAGTAGGGGAGTGTGACTCAGACATGAGGTCACTCGGTGTGGTCGTACACGAGCGCTTGGAGGTCGGCGTAGCGACTCGTCATGGTTGCAATCTCATCAAGCGAGTAGCCCAACTCTCGGGCTTCGGAGAGTTGTGCGCGGAGTTCGTGCGGCTCAACGTCGCGAAGTTGCATCTCGTCGCGGAGGGCTTGCCGATAGAGGGCCGATGCGTTGAGATGGTCGTTCCACCTGAGGAACAACTCATCGATGTCTTCGACGGTGACTGAGCGGGAGATCATGTGTTCGGTATCGTTCCGCACCGATTGTCTTGCGGTGCGTACATGTCAACCAGATTTCCGGAATATTATATATTTACTGGCCGATATGAAGTGAGATGGCATGACAATCCCGGTGCTAGAGTACCTGAGGAAGATAGGTACCAGACAATTGCTGTCAATCCATACTGGTTGAGATATTGTCTCGCCGAAACTGAGAACTCACTCTTCAATGGCAAACTTCGAAGGATACTGTTGGTGTCGATACCAACACATATATTATGTTGGCATAAATACCAACACTCGTAGATGCCACCCTCCGATGAAGTCGAAGTTCTGTATCAAGACACCCTGAGTTTGATAACAAAATTATTCATATCCGTATCCTCAGCGTTCCCAAATCGGAGAGGTTCCCAGAGGGTGTCAAATACGGGCTCCACTACGGTCGGAAGGGAGGCGACGATCCTATCGTTCGTTACGACAACCATCACGGTGTACACGAACGACACGAGGGAGATACCGTCGAAGAAATCCCATTCCCAGGGGTAGAAACACTACTTCGACGCTTCCAAGACGAAGTTGAAACACACCGATAAACCAGTAGGGGCCATCTACACCAACCAACAAACCATGACCGAAAACACACTCACCGTCCGCGTCGAATCGAACGACGAGTTCTTCGACCGTGCACTCGAAGCCGCAGCGAAAGCCGACGCTGGTGAACTGACTGATGACCACACTGGCGTCTCACTTCCAGACGAGGCTGCACTTGCACGTGTTCTGAGCGAAAAAAATCTCGAACTTATCCGGACTACTGCCCGCGAAGAACCGAAGAGTCTCCGCGAACTCGCACGACTCGTTGATCGTGACATCAAGAACGTCTCGACCGCGGTCAACGACCTCGCAGAACTCGGACTTGTCGAATTTGAGCAGGATGGCCGATCAAAGCGGCCGGTCGTCTGGTACAGCGACATCCACGTTGAGTACGACCTTGGCGTTGAGGCGGATGATACCGAGGTCGCTGCACAAGGGTGAAGAACGTACTCAACTTTCTACTTCCTTCGTGAAGTGGCTTCATCTCTATCTACAACAGAACAGTATCACATGCGTCTCCACACTCCCCTATGACGAGTGATTCGACGATACTTGGTCGATGTCCTGACTGTGGCGAAGAGACTGAGGCATACCAGTCGATCATCGAGTTTGAGGATAGCGATGGCTCAACTGGCGTGTTCGCAGAGTGCTATTCATGCGACGAAGTTGTCCGCCCAGAGTGGCGAACTGGCGCTACTTGTCCACGAGGAGGTCTATGCTTGCGCCCGAATGTTGGACGATGCGTCGCAGCACGTTGTAACCTAGCGCGAAGCAGGAAGTCGGTGTCATCAATTTAACCAACAAAATTTTTGATTAGCGTCGATTGTTGGTTAACACGAGGCAGCAGCCGATGTCCGACGAACCACCGACGCCGCCGACGAGCCTCCCCACAGAAGTCGTCAACGCCCTCAGCAAGTTGGGGCAGAACCGCCTTCGAGACGTTGCTCACTATGCCGACGAGTTGGCCGAACACAAGGAGCGCGAGGGTCGTCTCGAGGACGAGTCACCGGAAGGGGAACTCGAAGAACGGCCCGAGGACCTTCCAGATGATGTCCCCACGAAGGCGACGATTACGATCAAAGAGATCAATGACAATCGCTACTACTACTGGCAGTGGCGAGAGGGTGACAAAATCAAATCCAAGTATAAAGGGCCAGTCAACCCCGATAAATAGGAAGGGCAACGTCCGTGGCTTGAAAGACACTACAACCCGTGTGAGAGATGAATAATGGAAAGCCTCAATTGCTCATCAAGCGCTCTCGCGCATGAATAGCGTATATTTACACTTTGCACACCGGGGTATGAGCTCCCAGAGTCAACAAGTCAGAACATACACTCGTGACCAGGGGGTATAGTCGGGAGAAGAACGCGGACTACGCGAGGTCTTCCAGTCGGTTATCTTGGTTCGGTACAATACTGGAATCAAGAATTAGTCGATGCTCAAGATAACTCTCTTGTTCCCGTCCACCGCCCGCCGGGCCGATACCATGACCTCAAGAAACACGTGGCCTTCAGCAGTTCAGAGACGCGATGTTCGCTCAGAATCTTCGTGTCGACTGCCTCAGCTGTGTTTTGATAGTCCTGCAGACGTATTGTGTTAGCTGATTGAGGTACCGGTGTTGCCAGTACTGCCAATAACCAGTCCACTATTGCCAGTAAAGCTGGTGCAAACGTGGGGACTTCTGATTGGGGGGTAGATTCGTGGGGGAAGTTCGTTCCCAGAGAACCCCCGTTGCCAGTACTGCCAGTATTCGCCTCGTTTAAATAACACACACACACCACTTTTGCCAGTAAAAGCACTCGAACGAACCTGGGTGTACTCCCGCCAACAGTATCTATACGATAGATTTATATCAATAGTGGTAAAACCAAACCCGTACTGGAAAAGAATTAGTAAAGTACAACTGTATATATAGTTCGATTACCCTGTTAGTCACCTCGTCTTGAACTCCAGTCCTCATCTACGAGGGAATACTGGCAATAGTGGAGAGAGTGTCTTTTATAAACACCCGATATATTGGCGTTACTGGCAACAGGGGTGTGGTTATTGGTCATACTGGCACCCGTGGTTTTATCACATATAGCAACATCGTCCAATCTATGGGCCGGTTCACTCGGGAGTCATTCATTATTCGAGACAACGACGTGTTGCGAGACGACTACCAGCCTGAGACTCTTGAGGAACGAGACGCAGAACTCGACGAATACGCGGCAGCTCTCCGGCCGGTAATCCAAGGATGGCAGCCGAACAACGTGTTTCTGTATGGGGTCACAGGTGTCGGGAAGACTGCGGCCACGCACGACCTACTCAAAGAGCTTCAGGAATCGGCTGACCAGTACGACGACGTTGACGTGAATATTATCGAACTGAACTGTACTGGCTGCAACACGTCGTATCAGGTTGCGGTGAACCTCGTGAACGAAATTCGAAAGCCAAATCACCCACTAACAAATGTGTCGTCTTCACGAGCGCCAATTAGTGAGACTGGCTATCAACAAAAGCGCGTGTTTCGTGAGCTCTATGCTGACCTAGAAGATATCGGAGGGACAGTATTGGTCGTCCTCGACGAGATCGACAATATCGGATCAGATGATGATATTCTGTACGAACTCCCTCGGGCACGCTCACAATTAGACTTGGACGTGAAGTTGGGCGTCATCGGAATTAGTAACGACTTCAAATTTCGCGATAACCTGTCCCCGAAAGTCAAAGATACACTTTGTGAGGAAGAGATCTTGTTTCCGCCGTACGATGCTGGCGAACTCCAAAACATCCTCCGTGAGCGAGCGGAGATTGCGTTGTATGATGATGTGTTGGAAGACGATGTGATTCCGTTGTGTGCCGCGTTTTCAGCACGGGACTCTGGATCGGCCCGGCAGGCACTTCGACTGCTGCGGAAGGCAGTCGATATTGCAGAGTCAGAAGCGCGGGCTGGTGGTGATGCGTTTGTAACAGAGGAACACGTCCGCGAGGGAGAATTCCAGATTCAGCGCCAGCAAGTCGTTGAAGGTATGCACTCGTTGACACAACATGGACAGCATGTGTTATTGACGGTGTGTCAGCTAGCGGCTCGAGGAGAAACGCCCGAACGGACAAAGGCAATCTATCGGCGGTACCAGAAGGTTGCGCGGAAGAATGGGCAAGAGCCGTTGAAGCGTCGGCGCGTACACGACCACTTGTCGGATCTGAACCTCCATGGTGTGTTGCAGTTGGTTGACTCGAGTGGCGGTCGAGGTAACTACAACGAGTACGATTTGGACGTCTCGTTGTCGTCGGCGTTGGACGCGCTGGAGAGTGAGTTTGGTGATCTAGAAGGCATCCGTGAACTCGCGAAAAAGAACGGTACGTTAGACTAGCCACTCTATTCTGGGGTAGACCCCCGTTGCCAGTATTGCCAATACCCTGTCCACTGTTGCCAGTTTCTCCTGTAACTGTTGCCTCTGACAGTTCTATTTGGAATACGAGAAATTTAGAATAGACCGCCGTTGCCAGTAAGTTGGCTGTCGTTGACGTCTCTCGGTTTTACTGGCAATAGTGGTGTGTCTGACGAACTCTATGATAATTGAATGTTATCTAGTTGGTACTGTTTGGTTAAGTCGGCGAGTCTAGTTCTTCCAGGTGGAGTGGTCAGTAAGAATTGATCGACTCTGTTGACACTCTCAGCTGCCGATATCTTGTCGAGGCCGTACTGATACAGAGCACAGAAAAATCAACAGTAAGTAGACATGACCGAACAATATGAACCGCTGCGCCTCCCTTGGAACTGCTTCCGTAGTCGGGTGGAACGCCGGTTAGAATCGGATCTCGACATACTCGCGAGCAACATGCCTGACGAGTATGACGAGTTCGTTGATACTGTTCGCGAGCACTCGCTGCAAACTGGCCGCGAGTGGTGTGGTGGGTTAAAACCCCTGAACGACGAGATGGTTCGACAGGCTGTCACAGCTCGCGCTGCGCCTGAGAGCGGCGTTGATGCTGATGAGGTGGGTGCAGTCCTCGACGCGGTCGTTGAGACGCTTGCACAGTTCAACGCGAAAGACGATGAATCTGCTCAGTAGAGATACTCGCTAAGATTACGACTGTTCTCACTGATAAGACTGTCTGAGGGCTCTTTTTGCAGGTGTTGTCTTAGATTCCCCACTTCGACGGGCCGAGTAGACCGGTGAAATTACCGAACTCTGAACCGGATATTTGACTGACTATAACCTCGGGAGATGAAAGTGTAGATAACACACTAACCACTACGTACAGAGCGTGCACATCTCATCAGAACCAAGAAACCGCTCTTTAGACTTCTACGTGATTCACGATGTCACGGCTGACGACGACCCTCACTGACGCCCTCGGTCTTGACGTTCCCATCGTTCAAGCGCCGGTTGGAAGCGCGACCTGCCCCGCACTGGCAGCCACTGTCGCTGACGCTGGCGCACTCGGGATGCTGGCCGTCACTTGGCGAGACGAGGCGGCGACTCGCGAGGTTATCACCGAAACAAATCATAGAACGGACGGTGTTTTCGGCGTGAACATCGTTGCGGATTCAGACGCAAAAGATGTTCCAACGGAAACCCACGTTGAGGTCTGTCTTGACGAAGGAATCGATATCTTCTCCTTTTCGTTCGGGGACGCCGCGCCCTATATCGAGCAAATTCACTCCCACGACGGCACTATTCTTCAGACGGTGGGGAGTGCGGCGGAGGCGAAAGCCGCCGTTGATGCGGGCGTTGATGTTCTCGTTGCACAGGGGTGGGAAGCGGGTGGTCACGTGCAGAGTACGGTTGCAACACTCCCACTGGTGCCACGCATCGTTGATGCAGTTCCTGACACACCTGTTATTGCTGCTGGCGGAATCGCAGACGGGCGTGGAATTGCCGCCGTACTCACGCTCGGGGCAGCCGGTGCGTGGCTCGGCACGCGATTTCTCGCAACGGAGGAAGCCCACGTCCATCGACGCTATCGACAGCGGGTACTCGGAGCGGATGAAACAGAAACCGTCTATTCGGCTCTCTTCGACGAAGGCTGGCCGGATGTCCCCCATCGAGTCCTTGAAAACACGACTGTCGCAGACTGGAAAGCGGCAGGACAGCCAGAAACCGAGCGCCCGGGTGGGGGTGAGGTTGTCGCAGAAACGGACGATGGCACACCGATACGACGGTACGAGGATTCGCTTGCAGTCCCCGGCATAGATGGGGACGTGGAAGAACTGCCGCTTTATGCAGGACAGAGTGCAGGATTAACCCAAACGGTGCAATCAGCGGATGAACTTGTAAACACCCTCACTGAAGAGACAGTTGAAGCCCTGGAACGAGCCAACTGATAGAGTCGCAGTAGATACTTAAAAGAGGTTCCGGAAGTCGAGACAGAGAAATAAAGCCACGCATCAAATCCGTCCTCTGAGATTGTTGGTGATGTTTCCGCGACAGAAGTTGAGACTGGTCGGCTCAATGCATACGGTTCTCGAACCGCCTCATCGTCAACAGTGATTTCTCCTTCGGCGTTTTCGCAGCTTTCACTCCTAACACTCTTTACAGTGGATGACGTAGGTCCATTCAACGATGTCTATCGACCGAGACACCTTCGAGAACACGAGCGAGGACGAGCTCGAAGAACTCTCTGTACCCGATCAGGTCCTCGGATTTCTCGCCGCTAACGATAATCATGCGTTCAAGGCTCGAGAAATCGCCTCTCAGATCGGCGTTGACGAGGGTGCAGTCAGCACCGCGCTCTCACGGTTAAAGGACCGTAGTTTGGTCGAACATAAGGCGACGTACTGGGCGGTGACTGACGACGCTGAGCGCCTCAACGGATACAGTGGGTACGAACGAGCAACGGCTCTGTTCAACGACCAACTGGGTGCCGAGGACAAGGAATCCTGGCGTGAGCATGCACCGCAGCAATCCCACCCAAGCGTCGAGAACGAACAGTGACCGACGAAGAGACACCGATCTTCGAGCGGGGCGACGTCGTCTACGGTGATGATCCATTCAAAGGCGACAAGGACGCTCGGCCTTGGCTTATCCTCTCGAATCACGAGGGACGGCCGTTTCACGGCGACCAGTATATCGCGCTAACGTTGACATCAAAATCCTGGATGGACGGCCTTATCGACATCCCTGGGGAGAGTTGGCTTCATGGTGGGACGCCTGATGAGAGTCGGATCGTCCCGTGGGGCGTCCAATCAATCGACCACGAGGATATCGACTTCTGGCAGGGCCGTCTGGCGGATGGTATTGTCGATAACGCAATCGCTGCTCTTGTCAACGAACTTCGGTAGCAACTTTCGGGTACTCACACTTCTATGCGTTACAGCTTTTCCAGACCACTGTCTCAATGTATATGGCGAGAAACTTCACTCGTTATGATGGCTGAGTGAGAGCATATAGACAGGAACGGACGATTGAGGGCCAATCTGGATCCACTCTCGATCACTGATGCGACGAGAACCACGCATCATAGGCCTGCTAAACCGGTATAGTCTCAACTTCCACAGTTTCGGCGTTTGGGTTCTGTTGCGTGTCTTATTTTCACGCCAACTGAATTTGATTAGACTCTTACCTTGCGGTTTTCGAATTTAGCACGGTGAGAGAACTCGAAAAGCGTTACTGGGTGGCATAAAATCAGAATCAGCAGACTGCGATAGAGTTTCAACAGATTCACAATACTATAAGGCAGATTCCGTTCTGGGCGGACGAACCCGGGGAAGGCATCATCAACGCTCGCTCCAAGACTGCCGACGAGAAACGCGTCTTCAAGCGAGCGTGGGAATCACGTCCCTGCCTCGTCCCCTCATCAGGGTTCTACGAGTGGAAATCGTCGAACGGCGGGTGGAAACAGTCCTACCGGATTTAGCGAAGACGGTCCTTCCTTCGCGATGTCCGGGCTCTAGGACGTCTGGGAGAGCGACGACGAGACGATCTCCAGATTATCGAGCCGCTTGACCACGAGCAATCGGGTCTCAGCGAGTTCGGTTCGGGATAGCTGACGGCGTCACAGTCACTGCATCGGCGATGCCGCTGTCGAATCGACGAGCGAGTACTCTTGACCCCGACTCGTCCCCTCGGCCTCAAGGAGGTTATACCGGACGTTGGGCTGACTATCTTGGGAGGTTGAACTTCGGGGTTGCACTCTTAGATACGGCAGAACAATCATCAACCCAGAAACATACTCTATGAGCATCATGGACTCTGATGCTGATATCTATGATGTATTCGGAAGCGACGAAAGCTGCAAAGAGAAGCTGCAGCAACTGAGGAATATTGTCGACAGCGGGACGATCGATCGCCCCTTCTACACCAAAATTATCGAACGGTGCGGAGAAAAGGAACCCCAATTGGCATTCGAACGATTGGATGACTTAATCCGGAACCGGAAGATACTGGTGAGGGATTTAGAGTCTGCTCTACGAGCTGCCGGAAAACCCGACCGTGACCTTGCACAACAGTATATGAACAAGTGGCTTGACGAGGAGGAATACTCCACTGGCTATGTTTCCAGCTACATTCCTCACGTCTACTGGAATCACACAGATTTGCTTCAACAAGAACTACAGAAGTGGTACAGTGATTCGCCGCTGGTCTTTGAGAAAGCTGTAGAACGGACTCTCGAGGCATACTACCAGTCAAGGAAAACAGGTGAAGACTTGGACGGACGGGACAGCGAACTTCTATCGACCCTGAAGGATATCGCAGAGAGCGAAGACATTGACCCAAAGCAGGCACTGAAATCTGTCTCAAAGGACAACGACTTGCTTCGGGCTGATAACATTCTCAAGGATCTTCAGAACCTGCCCTCCAATCTCGATTCATACGGTCTTGGAATTGATTACGACCAAGTCCGGAGTAATGCCGATGACTATCCCTTCCTGATCGATGTATTGAGCGAGGACTGGATCGGTGATCTCCAGTCACAGGGAACTCACAGTCTTGCCCGCTTCCTCTCACACGATATCCCCCGGGAAGGTGTATACCGGTTTTCAAGAGCCGACCAAGATTTCGATATCAAGACACGGAACGATCTGGAATCAATCCACTTCTTATCATACTTGGATCACTGCTGTGAGTCGCTCTACGACAACCACGACCCCACAGAATCCCTTGGAGACGATCTTCTCAACCGACAGCAGTACGAGGACACGGTGACTGAGATTCAGACGACGAACGCACTTCGACGAGAGTTCGTTGAGGCTGACGTGGCTATTGAGGAATCAGTTGCTGGAAGAAAGCCGGATCTGAAAGTCGATCTCACCGATGACACTATCTGGGTGGAAATCACCCATACCCGGCGAACCACAGAAGCACGGCTTAGCAGCGTCTTTTCAGCCACCGGAGGAATAGCAAGCAATGTCCGAACGAAGGTAACTGAGAAAACCAGAGGCCAGATAACAGATATCAAAGAGGAGGAACCGGACGACTTGACAATGCTCGTGTTAAAGAACGAGTTTTCAGCTATCGACAATCACCATGTCCGGGAGTATGCTGAAGGCGGCCATATCATGGTTCTCGAGGAAGGGAAGGACAGTCTGACTTTAGTGCGTGGTAAACCGGTCGCTATCCAAGATACAGAACAGTTTAGCGGTAACAACATCGAGAATCTCGATCTCTTGGTCAATTACGAGCTTTCAGGAAGTCTGAACTCGCCGTATATCGAAGGGCAGGTATTCTGCTTCAACCCTGATATAGACGAGAACTTGTTGAAGCGTCTGGGTGAGGCCTTCAATGCTGGAGACAAGGTATTTACTTCTGAGCTTACTACCGGTGACGAAGAATTAGAAGACGGAGAGTAACTGGGTCGCCGCTCAACCGTATCTGGTCAGGATAGTCAGGTTAGTAGCGAGTAACCCGAGGATAATGATTAGTACGTCAACCCACCCAGATCTCTCTGAAGTGAATCGGGCTAATCCGAACCGGGAGTACCAGAACTGGATTGGATACTTGATGAAGAAGATGAAGAAAAGGAAGATCAAGTTGAGAGCGGTAGATCCGAAGACCCAGGTGATCAAGAGCCAGATCAAAGCGTAGCCAAATGCACCTACCGCGAATAGTTTGAGAAGCGGAGGTGAAGCCTTCGAATCAACACGGTGTTCCAGCCATGCCAGTTCTGAAGGGATATTCTCGCTGTTCGAGAAGGTTACAAAGAGACCGGCTTGGTCCAGAAACCAGTCATCTAGGCCATCAGCCAAGCCGAATATTTCTGCTTCTTCTGCACGTTTCGAGGTATTGTGACTTAGGAGAGCGATGTAGAGGCTTGCGTCCTTGGTTACCTTCTCGTGGAAACCGAAGACTCCGAGAACGAACACCGGAATTAGCGGTGAAGCAATTAACACTGGAGAGATCGGCATAGGGAATTGGTCGGAAAGAGCTGCACCTGCCTCCAGGAAGATGTGCACCGTTGCTACGAGGGTGATCGCTTCGATGAACGGCATCGACCATCGAAGCACCGGTCTAGCTGATGCATGCTGGTTTGAGACCGCCATCTTCCTAAGCAAGGTAAGCCCGCTCAAGGAGATTACTAAGGCCTTCAGTAGGGTGTACCCGAAGTCGTTGACGGGAACGCTGAGAACAACTGTGACGACAAGCGCAGTAAAGGCAATCTCGAAGTCCACTTGGTCGCTGCGCTCGCTCCCGAAGATAGTAGCAGGGTCTATTTTCTCCATACTGGCTCGGAGGGTATTTTTGATTCAGTCACGTCTTCCTGTTCTCTTGAATAGAAGAGATGGCGATGAGCAGTATCATCGTGCCTCCGAGGAAAATGTAGGTTCCAGGGTATCTGCCTACTTCAGGCGTGATAATGTGGATGCTAATGAGTCCCCAAGTGATGATGGTTCCCAGCAGTGTTAGGATGAACGGATCGGTGAATCCTGGACCCATATCGAGCTGGGGGTCTACGTCTTCACCCTGTGCAAGCTTCTCTGCTTTTTCCCGCAGTCGTTCTTGGGGATAATCGAAGTAGTACCATTGTACGGCTTCGGAGACGAAAACGAAGCCTCCCAGTACTAAGGGGTAGATCCACCAGAGGTCGAATCCCTTGTATAGTGCGTAGGTGGTGCCAGCCAGTGTGAGGAGAAGTGCGACTCCTATGTCTGTTAGGGTCATCCGGTCGGCTACGCCCTGGGCTATTTCGAGAAGTTCTGGATTGTCCTCTGGCACTTCTTATATACTGTGGACTGCTTGCCGTATGTTGAAGGTTTGGGAAAACAGATACTCTATTCTCCGTTAGAATCTGTTGAGGCAGACGCTCCAGCGCTGGGATTACTTATAGCCGTCTTGCACAACCTCGGAGGATGGAAATGTTGCGTGCCTTCTATTCAAGCACAATAGTGGTGAAATAGGAGTGGTCTATCGATTTCGATTTTATGTCATCCAGAAAACCTTTCGAAGCTTTCTCACCGTGCTAAATTCGAAAACCGCAAGGTAAGAGTCTAATCAAATTCAGTTGGCGTGAAAATAAGACACGCAACAGAACCCAAACTCCGAAACTCTGGGAACTTCTACCCGTGGAATTGGATATAGCGAAATGCAATTCATCGCCAAAGCTCGATAACTGGTCGATATTCTGCTAATCCTCATTGTCTCTGAGGGACAATGAGCTAAACAAAAATTATTCTATACGATCATATTTATTCTAACTCCGAAAATCTTGGTCCTTAGAACGAGCCACCAAGAAGCGACGCTTGTCTCTTTAGTATCGGAAAATTCTCAATCGGTCAGGGTTCGGACTGTGGTCAAACTAGTAGGCTGGCCGGGTCTCGGTGTCTGACTGTCTGTGAGTGCTCCTGTGCTAGTCGAACGTCATCCCGTAGCCCCACTCCTCGAGGCACTCTTCTGCTTCATCGAGGTGTTGCAGTCCAACCTTCATGAGCGCTTCACGGAGGTCAGTGAGTGAGACGTTTTCCTCGAACCGATCCTCGAACTCATGCAGGGCGTCCCGCTCTGCGACTTTTGTCTCCTTCTGCAAGAACAACGGAACCCGATCACGACCGTCTTGGACGCCGTCGCGGCGGAATTTGTATGGAATCTGGATCTGTTGGCGGGTCTGTTGTGTCTCTGTATCGTCAGCTTGTTTCGAATCCGTTTCTTCAGCCTGCTCAGGCTTAGACGTCTCTCCTTGGGGCTCCGTAGCAGTCGCTGATTCAGTTGACGAATCATCCGCGAACGGATCTTCACCAGCTCCTTTCTTCATCCCAGTCATACCGTCACCACCTCGTGGTCGACGTCACCGGGTTCCGGTGGGTTTGGCGCTTCGATACCAACCTGTTCTTCGAGATGCCTCGCGATGCGGTCGAACTGCGCAAGCGTCTCAATTTCGTAGTCACGGCGACGAGACCGGTGTTCACGAACGTATTTGAACGCTGAACACTGTTCCATCCAACAGCCTTCCATCAGGGAGGCACGCTCGCTGATGATCTCTGGGATCGGATAGTCGATTTCAGCTAATACCTGCCGTTGATCACGTGTGTTTTTGAATCCGGTTGGCACGGCGGCAAGCACACCAACGTCAATCTCGAGTTGGTCTTCAAACCCGGCGACGAGGGCTTCAAGTCCCTCAACTGCTGCACGGCCTTTTGCGCTTGGCTCGACAGGGATGACTAGCGACCGCGTCGCATGGATCGCGTTGTAGAGATGTGGGCCTTCAGTTGCCGGTGGGTCGCAGATCAAGACATCGTACTTGTCAGGGACGCCGGCCTCACGGAGCACCCGGAGTAGCTGTGCGTGCATGCCGAATGCTTCCCCCATGGCTTCGGCTTGATCTTTCTCTCGCTGTAGAAAATCAGCCAGATCTGAGAGCATATTGTGTTCCGGAACGATGTCGACACCCTCGACGGTTCGAATGAGGTCTTCAAAGTCGCCGTTGGGGCGTCGAATCATATGCCGGACAATGTTATCGACTGAATCCGTTCGCTGGTCGTCAACACCGAAGAGACGTGAGAGATCGCCGTCTTGCGGGTCAAGCGGAACGACGAGCGGTTTCAACCCTGCCCGAGCGTGCGCAACCGCCAAGTTTGCTGCGGTGGTCGTCTTCCCGACCCCGCCTGCCTCGCTGTAGGTCGAATATGTGAGCATACTGTGTTCATGATGAACCATCACCTTGAATCTTCTGTGCATGCACTCATTGCGTTCAACAGATACATTCATTCATTGAGTTAATCAATGAATGTACACAATGAACAAATAGACTGAACACATTAGATGAACGAACTCAATGATCGCCATGGCTGGGTGAGACTATGCTCATGCATGATTGCAACGGTCTGCGGAGCAACCTAGAGTTTAGTGAACAAAGTTAATGAACACAATTCATGAATGTATTGGGTAAATAGTTATTCTGGCCAAACATCTTTGCTATCGCCCTGCGTGGCTGCTACTGGAGACAATCTGTGTCACACACGTCTCTCACTCCCCTATGACGACTGATTCAACAGTACTTGGTCGGTGTCCTGATTGCGGCGAAGAGATTGAGGCATATCAGTCGCTCATTGAGTTTGAGGACGCCGATGGGACAACTGGCGTGTTTGCAGAGTGCTATTCATGCGATGACGTTGTGCGTCCAGAGTGACAAACTGCGCTACGTGTCCACGAGGTAGTCTGCACTGTACTCCTGTTTGAACTCGTATTCTGACGGGAAAATCGGATCTGTTGTCGCCCAGATATCGTTGATTCGTTTCTCTATCGTCTCAAGAACCATCCGAAGCACGTCATTCGGATCTTCTGGGTAGACTGCATCGACCGCACTCTCTTCTCGCGGCTGGGGTGGTACGTGGTAGTGGTCGCGTGTGTTGTGTGTATTCGGGTGGCGGTCCCATCGACACGACCAGCGCTCACCAGCCCATTCCTCAAAATACTGGATATTGAACTCACCATTCAGTCGAAGACGGATTTCGAGAGTAGCAGTATCCACGACGTCGGGATAGTAACTCGACTGGAGAGTGGCAACAACACGGTCTTCCTTTCCAGACGGGAAGTACTGGACGGTCTCGGTTACCGAGAGATCTGCGAGTCGACCACCGAGAATTCGCATCCGTTCTTCGTTGAGGTCATCTGTGCGTCCCATCGAGGTTAGGGAAACGAGGAGGCAGGACTTCCACTGACATTTGATTCGAGACGGAATTTGGCTTCTCGGAGTTCACGAAGGCGGCGAGTGACAGTTCGCCATTCACTCAGTCTATCGTACGCCTCATCGAGATCGTCGTACGTCGTCTCGGAAAGGACAACTGCCTCAGGCGAGGATTCCTCAAAGTAACTCGAGAGCTCCTGTTCTCGGGCTCGGTACTCGTCGATTGCTTCCTCAGCCGCTTCTGGTGTATTGAGCTCCCGGGTCAGTTCCGTGATACGACGGAACTCAAAGTAGGCCTCATTGCGAACGAAGAGCGCAGGATTGTCGGCGACTTTTTCGAGCACTCCGACGTCAACGAACCACTCGAGATGAGGACGTGCGCCTTCTTTTGTACAGTCAGCACGTTCTGCGACATCTGCAACAGTGGTCGTCGACGTGAGCGTCGTTACTGCTTCATACACACGATCTTTGACCGTCCGGCTCTCGACTGCTTTGTCCCACTCTCCGGCCAGATTCATGTCCGGCGGAGACGGCGTATCCTCAGTCATTGTCCTAGAGAAGGATTGCGCTCATATTAGTTTGTGGGTGCTAAGATATGTTTGCAATTTCGATAACACCTTCTAGGGTATGATACTTTGTATGATAATCCTGGTTTGGCGCTTTGACCCGTGGATGGTGAGCTGAAAAGAGGGTGTGTGGGTTTGTTCTGAGTCTTGGATACGATTCGCGGCACTGACTTAACCAACAAAACTTTTGATTAGCGACTTGTGTTGGTTAACACGAGGCAGCAGCCGATGTCCTACGAACCACCAACGCCGCCGAACCTCCCCACGGAAGTCGTCAACGCTCTCAATGAGTTGGGGCCGACCCGCCTTCGAGACGTTGTCCACTATGCCGAAGCACTGGCCGAACACAAGGAGCGCGAGGCTCGTCTCGAGGACGAGTCACCGGAAGGCGAGCTCGAAGAACGGTCGGACGACCTTCCAGACGATGTCCCCACGAAGGCGACGATCACTGTCAAAGAGATCAACGACAACCGATACTACTACTGGCATGGAGAGAGGGGGACAAAATCAAGTCGAAGTATAAAGGCCCAGTCAATCAGGACGGGTGAACAAGAGACACGCTCAAGTACGGTTCAGTACCCCGTGTGCAAGATGAATAATTGGGGAAGAGAAGATTACTCATGAAGGGCTCTTGCGTAGGAGTAGTGCGTATTTACACTTCGCACACTGGGTGTGTGTTGTCATAGTAGACGAGTCAGGACTTTCACTCGTGACTGGGGGTGTGCGTTCGGGTAACTCCTCGAATCATACAGACGGAATAATCCGTGCTAGAAAAATTGATTGCCGAGAATCACGTGGTGTGGGTATGAAACACCCACGCTCTGAGCTCCGTGCTGATGCCGAAGAGCGAACTGAAGCACCAGACTTCGATGCTTTGACCCCTCCAGAGGAACTTGTTCGTGGGGACCGAACGCGAGACGATAGGGCTTGACCCCGAAACACTCGCCTTGCTCATCTGTAAACTTAGGTTCGCACAGAGTACAGTTTTTGTACGCTCGCTTGACAAAGACCGACAGAAAAACTATCTTTGCGACAAATCAGCGGGTTCTACCGAGGAAACCGAGGCGTTGGGTCAGCGGTATAGTAGTCACTGGCTCTGTTGAGATACTATTATTTCTACAACTTTTTCGCAGGAATATCTGTTAGGTAGGTGTGCAAGTGGATTAGCTTAGACGTCAAATCCGTTTCGCCTGAGTGCCTCTGCCAGCTCCCCGTCAGGGTCAGCCGCAAACTCAACCAACGATGATTCAGGCCTTGTTGTCGTATATAAATCAGAGTCAATATTGTCAGGGATTTCGTTCGTGTGCGTCTTATCTACAACTGCAACTGATATTTTTGGTCTCGTGTCCGCGTCTTTTGACCCGCTCATTAATTGATGGTACGGGAAAACGATGTTTGGCTTTTACCATTCGAGTATCAAATTTTCTCTTGGAGGACGAGTGAGCCGTCCTCACCGTATCTTACGAGCCCGATCTGTTGGAGCCATTTAATACCAGACGTGGCTGTCTCCTCACCAACCCTCGATTCAACTGTCCGTTCGGGAACTCCTTCGTACAGGTCGTCATCGTATTCGGTTTCCGAAAGTAGTCGAATACACTGAGCGACCCGTTCACCGTCGACGGTTCGCGAGTGCAAACGTTCGATTTCATCTTGGATGTCGAATGAGTACCCTTGCTCTTTGAGACGGGCAAGTTTGTGTTTCATCGCACCGACAAACTCGTCTCGACCAATAAGCGACAACTGGGTGTGCACCTCTTGGACGATTAACTCCTCATCGATTCCTGCTTGTGCGAGTACAACCATGTCGTCGACGTCATCGTCTCTATTCGCGACCGATTTGAAGAGGAAGATATCGTCGAGTGACACCATCCGGACAGTCAACGGTCCGTCTTCGAAGAGGTGCTGGCTTCGGGCCTCCATATCGTCACTCAGCATGAGTACGCCGGCGACTTGTCTGTGGAAGACGTCGAATCGACGCTTACCGTTCTCGAGGATGAACGCCGCATCAAGTTCGTCATACTCTTGTTCGAGATCTTCTGGCGGCTCATATCCTGCCGTGGTGAGTGCTGCCCAAAGCTGCTTGAGTTCGTACTCTTCTCTGACGATGAGGTCGATGTCTTTTGTCGCGTTCTTGAGCTCTTGGAGCGTAAGAGCACCTCCTCCAATGAGGTACACCGTGATCGGCTCGTTGATCAGGTTCGCGAGTTCGTGAAACTGTTCTCGGATCGCCGTGTATTCCAACGTCGATTCGCGGGTCATATCTCTACCTCGTAGTCACGAGCGAGCGATTCCATTTCGGACCAGGGTGGAGTTTGCGCTGAGGACTGTTCGCCTTCTGTTCGTAGGTACGTCAAGAGAGGTGAGATGATGTCTTCGACTCCGTAGGATGTTGCGACTTCGCGAACGTCTTCGTGGGATGTGTTGGTCGCGGTAATGAGAAGCATAGCGTACTTTCGGTGGCGAGCGTCGTTCTCGATGAGGAGTAGGTGACAGACCAAGTCGGCCGGTGAGAGTGACTCTCGACTTTCTGAGTAGAAGTAATAGTTCCCCGAGCGCGTGAAGAACTGCAGACCGTATTCGTTGTATGCATCGAGTCCTGTCAGCAGGTACTGACTGTCGTCAACTACCTCGTCTGTTCGCACAATGAACTCGTCATAAGATTCCCACAGAAGTGTTCCACTCCCGATGTCGGTCTGGACTTGCATACGGTGGTGTTGGTGCCGGAGTTCCACAGCGAATTTGTGAAGTCCTGAGAACTGTTCGGTGAGGCGGTATCTCGTTCCTTGCTTAACAGCTATTGCCCGGTTTGTGAGCGTCTTGAGCGTCCGATAGACAGTTGCTCGTGACACATCGGTTCGTTGGGCAAGCTCGGCTGCCGACACCGGTTCATCGGCGTGGAGGTAATAGAGGACGCGAAGCATCGACGACGTCAGCAATTCCGGGAAGTCAACGTGGGGATTGGTTGCCGTGAGGTCCTGGTACACCTCGAGGCACTTCGCAGATGTAGGGTGTATTATCGTCTCGTTGCCTACCCGTTCGCGGGTGACCAATCCCAATTTTTCGAGATGGACCACAGCGTTCGTGATGGTTCCTGGCTCATACCCCAGTTCAGCGGCAAGTGCTCGGCGCTTTTTAGGGGAATCAAGTGTCGCCATGATTCGCAACTCATTCTCCTCTAGCATGGTGTCTCAAATTGGATGTACTTGTAATAAAGCACTACATCGGATATGAGACTTTTGGTGATGATTGTTGAGTAATTCGATTGTTCTCTGCCGTAGAGAGCACACTGTATTCAAGGACAATATTGTGGCTCTGAAATTGCGTCCGACAAAGACGTTGACTGTGTCCAGATAGCCTCGCTTAGGTGGAAAAGTGCTAGTACAACGTGATTATTGTAATAGCCGGCACTCACAGTTGGATATTAGCCCGTACGAGAGGATGTTTCAGGACTGTTCGCACTCTTTGAACTCTAAGCGACAGGGCTTGTCGAACGAGATCTAAGAGAACGGTCTAATTGCTCGTTATCCTCAGAAAAACACAGACGAATATCGGTCGAGATGGTCACTATACTGCACACCCATTATGTTATTACTTTGACTGACTCTCGTCTAGACTGATGAAAGTATTTGAAGTGCCTTTGCACCTCCTGTACGAGAGAACCAATGGTTCTCAGAGTCTGACGCCGGATGATTTGGCACTTACACATCATATACTGACACCGTTATCTAAAGACCAATTATTGAGTGAAGTTGATGTTGATAACCCACTTGAGGTTCTCAGAGATAATCCCGCTGAACAGCCACAATTCTACTTGGGTCAACTATGTGGCTACGATGAAAATGAGTCCCCTTCGGTAGATACTCCATCGGCACAACTACCACTCAATTGTGATGTTGCGGTTACTCAGGCTGTAGACGGACGGTTGGGACAAGCGCGTGAATTGCTAGAATACCTGATTCAGCGAGACGCAGAGGTGGATTCTCTCGACACTGCACTAATTGAGCGATACGAACAAAGACAAAGCGAGTTCACGTCTGAAGAACGTGACATCACAGTCCGTGCAGCCTCTGGGACCACTGCTGAGGAGGACGCACTGGCTGGGGGGTTGCTTAGATGGTTAGAGACGCAGGAGAATGACTTTGTGTTTGCTCAACAGGAGGTTCCAGTTGGAATACAGCGCTCTGCGGCGACTTTAGATAGGGTGATTACTACCGATCGAACGGTTTCGGAAGTACTCGGGCCAAGCGGACGCAGAAAACTTCCCAAGGGGTTCTGGACGGAAGCAGAAATCACACAGAGATCCGGCTCTGGGACTTCCTCTGGTGCTGCTCGCGTTGACCTTGTTATCGTTGGGCCAAAAACAGTCTATGTAATCGAGTTAAAAACCGAGAGTCAACCTATTCGGTCTGTTTCTGATGTCTATCAGTATCTCGGCCAATCCCTATTTTACTCAGACTGTTTTACTGAGGACTATCCATCAATCGCAGCTGAACAAAGAGTAATCCCTGTATTAGCCGCTGAAAGTATTAGGACCGAAGATGAGATGATGAAGCCGAGCTTCGAGAAGCACGGTGTTGCGCTGTTAGATGTCTTCAAAGAGAAGTGGGTTGTACATCCCCACGACGTTGTGTGAACATCAATTCCGAAGCAGTGACAGTGACGTCATCTATACGAAAATAATTTTGATTTGTCACCAGAACATTGCGCATGGATTCTAATCGGGCCTGTGGCGTGCTGTTGGGACTCGCGTGTGGGGACGCACTTGGTCGGCCAGTCGAGTTCACGTCTGCAGAAGCGATTGCTGCTGAACACGGACGCCTTACCGGCATGGTTGGGTACGGAACCTGGAATCAACCAGCCGGGACAATTACTGATGATACTGAACAGGCACTGTGTATCGCTCGAAGCCTTGCAGAAAATGACGAGTTCTCTCCAGAAGATATCGCCGATCGGTTCGTAGCGTGGTACGACAGCGAACCATTCGACATTGGCCGGATGACACTTCGGGCACTAAGTCGACTCAAACACGGTGCAGCATGGAAAGAGGCTGGGCAGGCAGTCTGGGAGAAAAGCCCGGAAGGGCAAAATGCTGGGAACGGCAGCGTGATGCGATGTCCACCACTGGCGATTCCGTATGCGACTGATTGGGACACTCTCGTAGATGTGAGCCGACAATCCTCCCAAATCACACACGCTGATCCCCGATGTACGTGGGGATGTGCCGTGTTGAACCTCACAATCGCTGGTCTCCTTGAGGACGCTGACACACCGCTTCGTGACGCACTTGACTTCGTTGGTAGTGATGCTCCCGTGGCGCTTACTGATGCGCTTGAACCGATTGCTTGTGGAGAGTCTCCGGACGCGCTGAAAACCTCTGGATACGTCGTGTCCTCGCTGCAGACTGCACTTCACGACGCACTTGGTGCAGCGACGCTTGAGGACGCGATTGTAACCGCGGTCAACCGCGGTGGTGATGCAGACACGATCGGTGCTATCGCTGGGGCAGTCGCTGGTGCTCGATTTGGTCAGTCACAGCTACCTCGACGATGGACGGCGGCCATTAATGAGACAGCAGAACTCACAACCCTCGCGAACCAGTTGCTTAGCCACGACTGAGAGAAGTTACACTCAGCAGGGGCTGCAGGTGCATAATTAGAGTAGAACGCTAGCAAATTACAAATTCACTTTGATGGGTATCCCAATTTAGTGGTTGCGACCGAGCCAATCGGTGCCGTCGAGTCGGAGATCTTTGAGGTTCAACCCCTTCTGGGCTTCTACCGTATCGCGGTCCACCCGCCCATCTGAATCACTGACGCGATAGCCTCGTTTCAATCCCGTTCTGGGTTTCTACCGCATCGCGACTTGGGCGTGACGCCCAGCTCGTCGGCGACGTTGTTTCAATCCCGTTCTGGGTTTCTACCGCATCGCGACGCGATGCCGAGCCACCGTCAACGCCAACCCGTGCATGTTTCAATCCCGTTCTGGGTTTCTACCGCATCGCGACCTATGCGGTGGTGTAGAGAGCAACAGCGCGTAGAGTTTCAATCCCGTTCTGGGTTTCTACCGCATCGCGACGCCCTTGCTCTTCGACCGTGATTGACCGTTCGAGGTGTTTCAATCCCGTTCTGGGTTTCTACCGCATCGCGACACGCGAACGGCGTCCTCCCCGGTCCGGAGGCCTATCGTTCAATCCCGTT
>NZ_AOLM01000028.1 GCF_000337835.1 Haloferax sulfurifontis ATCC BAA-897 | reverse complement strand
ACGGCGAGCAGGTGACCGAGAGCACGGTCACGGACGCGACGACCGATTCGAGCACGGACGGCTCGACGGACTCGACGACCGACTCCACCGACAGCCAGAACGAACTGCGCCTCGTCGGCACCGGCGTCGAGACGCAGTACGAAGTCGCCGTCAGCGGCACGCTCGAAGCCTCGGGCGACACCGTCGAACAGTGGGACGACGTGTCCGAAAGCTCCGCGACGGGCTGGGTAACCACCGACGGCGTCGAGGACACGTACGCGTTCACGGGCACGATTACGTCGCTGTCGTTCCTCGAAGGCGAGGCCGAGGTCTACGTCAACGGCACGCGGGTCGACCCCGCGGTGTTCTCCCTGCCGAACACCCTCGTGGTCGAGGGCGACGGCGCGGAGACGACGTACGAATTCATGGTCTCCGGCGACATCCTGAACGACCCGCTCGTCGGGGCGACGGAGAGCGACGACAGCCTCACCAACGGCAAGGCGAAGGGGTCGGTCACGGACGGTATCGACGCCTTCCGGTTCTCGGGCGACATCAAGAAGATGAACCTGGTCGGCGACGCGGCGCTGACGTTCGAGGACAACGACGGCTGAGGCGACGGCAGGAACACGGCACGACAGCACAGCACGGACACAGAAACTACACGCGGCGTGCCGCCCGCGCGGCGACGCCGCAGACGACAGAGGCACCCGTTTTCGCATTTCGACGCGGTTTTTTGAGGTTCCACGCGACAGCCGAGCGGCCGCCGCGTTCCGCGACGGCGTGGCGGTCGCTCGCGGGACCGAGTTACGCCGCGTCGTCGCCGGCGTCCGCGCCGCCGGTCGGCTCTTCGGTCACGGTGACCCAGACGTACGCCGAGCGGTACGCCGTGTCGGTGCTCGGCTCCGCCGGCGCGTCGCCCTCGTACAGGAAGTACGTGAGTCGGAGGTCCTCGCCGGTCAGCGTCGGGGCGAAGCTGTGGCGGGTCCGCCACGTCTCGCCGTCTTCGACGGTCTCCGTCCGCGACCCGAGCGCCTGTCGCTCCACGACCGTCGTCTCGCCGTTCACCCGCTCGACGCGCTGGAGTTCGGCCACGAGCGTGTAGCTCGTCGCCTCGCCCTCGTCGTTCTCGACGGAGACGAACAGCGTGCTCTGTTCGCCGACCGTCAGCGCCTCGGGGTAGTCGGCGGCGGCGAACTCGCCGCCGGCGTCCCGCGTGAGAAGCGACAGGCTCGAATACGACTCGCCCGTTCCCGGCGCGACGAGCGCGTAGCTCAGGCTCGCGACGGCCAAGACGATGGCGGCGGCGAGCGCGACGTTCAGAAGCGAATCGACCCGCGAGGGCTGGTCGAACGACCGGACAACGTCGGCGTACCAGCGCCGAATCGGGACGTGGAACCGCTCCGCTTCGGGGAGTCGCCGCCGCCGGACTTCGCCGACTGCGAGGCCGCCGACGATGACCGCCGACAGCGCGGCGATGACGGGCGCGGGGGCCAGTCCGACGCCGGCCCAGAGGAGCGACAGCCCGACGACTGGGAGCAACGCGACGCTCATTCCGAAGGCGAGCGCGAGGCGCTCCACGAGGCCGAGGTTCGGTTGCCACTCGAACCGACCGAACGACGGTCCTTCGACGGCTCCACCCGACGACCCGGCGGGGAACAGCGCGAGCAACAGCGCGTAGCCGGGCAGAAACAGCAGTACGGGGAGTCCGACGAGGGCTTGGACGGTCGAAACGACGTCGAGAACCGCGACGAGGCTACTCGCGACGACGATGACCAGCGCGAAGGGCACGTCCAGCGAGAGCTCGCCGAGCGCCCGGTTTAACCGTCCTTTGCTGTGTGATGTGGACCCCATTACTGGATAGATGACGCGACTAGGCTGTTGTTATTGATATCCTCACACCCACGCTTTCGCGGGTACGAGGTGACTAACTCCCTGCCACATCGCGCTCTGTGACGCCGTCGGACGCGCGTTCTCCGCGCTCGTCGCCCTCGCCGGCACCGCCGCCGCCGCGAGCCGGCCGCGCGTCGCTCGGTGCGCCCCGCTCGAACGACGCAGACGGCTCCGCCTCGACCCGTAACCGTTCGTTCTCGCGGCTGTCGAGGAGCATCGCGCCCCCGAGCGACCCGACCCCAATGAGGGCCGAAGCGAGGGACCCGGCGAGCGACCGCCGATTCGCGCGGTTCTTCGACGCGACCCCACCGACCAACCGGAGCGCGCCGGCGAGGAGACCCACGACGCCGAGCGCGTAGAGGGCGGCCACCGGGTGGACGCCGCCGTCGAGGTACCGCACGCGGAGCCGCCAGAGGAAGTCCCTGAGCAGGAGGAACGACAGCCCGGGGACGAACGTCGAGTACCTGATGCCGCTTTCCTCGTCGCCGTAGCGGGCGCGCATCGGCACGGTTGCCACCCGCTTTCCCGCGACGTTCAGGTTCACGAGCAGGTCGTTCAGGAAGCCGTACTGGTCGTACAGCCGGTCGAACTCCAGCTCCGAGAGTGCGTCCGCCGAGACGGCCGTGTAGCCGTTCTGCGGGTCGCGGATGTGCCAGTAGCCGCTGGCGATGCGCGTCAGCCCGGACAACAGGAGGTTGCCGAACAGCCGCCACGGCGGCATCCCCCGGCGGGTGTCCCGCGCCGCGAGTCGGTCGCCGACGGCGTAGTCGGCGTCCCCGTCGACGACGGGGTCGATGATGGCGGGCATGATGTCCGGGTCCATCTGGCCGTCGCCGTCCATCACGACGACGACGTCCATCCCGTCCGCGAGCGCGCGCTCGTAGCCGGTCTTGACGGCCGCGCCGCGTCCGCGATTGACCGCGTGCCGAATCGGGACGACGCGCCTGTCGAGCGACGCGCCGCCGTCGGCCGCGGCGACGACGGGCGCGGCCACTCGCTCGTTCGCGCGGGCGGCGTGTCGCCGAATCACCTCCCACGTCCCGTCGGTCGAGCGGTCGTCGACGACGTACGCGCGGTCGACGAACACGGGGAGCGTGTCGATGACGCCGCCGACGAACCGCGCCTCGTCGTACGCGGGCACGACGACGCCCACGGCGTTACCGCGATACATCGCCCCTCGCGCGCGACCCCTGTGTTGTACGCCGTGCGTCGGCCGGCCGGCCGCCATGGGACGGCGCTCCCGGCGGCGACGAATTGAGTCGGAGAGTGCGTAGGAACATTGATACTTCGATCCGCTGATTGGGCCGTTCGGGTCTTTGTTAGTCGTCAGCAACACGTATGAAAACGCGAATTTCAGGCGCTTCGGACGGTTAGAACGGGTGTCTAACGTTCTTCGGAACGTGACTGACAGAATCTAAATAACGTTCGAAATGATTGTCTAGAAAAATGTTATATCGACGTACTCGGGTCGGCGCTCCGAGCGGGTTTCTGTGCGACCGCGTTTCCGTACCGGGCGAGTCGCCCCGTCAGACGGAGTCTCGAATCGACTCCCAGTAGCTGGACGCCGTGACCACGTCCAACCCGAGTTCGTCCACGTAGTCCATCGTCTCGGCGAACGCCGCCGGGCTGACGGAGCGTCCCTCCCCGGTCACGTCGTGGTACATGAGCACCGCGAGCTGGTTGTACTGCGCGGCGAAATCGAGCGCCCGCTTCGCCTTCTGCACGTCGTCGCCGTCGGTTCGGCCGACGATTTGCGGGTCGGATATCGCGCCGGTCGGCCCCCCGACCGTCACGAACCCGAGGTAGTGGTAGTCGCTCGCGGCGGCGAGCGCCGACTCGTTGTACCGGCCGTACGGCCAGATGATGAAGTCGGCCCCGCGTTCGAACCCGTTTTCGACGAGCCACGCCTTCGACTCCCTGATGCTCGCGCGCTGGTCGGCTGGCGAGAGGTCGCGGAACGAGTCCGACCGCTGGGGGTGACTCACCATGTCCCAGCCGGAGTCGACCATCTCGTCCATCCCCGACCGCGGGATGCGGTGGCTCGACCCCACGGTCCACGGGATGACGCCGACGACGCCGGGGAAGCCGTGGGACTCCAGTATCGGATACGCCGTGTCGTACTGGCTCCGGGTGTTGTCGTCGAACGTAATCATCACCTTGCCCGCGTCGGCGCGCGGCGTGGCCCGGAGGGAGTCGACGTAGAACCGCGCCGTCGTGCCGCCGCCGGTGTACAGCTGGATGCTTATCTCGGTGACGTTGGACAGGTCCGGCGACCCGGTGACGCGCCGCGGGCCGAGGTCGAGGCGTTGCCAGCCGGCCGCCCAGACGTGGCGGCCGAGAAGGAGCGTGTTGTCGTAGTCGGGCGCGGCGAGGCGAACCGTGATGCCCTCGGTGTCGGGCGTTTCGAGGTTGACGGCCAGCGACAGGTCCGCATCGGAGAGGTCGATGCCGCCGTCGAACGTCCGGTAAATCCACACCCGCTCGTCGGCGGGCGTCGCTTCGAGGCGGAGCGACTGCGAGCCGCAGTAGACGACGTCTTCTTCGACGGCGTACCGCCCCGCGAACGTCCCCCAGAGCCGCTCGTCCTCGAAGTCGTCGACGAGCCAGCCCGCGTCTCTGAACCGCTCTCGACTGTTGAACGCGACCGCCAGCGGGTCGCCCGCCGCGTCGACGCTGGGGTCGTCGTAGCTGAACCGCGGGGTCGGAGCCGGAGTCGGCGGCTCGCTCGTCGGCGGTGCCGGAGGCGTGCCGGCCGGTTCCCCACCCCTCGCGACGCACCCGCTGAGCACGGCGGCGCTCAGCCCGAGATATGAACGCCGTGACAAATCCATACGAATAACTGTCGCCACGAGTTGATAGTAATGCGACTCGTAATTTCAGTAGTCTCGGACTGAAACCGTCGAGAACCGCGAATACGCCGATTCTGACCGGTCTTTCCGAACGTCACTTTCCCGGTTTCGCCGCCGCCGACGAGCCTTGATTCCCCGCCCCTCGCGGCGTTAGCCGCGGTTACACACCGTTTACCAATCACCTTCCCGGTCCAACTGACGGGAAACATGTGTAATCGACGGTGGTCCCTCTCTCTCCCACCTTCACCTCGCTCCCCGTGGCGATGTGACGCCGACGCTCGACGGATGCCCGACAGCTACCGGGAACGCCCCGACCGCGCGGAGGTCCCCCGCCGGTGAAGCGCAGAACCTACCTGCGGACGCTCGGTGCCGTCGGCGTCGGTGCCGCGCTCGCCGGCTGTAACACGCCGGACGAGGAGACGCCGACCGAGACGCCGACGCCGACCGAGTCGACGCCCACGCCCGAACCGGAACTCACCGTCCTCGACGCGGTCGGCGACCTCGGGATGGACCCGACGGGCCAAGAGCCGGTCGACGACATCCTCGACCGGACGTACGGCGACGACACGGCCATCGAGTTCCCGCCGGGCGACTACCTCATCACCCGCGAGCACGACTGGGACCGCGGCGTCTCGAACTTCCGGCTCGTCGGCCTCGGCGACTCGCACAAGGACGTGCAGTTCGTCTTCCCGCCGGCGGACCCCGGCGAGCAGTTCCGGATGCTCCGCATCACGAGCGGGACGGACCACGTCCTGCAGAACTTCTCTATCCAGCAGACCGACGACGACACCACGAGCGCCGATATCTGGCTCGCCAACGACGACGGCGCGCTCATCGAGGACGTCGAGTGGCTCGGTCGCACCCCCACCGACAACCACGCCCGCGACCAACTGCTCCTCTTCGACTGCACCTCGGTCGACGGCGTCAACGTCATCCGCCGCGTCTACATGCGCGAGGGCGCGGCGCTCCCCGGCTATCCGAACGGCGTCGCCGGGATTCGCATCACCGAGCGGTCCGTCGGCGAGGTCAGGATGATAGACTGCCACATCGAACAGCGCGGCTCGTCGTCGTTCCGCGCGACCCACACCCGCGGCGTCCTCCGCGTCGAGGGCGGGCTGTTCAAGAACAACGACAACACGAACATGCGCATCTCCGCGGGCGACCACCCCACGAAGACCTCGTGGATCAAGGGCGCGACCGTCATCGTCGACGCCGATAACCTCAACGAACACGCCCGCGAGGGGGACCGACTCGACAGCCCCGAGGGGCTCCGCATCGACTCCACCGGCCACGGGTACACGGGCGTCCTCATCGAGGACTGCGACTTCGTCTACCGGTCGAGTCCGTCCTCGCCGGGCATCATCACCGTCCCGACCTACGGGAGCCACGGCGGCTTCACGATGCGCAACTGCCGCATCGTCAACGACACCGGCGTCCAGACCATCTACGCGGGGCCGGTCGACACCGACATCGCGCGAGAGCCGTGGGGGATGATTCTCGAAAACGTCACCATCTCGGGGGCGTGCGAGAGCCAGCCCTACGGCTCGGCGGTCGTCATCGACGAGAACCGAAACGGCTCCCGAATCGTCGATAGCTGTATCTACCTGCCGAACGGCCGGGTCGGCGGCGTGCTCGTCAACCGCGCGTCGAACTGCTCGGTCGAAAACACCAGCATCAACGTCAGCGGCCCGCCGACCCGGAGTCGGAACGCCGAGCTCGTCCTCGAAGACGTGTCCTACACCGCGACCTGCGCGTTCCGCGACGAGTGAGTGGTTCGGTCGGCGACGGCGCTGTCCGAACCCTCAGCCGTCGGCACTCCGTCGTGGCCGAGCTGGCAAGCGCGCGCAGACAGGTCGGTATGACGCCGGTCAGAACGGTAGCAAACCTCAACCAGTCGTCTATTCTACTAGCGAATATGGCCACATCGGTGAAAATAGACGACGAGACGAAGTCCCGTCTCGAACGGTTACAGACCGAGATTCGGCTCAAGACCGGGAAGCGAGTGACCCAGCAGGAGGTCTTGGCGCGGCTCGTCGAGAACGCCGTCGAGTCCAAGGCGGACCTCATCGACCCGTTCCGCGAGAAGCGCGTCCCGCTTTCGGAATCCGAGCGCGAGCGGTTCCACGACGGGATGGTCTCGTCCGGCGTCACGACGACCGAAGGGGACATCGACGACGTGCTGTACGGATGAGCGTCTTCGTCGACACCGGCGCGTTCAGAAATACGCCTTTCCTGATTACGAACAGTAGCAAGACTATCGGCACCAGAGTCAGCGCCAGGCCCACGACGCCTCTCGCGTAGTTCCCTTCCACGAGTCCCCGCGGCCACCCCCTTCCGAGATGAAACATGAACAGGAGCGGGACAACTAAAACCGCGTTGCGGAGCGAAACGCCCGCCCCCTCAGTAGTGGACTCAGATGACGACATTTCGTGGTACTCGCGCTCGTTCTTCTATCGGCATCTCCCGTTAATACGCATTCTACTCTCTCAATCGGTTCAGACGATTCCGACCGGAATAAAATCACCGTGGTGCTGATTGCATTCTCTCCGTCAGCACACCACTTCGGCACACGCGCGATATCTCAATAGCCCCCGCTGAAAGCGGCGACGCCACGACCGTCGGCCGACTCAGCGACCCCTGAAGTTGAGTCCCGGCGTCAGCGTGATGCCGGTCCTCGGCTCTTCCGATTCGTCACCGCCGCGGTCGCGGTCGCCGGTCGATTCCGCCTCGGCCTCGTCGCCCCCGCGGTTGAACACCGCGTGGTGCACGTAGCGGGCGAAGGGGACCGGGTCGTCGAGGCGCGCGAGGTCGAATCTCGGCTCGCGGTAGATGGACGACGCGACCTCCCAGACGGTCTTGACGAACGACGGGCGCTCGACGAGCGGCGAGTCGTCGCGGCGGACGCTCATCACGTAGCCGAGTTCGCCCCAGAGGTAGTGGGTGCCGACGCCGAGTTCGTAGCCCGGTTCGATGCGGTGTTTCTGCCCGGTCGCCTGCAACCAGTAGTAGTACGGGAAGTCAGCTCCGGCGCGGACGGTCGAGGGGAGCGACTGCCACATCCGGGGGTTGATTTCGATGAGTTTGAACTCGCCCGTCTCGGCGTCTTTGAGGTACTCGATACACGCGAGGCCGTGCCAGTCGATGTGGCCGAGGAGCTTCCGCGCGACGGCTTCGAGTTCGGGGTCGTACACCGAGGTCCGGTAGACGCCGCCGCCGCCGGTGTAGGAGTTCCCGCGAATCTGGAGGTGCTGGAACGTCGCCAGCGGCTCGCCGTGGTCGTACAGCGCCGCGAACATGTACTTGTCCTCGGTCGGGACGTAGTCCTGGACGATGGGGTCGTGTTTCATCTCGGCGTATATCTCGTCGGCGTCGGGGCGGTCGCCGGGCCGGACGTGGCGGACGCTCTTGACGATGTCGTACTCGTGGGGGTCGTAGCTGTCGACGTACTCGCCGGCGACGACGTTGTACCGCGGCTTGATAATCGAGGGCTTGTCGAACGCCGCAATCTCGCTGAACAGGCGGGTCCGCGGCATGGGGACGCCGGCCTCGACGGCGGCCTCGTAGAGGAGCTTTCGGTCGTGGACCCGGCGGAGCGTCTCGAAGTCGGGGACGACGAGGTCGACGTACTGCTCGAACTCGTCGAGGTACTTCGAGAAGACGTAGCCGTCCTCCGGCCGCGTCGGGATGATGGTCTTCACGTCCGGTCGGGCGGCGATGCCGACGAGGGCGTCCTTGTAGGCCACGAGGTCGTCTTTCGGTGCGGGGATGCGGACGAGTTCGTCGCAGAACCGAGACGAGGCCGCCGGCGTGTCGTCGTGTTCGGAGGCCATGACCGTGTGGACGCCCCGCTCGCCGAGCGACCGGACGCAGGTGTAGTTGCCCGATGGAACGAGTACTGATTCTCGGGCGTGCGCGCGTTTGGACATGCCTGAACCGTCGCGCGGTGGCGGAATTAGTATGGGTTCGCTAACGGACTCAGGGTCGGTGACGGGAGGCGGTTCCGACCGCTCGACTCGGCGGCCGAAGTGCGGTCGGCCGCCCGCGTCAGGGCGGGACCGCGCCGCCGCGCGCGAGCGCCGTCGGCGACTGAACTGTGGATTCCCACGCGCCCGACCGGATTCGATTCGTGAAAGTCGAGTAATCAGACGGTTTCGGGTCGGTTATCCACAGCATACCGGGGAGTTGGCGAAACCGTCGCCCCGGTCGGCCGACCTGTCGAGTCGGCGAGGCGGGAGCTCTCGACCGAAGAACAGTTCGGCGCGGTGCCGAGCGAGGCGACGCCTCGGGCGGCGCGGGCTGACCGCCGCCTCAGAGCACGTCGTCGTCGAGGCCGCCGGGGTCGCCGGCGGTGTCGAAGAGGTTGTTCTGGGCGCTCTGGACGAAGTCGGACTGGACGCCGTCCTCGTCGTCGACGGGGGCACCGTAGGCGTCCATTCCCATCGAGAGGAGCTCCTCGACGGCCTGTTCTTCGCTGATGAACTCTTCGTCGACGAGCTGTTCGAACTCGACGAGCAGTTCGTCCGGGAGATTGACTTCTACGACGGGCATAGAGACGCGTTCGTGCTCGACGTACTTGAGCGACCGGGTGTGAGTAATCGGGTGTTTCGGTCGCAATCGGTCACCGCGACTGACACTCCGCGCCGCGCGCCGGTCACAACCGCGTGTCTTATCAGTTCTCCGTCGGACCCTCAATGCGACGAGCGGCGGGGCGTCGATTTCCGACGTCCCGGACCGAGGGACCGACGTGACACGCGATACAGATTCCACGACCGACGAGGCCTCCGCTCCCGCCGAGAGCGACGCGCTCGGCTGGCTTCCGGAGCGCGTCGAACTGCCGAGCGACGAGTGGGTCATCTACCCGCTCGGCGAGCCGCGCCCGGCGAACTTCGCGCTCCGCTTCGAGAAGGCCGTCCCCGCGGTGCTCGTCGGTATCGACTCCGGCGACTCGCCGGGCGTGCACGTCCTCCCGCATCCGGACGGCCTCTCCGTGTCGGCCCGGTTCGGCGGCGTCGTCGACGACTCGGTCCGCGAGTTCGAGCCGCCGTCGTCCGACGCCGAGCGCGAGGCGGTCGCCGCGTGGGCCCAGACGTGGGTCGACCGCGTCGACGACCGGGCCGAGCGGGCGCGCATCCGGACGGCCTGCGCGCCGGTTCCGAACGCCGGCGACCGCGTCTCGCGGGCGCTGTTCGAGCACTTCGGGAGCGCGGACGCCGTCGCGGCCGCGGTGCTCGAACGGAACACCGCCGCGCTCAGGCGCGCGTCGGGCGTCGCCGAGCAGACCGCGGCCGACCTCGTCGTCCACTACGGCACCGACGCGGAGTGGGAGCACTACCGCCGCCACCGCGACGCCGCCCCGTGACTCAAACCGCGATTTGACTCTCGCGTAGGGTTATTCCCGTCCGCGACGACTACTGGGTATGTCCCTGACACGACGCACCGTCCTCGGTTCGACCGCCCTCCTCTCGTTCGGCCTCCTCGCCGGCTGTGTCGGCAACGGCGGGTCGGACGACGGCGCGACGACTGACGACGAACAGACGGACACGCCGACTGACGACCCCACGACCGACGAGCCGACGGACACGACAGACGACCTTCCGGACGGAAACGGCACCGACGACGGAACCGGCGGCACTCGTCCGTCCGGCGGTCCCGGCATCTCACTGGTCAGCGTCGACGACGCCCCCGACGTGCCGGTCGAACACGAAGTCGAGATAACCGAGGACCTCGCGACCGACGAGCATCCGCCGCAAGTCCGCATCACGCTGACGAACACCGGCGACGAGACGGTCGAGGTCGGCGAGGGCAGAACGGTCTTCTTCCAGTACGTCTCGGACACGACGAACGACCTCATCTTCCTCCCCGCGGACGGAGAGTACCCCGCCGAGGCGGGCTGTTGGCGGCTCGAAGACCACATCGCCGTGACCGAGGAGTACCGGATTCTCTCGCTCGAACCCGGCGAGTCGCGGTCGGAACTGGTGGACCTCTACGGCGTCGCCCAGCCCGAAGGCGAGGAAGCGAGCTGTCTCCCGGTCGGCGAGTTTCGCTTCGAGGCGGCCTTCGCCGTCGGCGGCCTCTCGGGGGCTTCCGACGGAGACGACAGACAGGAGGCGGCGTGGGGCTTTTCGCTCACGCTTGAGTGACCGGCCGCGGGAACCGCCTCACGCCTGCCGACGCCGTCGATGCGGGCCTCACTCGGCTCGCCGTGCGGCCGAGTCCGAGACGACCGACCAGTCCGCGGGGTCGATGTCGTGTCCCTCGACGGCGCCGTGTTCGGGATACGCCGTCGTGACGAGATACGTCGCCCTCCCGGAGAGGTAGTCGGTCAGTCGCCCGAGGTTCTCGTCGGCGATGCCGCCGAGGCGGTCCACGAGCATGACCGGCACGCGTTCCACCACGTCGAACGCCTCGTAGCCCGCGAGCGCCGTCGCCAGTCCGAGGAGTTCGACCTCGCCCTCGCTGAGCGCGTCGAGCGACGCCTCGCGGCCGTCGCGGGCGACGACCAGTTCGAACTCGCTCGTCAGTCGCGCGCTCTCGAACCCCGTCTCGAACAGCGGGACGATGTCCCGAATCGCGTCGTCGAACGCGTCTCGTGTCTCCTTCTTTATCTCTTGTTTCCGCCGCCGGAGGCGGGTTATCTCTTCGGTGAGCGACTGACGCTGTGAACGCAGTGATTCGAGCTCCTCGGACTTCGATTCGGCCGATTCGAGTTCCGACTTCGCGTCGTCGAGGCGCGCCTTTGCGTACTTCAGGTCGCTTTCGATATCGGTCACCTGTTCGGCATCCGATTCGATTCGCTCGCGGAGGTCGTCGATTCGCTCGGCGAGTTCGTCGTCGCGTTCGCGCGCGTCGTCGAGGCGGCGTTCGAGGTCCGACCGGCGCTCGCGGAGCTCCCGAACGTCGGTCTGAAGCTCCCGTTCGCGTCGGCGTCGCTTCTCGCGCGATTCGACGCGCTCCGTGAGTTCCTCGACGCGTTCGCGGTTCGCCTCGGCCGCCTCGGTGCGGCGGTCGATTCGCTCGGCGAGGTCGTCGAGCCGCGCCGTCACAGACGAGGCGTCCGTCTCGGCACCGCAGACCCAACACGTGAGGTCGTCGTCGACGAGGCCGTGGGTCACGTCGGTCAGCAGTTCGGCCCGGTCTTCGGCCACGACGCGGCGGTTCGCGTCGTAGACGTCCCGAAGGAGTTCGATATCGCGTTCCTGCTGGCGGAGCTCCCGCTTCGCCGCGTCGAGCTCGCGCGCCAGCTCATCGTCGTCTTCCACGTCGAGTCCGTCGAGCTCCTCGCGACTCGATTCGAGTCGCTCTCGGACCCGCTCGGCGGTCGATTCGAGCCGGTCGATGCGGCTCTGGACGCGGGAGCGCTCCGCGCGGGCGTCGCTGAGCGCCTCGCGCGTCTCGTCGCCGCCGGCGGCGTCCGCGGACGCCGCGCGCTTCGCTTCCAACTCCTCGACCTCGGCTTCGAGTTCCGACACCCGACCGGCCAGCGTCGGCAGGCGTTCTGCCGCGTCTTCGGCCTCCGAAAGCGCCTCGTCCACGCGGTCGCGCTCGCGGCGCGCCTCGGCGATGTTCGCGTCGATGTCCTCGAAATCGAGCGGGCGCGTCAGGAGGGGTTCGAGGTCGTCGCCCTCGCGGACGGCCCGCCGAATCTCGTTTTCCTCGCCGAGGAACGCGAACAGGTCGGCGCAGACGCGGTCGACCTCGTCGGACAGGTACGGCTCGCCGGTCGTCCGGACGTGCCGTCCGTCCCGGGTCAACTCGACGGTGTACTCCCTTTCGTCCGTCGAAAGCGAGACGCGCCCCTCGGCCGCGCCCTCGGTCAGCGGCGACGCCGTCCCGAAGGCGGTCGCTATCGCGGCGAGGAAGCTCGACTTCCCCTGCCAGTTGCTCGCGCGGACCGCGTTCAACCCGGGTTCGAGCGTCGCGCTCCCGCGTCGAATCCCGGCGACGTTCTCCACGTCGAGCCGCCAGCTCATGCCATTCCGGCGGCCGCGACGAGTTCGAGCGCCGCTCCGGAGAACTCGCCGAGCGCGAGGCCGGCGCTGGAGAGCGCGCCGATGGGGAGCACCGCCCGGAGCCGCCCGCCCGAGTCGGCCCCGCCGTCGGGCGCGACGCCGGTCTCGCGGACGGCCTCCTCAGCCATCTCGTCGGCACCGGCGTGGTGCTCCTGACAGACGAACCCGCGGTCGAGCGCGTCTTCGAGCGGGACCCGCGTCGGGCACTCCGCGCAGGACACCTTCACCTGCACGTCGACGCCGGCGTCTCCGGCTCCGGCGAGCCGCCCTTTCTTCCCCAGCGACGCGAGCGCCGACTCGGCCTTCTGTCTGACCGTCTCGCGCGCGATGTCGACGCTGTTTCGCTCCCAGTCCGAGGACGCCTCGACGGTCGGCTTCTCGCCGTCGAGACAGTCGTTGAGGTGGCGTCGCATCGTGCTCCACGACGCCATCGCGCCCGTCAGCTCGTCGGCGTCGATGCCGTCCGTCGCGAGGTCGGCGGCCACGTCCCCGTAGTCGAGCTCGTCGTCGCCGACGAGGGCCTCGTACTCCGCGTCGAGGCGCACGTCGGTCACGTCGCGACCGTTCCGCTCGTAGACGCGCGCGAGCAGTCGCTTGTTGAACCACGTCGTGAGCGACTTGTACCCTTCGCTTTCGCCGCCGTCGGCCCCGGTCCACCGCGCCAGCAGATAGTCGTCGACGGAGTCGTACCTGCCGGTCGGCGCGGCGAGCCCGTACCGTTCGATTGCCACGTCGACCTTGCACATTGTCTCGTTGCACGAAACTGGTGGCGCGACGGTAATAAGACTACGCTTGGCGGGCAACCTCGTCTCATTCCCGGCCGCTGTCGTCTGTCTGTTGCGTCTCCACTCGCCGCTCGCCTTCCTGCTGTTCTGCTTCCTGTCGCTCTGCTTCCCGCCGTTCCGCTTCCTGTCGCTCTGCTTCCCGCCGTTCCGCTTCCTGCTGTTCTGCTTCCCGCCGTTCCGCTTCCTGCTGTTCTGCTTCTCGTCGCTCTGCCTCCCGTCGCTCTGCCTCCCGTCGCTCGGCTTGCCGTCGCTCGTTGCGCTGTTTGGTCCGGAACTGTCGGAAGCGCTCTTCCTGTTCGCGCTCGTCGAGGTACCGCCGTATATGCCGTTTTTCCACCTCCAAATCCGGGATGAGCCGCTGGGAGAGGTAGTTGACGCGGAGCCGAAGCCGTCGAATCTCCGCGAGGAGTCGCAGGAGGACCGCCCGCATCTCCGCCAGCCTGACGACGTCCTCCACGACCGACTCGTAGGACCCGACGAGCTCGTCGTCGAGCGCGCTCGTGCCGAGGACGCCGTACCCCCGCCCGTCGAGCGACCGCCGCGCCGACGTGCTCAGAAAGAACGGGACGGTCAGCCCGACGAGCTTCGTCTCGGAGACGATGAGCTCCGTGTGAGAGCTCCGCGCCTCCGAGAGCGCGCGAAGCGCGATTTCGCCCTCCCGCTCTGCGCCCCAGACGTGGAGCTCAGCCGCGTCGCGGAACGCCTCGTCGGTCTCGCGGCGCAGTTCCGTCCATCGGTCTAACAGGTCGAGAAGGACGAAAACGAGACTGTCGCGTCGTCGTTCGAGGATGCGTTCTCCCTTCCGCGCGAGCGATAACTCGTCGGTCACCGAGAGTAACTCGCGGCGCGTCGGGGCCGTCCGCCGGTGTCGCCGATTCGGCATTGTATACGCTACGGTCGCCCCGACGGTTGATATACTTGTGTCACCGACACGTCCCCAGCCGATTTGACAAGGACTAAGCCGTTGTCAATATCGACTCGAACACGAGCTATGTCTGGACACACGGCCGCCGAGTCGACGCGCCCGGCGGTCACGGCGACAGCCGTGAGGAAGCAGTACGGCGACACCGTCGTGGTTCGGGACGTGTCGCTCGACGTTCACGAGGGCGAGGTGTTCGGTCTCATCGGCCCGAACGGGGCCGGGAAATCGACGCTCCTCGGCCTGCTGACGGGGACGCGAATCCCGACCGAGGGTTCGGTTCGGGTGTTCGGCGAGTCGCCGACCGCGGTCGACCGCTCGCGGATGAGCGTGCTCCCGCAGGAGTTCTCGCCCCACCGGCGACTCTCGGGCCGCGAACTCGTCTCTTACTACGCCGGGCTCTACCCGGACCCGCTGTCGGTCGACGAGGTACTCGACCGGGTCGGTCTCGACGCCGAGGACGCGGCGACGGCCTACACCGACCTCTCGGGGGGTCAACAGCGCCGCGTCTGCGTCGGCGCGGCGCTCGTCAACGACCCCGAACTCCTGTTTCTGGACGAGCCGACCACCGGCATCGACCCCGCGGGCCGCCGCGACGTGTGGGACCTCGTCGACTCGCTGGCCGACGGCGGGACCGCCGTCGTGCTCACGACGCACTACATGGCCGAAGCCGAGCACCTCACCGACCGCGTCGGGCTCCTCACTGACGGCGAACTCGTCCGCGTCGGTCCGCCCCGGAACCTCGTCCAGCGCTTCGGCGGCGAGACCCGACTCGCGGTCCGGACCGAGCGCCCCCGCGCGCTCGACCTCGACGCGACGCCCCTCGACGGCCGGCGGTACGGCGACTACGAGTACCGCTTTTTCGACGCCGGTCCCGACGACCTGACCGCGATGCTCGACCACCTCGACGCGGCCGACATCGCCTACGAGGAGGTGAGTCTCGTCCGCCCGACGCTGGAGGACGTGTACCTCAACCTCGCCAGCGAGCGCGGCCACGACTGCATCGCCAGCGCAGGTCCGGCGGGCCTCGCCGGGAACGCCGAGGTGACGCGATGACGGCCGCGGAGACGGGCGGAACGGACGAGACGGCCGCGGCGGCTGAGACGGCCGCGGCGGTCGAGACGAGAGAGACGGCCGACGGCAGTCAGACCCGCGGGCTCGCCGAGGCGGCCCGCCGGGTCCGCGCGGAGGCCGTCGCCGAGACGCGAGCGTTCCTCCGGCGGCGGACGGCCGTCTTCTTCACGTTCTTCTTTCCCGTCTTCATCGTCCTCATCTTCGGCGTCCTCGTCAAGACCGGCGCGACCGGCGGCCTGTTCTCCCGCCCGGACGCGTACTACCTGCCCGCGTATCTCGGCGTCGTCGTCGTGCTGACGCCCCTGTCGCGGGTCGGGAGCACCGTCGCGCGAAACCGGGCGTCCCGACGCTTCGAGAAGCTGGCGACGACGCCGCTGTCGCGTCTGGAGTGGCTCTCCGCGCACGCGGCCGTGAACGTCGCGCTCATCGGCCTCGCGGGCGTCCTGCTCGTCGGCGTCCTCGCCGCCGTCGGCGACCTCGGCGCGGCCCCCTCGCTCGGCGGCGACGCGCTGGTCGTCGCCTTTCTCGTCGTCGGCATCGCCCTGTTCTGCGGGCTCGGCTCGCTCATCGGCTCGCTCGCGGACTCCGAAGACGGCGTCATCGCCGCCAGCAACGCCGTCGGCATCCCGATGGTCCTCCTCGCGGACACGTTCGTTCCCGCGTCCAGACTCCCCGCGGCGCTCCGCCCGGTGGTCGACGCGCTCCCGCTCACCTACTTCGCGCGCGGCGTGCGCGCCGCCGTCGCCGGCGGCCAGCTCCCGACCGCGCTCTCCGACCTCGCTATCCTCTGTGGCTTCGCCGTCGCGCTGTTCGCGCTCTCGGCGCGACTGCTCCCGTGGCGCGAGTGAGGCCGCTCACTCGCCGTCGCCGTTCCGGATGTGATAGTCGTCGCGGCGGCGCTTGAACCACCGCGTCACCCACGAGATGACGCCGAGGTCGCGCTTCGCCATGATGACCGTGCTCGCGGCGTCGCGGCCGACCGTCTCCGGAATCGCGCCGAAGACGAGCTGTTGGAGCAGGCCCTCTCTGGTCGCCCCGATGACCGTCAGGTCGAACTCCTCGGTCGCGGCGACGATGGTCGCCGCCACGTCCTCGCCCTCCCGGACCGACGTCGTCACCAACTCGTCGTCGCCGACCGCGGCGGCCGTCGAATTCACCCGGCGCTGGGCGTCCTCGCGGGCGCTCTCGTCGGCGTCGGGCGCGACGACGTTCATCACGTGGACCGTGGCGTCGTTGGTCCGCGCGATGGCGCGGCACACCTCCGCGGCGAGTTCGGCGTGCGGGCCGCCCGCGGTCGGCAGGAGAATCGAGTCCACCTCGCCGTCGGTCGGGCCGATGCGCTCGACGAGCACGTCGCAGGGGGCCTTGGTCACGACCTCGTCGACGTTGCTCCCGAGGATGTAGTCGCGGCGGCGACCCCGGCCGCGCCAGCCCATCAACACCACGTCGCTGTCGTGTTCCTCGATGGTGTTGAGGATGGCCGTTCCGGCGTCGTGGCCCAGCCTGACCGTCCCGCTGACGGGCACGTCGGCGTCGGTCGCCAGCTCCATCACGGCGGCGATGGTCCCGCGCTTCTCGTCGACGAACCGCCGCCCCTCCGAAATCGGCGTCTGCGACGGCACCTCGACGGCGCTCATCACGAGAATCTCGGCGTCGCGGTCGCGCGCCACGTCGATGGCGGTCCGCATCAACTGCGCCGCGTTGTCGGGGTTGGCGATCGGGACGAGCACCTGCGACTCGCGCCGCTCGGGGGCGCGTTCGGTCACGACGGTCGGGGTCTCTTCTTCGAGCTTCTCGGCCTCTTTGCCCTCGGAGTAGCCGTAGTACACGACGAGTCCGAGCGCCATCCAGACGGCCGTGGTCACGAGCGCGACGAAGCCCTCTGACCCCGCGCCGAGCCCCGGCGTCAGACCGAGTTCGAGGAGCAAAAACGGCGTCAGGATGAACTGGAGGACGATGCCGATGAGCGGGGGCCACGGCATGTACGGAATCTCGTACGTCCGCGGGAGGTCGGGGTGGGTCGCCCGCATCTTGACGACGGTCCAGTTCACCTGGATGAACAGGAAGATGAACATGATGTCGGCGGCGGCCGCGACGCTCTCGATGGGGAGCAACACGGCCATGAGACCGATGAGGACCGCCGAGAGGCCGATTGCCCAGTGGGGCGTCCGCTTGTCGCCGTGGATGCGCCCGAAGAAGCCCGGGAGGACGCGGTCCCGGCCCATGGCGAACGACACCCGCGAGGAGGAGTAGATGGTCGCGTTGAGCGCGCTCATCGTCGCCGCGAGCCCGGCGAACAGAAGCAGTGGGACGCCGTACGGGACGAACTGCCCGGCGGCCTCGATGATGCCGAGTTCGCCGAGGTTCCCGAGGACCTGCCACGTCGGCGCGGCGGTCGTGAGTCCCGCGCGACTCGCGAGTTCGGCGGTCACGTCGATACCGCCGATGGCCGCGAAGGCGACGAGGACGTAGATGGGAACCACGATTGCCATCGAGTAGAACACCGCCTTCGGGACGTTGGTGCCGGGGTCGACGACCTCCTCGCCCGACTGGACGATTATCTCGTAGCCCTCGAAGGCGATGTAGGTAAAGCCCATCGCGCCGATGACGCCGACGAGGCCGTTGGGCGCGAACGACGGACTGTCGAGGAACGTCGCCGTCCAGTTCGGCTCGCGCACCGTCGCGAGGATGCCGAAGGCCACGAAGACGCCGAGGATGAGAATCTTGATGGTCGTGACGACGACGCCCGCCTTCCCCGTCTCCTCGGCCCCGCGGTAGTTGATGTAGGCGAACGCGAGCACCATCACGACCGCGAGCAGTTTCTCCACGAGCAGGCGGTCGAGCAGGCCGAACAGGGCGAACCCGTCGGGCAGGCCGGCGAACACCACGAAGAACTCGGTGAGGAAGACGCCGAACGTCACGGCGTAGAGCGCGCACGCGACGGCGTGGGCGAACCAGCTCATCCACCCGGCGTAGAAGCCGTTTGGGTCGACCAGCGCCTCCTTCACCCAGAGGTAGCCGCCGCCCGCCTCGGGGAACGCCGCCCCGAGTTCGGCGTAGGAGACGGCGGTGAACATCGCCACCAATCCGTTGAGTATGAACGCCACCGTGAGCGCCGGGCCGGCCAGCCCAGCCGCGAATCCGGTCAGCGCGAAGACGCCCGCGCCGATCATCGCGCCGACGCCGATAAACGTGATATCGGCGAGGCTCATGTCGCGCGAGAGTTCCGTTTCCACCGACTCTTCACCGGGTGCGTCGCCGCCCCCGGCGGTCGATTGCGTGTCGGCCATCAGTTGGACTCTCGAAGGGCGGGCAGAAAAACCCCGATGGGTGACGGCCCGGATTCGAGCCGCCGTCGTCGGGTTCTCACCCACAGAATGCGGGTCTTTCTCGGCCGGGTTCGGCTCGGCGCGCTACCCGCCGAACATCGTCCGCATCATGGGGTGCATCTCCATGAGCTGTTCTTCGGCGATTTCCTCGTACAGCTTGTACGTGATAGAGACCGTGAGGAGGAGCGAGGTCCCCGAGACGCCGCCGATGGTGCCGAGCATGTTCGCCATGACGGCGAGCAGGCCGACGAGGACGCCGCCGACGACCGTCACCTGCGGGATGTACCGCTCCATGACCCGCTCTATCACCTGCGGGTTGCGGCGGAAGCCGGGAATCTGCATCCCGGAGTTCTGAATCTGCCGCGCGGTCGCCTCCGGACCCATGTCGGCGGTCTCGACCCAGAAGATGGAGAAGATGGCCCCGCCGACGAGCATCAGCGTCAGGTCGATGGCGACGCGGACGAGAATCTGCCACGGCTCTTGGGACGCCGACCCGAGCCACCACATCCACTGGCTGGGCGCGTGAATCGGGTTCAGGTAGTAGAACAGGCCGCCGGTGACCTGTCCGCTCGTGTACTGGCCGAGCCACGCGGGCATGCCGACCCACTGGCTGTTGAGGATGCGCCCGAGGAACTGGACGTTCGCCTGCAGGGCGCGGACGAAAATCATCGGCAGGACGCTCGCGTAGATGAGCTTCACGGGGAAGCGACCGCGAGCGCCCTTGACGCGGGCGTGCGAGAGGGGGATCTCGACGCGGACGCTCTCGGCGTAGACGACGATGCCGAAGATGAGAAGCGTCGTGATGAGCGGGACGATGCCGCCCACGCCGAACAGGAGCGCCTGTATCCCGCTCGCCGTCGCGAGCGACGGGACCGTCTCGGTCCCGGCGAGGACGTGGACCCACTCGGAGACGATGCCGGTCGTCGACGCGCCGAAGGCGGGGTCGGCGAAGAGGCCGCCGACGAGACGCTGGCTGACGCCGGCGATGATGAACAGGCCGACGCCGGAGCCGACGCCCCACTTGCTGACGACCTCGTCCATGAACAGCACGAGCGCGCCGCCGGCGAATATCTGCGCGAAGATGAGCCACTTCACGCCGACCGCTCCGACGCCGAGGGCGCTCGCGACCGCCGGGTCGGCCGGGAGGTAGCCCCCGGCGAAGACGATGGGGAGGCCTTGGAGGGCGATCATCCCGAAGACGAGCAGTTTCTGGAGGCCCTGATAGAGGATTTGGTCGCCCGGGTCGTCCGTGTCGAGGCCGAGCAAGTCCCCGCCCTGTAGCAGTTGGAGGACGATGCTCGCGGTGACGATGGGACCGATACCCAACTGGAGGATGGTACCCTGTCCCCCGCCGAGGATGGAGCGGAACTGCCCGAAGATGTCCTGACTTCCCGTCCCGACGCCGAACAGCGTGACGTTCGTCAGGAAGAAGTACAGGACGAGAATCCCGGCGGTCCAGCCGAGCTTTCGGCGGAACGGGACGTGGCCGTCCGGGCGGGCCACGGCGGGCATCCGACTCAGAACCGGTGCTGCGGTGTCTTTCCAACTCATGGTCGATTGCGAGTGGCTGTTGGCGATTGCATGGTCTGTTGCGCCGACCGGCGTCGTCACTACGCGAGCGGCGTCCGCACGGGATGCCGTCGCTGTGCTCGCGAATCGGCGTTTCAGTCAGTCGTGGCCAGTCGTCGCGTATAATTGTATCGATGCGGTGACTATCCGTCGGCCGGCGTCGGTGCCGACGGGGACGCCGCGGACCCGGCCGTCGGAACCGGTTCGTCGAACGATTCGCGCGGCTCGGCGTCGACGACGCGGAGCGGACGCCGCCGCCCCGCCCGGTCGAACGCGGCCACGCAGTCGTCGTCCCACGGCGGGACCGCGACGAGGACGACTTCGCGGAGCGTGTCGCGCTTCGTCGCCGCCAGCGGCCCCCACGGGTGCGAGACGAACTGCCCCGGCGTCCGCCCCGGCGCGGTCGCGAGGTCGACGCCGAAGACGCCCCGGACCGCCGCGCCGGCGCTCGGGTGGACGAAGTGGCTGAACACCCGTCGGGTCTCGTCGAGCGACTCCCCCCCGTCTAACTCGCCCGCGGCGGTCGTGCCGAGCGAGAGCGATTCACGGTTCGGTTCGGCGCGCGCCGCCCGGTCCAACAGCGCGTCGAGCAGTCCGCGCGTGACGTACACCGCCTCGCGCTCCGCCCCGCCGCGTCGCCGAGCGCGACGCGGCCCGACGAGCCGGGTGGCGACGGCGACCCACCAGAGGCCGACGCCCAGCACTTCGGCGTCGCTCGCGGCCCGTAGCTCCCACGGGGGATGCGGCAGTCCGAGTCGAAGCGTCGTGACCTGCACGGCGAGTCCGAGGAGGACGAGGACGGCTCCGAGCGCGGTGACGAGACGAGTGAGGCGGGCGACGGAATCGCGGTTCATCGGTGTGCTGTGGTCGGTCAGTCGCGGTGTTGTTTTCGGTTTGGCAATCACTAAGTGGTTGCCAGATGTTTCGGAGACTCCCTCCTTGAAAAAGACTATAAGAGTCCACGCGAAACCCCCGATTGCCGTGTTTCACGGCCACGAAGCGGCCAACCGCTACCCATCGTCTTCGATCTGATAGCCCCTTCGGTGATAGAGCCTGCCCGGTGTCGTCACCGTTGACCGCTTCGACACGCGACACCCCATCCGACGCAGTCCCCTTGTTTCGGCATCGCGTCGGCGGGTGCGCGCTCGACACCCATGACGAGTACACAGCCACGATTGCCGGTCGAACGCTCGCTCGCTCGAACGACGCTCGGCGTCGACCTCGCGTCGGCGGCGGCGCTCGCCGTCGCGGCCGTCGTGTTCCGCGGCCCCCCGGCGGAGGTCGGCGACGACGTCGTCGTCAGCGTCCTCCTGTTGGGCGTCGCCTGCACCGGCCTGTTACAGCTCGCGGCGCGTGGCGGCCTCTCCTACGCCACGAAGTCCGCGGGTACCCTCGTCGGCCTGTGGCTCGTCGGCGTGTCGTTCGACCTCGGTGTGGGTCACCTCCTGATGTGGGTCGGCGTCGTCGCGGGCGGCTGTGTCGTCGCGACGCACGCCGCGCTCGTGCGCGCCGCCCTCTGACCCGCCTCGCGGCCGCTCGCCGGTTCGGCGTTCGAAACGAAACTGACAAACGCCCCATCGAGCAAGAGTGACTCGGATGCCCCAAAACCCGAGTGACGAGTCTACCCTGCGCGAGCGGATTCGCAGGGCGATACGGTCGGCGGAGGTCGAACCGCGGTACGAAGATATCGCGATGAACGTGCTGGCGGTCGCCATCGGCGTCGTCGCCGGGCTCGGGGCCGTCGTCTTCCGCGTCGGTATCTGGGTCGTCCAGGAACTGCTCTACGGCACCTCGCTCAACCCGGGCAACGTCTCGTTCGCGCTCGTGCCCGTGACCAACGCCTTCGACCTCCTGTCCCCGCTCGGGCCGCTCCGCTACGCGGCCATCCCCGCGCTGGGCGGCCTCCTCGTCGGCGTCGTCGTCCTGCTCACGACCGACGCGGTCAAGGGCCACGGCGTGCCGAGCGTCCTCGACGCGATGCTGAACCGCGGCGGCCGCATCAGCCCGAAAATCGCCCTCTACAAGACGCTCGCATCGAGCGTTGCCATCGGGAGCGGGGCGTCGCTCGGCCGCGAGGGGCCCATCATCCAAATCGGGAGCGCCGCCGGGTCCTTTTTCGGCCGGTTCGTTCGCTCGCGGCACACGCGGACGCTCGTCGCGGCCGGGGCGGCCGCGGGCATCGCGGGCACGTTCAACACGCCCATCGGGGGCATCATGTTCGCGCTCGAAATCCTCCTCGCGGAGTACTACCTCGGCCACGTCATCACGGTGGTCCTCGCCGCGCTGACGGCGACGGCGGTCGCCCGCCCGATTCTGGAGTTCTCGCCGACGCCCGGCATCCGCGAGTTCCTCGTGCCGGCGTCCTACCAGCTGGTGACGCCGGCGGTCGAACTCCCCATCTACCTGCTTTTGGGGGCCGTCGTCGGCCTCGTCGGCGCGGGCCTCGTGAAACTGCTCTACGGCGTCGAGCACTTCTTCGAGCGCCTCGACGCGCCGGGCTATCTCAAGCCCGCGCTGGGCGGACTCCTGCTCGGCGTGAGCGTCCTCGTCGGGACCGTCGTCCTCGGCGTCGCCCCGGGGGAGGCCGCCGGCCTCCTCCTCGGGGTCGGGTACGGCGTCGTCCACCGGAGCATCGACGGCGGCTTCCTCTTCGGCGCGCTCGTCGCGCTGGCGGTGCTCAAGGCGGTCGGCTTCTCCCTGTCGGTCGGGAGCGGGAGTTCCGGCGGCGTGTTCTCGCCGTCGCTGTTCGTGGGTGCCACCGTCGGCGGCGCGTTCGGCCTCGCGGTCCACGCGCTCGTCCCCGGGACGGCCCCCTCGGGCGCGTACGCGCTGGTCGGGATGGGCGGCATCTTCGCCGCGACCGCGGGCGCGCCGCTCACCGCCATCATCATCATCTTCGAACTCACCGGCCAGTACACCATCATCCTCCCGCTTCTCATGGTCAGCGTCGTCGGGAGCGAAATCGCGAGCTACCTCCTCAACGGCAGTACCATCTACACCCAGAAGCTCCGAGACCTCGGCTACACGGTCCAAGAGCGCCGCATCGGGAGCATCGAGGACGTCCACGTCGCCGACGTGATGACGACCGCCGTCGACACCGTCCAAGTCGGAACGCCGCTTTCGGAGGCCGTCAATCGGCTCCGCGACACAGACCACGGCGGGCTTCCCATCGTCGAAGCGGACGAGTCGCTCGCCGGTATCGTCGTCCAGAGCGACGCTCAGGGGTATCTGACCGAGAACATCGAGGCCCTCGACGGCGACGACGACCCGGCGGCGGACCCGCCGGTCGAGGAAGTCGGTACGCGGACCGTCGTCACGACGACGCCGAACAGCAACCTCCTCCACGTCGTGGACGCGATGGAAGCCGCCGACGTGGGCCGCGTCCCGGTCGTCGACGGGGCGACGGTCGTCGGCATCGTCACGCGGAGCGACGTGCTCGACGCCTACGACGACATCCCCATCGAGTCGGCGGTCGAGCCGATGCGCTGTCGCCGAGGCGACGAGGGGGCGCAGTCGGAGTCGCGGGCGGCGCCCCCCACCGCGGCGGGAGACCGCTGAGCCGACCGCCGAGCCGGCGGAAAATCAGTTCGCGCCGACCTCGGGACCGATGAGGACCCAGTGGAGTCGGTCCTCGCCGCCGGGGTGGCGCTCCCACCGGACGTGGTAGACGGCGGGCCCGTGCGGGCACGACGCACAGCCCTCGGCGCACGGCGTCCGCTTGTGGATTTCGAGGTAGCCCGCGTGCGGCACGACTCGCGTGAGCACCTCGTCCGGCCCGCGGAACCGGGCGATCGCCGCCTCGCGGTCGAGCCCGTCACCGTCGCGGTCGCCGAACTCGCCGTCGCCGTTTCCATCGTCGCCGTCGGGGTACTCACCCACGCGGCGGCGTCCGCTCAGCGCTCCGCGGTCGCGCCCGTTTCCGACGTACTCGACGAGCGCTTCGAGTTCGGCCTCGTCGAGTTCGGTCGTCGTCGCGGGCGAGTCGCTCGGCTCTCGCCGCTCGGGTTCGTCGCGGTCCATGCCGAACTCTCGTCGCGGCGTCGGTTTATACGAACCGGTTTGAAAACCACTAAGGGATTGTCACGGCCCCCCGCGACGCACGCTTCGAGGGGCGGTTTCGCGTCGCTCAGGACGAGGTCGTGGACTCCGAGTCCGGGCGATCGGTCCCGGAGGGGTCGATTCCGAGGAACTTCTGACAGAGCTGTCTGGCGGCGAACGAACAGAGGAAGTACCAGACGATCCACGCGGGCATGGGGCCGAAGACGGCGTCCTGCCAGCCCACCCGGCCGACGAGCGGGAGGATTACGTGCGCGGAGCCGGCGGCGACGTGGCCGCCGCGGACCTTCCAGCGCATCCAGAGGAACGTCGGGATGGTGACGAGCATTATCCAGACCATCGGCTTGAACTGCGCTTTCATCACGCTCCACTGGTCGCCCATCGCCTCCATCTGCTCCGCCTCGATGCGTTCGAGCGCGTTGTCGTCGCCGCGCTCTTTCGCCGCCTCCCGGCGCGACTTCAGGTCGTCCATCCGGGCCTGGTGGCGTTCGAGGAGTTCCGTGTCCTTCAGCCGGTCCTGCATCACGGTCGTGTAGAGGCCGGTCGCCGCGGCGAGGACGATGACCACGGCGTAGAACGGTATCGAGTGCGCCAGCGCCCCGAGCACGACGTTGTCGATGCCGGCGACCGCGTTTCGGACGCCGGCGTTCCAGTAGCCGGCGAACAGGACGACGACGCCGAGCGCGCCGAGCTTGTCCCACCGAGACCACGACGACTCGGCGTCGTCGCTCTCGTCTCCGGCGCCGGGGTCGCGCGACTGCAGTTTCGAGGCGATTCGGTCCGGGTCGGACAGGACGAAGCCGCCGGCCGCGGCGTCGGTCAGGACGCCCCGCTCGATGAGGCGACCCCACTGACCGCTCGACAGCGCGTCGTTCACGTCGCGCCAGCGGAGCTCTTCGGTCCCCTGTTTCGACCGTTCGACGACGACCGAGAGCGCCTCCCGCATCGCCGGGTTGTCCAGTAACGTCTCTAGGGAGTCTGCGGGCATTCACTCGCCCCTATTCGAGCGGTCGTTATCAACGCTTCCCTCCGCCGGAACCCGGCCGCGGTGACGCTCGGTGGGCTCGGTGTCGCCCCGCCGGGCCGTCGCGGTCGCCGCAACCACGTTGTTCTCGAATCTGAGACGCAGTTCGGCCCGAACTCGCCGGAACACCGTGTGATCGCACTCGATGCGTCAGCCTCCCATGGTCGGTTGGATATATACGTCACGGAAAAATAACTTCCTCACATGTCGAACGCTAGCGCACCGACTTCCGAACTCACGGGTCCGACCCGACTCACGCTCAAGGTCTGGCACCCGGACTGCTGGACGCTGGAGGTGACGGAGAGCGTCGACGCCGGCGTCACCGCCCACACCGTGTACAATACACCCGAAGACACCGTGAAGGGGCATTTCACGGTCTACGCCGACCGGGTCGAAGACATCGACGACTTCGTCCGCGCGACAGAGCGGTCGCGGCTGACTGACTCCGTCTCCGAGCTGAGTCCGCGCCACGAGTTCGACAACGGCGCGTCGAACGTCGGGAACACGACGCGGGAGTTGATGGTCGAGTACGACCCCGAAAACAGCATGACTGACTCGCTTCTGTCCCACGGCTTCGTCCACGACGCGCCCGTCCGCGTCGACGACGGCTGGGAGTACTGGCCGGTCATCGACACCGCCGACCGGGACGACCTCCGCGAGCGCCTCGACTCGTTGGAGGCGGCGAATCAGGCCGAAATCATCGTCACCAAGGTCACCTCCGTCGCCGGCGCGAAAAACCACGTCTCGCACCAACTGGACAAGCTCTCGAACCGCCAGCGCGAGGTGTTCGAACTGGCCTGCCGGCGCGACTACTACGCGTGGCCGCGGGAGACGACGACGCGGGAACTGGCCGACGAACTCGACATCTCGAAGACCACACTGCTCGAACATCTCCGAAAGGCCGAGGCGAAACTCCTCAACCAGTACGCGGACCCCGGTCCGTAACGCCGTCGGTACGATTCGTTATCCGATTCGATAACTGTCTTGCCGGTTTACTCCGGGCGCGGTGGTGTCCCCACCGGGTCGCGTCTGTGCTCGCGGCCACGTCGTCTCGCTCAGTCAGCCCCCTGTGGCGCGCGCCACTCGCAGTCCGTACAGCGTTCGATTCCGTGTCTCACCCGCGTCTCCGAGTCGCACTCCGGGCACCGCCGGGCCGACAGTCGCTCCGTGACTGAGTTCGTCATAGCTGAGTTCTCGGCGGAGGGTGAGTTATACTCATGTCTGTCCATGGGAGGGTGGTCCTCTCGCGGGTCGCTCAACGCGCGCGTCGCCGCTCGCGGTCGTCGCTCGGGCGGTCGTACACGCCGCAACTCCGACTTCGGAGTTCGCCCGCGCGCTGGAGTCGGCTACAGGCGTGTTCTATCTCGATAGGATGGCCGTCTACCTCGGCGAGTATCTCGTCTATCGGCGTCGGGCCCCGGCGGTCGAGAAGCGCGAGTACCGCCCGCTCGACTTCGTCCGTCCGCTCGTCTCTCACGCGCACCGACGCGCTTCCGACTCGCGTTTCGTCCCACGCTCGTCTCCCGGTGTCCGGTCGCCTTCGGCTCGCTCGTCGCTGGTCGTGACCATACCGGTGGTGTCCGCTTTTCGGTTATATACACATCCCCGACTATGATACGGTTCGGTCGGCTGTCCGGGTCGAAATATTCTCACTACCTGACACTCGGTGCCGAACTCTTAGACTCTGCTTCGGGTGTCTGAAACGTTCGGATTTGCGGTATCTACCGATAACTACCGAATCGTCCCAACAGCGTTTCCATACATCTTTCGTTGACGACCCCGACCATAGTAGAACATCCGTATAACTACCTTCTGTTCAAGCGTTTGGGTAGGATTATCATGTCAGACTCAGAGGCGAGAACGGCGCGAGAAGAGTGGGGAAGCCGGTTCGGTTTCCTCATGGCGATGCTCGGCGCGATGGTGGGCGCGGGCAACATCTGGCGCATGCCGTTTACGACGGGCGAAAACGGCGGCGGTGCCTTCCTCGTGGCCTACATTCTGTTGTTGTATCTCATCGCGGTCCCCGGGCTGATGGCCGAGACGATGATCGGTCGCTACACGAACCACGGGGTTATCGGAGCGTTCAGGAAGGTTCTCGGGAGCAAGCGGGCCCAGGGCCTCGGACTCGTGGTCCTCGTCGTCAACGTGGCGCTGATGTCGTACTACGCGCCCATCATCGGGTGGGCGCTCTACTACGCCGGCCACTCGGTGCTCATGACGTTCACCCAGCCGGGGTTCCTGCCGCAGGCGTTCTGGGAGGGCTTTATCAACAACTCGGCGCTCGTCGTCGGGATGCACACGGTGACGATGGCCGGTCTGGCCGGCGTTCTCGTGTTCGGTATCCGCCGGGGCATCGAGCGCGTCGTGAAGTGGATGATCCCGTTGCTCGTCGTCGCGCTCGTGGCGGTCTCGATTCGCGGCATCACGCTCCCCGGCGGCATGGAGGGCGTCGCGTTCGTCTTCACGCCCGATTGGGGGTACCTCACCCGCGGGAGCACGTGGGTCGCGGCGCTCAGTCAGGCGCTGTTCTCGACGGGCCTCGGGTGGGGCATCGCGCTGACCTACGGGAGCTATCTCAGTCGGTACGACGACGTGCCGCTCGGCGGCGGCCTGTTCACCGCCATCGGGAACACGAGCATCGGCCTGCTCGCGGTGTTCGCCACGTTCCCCGTCGTCTTCGCGTTCGGACTCGAACCGAGCGCCGGGTCGAACCTGCTTTTCATCTCGATGGCGCAGGTGTTCCCCGAACTCCCCGGCGGGAGTCTGTGGGCCATCGTGTTCTTTGTCTCCTTCTTCTTCGCGACGTTCACCTCCGGCCTCGGCATCACCGAAGTCGCCGTCACCACGGTCTCCGAGGAGACGCGCCTCTCGCGGACGGGGGCCGTGCTCGCGTCCTGCGGCGCGATTTGGCTGTTCGGTCTCCCGAGCGCCTACTCCTCTGCGTTCCTCGGGCAGATGGACTTCATGTTCGGGAGCTTCGGCCTCCCGCTGGCGACGCTGTCTATCATCGCGCTCGTCGCGTGGAAGTTCGGTCCCGAGCGCGCCCGCGTCATCGACCTCAACCGTAACGCCGGCGTCTACGTCGGCTCGTGGTGGAACCCGGTCGTAAAGTACGTCATTCCCGTCGTGATGGTGTTCATCCTCGGCTACGGCGTCTACTCCAGCATCGGCACCCCGAACCAGCGGCTGATGCTACTCGGCGTCGCGTTCATGGCCGCGCTCGTCGCCGCGAGCACGGCCGTGATGAGCGTCGTCGGCGACGAGCCACCGTCCGGTTCCGCGACGGTCCCGGGAGGTGACGACTGAGATGGCGCTTTCGACGCTCACGTGGGTCTCGATGGTCATCTCGCTCCTCCTGTTGCCCGGCGTCGCGGCCGCGGTCCTCGTCAGGTCGCTCCGCACCGAGGAGCGCAAACTCGCGCTCTTGCGGGAGCAGGACGACGTCGATAGCTACTCGCCGCGGGCGCTTTCCGACCTCCGCGAGTGGATTCGCGCGAACCCCGACGACCCCTACGCACCGATTGCCCGTCGGCGCCACAACGAGTGCGTGCGGACGCTCCGGGAGATTGACGAGTCGCACTACGACTGGTCCGACGAGCAAATCGCTCGGCTCGAACTGGTGGACGAATGAACTCGGACTCCGACGCAGGCTCCGAAACCGACGCCGACGCCGAGTTCGTCCGCGCGCGCGACGACCTCGCGTTCGACGAACTCACCACGGACGCGTCGTTCACGACCATCGACACGCACACCGAGGGCGAGCCGACCCGTATCGTCGTCGGCGGCATCGACCGCTCGGCGGTCACGGGCGACTCCGTCCGGGAGCGCCGCGACTCGTTCGCCGAGACTCACGACTGGGTGCGCGACCTGCTGATGCGAGAGCCCCGCGGCCACGACGACATGTTCGGGGCCGTCGTCGTCGAGTCTACCCGTCCCGACGCGGACGTGGGCGTTTTCTTCATGGACAGTCGGGGCTATCTCGACATGTGCGGCCACGGGACCATCGGCGTCGTCTCCGCCCTCCTCGAACTGGGTCGACTCGACCGGCGCGAGACCGTCCGCGTCGAGACGCCGGCCGGACTCGTCGAGGCGACGCCCGAGTACGCGCCGGACGGGGGCGTCGAGCGCGTCACGATACAGAACGTTCGGTCCTTCGTCTACGACGAGGTGACTGTCCCGGTCTCGTTTCTCGACTTGCCGCTCCGCGTCGACGTCGTCTACGCGGGCAACTTCTTCGCGCTGGTCGACAGCGACCAACTCGACCGACCCGTCGAACCACAGCACGCGGCGACGTTCGTCGATTGGGGCCTCGAAATCCGCGACGCCGTCAACGAGCGCCTCGATATCGTCCACCCGCTCACCGGCGAGGAGGGGTCGGTCTCGATCACCGAGATATACGGCACGCCCGACGAGGTGGACCGAAGTATCGTCGTCTTCGGCGAGGGACAGGTCGACCGCTCGCCCTGTGGGACCGGGACGTGCGCGAAGATGGCGCTCCTCCACGACGCCGGCGCGCTCGATATCGGCGAGTCGTACCTCCACGAGAGCATCGTCGGTACGCGCTTCGAAGGCAGACTCGTCGCGGCCGACGAGCGTGACGGCGTGACGCTGACGACACCGCTCATCACCGGGTCGGCCCGCATCACGGGGAAACACACGTTCGTCAAAGACGCGAAGGACTCGCTTTCCGGGTTCAGCATCTCGGCGGAGTAGCGGGTTCGGACCGCTCTTTTTCCGGGTCAGTCCATCCCGCTCGATAGCTCCACGTCGTCGTTCTCCAACTCGCCGCCGGCCGGCGACCCGCGGACGTCGCCCTCGCGCCAGGTTCCTTGGCGGAACCAGAGCCACGCGATGGTCGCGCCCACGATGTTCGAGACGAAAAAGGCGATCCAGATGCCCCGAACGTCGGTGGTCCCGAGGAACCAGAAGTCCGTCGGGAGGAGTCCCTGCGACGCGACGAAGGCGACCGGAAGCCGGATGCCGGCGAGGGTGACGACCGATATCACCGCGGCGATGAGGGTCTTGCCCGCGCCCCGGAAGCCGCCGGAAAAGGCCCGCATGATGCCGATGAAGCCGAACGACAGCGAGACGTACCGCAGGAACTCCGCGCCCACTTCGAGCACCTCGGCGTCGGTCGTGAACACCGAGACGATGGGTTCGGGAACGAGGAAGATGGCGACGCCGAGCAGGCCGAGGACGAAGAACAGGCCCTTAGCGGCGACGTAGTTCGCCTGCTCCGCGCGGTCGTACTTCCCCGCGCCGATGTTCTGGCCGGACATCGTCTCGACGCCGCGGGCGACGGCGATAGCGGGGAGGAAGATGACCGAGAACACGCGGGTCCCGATGCCGAACGCCGCGACGACGGAGGTCGAAAACAGCCCGACGACGATGAGAAGCGCGTTGATAGAGAGCGCGCGACCCGTCCCCTCGATGCTGGCGGGGATGCCGATGCGGAGAATCTTCCGCAGGTACTCGAAGTCCGGCCGCATGTCCGCGAGGTGAATCTGGATGCCTCTGCTCCCCGACACCATGATGGCGATGCCGACGACCATCGCGAGGACCCGCGAGATGACAGTGGCGATGGCCGCGCCCTGAATCCCGAGCTGGGGGAACTGCACCGGTCCGAGCGCCCACCCGTTGATGAAAAACGGGTCGAGGACGACGTTGAGGACGACGGTCCCGAACATCACGAGCATCGGCGTGATGGTGTCGCCCGCCCCGCGCATCAGCGAGATGAACACGAAGAAGCCGAACATGAACGGGAGGCCGAGCGCGATGACCTGCATGTAGGCCGTCGCGCCCGGCAACACGTCCGGCGAGGCCCCGAGGAAGTCGAGGAACGGCCGGACGGCGGGGTAGCCGAGCCCGCCGAGTATCGCCGACCCGAGGAACGCGAACGTGACGGTCTGCGAGGCCGCGTACTCGGCTTTGTCCGTCTCCTCGGCCCCGGTGTGCTGGGCGACGAGGACGCTCCCGGCGACGGACAGTCCCATCCCGAGCGAGATGAGCAGGAACACCATCGGGAAGGCGAACGAGATGGCCGCGAGCGCCTCCGTCGAATACTGGCCGAGCCAGAACGTGTCCGCGAGGTTGTACGCCGTCTGGAGGAGGTTCGTGACGACGATGGGAAGCGACAGGTAGAGAAGCGGCCTGACGATGCCGCCCTCGGTGAGGTTGAGTTCCTCTTGTCCCTTGAACAGGCTCATTCGTCCGCCCCCTCACCCGGCGTCCAGCCGAGGTGGAGCTCCAGCGCGTCCTCGACGACCCGGCGGGTCTCCGCGGGGTGTTCGTCGAGTGCGACGGCGCGGGCGTGCGCGCCGTTGCTCATGGTCGTGATTAGCCGCGCAATCTCTTCGGGGTCGGCCTCGTCGAAGTGCCCGGCCGCCACGCCGTCTCGGACGATGTCGGCGACGACGCCGCGCATCACGCCGTCGAAGTCGAGGAAGCGCTCGCGGAACAGTTCGTGGTAGGGCGCTTGCGCCTTCAGCTCCATGATAGCCACGGGAAAGCCGTCCGAGTCGGGGTCCTTCGGACTGAAAACCGCGTCGAGAACCCCGTCGAGACGCGTTCGCGGGTCGGCCGCGCCGCACGGTAGCTTCGACTCGAACCGCTCGATGAGGTCGTCGAGAAACGCGTTCAGGAGCTCCTCTTTCGTGTCGAAGTGGTAGTGAATCGCGGCGCTCGTCATCGACGACTCGTCCGCGATTCGCTGTACCGTCAGGCCGGCGTACCCGTGTTCGCAGAGCGCCCGATTGGTCGCATCGAGTATCTCGGCTCTGGTCTCTCCGTCCATCTTCTGCCCCGACTTACTGACTGGTCAGTTAAGAGGCTTTGGACCGCGAACGGCTCTGTGGGGGCGTCTCACCCCGCCCGACTGCCGGTGTTTCTAAGTACCCGAATCGGGTACCCGAGTACACGTGTCTCTCTTGCCGTCACCGTACGTGGGCGCGCTCGTCCTCGCGACCGTGCTATCCGCCGGCGTCGCGAGCTACGGGTGGCGGTACCGAGACGAGCCGAGCGGACGCTGGTTCATCGCCCTCACCGTGAGTGCCGGCTGTTGGTCGCTTTTCGAGATGCTCTTCCTCCTCGCCGACTCGCCGGACGCCCGGTTCCTGTGGTTCGTTTTGGAGTCGGTTCCCGCGGAGTGGTCGGTGTTTTTCACCCTGCTTTTCGCCCTCGAAACCGCGGGCTACGAGCGGTGGGTCTCGCGGTGGACCGCCGCGCTTCTCGCCGTGTGGCCCGTGCTGGTTATCACGGGAGTGGCGACGAACGCCCTCGGAGTCCACGCGCTCCTGTGGGAGTCGCTGTCGTTTGCGACCGTCGGCGGAATCACCGCGACCGAGGTCGTTCCCGGGCCGCTGTTCTGGGTCGACGTGGCCTACAGCTACGTCGCAATCGGAGCCGCGCTCGTCGTCCTCGGCATCCACTGTCTCCGGAGCCGACAGATATACAGGAAACAGGCGCTCGTCCTGTTCGTCGCAATCCTCACTCCCGCCGTCGTCGGCTCGGCCTATCTCCTGAGCCCGTTTATGCCCGCCAACCCCATCGCCGTCTCGTTCGCCGTCACGTCGTCGCTCTTCGCGGTCGGCCTCTCGCGGTACCGCATCCTCGACATCAGCCCCATCGCGCGCGACCTCGTCATCGAACGGATGGCCGACCCCGTCGTCGTCGTCGACAGAAAGGGCAGACTGGCCGACAGCAACCCGGCGGCGAGGGCGCTTTTCGACGGCTCTCCCTCGTCGCTTGGCTCCCCCGTCGCCGACGTGTTCGGCGCCGAGACCGCGTCGGCGCTCGAAGCCGGCGGGGAACTGCGGGTCGTCGACGACAACGGCGAGGCGCGGCACTTCGAGGTCGACCGGTCGGCCGTGACCGACGGCCGAGACGCGGTGCGCGGACACCTGCACATCCTCCACGACATCACCGAGCGCCGCGTCCGCGAGCGGTGGTTTCGCGCGCTCACGGAGAACGCCTCCGACCTCATCTTCGTCCTCGACGCCGACGGCTCGGTCACCTACCTGAGCGACTCGGCCGCCCAGACGCTCGGGGCCGACGAGGACCCGAGCGAGGTGGGGTCGCTGGCGCGGTTCCTCCACCCGGACGACGAGGACGCCGCAGTCGAGACGTTCCGGGAGTCGATGAAGCGCCCCGACGAGGACGCCACCGCCGAACTCCGGTTCCGCAGTTCGACCCGCGGGTGGCGCGTCTTCAGCGTGCGGTGTCGGAACCTCCTCGACGACCCCGTCGTCGGCGGCGTCGTCGTCAACGCCCAGGACGTGACCGACCGACGGAAGCACGAACAACAGCTCGAAACGTTCGCCAACGTCGTCTCTCACGACCTGCGTAACCCGCTGAACGTGGCGGAGGGCTACCTCGAACTGGTGAAGGAGGCCGACCGACCGGACCCGGACCACGTCGAGCGAATCGAGGCGGCCCACGAGCGCATGGGCGAAATCATCGCCGACGTGCTCGCGCTCGCCCGCGGCGGGACGGTCGACGAGCGCGAGACGGTCTCGCTCGACGCCGTCGCGGCGGAGGCGTGGACGAACGTCGAAACCGGCACCGCCACGCTCGATACCGCGGGGAGCGCGTCGTTCGCCGCGGACCGGACCCGGCTCCTCCAACTGTTCGAGAACCTGTTTCGCAACTCGGTCGAACACGTCGGTGACGGCGTGACGGTCACGGTCGGCGCGACCCGCGACGGCTTTTTCGTCGCGGACGACGGCCCCGGCGTGCCGCCGGCCGACCGCCCGAAGCTCTTCGAGTCCGGCTTCACCACGGCCGACGACGGCACCGGCTTCGGCCTCGCCATCGTCGAGTCCATCGCCGAGGCCCACGGCTGGTCAGTCGGCTACGAGGACGCCCCGGACGCCGGCGCGCGGTTCGTGGTTCGCGGCGTCGGGCGCGCCGAGGATTCGGCACAGGAGGCGGACGCGGCGTCGTCGGACGATGCCTGACGACGGTCGACCACGCCGCGACTGGACCGCCGCCAGCTACCAAAACCGGTTCTCGTCGAGTCGTCGGAGCGCCTCCTCGACGGTCGCCTCGTTGCGGGAGAACGTAAAGCGGACCCAGTCGGCGGAGCCCTCGGTGTAGAAACTGCTCCCGGGGACGACGGCGACGCCGGCCTCGCGGACGAGCCTGTGGGCGAACTCGGTGTCGTCGGCGTCGCCCGGATAGCGCGTCAGCATGTAGTACGCACCGTCCGGTTTCACGGGGTCGAGGCCGACTTCGCGGAGGCCGTCGTACAGCAGTTCCCCGCGGCGCTCGTAGGAGTCCGAGAGGTCGTCGTAGTAGTCCGCCGGGAGCGACAGCGCCTCGACGCCCGCCCGCTGGAACGGCGTCGGCGCGCAGATGCTCGTGTAGTCGTGGACCTTCCGCAACTCGGCCGAAAGCGGTTCGGGCGCGAGCGCGAACCCGACGCGCCAGCCCGTCACGGAGTACGTCTTCGACAGCCCCGTGCAGACGACGGTCCGCCCGGCGAGGCCGTCGATTTCGACCGGGCTGACGTAGTCGTCCGCGTAGACGATATGCTCGTATATCTCGTCGGTGACGACGACGAGGTCCTCCTCGGCGGCGACCGCCGCGACGAGTTCGAGTTCGGCGGGCGAAAAGACGGTGCCCGTCGGGTTGTGCGGGTGGTTGAGAATCAGCATGGACGCCTCTTCGGCGGCGTCCCACAGCGCGTCGGCGTCGAGTTCGAGGCCGTCTGTGATGTCGAGCGGCATCGGCTCGCCCCCGGCGAACTGGACGGCCGGGATGTAGCTCTCGTAGGTCGGCTCGAAGTAGATGACGCCGTCGCCGGGGTCGCAGAGCGCGAGGAGCGTCGAGACGACGGCCTCGCTCGTCCCGGTGGTGACGGTGACCTCAGTTTCGGGGTCGTAGCGGACGCCCTTCCACTCAGCGTAGCGCTCCGAGACCGCCTCGCGGAGTTCCGGCAGGCCCCACGTGATGGTGTACTGGCTCGACGTGTCGATGGCGTCTTTCGCCGCGCGCTTCACGCTCGCCGGGGTCTCGTCCTCGTCGGGAATCCCCTGCGAGAGGTTGATGGCGTCGTGTTCGTGCGCCTCGCGGGTCATCTCCCGGATGACGGACTCGCGGGTTCCCGCGACGCGCTCGCTCCCGATGCGTCGGGAAAAGGGGGACGGTGTCGGCATACGTGGGCTGGGACTGGCTGACACAAGAAGCTTGGCGGACGCGCTCGACGCGACGCCCCGGGTCGCCTCTCCCGACGAACGTTTTAATGCGATGAGGCCGACGTACCACCTGTATGTCGAACCGTCGCGGGCCGGACTTCGAAACGAGGATGGCCGGAGACGAGGAGATTCCGCCTCCGCCGCAGTTCGTCGACCAGGCCACCGTCACCGACGACTCGGTCTACGACGAGTTCGAGGTGAACTGGCCCGACTGCTGGGACCGAGCGGCGGCGACGCTCGACTGGTTCGACCCGTACGAGTCGGTCCTCCCGGACGACGAACCTCCGTTCGAGTGGTTCGCCGGCGGGACGCTGAACGCCTGTTACAACTGCGTGGACCGCCACGTCGAAGCCGGGGCGAAAAACCGCGTCGCCATCAAGTGGGAGAGCCACCTCGGCGAGACGCGGACGTACACGTATCAGGACCTCTACCGCGAGGTCAACGAGTTCGCGGCCGCGCTCCGCGCGCAGGGCGTCGAGGAGGACGACGTGGTCACGCTCTACATGCCGATGATTCCGGAGCTTCCCATCGCCATGCTCGCGTGCGCCCGCATCGGCGCGCCCCACAACGTCGTCTTCGCGGGGCTGTCGGCCGACGCGCTGGCGACGCGGCTGGAGAGCGCGGACTCCCGGTTCCTCGTCACCTGCGACGGCTACTACCGGCGAGGGAGCGCCATCTTCCTGAAGAGCAAGGCCGACGACGCCCGCCTCAAGGCCGCTCACGACCTCGAAGAGATGGTCGTCGTCGAGCACCTCGGCGAGACCGGACACCTCGGCGCGGGACAGCACACCTACGACGAACTGGTGGAGGCTCACGCCGGCGCGGAGGTCGCCCCGGTCGAGCGGGCGGCCGACGACGTGCTGTTTCTCATCCACACGTCGGGGACCACGGGCGAACCGAAGCGCGTCGAACACGTCACCGGCGGCTACCTCGCCCACGTCACGTGGACGTCGCAGGCGGTGTTGGACCTCAAGCCGGAGGACACGTATCTCTGTACGGCGAACATCGGCTGGATTAGCGGCCACTCCTACGTGGTCTACGGGCCGCTGGCGCTCGGGACGACGGCGGTGATGTACGAGGGGACGCCGAACTACCCGGAGCGCGACCGCATCTGGGACCTCATCGAGGAGAACGCAGTCGACGTGTTCTACACCGCGCCGACGGCGATTCGGTCGTTCATGAAGTGGGACACGTCGCTCCCCGAGTCGCGGGACCTGTCGAGTCTCCGCCTGCTCGGGACGGTCGGCGAGCCCATCGACCCGCGGGCGTGGAAGTGGTACTACGAACACGTCGGCAACGGGACCTGCCCGGTCGTGGACACGTGGTGGCAGACCGAGACCGGCGGGATGATGATAACGACCCTGCCGGGCGTCAAGAAGATGAAACCCGGTTCCGCCGGCCCGCCGCTCCCCGGCGTCGGCGCTCGGGTCGTCGACGGCCGCGGCGAGGAAGTGCCCGCGAACGAGGCCGGGTATCTCGTCCTCACGCGCCCGTGGCCCGGCATGCCGCTCGCACTGCGACGCGGCCACCGGTGGGGTGAGGACGCGGCGAAGTTCGACGTGGACGGGTGGCACTACTTCACCGGCGACGGCGCGAAAGTCGACGACGACGGCTACGTCACCGTGCTCGGGCGCGTCGACGACGTCATCAACGTCTCGGGCCACCGCCTCGGGACGATGGAGATCGAATCGGCCATCGTCGGCGTCGAGGGCGTCGCCGAGGCCGCTGTCGTCGGCGGGAACCACGAGGTGAAAGGCGAGGCCGTCTACGCCTACGTCATCACCGAAGACGGGTACGAGGAGGGCGAAGACCTCCGGGCGCGAATCATCGAGGGCGTCGAGGACGCCATCGGTCCCATCGCTCGCCCCGAACAGGTCGTGTTCACGCCCGAACTGCCGAAGACGCGCTCGGGCAAAATCATGCGCCGCCTGCTCGAAGACGTGGCGAACGGGGCGGAACTGGGTGACACCTCGACGCTCCGGAACCCGGCGGTCGTCGAGGAAATCGCGGCGAAGGTCCGCGCACAGAGCGACTGAACGGCCCTCACCGGCCGAGCGTATCGAGTGTAATCATCAGCCAGCGAATCTATGTCAAGCCAAACCACCGAGTCAGAAATCGACTCACACGCACCGAACGCCGACCGGAGCACAGCTTCCGACCACGAGGAGATAGACTACCTCTCGCGGGAGGTGAACCTGCTGAAACCGAGTACCCCGTTCATGCGAGACCACCTGAAAGTAATCTGGACCGGTTTCGTCGCGTGGGCGCTTCTCACGTTCGGCCCGCCGGTTCTCACCTACTTCGCACCGGCGACGATGACCGCGGAGCTTCCGGTCATCGGCTTCCCGGCGCACTACTTCCTCGTCGCCGTGTTGTCGCCGACGAGTTCGCTCGTCCTCGCGTTCGTCTACTCGCGCAAGCGCGACCAGCTCGACAAGCGCTACGGCATCGACCACGCGGCGTCGACGCCGCGCTCGACGGGAGAGGGTGAGGCCGCCGTCGCCGACGGGGGACGCGTCGAATGACGCCGAGCGTGTTCCTCCAGTCGGGCGACCTGCTTCCCGAGGCGCTCAACATCTCGTTCAAACTCGTGCCGGCCGTCATGGTCGTCGGGATGTTGGCCCTGCTTCTCGCCATCGGCTACGTGTTCAAAGTCGCCGACACCGAGGGGATGTGGGTCGCCGGTCGGTCGATTGGCAACATCGAAAACGGGATGGCTATCGGCGCGAACTGGATGTCGGCGGCTTCGTACCTCGGACTGGCGGGGCTCGTCGCTCTCGCGGGCTTCTACGGGCTCGCGTTCATCATCGGCTGGACCGCCGGCTACTTCGTCCTCCTCATCTTCCTGGCCGCGCAGATGCGTCGGTTCGGGAAGTACACGGCCCCCGACTTCGTCGGCGACCGGTTCAACTCCGACACGGCGCGGGCGATCGGCGCGCTGACGACCATCCTCATCGGGTTCGTCTACTCGGTCGGACAGGCCCGCGGGATGGGCCTCGTCGGACTGTACGTCTTCGGGACCGACTACGTCACGATGGTCGTCGTCATGATGGCGATTACGGTCGGCTACCTGACCATCTCCGGCATGATGGGCGCGACCAAGAACATGGCCGTCCAGTACGTCATCCTCATCGTCGCGTTCCTGACGGCCGTCTACGTCGTCGGGTTCATCGGCGGCTACTCGACCGTCCTCCCGCAGATCGAGTACGGCCGACTCATCGGCGAACTGTCCGCGGAGTTCTCCGAACCGTTCGCCAACGCGGGGTTCTACCTCTGGATTGCCACGGCGTTCTCGCTCATCTTCGGGACGTGCGGCCTCCCGCACGTGTTGGTGCGGTTCTACACGGTCGAAAACGAGAAGACGGCGCGGCAGTCGACCGTCTGGGGGCTGTTTTTCATCCTGCTCCTGTACTGGAGCGCCCCGGCGCTGGCGGCGTTCGGCGTCGACCTCTACGACGCCTCCCAGTACGGCCCGACGTTCGCGGCCAACGGCGGCATGAGCGGCGGCGAGGGCGACCTCATCGTGGTGCTCGCGGCACAGCTTTCGAACCTGCCGACGTGGTTCGTCGGCCTCGTGGCCGCCGGCGGCATCGCCGCCGCCATCGCGACGACGGCGGGGCTGTTCATCACCGCCTCGTCCGCCGTCTCCCACGACATCTACACGAACATCATCAACCCCGACGCGACCCAGCGCCAGCAGGTGTTCGTCGGTCGGGCGACCATTGTCGCGCTCGGTATCATCGTGACGGTGACCGCGTTCGACCCGCCGGCGCTCGTCGGCGAACTGGTCGCGCTCGCGTTCTCGCTCGCGGCCATCGTGCTGTTCCCGATGTTCTTCCTCGGTCTCTGGTGGGAGAACACCAACCGTCAGGGCGCGCTCGCGGGCATGAGCGTCGGCCTCACGCTCTGGGTCGCCGCGGTGGTCAACGACCTCATCTTCCACTTCAGCGACGCCTTCGCCGAGTTCGTGCCGGCCATCGGCGCGGCGCTCGTCGGCACGCCGCTCGTGTTCGTCGTCACCATCGCCGTCTCGATGGCGACGGACGAACCGCCCGAGCGAATCAAGAAGATGGTCAGGCAGTGTCACAGCCCGGAACCGATGGGCCAGCAACAGTCCGCAGAAGACGTCGTCATGAGCGCCGACGGGGGCCAGTCCCCCGCGGACGACTAACCAATGTACGAACACATCCTCGTTCCGACTGACGGAAGCGACGCGGCGGAGTACGCCGTCGAACAGGCGGTCGACCTCGCCTCGAAGTACGGCGCGACGGTCCACGCGCTGTACGTCGTCGACGTCGACGCCACCAGCTACTCGCTTGGGACAGAGCAGGTCGACCGCATCCGGCAGGGCCGCCTCGACGACATGCCCGAAGTGAAGCAGGCGGCCGACAAGGCCACGGGCTACGTCGCCGACGCCGCGGCCGAACATGGACTGGCCGTCCGCGAGCACGTCGTCGCGGGCGAACCGGCGCGCGCCATCAGGAAGTTCGTCGACGACAACGACATCGACCTCGTCGTGATGGGCTCGCACGGTCGCTCCGGTCTCTCCCGGGTCGTCCTCGGGAGCGTGACCGAACGCGTCCTGCGGCGGACGCGGCTCCCGGTGCTCGTCGTCGACGTCCACGAAAAGGACGCGGAAACAGACGCGGAAGCAGAAGCGTAACCCATGTACGACACGACCCACGCGTGGACGAACGCGCCACTCGCGGCTCCCGACGGGGTGGACCGACGATGAGCCTCGCGGAGACGATTCGAACCCACGTGCGCGAACACCGCTCGGGTATGCTGACCGACCTGCTTTTCGCCCTCGTGTGGGTGACGGTCGTTTCGGTCCTGTTCGACGTTCTCGACGGGCCGCAGTGGGCCTTTTACCTCTGTATGGGTGCGGGCGTCGTCGCGTACTTCGGCTTCTTCGCGTCGGTCGAAGCCGCGCGCGAACAGCGCTGACGTCGGGTTCTTCTTTAGGTCGGCACCGCCTGCGCCCTCACTCGCTCGTCGCCGTCGGTGACGGCGGGTCGGACGCCGTCAACGCCGCGCCGACCTTCGCGCCCGCGCCGCCGAGGAGCGCCGACAGACCGAACCCGAGCAGGCCGACCGCGGCGACCCCGCCGAGCACCATCAGCCAGCCCGCGACGACGAACCACGTCGGGCCGGACAGCCCGCTTGCGAACGCGAGCACGTCGAACAGCACCCACAGGATGGGGAGGCCGCCGACGAGCCCCGTCTGGACGCCGACGCCGGTCGCCGTTCCGTGCCGTCGCTTCGCCACCGCGCCGACGACGAGGCCGGCGAAGAACACCGCGGTCAGCGACATCGCCGACCGCCCGTCCAGATAGCTCCACGAGACGAGCGCCGCCGCGACGAGGCCGCCGACGAGGCTGTACCGCCGTCGCCACGAGAGGCCGGTCGGCGGGCGAAATCCGGTCATACGTCTGTTCGTGTCTCCCAGCTAATAGCTCTGTTCACGAGCCGCCGAAAAATCGGGACGCTTCGGGGCTACTCGTCGCGCTCTCGCCGCCGGTAGGCGATGCCCAGACCGGCGGCGAGTAGCACGGCGACGACGGCCAGCGTCCATCCGGTGGCGTTGCCGCCGTCGTCGCCGGTCTCGTCGCCGTCGGCCGCACCGCCATCGGTCTCGCCGCCGTCAGCCCCGGCGGTCGAGTCGTCGACCGACGCCGCCGTCTCGGTCTCGCCTGGGTCCTCGACGGTGACACTGCCGACGACCCGGTCGCCGACCGCGAGTTCGTACGTTCCGGCCTCGTCGAAGGCGTAGCTGAGCGTGGCCGTCCCGTTCTCGAACGCGCCGAGCCCCACGGTCTGGCCGGCGACGCGCTCGCCGTCGACCAGTAAGTCGAGTTCGTGGGACCCCCCCGCGCCGCCGCGGTTCGCCACGTCGACCGAGAGTTCGACTTCCTCTCCGACCGACACGGTCGTCTCGGTGATATCGGCGGCGGTCGTCTCGAAGACGGGGACGGTCGAGCCGATACTGAACCGCGACAGGCCGGGCGAGGTCGCCTCGAAGACGTAGCGCATCTCGGACTCATCGACGAGACTGGCGTCGAGTCTGCGCCACTGCGTCTGTTCGTCGCGGTAGAGCGCGACCGACTCCGGTCCGGTGTTCGTCTCCTCGAAGTAGCGCTTCCGCACGTTGAACGTGAACGTCACGTCCTCGATGTCGTCGTCGTGTATGGTGTGGCCGACAACGACGTAGCCCGCCGGCCTCGCTCCCGTCTCGCGCTGGAAGCGCTCGCTCGTGGCTTCGTCCTCGGACGCCTCGTACGTCGTGACGTCCAGCGAGAAGTCGTCCCCGTTTCTCACGTTCATCGAGAGCTGTGCGACCGAGACGGTCTCGTCGGTTGACGACGACGAGTCGCCGGCGGTCCCGGAGTCGTCGGTCTCGGCCCCGCCGGTTTCGGTGTCGCCCGCCGGCGGTTCGAGCGGGATGACGACGGGGCGGCTCGTGTCGATGTTCGTCACCGCCACGTCCGACCGCTTTGTCGTCCCTTCGCTCGCCGTCTCGACGACGACCTCCGCGTCGTCGCCCGTCTCCTCGGTCGTCCCCGACGAAGACGAGGACGAGGATGACGACGACGAGGAGGACGACGATGACGACGATTCTTCGGTCACGGTGACGGTCATCGTGTCCGAATCGACGTTGCCGGCGGCGTCAGTCACGTTCAGGGTGACGGTGTAGGTGCCGGTCGAGTCGTAGCTGTGCGTCTCGGTGGCGTTCGTCGCGTTCGCGCCGTCACCGAAGTCCCACTCGTAGCTGTCGAGGACGCCGTTGTCGGTCGACCCGCTGGCGTTGAACTCGACTGCGGTCCCCTCCGTGACCGACACGTTGTCGCCGGCGTCGGCGGTGGGTGCGGTCGTGTCGTTGACGGTCACGACCAGCGAGTCGGAATCGGCGTTGCCGCCGCCGTCGGTCACCGTCAGCACCACGTCGTACGTGCCGGGGTCGGCGAACGTGTGGTTCGGCGTCGCCCCGGTCGCGTTCGCGCTGTCGCCGAAGTCCCATTCGTAGCTGTCGATGGCACCGTTGTCGGTCGACTCGGAGCCGTCGAAGTCGACGTCGGTGTCCTCGTCGACGGTCTGGTTGATCCCGGCGTCGGCGGTCGGCGCGGTCGTGTCGTTGACCGTCGCGGTGAGCGTGTCGAACGCGCTGTTGCCGACGGTGTCGGTCACGTTCAGCGTGACGGTGTAGGTGCCGGGGTCGGCGAACGCGTGGGTGGCGTTCTCGCCGGTCGCGTTCGCGCTGTCGCCGAAGTCCCACTCGTAGGTCGCGACTCCCGAGGCGTCGGTCGCCGTCGCGTTGAACTCGGCGGTGGCGTCCTCGTCGACGGTCTGGTCCGCGCCGCGTCTGCGGCCGGTGCGGTCGCGTCGTCGACCGTCACGACGAGCGTGTCGGCGTCGGCGTTACCGCCGCCGTCGGTCACGTTCAGCGTGACGTTGTAGGTACCGGGGTCGGCGAACGTGTGGCTCGGAGTCGCTCCGGTCGCGTTCGCGGAGCCGTCGTCGAAGTCCCACTCGTAGCTGTCGATGACGCCGTTGTCGGTCGAGGCGGAGCCGTCGAAGTCGACGGCGGTGTCCTCGTCGGCGGTTTGATTCGCGCCCGCGTCTGCGGTGGGTGCGGTCGTGTCGTTGACGGTCACGACCAGCGAGTCGGTTTCCTCGTTTCCCGCGGCGTCGGTGGCGGTGAACGTCGCCGTGTAGGTGCCGGGGTCGGCGAACGTGTGCGTGGCGTTTTTGCCGGTCGCGTTCGCGGAGCCGTCGCCGAAGTCCCACGAGGTGCTCGTGACGCCGACGGCGTCGGTCGCCGTCGCGTTGAAGTCGAGCGCGACGTCCTCGTCGACGGTCGCGTTCGCTCCCGCGTCGACGACGGGCGCGACCGTGTCGATAGTGACGCTGTCGGACTCGCTTGCGGCCCCGTCCTGCCCGTCGGCGTTCTTGGCGGTCTCGACCGTGACGGTGTAGGTACCGTCGCTCCCGGTCTCGTACGGCGACGCGAGCGCGTACGTGTACGGCCCGCTCCCCGATTCCGCGAAGTCGGCCTCGGTGAACGTCGTCGAACTCGGGCCGGAGACCGAGACGGAGACGTTCGTCAGGGCCTGCGACGAGTCGAACGACACGGAGAGGTTCTGCCCCGAGGGGCTCGTCGCGTTGACCGCGGAGACGGCGGGTGCCGGTTCCGCGAGCGCGTGGAACTGACTGCCGCTCCCGTAGTAGAGGTAGCCGTTCCACGCGAGCGGCGTGGGGTAGAGGGTGCTCGTCGGCGAGTCGTACGACCACAGCTCCGTCCCGTCGGTCGCGTTGAACGCGTGGACGGTGTCGTCACCGAAATCCGAGATGTAGAGCACGTCGCCCGCGACGACCGGCGCGCCGCGGAAGCTGTTTCCGGACGCGTTCCAGAGTCTGCTTCCGTCGGCGGCGTCGAGCGCGACGAGGTCGCCCCCGCGGCTCCCGGCGTAGACGACGCCGTCGGCGTACACCTGACTCGAATCCACGTCGCCCGTCATCGAGTAGTTCCAGCGCTTGGTGCCGTCGGTCGCGTTGATGGCGTACACGCTTCCGTTCCCGCTTGTTTCGCCCATCGTGCTGTCGCTCCCGACGAACACCGTGTCGTTCGCGACCGTCGGGTCCGACTGGCTCTCGTCGCGGAGCGTGTAGTTCCAGAGTTTCGCCCCGGTGGTGGCGTTCAGCGCGGTCAGGTTATCGTCGTCGGCCGAGACGTAGACGACGCCGTCGACGACCGCGGGGTTCGACTCCACCAGCACCGGCTGGTACATCGTGTAGTACCAGAGCTCTTCGCCGGTGTCGGCGTCGACCGCGGTCAGGTTCCCGTCGTTGCTTCCGAAGTAGACGACGCCGTCGACGACCGCGGGGGCCGACCGGACGTTCGTCTGCGTCTGGTAGTTCCAGATTTCGGTGCCGTCGGTCGCGTTTATCGCGTGTAGCTTGTAGTCGTTGCTTCCGAGGTAGAGGACGCCGTTGGCGTAGGCCGGTGTGGTCCACGTCGACCCGTCGAGGCCGCCGGGCGTCGCGTTCCATTTCTCCGCGCCCGTCTCGGGGTCTAACGCGTACAGACTGCCGCCGTTGTGGAACGCGGTGTAAAGCGTGTCGCCGACGATGGTCGGTTGCATCACCTGCGGACTCGAGTCGGTGATGTTCCACGCCTCGGTGGGCTCCGTGAGCGGGCCCTCCTGATTCGGGTAGTACCCGAGGTTGCCCGGTCCGCCGTGGAACTTCGCGTTGGCCGCCTCGACGGTCACGGTCTGTGCGGCGAGCCCGCCGGCGGCGACGTCGTAGGTCCCCGCCCCCCAGAGCGTCTTCGTGAACGTGAGCTGTTGGCTTTCGCTCGCGTTCAGCGTCCCGGTTTGATACGCCACGACTGCGCCGTCGACGGTGAGCGTCGTGTTGTACGGTTGCTGTGACGCCCCGGTGTTTTCGACGGTGACGTTCACGGTGACGGCGCTTCCCTCGTAGAGCGTCGTCGGCGTCACCGAGAGATTCGAATGCGCGATGTCCGCGCCGTTCGTGACCGCCGCCGCGCCGACCGGCACCCACGCGACGAGCGAAATCACCGTCATCAACGCCAACACGAGTGTGCTCACCCGCTGTCGCGTTATTCCGCGCCTTCCCGTCATCGACTGTTCGCCTCTCCGTCCGTCCTGCTGTGGCCCCTGAGTCCCTTAAATTCCATATTACTGCCAAATACGGATTCACGTCCGATAATTGGTCGATACAGACTAACGGGGATATTGTATAACGATGCCGAATAAAATCTGACTTCTGAATACAAATATTTTAAACTATAGTTTCGAATCCAATTTTGTTGTGTTAAATACTCACTCGACTATATGTGAAAAAATTTCACAAATTCTAGAATTTGTGGCTTTGAGGGTTGATTCGGGGTATTTAGATAAATCTTCTCAGTCGCCTCTAAATTCAATATTGCTATTTCCATTCAATACTTACTGGTGAGGATGTTATCAAAACAAATATTTTGGATGGTGGACTCACGTCAGTCTGCTCACTCAACGCATTGTTTGTTGAGACGACGACAGCGATGAGAGCGGCGACAGCGAACGACGCTGTGCTCACGGCTCACGGGTCGCCGCTGGTCCCTTCGTCCGGTAGGAGCGTCGAAACGAGGAGCACGAGCAACACGAAAAGCGCGAGGAGAAACAGCGTCTCCCGCTGTGCCTGCACTATCGCGGCGTCGAACACGTCGGCCAGCAGTTCTCGTTGCGCCGGTGTGAGGCCGGCGAGAAACGCCCGTTGGGTCTCTTCGGTCGCCGTCTCGGCGGCGTTTTCCAGCGCGAGGACGAGCGCCCCTCGCTCGCTCGCCGACACGCCCGCGTCGATGGCGGTCAACACGCCGTCGACGACGCCGCCGTAAAAGCGCCCGAGCAGGTACGCGCCCACGATGGCGGTCCCGAACGAGTAGCCGAGCATCATCGTCGCGTTCAACAGGCCGGACGCCGCCGCCGAGTCCCGCCGTTCGACGGCCGAGAGCGTCATGTCGATGAGCTGTGCCATCACGAGGCCGAGTCCGAGACCGATGAGCGCCATCGGCGCGGCGAGCTGTGCGACCGTCGCGTCCAGCGCCGTCTGCGACGCGAGCGCGAGCACGCCGAGTCCCGTGAGGACGATGCCGCCCTGAATCAGCAGTTTCGGCGCGACGAACCGCCGCCAGCCGGTCGTGAAGATGGACGCGACGAACGTCGCGAGGGAGAACGGAAGCATCGCGACGCCGGTCTCGAACGCGGTGTAGCCGGCCCCGGACTGGAGGAAGACCGGGACGACGAAGATGAAGCCCGCGAGGACCAACGACCGCGCGGCGTTCGTGACGACGCCGGCGGTGAACTGCCCGTTCGACAGGAGCCGGACCGGGACGAGCGGCGACCCGCCCTCGCGCTCGACGCGGCGCTCGTACTGGACGAAGCCCGCGAAGACGACGGCCCCGAAGCCGACGAGCCAGAGGGTCGGAGACGCGCCGAGCAGGTCCAACTGCACGTCGCCGACGACGAATGGTCGGCGGGCCAACAGCCAGCCGTACCGCCCGGCCAAGAGGACGCCGGCGACGAGGGCGGTCGTCCCCACCACCGAGAGGAGCGTGCCGCCGACGTCCAGTTTCGTCGGCGTCTCGCTCAGGGGCTCCTCGGGGAGATACCTGACGAACGCGAGCGCGACGAGGACGATTAGCACCTCGATGCCGAACCCCCATCGCCAGCTCGCGAACGTCGTGACCGCGCCGCCGAGCAGCGGTCCGAACGCGGCACCCGCGGCGTTCACGCCGGCGAGGATACCGAGGGCTTTCGCCCGGTCTGCGCCCTCGTAGCTGACGAGGAGGACGGTGAACGTAAGCGGGAGCAACACGGCGGCGGCGGCCCCCTCTACGACCGACCAGCCGACGTAGAGCACGGCGACGTTCCAACTCAGCGCCGCCAGCGTCGTCCCGACCCCGTACACGAGGAGCGTCGCGGTCATCAGCCGTCGAACCCCGTACATCGACGACAGCTTGCCGCCGGGGAGAATCAGCGCCGCCATGACCATCGCGTAGAACGAAATCGCGCCCTGGACGACCGTGACGGTCGTGTCGAGGTCGGCGACGATAGACGGAATCGCGACGTTCATCAGCGTCGAGTCGATGACCCCGATGAACATCGCGAGGCTCACCGCCACGGCCGGCCCCCAGTACGCCAGCCCGCTCGCCGAGTCGGTCGCCACCGTGCCCGCTTCGAGACCGTGGGCGTTCGCGTCTGCGTCCATCCCTGTTGTTACCACGTCCCGTTCGATAAACCCTGCTGACGGCGGGTGTGGCCCGTCTCCCGGTCGGCTCGGGTCAGCCGTGAGACGACTCCGAGCCGAGCGACTCGCCGCAGTGCGGACACCACTGGACGTTCGGTCTCCCGGCCGTCTGCGTCTGTGTCCCCGTCTGCGCTCCGTCGCCGGTCCGCGCCTGCTCTCCCGTCCGCTCCGCGAAGAACCCCGCGGCCAAGATGCTCGACGGGAGCGCGAAGAAGGCGACGCCGCCGAGCATGGTTGCCGCGCCGAGGAGGCGCCCGAGCGGCGTGACGGGCACGACGTCGCCGTAGCCGACCGTGGTGAGCGTCACGACCCCCCACCAGAGCGTCTCCGGAATCGACGAGAACGCGTCCGGTTGAACGCTTCCCTCGACGAAGTACATGAGCGTCGACGAGACGAGGACCAACATCCCGGCCCCGGTGAACGCGACCCCGAGGTCGGAGCGCTGTGCGTCGAGGACGCGCTTGAACCGCCGCCGGGAGCGTCTGAACCACGAGAGGTTCAGCACGCGCGCCAGCCAGAAGACGCGGAACAGCCCCGACTCGAACAGCCGTATCTCGAAGAGGAGCCCGGTCCAGAACGTCGCGATGACGAAGCAGTCGACGACCGAGATGGGGTCGCGGACGAACGCGAACCGACTCCGTCCGGCGTCGGGAGCGGCCGAGCCGGCGGCCCAGAGCCGGACGACGTACAGGCACGTGAACAGCGCGATGGACGCGACGAGCAGGCCCTCGAAGTAGGCTCCGAACCGTTCGTACAGCGACTCGACCGTCGAGAGGACGACGGCGGCGACGTTCGCCGACGCGAGGACGAACACGAGGCGTTCGAATCGTTCGCCCCAGCGGTTCTCGGAATCCGGGTCGACCACCGTCCACACCTGGTCTCTGGGCGTTTGCGTCATGTCCAACCATCGCCGCCGAGCCATATGTCGTTACCCCTCGACAGAGCGGTCCGGACCGTCAGCGGTCGCTCGCGTCGGTCTCCGCCGCAACCGACTCGCTCGCCTCGGTCGTCGGCCGGACGACCGTCCGCGACGGAATCGCGGTCCCTCGCTTCGGTGTCGACGTGACGAGTCGTTGGAACCACGTCTCCTCGTTCGGCGCGGGCTTCTCCACGAGTTCGTAGTCGACGGCGACCCCGCCGTCGTCCGTCGCCGACACGCGCACGTAGTTGAGTTGATACCACGAGTAGAACACGGGCGGGAGGACGCCGAACGCGGACTCGACGCGTCGCAGTCGCTTCAGCCACGTCCCCGTGTTGACGACGACCCCGCCTTCGATTTCGGTGACTGCGGGCCGGTGGGTGTGGCCGTAGACGAACACCGCAACCGTCGGGTCGGACGCGAACAGCTCTCTGGCGGCCGTCAGATAGGTGTCCGCCGACGACTCCCGTTCCTCCGGTCGGTCGATGCCGAACCGCCGAAGCGTCTTTCGAACGTCTCGCGCGAGGACGAAAAGCGGTATCGCGACCAGTAGCAACAACAGCGTGACGGCGAGGTTCGCGGTCAAAAGCAGGTCGACCAGCGTCCCGACCGGGCCGAACAGCCCGAGGAACCGTTCGATGAGGTCCATCGGGAGCGACCAGAGACCGGCGGCGTCGAGCGCGAACGCGAGCACGTAGAGGAACCCGACGTTGAACAGGAGGAGAAACGGGGCGGAGACGTATCTGAGCCACGGGCTCATCTCCCGGTAGAAGTAGTTCGAAAGCATCCACGCCGGAATCTGCGTCATCGGCGTCACCGCCTGTACGTCTTTGAGCCAGTTGAACTTCCCCCGCTCGGAGAGCCGGCCGGCGCGACTCGTGACCTGCCTGTTGACGAAGTAGCCCGGCGGGTTCGCGTAGGGGTTTCCGAAGTCCGGAATCCGGTTGTTCGGGTCCCGTTGCATCCCGTGTTCGACGTAGACGACGGCGTCGCCGACGCGCCGGGTTATCGAGACCTCCTGTCGGAGCGTGAGGTTGAACTCGGCCAGTCGGTCGACGTACTCCGGGTAGGCCGCGAGTTCGTAGTCGTGGTTCCCGGGGATGAGCGTGATGGGGGTTCGCGCGCCCGTCGCTTCGAACTGGTCGAACAGCTCCGGATAGAGGTCGACGAGCGCGTCGAACTTGTCGAGTCCGTCGACGCCGGTGAACTCCCACAGCCCGAACGCGTCGCCGTTGATGATTAGCTCGGCGTCCTCGTCGGTCGCTTCGAGCGTCCGAAGGAACGTCAGTAGCTCGTCGAGGAAATCGACCTTCCCCAGTTGCTCGTCGCCGCCGATGTGGAGGTCGCTGATGAAGTAGTACGCGTCGGTCACGGCCGACCCTCCGGAGCGTGGAGGAATGGTGGTCGGTCGAGGACGACTGAAACGCGGTTGAGGGGGACTGAGGGTCGGTCGAGAGGAGTACCCGCGGGAGCGAGCCCGGCGGTCGAAGCTCTCGTCGCCGCGTCGTCGGAGACCTGCGCCTCGACGAAGCCGACTCTCACGACCACGTCCCGGTCTAACCCTTCAGTCAGTTGGTCGTCGAATCGCTGTGCGAGGTCGGGGGGCGCTTGCAGGTCGCGCGGAATCCCCACGAGCACGTCGACCCGCGGTTGATTCCCGAGGAGGTAGTCGACGGGCCTGTAGTCGACCGTGACGCTGACGAGTTCGACGCCCTCGATGTCCGCCTCGTCGAACTGTCGCTGGAGTTCGGCCTGCGTCTGTTGCTCGAACGACGCGGTCTGGAACGACGCGTACGTCACGCCGGCGAGGACGAGCGAGAGGACGGCGATAGCAACGCCGAGGACGGCGATTCGGGAGGCGACGGACGCTCTGACGCCCTCCCGCTCGTCGGCGTCCAGCGGCGTGAAACCCGACAGATAGAACAGAATCAGCGCCGAGAGGTTGATGGCGAGGAGGTTGACGACGACGAGCACCGCGCCCGCGACGGCGACCGCGGGGAGTCCGAACGCGAGCCCCAGCCCCGACGTCGCCGCCGGCGGGACGAGCGCGACGGCGATGGCGACGCCGACGAGCGTCGACCCGGACCCGCGCATGATGCTTATCGCCCCCGCGATACCCGACCCCAACGCGAGGAACAGCGACAGGACGTTCGGACTGGTGCGCTCTGCGACCTGCGGTATCGCCTGTATGTCGACGCCCGGCGGAATGAGTATCGTCTGCTGGAGTATCACTCCGAGGAGGGCGGCCGTCGCGATGGCCGCCGCGAGGCCCGTCACCTGCAGGACGACGCCGCGAGACGCCATCCGCCTGTCGGCCAGTATCGCCCCGACGGACGCCGAAACCGCCGGCCCCATCAGGGGGGCGACGACCATCGCCCCGATAATCGTCGCCGCGGAGTCGAGGAGCAGGCCCGTTGCCGCGATGACCGTGCTGAGAATCAGGAAGCTGAAGAACGTCGAGTTCGCCGGCGCGAGGTCCTCCGCCCTCGCGTGGAGTTCCTCGCGGGAGATTCGGAGTCCGGGAAAGCGCTCTTTCAGGGCCGAGAGGCGCTGTGAGACGACCGTCTCCGTGGGGAGTACGATGGTGTAACTGTCGTCTCGGACGCCGGCGGTCGTCAGTTCTTCTATCACCGTCTCGACGCCGCTGGGCGGGACCGGAAACTGCACCATCGCCTCGAACTCGCCGCGTCCGACCTCCTCGAAGACGGCGTAGTCGATGCCCTGTCGGTCGAGCGACTCAAGGACGCTCTCTCGACTCCCCTGCGGTATCAACACCTGAACGAGTCGCATACGAACTACAACGTCGCGAGAGTGCAAAAAGCATGAGTGCTCTGATAGGATAGCTTACTCGCTTGTCTCGCGTTCCCCGTCGGCGATTGCGAGCGTCTCCCCGATCGCGTCGATGAATTCCCGCTCGGCCGGGCTGATTCGCCGGCCGCCCAACCCCAGTAGCCCGCCCTCGACGCCGGCGTCTGCGACCCGTTCAGCGCACCAACGGACGAACTGCGCGTACTCGGCCCGTTCCGCCGCGGTCGCTCGCGCTCGGACGATTCCCGACGCCTCCCGACAGTAGTCGTGCGCGCGAGCGATTGCCACCGCGCGAGTGAAATCGTGCGTCTCCGCGTCGCGTCGCACCCGGTCGGCGTTCACCCGGACGAACCCGGCGAGGTGCGTGACGAGTTCCGACTCCGGTTCGAACTCGTCCGTGTGCCGGAGGGTCCGACGAATCGTTTTGAGCTCTCGTCGCAGGCCACCGTTCGAGGCGACGACGACGCCGTACATCACCTCGACCGGCGTCTGCGCGAGCGTCCGCCACTCCTCGGGCGTGAACGCCTTCCGGTCAGTCATACCGAACGATTGGCGGGCGACGAATATAGAGGCGCAGGTCGCCGCGGGTGAACGAGGCCGCGTTCGGACCTCGCCAGTGGACACTCGTTCGAGGGACTTGGCTGACCGTTTCGTACGCGACGAATTACTGGCTCCGAGACAGTCAGCGACGCGGTAAACGCAGTTTATTATGGTTTCCTGCTTACGTGTGTGTGAGTTGATGAGATGAGTTCACTAGTCGTACTCGCGTTCGATACGATGGACGGTGCGGAGAACATGCGGGAGAAGCTGTACCACCTCCAGCGGCGCGAACTGATAACGATAGAGGACGCCGCCATCGCCGTCCGAAAAGAAAACGGGCAGGTGAAGGTCAAGCAGGCACAGAGTCTCGTCGGCGTGGGCGCGCTCGGGGGGTCGTTCTGGGGACTCCTCATCGGCGTTATCTTCTGGATGCCGTGGCTCGGGATGGCCGTCGGGGCGGTGACGGGCGCGCTCAGCGGGAAGTTCACCGACATCGGCATCGACGACGCGTTCATCAAAGAGGTCGCGAACACGGTCGAACCCGGGAACTCGGCGCTGTTCCTCCTGTCCCGCGGCGCGCAGATGGACCGAATCAAGGAGGAGCTGTCGGGCGACGAGTTCGAGATTATCGAGACGAACCTCTCGCCCGAAGACGAAGACCGGCTCCGCGAGGCGTTCGCCGCCGAGGAAATCGCGGGATAGGTTAGGGTTAGCTCGGAACGAACGACGCCATCGCGTCTGTCCGGGCGTGACAGTGGCCACATCGAGTCCAATTCGGAGGCGAGGCGCGACGCGGTCCCGTCTGCGGCGAGGCGGAGGCGTCGGGCTGTGGGAAACCGGGCGCATCGGTCGGTTCGCCACAGTCTCGGCTGATTGAATCTGTTGTGCCCGCCCGATTTAACACGGGTTCGTCACAGGAGAGGCCCGTCTGAAGAGTCTTGGACGGCGTTTCAACGTTCCACAGTCTCTTGTTCGCCGAAACGAACGTCACTATACTTTACAAGGGTAGCTGTGTAACAAAAACGTCGACCCGTCGTCATTATTGGGCGTACGAGTCCCCGATGGACCGACCGGTCCGTCGGATTCTCCCGGCTCTGACGGGCAAATTGTCCGTCTCGATGGACTGTGCCGTCGAACACCGGCGGGGTTCCCACTCACGTGTTTCGGGGTCGTGGTGCGCTCGAATTTGGTCCGCCGTGATTCAGTTACGTATCGCGCTATACGATTTATCGGCTCCGATATCCTCTGAACGTCGAGACGCCTATCTCGATGAAACGGACCGCTTTCGAGTTTCGGGCCCTCGCGCGTCACCCGCGACTCGCTAAACCCCGCGTCACCATCAGCGGGATTCGGCACTCGTATGCATCGCATTACTTATGGAGACGATTGGCTCACTATCAGCCGATATACGTGATTTCGATGGGTTCATCAGTCTCGTGGGCCGGTTTTCATTCAAATGAGGCTCTGTAGCCGTCGTCGACCGTTCCGGACGCCACACCACCGGAGACCGCGTCGGGTGAGGTGAGCATGGCGTCAGTCCTGCTCGTGCTCTCGATTGCGCTCTTGGCGGCCCTGTTCATGTCGTTCACCGTCGGAGCGAACAGTAACTCGGCCCCCGTCGCGCCCGCCGTCGGAGCCAACGCGCTGTCGGTTCTTCGAGCCGCCCTGCTCGTCGGCATCGTCGCCGGGCTCGGGGCGATTCTCCAGGGGGGAAGTATCTCCGAGACCATCGGTAAAGACCTCGTGACCGGCGTGGCAATCACGCCGATAGCGGCGGCGGCGGCCCTGTTGACCGCCGCGACCCTCATCACGATTGGGAACACCTACGGCTATCCGATACCGTCGGCGTTCACCGTCACTGGAGCGATGATCGGGTCCGGTATCGCCCTCGGCGGCGGCTTCGCCGTCGACGAGTACGTCGTCATCCTCGGATTCTGGTTCGCGATTCCCATCGTTGAGGCCGTCCTCGCGTACGGCCTCGCGCGCGGGCTTCGAAGCGACGCCATCCCCGAAACCGTCGGCATCCCCGTCCTCGGCGGCGCAGTCGGCTATGCGCTGGCCAACATCCAACTCACGGTCATCCCGACCGCGAGCGGCGCACAGGGGTCGGTCGCTCGATACCTCGCCACGACGTCCCAGCTTCTTCCGACGGTCGTCGGCGGCTCGTACACCCTCGGCATGGTGGTCGTGAGCGCGCTCTGCGGGCTCGTTGCGCTCGTCGGGACGCGCGGGTTGCTCCGACGCGACGAGACCGCGGGCATCAATCAGTTTCTGGTCGTGCTAGGACTCATCGTCGTGTTCACGAGCGGTGGCTCGCAGGTCGGGCTGGCGACCGGCCCACTGGAAGCGGTGTTCGAGACGGACCTCCAACTCCCGTCTATCTACCTGCTTGCGCTCGGCGGCGGCGGGATTCTCCTCGGCGCGTGGATTCGAGGGCCGCGACTCGTGCAAGCCGTCTCGAACGAGTACGCCTCGCTCGGCCCACGGCGGTCGATAGCCGCCCTGATTCCCGCCTTTCTCATCGCTCAGCTCGCAATCGTACTGGGAATCCCCATCTCGTTCAACAAAGTGATGATCGCGAGCATCGTCGGCAGTGGGCTCGCGGCGAGTTCGTCCGGCGAGAGCGGCGTCTCGCCGCGGAAAGTCGGCATTACCCTCGGTTCGTGGGTCGGCTCGATGCTCGGCGCGGGCCTCATCAGCTACGGCCTGTATCACGTCTTGACCGCGATTCCCACCGTCGGCTAGTCAGGGGACGATCTGGTCGATGAGCTCTTCTTCCGCGGCCCGGGTCTTCATCTGCTCCCACGTCTCGAAGTCGGTCGTCGCGTCGACGTATCCGTTGAGTCGGTCACGAGAGACGCCCTGCACGTCGCTGACGTCGTCGAGGGACCACGGGCTCTGTTCGCAGAACGCGGCAAACGAATCGAACTCGGTGTGGTCGCTCATGAACGGCTGTGAGAAGAACGCGTCCGACTGCACTCGCGTGCCCGCTTGCAGTTCGCCGAGTCGGTTCAACGCGCTCTCGACCCGTTCTTCGAGACCGTTCAGGCCGGTAACCTGAAGATCCATGCCCGACGGTCACTCCTCGACACGGGTAAAAGTCACGACGACCGATGTCGGAGACGCGCTCGCCTCGCGGAGCACGGACCGGGGCGACGCCGGCGGGTACAGTCACTGCGGCATCTGCGTCTCGACGGTCGCGGGCTCGTCGGCGGACTCGAACACCCCAGCCAGCGTCTCGCGCATCGCCTGCCGGCGGAACGACCGGCGGCGCTCCTCGGAGAGGTAGTTCGACATGACGACGCCGGCGCTTTTCGACCCTTGGTCGGCGGCGACGCCCTCCAACTGGGCGAGCATCTCGTCGACCGCTTCCTGATATGCGGTGTACCAGAAGCGCCGACAGAGCTTCGCGGTCGGGACCTCGCCGTCGACGGTCACGCCGGCCTCGTCGGCGAGGCGCTTGAACCGGCGGTTGACCGTCTCGCGGGCGATGTGTCCCGAGGCGGCCCGCGAGGAGGGAAACAGCGCGCCGTTCCAGTCGTCGTCCGCGGCGAGCGCGTCGATGCGCGCGGCGACGGCGTCGACGCCGTAGAGGAGCGCGACGGTCCCCGGCCCGTTTTTGCGCTCCTCGAACTCGATGTGGGGGTCGTCGCCGGTGAGGACGAGCTGGGAGGCGCGGAGCGACGCGAGCTCGTTCGGGCGGAGCCCCCACCCGGCGAGCCCGAGGACGAGAAGCCGGTCTTCGAGGTCGTCGGCGACGGCGTACACGTCTCCGACCTGGTCGGCCGTCATCGTGCGGTTGTCGGGTTGGCCCTGCTCCCAGCGGAACTGCTTCGCCGCGTTCTCGACGGGGTTGTACCGCGCGCGCCGGAAGTCGACGAGGTACTCGTAGAACGACCGGACCGTCTGGAGGTATTTGAGCTTCGTCCCGTCGGTGGCGAGTTCGGCGTCGAACTCGTCGAGGACAGCGAGACAGCGGTCTATCTCGTCGGGCTCGGCGTCGCGGTCGTCGAGTCGGGAAAGCAGGTCCGCCGAGCCGTATCGGTCGCGGTAGATTCGGGCGAACCGAGCGAGGTGGGTCCGGCGGGTCGGCAGTGTCGAGTCCGCGAGGCCGCGCCGCGATTCGAGCATGTCGAGGTAGGACTCGAACGCCTCGACGGTGCGGTCGTCGTCGATGCCCCAGTCGTAGCCCCCGTCGGCGTCGTCGTCGCCGAGGCCGACGACCTCGACGAAGAACTGCCGCGGCGTGAGGCCGTGCTTCTCGCGGAGCGCGTAGGCGATGCCCGACCAGCCGCGTTCGGTCAGCCACGCGTAGGTCGGCACGTCCCGCGTCGGGTCCATCCCGTCGCGGTCCATCGCGGGCGCTATCGTCTCCCAGTAGAACGCTTCGAGCTCGTCGAGCGACTTCCGCGACCAGTTCACCGCGGCTCCCCCCGCCCGACCTGCCCGCCGCGTCGCGTTCCGTGCGCCATCGTTCCGTATGCAGGGCGTGCCGCGGACGGATTAACGCTTTCTCTCGTCGCCGGTGGTCGGTGGCGGGCCGCCGGGGGCGCGTCCACCGGCCGCCCCGGCACCCTCTATATGACGGGTGCTAGATATATCTGGGAGACGCGATAACAGGGCAGTACAATGGCAGACGGAAACGACGGCGGTTCGGTGCTCGGGGTCGACCCCCCCGGCGACGGGGCAGTGGTCGGCTCGTCGGATCCGGCGGTCGACGTCGGGGAGGCGGCCGACGAGGTGACGGTCCTCGAAAGCGGGACCGAGTTAGAGCGGACAATCGGCCTCCGCGGTGGGTTGGCAATCGGTATCGGGACGATGGTCGGCGCGGGTATCTTCGTCTTCCCCGGCCTCGCCGCCGGGCAGGCGGGCCCCGCGGCCGCGCTCTCGTTCGCGCTCGGTGCGGTCATCGCGCTGTTGGTCGCGCTCCCGACCTCCGAGTTGGCGACGGCGATGCCGAAAAGCGGCGGCGCGTACTACTTCATCTCCCGCGGGATGGGGTCGGCGTTCGGCGCGGTCGTCGGCATCGGGCTCTGGCTGGGGCTCGTCTTCGCCTCGGCGTTCTACCTCGTCGGCTTCGCGCAGTACGCCATCGCCGTGCTGGCGGAGTTGGGCGCGGCGTCGATGGTCGCCGACCTGCCGCTCGTGGCGACGCTCGGCGTCGGCTTCGGCCTCGCGTTGACGGCGCTCAGCATGTTCGGGACCGAGAACGCGACGAAGCTCCAGAACGGCATCGTGAGCCTTCTCCTCGGCATCCTCCTCGTCTTTCTCGTCTACGGCTCGCTCGACACGCTCGGGCTGTTCGGCCGCCAGACGGTCCCCGAGGAGTTCATGCCCTTCGGGACGCTCAGCATCTTCACCACGGCGGCGCTCGTGTTCACCTCGTATCTCGGGTTCGCGCAGGTGGCGACGGTCGCCGGCGAGATAACGAAACCCGGGCGGAACCTCCCGCTTGCGATGGTCGGCTCCGTGGTCGTCGTCGGCGTGCTGTACGTCGTGACGATTCTCGTCTCGACCGGCGCGTTCGGGAGCGCCCGACTCGCCTCCTTCGGCGAGACGGCAATCGTCGAGGTCGCCCGCTCGTACCTCGGCTTCCCCGGCGCGGTCGCCATCCTCGTCGCCGGGCTCTTCGCGACGGTGTCGAGCGCGAACGCCTCGATTCTCAGCTCGTCGCGCGCGCTCTACGCGCTCAGCCGCGACGCGCTGGTCCCGCCGCAACTCGCGCGAATCAATCTCCGGTACGGGACGCCCCACGTCGCGCTCGCGCTCGTCGGCGGGCCGACGGTCGTCCTCGTCGCCGTCGGCCGGACGGAGGTGCTCGCCGAGGTCGCGTCGTTCCTGCACCTCGTCACCTACGGGCTCATCTGCGTGGCGCTCGTCGCGCTCCGCCGGTCGAACCCCGCGTGGTACGACCCGTCGTTCCGCGTCCCCGGTTACCCGGTCGTCCCGGTGCTCGGGGCGGTGGCGAGTTTCAGTCTCGTCGCGTTCATGCAACCGCTCTCGCAGGCTGTCGGCGTCGTCGTCGCGCTCGCGGCGCTGGCGTGGTACTTCGTCTACGCCAGAGACGTGCGCCTGAAGGGGGTGAGCTCTGATGCGTAATCCCGACGACGTTCGCGTGCTCGTCCCCGTCGCGGTGCTCGAAGGACAGGTGATACCCGACCAACTGACCCGCCTGCTCTCGGAGACGACGGTCGTCCTCCTCGCGTACCACGAGATACCCGAGCAGACGGCTCCCGAACAGGCCAGAGAACAGTTCGAACCGAAGGTCCGCGACGAACTCGACGAGCTCGTCTCGGCGTTCGAAGCCGCGGGCGCGACAGTCGAGACGCGACTCGTGTTCACCCACGACGCCGACCAGACGACAGAGCGCATCGCCACCGAGGCGGACTGCGACGCGGTGTTGCTCTCGAATCCCGCGCCGACCATCGCCCGCGTCATCGTCCCGATAAAGGAGGACATCAACCTCGAAACGATTACCAAGGTCGCCGCGGCCGTCGGGAGACGCGAGGACATCGAACTCACGCTGTTTCACGCCGCCGAGGAGGACGACGCGGTCGCCGAGGGCGAACGACTCCTCGACGAGGTCGCCAACGAACTGGCCGTCCTCGGGGTCTGTCGCGAACACGTCTCGCGCGTCGTCGTCGTCGCCCAGAACCCGCTTCAGGCGCTCATCGAAGGCGCGGCCGACCACGACGTCGTCGTGATGGGGGAGGAGAAACCCACGCTCCGCGGCCGACTGTTCGGCGAGACCTCCGACCGCGTCGCCGAGCAGACGGTCGGCCCGGTGCTCGTGGTCCGGCGACCGCTCGACCCCGAGGCTGACGACGCCGACGCCGACACCGACGACTCCGGGTGAGGCCGCTTCGCCTTCGCCCCGCTCTATTGAGTCCGATATTATTGTGTATTTAGAACAACAAAGGTGGTGCGAACCTCGGACACAGCGTGACCGGCGACTTTCACACTGGGCACACTTTCTTCAAATTTTACAAATTGTGAACTGATAAGCGCTGAAAAATCCGTATCACCACTTGTCTTGTGGATATCAGAGTCATTCGGTCTATTCGAAATTCCCGGATGCTATCGGAAACCAGTTCGAACCGAGACGATATTGCTTTTTAATCGCACTATTGGATAGCCTCGAAACCGCGTTTTCGGAGGGGGACACTCCCGTCTGGACTCGCCCAGTCAATCGGATGTGTCCGCTCGTCGACGCGGTTTCGGTCCCAAGTCCCGCGTGACTGACGGTCGAACCGTGACAGCCAATTCAATTCGTGACCGCCAACCCAATTACACCAATAGCTGTGTAATGGAATCGACACCCGTCCGGGAGGTGTCAGTCGCTGGCCGCAGTTGGTCAGACGTTCCGTCGACAGATTATGAACTAAATAGACTCGGCAGAATCTGTCGAATAGCTGGACGTTCGGCGGATGAAAATCGGTCAGTGTTCTTATTTAGTCAACCATCTGGGGTCGTCGTTGTCGTCTGTCGGCTCTCTGGTGGTCCGGTCTCACGCCGTCGCTGGGCGCGCGACGCCCCGACGTTCGGCTCGATTGGCGGACAGAATACGACCCGGAGGCGGCTTCGGAACCGCGATAACGACGTTTGGGGGATGTGGGTCGTTCGGTCGCGCGCTCGCGGCGATTGGGGCTCCGACTCGAAGCGGTCCGACCGAGACCGCCGGTTCTCCGTTTGTGAACCGAGTGGGTGCTGTCGACGTGACGACGATTCTGGCGTGATGCCCGGCGACGACGCGGCCGACTAGCTGAACGTCGGAAAGTCGTCGTCGGACTCCTCCATGTTGACGTTCACTTCGATGACGTTGGCGGTGTTGACGACGTTCTCGATGAGCTGTTCGTGGTACTCCGGCTGTTTCATCCGGCGGACGGGCCCGGAGACGCTGATGGAGCCGAGGACGCGGCCGTGCCGGTTCGTCACCGGCGCGCCGATGGCCTGCAGGCCCTTTATCTCCTCTTCGTCGTTGAGCGAGTAACCCCGGTCGCGAATCGTCTCCAACTCCTCGAAGAGCTCCTCGCGGGTCGTGATGGTCGCCTCGGTCTTGCCCGGCAGGCCGTACTGGTCGATAATCCACTCGACGCGCTCTCTCGGGAGGTGCGCGAGAATTGCCTTCCCCGTCGCCGAGAAGTGGAGGTAGTCGGCGCGCTGGAGTTTGTTCACCTGGTAGTCGCTCCCGACGGCCTTCTCGCCGCTCACCTTGTAGAGGTTGACCCCCAGCCCGTGCTGTTCGGTCGCCAAATGGGCGTACTCGCCGGTCTTCTCCGCGAGTTCCTCGATTTCGGGCTTGCCGATGCGGTAGAGGATGTTCTGGTACCGGACGTACTCGCCCACGAGGAGGAACTGCAGTGACAGCTGGTAGGTGTCTCCTTCCTTCACGACGAACTTCTCGGCCCGAAGCGTGCTCAGGTAGTTGTAGACGACGCTCTTCGAGAGGTCGAGGTGGTTCGCCAGCTCCGTCACCCGCGCGCCGTCTAACTCTTCGAGCGCACGAACGACGTCGAACGCGCGCGACACCGTTTTCAGGGTCCGCGGCGAGCCGGTCGTGGGTTCGTCTGCCATAGTCCAGTTCGAAGCTCCCGCGGCATAGGTGTTTGTATTTGACAAACGCTCAGTTCTGACACGGACCGGTAATCGCACGAATTGCCGCGACACTCCGTGGTCTGAGGGGTAGTTCTCCCGAATATTGTCTTCTGAAGTGGTGATACCGGTGGAATCTTCTGTGAGTGACTACGTTCTCATTGTACAAACGATTCGGCGTTTCGAGCGAGCGCATACGAACTGGACCGCGATAAACAACAGCTTCAGCGTCTCAAACCGGTGATCCGAGACCGGTGGTAGCGAGCGGTTCGACTACGCGGTCGTCGCGGTCGTCGCGGTCGCCGCAGTGACGCGGGCGCTGGTCGGCTCGACCCACGAGAGAACGGCCCGGGTGCGGACGAAAACGAGAACGGCAGTCGTCAGTGCGACGGTCTGGTCAGTGTGTCGGTCTCGTCACTCGGTCGCCAGGTCGGCGAGCGCGCCGGCGAGCACGCGGGTCGCGTCGGCGCAGTCCGCCCAGTCGGTCCACTCGCGGGGGTTGTGCGAGATGCCGTTGCGGGAGGGGGCAAAGAGCAACGCGGCGTCAGTGACGGCCGCGACGTGCATGGTGTCGTGGCCGGCGCCGGAGTGGAGGTCGAGGGTTTCGAGGTCGGCGTCGCCCCCGGCGTCGTGGAGCGCGGCGCGGCACCGCTCGCTCATCTCGACGGGCTTGCGGTCCCACGGGTGCGAGAGCGCGGTCTCGACCGGGCGCTCGGCCTCGATGCGGTCGAGGCTCGCTTCCGCCTCGTCGATGACGTACTCGATGGAGTCGTACGCCACGTCGCGGACGTCGACTGTCAGGTCTACTTTCCCTGCGATGACGTTGGGCGCGTTCGGCGAGACTTCGAGTTTGCCGACGGTGCCGACCGCGGTCTCCGAGACCTCGCCGCGCTCGTTCGTCGCTCGCTCCACGTCGAGGACGAACTCGCTGGCGGCGGCGAGCGCGTCCGAGCGGTCGTCCATGAGCGTCGACCCGGCGTGGTCGGCCTCACCCGTGATTTCGACGGCACAGCGCGAGAGACCGACGATGCTCGTGACGACGCCGGCCGGGACCGCCGCGTCTTCGAGGCGCTCTGACTGCTCGATGTGGAGCTCTATCCACGCGTTCCAGTCCGCGGCGTCGACGCGCCCGTCTCCTCGATAGCCGATGTCCGCGAGGGCGTCGCCGAGCGGAATCCCGTCGGCGTCCTCGATGTCGAGCGCCTCCGCGACGCCCAGTTCGCCGACGGCGACCGCCGACCCGATGAGGCCGCCGCCGAACCGCTGGCCCTCCTCCTCGGTGAAGTTGACGACCTCGACGGGGCGGACCGGTTCGACGCCGGCGTCCTGCATCGCGCGGACGCTCTCCAGCCCCGCGTAGACGCCGAGCGGGCCGTCGAAGATGCCGCCCTCGGGGACCGAATCGAGGTGGCTCCCCGTCGCGACCGGGGCCGCGTCTGGGTCCGCGCTCTCTGGCTCCCATCGCCCGACGATGTTGCCGACCTCGTCGATGGTGATGGAGAGACCGGCGTCCCGGAGGCGCTCGCAGAAGAACTCTCTCGCCCGCCGGTCCGCCTCACTGCCGGTCAGGACCGTCCGCCCCCGACCCTCGTCCGTCGGGACGGCCCCGAACTCCGCGTTCGACTCGATGTCACTGCGGAGTCGCTGCTGGTTGACTCGCATGGTTCCCGGATTCGTGACTAACCCTATTTTATTGTTTGGAATCCGGTCACACGTGACAGTACTGGCTGACGGATGAAGCGAGAACGCGGGGGAGTTCGTCGCGCCGCGCTTCGCCGCCGACGCCGGGTCGGCCGGGAACGCCGACCGACCCGCGGTTGACATTCTCGAAGTAATTCCGATTCGATTGGCGTGAAAGTGGCCATCCGAAACTTCTCCCGCGCTCGGTGCCCGAATACGTAGTCAGTATGACATTTTTCCCCGTCTCGATATGGTGATTGTACACACACAACCACAATTTTTATCACACAGTAGCGGATTTGAGGGTCTGTATGCAAGAGAATGGCAAGGAGAGCGACTCTCCCGATAGCACCGCCGACGGGACGCGTCGCGGTCGCTTCGACCGCCGCACGTTCCTCGGGGCGGCGGCGGCGACCGGCGCCGCGGCGTTCGCAGGGTGTACGGGCGGCGGCGCAGACGACGGCACGACCGAAGCGTCGGGGTCCTCCGGCGGCAGTGACGGCACGGAAAGCACCGAGACGACCGCCGCGAGCGGCGGGAAGCAGGGCGGCACGCTCCAGTGGGGCGGCGCGGTGCCGGTGCAGGGGCTCGACCCGCACATCGACACCTCCGCGGCCTCCAAGCGCGTTCTGGAGAACATCTACGAGGAGGTCGTCGCGCTACAGGACGACTACTCCATCCAGCCGCATCTCGCCGAGTCGATGGAGCAGTCCGACGACAACACGCTCTTGACGTTCAACCTCCGGGAGGGCGTCACCTTCCACAACGGCGAGGAGATGACCTCCGAAGACGTGCTTGCGAGCTACGAGCGCGTCCAGAACGGCGACTACCTCGCCACCGGCTTTTTCGACTACGTCGAGGAGCTTCGCGCCCCCGACGACTACACCTTCGAAGTCCAGCTCACCGAGCCCTTCGCGCCGTTCCTCGCGAAGATGGCGACGGCGGAACTGTCGGTCATGCCCGCCGAGAACGCCGAGAAGGACATGGTCGAAGAACCCATCGGGACCGGCCCGTACGTGTTCGAGAGCCGCGAAATCGAGACCTCGTTCACGATGACGCGCAACGAGGACTACTGGGGCGCGTCCGACGAGGACGGCCCGTTCATCGACACCATCGTCAAGAGCGAGGTGCCCGACCCGAGCGTTCGCCTCCAGTCGTTCCTCGCCGACGAGTACGATTTCATCAACGGCATCGCGCCGAAGGACGTCTCCCGCGTCGAGCAGGCCCCCGACGTCCGGTTCGAAAAGCAGTTCCCGAAATCGCTCGTCTACCTCGGCCTGAACTGCGACGTGGCTCCCTTCGACAACAAGGACGCCCGCCTCGCGCTCGACTACACCATCGACAAGGAGAAGGTCGCCGAAGCGGCCCTCTACGGCACCGGCCAGACCACCGCGACCCCGGCGACGCCCGGCAGTCCGTGGGTCAACCCGGACGTCGAACCGCGCCCACGCGACCTCGAAAAGGCGCAGGAACACCTCGACGCCGCCGGCATGTCCGACGGCTTCACGGCGACGTTCAAGATTCCGCAGTCCTACCCGACGCAGGTGCAGGCCGCGGAGGTCATCGCCGCCGACGCCGCCGAGGTCGGCATCAACCTCGAAATCCAGCAGATCACGTGGAGCACGTGGCTCTCGGACGTCTACTCCAACCGCGACTTCCAGGCGACGACGAGCTCCTACCTCGCGCTCTGGTACCCCGACGTGTCGTTCTACAAGTTCCTGCACCCAAACGGGGCGTTCTTCTTCACCAACTGGGTGAACGAGGACTACAACGCGCTCGTCGAGGAGGCGCGCACCATCTACGACGAAGACGAGCGCGCCGACCTCTACCACCAGGCGACGGAGATTCTCCACGAGGACCGCGCCGGTCACCTCTTCCTGTGGTGGCAACCGAGCCTCTACGGGGCCGCCTCGCAGTACAAAGGCGACATCGGCGCGCCCGACGGGTCGACGCTCCAGTTCGCCGACAACTGGCTCGACCGCTAACACAGATTCCACACAATGTCGATGTACAACTACGTCGTTCGGCGCGTCGGGTTCATGGCGGTGACGCTGTTTTTCGTCACGCTCATCGCCTTCGCCGTCACCAACATCCTGCCCGGTGACGTGGCCCTGCTCATCTTGGGCCCCAACGCGACCGACCAATCGCTCGAAGCGCTCCAAACCCAACTGGGACTCAACCGCCCGCTGTACGTGCAGTACATCGACTGGGTCGTCGGGCTCCTCCAGGGGAACATGGGCGAATCGCTCCGGTTCGGCGAGCCCGTGGCACAGCTCATCGCCGAGCGGCTTCCCCGGTCGATGATGCTCGCGGTCGCCGCGACGCTCGTCGCCGTCGTGCTGTCGGTTCCGCTCGGCGTCTACGCCGCCATCAACCAGAACGAAGCGCCGGACGTGAGCGCCTCGATGTTCGCCTTCGTCGGCATCTCGATGCCCATCTTCCTGTGGGGACTGGTGTTCATTTTGGTGTTCGCCGTCTGGCTGAACCTCTTTCCGACCGGGGGGTACGTCTCCCCGAGCGAGGACCTCGTCGGGTCGCTCACGCGACTCGTCCTCCCCACGGGGGCGATGGGCTTCGCGCTCACCGCCTACATCATGCGGATGACCCGGTCGTCGATGCTGGAGGTGCTCAGCGAGGAGTACATCAACCTCGCGCGTGCGAAGGGGATGAGCCAGCGGGTCATCGTCCTCAGACACGCGCTCAAGAACGCAATCATCCCCGTCATCACGGTCATCGCGTTCCAGTTCAGCTACGCGTTCGGCGGGGTCGTCGTGCTCGAAGAGGTGTTCTTCTGGCCCGGCATCGGTCGGCTGACGCTGACCGCGATTCAGAGCCGCGACATCCCCCTGATTCAGGGGTGCATCCTCGTGGTCGCACTCATCTACATGTTCTCGAACTTCGCCGCAGACCTGCTGTACGCGTACTTCGACCCCCGTATCCGCTACGGAGGTGACGACTGATGGCGACCGAACAGGAGACCGACCGCGGTCGGTTCACCATCACGCAGTCACAGCGCGACCGCATCGCCCGGTTCGTCCGGAAGTTCCGAAGCAACACGAAGGCGATGCTCGGCTTTTCCATCGTGGTGATGCTCGTGCTCGTCGCCGTCTTCGCGCCGCTCATCGCGCCGTACCCCATCGAGCAGACGAACATCGAAGACCGCTCGCAGGCCCCGTCGGTCGAACACCCGTTCGGCACCGACGACCTCGGCCGCGACATCTTCAGCCGCGTCGTCATGGGGAGCCGCATCTCGCTGTACGTCGGCTTCGGCGCTATCTCCGGCGCGCTCGCGGTCGGAGCCGTCGTCGGCGTCGTCGCCGGTTACGCCGGCGGCCTGACCGACGAGATACTGATGCGCGTCATGGACGCCGCGATGGCGTTCCCGCCGGTGTTGCTCGCGCTCACGCTTCTGGTCGTCCTCGGCCCGGACTTGAGTAACGTCATCATCGCGCTGGCGTTCGTCTACACGCCGTACATCGCCCGCGTCTCGCGGAGCGCGGCGCTGGCCGAACGCAACGAGGCGTACGTCGAGGCCGCCATCGCCCGCGGCGAGAGCGACTCGCGCATCGTCTTCAGCGAGGTGTTCCCGAACTGCATGGCTCCCATGCTGGTGCAGGGGTCGCTGAACGTCTCCTTTGCCATCCTCGCGGAGGCGAGCCTGTCGTTCCTCGGCCTCGGCGCGCAACCCCCGCGGCCGTCGTGGGGGCTGATGATTAACACCGGTCGCGGCTTCATGGAGACCGCGCCGTGGATGTTGCTGTTCCCCGCGCTGGCTATCGGCATCGCCGTCGTCGGGTTCAACATGCTCGGCGACGGACTGCGTGACGTGCTCGACCCCAAAGTGGAGGCGATAGAATGAGCGCATCCACCACCACGACCGACCGCGAGGCCGACGACGGCCCGCTCCTCGACGTTCGCGGACTCAGAACCGAGTTCCGCACCGAGGGCGGCCCCATCGTCGCCTCCAACGAGGTGTCGTTCTCGCTCGACCGCGGCGAGACCATGGGTCTCGTCGGCGAGTCGGGCGCGGGCAAGTCCGTGACGGCGCGGTCGCTCATGCGCCTCATCGACTCGCCCGGCGAAATCACGGGCGGGCAGGTCGTCTTCGACGGCGAAGACCTCCTGCAGAAGACGGAAGCCGAGATGCGCGACATCCGCGGCAACCGCATCGCCATGATTCCGCAGGACCCGATGTCGTCGCTCAACCCGGTGATGACCGTCGGCGAGCAGATTACGGAGACGATTCGTCGCCATCAGGACGTCTCGAAGTCGGAGGCCCGTCGGCTCGCCGTCGAGTCGATGGACGACGTCGGCATCCCGGACGCCGAAGAACGCATCGACGACTACCCCCACGAGTTCTCCGGGGGGATGCGCCAGCGCGTCCTCGTCGCCATCGGCTTCTCCTGCGAGCCGGACCTCATCATCGCCGACGAGCCGACCACCGCGCTCGACGTGACGACGCAGGCGAAGATTCTCGACCTGCTCAACGAGATGCAGGAGCGCGAGGGGACGGCCGTGCTGATGATCACCCACAACCTCGGCGTCGTCGCCCAGACGTGCGACCACGTCGGCGTCATGTACGCCGGCAACCTCGTGGAGACGGCCGAGCTCGGCGACCTGTTCGACCGCCCGCGACACCCCTACACCCGCTCTCTCATCGACTCCATCCCGGAGGTCGACACCGACTACGACGAACTGCCGACGCTCGACGGCGCGATGCCCGACCTCGGGGACCTCCCGAGCGGCTGTAACTTCGCGCCGCGGTGTCCCCACGCCACCGAGGCGTGTCGGACCGGCGGCGACCCGTCACTTGACGCCGTCGGCGACGGCTCCTCACGCGCGGCGTGTCTCCACGCCGACGACCTCGACCTCTCGGAGAGCACGGTCTCCGAAGCCGGGGCCGGTCGCCGCGACATCGACCGCACCGGCGAGCCGCTGTTCGAGGTGCGGAACCTGAAGAAGTACTTCAACGCCGGCGAGGGCGTCTTCGGTAACGTCCACCTCTCGTGGTCGGGCGGCGGCCTGCCGACCGTCGAGCGGCGGCACGTCAAGGCCGTCGACGACGTGAGCTTCGACGTCTACCCCGGCGAGACCGTCGGGCTCGTCGGCGAGTCCGGCTGTGGCAAGTCCACGGTCGCTCGCACCGCGCTCCGCCTCCTCGAACCGACCGACGGCGAGGTGTACTTCGAGGGTCAGCCGCTCCACGAGCTCGGCTCCTCGGAGATTCGGAGTCTGCGCCGCGAGATGCAGATGATATTCCAGGACCCCCAGAGCTCGCTCAACCCGCGGAAGACCGTCGGCCAAATCGTCGGCCGCGCGATGGAGAAACACGGCATCGCCACCGGCGAGGAAAAGCGCGAGCGCGTGGGCGACCTGCTCGAACGCGTCGGCCTCTCGCGGGCCGCCGCGAGCAAGTACCCCCACGAGTTCTCCGGGGGCCAACAACAGCGCGTCGCCATCGCGCACGCGCTCGCGGTCGAACCGAAGCTCATCGTCTGCGACGAGCCGGTGTCGGCGCTCGACGTGAGCGTGCAGGCGCAGATTCTCAACCTCCTGAACGAGATTCAGGACGACGAGAACATCTCGTTCCTGTTCATCTCGCACAACATCGGCGTCATCCGGCACATCTGCGACCGCGTGGCCGTGATGTACCTCGGGAAAATCGCGGAGTTCGGGAGCATCGAGCAGGTGTTCTCGGCACCGTTCCACCCCTACACGGAGAGCCTCCTGTCCGCGGTCCCCCACGCGAACCCGAACCGCGAGACGGACCGCATCCTCCTCGAGGGGAGCGTCCCGAGTCCCATCAACCCGCCGTCGGGCTGTCCGTTCCAGACGCGCTGTCCGAAGAAAATCGGCGACGTCTGCGAGCAGGACCTCCCGGAACTCGAAGCCGTCGACGGCGGCGACCACTACATCTCCTGTCATCTCTCCGAGGAGGAGATGAGCCAGCGCGACTCGTTTATCACGCCGTCGAAGCGCGCGGAGACCAGTCCGGCCGACTCGGACTGACGCCGTCCGCGCGGTCTCTTTTTTTGACGCCGAAGCCGGTTCAGTACTTGACGCCGAAGTCGAGAATCTCGTCCGGATAGTCGCCGAACTGCGCGTCCGTCTCCCGTCGAATCTGTGCTTTCGCGCGCCGCGCCTCCGCGAGCAGGTCGCGCAGGTCGGCAACCGGCTCGTCGGAGAGGTCGACGCGGAGGTTGTGGTAGAACTCCGGCGTCGGCGCGTGGACGAGCACCGCGGCGCTCAGCTCGCCGCGGTCGTCGCCGCCCGCCGCCTCGCCGGCTTCGAGCGCCGAGACGAGCCGGTCGGCCATGTCGCCGTCGGTGGATTCGTAGGCCTCGGCGGTCGCCTCGACGACCCCCTCGCCGGCGAGCATGTTGCCCGCGACGGTGTAGTCGTCGCCGGCGCGGTGGCCGGCCCACGAGACGCACTCGCCGCCGGTGAAGGCGAACTCGCCGCCCGCGCCGACGCCGTGGACCTGCCGGTAGGCGGCGTGATCGTCGGCGGCGAGAAGCGCCTCGAAAGCGTCGTCGATGCGCTCGCCGGCCTCCGCGCGGGCGACCGCGTCGCGGCCGTGTTCGGGCTTCGTGTACGACTGCGTGACCGCCGCGCCGCCGGCGCTCACGTAGGGACAGGTCGCGCCGACGGCGACGGTGCCGGTCGTCACCGCCGCGCCGTAGACGTTCGCCTCCGGGTCGCGCGCCGCTATCGAGAAGGTTCCTGGAACGTGTCGCATGGGTTCGTTACTGCGTTTTGGTCACGCTCGCACGGTAAATACTCTCCTCTCGCGGGCCGCGACGGGAGGTGTGACAGCTCAGCTCGTGGGGTTCTGCGTCCGCACTCGCCCCCGATCTCAATTCCCAACACTATTGTATATGTGTAACATTATTGTCTGCGATACTATCTTATTTATCGAGCTGTCGTCTCTGCATGTTTTAGAATCAGTGTACAATCAGTTCATTGTCATCCTATATTCGACCTGAAGCCAAAACCTAACCCGTGCGGCGTTCTCCGACAGTATAGTATTCGAGATAGTGAGCAATACTGGTGCGTTCCGTCCGGCGGTAGTCGCCTCCAAGGCTTATGGTGTCGCGGTGGCAAAATCGAGATATGAGACTCGGTATCGGTCGAACCGGCGTGGCGATTCTCGTCGTGTTGTTCGTCATCCTCGGAGCGGAGGACGTGTACGTTTGGGCCGTCGCCGGGTCCGTCCCCGGCGTCGAGTTCTTCCTCGCGCTCGTGTTCGTCCTCGTCATCGCCGTCGTGGCGATTCGAGAGGCGCGGGCGCACCCGCCGAGTCGATAGTCCGTTTTGGCGCGGGCGCTCCCTTTCGCCCGCTATCCCTCCTGTTTTCGGCAGTCGAGCGGCGCTTCGCAACACGCGGAGCGATAGGCCGCCGACTCGCGAACCAGTTTGCACTCGCGGTACCGATAGGCCACGTCCGCGCCGCAGTCCTCGCAGGTGAGGACGTACTTCGGCTCTGCGAACCGACGGACGCGAACCGGCGCGTCGACCGCCTCGGCGCGGCGCTTGAACGCCGGCCCGTGGTCGGTCGCGCCGAACGCCTGAAACTGCTCGACGTGGACGAGCTCGTGTCGGAGCGTCGCCGCCCACTCCCCGCGGTCGAACGACTCGAACGCCCGCCACGACAGCGACATGGTGCACGTCGGCGGGCCGCCGAGCCGGTTCGAATGCGACGACGCGCTGTCCCACTGCTTCGGCTCGCCGACCGTCGCGTCGTCGACGGTCGGTGTCTTCACCGCGGCCGCTCGACGCTTCGCGCGGGTAGACACTTCCCACTCGACCCGGTGTAGGTCCACGTCGAAGTCGTAGTCGCTCGCCGCGCGGCGGCAGTACGCCCGCGACCAACTCACCAACTCGTCGCCGGTCTCGACGGCGTCGTACGCGCTCTGACTCCCGTCTTCGTGTCCCACGATTCCGAGCCGCGATTCGGAGCGAGTCGGTATGTGTGTTTTGCCCGTCCGCGGCGGGTCGCCGATTCGACGTCTGGGTGCGGTCAGGCGCGCTCAGGCGGCGAGCGTCGCGTTCTCCCGGCCACGAGCCCCCGCTTACAGCTGTTTCGCGCGTCCCTTCGACGGTCATACGAGGACGCGCACGACTGATGTCCGGGCAGGCCAGCGCCCAGCATACTCTCGCCTTCATCCAGTTCCGAAATTGTCTCCATTTCCGCCGAGATGAGTTCGAAGTCGAAGACATCGAAGTTCTCGGCGATGCGCTCATCGTGTACCGACTTCGGAATGGCGACGATTTCGCGCTGAATGAGCCATCGAAGCACCACCTGTGCAGCGGACTTGTCGTAGCGGTCTCCAATCGTGGTCAGCACGTCGTGCTCGAAGATGTTGTTCTGACCTTCGGCGAACGGCCCCCATGACTCGTGTTGAATATCGTGTTCATCGAGGAACGCTGCATCGTCGGTTCGCTGGTAGAAGGGGTGGGTCTCGATCTGATTCACTGCCGGGACGACATCGTTGTGGACCATGAGGTCCATCACGCGGTCTGGATGGAAGTTGCTGACCCCGATCGCTCTGATTTTGCCTTCCTCGTGGAGTTCCTCCATCGCCCGCCACGAGCCGTGGACATCGCCGTAAGGCTAATGCATCAGATATAGGTCCAGGTAGTCGAGACCCAGTCGATCCATCGACCGCTCGAACGCGTCTTTCGTGCTCTCGTAGCCAGCGTCCGTTACCCAGAGCTTCGTGGTGACGAACACCTCGTCTCTCGGCACATCGCTCTTCTCGATTGCCCTACCGACCGCCTCCTCGTTCCCGTACGCTGCCGCAGTATCGATCAGGCGATACCCTGTCCGGAGTGCTTCGGTGACGCTTCGCTCACATTCTTCGAGGTCGTCGATTTGATACGTGCCGAAGCCGAGAATCGGCATCTCCACGCCGTTGTTGAGTTCAACTGTCTTCGTGGTGGGGCTCTGTCTACCAAATCAGAGGGACTACAGCGAGATAGGGACGATGCTAATTGGAAACCGTGTTTAAGTGCCCCTGTGAGCGGAGCGCCGAAGAGAGAAGTTGACGCTCACCTCGCCTGAGGAGTCTCGATAGCGAGGTTGGGGGATACCAAGCTCCTCGGCAAGCTCCTCCGTCGATGTCTGGCGTGGGCTCTCGTAGTAGCCACGAGACAACGCGAGCGTCAACGCCTCATATTGCCGTTCAGTCAACCCAAACGGGAGAGCGTCGTCTGATGTACTGGAAGTGGAGGTCATAGAGATTCTCTCGACACTCGACGAGGCCTGAGGTCTCTCATCTGTGGTTCGGCTGTCGCGGTTTCGGTGAGGCCTCTTTGTCAGATGTATTTGGTCTATAACAGAGGGAGTCATGGAACGCTCTATGGGGTGTTGTTTTCGCAGGCTCAGCGGTGAATACTTGGTACATTGTTCCTGCGGATTTATTGCCTGAATGTCGACGACCCCGCGGAATGGTCTCGATAATTTGAACTGGCCACTTCCCTTCTCTCCGATATGATGACCGACGAACTCGACTCCTTGCTCGAATGGTTCGAGTTGAAGGACGAACTTCGGACGGGATGGGTGCTTCGGAATATCGACTCGCCTGAATCGGTCGCAGCCCACACGTGGGGGACAGCGTCGCTTTGTCTGCTCTATGCCGAGCAGGAAGACGTTGACCCTCAGAAAGCAGTGACGATGGCACTCATTCACGACCTCGGCGAAGCTCGAACGGGCGATATCGCAACCCGTGCGGAGGACGGACGCCAGACCATCCCCACGTCCGAGAAGGAGGCGGCTGAACGGAGCGCAGTAACCGATCTCGTCGGACCGTTCACGGACACCGAACTGCTGTCGCTCTGGGAAGAGTACGAAGCCCGTGACACCCCGACGGCACAGTTCGTCAAAGACATGGATCTGATCGATAACTGTCTCCAGGCGCTCAAGTACGAGCGCCAAGGCCGGTACGACGAAGCCGAGGCGAACGACCACTTTGCCGAGTTCGAGAACCTGGACGAGTTCTTTGCTACCGCCGCGCCCCGCTTCCGGACAGAGCTCGGCCAGGACTTGTTCGAGCAAATTAAATCGCGGTACGAACGGGAACTCGGGCGAACCTGCCAACTCTGACTACGTCTTTCAGTCGCAACTCGCTTGGTCGGTGTAGCACCTGTATTGACTGCAGGACTATCAGGACAGGGCTGCTGAAAAGAATCCTACTTGAGTTCGTCTTACCTGTCACTCTGTTCGGCAGCGTAGTTTTTCATGCGCCGAAGCGGTGCGCGCAGTGCGCGCTAGCTATCATTACTCCAGTAATACTAGAGTCCGACCCATCTGCACGCGTCCTCAAGCGGGCGCAGTGCGAGTCGTTCGCGTTCGAATCCTCGACGGCGATGTCCGTGTTCGCAACGAGAGCTATGCCGACCCGACCGCGCACGAGTACCGCGTTCGAATTCGGAATGACGAGCCCGATTCGTGTTCGTGCCCCGCCGATGCGAGCGGTGACGGTCCGTGTAAACATCGGGTTGTGGTCGCGATTCGCCCACGAATACTCGAACTCGCCGTGCAGATGGGCTTGACGTGACGGACCAGATTCGGCGACGAGCACGGTCGTTGGCTGAGGAATCAAGCGACGAGTGGGATCACCGTGGCGCGGATCCGCATGCAGTCGCTGCATCGCGTTTGTACACCGCTACGGCTGAGAGGGACTGGAAACTCACACAGTCGCGTGTTGCGGCCGCGAGTGATACCAGAAAGGCATGATGTAGTGAATGTCGATAGTTATTATACTATTAATTTTTCTTCATCTACTATGGTTAAATAATTACTAATATATCAAAATTTTCTTGATATAGCTAGAGAATTATGGGATATTATTTCAGATTATTGGTATATTATGTATTTTCTGTTAGAGTGTGATTTGACATTTAAATTATATCATCTCTATCTTATCGAATCGAATTTATATTCGTGGCGACGTCGTATGCGAGGAAGTCTCCCGAGAACTATCTGAGAATCACGGAACTATCTCTCTCGAACCCTCTCCCGTCTCAGCGTACCGAGGAACCCCTCTAATCGTGGTCTGTCCACTCTGGTAGACGTTGTTTTCGGACGGAAACGCTCGCTAACCGAACTATTATGCTCGTCACCCTCGTGGTTTGGAGACACATGACGACTTCTACTCACTCACAAGGGCGCCTTCTCCGGAAGTGTCTGTAATGCCGATGCCTCTCTCATCTGTGTCTGCGAGGTGGATCCTCGAGGCTGGGACGACGATGGACTTCGACCTCTCTGAGGCCGATGCCGAGCGATTCGCTCAGAGGATATCCGACGAGATCCATGGGTACGAGACGTTAGACACCCTCTCCAAACCCGACGCGGACGAATCACTCTCGATACGCGATGTCGACGAGCACGACGACCCACACAACGCCTACATCACCAGTTTCACCACCGAGGGTGGCGACGGCCCCCTACGAGGCGTAGACGTCGCCGTCAAGGACAACCTCGCCGTCGCTGGAGTGCCGATGACGTGCGGGTCACGAGTCTTCGAAGGCGTCGTCCCCCGTCGCAATGCGACCGTCGTCGCCCGTCTCGTAGATGCTGGTGCTCGACTCGTGGGCAAGACGAACATGGACGAACTCGCCTACGGCCCGACGAGCGAAACGAGCGCGTTTGGTGTCGTAACGAACCCGGCAGACGACGAACGGGTTGCGGGCGGGTCGTCTTCGGGGAGCGCTGCTGCCGTCGCCGAAGGCTCGGCAAACCTCGCCATCGGAAGCGACACCGGTGGGTCCGTCCGTATTCCCGCGTCGTTCTGTGGCGTGGTCGGCTTCAAACCTTCATGGGGGGCAGTTCCGCGAGACGGGTTCGTTGATTTAGCACCTACGCTCGACCACATCGGGACCCTCGCACCCGACGTCGAGACGACTGCTCTCGGGTTCGATGTAATCGGTGGCTACGACGCCCGGGACCCGTCTTCGGCACTCGCACGAGATATTCCAGTCGGCTCGTGTGCAGACGGACTGACCGACGTTCCCGACCCCGAGGAGCTCTCGTTCGGGGTGCCTGCCGAACTCCTGAGTACACACGTATCAGACCACGTCAGAGAACGATTCGAAGAGACGATTGCGACGCTGGAGAGCTCGGGTGCAACGGTCGAGTCAGTCCGATTGCCGACCGTCGACGATGCCGTGTTCGTCTGGAATGCTGTGACCAACGTCGAGTTTGCTGCGGCACTGCGCCGAACGGGACTCCCACTCGAACGGCCTGGGCCGTTCGACCTCTCTCGACTCGACGCAGCCGCTGGGAGACAAGCTACTGGTGGCGTCGGATTCGGCGACATCGTCCGAGAACGTGCACTGGTCGGTGCGGTCCTTCTCGACAGGTACGACGGCCGCCACTACATCCGCGCGCGGAACGTCTGTTCGACTCTCGCCGACGAGTTCGCTGACGCGCTCTACGGCCACGACGCTCTCGTCGCACCGACGATGCCGGTCGTCGCACCGAAAATTGGCGAACGCAAACCACATAGTTACGACTCGGACGACGGACTCGATGTCCCGCTCGCCTACAACACACGTCCAGCGAATCTCGCGGGCGTCCCGGCTGTGACGGTCCCAGACGGTTCCGATGGACTCCCGGTTGGTGTCCAGTTCCTGGCCGGACGGTACGAGGATGCTCACCTCCTCCGCGTCGCTCGTTCGTTCGAGAAGATACGAGACGCGTAAGCGGACGTCCCCATCCACTTTGGACGACGTGTGGTATGATTACGTTTCGATAGCCGTCACGAACTGCCCGTCGGCATCGAACTCGAGACGGAAGACCAACGGCGTATCGACGAACTCGACCGGAAACAACCTGTCTACGACACACTCGAACGAGACTGGTCTCGGGAGGTGTATGGGATTCCAGAGTAGCTGACTGGACTGGTGGTGGGGGTACAAAATCAAACAGTGGCAGTAATGTTACACTGTCTTCCGAGTGAGCTTCCGACTGGCTTCGGTGATTGGGAAACCCAACTCGGGTGGATCCATCGTCGAAACAGTAACATCGCGGAAGCGAAGAAACCGAGTCGCGGTTCGCTGCTTTAGTTTAGGTAGTCGGCAGATTCGGCGGTTCCGTCGAACAAGTGAACGTCGGATCCATCTACCGCGGACGATGGCTGGTCAGTCGACGATGGCGACGGCGCGGATAGGCGATCCGGAGCCATCCTCGATTTTGAGAGGAAGGGTAATCAACAGGGAAAACGGTGGCAGTGCGTCTAGGGCCGTGAGGTTTTCTACGATGTACGTCTCGTTCCCCAGTAGTTCGTAGTGTGCCGGGAACGACTCGTCGTGTGCCACGTCGATTGCGGCGGTATCACAGCCGACGAGGGCGACGCCAGTGTCAGTGAGATATTCCGCTGCTTCTCCGGAGAGTCCTGGCCAGTCGGCCATGTACTGGGTGCCGGCAGAGCCAGGAGCCCAGTGGCGGTCCCAGTTAAACCGGAAGAGGACGCGGTCACCCTCCCTGAGGTCCCCATGTTCTGCTTCCCATTGTTTGATGCGTTCGACAGGGACTGTGGTATTTCGCTCAATATCGGCGACGTCGATTGTGGCCGCTCGACCGATTAATTTTTCCAGTTCGATGGACGCGATATCGCAGTGTGCGTCGCCCTCTGCGATGAAGTGGAGCGGTGCGTCGATGTGCGTTCCGGTGTGTTCACCGAGTGTCAATCGGTAATGGCAGGCGACATCCCCCCGTTCGTAGGACTCATAGAGTGTGTGACTGTAACGCGCGTGGGTAGGAACGACGGGCATTCCTTCTTCGAGCGTTTGGGAGAGGTCAATGACTTCACCATCTGCAAGCGCGCTGAGCGCGTCCACCGGTCCGTCTTCGTAGCTCATCGTCGTCCCCCATTCGAGTGTACGGTTCGTTTTCTATTCGGTTCAGTGTGTTGTGTAAATAGCTGTGTCATTGGTTTCGTCCGGTTGTTAGTACGCTATCTCTGGTTCGAAGTGTCCCCGATTGGTCGGGCGTGCCGCGTCCGACCGGTCGGGAGGATGCTTGATGGATTATTTCACGATGTCGATCTTGTCACGGTCCATCGACATCGCGACAGCGAGGATGACGACGAACCCGAGGATGATCTCCTGAACGAACGACTGGATACCAAGGAGGTTCATGCCGTTCGTCAGTACGCCGATGACGAGGACGCCGAGAATTGTCCTGTGCGGACCGCCGACGCCGCCGGTCAGCGCGGTACCGCCCATCACGATGGCCGCGATGGACTGTAGGAGCAGACCGCTGCCCATGCCCGGTGTCGCCGAGGAGATGCGTGCGGTCAGCAGGACACCAGCAAGGCCACAGAGCGTCCCGGAGACGACGAACGCGCCGATCTTGTACCGGTCGACATTCACGCCCGAGAAGTCAGCGACCCGTTCGTTCTCTCCGAGGGCGTACGTGTAGCGCCCGAATGTCGTCTTCCACGCCATCAGCGACACCAACACGTAAACGAGCAGGCCCCAGACGACGAGGTTCGGAACCTGTGGGATGGTGTTGCCGATGGCAATCTGCCGGATGCCGGACGCGTTAAATGGCACCGAGTAGCCGCCGGTCATCAACAGGGCCGACCCACTGAAGATGGATAGCGAACCGAGCGTTACGAGGAAAGAGGGAATCTTCCCCTTCGCGAACACGACGCCGTTCAGCACGCCGACGCCCGTGCCTGCGAGGACGCCAAGCAGGAGAGCGAGCATACCGAGTTGGTAGTCGTTGATAAGTATCGCCGTGATGACACCCGACAGCGAGACGATCGATTCGACCGACAGGTCGATGCTCTGCTGGAGGATGGGGAAGGTACCGGCCAAGGCGACGAACAGCAGAATCATGCTGTTCATCATCACGTTCCCGACCAGGTTGTCGTAGGTCAGAAACACTTCTGACGTGGCCGTGAAGATTGCTATCAATATCAATAGCATCAGGAACGGACCCAAGTCTACGAGGAGGTCTGTGGCCGAGCGGTTCTTTCGATACTCTCCGAGCCAATCGGCAACTGGATTGCCTGAGGTTTCTTCTGTCATTTTAGATCATTTTTCTGATTAGTTCCGACTCCATCGGTTTATCTCCGGGTGGTGAGTCGACGACGTCGACCAACTCGCCCTCGTGCATCACGCCAATGCGGTTGCTCATCCCGATGAGTTCGGGGAGTTCGTCCGCGATGAAGACCATCGAGACACCGTCGTCGGCGAGTTGGCGGAGTATGCGGTACACCTCCTCTTTGGCGCCGACGTCGATACCGCGTGTCACGTTGTCCATCACGAGGACCGAAACCTCGCGTTGGAGGTTCTTTCCGAGGACAACTTTCTGCTGGTTGCCGCCGCTGAGATTGATGAGCGGTGACTCAATGCTGGGCGTCTTGACGTTGAGCCGCTCAACGATGTCCTCTGCCATCTCATCTTCCTTCTCAAAGTCGATGAGCCAAGGGACAGTTCCCAACCCAGGCACGTGATCGGCGACGAGGTCAGTACCGATACTCGGCAACGAAACGTTGACTCGCAACGGCTGGTAGAGCAACGTTCCCTCAGACTGGCGTTCTTTAGGGACGTAGCCGATACCCTGGTTGACCATCCGGTGGACGGAACCCGTCTCGACGGTGGTACCGTCGATGGCGAGTTCGCCCGTGTCCGCGGCGTCTACCCCGCTGAGCACGCGGCCGAGGGCGCTCTTCCCGCTTCCCATCACGCCACAGATCCCGAATATCTCGCCCTCGCGGACGTCGAAAGAGACGTCCTCGAAGTGTCCCTCGTTGCCGAGATTCGACACTGTGAGGGCTACTTCGCTGTTCTCGACGTCGCGCTGGTCGGAGGCCTGGTAGTACTCTTCCGAAACCTCGCGGCCGACCATGCTCTGTTGGAGCTTGTCCTCAGTGGCGTTTTCCTGCTCGAAATGGTTGACGATTTTGCCGTCTCGAAGGACGTAGATGCGGTCGCTGATCTCGAGGACTTCGTCGAGTTCGTGAGATACGAACACGAACGAGGCCTGGTCTCGGAGGTCCTCGATACGGTCGAACAACAGGTCACGGCCGTCCTCCTCGAGGCCCGCAGTCGGCTCGTCAAGCAGTATTATCGGGTGGTCGGTGTGGACCGTCTCGGTGAACGCCTTCGCGATGCTCAGCATCTGCCGGTCGCTGAACGAGTAGTTCGCGACACGTTTCTCGAGGTCCAGATCGATACCGAGTGAGTTCAAAATCTCTGCACCCTCGCGTTTGAGGGTGTCAGAATCGAGGACGCCAGCGGTCGAGTAGTCCGGGAATTGCTCCAGGAACAGGTTCTCGTAGCCTGATAGGTTCGGGATGACGTTGTGTTCCTGGTGGACGATAGCGACGCCCTGATGGGATGCCATCCGAGGGTTCGTGATTGACACTCTGTCCCCGTCGACGTAGATGTGGCCCTGGTCTTGCTGGTAGATTCCACTGAGGATGTTCAGCAGGGTGCTTTTACCCGCGCCGTTCTCACCCACGAGTCCTACTACTTCACCGGTCCGTAACTCGAGGTTGACGTTGTCCAGTGCGACGACGTTGGTGAACTCTTTCCGGATGTTTTCGACTCGGAAACGGACCATCGAGTCCGAATTTTGCGCGGCGTGCTCGACTGAATCGACGTTTGAACTCATCGAATGACTCTGAGCGCCCCGGCTTTGGACGTTGATTGTGCGGTGTTCATTCTTTGTTCGATGTCACTGGTGACAGTAGGGTTATAGGTACGGATTTTTCCCATTCTGATTTCGTTGCTTGTAGTCCTCGTCAACTTGGTTGAAGAGGGCCTCGTCGTCGTAGGCATCCGGAATCTGCAGGTTGCTAGGCTTGTTGTCCTCCGTCCACTTGAGTTGCTCCCACTCGGACTTCCGAATGGGGACAATGCGGTGCTGGGGGTCCCAGTCGTCCCCACTTTCGTGGACGGACATCGCCTTCCAGTCGTACGGGGAGTGCCCGTCGCTGTAAGCGACGGACATGTACTTCTCCGGCGTGGCAAAGCGGGTGTCGAGGTCACTGAACTTCGACTGGTCCAGTTCCGGGTTGAGAACTGTCAATGTCCGCACCCACAGCATACGCTCCGGAACCTTGGGCCGCCAGCCGTGGAGCCAGTCCCACGCCTTGGCGACAGCCCAACCGCCCTGCCAGAACGGGGGTGCTGCTTGCTCTTGGACCTGGTATGGTTCACCGGAGTCCGGCCCGTTATTGCGGATGTACTCGATGTTCGAGAGCGCGCCATCGAACCCGGTGAACGGAATCGCCATGTCGTTCTCGGAGAGAATCGACGCCGCACCGAGACCGAGTGTGCCGTTGTTGCAGTAGACGCCGTCGATGTCGTCGCCGTAGTTCGAGACGAACGCTGACATCACTTCGCGTCCTTTCTTGCGGGTCCACCCACCGGAGTACTGGTGGGCGAGGACGTTGATATCGGGATATTCTTCTGCGGCCTGCTTGAACCCCTCGTAGCGATAGGACCCGATGTGTCCCTTCGGGCCGAGGATGACGACGACGTTCCCCGAGCCACCCATCTCCTCGAAAAGGATTTTGGCGGGAATCGCTCCGGCGTGGAACGTCTCCGGAATCTGGTACTGGACGAATTCCGGACCCACAGAAGATGGCACCAGCCATTTGCCCATCGACCAATACTCAAAGAATGGGACGCCGTTGTCCACAGCAGTCTCCGCGAGCGATCGAACACCCGAGTCACTCGGTGCGGTGGCGGCTATCATATCCGCGCCGCTGGTAATCGCTCCTTCAATCTGTGATATCTGCTTGCTCAGTTGACCACCATGGTCCTGTGCGCTCGCAGAAAGGCCGAAGTCCTCGGCCGCCTCCTTCATCCCGTTGAGGAATGCCTTCCAGAGGTCTATCTTGAGACTGTCAGGGGACATGAACGCCTTGTCTATCGTCTCACTGTAGCCGTTGTCGTCCCCACTTTCTGCCGTTGATTCTGTTGGTGTATCGGTTCCACCGTTACCTGCCCCGTTGTCAGAGCCGCCAGTACACCCAGCGAGAGAAGTTATCGTTGTCGCGCCAACCACCCCACCGACAGCCTTCAGGTATCGGCGACGTTGTTGGTTGGTTCCCTCGACTCTGCTATGGTTTGCCATATGCAAGAATTCGGTTTGTATCCACCTCACAAAAGCCTTATGGTTGTTGATTATATTACACGATAGTGAGTGTGAGACATCTGATGAAGTGGGGCTATTCGCACACCGTTGCATTTGAGTAACGTTTTCGTCCCTCGTCGTCCACTACAACGTATGGTAGTTCCAGAAACGTTCTCGCACATCGGTCTCCGTACGGTTGATGTCGCTAACACAGTTGCTTCCCTAGAAGACCTCTTAGGGGTCAACGTCATGGACCAGGGTCGAATCAAAAAGGGTGACTGGGAACGTGATGTTCAGTACGCTGCTCTCGAACTCGCCGACAAGACAGTTTTCGTCGTTCACCCCACACCCTACGAGGCCGCAGGACTTGTCGAACCTCTCGAACCCGGTATTGCTCACTACGGAGTCGAGGTCGACAACATAGATACCGCACTCGAGGACTGGAATGACGACGAGATTCTCATGGAGCCATTCGAACTCGATGAAACACGGTACGCCTTCTGCAGTGGTCCCGATAATACACGAATCGAACTCGTCGAGTCGCCCACGGGCTGAGCTTGGCAATAATTGATGCCACGTCCTCTCCATGACGTCTATAGTGGACGACAGTCTAGACGCCGTACTCAACTCTCGTATTCTTCACGCGTGCACGCAGGTTTGAGTCCCGTCGGGTGTGGGGGTCGTCTTGCTCTCGACCGATGTTAACATCGTTAGTACCCTGCACAGTTGGACGGAGTTCGAGTTATTAACCGCCGAATCCGTGCCTTTCGCCGAACTCGGCCGACCAGAAGCGAGTTGCCAGTTGTAATTTCAACGATGGGACGATGGTGGAACGACACCGGTTGAATCCAGATCGACACGGTCACCGATACGCACAATTTCGAGACTGCGGGGGTACTCGAAAGATGCCGCGTCTTCGTGTAGGGACTTCGGGTCGTCGAGCACGCCTTTCCACATATCGTAGTGAGAAGGCAGGAAGCGGTCAAGTTGGAGCGCGTTCGCCGCCTCGACAGACTCGCTCGTCGTCATGTACCACTTCGTGGAACGGGTTTCGTTTTCAGCCTCGTGGTAGACCCGCCCAACCGTACCAATCGCGAGAACGCCGAGGTCGATATCGAACTCGTCGCCGATAGCCTCGAATTCAGCAGCTGGTTTGCTATCACCGCCGTGGAAGAATGTTCCCGTGTCGTGCTCGATGACGTATGATACGGGTTCGATGGCGTCACTGTCGTTAGCACCACGGACGTGCACTTTAAAATCACCAACTGTGAATGAGTCACCCGCGGCAATAACCTCCCGCTGGTCTTCGTTGACACGCAGGTCGCCATGGTAGTCGGCTGACTCGTAGCAAGCACTTGGCGCGTAGAGCATCCCGCCATCGTCGAGCAACGGGCCGTAAGATGGTGGGTGCATATGGTCGATGTGTTCATGTGTAGTGAGGACACCGTCACACTCCGTTGCGTCGATAGGGTTCATGGGTACCGGAATCATCCGAACGAGCCCCGGTGGGCTGGCATCAGCGAAATAAGGGTCGATGTAGAGTGTAGTCGTCGCAGAACGAACGACGAAGCCGTTGCAACCGAGGTACCATATCGAGACGCCATCTGGGGAAGTCTGTTCGATTTCGCTGACGAGCCAGTCGCCCCACGTCGAATGTATCGTGTCTTCTGTCATAGCTAGAATCGACTCGTTCGGATGAGATACCCCGTACGAGTTTGAATCTTTCGGGAGTGTATAAGGATTGATATGTTTGTATCCGGATACCAATAGGAACGCGTTTCGGTGAGCACGAAGGCGCGCCGTGGTAGTGACCGACCCTGAGTAGAGTTTCGTTTCTGTAAGACTATCCCAGAGATTATCGCACCAGAACGGGCGTCGACGGAGCGGCTCATTCTCTGCAAATCGTTTCGGAGTTTCTAAAGAATGACAATCCCTAAGTTAGTGTCATCACCGAATGAGTCGGAAGGTCGTGAGGGTGGATGCAGATTGGAGACAAGTCACCACCTCGTAGAACAACGGTCTCGAAGGACAGAGTGACGGATTTTCTGAACTGCAATCTGGCGAAGGCAGAAACGCTCCAAAAAACTCAGTGTGCGACACGAGTGAACGAGTTTGCGATAGTTCAGATTGTATCGAACATAGAATTACAAGCATAATTGTGTAATTCTAATTGAGCCGAATCGATTTTTGTGCAACGATAGTGAACAAACATGTATAGAGTTCTGGCCATGTGGAGATACCACAGTATCGGTTCGCTTCGGAATCCGGACAACAACGTCAACGTCCCGGTGTCTTCGTTGAGCTGTTTCACCGCATCCACGCTCTCGTACGCGAGGTCTAGCGTCGTGTCGCCGGGGGGTCCCTCGCGCTGGCCGAGGAGGGTCGCAATTTCGGCGAACCGGTCGGGTTCAGACGGAACGTCATACTCCATAACGTGAGGGAGGAGTACCGCATTTGCTAACCCGCGGCCGATACCGTGTTCGACGACGAGTGGATAGGTCAACGCGTGAACCGCGCCGAGGCCTGAATTTACGAACGCCTGACCCGCGAGCGTCGCCGCGGCGAAACACATATTGTAGCGTGCTTGGTCGTTGGCCGCGCCTTGGTGAACTGCCTGCCGGAGATTCGATCCAGTTAGCGTGTCTTTCGACGCTGTTAGGAATTGTGGGACACGTCCCAACTAAGCGGCTTCGTGAAGGCTGATTCTAAGGACTGGGTTGTTCGTAGTTAGCGCAGATATGAAACATTCCCTGAATTTTTGATTAGCTCGTTGTCGTGCATGGACAATGAGTTTAAGCGGTATCTGACGAAAACGGAGAATCAAACAGGCAAACCTTATGTCGCTATATAGAATCTTCGACACGGGTGGCTCCCGGGCATCGGAGGCTAGGCTAATTGCGAGTCGAATCCCCCCGTTCGAAGGCGAGACTCCGGCGAAGTGCTCGATTCCTCCCCAGTCCGAACGGTGGCGTCTCGACCGACGGCTACCCCGAGCCGTCACCGAGCCCCAGTTCGTCGTGGAATACCGACGTGAGGCGGTCGACCGTCCAGCCGTTTTCGTTTATCGCGGTTCGCTCGATCTCGGGCTCCGAGAGGACGCTGACGGAGTCGCCGACGGCGCGTATCGTCCGGCCGGTGATACCGGCCGCGTCGTCGCTCATCAGCGCGGCGACGACCGGCGCGATTTTCTCCGCCGACTTCGACTCGTCGTCGAGGAGACCCTCGGTCATCCGCGTGTACGCGATGGGCAACAGGGCGTTCACTCTGACGTTCGACGCGGCGAGTTCCCGTGCCGCCGTCCGCGTGAGTCCGAGGATGCCCGCCTTCGCCGCTCCGTAGTTCGCCTGTCCGACGTTTCCGAGCGCCGACGGACTCGTGACGCTCACGAAGGACCGCTCCGACGCGAGCCCGCCTTCGGTCTCCTCGTCGCGGTCGCGCCAGTGGCGAGCGAGGTTCCGGAGGAGCGAGAAGTGGCCGCGCAGATGAACGTGAATCACGGCGTCCCACTCCTCACCCGTCATGTTCGTGAGATACGAGTCGCGGAGGATGCCGGCGTAGTTGACCGCCCCGTCGATTCGCCCGTACGCTTCGAGGGTGTCCTCGATGAGGGTCTCCGTGTACTCCAGGCTGGTTATGTCGCCGACGTGCGCCATCGCCTCGCCGCCGTCGGCTTCGATTGCTTCGGCGGTCGTCGCGGCTGGGTCTTCCGCGGTGCCCTCGCCCGCGAGCGACGTTCCGAGGTCGGTGACGACGACTGTCGCACCGTTCGCGGCCAACTCCTCAGCAGTGGCTCGACCGAGGTCGCCGCCACCGCCGGCGACGACGTACACGTTTCCGTCGAGAAGGTTCGTCATTCGTACTGTTCTGTACTATCGACCCTTATAAGATATACGGGTGTCTCGCCCCGCTTTCGACCCGTCGTTGCCTCTCGGGCGTTGGGTGCGACCGCGAACGCGACTGGGTATCTCGCGTCTCGACCCAAACGAATATACATTGATGTATACATTATATAATTATTCAATATGAACCTTCGTGTATGTTCGTTACTGTCTATGTCCGTTACGTGCATAGCGTTGTAATGGTGTGTGTCAGAATCTGTCTGTTATTGCGACTGTATACGTTTGTGTATACTCACTCGATTCGCGGTGTTCCGGCTCAGTAGGGCAGGAAGCGGGCACCGAGAACAGTCTATGCGATGCTATCGGTCGGCACACACCAATTCCCACAGTCCTCGCCGACGGCGTGACGGCGGGACGGTGGAATGCGGGGCGGCCGTGAGTACGGCGGCGCTCCGTCAGAGGAGTTCGCGGGCGATGATGTTCTTCTGTATCTCGTTCGTGCCCTCGTATATCTTCGTGATGCGGGCGTCACGGTAGTACTTCTCGACTAAGTTGTCCTCGACGTATCCCGGTCCGCCGTGTACCTGAACGGCTTCGTCAGCGACCTCGACGGCCCGTTCGCTGGCGAACTGCTTCGCCATACTCGCGAGCTTCATCGCGTCGTCGTCCCCGCGGTCGCCCGCGGAGGCGGCGCGATAGGTCAGCGACCGAGCGGCCTCGACCGCAGAGCCCATCTCCGCAATCTTGTGTTGGATGGCTTGATACTCCTTAATCGGTTTTTCACCCTGCGTGCGCGAGTTCGCGTAGTCGGTCGCCGCATCGAGGGCCGCCTGCGCGACTCCGACCGCCTGTGCGGCCACGTTGACCCGCTCGGTCTCGAAGAACTCGAGCAGGTGATAGAAGCCCCGGTCGACCTCTCCGACGACGTTCTCCTTCGGAATCCGGACGTCGTCGAGCTCGATTCCCGCGACGTCCGCCGCGCGAATCCCCAACTTGCCGGTGATGGGTGTCGCCTCGAACCCGTCACGGTCCGTCGGCACGAGGAACGCGGTCAACCCCCGATGCTCGGCGTCTTGGGTCGTCCGAGCGATGATGATCGCGACGTCGGCGACGGACGCGCCGGTAATCCACTTTTTCTTCCCGGTGAGCGTCCACTCGTCGCCGTCGCGCTCGGCGCGGGTTTGAATGCCCGCCATGTCGGAGCCGTAGTCCGGTTCGGTAAGCGCCATGCACGTTCCGACTTCGCCGGCGGTTATCCGCGGGAGCCACGTTTCGCACAGCTGTTCGTCGGCTTGGTCCAACAGGAGCGTCGAGCCGAAGCTTCGCGCCTGAATCGCCAGTCCGATACCGGGGTCCGCCCGCCAGAGCTCCTCTGTGTAAATCGCCATCTCCAGCGGGTCGAGGCCGAGCCCGCCGTACTCCGAGGGGACGTTCGCCCCGACGAGTCCCGATTTGGCCGCCTCGGCGATGATGTCGTCCGGATACTCGGCGGTTCGGTCGTACTCCCGTGCGACGGGCGCAATCGCTTCTTCGCCGAACGCGCGCACGCGTTCTCGAATCTCGTCGTTCGACTCGGTCAATTCGTAAGCCATTATCTCAATTTTAGAATACAGTGGTAAGTATTCTTCGACAATTCTCTGACAACGTTAATACTTTTTGCCGCTGGACTGACCGGAGAGATTTTACCCGCCGCGTGCGACTGAGTGTCGTGTGAAGCACCATAACACGCCGATACACGTCGAACACGTGGGCATCGCCGTCGAATCGGTCCGAGACGTGGAACCGGTTCTCGTCGCGCTCGGCTGTCAGAAACTGCTCGACGACACGGTCGACGACCAGTTCCGGTGGGCGTACTACCGACTCGGGGACGGCTCCCGTCTCGAACTGATCGAACCGACCGGAGCGGACTCGTTTCTCACGAACTATCTCGACGCCAACGGTCCGGGCCTCCACCACGTGACCTTGGAAGTCGCGGACATCGGGGCCGTCGTCGAAGCGATGGAGGCGAACGGGTTCTCAGTCGTCGATTACGAGCGCCGCGACGAGTGGTCCGAGGCGTTCGTCTCGCCTCGGAACCCGACGGGAACTCTGTTCCAACTCATGGAGTACCACGACGCCTACGAGCGTAACCGTCCGCACCCCCCGGAAGAGCTGTTCGTTGCCGGCTCCCGACTCAGCGCTTCCGACGAAGACTGACCGACGCTCACTTCGCGGACCCAGTCGGCGAGACCACCGCGCCGGCGAGCGGTTTCGCTCACCGAATGGGACACACTGGTAACAACAACCGGAAGATTAATTTAAATTGTGTAGAATTACTATCTGTAGGCGTAACAAGAGATAGCACACACGAATTCGGACGTCCGCGGGCCACGGCCCTCTCGACGCCGCGTCGACCGCGTACGAACTCGCAATCGGTGCGCACCAGACATATGCAAAAACCACTACTCACTACGGACTTCTTGGAACGGGCTGTCAAACTATACGGGGACGAGGTCGGTGTGGTCGCCGACGACGGGACAGAGTTCACGTACGCCGAACTCGGTGAGCGCATCAACCGCCTCTCGAACGCGCTTCGGGAGTGGGGCGTCGAGAAAGGCGACCGCGTCGCCCTCCTGTCGCCGAACTCCCACTACTTCATCGAGACGCTCTACGCGTCGATGCAGTTGGGGGCGCTGTACGTCCCGTTGAACTTCCGACTCCAGCCCGAGGAGTACGACTACCTCGTCAATGACTGCGAACCGACCGTCCTCATCGCCGATTACGACTACGCCGAGAAACTCCAACACCTGAAAGAGGCCGGCGACACCAGCGTCGAGCAGTGGGTGGCGTACGACGCCGACAGCGTCGAAGGCGAGTGGCACGACTACGAGACGGTTCTCGACGAGGCATCGCCCGAACAGCCCCCGACCCCGGACCTCCGCGAGGACGACGACGCGACGATTCTCTACACGAGCGGCACGACCGGTGACCCGAAAGGCGTCGTTCACACGCACCGAATACAGCACTATCACGCGCTCATCCACGCCCACCACACGGAACTCGAAGACAACGACACGATGCTGTGGACCTCGCCGATGTTCCACATCAACGGCTGGGGTCACATCTACGGGCTGACCGGCATCGGCGGGAAGCACGTCATCCTCCGCGACTTCGACCCCGCCAAAGTCTTCGACCGAATCGAAGAATACGACGTCTCGTTCCTCGGTGGGGCACCGACCGTGCTCAACATGCTGTTGGAGTACTACGAAGACGCCGACGTGCCCACGCGCGGTGACCTCCCCGTCCGCGTGGAGACCGCGGCGAGCCCCCCGCCGAAAAAGACGATTCGACGAACGGAGGACGAACTCGGCTGGCGTATCATCCACGCCTACGGTGCCACGGAGACGGGCCCCATCATCACGACCAGCAACTCGAAACGCAAGATTGCGAAGGGCGACAAATACAGCATCATCAACAAGCCCGGCTTCGCCACGCTCAACACCGATATTCGGGTCGTCGACACGGACGGCCAAGACGTCCCGCTCGACGACCGGACGAAAGGTGAGGTCGTCGTTCGCGGCAATCAGGTGCTGGACCGGTACTGGAACAAGCCCGACGCCACCGACGAGGCGTTCAACGACCGCGTCGAGGGCTGGTTCCACACCGGCGACATCGCGACGATGGACGAAAACCGCATGATTACGATCGTCGACCGGAAGAAAGACATCATCATCTCCGGCGGCGAGAACATCTCCAGCATCGAAGTGCAGGACACCATCTACGACCACCCGGACGTGTCTCGCGCCGCGGTCATCGCGGTTCCGCACGAGAAGTGGGGCGAGACGCCGAAGGCGCTCGTCGTCACGCGCGAGGGGTCGGACCTGACCGAAGAGGGCCTCATCGAGTTCTGTCGCGAGCGACTGGCGCACTACAAGTGCCCGACCGTCGTGGAGTTCAGAGACAACCTTCCGGAGACGTCGACGGGCAAGATTCAGAAGTTCGAGCTTCGACAGGAACACTGGCAGGAGGAGGAACGAGGCGTGAACTGACGTGCCGCTCGTCTCGACGCCGGACGCGCGGTTCGACGGCCTTCCGGGGTACGACTACCCGGTCCGGCGCGTCTCGGTCGGCGACCCCGAGATGGCCTACGTCGACGTCGCCGGCGACGGGGCGGAGACGTTTCTCTGCCTCCACGGCGAGCCGACGTGGGGATATCTGTACCGCGGGCTGGTCGACCGCCTCGCGGACCGCGGGCGAGTCATCGTTCCGGACGCCATCGGCTTCGGCCGGTCGGACAAGTACACCGAACGCGACGAGTACGATTTTCGGCTCCACTACGACGCGCTCGTGTCGTTTCTCGAAGCGCTCGACCTCACCGACGTCACCCTCCTCTGTCAGGACTGGGGCGGCGCCATCGGGCTGACCGCCGCGGCGAACCACCCCGAGCGCTTCGCCCGCCTCGTTCCGATGAACACCGACCTCCCGTCGGGTGACCAGACGATGTCTCCGGAGTGGCACCGCTTTCACGAGTTCGTCGAATCGACCGACGAACTCGACGTCGGACGACTCGTTCGGAACGGCACGAAACGCGGTCTCTCAGACGCCGAGGCGGCCGCGTACGACGCCCCCTATCGAAGCGATTCCGAGAAGGCGGGTGCCTACGCGTGGCCGGACCTCGTCCCTCGTCGCGGGGGCGGTGACGGCTCGGCGCTGACCGCCGCCGCCCGCGACGCCCTGAGCGAGTGGCGGAAGCCGGCGTTCGTCCTCTTTTCGGACGGCGACCCGATTACTCACTACGCGCGGGACGAACTCCGCGACCTGCTTCCAACGGCCGGTCGCCAGCCCGACGTCTGGCTCTCCGACGCCGGACACTACCTTCAGGAAGACGCCCCCGAGGAACTCGCCGACGCCGTCGTCGCGTTCGTCGACCGAACGTAGACTGGACTGCACGGAGACCGACCCGGCGGGGACGCTTCGAGTCGAACTCGGCGTTAAAACAAGCCTCGTGACCTTCGTCGCCCCGACTGCCCCGACCGTCCCGACCGACGACCGGGAGATCCGACCGCCCGCTAGACGGGCGTGAACCGATAGAAGACCCGGTCTTGGTCGGTCGGGCCGTCTACCTCGACGATTTTGAGCCGGACCGCGCTCCCGATTTCGAGGTCCTCGTACGACGCGTCGTCGACCCGCGCCGAGAGTCGAATCGGGCCGAGGTCGACGACGCCGGCGACGAACGGCGTGTCCCCGTTCATCCCGATTGCGGACGTTCCGCGCACCTCGGTAAAGGAGTACATCTCGCCTTCGTGCGGGAGGTCGACGTATTCGAGGTCGTCGCTCGTACATTCGGGACAGACGATACGCGGCGGGAAGTGTAGCTCGCCGCACTCCCGACACTCCGTGGTCGTGAACCGGCCGTCGCGGAGGTTCTCGTAGAACTCGTGAATCTGCGTGTGTTCGGGGTCCTGTAGCTCGTAGAAATCGAGGAGTCGCGGCAGTTCGATTTCGGTCGGAATCGAGACGGTCTCCCGCGGCACGTCGCCGCCGTCTGGCAGTACGGTCTCGTCGTTCGATTGGTGGTCGCTCATTGTGGGTCCCTCGCGAGCGTCATGACGCTGTGCACTGAGCCGCTCCCGCTGAGGTTGTGAATCAGCCCCGTCTCCGGGTCGCCCGCGACGGCGCGGGCGGACGGCACCGCGCCGGCGAACTGGCGGTAGATTTCCAGTGCCTGCGAGACGCCGGTCGCACCGAGCGGGTGTCCACAGCCGAGTAGTCCGCCGCGGGGGTTGACCGCGACGTCGCCGTCCAGTTGACTCCGCCCGTCTTCGACGAACTGCCCGCCCTCTCCGGGCTCGCAGAAGCCGAGTTGTTCGTACTCGATTATCTCGCTAATCGAAAAGCAGTCGTGGACTTCCGCGACGTCGATGTCCCGAAGCGGGTCGTCGATGCCGGCCTGTTCGTAGGCCTCCTGCGAGGCCTCGCGGGCCTGCGGCCACGTCGTCATCGACGGGAGGTTGTTGATGGAGTTCCCCGCCATACAGGACTGGCCGCTTCCAGTGATGTACGCGGCGGTCTCGGCCCCGAGTTCGTCGGCCTTCTCCTCGCTGACGAGCAGGAGTCCGGTCGCGCCGTCGGTAATCCCACTGCAGTCGAGCAGGTTCAGCGGGGGCGCAATCGGATACGAATCGAGCACGTCGTCGACATCGACCCTCTTTCTGTACTGCGCGAAGTCGGTCTCGGCGGCGTGGTTTTTGTTCTTGACGCTCACCATCGCGAGCTGTTCGCGCGTCGTCCCGTGTTCGTGCATGTGCCGCTGTGCGAACTGCGCGAAGTGGGACGGCCCGTTGAGCCCGTTGACGCCGTCGAACTCCCTGTCGAGGACGTTCGTCATGTTCGACTGCATCTCGGGCATGTACTCCTTTCCGAGGTTCATCTTCTCGACGCCGAGGACGAGCGCGACGTCCAGTTGCCCCGCGGCAATCGCCAGCCACGCGTATCGGAGCGCGGCCTGCCCGCTGGCGCACGCCAGCTCCGTCCGCGCAATCATCTTGTTGGCGTTGATGCCCAGCAGTTCCGCGGTGAGCGGGGCGACGTGGCTCTGGAACGCGAATCGCTCGGGCTGGACGGCGCCGACGAACAGTCCCTCGACGTCGTCCGGTTCGATGCCGTCGACATCGTCGAAAGTCGCCTTGCCGGCCTCCTGCGCGAGGTCTTTCCACGTCGCGTCGCGTGCGCCCCACTCGGTCGTGCCACCGCCGACGATGGCCGCGTTCTGCGGCATCGTCAGTCCTCGAAGTTCGGCTGGCGGTCGTTTCGGAACGCCTGGACGCCCTCGACGACGTCGTCGGTGCTGGTGAGGAGTCCGAACCCTTGGCTCTCCAACTTCAGTCCGGCGTCGAGGCTGGCGTCCTGTCCCTCGTTTATGACCTGCTTTGCGACCTTGAGCGCCGTCTTCGGCCCGGCCGCGATGTCGTCGACGAACGCGTCGACGGTGTCGTCGAACTCGTCGGGCGAGACGGCCCGGTTGACAATCCCCCAGTCGGCGGCCTGCTCGGCCGGGATGTGGTTCCCGCGGAAGACCAGTTCCTTCGCGCGCGGCTCCCCGACGAGCCGGGTGAGTCGCTGGGTGCCGCCGCCGCCGGGAATCAACCCGAGGTCGATTTCCGGGCTCCCGAACGTCGAGTTCTCGGTCGCAATCCGAATGTCGCACGCCAGCATGAGTTCGAGGCCGGCGCCGAGACAGAAGCCGTCGATTGCCGCGACCGTCGGTCGGTCGAAGTTGTAGATGCGCTCGATGGACTGCTCGACGTCCATAATCTCGGTCGGGGCGTTGGTGAGAAAGCCCGTGATGTCCGCGCCGGCCGAGAACGCGCGGTCGCCGGCCCCGGTGAACACCACGCACGAGACCTCGTCGGTGTCCGCGGTCGACAGCGCGCGGTCGACCTCGGCGAACATCTCTTCGGAGAACGAGTTCAGGCGCTCGGTGCGGTCGAACTCGATGGAGAGCACGGCCCGTTCGTCGAGGTCGACGTTGAGGAACTGATACGGCCACTCCCCCGTGTAGTCGTAGAACCCCTTGCCGGCGACCTCGCCGGTGTCGCCGTTTTCGACGAGCTCTCGGAGGTGCTCGGCGGGTCGATACCGCTCCGCTCCGGTCGCTTCGTGAAGCGATTCGAGCTTTTCGAGCACGGCGTCGAGACCGATTTTGTCGCCGACACGGCAGGTCCCGAGCGGGAACCGTCCACCGAGGCGGACGCCGAGGTCGATGTCCTCCGGCGTGGCGACGCCGCCCCCGACTAACTTGGCGGCTTCGTTTATCATCCGCGCTTCGATGCGGAGGGTGTCGAACTCGCCGGCGTCGTCGGGGCCGTACGTCGGTCCGTCGCCGTCGTCGTACTCGTAGAAGCCCGACCCCGTCTTCCGGCCGAGCGTCTCACCTTCGACCATCTCCGCAATCGGCGGGGGCACGTCGAACGCGGAACTGTCGATGAAGTCGTACCCGATGTCGATACCGCTGTAATCGTTGAGTTCGAACGGACCCATCGGATAGCCGCGCTGGAAGACCATCGCCGCGTCCGCCTGTTCGACCGTACACGCGCCCTCGTCGAGCATCCACGCCGCCTCTCCCATGAACGGGACGAGCACGTTGTTCACGACGAATCCGTGGACGTCTTTCCTGACGTCTATCGGCGTCTTCCCGATGGACTCGACGTAGGTGTGCATCGCTTCGACCGTCTCCTCGCTCGTCTGTTCGCCGTGGACGACCTCGACGAGCGACATCTTCACCGGCGGGTTGAAGTAGTGAGTCCCGACGACCTGTTCGGGTCGGTCGGTGGAGTTCGCCATCTCCGTTATCGAGAGCCCCGACGTGTTGCTCGCGAGAATCGCGTGGTCGGGCGCGTACCGGTCGACTTCCGAGAACGTGTCCCGCTTCAGCTCCATCTTCTCCGGAACCGCCTCTACGACGAGGTCCGCGTCCTCGACCGCGCGTTCGAGGTCCACGAACCCGCTGACGCGGGAGAAGACGTCCTCCGCCGACTCGTCTATCTGACGCTTCTCGGCGAGCTTTTCGAGACTCCACTCGATGCTCTCGAGTCCGTTGTCCACGAACTCCTGTTCGATGTCTCGGAGTGAGACCTCGTACCCGGCAATCGCGGCCACCTCTGCGATGCCGTGGCCCATACTGCCGGCTCCGAGGACTGCGACTCGCTCTATGTCGTTCTCGTGCATCATCTATACTGTACTTAACCCGCCTATTCAATGTTGCGGGAAGAATACATACTGTTAGCTCTACTCTGATTCGATAGTACGATAGATGCGAATATGCGATGTATAACACACATTGGAAATCGAGCTACCGAAACCGGGGACACTCGCCGCGGGCCCTCCCACCGAAACCGTCGGTATCTCGGACTGTCGTGCGACGGTCGGTCCTCGACGTGCTCAACCTTCCCGACTCCGATGCGACACCGCGTCCGCGCGAGAGCGACTGTACAGTCTACGCCGAGGAGGCTTTCAACTGTTAACCTCGTCCGAATATTCCTAACCATCGAAAAGGATATAACTCCGTGATTCAAGTACTGATTGGACCATGAGATCATTTAGCAGACGGGAGTTCGTCAAAGTAGCCGGGGCAGGAGCGGCCGTCGCGTCTTCGGGGCTCGCAGGGTGTACCGGCACCGGCGGTTCGGGCGGCGGCGGCGGTGGCGGCATCGGCGAGGAGATTACGATTGCGTGTCCGACGGCGCTGAGCGGGGCGTTTGCCCCGTATGGGGAGGCGGAACGAGACGGGGGGATGCTCGCCGCCCGACATCTGGAAGAGGAGTTCGACGTCTCCATCGAGATCATCACCGGCGACTCCGCCGCCGACCCGAACGAGGCGGTGAGTCAAATCGAGGGGATGGTCGTCGACGACGGCGCACACATGGCGTTCGGCGGCGTCAGTTCCGCGGTCGGCATCGCCGTCGGGGCGTGGGGGTCGGAGAACCAGGTCCCCGTCTGCGTGCACGGCGGGTCCGACGATATCACGGGCTCGCAGTGTGCGCCGTATATGTTCAGCACGTACATGTCGAATACAATGCAGTTGGGGCCGGTCGCGCCGGCGATGGCCGACCTCGAAGACGACTGGTACATCCTGTACTCGGACTACACCTGGGGGCAGACGGCCTTCGAGGCCTACTCCGAGGCGCTCGAAGCCGAGGGGGCCAACGTCGTCGGCAGTCAGGCAGTCCCGTTCCCCACACAGGAGTACAACCCTTACCTCAACAGCGCGGCGAACTCCGACGCCGGCGGCATCGCGTTACTCGTCGCGGGGTTAGACCAGCGGGCCTCGACCAGTCAGATACTCAGCCGCGAGATGCAGGACGACTACTCGTTTATGATGCACCAGACCGAAGACGTCGGGCTCTGGGGCATCGACCCGGAGGCCGCGGCGCTCTTGGACGTGAACAGTCAGGGCTGGAGCCCGTCGCTCGACGTCCCGGAAGACTGGCTCCAAGAGGTCGGCGAGATCTCGGACCACGACCCGTTCGTCCGTCACTACATGGGGTACGTCTCCGTGGACCAACTCGTCCGCGCCGCGGTTCGCGCGGACTCTCTCGAAGGCGCGGCCATCCGAGACGAACTCTCCGGACACGAGGTCGAAAACCAGACCATTTACGACCTCCAGCCCTCCGCTGACACCATCTACTGGCGCGAGGGCGACCACCAGTTGGTCCAGCCGACCCACATGACGTCCGGTCGTCCGGTCGAAGAACAGCAGAACGACCCGAACAAGGTCTGGTTCGACGTCGCGGACACGATGAGCGGAGACGACGCGTCGCCCGAACCGAGCGACGAGTGTGAGCTCTAACTGAGATGGCTACCTCTACACTCAGGCGACTCGGAGCCGGGTCGCGCTCGACGCCCGCCGTCGGTGTCGTTATCGCGTCGGCCCTGCTGTTCTTGCTCACCTTCGCCGTGTTCCCCGACCTGTTCGTCCAGAACCTCATCGGGGGCGTCGCCTACGGCATGGTCTTGGCGATTATCGCGCTCGGGCTGGCGCTCATCCTCGGTCTCCTCGGCGTCGTGAACTTCGCTCACGGCGGACTGTTCATGTTGGGCGCGTACGGTGCCTACGAAATCGTCGTCACTCAGGGGCTGTCGTTCTGGGCCGCGCTCGTCGTCGTTCCGATTGCCGTCGGCGTACTCGGCGTCGCGATGGAGGTGAGCGTCCTCCGACGACTCTACGGGAAAAACCCCGTTATCGGCCTGCTGGCAACGTTCGGCGTCTTCTTGATGATAGAGGAGGCGACGAGGGCACGGTGGGGCGGAACGCCGCTCACGTTCGAAATCCCGCCGGCGCTACAGGGCGCGATTCCCCTCGGCGTGGGGCAGATTGCGACGATACGACTGCTGACTGTCGTCGTCGCGGCGTTCATCATCGTCAGCATCTACAGCCTCATGTACCGAACCGACTTCGGGCTCACGATTCGAGCCGGGCTTCAGGACAGGGAGATGGCCGAGTTCATCGGCATCAACATCCCGATGCGGTTCACCATCGTCTTCTTTCTCGGCTCCGCCATCGCCGGGCTGGCCGGCGTCCTCCGGGGCGCCGAGACGGGCATGGACCTCTCGCTGGGATTCGAGTTCGTCCTCCTCGCGTTCGTCATCGTCATCATCGGCGGCGTCGGGAGCATCTTTGGGAGCGTCGTAAGCGGCCTCCTGGTCGGTGTCAGCGTGTTTATCCTCCCGGTCACGGCTCGGGCGCTCGCAAGCGTGACCGGCGTTGACGCGCTCAACGTCGCCGGAATCGGCGGCGTCGTCCCGTACATCGTGATGCTCGTCGTCCTCTTGGTCCGACCGCGCGGGCTGTTCGGCGAGGAGGGGTTACTCGAATGAGCTACACGGCTCGGCTCAAGCGACTGACGAGCGACGTGGGTTTGGACACGGTCCGCGACCTCAAGATTCCACTCGGAATCGTGTTGGTCGCGTTCCTGCTTCGCCCGGTTCTCGGCTCCGAACTCGTTCTCGGCACGCCGCACATCGCGACGACCGTCCTCATCTGGATGCTGTTCGCCGCGGCGTTCAACCTCCTGTTCGGCTACGTCGGACTCCTCTCGTTCGGGCACGCGATTTTCCTCGGAACGGGAGTCTACGTGACCGCCATCGGCCTCTCCGAGTTCGGACTCCCGTTTTCGCTGATGACGGTCGTCGCCATCGTGGCTTCGGGTGCAATCGCCTACGGAATCTGCCGGATAATCGTCCAGTACGGGGAGATTTACTTCGCGATGCTCACGCTGGCGTTCGCGATGGGCGTTCACTTCATCGTGAACTCCAACCCGTACGGGCTGACCGGCGGGTCCGACGGGCTCCGTTCGGGCACGACGCCCGAATGGATCGGCAGTTTCAGAGGTCAGCGCGTCATCGACGTTCAGTGGTTCGCAGACCTGCTCGGTGCGTTCGGGCTCCAACCCAACTACTACTACTTCGTGGCCGTGGTGTTCGTCGTCGCGATGGTCCTGCTTTGGCAACTCATCCGCTCGCCTTTCGGACAGACGCTCGTAGCGATTCGAGACAACGAGGAACTCGCCCGGGCGATGGGCATCTCGGTGAACCGGTACAAGGTCTGGGCGTTCACCATCTCCGGCGCGTTCTCGGCGCTGGCCGGCGCGTTGCTCATGCTCAGTAACTACGGGGCCGCAATCGAGAACTTCAGCCCGGAGACCAGCGCGGAGGTGCTCTTGATGACCATCTTCGGCGGCGCGAACTTCTTCTTCGGGCCGCTGGTCGGCGCGCTCAGCTGGTTCGGCGTGCAGGAGTATCTCCAGTCGTTCGAGGTGCTGGGCCTCCCGGTCGTCGGCGCTATCGAAGTGAGCGGCGTCCTCGGCTACTGGCGGTTTTTCTTCGGGTTGGCCTTCGTCGTCGTCATCCTCCTCTCGCCTCGCAACGGCGTCTGGGGCTACGTCCGGAACGGCGTACAGAACGGCATCGACGCGCTCCGACAGCGGGGTTCCAATGACTGAGTCGCATTCCGAAACACCGCCGGAGAGACAGTAACTATGCAGACAGATACCGATCCGAAAGAAGCGGCGTTAGGCACAGACGGCCTCACCCGACGGTTCGGCGGCCACGTCGCGGTCGACCGTGTCGATTTGGCCGTCTCGAAGGGCGAACTTCGGTCGATAATCGGGCCGAACGGAGCGGGCAAGACGACGCTTTTCAACGTCCTCACGAACGCGCTCACGCCCTCGGAGGGCCGGGTGTACTACGACGGGACCGACATCACGGACGTCCCCCAGTACGAACGCCCCCACATGGGGCTGGTCCGGTCGTTCCAGTCGAATCAGCTCTTCGAGTCGAAGACGACGCTCGAAAACGTGCGGATAGTCGCACAGACCATCGAACAGGGGTCGTTCGCGTTCGATTTCTTCCGCGACGGCCGACGCGTGGCCGAAGAGCGGGCCTACCGGATACTCGACCAGGTCGGCCTCACATCGCTTGCCGAAGAGACGGCGACGAACCTCTCGCACGGCGACCAGCGGCGACTCAGCATCGCGATGGCGCTCGCAACGGACCCGTCCGTGCTTCTTCTCGACGAACCGACCAGCGGGATGGGGCCCACCGAAACGGAAGAGACCGCTGAGATGATACAGTCTATCCAGTCCGAGTTGGGACTCACGTTACTGCTTATCGAACACGATATGAGCATCGTGCTCTCGATGAGCGACCGCATCTCCGTCCTCGACCGTGGCAAGATAATCGCGACGGGCGAACCGGACGCGATTCGTGACGACGACGCGGTACAGAAAGCGTACCTCGGCGGTATGCGGGAGGAGCTATGACGCTTTTGAGCGTCGACGGACTCGAAGCCGGGTACGAGACCGGACAGGTGCTGTTCGGCATCGACATGGAGATCTCCGAGGGCGAGACGGTCTCGCTGTTAGGGCGAAACGGCGCCGGGAAGACGACCACCATTCGCTCGATTGTCGGCGCTGAGACGCCCCGCATAATCGACGGGTCGATAACGTTCCGGGGGACGGACCTCCTCGCCTGCCCGACACACGAAATCGCCGACCTCGGCCTCGGCTACGTTCCGGAGGAACGGCGGTGTTTCCCGCGATTGACCGTCGCGGAGAACATCCACGTGGCGGCGACGTCCGTCGACGACCCCCTCCCCGAGTCCGAGATGTTCGAGTTCTTCCCCGAACTCGACCAGATACGCGACCGCGACGCGAAGAACCTAAGCGGCGGCCAACAGCAGATGGTTTCCATCGCTCGCGCGCTCGTCGCGAACCCGGAGTTGATGCTACTCGACGAGCCGTGCGAGGGCCTCGCGCCGACGATCGTCCGGCAGGTCGAAGAGGGCATTCGGCGGATAAACGAAGAGCGCGGCGTGACGGTGCTCATGGTCGAACAGAACGTCGCCGCGGCCATGGCAATCGCCGACCGACATTACATACTGGAGGAGGGCGACCTCGTCAACGAGGTGACGACAGCGCGGCTCAGAGAAGACGAAGACCTCCGACAGGAGTATCTCGGCGTCTGACGCGTTCGGCTCGCGTTGGGCCGACCGACCGTGTCGATGCGAGACTGGACTCGGTGCGGCTTTCGCATCGGGACGGGTCTCCTCGGCGGGACACAAACCGCAGACGGCTCCGAAAACCTATCATACCTCGCCGCCGAAAATCGAGTCGATATGACCAACAAACGACCCGACTGGGAATTCAAAGACCGCGATGTCATCATTCTCCGCGAACTCGGCCGCGACCCACAGCTCTCCGCTCGGGAGCTGACGACCGTGCTCAAAGAGGAGTACGACATCGACGTCTCGCACGTGACGGTCAGCAAATCGATTCGCGACATGCGGAGCGCGGGCGTGTTTCGGGAGGCCATCATCCCGAACGAAGACTACTTCACGTTCTCGCTGATGGAGTTCAAGTTCAACCCGGAGAACTTCGCGGACCATTGGCGGGAGACGATGGAGTTCCTCCGCGACAGTCAGTACACGCTCTTTTATTTCCTCTCCGACGGCGAGTACCAGTGGAAGGCGGTCATGATGTTCCCGAGTCGAGAGGTGCAGTCCCGCTGGCTCCACGACTTCTACAAGGACCACGGGAAGATGGTGCACAACGTCCGCAGTTCGGTGATGACCAACGTGCTGAAGTTCGGGACCGAGCCGCAACTGTTCGACCATCTCAAAGAGGACGCCGACGACTGACCGACGGTCGGAATCGCGCTCGGTTCGGTGGTACCTACCCGGCCTGGCGGTATCCGCCGAGGCGCGAACAGAGTGGTCCGGAACTGGACCCCGCGCGCCTACGGTTCGGCCTCGGCGTAGAAGTTGAACGCCTCGAACACCGGGCGGTCGGTCATCCCGAGGAGAATCGCTTCGCCGTCGGGGTCGTGGTGGTGAATCTCGTCCGGCGGAATCACGAAGATGTCGCGTTCGCTCCATTCGAGCACGTCGTCGCCGACGTGCGTCGCGCCCTCGCCCTCGATGACGAAGTACGCGTCGACGGCGTTGTGGAAGTGCGGGTCGGTCTCTTCTTGAAGCAACTGCGCGCGGAACGACATCGTCGGAAACAGCGGCGGCTGGCCGGTCGCGGGGTTGACGTACGAGAGACTGTAGCCGTCGTGCGGGTCCGGGTCGTCGTTTTCGGCTCGCTGTCGGAGGGTCTGGAGGGTGTCTTTCCAGCTGAATCGGTACGGCGGCGTCGCGGCGCAGTTCCCCTCGAAGGGTCCGGGAATCCCGTCTTCCTTCGTGTCCTCGAACGGGCGGGCGCGTCCGTACTGCGACTCCCAGTAGCCCTGCGACTTCGTCACGGGCTGGCGGTCGAGTTCGTGGTTCTCGAAGGTGTTGCGCGCGTTGAGCGAGTCGAGGACGAGCGGGAGGTCGAGCACGTCGAGCCACGCCGCCGTCTCGTCGCCGTCGTTGACGTGGTCGTGCCACTCCCACTGCGGCGTCGTGATGAGGTCGTTGTCCCGCATCGGGAACTCCTCGCCCGCGACGACGGTCTTCATGTCCTCGCTCCCGTCGATAGTGAACCGAAGCGCGTTCGCCCCGTGTCGGTGTGCCGGCGCGGTCTCGCCGGGCGAGACGGTCTGGACGCCGACGTAAATCGTGTTCGAGATGGCGTTTCGGTATCCCGTGTTGACGGGCACGGCGACGCGTCGCTGGAACCCCGGCGGGAGGTCCGCGATGGGGACGTCCCGCTCGATGGCGTCGATCGACGCCTGGATGTCTTCCCACTTCCAGATGTCCGCCTCGAACCCGCCGAATTGGTTTCCGAAGTCCTTTTCGACTTCCCAGAGAGGTCGCAGGTCGTTCTCCTCGAGGAGACGCTCCGTGTCGGTACTCATCTCTAGGAGTTCCTTCGGCTCTTGTTCAGCCATGGTGTAAAGTTCCCGAGGATTCCTCATAAATGTATGGGTCTATTCTCGTCGCGTGGCGCCGCTACGGGCGGACACCGTCACCCGTCACCCGTCCCCCGCCACCCGCCACCCGGGTCGCTACTGGCTCACCTGCGCGTCGAATATCTCCTTCGAGGGGTACAGCTCGCGGCAGTCCTCGCAGACCATCTGCCCCTGAATGGCGTACTCCCAGAGCTTTCCGCCGCAGTTCGGGCAGTCGAAATGGGCCCGAACGAACGGGTTCGATTTGGCGTAGATGTTTTCGAACTCGGCCATACGGCCACACGGTTCGGACGTCACAAAAACATGCCGTCGGTCGCCTCGACCGCGGCGACGCCGGCGTGAGTCACCCCTCGGTGTACGGTTCGATGGCCTCCCGGAGTTCGGCCGGGAGGTCGCGCGAACTGACGTCGTCCGTGCTCGCACAGACGCGCGTCTCGTGGCCGGTGAACGTCACCTCGCCGTCTTGGTTGCGCGCGACGTAATCGAAGCGGAGGCTCCGGGTGCCGAGCGTCGGCGTGATGGTTATCTCGATTTTGTCGCCGGCCTCCATCGGGCGCTCGAACTCGAAGTCGATTTCGACGAGCGGGAGCCCGAAGTCGTATTCCAGAGAGATTTCCCAGAGCGGAAAGCCGACCTCCTCCATGAACATGTCCGAACTCTCGTGGAGCGTGTCGACGATGCGGGGGTAGTGCGCGATGCCGAAGGGGTCCGTGTCGGAGAACCGGACCGTCCACGTGCGCGTGAAGCCGGTCATTCTTCGAGCACCACGAGCGCGTCGAGGGCGGTCGCACCGCTCGGCGTCACCAACACCGGGTTCACGTCGATTTCGGCGATCTTCTCCCGCTCGACGAGCAGGTCGCCGACGCGCTTGACGACCCCCGCGAGCGCGTCGATGTCCGCTGGGTCGCTCCCTCGATAGCCTTCGAGAAGCGGCGCGGACCTGAGCTCCTGTACCGCCGCCCGCGCGGTCGCCTGCGTGACGGGGGCCAGCCGATGGGCGGTGTCTTCGAATATCTCGGTGAAGACGCCGCCGAGTCCGGTGAGCACGACGGGACCGAACGAGGGGTCCCGAAGCCCGCCGACGATGACCTCGGTTCCGGCGTCGACGTCGGCGGCGGCTTCGACCAGCACGTCGGCGTCGATACCGCTGTCGGCGGCGGCGTCGAAGACGTCCGCCGCGACGGCCGCGGCCTCGTCGGCGTCCGCGACGCCGACAGTCACGCCCAGTCCGCCCATCCACTCGCTTTTGTGGGTCACCGCCGGCGAGGAGACTTTGAGCACGACCGGGAAGCCGATTCGCTCGGCCGCCGCGGCGGCGTCCTCGGGCGTCGAGGCGACCTCGAACGCGGGGGTCTCGATGCCCGCGTCGGCGAGAAGCCCCTTCGCCTCGGCCTCGGTGAGCGTCGTCCGGCCGTCGGCGCGAGCCCGTTCGATGGGGTCCGACTCACGCATTGTCGACCACCTCCGCGGGCGCGGCGTCCGCAGTGACGCGCGCGTATTCGGCGAGCGCGGCGACGGTATCGGCGGCCCGCTCGGGCGACTCGAAGACGGGGACGCCGACGGATTCGAGCTCCTCGCGGTCCGGTTCGAGGAGCGATTCCGGGCCGGCCGTCGCGAACACGACCGGCTTTCCGACGGACTCAGCGAGCCCGTCGAGGTCCTCGGTGGGGAACCCGAGCGCGGCCTCGTGAAGCTCGTACACGAGGACGGCGTCGACGTTCTCGTCGGCCGCGACCGCGCGGACGACCTCGCCGAACTCCGGCATCGGCCGCCCCGTGTCGACGGGGTTCGCCGAGTAGGTGATGCCGGGGAGAATCTCGTTCACCGTCGCCGTCGTCTCGTCTTCGAGCGGCGGGAGCGAGACGCCGGCCCGTTTCAGGCGGTCCGCGATGATGATACCGGGGCCGGCCTGCGCCGTCACGACGCCGACGTTCGTCCCGTCCGGAAGGGGTGCGGTCGCCGCCACGTGCCCGGCGTCGAGGAGTTGACTCGTCGAATCGACCGTCGGAACCCCGTACTGTGCGAATCCGGCCTGATAGAGCGCGTGGTCGCCGGTGAGCGCGCCGGTGTGCGACTCGGCGAAGTCGCCGACGTCCGCCTCGCCGACCTTGTAGGCGAAGATGGGTGTCTCCGCGTCGTAGCAGGTTTCGAGGAGCGAGCGCGCGTCGTCGGTCCCCTCGACGTGGAGCACGATTGCGCCGGTGTCCGGGTCGCCGTCGAGGTATTCGATGACCTCCTCGAAGCCGACGTTCGCGCGGTTGCCCAGCCCGACCATCGCGGAGAGCCCGCGTCGCTCGCGGGTCGCCTGAAACGCGATGGAGTGGGCGACGCCGCCGCTCTGGGCGACGATTGCGAGGTCGCCCGCCGGGAAGCTCTCGACGCCGGTGGCGAACGAGCCGTACAACCCCGTCCGCGGGATGACGAAGCCGCTCGTGTTCGGGCCGAGCAGGGCGATGCCGTGTTCGTTTGCCGTCTCGGTGAGTCGGCGCTGTATCTCCGCGCCGTCGTCGCCGGCCTCGGCGAAGCCGCCGGAGTAGATGACCGCGGCACCCACGCCCGCCGCGCCGCACTCCTCGATGACCTCCGGCACGACCGGCGCGGGCACACAGAGCAACGCGAGGTCGACGTCGTCGTCGATGTCGGTCACCGACGCGACGAACGGCTCCCCGAACGCGGTGCCGTCTGCGGACGGGTTGACTGGATAGACCCGCCCGCCGAAGTCGTGGACGTTCTCCATCGCCTCGTACCCGATTTTCCCCTCTTTCGTCGACGCCCCGACGACCGCGATAGAAGACGGGTCGAAGAGTCTGTCGAGTTCGAATTGGTGAGTCACGTCAGCACGTATTCGGAACAGGAGCATAGTGCTTTCGCCCCGACTGAACTTCGCGGCCGCGGCGGGGACCGGGCCGACGCTCAGACCGGCTTCGGCGGGGGTCGAACGGTCCGGTCTACCGTTCGGTTCGGACGGCCCGCGCTACCTGCTCGATCGGGGTCGGGGGGCGTTCCGCGTCGTCGTTGCGGTCTCCGAGTTGGGTGCGGCACGACGCGCCCGGTGCGACGACCCGCTGTCCGTCGCTCGCCGCCACCTGCTCGAAGAGGATGTCCCCGATAGCGTCGCTCATCGACCGGTGTTCGGCCTCGTAGCCGAAGCTCCCGGCCATCCCGCAACAGCCGGAGTCGAGCGGGTCCACCGCGTAGCCGGCGCGCCTGAGCACGCCGACCGCGTGGTGGTCTTTCTTCACGGACTTCTGGTGGCAGTGGCCGTGGTAGGCGAGCGACTCGTCCGGCGCGTCGAACGCCAGTCGCTCGTCGAGGCGGAACGAATCGAGGTACTCCATCACGCCGTAGGTGTTGCGAGCGACCCGCTCGACGGCGGGGCCCGACAGGAGGTCGAGGTAGTCGGACTGGAGCATCACCGCGTCCGAGGGCTCGACCAACACCACGTCGCGTCCCGATTCGACCTTCGGGGCGAGTTCCGCGACGTTCTCGCGCGCCGTGTCCCGCGAGACGTCGAGAAAGCCCTTCGAATGCGCGGGCCGGCCGCTGTCGGTGTGGTCTGCGAGTTCGACGCGAACGCCCGCCGCTTCGAGGACGCGCACGGCCGCTTTTCCGGGTTCCGGGTGACTGTAGTTCGTGTACGTGTCGACGAAGAAGACGGCCGTCCGCTCGGCGTCCGCCGGGGCGACCCGCGACCCGCCGCGGGCCTCGAACCAGTCGTGGAGCGTCTCGCGCTCGAACGACGGGAGCGTCGCCTCGGACGTGATACCGACCGTGGACTCCAACAGCGACCGCGCGCCCGGGAGCTTCGTCGCCCAGTTCGAGACGGGCGCGAACGCGCTTCCCACCCTCGAGAGCGTGTCGACGTTGGCGAACAGCTTATCGCGGAGGCTCGCCCCCTCGCGGCGGTGGTACTCGTGGGTCACCTCGGCTTTCAGCTTCGCCATGTCGACCTCGCTCGGACAGTCGTTCGAACAGCCCTTACAGCCGATACAGAGGTCGAGCACCTCGTGCATGAACTCGACGTCGAACTGCTCGTCCGCCGAGAGGTCGCCGCTCATCGCCTGCCGGAGGAGGTTCGCGCGGCCACGCGTCGACTGTATCTCCTCGCCGCTCGCCCGGTAGGTCGGACACATCACCCCGCCGGTGGTGTCTTGGTCGCCGCGACAGCCGGCACAGCCGTGACAGAGTTCGGCCATCCCTTCGAACCCGTTGTCGTTCGTCCACTCCAAGGCGGGGTCGAAGCCGGCGTCGAACTCGTAGTCGGGGTCGTACCGCAAGTGCTCGGTCATCGAGACGCGCCGGGCGCGCTCGGGGGCGTCGTCCGGGAGCGGCTCGTCCGGTTCGTAGCCGCAGACCTGCCCCGGATTGAGGAGCCAGTCGGGGTCGTACGCCGTCTTCAGCTCTCGGAACGTCTGCCACAGCGAGTCCCCGTAGAGCCTGCGGTTCCACTGGGTCCGCGCCCGGCCGTCGCCGTGTTCGCCCGAGACGGAGCCGCCGAGGTCGACGACGAGTTCGGTCACGCGGTCGGAAATCTCCTCGTACGTCGCGAGGCCCTCTGCGGTCTTCGTGGTGACGAGCGGGCGGACGTGCAGGACGCCCGGCCCCGCGTGGCCGTAGAACGCCGCGAACGTCCCGAGGTCGTCGAGCACGTCGCGGAACCCGCCGACGAACTCGGGCAGGTGCTCGGCCGGGACGGCGCAGTCCTCGATGAACGAGAGGTGTTTCTCGTCGGTCGTCCGCGAGAGCAGAATCGGATTGCCGGCCTTCCTGAGCTTCCAGACTCGACCGCGCGCCGCCTCGTCGTGGGCCTCGATGGCGTCGACGGCGCTCTCGCCGACGCGGTCCGCGACGAGCGCGTCGACCTTCTCGCGGCCGGTCTCGTCGTCTTCGGCGTAGAACTCCACGAGGAGCGCGGCCCGCGTGCCGTCGGGGAGCATCCCCACGACGTCTTCGAACTCCGAGGTGTCGCCGGCGAGGTCGATGAGCGTGTCGTCGATGAACTCGACCGCCGCCGGGTCGTGTTCGAGGACCGCCACGACGTCTCTCACCGCCGTCATCAGCTCGTCGTAGGTGAGAAGCGCGACCGCTTTGGTCTCCGGGACGGGTTCGAGCGAGACGGTGACCTCGGTGATGAGCGCGAGCGTCCCCTCGGAGCCGGCGAGCAGGCGAGCGAGGTTCACCGACCCCGACTCGGCCTCGTCGACGAGCCAATCGAGGTTGTAGCCCGAGACGTTGCGCTTCAGGTCGGGGTAGCGCTCGCGGACGAGGTCCGACTCCGATTCGAGGATGCGGTGGACTTCGGCGTAGACGCGCTCTCGGATGCTCCCGTCGGGGTCCGCACCGGCGGCGAGTTCGTCGAGCGTGACCTCGCCGAACGTCGTCACCGTCCCGTCGGCGAGGACGGCCTCGACCTCCTCGACGTAGGCGTCCGTCTTGCCGTACTTCAGCGAGTGCGACCCCGTCGAGTTGTTCCCGATTGCGCCGCCGATGACGCTCCGGTTCCCGGCGGCGGGGTCGGGCGCGAACTTCAGGTCGTGCGGCGCGAGCCTCTCGTTGAGCTTCGACAGCGTGACGCCCGGCTGGACGCGCGCCGTCCGCGCCTCGGGGTCGACCGACAGCGGCGCGTCCATGTATCTCGTGAAGTCGAGGACGACCGCCTCGTTCACCGTCTGTCCGGCGAGGCTCGTCCCGCCGCCGCGCGGGAGCACGGGGACGTCCTCCCGTGCGCAGTATTCGACGACCGCCGCGACGTCCGCGGTGTCCGCCGGGAAGACGACCCCGATGGGCGTCACCTCGTAGGCGCTGGCGTCGGTCGCATAGAGCTGGCGGGAGTAGGAGTCGAAGCGAACGTCGCCGCTGACGCGCCGTTCGAGCGCGGCGAGGAGGTCGGGCCGGTCGACCTCGTCGCTCACGTAGTCGTAGTTCGTGTCCGATGCGTCTGCCGGGTCGGTGGCGGCTGTCTGTCGCGTCGTCATGCGGTGGTCTCGGATAGTAATCGCAACGTCTTGGTCGGTGGTCGCGTCGGCCGACGCCGACCGGCGAGCGCCGGTGTGGGTCGGGCGGCGCGTGACTGGGCGTCTCCCCGGTCCGGTCGAAGTCGGCGAACTCGGCGTCGGCTCGGTTCCGCTCGTCCGCGATGGGACTGCCGTCTCGGAGAGCCCCGAACCGACACCGGCGGCGGTCGCCGTTGACTCTCGTACACGCGAACGGACGGAGTCATCGTATTAGTGACTTACGCTACCACACGTCATCCGGTCGCTCGTCGCACCGGCGGCTGACTGGACCGCCGGGCGACCGAATCGACAGGACTGCCGACGACCGGAGGACTGACGCGTGGGCGGTCAGTCGGCCCGCAGAAAAACCGCGGAGCGGGTCAGTTCTGTCCGTGCTTCTGGACGTCCACGTCGGCGAACGACACGTCGCGTTCTTCGACGCCGACGGTCATCGAACCGATGTTCTCGATTGTCGCGTCGACGGTGTCGCCGTCCGCGAGGGGGCCGACGCCTTCCGGCGTCCCGGTCGTGATGACGTCGCCGACCTCTATCGTCGCGCCGATGGAGGCGTACTGGACGACGTCCGCGCACGTGTACACCATCTCACTGGTGTTTTCGGACTGACGGACCTCGCCGTTCACGGCGAGTTCGAGGTCGAGAGACTGGGGGTCGCCGACCTCGTCGGGCGTGACGACGCAGGGGCCGACGACGGTGAAGGTGTCGTAGGACTTGCGGTTCGAGCGGTCCTGGTCGCCGCGGACGGAGATGTCGAGGAGAATCGTGTAGCCGAAGATGTTCTCCCACGCCTCGTCGTTGGAGACGTCTTTCGACTCCTCGCCCATGACGAACGCGAGTTCGATTTCGTGGTCGATTCGGCGGTCGGAAAACGGGATGACGATGTTCTCCGAGGGGCCGATGACGCTCGACGGGGCCTTCAGGAAGTAGCCCTTGTCCTTGATGGAGAACCACTCGTCGGTCGTGATGTCCTTGTCCGCGATGGCCTCCGCGATGTGGTTCTCGTAGTTGAGCGGCGCGGCGATGACCTTCCCGGGGCGTTCGACCGGCGCTTCGAGCGTGACGTCCGACACGTCGACATCGGCGTCGGCGTCGATATACTCGCTCGCGTCGTAGTCCCCTTCCATGTACTCGACGAGCGGCTCGTCGCTCGTGAGTCCGAGGCGGTCGGTCAAATCGACGATACCCTCGCCGTCGTCGGTCAACAGACCGAGTTGGCTCTGGTTGAATCGAACGAACTTCATTACACTCGTTGATTTACCCGCAGGTGTTTAAATTACACCGGTTCAGGTAGACTGGGAACGCCGCCCCGTCGCCGTGACACGAACCACTATACCGGTCGGCGTCGCATCGTGGGGTAATGCAACACACGTTCGACGGGATGGAACCGGTGATAGACGAGCGCGCGTCCGTCTCGGAGATGGCCTACCTCGTGGGAGACGTCGCAGTCGGACCCCGCGCGAGCCTCTGGCCGTTCGTCTGCCTCCGCGGCGACCGGGGGGCCGTGACGGTCGGCGCGGACACCAACGTACAGGAGTTCACGATGCTCCACGGCGCGACGGTCGGAGACGGCGTGAGCATCGGCCACGGCGCGGTCATCGATTTCGCGACCGTCGAGGACGACGCGCTCGTCGGGATGGGAAGCCGCGTCCTCGGCGGGGCGACCGTCGAGTCCCACAGCATCGTCGCCGCGAACGCCGTCGTCACCCACGACCAGACCGTGCCGCCGGGCCATCTCGCGTACGGCGTCCCCGCGGAAACCCGACCGCTTTCGGACGCGCAACTGGCCGAAATCGACGACACGCGCGACCACTACGTCGAACTCGGCCGGGAGTTCGTCGAAGCCGGGCCGCATCGCTACGTGGAGTGACCGCCACCGCGACCGCCACCCCGGCGGGGCCACGCAGTCGACAGCTCACCGGTTTTCAGACAATACCGTAGACGGACCGGCGTGACGTGCCGACCGCAGTGGGGGTTCGATGCGAACCCGACCGTGCGGTTCGGCGGGTATCGCTCCGCCGAACCGGTGTTCGACGCGTTTTCATATCCCGAATAATCGTGTACGATTGACGGTATACTGTCGAGTATACATGTGAAGTATTCTACGCCCTCGGACCGGATAGCCGCCGGTATCGGCACGATGACTTTATGCACCAGCAGTACGAGCGTGTCACCAATGGTGCTGGAAATCAGAGAAGGGGAGTGTGTCGGATGAGTCCGCAGTACATCACGTCCGAGGACCACCTGCCGGCAGACACGGGGGGAGAAGTGACGGTTCAGGTGACGAATCAGGAGACGAAGGAGATATTTCAGACGCGTGCGCGCCTCTCGCGGGACAGTCACGACCTCGACGACCCAGAGCCGCTGACGGTGCTCCGCGGCCCCCACGAGAACGTCGAAGAGCAGTGGTATATCGAGATAATCGAGGCCGACCTCGACGGGGCCCCGGTCGACGACCAGGTCCTCGACCGATGCATCGAGCAGAGTCGAACGCAGTCCGACGTGGTCACGGTGCGAAGCGAGGACGTCCGCGCCCTCGTCACGTACCTCGTCGAGACCGGAGAGTACGACTCCGTCTCCGAGGCGGTCCGAACGTTCGTGACCCAACACCTCGCCGAGACCCGGCCGTTGCTCCTCGACCGCTACGTCGAGCGGCGCGTCCGCCTCGAACAGGACGACCTCTCGCGGCGGCTCACCGGCGGTGACGAGACGTGAACGCCGACCATCCCACAGAGAGTCTCCGCGAGTACGTCTCGCGTCTCGAACGCCGGGGCGACGTCGCTCGAATCGACCGGTCGGTCTCGTGGGATCTCGAAGCGAGCGCGATAACGATGCTCGCGAACCAGCGCGACGACCGGATTCCGCTCTTCGAGTCGGTCGCGGACACGGACATCGACGCGCGACTCGTCGGCGACCCGTACCGCGGCAGTCGGCGGCGGCCGTGGGACCGAATCGCCCTCGCGCTCGGACTGGACCCGGGGCTTTCCGCCGACGAGTACTACGAGACGGTCATCGACCGGCTCAAGCGACCCATCGCTCCCGAAACCGTCGACGGCGGCGACGCGCCCTGCAAGGAGGTCGTTCGGCGCGGCGAGGACGCCAACCTGCTGTCGCTCCCGTGGCCGTACATCCACGCCGGCGACGGCGGGCGGTACTCCAACCTCCACACGATGGTCGTCAAGGACCCCGACTCGGAGTGGATAGACTGGTCGGTCCACCGGGCGATGGTGCAGGACGGCGAGCGCGCGAGCCTGCTTCTCCTCGCGGGCGAGCAGACGCCGAACATCTACTACTACAAGTACGAACGTCGGGGGGAGCGAATGCCGGTCGCGCTCGTCATCGGCGGCGAGCCCGCGACGCAGGTGACCTCCTCGATGTGGATTCCCACGGGGCGCGACGAGGCCGGGTTCGCCGGCGGGCTGAAGCGCGAGCCGGTCGAACTCGTCGAGTGCGAGACGAACGACCTGCTGGTGCCGGCGAACGCCGAAATCGTCGTCGAGGGGCACGTCGTGCCGAACGAGCGATTGGACGAGGGACCGTTCGGGGACTACTTCGGCTACATGCACGGCCCCCGTCGCTCGATGCCGGTCCTCCAGGTGGACGCGATTACCCACCGACGACGGCCCGTGATACCGTTCTGCGTCGAGGGCTCGGGCGTCGGCCACACGCTGAACACGAGCGCGACGCTCGAAGTGGCGTGCGTCGGACCCGACGCCACGCTCGGTCTGCGAACGGCGGGCTACGACGTCGAGAAGTGCGTTCCGTGGCGGTTCACCTCCCGGACTGTCTACGTCGTTTCGACCGACGTGTCCCGCCCCGGCTACCTCCACGAACTGGCGAACTTCATCTTCACCACGTGGGGGATGCTCCACGTCGACTTCTTCGTGTTCGTCGACTCGGACGTGAACCCGCTGTCGATTCGGGAGGTGCTCGAATCGCTCGCGCTCCACGCCGACCCGGAGTCGGACTTCCACCAGTTCGGCACGGTCGCGATGCCGAAAGTCCCCCTGAACATCTACCAGACGCCGGAGGAGAAGGGAGACGGCGAGACCGGCACGTCCAAGACCAAGACGACGAAGGCGTACATCGACGCCACCTCGGGCGACGATGACGGGAACCGGGTCGATGCCGGTCTCGACGACGACTTCGTCCGGGAACGCGCCCGAGAAATCCTCTCTGCGGCCGGTGTCACCGTCGACGGCACCGAGGGAGGGAGCCTGTGATGCTCGGCGTTCGCGACCTGCTCGACCGGCTCGACGACGCCGACGACCTTGCCCGAATCGACGAGCGGACGCACTGGGCGGACACCGCGTTCGCGGTGAGCGCCGAGGCGGCGCGGGCCAACGGGCCGGCCGTGCTCCTCACGGACGCCGGCGGCCACGCGCGACTCCTCGCCGGAGGACTCGGCGGGCCCGACCGGCTCGCAGTGCGTTCGCGCGACCCCTGGTCGCGTCTCGGCGCGGCGCTGGGACTCGGCTTCGACGCGGGCTACCTCGACGTGCTCGACGCGCTGGTCGCCGCCCGCCACGGCGGTCCCGTACCCGCGGTGGAACCCGCGGCCGCCACCGAGACGGTGTCCGACCTTCGGTCGCTGGGACTCCCGGCGGTCTCGGACACCGGCGTCCCGGCGGTCACCCTCGGCCTCGGCGCACACTCGAAAACGGCCGACGACGGGGGCGATGCCGACAGCGAACGGGCGTCCGACGCGGTCGATACCGACGCAGTCGAGTGGTTCCCGGTTCGGGGGTCCGTCCGCGGGAGCAACGGGCTCAGGCTCTCGGTCCCGGCGGACCTCGCCGCCGACGTCGCCCCAGGGACGACCGTCTCGTTCGCGCTCGGAACGCCGCCGGCGGCGCTCGTGGGCGCAATCATGCGCTGGGTCGGCGAGACGCAGGTCGCCGGCGCGCCGGCCGTCGCGAACGCGTTCGGGTCGGTTCCGGTGGCCTCGACGGCCGCGGGAGCCGTCCCGGCGGAAAGCGAGGTGCTCGTGGACGCGACGATTACGGGTCGCGCCGACGGCGACGATGCGGGTCGAGCGCCAGAGACGCGTCGGGAGCCGTGGGAGGACGCGATGGCGACCGCGACCGTCGAGGCCCGCGCCGAACGGGTGACCGTCCGCGAGAACCCGGTCGTCCCGTTCTCGCCGACCGGCGCGCCGATGGCCGACGGCCGCGCGCTCCTCTCCGTCATCGAGTCCGCCCGCCTGTACGGCCGCGTGAACAACTACTGGGGCGTCGCGCCGGTCGAGTGGCTCGCGTTGCCCGCGGAGACCGGACTCGGCATCTGCCTCGTCGCCAGCGAAATCCTGTACGCGGGCTTCGAGTGGCAACTCGCCAACACGCTGTTTTCGTTCTCGCGGCTCTTCGACAAAATCGTCGTGCTCGACACCGAGACCCGCCCGATGGACCTCGCGCGGGCGTTCGACGACATCTGGGTGAAGGCGCACCCGGCGAACGACTGGGAGTTCTCCGACTCCGCCGCGCCGGCGGCGAGCGCGCCGTACTACCGACAGGACGGCGCGACGGGCGCGAACGTCTACGTCAACGCCGCGTGGGACCCCCGGTGGGACGAGGAGTTCATCGCCCCGCGGGTCACCTTCGAGACCATGTATCCCGAGGCGCTCCGCGAGGCCGTCCGGGCCGACTGGGCCGACATGGGGTTCGACCACGGCGACGAACACGAACCGCGGGGACAGCGAGGCGACGCGACGGACGGTGGTGACGAGTGAGGCCCGCCGGGACGACGGAACGCATCGCGCACACCGCCGCGAGCCCCGAAGGCGAAAACAGCACGTACGTGCTCCCGGACCGCGGCGTCGTCGTCGACCCGGGGCCGCCGGGAGACGCGTCGTGGGAGGTTCTGCGGTCGGGGTTGTCGGCGGCGGGGCTCCCCGTCGAGCGGGTCGAGACGGTCGTCGTCACCCACTGGCACGCCGACCACGCCGGGTTGGCACCCAGACTCGCGGCGGCCGCCGACGCGGCGCTCGCCCTGCACGAAGCCGACGCGCCGTTAGTCGCGGCGTACGCCGCCGAGCGGAACCGCCGACTGGACCGAGACGCCCGCCGCCTCCGCGAGTGGGGGGTTCCCGACGCCCTCGTTTCGGAGCTTCGGGACGCCGACGAGCCGTCTCCGATGCCCCACGAGTACCCCGTCGTCACGCTCACCGACGGCGCGGCGGTGGGGGGTATCGAGGTCGTTCACGCGCCGGGACACACCGCGGGACACGTCGTGCTCGACGCCGGAGACGCCCTGTTTCTCGGTGACGCGGTCCTCCCGACGTACACGCCGAACGTCGGCGGCACCGACACCAGACTGACCGACGCGCTCGCGACGTACCTCGACACGCTCGACCGCATTCGAGAGCGCGCCCGCGAGGCCGACGCCCAGCCGGTCGCGTTCCCCGGCCACGGCTCGTCGGTCGAGCTCCTCGACCGAATCGACGCGATTCGCGCCCACCACACCGAGCGGGTCCGCACCGCCGTCGCGGAGCTTTCAGACCGGGACGGTGACGGGGTGACTCCGTGGGCCGTCGCGCGCTCGCTGTTCGGCGAGATGCGCGGTATCCACGCGAAGATGGGGGCCGGCGAGGCCGCCGCGCATCTGGCGTTCGCCGCCGACCGCGGGCTGGCCGAACGAGTCGGTGTCGGGCCGGACAGATACGTCAGGGGCGACGCTCGGTCGTTCGACGGCGTCGACTGCTGACCGAGCGGTCGCCGCTTCGCGTTACAGATAAGGTCCTCGACACACGAGGGGAGGGTATGACGTTACTGGAGCGTGCTCTCTCCGAGGAGCACCACGACGTGCTGGACCGCGCGGAAACGTTTGCGACGGAGTCGGTCGCCCCCCGCGCCGAAGAAATCGAGCGAAGTCGGGAGTTCCCCCGCGACGTCGTCGAGGCCGCGGGCGACGCCGGGCTGTTGGGGATTCTCGTTCCCGAGGAGTACGGCGGCCTCGGCGGCGACTTCCTCTCGTACTGCCTCGCGATAGAGCGCATCGCCGAGGAGAGCGGCGCGGTGGCGGAGACGATTCAGGGCCACACGTTCGCGATGCTCCCCGTGTTGAACTTCGGCACCGACGCACAGCGCGAGCGACTGCTTCCCGACATGGTCGCCGGCGACGCCGTCGGGTCGATGCTGTTGACCGAGCCCGGCGCGGGGTCGTCGCCGACGGAACTCGGGACGGTCGCCGAGGCGACCGACACCGGCTACCGAATCTCCGGAGAGAAGTCGTTCGGGACGAACGCGGGCGTCGCCGACGTCCATCTCGTCGTCGCGCGGAAACGGCCACAGCCCGAGGACTCCCACGGTGTGAGCGTCTTTCTCGTCCCCAGTCCCGACGAGGTCGACGGGTTCTCGTTCGAGCGAGGGGAGTACCTCGGCATGCACGGGCACGTCACCGGCGATTCGACGTTCGATGACGTCGCGGTCGACGCGGACGCGCTCTTGGGAGCCGTCGGTCAGGGCTTCCGCATCGCGATGGGCACTATCGACATGGCCCGGACGGGACTCGGGGCCATCGGTTGTGGAATCGGCCGCGCCGCGTTCGACGAGGCGGTCGCGTACGCCGGCGACCGGCGACAGGGCGGCAAGGCCGTCGGCGAGTATCAGGCCGTGCAGGTGCTCGTCGCGGAGATGGACTCCCGACTCGAATCGGCCCGCGGTCTCGTCTACGACTCCGCGGTCCGCATCGCCGACGGAGAGGGGGACACCCGCGTGTCGTCGCGGGCGAAGTTCACGGCGAGCGAGGCCGCGGAGTTCTGTGCCCGAAACGCCATGCAGGTGTACGGCGGGAAGGGCTACCGGACGGACTACCCCCTCGAACGGTACTACCGCGACGCCCGCATCCTCGCGATTATCGGCGGCACCACCGAGATTCAAAAGACCACGGTGGCGAGCGCGGCGCTGGGGCTCTGAGCGTCGCCCATGGTTCGGAACTACGACAGAATCGCTCTCTCCCGGGCGGAGCAGGTAGCGCTCATCGAGGAGGCGCCGGTCGCCCGCGTCGCCACCGTCGGCCCGGACGGCCTGCCGCACGTCGTGCCGGTCGCCGCCGCGGTCGTCGACGGTCGCCTCTGTTTCGAGACCGACGCGGACTCGGTCAAGGTCGAAAACATCAGGTCGACGGGCGTCGCCGCGGCGGTCGTCGACGCCGGGGAATCGGAATACGCCGAGCATCGCGGCGTTCAGTGGCGCGGGCCGGCGGCCGTCGTCGACGACCCAGAACAGGTGGCGGACATCGAGCGCGCGCTGTTCGGCACCGTGAAGTCCATCCCGGACGCGAGCGGCCACGAGCGCGTCAAAATCGCGCTGACGCCCGAGCGAACCGTCTCGTGGGACTTTCGAAAACTCGGATAAGTCGGATAGGACGAGGGCGAACGGGCGCGCTCCGGTTCAGCGCGTGCCGTCTCGGTCGCGGCCGGTCGACGGAACCGCGCCGTCGTACTTGATGCGCTCGAAGACGGTTCGACAGCCGTTGCAGTAGTACTGGCTCTTCGAGACTTCGCCGCCGAATCTCGACTCTCGTTCGGTGTCGCCGGAGCCGCAGAACGGGCAGACGGCCTCTGGGGGGTTGCCGTCACCGTCGCCGTCGTCCGTGTCGGCTCCGCGGTCCGATGCGCCGCCGCTTCCGCCGCGGAACGACTCAGTGGAACTCATTCGATGACGTACTCCCTGTTCGTGACGCCCTGCAGTTGGTCGGCGACGCGCTGGTCGATGTGACCGTCGCCGCTCCGGCGTCGTTTCTCGTCCCACTCGTCGGGGTCCGGCACGTCGTCGGTCAGCGCGGGGACGGCGACGTCGGTCCCCGCGAACAGGTCCACGTAGTGCTCGCGGAACGCGCCGCGAATCTCGGCGACCGCGCGGTCGGTGAAGCCCGCCTCGACGAGCGGGTCCGCGCCCGCGCCGTGGGTCGCGGGACCGATGAACGCGAGGATGCCCGGGAAGTAGCGTTCGAGAGCGGCTTCGACCGCCTCGGGCTGGTCGACCGCCAGCGTCTCGAGGCGAGCGTCGTGGTGTTCGAGATGGAAGTACTCGTCTTCGCCCATCTTCTGGACCATGCCGGTGAAGTCCTCGTGTCGGATGGCGTCGAGCAGGAGCCACGCGGCCCGGTCGGAGAGGGCCACCTGAACCATGAACGTCGGCCACGCCTCGGCTTCCTCGTCCAGTGGTTGCGCGTTCGCGTACTCCGCCGGCTCGCGGTCGGTTTCGAGCCAGTCGCGGTCGACACCCTGCTTTTCGAGCAGGCGGAACAGTTGGCGGACCTGGCCGATTTCGTCCTGACCGTTGGACGCGCCGGAGATGTCGTCTTCGAGGTTCGGACCCTTCAGCATCCACTCCCCGTAGCGCTGGCCGAGGAGCAACTTCGTGTCGGCGATGGCCTGCACGTAGTCGCGGGCGACCTCGGGCCAGCGGCTCTCGGCGTCTGCACTCATGCGACCCTCCGACTGCTGATGGGTTCTTCGTCGACTTCGAGCAGGTCCTCCTCGCGGACGACGCCCATGAAGTCCCAGTCTTCCTCGTCGTACGTTCGGTGGGCGTAGATTCGCGCGAGGCGGTCCGAGTCCGCCTGAACGGTTCCTGCGTGTATCATGTCGTCTCCGGATCTGTTGCGGGTGAATACGTGGTACTTCATAAGCCGATTCCTGCGTCTCGAAGTTCTTCTCGCGCGCGGTCGGTGAGCATGTCTTTCGACCAGACGGGGTCCCACGTCACCTCGATGGTGACGTCGGTGACGCCGCGGACGGTCCGAAGGACGGCGCGGACGTCGTCCTGAATCATGTCGTAGGCCGGACAGCCCATACAGGGGTAGGTCATCGTGACGGTGACCTCGCCGGCGTCGACCTCGATGTCGTAAATCATCGCCATGTCGACCAGACTGACCGGGATGTGCGGGTCGGGCACCTCGTCGACGGTCGCCCAGAGCTCCTGTTCGAACTCGTCGGCGTCCTCTTCGGGTCCGACACTGAATCCGGCCGTTCCGATACCTGCGGTGTTCGCGCTCATACTACACTTCCACCTCTAACTTGCCGGACTGGAGCATGTTGACGTACTTCTCGTTGGCGGGGCCGCGCGAGCGCCATCGGTCGAGGACGTCGTCCCAGCCGATCGGCTCGTCGAAGCGCCACTCCTTGTTGTCGGCGTCGAACGCGACCGGCATGTCGTATTCGAGGACGTACTCCTCGGCCTCGTCGTCGAAGTGCGCGGGCACGTCGAGGTCCAGTTCGTTCGCGAGGGGAACGGTGTGGCTCATCCACTCCTGTCGGAGTTCGTCGTTGGTCTTCCCCTTGATGCGGTAGTCGAGTTGGTCGGTGTTGTGCTTCTTGCCGTCCGGCATGCCGAACCACTCGATTCCCATCGGGAACATCCAGTCGACCGCGTCCTGCACGCGCTGTTTCGTCTTCTCGGAGTTGTTGACCAGCCGGCGCATCCACGTTTCGCCGTGGCGGAGGTGGAACTGCTCTTCCTTTCCGACCTTCCGGAGCGCGCGTTTCCACGGGGCGTACGAGGTGTTCGCCTCGATGTCGCTCAGGAGCACCATCCCGGCGCGGTCGAAGAGACCGTGCCCGCAGACGAGTTCCGCGAACGTCTCGAGGTGCTGGTCGAAGCCGTAGGTGTTGCGGAACTCGTGCGGCTCGCGCTCGTAGATGAGCTCTTCGCGGTCCTCGCCGAGGTCTTCGAGCAGTCGGTAGGCGATGTGACCGTGGCCGAGTTCGTCTTGGATGACGCTGATACACGACGCACGCGAGTCGAGCGTCGGCGCGTTCATCGACATCTCGTAGTACGCGGGCGCACTCATGAGTTCGGTGTCCGCCGAGACCTTGAGGGTCGCCTTCAACGCCTTCTTGTACCCCTCGGTCATCTCCGACTCGTCTTCGATCATCCGACCGTTCTGTAGCTGGTTCTTAAATTGTTTTTCCGTTGGCATGGCTTGTCTAATCGAACTCATCAAACAATTAGAGTCGAGCGTTATGAATGTTTCTCTGTCCCACCCCCGACGCTCGACGACGCGCCGGCCGTAATGTAACTCCACATATAGTTCGATACGAATATTTTAGGCAGTCGGGTCCAGTATCGGTTGTATGGGTATTCAGACACGTCACGCTGAAAACGAAGATGGAAGCGACATACTGGAGCTCTGGCACGGGTTCACGGACCACCTCTCGCGGTTCGACGACCGATACGGCCACAGCGACCAGGCCGACGAACGCTGGCTCCGCTACTTCGAGAACCAGCTCGTCGATTCGAAGTACGGCACCGTGCTCTTGGCCGAGGTCGACGGCGAGGACGACCCCGTCGGCGTCCTCGAAGCCCGCGTGATGGGCGACCATCCGATTTTTCGACTCGCGAACCACGGATACGTCCACGGCCTCTTCGTGCGCGAGGAACACCGCGGCGCAGGCGTCGCCGGCGAGTTACTCGACGCGGCGGCCGTGTGGTTCAAAGAAGAGCCGCGGGCGGTCGACTACTATCGAATCGACGTGTTAGCGGACGACGACACCGCCGCGAAGATGCTGGAGTCCCACGGGCTGGACCCCGTCGAACTCGTCTACGAAGAACGCCTCTAACATGGTCGAATACTACGAAGTCGAGTTCGTCGACGAAGGGCGCACCATCCAGGTTCCCGACGACCGGCCGGTGTTGGAGGCCGCCGAAGAGGTCGGAGTCGACCTCCCGTACCAGTGCCGAATGGGCGTCTGCGGCGTCTGTTCGGCCCTCCGGGTCGTCGAGGGCGAGGTCGACCAAGTGGAGGCGATGTTCCTCTCGGAGTCCGAAAAAGAGGAAGGCTACGTCCTGACCTGCGTCGCAAAAGCGCGGTCGGACCTGAAGCTTCGGTCGAACTGCGGCCCCTGAAACCCATTCTTTCGTCCGTTTTTGGCTGGCGATACCGACCTTCGAGCAGTCGCGTCTCGAACGCCACGACGAGATTACCGTCCCATCGAGTCCCCACCGTGGCGCTCGAACGACGGCAGTGTATACGTACCTGTATACAGTTCTAGACCGGGATTCATCACGGTCGTTCGAGAAAGTACCTCTGAGGGAGGTTACAACCATATGACTGTAATTGGTGGTGTACCCGGTTCGGTCCGAAGCCGATTCGGTCGAACTCGGTGACGGTCTCTACGAGAAGACATTACAGTCGTATATCTGTAATATTTGGACGCCACAGCCGGCGTCACGCGGCGTGGCGCGTCAACCGACGATTCGTATACGGTTCTGTATACAGGCCGGCTGTGAACGCGGGGGTGCGCGTCGTTAAGTATTAATAGCCCGCTATGGAAATGACAGTCGATGTCAGACACCGACTTCGAGACCATCGACTGGTCGTTCGACGAGGAGACCGGACTGGGGCGTATCACGCTCGACCGCCCGAAGGCGATGAACGCGATTAACATCCAGATGCAACACGACCTCATCGACGCCTTCGACGCCTTCCAGGCGCTGGACGACGAGGCCGATGGCATCGCAGTCAGGGCCGTCATCGTGGATTCCGCGGGCGACAAGGCGTTCTGTTCGGGGTTAGACGTCGGCGAGATGAGCGACTTCTCGACGTACCACCAGAAAAAACGCGTCCCCGACCTCTTCTGTGAGATGTGTGCGGCCTTCGAAGAGTACGATGCGCCCGTCGTCGCCGCCGTCGACGGGCTCTGTCTCGGCGGCGGGTTCGAAATCGTGATGTCGTCGGACTTCCGGTTCGCCGTCGAGGCCGCCTCGTTCGGCCAGCCCGAAGTGAACTTCGGCGTCCTCCCCGGCGGTGCCGCGGCGCAACGGCTGACCACGATGGTCGGTGCCAGCCGAGCCAAGGAGATTACGATGACCGGCGATCAGCTCAGCGCCGCCGAAGCCGCCGAGAGCGGTATCCTGACGGACGTCGTCGCCGACACCGACGAACTCGACGAACGCGTCGACGAGCTGGTGTCGAAGCTCGCGAGCAAACCGCCGCTCGCGGTCCGCTCTATCAAACAGGCGGTCAACATCACGCGCAACGTCGGCTACGACGCCGGCATCGAGTACGCCAGCCACGCGTGGCCCGCTCTCGCGCAGTCCGACGACTACGCGAAGGCGATCGACGCCTTCGGAAGCGACGAGCAACCGGAATTCGAGGGGAAGTAAAGCCGTGACGACCGACTCGCCGGACATCAGAGACAGCTTCGACTTCGAGGGGCGAACCGCCTGCGTGACCGGCGCCGCACAGGGCATCGGCGAGGCCGTCGCCGAGGCCTTCGCCGCCCTCGGAGCGAACGTCGTCGTCGCCGACATCGACGGCGCGGGCGCGGAGGCGGTCGCGGAGCGGGTCGCGGACGCGCACGGCGTCCGCGCGGTCGGCCTCGAAACCGACGTCTCGGAGTACGACGCGGCGGTGGCGATGGTCGAAGCGACCGTCGAGGAGTTCGGCTCGCTCGACGTCCTCGTCAACAACGCCGGGGTGGCGGGCGTCGAGAAGTTCCTCGACTCGGAGCCGGCCGACTGGGACGAGAAGCTCGGCGTCTCGCTGTACGGGACGCTCAACTGCACGCACGCGGCGCTCCCCGGGATGGTCGAGCGCGGCGACGGCGTCGTCGTCAACTACGCGAGTTCGTCCTACCGGGGGAACGACCCCGGACTGGCGGTGTACGGCGCGGCGAAGGCCGCGAACCGCTCGTTTACGAAGACGATGTCCAAGGAGGTCGGCGGGTCCGGCGTCCGCGTCAACTGCGTCTGTCCGGGCACCGTCGAGACGCCGTCCACCAAGGCGTTCGTCGAGAAGTACCGCGAGAAACTGGGACAGTCGTACGCGCTCGAACGGGTCGGCCGCCCCCAAGAGGTCGCCAACGCGGTGGTGTTCCTCGCCAGCGACGCCGCGAGCTGGATCACCGGCGAGACGGTTCACGTCGACGGCGGCTACGTCCGGCGGTAGTCGTTCGACTTCGACCGAATTCTCCCGGGGCGAAACCGCCCCGACGACTCACCGTCCCACCGTCAGATCGTCCGATTCTCAGGCTTCCTGCCGCTGGCGCTCGCGTTCCCGGAGCTTCACGCGCTGAATCTTACCGGTCTCGGTCCGCGGAAGCTCGTCGACGTACTCGACGCGACGCGGATACTTGTACGGCGCGAGCGTGTTCTTGACGTGGTTCTGGAGCGACTCGGTCAGCTCGTCGCTCGCGTCGAATCCGTCTGCGAGGATGACGAAGGCCTTGACCACCTGGCCGCGTTCCTCGTCGGGCGCGCCGACGACGGCGACCTCGGACACCTCGTCGAGCTCTTGTAGCACTGCCTCGACTTCCGGGCCGGGGATGTTGTAGCCGCTGGAGATGATGAGGTCGTCCTCTCGGGCCTTGTATTCGAGGCGGCCGTCCTCGCGGTGGATGTAGATGTCGCCGGGGAGGCTCCAGCCGTCGACGAGCGCGTTCTCCTGTTTCTCCGGGCGGTTCCAGTACGAGATGCCGGTCGGCCCGCGAACCGCGAGCAGACCCGCCTCGCCGCGCGGAAGCTCCTCGCCGGTGTCGGGGTCGATGACCTTACACTCGTAGCCGGGGACCGGGTAGCCCGTCGCTCCGGGGTCGATGTCCTGGCCCTCCCGGTGGCTCACGAAGATGTGGAGCATCTCCGTGGTGCCGATACCGTCGTAAATCTCCACGCCGTAGCTGTCTTTGAACTTGTTGAACGTGCTCGGCGTCAGGGGTTCGCCGGCGCTGATTGCCATCCGGAGCGACGAGGTGTCGTACTCCTCGGGACCGTCGGGGTACTTCTGAAGAATCTGGTTGTACGCGGTCGGTATCGAGCAGATAATCGTGATTCCGTGGTCTTCGACGGCCTGAAGCAGATCGCCGGGAGACGCGTTCTCGACGAGGCTCGTGGTCGCGCCGAACCGGAGCGGCATCGTCACCAAGTCGCCGTAGCCGTAGGCGAAGGGGAGCGGCGGATTCCCGCCGAACACGTCGTCTTCGGTGGGGTTGAGACAGTACCGGGCGTAGCTGTCCGCGGTCGCCAGCACCTGTCTGTGCGTGTGTGTCGCCCCCTTGGGCTCGCCCGTCGTCCCGGAGGTGTAGAGCATGAGCGCGAGGTCGTCGCGGGTCGTCTGGTGGGCGTCGAGGTCGTCGTCGGTTCCGGCAGTCAGCTCGTCGTAGTCCGTGTGGTCGTGTTCGACGCCGTTTCGCTCGACGACGACGACGTTCTCGACCGTGTCGGTCCGCGGGAGCGCCTCGTCGATTTCGTCGAGAAGCGCGTCGTAGACGACGACCGTCGAGGCCTCGGCGTTGTTGATGATGTGGACGAGCTCGGCCGCGCGGAGCAGTTTCATCGAGGGGAGCGCCACCGCACCGATCTTCTGGGCGGCGAGACAGGAGACGATTGCCTCGGGGCGGTTCGTGAACCGAACGACCACGCGGTCACCGGGCTCGACGCCCAGATTCACGAGGCCGTTCCCGAGGCGGTTGACCTGTCGTTGCAGTTCGGCGTACGTCATCTCCTCGTCTTCGAACCGGATGGCGACGTTGTCCCCTCGACCCTCCGAAACGTGACGGTCGACCAGTTCGGTAACTACGTTGACGTGCTCCGGGTAGTGGAGCTCCGGTAGCGCGTGAACGAGGTTCGGTCCCACGTCTGGTAGGTACGACTCGGGTATCTTCTCTTGCATGGGCTGGCTGTATAATCAATATTAATCACGAAATATCTTGCGGTGTGTTCAGTAATAACCACCTGTATGCTGAGGGGACCCGCCGTCGGAGCGATTGACGCGAAGATACCGACGAACGGCACAGCGACGGGTGATTTCGCTAGCCTTCGAAGGGAGCCTGCATCTCGGGAGTGAACGTCGTGGGGTTCCCCGCTCGGTCGAAACACCCGTACTCGGTGACGCCGGATATCCGAACGGTTCCCTCGGTTCGGAACGCGTGTTCGACTCGAATCGCGTCGTCGTCGACCGCCCGAACGTCGCTTTCGACCGCGAGTTCCGAGTTGAATCGGACGGGCGATTTGAACTCCCAGTGCCAGTCGCGGATGCGGTACGGCTGTCGGTCGCCCGATATCGCGGCCAGGCTCACTCCGTCCGCCGCGAGAAACGACTCCAGCGCGACGTCGGCGAACCGCGGGTACTCCTCGAAGTACGCGAGCTCGGACGACTCGATGTGCGGCGCGTTCACGCTGAACGACTCCTCGAACGTGGGATACCGATTCGGGTCGCTCTCGGGGTCGTCACCGGGACCGACGTCGACCGTCCGGTCGACCCGGTGGTCGGCCAGCGTTTGTTTGACGTCTGCCGGGAGCGAGAGCGCACCCCCTTCCGGGGCAATCGTCACGTGGGTCATCCGGGCCGTCGAGAGCGGTTCGCCGTCGCCGTCGGTCGTCTCGTAGACCAGTTCGAGACTGGAGTCGCCGACGTGAGTCGCCTCGACGTCGACCGAGACCGTTTCGCCGAAGGCGGGATACCGATACACGGTCGTATCGACGCCGACGGGCGCGTAGGGAATCGCCCCGTCGGAGACCAAGTCCTCGAACGAGTAGCCGACCTCGCGGGCGAACACCTGCGTCGATATCAGTTGCCAGTCGAAGAACTTCGCGCCGTGGACGAGCGGGCCGGCCATCTCGCCGAAGCGAAGTTGGTGGCCGTCAATGACACGCATAGAGTGTCATTTACTATCGTTCTATAATACGGTTCAGATGTCGGCAAGGACGTGGCGTATCACCGGGGCGCGTCGGTCGGCCGCTTCAGGAAGATGTTCGTCGCCCGCCAGTAGATGACCTCGTCGGCGGCCTCGTTCGTCGCTTCGACTTCGGTCGTGATGTAGCCTCTGTCGTCTCGACTGCTCGACTCGGTTTTTTCGAGCGTTTGGGCCTCCACGCGGATGGTGTCGCCCGGATAGACGGGCGTCTTCCAGCGGAGTTCGTCGAGTCCGAACGACCCCAGCGTCGCCGTCTCTGCGAGGAATCCGTCTACCAGCAAGCGCATGCACGACCCCGCGGTGTGCCAGCCGCTGGCGATGATGCCGCCGTACATCGTCTCCTCTGCGACCTCCGGGTCGGCGTGAATCGGCTGTGGGTCGTAGCGCTCGGCGAATCGCAGGAGTTCGGTTCGGTCGGCCGTGTAGGTGCCGAGGTCGAGAACCTCTCCGACCGGGATGTCTTCGTAGTAGCGTTGTGACATCGAACAGTAAGTCGCGCAAACGAAGTAATAAGTGCTCGTGTCCGACTCCCCGCTCTCTCGCGGGCGCGCGATCAGACCGCGGCTCGCGCGCGTCCCGAACACGGGAACCTGTCCACCATCATCGACCGACACACATCTACCCCACCATTGACCGACACACATCTACCGCGTCTCCCGCCAAACCCACCGTTCGCTGGCAAGCGACCGCAGAGGTGTCAGCCAGTCTAGGCGGACGACAACACACCACAAAGTTATTTAACCCCACTAATCAATGATGACATTCATGGTCGGGAAAAACCCAATTCGCAGACGGAACTTCGTGAAACTGAGCGGTGTTGCGGGCGTCGGACTGCTGGCGGGATGTGCCGGTGGTGGGTCCGGCACGGAAGACGGGGCAGGGACCACTGAAGGCGAAACCGGAGGCGGCGGGACGACGGGACAGACCGACAGCTCCGGAGGCGGCTCCGGCGAGCCCATCGTCATCGGCTCGCTCCAGCCGCTTTCGGGGTCGTTCACCCCGTGGGGGAACGCCCACCGCGCCGGGCTCGCGTTCGCGATCCAAGAAGTCAACGAGGCCGGCGGCGTCCTGGGCCGGCAGTTGGAAATCGTCGAGTCGGACACACAGAGCGACGCCGGACAGGCGGACACCATCTTCCGCCGGTTCGTCGAACAGGAGAACGCGGTGGCGACGGTCGGTCCCGTCTCGTCAGACGTCGGTATCCGAACCGCACGCACCGCACAGGAACTCGAAGTCCCGATGCTCCTCCACATGTCCGGGACGAACCAGGCAATCACCCCGGAGACGACCTACACGTTCCGAGTCGGGTTGCTTCCGGCGGCCACGACGATGCAGGCCCAGGCGAGCCTCGTCGCCGAGGCCGGCTACTCGAACGTCGGCGCAATCATCGGTGACTACGCGTGGGGCCGCTCCGTCGAGGCGGGGATTCAACAGCACTTCGACGTGGACGTGAACGTGCAGGCCGCGCCGGTCGGCGCGAGCGACTTCAGGTCGTTCATCCGGAGATATCCGCAGGACCTCGAGATGATGGTCGCGACGGGCCACCCGCCGGGGTCGCTCAGCATCGCGGGCCAGCTGAACGAACTCGGCTACTCGCCGGAGGTCGTCACCGGCCCGAGCTTCCCGCCGGGCGTCATCGCGGGCGCGCTCGGCGACCTCGCCTTCGAAGGCGGGTTCACTCACGTCCACAACACCGACGTGTACAGCGACGAGTTCGCGGAGGTGGCGCGGCGCTTCGGCGAGGCGACGGGGAACCAGTTCGACACCCACACCGCCTACGGCTACGTCTCGGGGAAGATGCTGGCACAGGCCATCGAAGACGCCGGGTCGACGGACTCGACGGCCATCGCCGACGCCATTCGGAACATCAAGTTCGACACCCTGTTCGCGAACCCCATCGAGTACACGGAGAACGGCGAGCTGAAAAACCAGGTGCAGATATACAGCCAACTGACGTCGGAAGCGCCGTCGTACTTCCCCGAGGGGAACTTCGGCTTCGAAGAGCAGTTCCGGACCGACGCACTGCCCGCACTCCCCGCCGACCAATGATGGCGCGATTCGGTCGGGGTACCGCCGTCGCCCGATTCGCCGCTCGGAGCGGAGCGACGACGACTCGGGACGGGAGGTGTCCCGTATGGTGACGGCGAGCACGCTCCTCGGCGTCGCCATGGACGGCCTCGCCTTCGGCGTGTTCCTCGCCCTGCTCGGCGTGGGCATCACCCTCGTGTTCGGACTCGGCGAGGTTCTCAACCTCGCTATCGGCACGTTCGCCGTCCTCGCGGTGCTCGTCGCGACGCTCGTCGTCAACAGCGGGATGGGGCTCGTCGTCGCCGGCGCGGTCGCGCTCGTCGCGGTCGCGCTGTTCGGACTGGTCGTCGACCGGACGATTCTCTCGCTCGTCTACCGGTCGGACGGCGAGGAACGCATCCTCCTCGGCATCTTCACGACGCTCGGGTTGACCGTCTTCCTCGACGGCGTCCTCATCAACTACTTCCCGTCGCGGTACACGCTCCCGTTAGACGTGGGCACCGTCTCCGTCGGCGGCGCGGCGCTCACCGGGAGTTCGCTCATCATCGTCGCCATCGGCACCGTCGTCCTCGCGGTCCTGTTCGGGTTCTTACGCGGCACGTTCCTGGGGAAGGCCACCCGGACCGTGTTTCAGGACGAACGCGGCGCGCGTCTCGTCGGGGTCAACCCGCGGCGCATTCGGACGCTCATCTTCGTCCTCTCGGCCGCGGTGGCCGGACTCGGCGGGCTGGTGTTCGCCGCCGGCTCCGCGGTCGCGGTGTCGAACGGGTTCGAGTTCACGACGTTCGCGCTCATCATCTCCATCGTCGGCGGCGTCCGGAGTCTCGTCGGCGCGATTAGCGCCGGCGTCTTCCTCGGGCTCGTCAACCAGTTCGCCAACTTCTTCGTCGGGTCGTACGTCGCGACCATCATCCTGTTCGCGACCGCCATTGTCGTGCTCCTCGCCCGACCGGAGGCGATATCATGAGCTCCAGACCGTCGCTCGGCACCGAGGTGCGAAACGTCGCCATCGTGGCGGTCGTGTTCGCGCTCGCACCGCTCGCGGTCCTCGGGAGCAGTTACTACGAGAGCGTCCTCGCCCACCTCCTGCTCATCGCGCTGTTCGCGGTCGCGCTCAACATCGTCTTCGGACACACGGACCAACTGTTCCTGTTCATGGGCGGGCTGGCGGGGTTCGGCGCCTACACGACGGCGATTTTGGCCGACGCGTTGGCCATCTCCGCGTGGGTCACGCTCCCCGTGGCGGCGCTGGCGTGCGGCCTCGTCGGCCTCCTCGTCAGTTACGTCTCCGCCAAACGCAACTTCACCGTCGTCCTCATCTCCATTCTCACGCTGAACCTCCAACTCGTGTTCAGCGAGATATTCGTCGGCGCGCGGGGCATCACCGGCGGGTCGACCGGATTCCCGTACGAGTACTTCGGCCTCGAGGTCGTCGCCGACGCGGTCGGCATCGAGACGAAGCTCGTGCTCTACTACCTCGTGTTGCTCCTGCTCGTGGCGACGCTCGGGTTTTACCTCCGGCTCGTCCACTCGAAGTACGGCATCGCGTTCGACGCCATCAGGGAAGACGAGGTCGCGGCCGAATCCATCGGCATCGACGTCGTCCGGTACAAGACCATCGCGGGGTTCGTCGCCGCGTTCCTCATCGGCTTGGTCGGCGCGTTCTTCGCCCGCGAGTCGGGGTACATCCTCCCGGGTGGCTTCACCTTCATCGCCGTCGACGTCATCGTCCTCATCGTCCTCGTCGTCGGCGGCCTGCGGACCACGATGGGGCCCATCGTCGGCGCGACCATCATCGTCGGTATCGAGGAGTTCCTGAGTTCGGCCCAGAGCCTCCAGACGTGGCGGTCCGCCATCTTCGGCGCGCTCCTCATCGTGCTGTTCCTCTACTTCCGACAGGGCGTCGTTCGCTCCGCCCGAGACGTGCTGAGCGACCTCGGTCTCACTGACGAACCTGAGGGGGGTGGCACGGACGTCGAAAGCCGCTGACTCGGTTCGTTCGGATTCGGATTCCTTCCTGTCTTCATTCTAACGCAGGCCGTCGGTTCTCACACCACTACAGCGACGGCTCACCTCTCCAACGACCGAGAGTGACAGCCCGACAGCCCGCAGAAAAGCGACCGTCCCGTGAGAACCAGAACCGCGTCGGCGCTACACGTCAGCGCTACAGGTACGCCTCTTTGATGTGGTCGGACTCCAAGAGCGACGGTCCCGTGTCTTCCGTGATTATCTCGCCGTTCTCCAGGAGGTACGCCCGGTCGGCCAGCCCCAGCGCCTTGTGGACGTGCTGTTCGACGAGGAGCACGGTCACGTTATCGCTGATTTCCTCGATTTTCTCGAACACCCGGTTCGTTATCTTCGGCGCGAGCCCCTCCGAGGGTTCGTCGAGCGCCAGAATCTTCGGCCTCGCCATCAGTCCGCGACCGATAGCGAGCATCTGCTGTTGGCCCCCGCTCATCGAGGCCGCACGTTGGTCCTGTCGCTCTTCGAGAATCGGGAAGAGCTCGAACACCTCCTGCATCGTCTCGTCGAGCGACCCCCGCTGGGTGTACGCGCCCATCTCAAGGTTCTCGCGGACGCTCATGTCGCCGAACAGGTTCCGCTCCTCGGAGACGTGGACGAACCCGCGCTTGACGATATCGGAGGGCTCCAGGCCCGCCACGTCGTCGCCCCACGCGGTCACGCGGCCGTCGTCGACCGGGTGGAGACCCGACATGACCCGAAGGAGCGTCGATTTCCCCGCGCCGTTCGGCCCGACGATGGACACGACGCGGTCGTCTTCGGAGACGGTGAACGACAGGTCCCACAGCACCTGAATGTTGCCGTAGGACACGTCTATCTCGTCGACTTCGATCATGCTTCGTCCCCCAGGTAGGCCTCGACGACGGCCTGATTGTCCCTGATTTCGGCGGGCGTCCCCTCCGCGAGCTTCCGCCCGCTGTTCAGGACGATAATGCGGTCTGCGACGCCCATGATGGCGTCCATGATGTGTTCAATCCAGAAGACGGAGATACCGCGTTCGTCGCGGAGTCGCCGTATCGTGTCGGTGAGGTCGGCAATCTCGCCGGGCGTGAGCCCGCTCGCGATTTCGTCTAAGAGCAGTAAGTTCGGCCGAGAGGCGAGCGCGCGCGCCAGTTCAAGTTGCTTTTTCTGCGCGATTGGGAGGTTGCCGGTCGTCAGCTCCGCTTTCTCCGTGAGGCCGATGAACGCCAGCGCGTCGTGGGCGCGTTCTTCGGCCTCTTCCTGTGAAATCGACTCGTCGGTGCCGAACAGCGCCCCCGTCATCACGTTCTCGAAGACGGTCATCTCGTCGAAGACGCGGACGATTTGGAACGTCCGAACCAGGCCCCGCCGTGCGATGTCGTGGGTCTCCAACGCCACGATGTCGGTCCCGTCGAACGTGACTTGCGACCCGTTTTCCGGCTGGAGAACGCCCGTGATGCTGTTGAACAACGTGGTCTTGCCGGCCCCGTTCGGACCGATGAGCCCGACGATTTCCCCGGAGCCGATTTCGAAGTTCACATCGTCGACCGCGACTAATCCACCGAATTCCTTGCGGAGATCGGCCACTGTTAACATAGTTCATTAAGATTGGGCAACCGTTATAACGTTTTCTCGTGCGCGCGGAACCGCCAACGACCACAAGACGAGTCGGTGACCGGTCTCGTGACGAGCGGTCAGTTGAACGCGACGTGCGACCCGGTCAGTACGCCGTCGGACCACCCGTCCGACGACGGGGATGACTGCGCTGACCACAACGTATATGCCAGTCGTATCGTGATATCATATTATCTATGACGAACGATGACACGGAATCACCAGTGTTAGTCGCGGGAGCCGGCCCCGTCGGCATGACCACGGCGCTCGCGCTACACGCCCGCGGGGTGCCCGTCACGATTGTCGAAGCGGAGTCCGAAGACCGCGACCGCTCGGGGAGTCGGGCGATTTACGTGCACGGTGCGACGCTCCGAACCCTCGAACGCGTGCATCCCGGACTCGGGACGGACCTCGTCGAGGAAGGCCTCGTCTGGCCGACTCGGCGGACGCTCTATCACGGCAGGGAGGTGTTCTCGCGGACGTACGACAGCCCCGGCGGGTCGGGCGACATCCCCCATTTCACGAGCATTCCGCAGGTGACGACCGAGGCGTACATGCACGAGGCGCTCGCCGAAGCCGGCATCGACATCCACTGGGACGCGGCGGTCGAGACCGTCGAATCGAGTCCCGACGGCGTCCGCGTCGAGACGGCGGACGGACAGACGTGGGAGACGCCGTATCTCGTCGGAGCCGACGGCGGGGGGTCGACCGTCCGGTCGGAAATCGGCGCACAGTTCGAAGGCGACCAGTCGGAGAACTCCTTTATCATCGCCGACGTCGACGAGGTCGAAGACGACCCGCTTCCGTTCGAACGGCTGTTTCACTACGCTGACCCGGCCGTCGGCGACCGGAACGTCCTCCTCGTCCCGTTTACCGGCGGCTGGCGGCTCGACATCCAGTGCATCGAGGGAGACGACCCCGAAGAGCTCACCAGCGACGAGCGGATGCGGGAATTCGTCGCGGCGGTCATGGGTGAGAAGTACGCGGACAACATCGAGTGGGTGTCCACCTATCGGTTCCTGCAGGTGATGGCCGACAGCTTCGTCGACGAGCATCGCCGCGTTCTCTTGGTGGGCGAGGCGGCGCACCTGCTCGCACCGTTCGGCGCGCGGGGAATGAACTCCGGGGTCGCCGACGCGGACGAGGCGGCGTCCGCTATCGCGGTCGGCTACCGGGCGCACAGCGACGCAGTCGCCCGCGACGAGGTGGAGCTGTTCGCCGCTCGCCGCGAGAAGGCGGCGGAGTACAACCTCGACGCCGCGGGTCAGGCCCTCGACTATCTGCAGGGTGACGACCCGGTGACGGTGCTCCGAAAAGAGGCCGCGGCGTCGCTCGCCGCGTACTTCGAGCCGGCCGGCGAGTATCTCGACGACGCGCCGTACGGTCCCCACACGCCGCCGCCGATTGTCACGACCGGGAACTACTGACTGGACAGCGACTCGTCGAGCCCGAGTTGTTCTGCGACCCAGTGGTCGCGGACCGCGAACACCATCTCCTTTTCGTCGTCGAACACCGTCGTCTCGGCGACGAACTCGTCCCACGTCCCGTCCGGAACCAACGACAGGTCGTCGGCGGTGGTCGCGTCCGACGGACTGGCCTCGACCATCTCGTCGAAGCTGTCGAAGTCGGTGTGGGCGGTCATGAACGCCGCATCGAACAGTTCCCGAATCGGAATCTCGTCGCGGTCCTGTACGATGTCCTCCGCATCGGGGAGGTCGTCTGCGGCCTCGGCAGTCGCTTCAAGGTCGGATTCGAACGACATACCGAACGCTCGTTCCAGAGGTACCTAAAACCACCCGCTCGTGCGTGTTCGCGCGAGTGTGGTGGCCCGAAGTGCGGGTCTGGTTCGACAACCCGAGACCGACATCTGGTTTCGAGGTCGGTCGTCCGCGCGAGGTGTCCCGCGTAGCGGTTCGTCGTTGCGAACACATTCAAATGACATTTCGCCACGTACGATTGGCAGACTGTACAACTGTCCGGTCGCGGAGGGAATACTTTCAGGGGCAGGTCAGCGCGCTCTGGGCACCGATGATGGCCGCCACGACACCGACGCGGATTCCGATGGTCGTGCCGTTCGTCTCGGTGCAACAGTACGACGTCCGCGGGTTCGTCCTCAACGGCCTGAAGGGGGTAGTCTTCCCCTCCCTCGGTCCGCGGAATCGGGCGTGAACTCACGCATCTTTTTGTAGTCGCCTCGACCTTATTCGTGGCAGACATGAACGACATCACCGTCTACGAGGGCGTCACCTACGCGGAGCGTCCCGAGGGAGCGATGAAGCTCGACCTCTACGTGCCGGAGCGCGAGGACCCGCCGCTCGTCGTCTACGTCCACGGCGGCGGATGGGTAGCGGAGACGCGCGCGAACGTCCCGACGCCGGAGCGGTACGCCGCCGAGTGGGACTGCGCTATCGCCAGCGTCAGTTACCGGCTCCAAGAGGTCCCCGCCGGGTCGAGTCTCGAAGGGATGTACGACCCGTCGAATCCGACGCCAAGAGGGAGTTTCCCCGACCACATCCCCGACGACGAGGTCCAAAAGAACGTCAAAGACTACGTCGGCACGATGGACGCGCTCGCGCCCGAAGACATCGCGCGGACGATCACGTTCGTCGTCACCCAGCCCGCGCGCGTCGATATCAACGAAGTTCTCATCCGTCCCCTCGACCAGGTCCAGCCCTAATCGGCTTCGAACAGCTCCCCCTCGGGGCCGCGTTTCGACGGCGCGGCGACACTGCGGGGATGCTCGACACGCCCGGACGTCTCTTTTCTCGGGCCTGAATAGAGCCTCCGTTCGGTTCGAACGCGTCGTCGACCGGCCAGGTTAATCGCCCGCGAAGGTCCATCACGCCGCGTGTTCGACGATCGAAGTGAGACTTCCAGAACCGGAGCTGGAATCTACTACCAAAACAGAAACAATACCAGTATCTACCCACACAGATGTGCGATATTACACAGATTCATCTGTAATTCAGTGACTTTCGAGTCTCGAACGGAGGGCGGTCGAGGGTGGCGACGACGTCACGGCGGTCGAAGCCAACAGCATCGATGGCGCGTCCGCGGACGAAGCGGCGGTCCGGTCCGACGTGGTCGGTCCACCGACAGATTAGTATCTGAACTGTTAGATTAGTATTGTGTGTTTAAAGCAATAATATCTGAGCAGAGTTATCTCCATCAAAAGATACGCTAGATACGAAAAACACAGGTAGAATCACTCTCTCACCGGATTTCTGAGCTCTCGTCTGTCAAGAGTCGTGTCGCTCGTCGGTGACAGTGATAGGCACTCTGTCGCGGTCGAGAGCGTCCCGATCAGACAGAATCGTCCGATATTCGGCCGTGAGACGGCTTATTCCCCAAGATATCACGAAGCGTTAGCGCCCCGGTTCGCGTGTATGGAACGTCAGTCGATGGTTCGTAGAACGAATTAGGTATACAATACTATATAAAATATATCAGAATGATGTCGTTGGAGGGCGCGCAGAGTGCCGGACGAACTACGGTCGCGGAAGTGGCACCACGAGAGTACCGCGGGGGTTATACCAGCGCGCGCAATCCGATGACGAGTGAGCGATTCCAACGAGACCGAACCCGAGATAGCGTGGACCGCGGACGTGAGCGGACTGCGGGGTCTCCCGATGCGAATCGCGTTCAACGGCGTCGACTTCGGCCGCGTGTTGTGGTGGGGCGTGTTCGCCGTTGCTCCCCTCGCGTTACTGATTTTCGGGGCGCTCGCCGGTGACAGCGCCCCGTTCGTGTACAGTATGTACTGCGCGGTGATACTGACGGCAGTCCTCCAGAGTTCGGAGCGGTTCGTCCGCACGAGCGTCACGGTCGACGGGGACGCCGGCGAGCTCGAAAGCACCTACCACATGGGCGACCCCTCGCTGTTTCGGAGCGACGAGGACGTGACCACGTCGCTCGCGGACGTCGAAGCCGCCAGATTCGTGACGCTCGGCAACCGGACTGCGGCCCGGTTGTACTACGGGAAATCGGTCGTCAACAAGCCCTCGATGTTTCTCGTTCCGGACGGGGTCGAATCCCGGTTCCGCGAAACGCTCCGACGACACGACGTGTCGATTCGGTCGGATTCGACGCCGAAATCGGCTGATTGGGTGTGGGTTCGGTTCGCCGTGACCGCGCTCTTTTTCGGTGCGATTCCGCTCGGCACGGTCGTCGTCTGGCCCGCCGGTTCGGTTCCCTTCCTGCTGGCCGTGTTCGGGCACGCCGCCTTCGTGCTTCGACAGGGGTGGTGACGGCGTGGGGCGCTCAGGGCCGCTCAGGAGGGCGGTCTCAGGGCAGAAGCGACAGCAAATCGAGGAGCACCTGTTTCACCCGCTCGTTGGAGACCGCGTAGCCGACCGCGAACATGAGACTGACCACGCCCCCGACGGCCACCGACGCGGGGACGCCAGCGTCGGCCGGGCCGAACACGTAGACCACTCCCGCCGCGACGATGCCGCTCAGCACGACGAACAGCCAGCTTTGCCGTGGCGTCAACCGACTCGTCTCCATGTCGACTACCCTGTCGGTTGTCACGAACAAAACCGTTGTCACTGAGCGGTCGATGCGGAACCGGACCCTCGCCGTCTCGTGAGTTCCGCCGACTCGCGGCCGGGCATTCGGCAACGGTCCCGATTCCCGAGCCCAGTGACACCGATGTCACCTGCTTTCGGTCACGTCGCCGAGAAGGTATATAGATTCGACGCGTAGGTGCGTGCGTAATGAAAGTCGGCTCCGAGACGAAGCTCTACAAGGCGGAGCGAACCGACGTCTCCCAGAATCAGGGGAAGTTCCGGACCCACTTCAACTTCCCCGGGCGCGCCCTCCCGGACCACGCGGACCACGGCTACGGCCCGCTCGCGACCATCGTCGAGTCGTTCATGGACCCCGACACCCACATCGCGATGCACCCCCACCGCGACGAGGAAATCATCTCGTGGGTGCCAGCCGGCGTGATGCGCCACGGCGACCAAGACGGCAACGACCTCGTCACCGACGCCGACCACCTGATGGTGATGAACGCGGGCGAGACGTTCTGGCACGAGGAGTTCACCCGCGCTGACGACTCGCCGCTCCGCATGCTCCAGATGTTCGTCCGGCCCCACAGCCTCGGGCTGGAGCCGAACGTCCAACACGAACCCATCGACGCCCCCGTCGAGGGCGAGTGGCGGCATCTGTTCGGCCCCGAGGAGTCCGACGCGCCGCTTTTCGTCCGCAACGAAGTGGACCTCTTCGACCTCCGCCTCGACGCCGGGTCGAGCGCCGACCTCCCCGAAATCGAGGGTCGAGACGCGTACTTCTACGTGTTCGACGGCGCGGTCGAGGCCGCGGGCACGCGCTTCGGGAAGACCGAAAGCGGCCTGCTCGTCGACGACGCCGGACTGACGCTCACCGCCGAGGAGGACGCCACCGTCGTCGCCTTCCTCGTCGACCCCGACGCGCCCGTCACTCGACGGGGGACTATCAGTCGCTGACGCGGCATCGCCGCCACCGACACGTCTCCGCCGCCGAACCGTCCCCGCCACACCCGCCCATCGTGCAAACCGACTCACCCAACTCGATGCTCACAGACACCGCCGGAATCCACCACGTCACGGGAATCGTCCGCGACGCGCAGGCGAACGTCGACTTCTACGCGACGACGCTCGGCCTGCGCCTCGTCAAGCAGACGGTGAACTTCAACGAGAAGTTCACGCGCCACCTGTTTTACGGCGACGAGACGGGGTCGCCCGGGACGGCCCTGACGTTCTTCCCGTACCCCGCCGAGGAGCCAGGGCGGCCCGGCACGCCGCAGATTCGGACCGCGTCGCTGGTGATTCCCCCCGAGGCCGTCGACTACTGGACCGACCGCCTCGCCGACCGCGGCGTCGAGGTCGACAGCCCGTTCGAGCGGTTCGACGAGACCGTCCTTCGGATTTCGGACCCCGACGGGACCGAACTCGAACTCGTCACCGGCGAGACGTCGGTCGAACCGTGGACCGACGGCCCGGTCCCCGCAGAGCGCGCGATTCGCGGCATCCACGGCGTCACGCTCCACTCGACGAACCCCTTCGTGACCGCCAGCGTGCTCGACACGCTCGGGTTCGACCTCGTCGCACAGGAGGGCGACCGGGTCCGTTACCGAGCGCCGGGCGACCGGGCGACCGTCGTCGACCTCCTCGACCGGGACGGCGAGTTCGGCCGCGAGGGCGCGGGGAGCATCCACCACGTCGCGGTCCGGGTCGAGGATGAAGCCCAGTTGTACGAGTGGCACGACCTGTTCCGCGAGCGCGGCTACGACGTGTCGCGGGTGAAAGACAGACACGTCTTTCACTCGCTGTACGTCCGCGAACCCGGCGGTATCCTGTTCGAACTGGCGACCGACGGTCCCGGGCTCACCTTCGACGTGGACGTGGAAACGCTCGGGGAGTCGCTGTACCTGCCGCCGTGGCTGGAGGAGGACCGCGAGATGATACAGAGCCAACTGCGTCCGCTGGACCTGCCGGCAGGCGGCGAGAATGGGAACGGGGACGAAGAGAGCGAAGCCGACGAAAGAAGCGGGGCCGACGGGCCGAACTGATGTCTCCCCGCCCGACCACGCCCCGTTCCGCGACCGACCCCCACGAGGGACAGGAGATTGCGACCGCTGGGGCGCCGCCGCAGGTCGCCGACGCGGCCGTCGTCGTGCTCCACGGCCGCGGGTCGAAGGCGCGGCACGCCCTCACGCTCGTCGACGAGTTCCTCCACCGCGGCGTGATGTACCTCGCGCCGCAGGCCGCCGGGAGTTCGTGGTATCCGGCCCCGGCCGCCGGTCCCATCGACCGAAACGAGCCGTGGCTCTCCTCGGCGCTCGGCCGGGTGTCGGCCGCACTCGACATCGCCGCCGACGCCGGGATTCCGCCCGAGCGAGTCGTCTGCTTCGGGTTCTCGCAGGGCGCGTGCCTCGCCGCCGAGTTCGCGGTTCGGAACCCCCGGCGGTACGGCGGCCTCGTCGCGCTCTCGGGGAGCCTCCTCGGACCCGACATCGGAAGTCGAATCCGCGGCGGCGACGGCGACCGTGACGACGACCGCGACAGCGACCACGACCGCGACGGTTACGTCGGCGACGCCGACCTCGACGGCACGCCGGTCTTCTTCGGAAGCGGCCGCGACGACCCCCGCGTGGACCCCGACCGCGTCGAGGCGTCGGCCCGAGCCTTCTCGGCGCTCGGGGCCGACGCGACGAGTCGGCTGTACGAGGGACTTGGCCACGCTATCAACGACGACGAAATCCGGGTTATCGACTCGTTCATCGAGCGACTCGACTGACCGGACAGACGGGTCTCGGGGGGTCGGCGAAGAAAAAACGAGCGTGCGTCGGACGGCGACCAGAGCTTCGACCGGTAGTTGAGGTCGAACGCGGTCGTCGTCCCCGCCTCGGTCGCCGTTTGCAGAAGCTCGCCGGTCGTCTCTCGAAGCGTCTCGGAGAGCGCCGGCGTGATGCCGCTCGTGTAGAACACTGCCGCGTCTTCCACGGCTTCGACAGCGAGTTCGTCCGGCCGCGCGGTCGTGACTGCCGCGTCGGCGCGGTCGTATATGACGTTCGTCGGACGCGGCGAGCGCCCCTGTTCGATGTAGTACGCCCCTTGGCGAGCGTCGTCGTCCCAGCGTACGTACGGCTCGACGCCGTGTGTCCGGAGTTCCGTGGTGACGCGCCGACCGAGCGGCGAGTCCGGAAGCTTCGAGAGCCACGCGGCGGAGCATCCGAGACGGGAGGCGGCGACCGCGACGTTGCTTTCCGCACCGGCGGTCCGGAATTCGAGGGACTGGGCGGTCTCGATTCGCTCGCCCTCCGGCGGGCTCAGCCGAATCATCGTCTCGCCGAACGTGACGAGCTCAGCCGTCATCGACGCCCCTCGGCGGTTTGCGACCGAGTCTCGCGTTCGATGTCGGGGGCGTCCAGACCTACAGTTGAGCCGTGCATATGTTCGCACGACTGTCTCTCGCAGTGGTACATAAGTACGGGCGGTGGGTCCGAAATTTGTGACGGCAGGCTTGGTGCGACAGGACTCGATTGGCGGGTATCAGCCAGTGCTCAGACACCGAAAGGCACGCCTAAGTAACCTCCTGAGCTGGCGTTCGACCGTCCCGCGATTGATGTGGTCGCTGAAAGTTACAGTACTGAACGAACACGACAAGCCACCGGCGGACGCGCAGACGACTGCTCACCTGTGAGTTGTGGAAACGGCCGACCTTCATTTTGAACGTCTGAAATTCAATCAGATAGTTGATAAAACAACACATCCAAGCAGTTCTTCGTCGACCTCGTCGGTCTCGAAGTGAGGAATCTGAGGAGTGGGGGTAGGATGTCGAAGACGAATATATATCAAATTCTATAAATATACTTTAAATCGATACAAACTCGGATGGTCGGACAGAAAGTGTCGTCGTGGCCACCGGACGAGGTTGGCGAAGTGGGTTCGGACGTATCGAGAACTACATGGGCCGATGCATTGCTCGAACCACTGTCCGAGTTAGACCAACAGCCGCGGGAGTTCGGACGCTGTCCCGCGGTTCTCGAGATAGTTGACGAGGAACTATCGACTGACCGGTCAGAGCCCGAATATCTGCACGTCGCAAGAGCGTGGTACGGTTCGTGAAGGGTCGGAAGTACGCGAAGTACAATCCACTTTCAGAGGCCGACAAAGAGTTCGGTCGGGAGGCCAGCAAACCAGACCCACAGGCGTTGTCGGCGCCGCAGGTGCGTCGAATCTACGGCGAGGGAGACGCTACTCGAAGCGAAGTTACTCGTCGTTGCGCTTGCTTGCTGGGAGGTACGGCCCTTGTGAGGTGACGCTGTTGTACGGCGTGGACGTCGTCGCTGACCGGATTGATGCGTTTTCCGACCGTGAGACGTGGGACAGGTACCTGTTCCCGTCCCGCTCATCGTCTATGAAGAAATCATAATAAGTACGATACTTCGTCGATTCAAACAGCTGGCTGATAGTACTGACGGGGTTGTTGATGGGGGATACGCCCGCACCAGAGCGTGCCGTGCCAAGCCCTGCGAAAACTGCCGAGCCCGACAGCGCCGAGTCCCTGAAGCACTCTGCGCCGGGTCGTTGTCCGTTCTCCATCGCCGCGTGGGTCCGCTGTGTGGCTTGAATCACTCGTACTGTCTCGTCACCCGACGCTCCGTCGGGACCACCCCATCATCATGAGATCACATGGTGAATTTTCGGGCAGTTGGCTACTAGTTTATTGATACGATGGGGGTGCCGGGTCAGTTTCCGCTTGCGACGCGACCCGTTGACCCGCCCGCTATCGACCGCGGGGGACCGAGTCGGGGGGTCCCGAACCCGTTTCCTCCTCCGCCTCCGTCGGTGGGACGAGATTCGTCAGGGCGCGGTCGCCGAACAGGACGACGAGCGCCGCGCCGACGAGGTTGAACGCGAGGTCGAGCGCGGTGTCAGTTCGGCCGTAGGAGACGAGCACGGGGTCGATACCGAGCGCGTCGGCCCCGAGGTGGATGGCGTACTCGGCGAGTTCCCAGAGCACGCCGGCGCAGACGACGACCGCGAGCACGCGGGTCGGGGGGTCGCGGCCGCGGCGACGGGAGAGCACGTGGACGACCCCGCCGAGAATCGTCGCGGAGTGGGCGTGGGTCAGGTGGTCCCACCACCACACGTCGTCGTAGGGACCGAGCATCCCGACCGAGTGGGTCAGCATGGCCGACTCGACGTAGACGCGTTGCCACGGGCGGAACTCGACGCCGACCAGTCGCTCGAAGGCGTCGGGGAGGTACGTGCCCGCGAGTGCGAACGCGGCGTTCACCATCGCGGCCGGGTTGCGGCGGCGAAGTCCCGTCAGGAACACGACGACGATTGCGTATCTGATTCCGTCGTCCGGTCGCCGCCGTCGCCCTCCCGCCGAATCGCTCGTCTCGGTCACGGTCGTTCTCATCGGGACTGTCGTCGGGGTTATAGAAAAGCGTTGACACGGTGCTTATATCAGCCGCTCGCCGCGCTCGCGGTGGGTCTCGAAGACGTCGCGGGCCCATTCGACGGCCGCGGGGGCGTCGGTCGTGGCGACGGCCGCCAGCGTCCCGCGGTCGGCGTCGAACCCGGTGAGGACGAGCGTGTCGTCGTACAACGAGAGGTCGATGACGTCCTCGGTGACGTAGACGGCGGTGTTGTCGTGGGCCCGCACCGTCTCGTGTAGCTCGCCGTGTTGGCGTTTGAGACGGGTCAAGACCGCCTGCGGCAGGGCCCACTCGAAGTCGACTCCCGCCTCGACGCGGTCGACGGTCCGAGCGAGCGTCACCGGCGACCCGAAGCTCGTTGCGGCCCCGTAGATTCGCTCGTCGGCGTCGCCGATGACGGATTCGAGGTGTTGCTCGATGGCGTATGGGGACTCGGAGTCGGCCGCCATCACCGTGGCGTCGGCGAACAGATGGAGGTTTTCGGTGAGGACGGGCGGCGAGAGGTGTTCGAGCAGCGCCTTCAACCGGTCGGCCGCCGCCAGCGAGCGCTCGAAGCGGTCGGTGGCGTCGAGAACCGCCGCTCCCGCGCCGGTCGTCCGGTAGCCCCGACTGGTCCGTTCGAGCAATCCCTCGTCGACCAGCGCGGCGGTCTGACGGTAGACGGTCGCTCTGGACACGCCGAGTTCGGTTTCCAGCGTCGACCGGCTGACCGACCGGTCGCGGGTCGCGGCCAACAGCGGGTGGTGATTCAACAGTCGGGAGGGGTCACGACTGTAGCTATCCATACGACTCTCACGCGGTTGTGAATGATACGTATTTCGTCCTCTCCGGGTGAATCACGCCTCTCGGCCGGAATGCCGGCGTCGCCGCCGCGTGTCTACGGCCACGATTAAGGTTCCCCGAGTGACAGAAATCTCACTCCGTGAGACACCATCTCAGGCAATGACTATAATTGCGATTTGTGCCGTACTGAATATATGAATGAAAGCGCGTTGCGGGCGGCCGTCGACCGCGGTCGCCGCAGTCGAGGGTTGGACGGAGTGAGCCTCTGATGGGCGCGACGGGCAGTCGGCGCGTACTCGTGGGGATAACACTCCTCGTCGTTTCGTTGGGTATCGGCGTCACGATCTTTTCCGGGGCCGCAGCCGCCGATATGCCGGACGGCTCGCAGTGTAGCGCTATCTCGTGGACCGCTCAGACCGTTTCGGGGCAACCGTACTACGAGGTCGACACGCTGGACAAACTCCAGTGTATCGAGGACAGAGGCCTCGGGAACAACTACATCTTGACCCGAGATATCGACGCGAGCGAGACCTCGACGTGGGACAGCAACAACGGGTTCGACCCGATTGGCAACAAAAGCAATGAGTTCACGGGCATCTTCGACGGTGACAACCACACGATTTCGGGGCTGACTATCAACCGAGGCGGGGCATACTCCGTTGGCCTGTTCAGCGAGGTCGGTCCGGGAGGAACGGTCAGAGCGGTTGGCCTCGAGGGCGGGTTCGTCACCGGCACTAGAAGGGTCGGACAGCTCGCCGGGTTTAACAATGGGACGGTCGAGGACTCCCACGCCACCGGTGAGGTCACCGGGGGGGAGCGGGTTGGCGGCTTAGTCGGCCGGAACGACGGGACGATTCGTCGCTCCTACGCCAACGGGGACCGCAGTAGTGCAGACGACTGGGTCGGCGGACTGGTCGGTTACAACCGGGGGACGGTTACTCGCTCCTTCGCGGCGAGAGCCGTCGTCGGAGAGGGGGGCGGCTTCGATGGCGCTTCTGTTGGTGGGCTCGTCGGCGTCACCACCGGAACGATAGCGGATTCCTACGCCACTGGCGCGGTTTCCGGAAGCTGGTACGTCGGTGGGGTGCTCGGGGCCTACCAGATGGCCTCCGGGGGGACGGTTCAGCGTTCGTACGCCACCGGGGCACTCAGTATCGGCGACGAGACACAGGGTATCGGTGGCATCGTCGGTGGCACCGCTGTTAGTCCTGTTACCGTGGAGCGGTCCTATTGGGACGTGGGAACGACGAACGAGTCGAGTGTGAACCATGGAAATGGCTGGGACCCAATAACGGTGACCGAAGTCGACGGCTTCGGAGCGACGGCCGATACCGCCCCCGCTCCCGAGATGCAGGGTGAGAGCGCGGAGACGAACATGTCGGCTCTCGACTTCACCACCACGTGGGAGATGGTCGAGAGCGAGGATACGGACGCGGCGACGGATGGCTATCCGATACTGCGGGGTCTCGACCGGACGGCACAGCTTCGAGCGCAGGGTATCGCAAAGCCGGCCGTCGAGTCCATTACCCGACGCGACCCGGACGATCGGGCAACCGCCGCCGAACGCGTGAACTTCACCGTGACGTTCTCGGAGCCGGTCACCGGCGTCGATGCCGGCGATTTCACGCTTGCGACGACTGGGACTGCGACAACGGCCAACGGGGACGGCGACATCTCGGTTACCGGCGCTGACGGCCGCTACACCGTCAGCGTCGACACCGTCTCGGGCACGGGCGACCTCCGGGTCGACCTCGTCGACGACGACAGTATCACCGACGCCGACGGGAACGCGCTGGTCGAGGGCGGAGCAACCGGGAGTCCCGACGGGAGCTATACGGGCGGCGAATCGTTCGCCATCGACAACACCGCGCCGGCGTTCGCCTCCGGTGAGAACTGGACCGTCGCCGAAAACACCGTCATCGCAGCCGACGTGAACGCCACCGACGGACGCGGCAACGACACCGGCGTCACCTACTCGCTTGTCGGTGGGGCGGACCGGTCGGCATTCAGCGCCGACGCCACCTCCGGCGTCCTCTCGTTCGACAGCACACCGGACTTCGAGAACGCGACCGATGCCGACGGAGACAACGAGTACGTGGTCGACGTGCAGGCGGCTGATGCGGTCGGTATCGCCACCACCGAGACAATCACCGTCACCGTGGTCGATGCTGCCGAACCCCGACTCGCACCCGACAACGGCTCACGAACGACTCGCGAGGACACCGTGCTTTCGATTGCCGACGGCGAGAGCGTCGACCTCCTCGAACTCGGGACCGCAACCGGCGCTGGCAACTCACTGACGGCGGTCAACGGCACGACGTTCAGCGACGGGACAGTCCTCACGCTCGGCTCGGGAGCGAAACTCACCGTCTACGGGAACGGAAGCTGGAGGTACGACCCGAACGGGCGGTTCGAATCCCTCGATGACGGGGAGAACGCGACAGACAACTTCACCTACACCGTTTCGGATGCCGGCGGTGACTTGGCCACAGGAACCATCACGGTCACCGTTACCGGCGTCGGCGACGCCCGTGGCTCGTGGTCTTCATCGTCCTCGTCGTCCAGTGCTGACCCCGACGTTCGCGTGACCGCCGGAGCCGAGGGAAGTGAGGGGACGTGGCGCGTCGCCGTCTCGGACCCCTCGACCGACGAACCGGTCGAAATCTCACTCGGCGAGACCAGTGCTGACGAGACCGAACGCGACCTATCGCTCACCGCCCTGCACCTGAACATCGACGACGACGCGGATTTCGAACTCGACATCACGACCGGCGACGCCGGCAGCGGCGAGACCGAGCAGTCGTTCACCGCCGAAACGGGAGCGCGGTCGATGGGGGCGATTACCGTCGACCACACGATTGCCGACGAAGATATCGAAGACGTGACATTCACCGTGAATCTCCGCAAATCACGGCTCGCCGACTCGGGCCTCGACCCCGACTCCGTCGCGCTGTACCGCGACGAGACGACGCAGTGGAACCAACTACCGACAACCGTCGTCGAGGAGACCGATTCGCGGTATACGGTGGAGGCCACATCGCCAGGACTGTCGACGTTCGTGCTCGGAGCGACGCCAGTCGCAGTCACGACTACGACGGACACGGCGGTCACGACTGACGAGCCGACCACGACGACCGAATCGAACACGACGAACACGATAGACACAACCGACGGGCCAGCCACGACATCCAGTGACGCACCCGGGTTCGGCGCTGGACTTGCCGCACTCGCGATGCTGATTGGGACCGTCGTCGTCCGACGAGCTAGAAGCCGGTCGAAAGAGGACTCCGATTCACCGTGAGCCGGTGCTCTGCCGTTGTAATCCCGGACGAGACGCTGCGGTGTGGAACCGACTTGGGCGTTGGTTCCGGTCTGAGCCAGCAAGAGAGGGCTCAAGCGGAACACTCGGCTCCGGCGAATCGCCAGACTGCTCTCGAGTTCACGCAGTACCGCCGCCTCAATTCCCCCTCCCCGTCATCAAACGAGCGCCCTCGTGTACGCCGAGAGGCTCTCGGTGGCGACGACTGCCCCGAGAACGACGAGCAGCACCGGAAGCGACCCTACCCTACCGACTGGGTCCGCGTAACTGAGCAGTTCCGCTGCGTACGAACTGTCCCTTATCTCGCGGTGTCCGTCTGTTCGAGCGCGTCCATCACGCGGTCGACTTTCTCCACGTCGGCGTTGTAGCCCATGTGGCCGACGCGCAGGATATCGTCGGCGAGGTCGGCGAGCCCGGTGGCGACGACGATGTCGTGGTCGGTTTCGAGTTCCGCTTGGACGCGCTTTGCCTCGCCGGGGAGGTGGAACGCCGTCACCGTCGGGGCGCTCCGCTCGGCGTCGGGGTAGAGGTCGAGGCCGAGGTCGGCCCCGCGCTCGCGGCAGTGCGCGGCGGCCGCCTCGTGGCGCTCGTAGACGACGTCGAGCCCTTCTTCGAGGAGCATCGACAGCGACTCGTCGAGGGCGGCGACGTTCGCGCCGAGGTGGGTGTACGGGAAGCCCTCGCTCGTGTCGCGCCACGGGAGGAGGTTCGTGTAGAGGGAGTCGGGGTCGCGCTCCTCGACGACCTCCCACGCGCGGTCGCTGACGGCGGCCGTCGTCAGCCCCGGCGGCGAGCTAAACGCCTTCTGGGACGCGCCGAGGTTGATGTCGATGTGCTCGCTCGGAACGGGCGTCCCGCCGAGCGAGGAGACGGCGTCGACGACGGTCAGCACGCCGTGGTCGTGGCAGAGTTCGAGCACCGGCGCGATGTCGTTGAGCGTGCCCGTCGGCGTCTCGCAGTGGACCATCGTGGCGACGTCGAACCCGCCGTCGTCGAGCGCGGCTTCGACGCCAGCCACGTCGAGCGGGTCGGTGTAGTCGGCACCGACGAGCGTCGGCTCGCCGCCGTAGCTCTCGACGAAGTCGGCGAAACCGTCGCCGTAGAGGCCGTTCGAGACGCAGAGCACGTCGTCGCCGGGGGCGACCGTCGAGGCGATGGCGGCTTCGAGGCCGAGGATTCCCTCGCCGCCCATGACGACCACGTCGTCGTCGGTGTCGTAGACGCGCTGAAGCTTCTCGCAGACCCCGTCGTAGGTGTCGAAGAAGGACTGCTCGATGTCGGGGTTCGGCATCGGCTCGCTCAGTCGGTCGCGGACCCGCGGCGGAACGGCCGTGGGGCCGGGTGTCATCAGCATGGATTGCGGTTACGAACAGAGCGTCTTAGCAGTACGGCATCCGCCGGCGGACGGGAAGGCACAAAAGCGCCCTCGCCGTCAGCCACGTGTATGGGCAAACTCTCACCTGCGGACCTCGACCGCTACGTCTTCTCGCGGACGGGGGCACCCAACGACGACCTGCTCGTCGGGGCCGGCTACGGCGAGGACGCCGCCGCCGTCGCCACCGGCGAGGGGACGATGGTCGTCAGCACCGACCCCATCTCGCTCGCCGCCGAGCGCATCGGCACGCTCGGCGTCGCCATCGCCAGCAACGACGTGGCCGCCTGCGGGGGCGTCCCCGAGTGGCTCGTGAGCACCGTCCTCCTCCCCGAACCGGACGTGGACCTCCTCGACGACATCACCGCCCAACTCGACGCGGAGGCCAGCAGACTCGGAATCAGCATCATCGGCGGCCACACCGAGACGGTCGCCGGGCTCTCGCGTCCGCTCCTCTCGCTCACCTGCATGGGGCCGACCGAACGGTACGTCCCGACGAGCGGCGCGGAACCCGGCGACGCGGTGATTCTCACCAAGGGGGCCGGGGTCGAGGGCACCGCCGTCCTCGCCACCGACTTCCGCGCCGACCTCGATGCCGCCGGCGTCGACGCCGCGGCCATCGACCGCGCCGCGGGGTTCTTCGACGACATCAGCGTCCTGCCCGAGTCCGCCGTGCTCGCGCCCGTCGCCACCGCGATGCACGACCCGACCGAGGGCGGCGTCCTCAACGGACTGGTCGAACTCGCCTGCGCTTCCGGCGTCCGCATCGAGGTCGACGGCGACGACGTGCCCGTCCGCCCCGAGACGCGGGCGCTCTGCGACGCGATGGGCGTCGACCCGATGCGGATTCTCGGCTCCGGCGCGCTCCTCGCGGCGGTCCCCGAGGACGAGGCCGACAACGTGCTCGCCGCGCTCGAACGCGAGGCCATCGAGGCGACGGTCGTCGGAACCGTCGAAGCGGCGGGCGACGGCACGAACGCGGGCGCTGAGGCGGAGACAGCCCCGGACGCGGACCCGGGCGTCGTCTACGACGGAACCCACCACGCCGACGGCGTCGAAGACGACATGTACGACCTCTGGAACTGAGCGAGACGCGAGACGCGAGTCGCCGAACGGTGCCGGCGGTGACCCAGCTGAACCCAATACAACTTTGACTACTGAAATTCCACTTGTTGATATGACTGCCGAACCCCCGTCTCGCCCCGCGAGCGACCCCTCGGAAGCGCCGTCCGCGACCCGGACCGCGGTGGCGAGATGAGAGGCGTCGTCGTCGCCGGCACGGCCTCCGGCGTCGGGAAGACCGTCACGACGCTCGCGGTGTGCCGCGCGCTCGAACGCGAGGGGTACGAGGTCCAACCCGCCAAGGCCGGCCCCGACTTCATCGACCCCTCGCATCACGCCGCCGTCGTCGGGAAACCGTCGCGGAGTCTCGACCCGTGGCTCGAAGGCGACGACGGCATGCGCCGGACCTACGCCCGCGGCGAGGGCGACATCTGCGTCGTCGAGGGTATGATGGGCCTGTACGACGGCGACACCTCGACCGCCCGCGTCGCCGCTCTCCTCGACCTCCCCGTCGTCCTCGTCGCGGACGCGAGAGCCGGGATGCAGAGCGTCGCGGCGACGGCCTACGGCTTTCGGGCCTACGCGGACCGGATGGGCATCGACGCCGACGTGGCCGGCGTCATCGCCTCCCGCGCCCACGGCGGCCGCCACGCCGAGGGTATCCGCGACGCGCTCCCCGAGGAACTGCCGTATCTCGGCCGAATCCCGCCGAGCGGCGACCTCGAAATCCCGGAGCGCCACCTCGGCCTCCACCTCGGCGACGAGGCACCGCTGTCCGACGAGGCGCTCGACGCCGCGGCCGACGGGATTCGCGCCGACGCGCTCGCGGAGGTGGCTCGGGAACCCGGCTGGGACACCGAGGAGTTCGAAGTTGGCGTTCGGGCCGAGGCGGCCCAAGCGACGGATTCCGACGGCCCGACGGTCGCCGTCGCCCGCGACGAGGCGTTCTGTTTCGTCTACCCCTCGACCCTCGACAGGCTGGAATCACTCGGCGCAGTCTCGTACGTCTCGCCGGTCGGCGGCGACGACCTCCCCGACTGCGACGGCGTCTACCTCCCCGGCGGCTACCCAGAGCGGTTCGCCGCGGAACTCGCGTCGTCTCCGACGCTCTCCGCGCTCGCCGACCGCGCGGCCGACGGCCTGCCGGTGTTCGGCGAGTGCGGCGGCCTGATGGCGCTCGCCGAGTCGCTGACGACGACCGACGGCGACACCCACGAGATGGCCGGAATCCTCCCGGCCGACGTGACGATGCGGGAGCGCTATCAAGCGCTCGACCACGTCGAACTCCGCGCGACCGACGGGACGCTGACCGCCGACGCGGGCGAGACGCTCCGCGGCCACGAGTTCCACTACTCGTCGGCTGACCCGGCGACCGACGCCCGCTTCGCCTTCGACGTGGAACGCGGGACCGGTATCGACGGCCGCGAGGGGCTCACCGAGTACCGGACGCTGGGAACCTACGCCCACGTCCACCCCGAAAGCGGGGCGTTCGACCGCTTCGTCTCGCGGCTGACGGACTGACTGCGACGAGCACCGACCGACGACCGACCAACTTCGACCCGACTGCGACACCCGACTTCGAACCCAACGATGACCGACGCATCCGACACACCCGACGGAACCCCCGAGACAGACGACGAGACCACCCCCGACTCGGTCCGGGCGAACACGCCCGGCCGCGGCGTCCGCCCCGAGGCGGCCGCCATCGAACCCGCCGCGCCCGACGACTTCGGCCTCGTGCAGGTGTGGTGGGGCGACGGCAAGGGCAAGACCACGGCCGCGATGGGCATGGGTTTCCGCGCCGCCGGCCACGGCTACCGCGTCCACATGCTCCAGTTCCTGAAGGGCGGCGCGGACTCCGTCGAGGCCGTCCGCGGCGAGTACAACGCCATCGACGCGATGCCCGGTTTCTCCTTCGAGAACCTCGGCCACTACGGCTGGGCCGGCATGGCCGACGGGAGCGACGACGCAGACCACGAGGCGCAGGTCGCCGCCGGCCTCGACCGGGCGCGCGAAGTCGTCGACGCCGCGGCCGACGCCGACCTCTCGGCACCGCTCGACCTCGACGGCCCGCCGGAAGCGGGCGTTCACCTCCTCATCATCGACGAGATGCTCTACGCCGTGGCGATGGGACTGCTCGACGAGGCCGACGTGCTCGACCTCGTGGAGCGCAAGCCCGAGCATCTCGAACTCGTGTTGACCGGGAGCCACGAGGAGCCGACCTATATCTACGACGCCGCGGACCTCGTGACCGACGTCCGAAAGGGGAAACACCCCATCGACGCCGGCCAGCGCGCGAGAAAAGGGACCGAGTACTGAGGGCGTCGACCGGTCCGACGTAGCGTCGGACTGAGCGCCGAAACAGCGCCGACTCAGAGCCGACGGGCGATGTCCAGCGCCTCGTCGGTCGGAACCGGTTCGTCCAGCGCCCGTAACGTCTCGACGAGCGCCGCGACCCGCGTCTCGTCGGGGTCGTCGTCGCCGACGCGCTCCAAGAGCCGCCGGGCCGCGCCGGTCCCGCTCTGCGGGCCGAAGTAGAGCGTCCGCGACCCGCCGAAGGCCGCCGGGTCGAACGGCTCGAACGTCGCCGGGTCGTCCAGCATCGCCGCCGTGTGGAGTCCGGACTCGTGAGAGAACACGTCCGACCCGAGCACCGATTTCTCCGCCGGCACCGACTCGCCGAGCGCCGTCAACACGTCGTTCGCCCGGGGGATGAGCGTCGAGGGGTCGAGCGCGGGGCGGTTCACGGCGCGACTCGTCTCGGCCGCGACGACGAACTCCTCGACGGGGACGTTGCCGGCGCGCTCGCCGATGCCGGCGACCGACACGTCCACCTTCTGCACGTCGTGGGCGACCGCGGTGAGCGCGTTGGCCGTGGCGACGCCGAGGTCGTCGTGGAAGTGGACGCCGAGGCGGGTCGGGTCGGCGTCGAGGTCGTGGAGGAACGACGACACCTCGAACGGCGTCTTCGAGCCCACGGTGTCCGCGATAGTGAGGTACGTCGCGTCTATCGAGTCGAACAGGCCGCCGAGGAACGCGGGGTCGGTCCGGAAGCCGTCCATCGCGGTGAAGTGGACTTCCAGCCCGGTCTCGGCCGCGGCGTCGACCGTCTCGCCGACGAGCGAGCGCAGTTCGTCCTCGTCCTTCCCGAGCAGTTCGGTCCGCTGTCGCTCGCTGGTCGGCGCGAACACGTCGATGACGTCGACGCCGGCGTCGACCGCGGCCTCGACGTCTTTCGGGACGGCGCGGGCGATGCCCGTCAGCTTCGTCTCCACGTCGACCGCGTCGCAGACCTCGCCGGTCCGTGCGCCCGCAATCGGGAAGCCGACCTGCACGTAGTCGACGCCGAGGTCGTCGAGGGCGCGGACGGCCGCGACTTTCTGCTCCGTCGTGTAGGACGCGCCGGGCCGCTGTTCGCCCTCGCGGCAGGTCACGTCGAGGAGGACTGGCTCCGCGGCGGCCATTCAGACACCTCCCGCGCGCCGGAGCGCGTCGATGTCGGCGTCGTCGTAGCCGAGCGACGAGAGGATGGCCTCGGTGTGCTCGCCGAGCTTCGGCGGGTCGGTCGAGTCGGGGCGGTCGAAGCCGCTGGCGACGACGGGGAACCGCGGGACGCTGACCGACCGCGACGTTCCCTCGGCGGTCTCGACCTCGGTGAAGAAGTCGGTCGCCCGCAGGTGGGGGTCCTCCGCGACCTCGTCCATCGAGTTCACCTTGGCGACGGGGACGCCGACCTCCCGCAGGCCGGCGACGAGGTCGGCCGCGGGGAGCGTCTCGCACTCGGCGCGGAGCAGGTCCATGAGTTCGTCGAGGTTCTCCCGGCGGTCCGGGAGCGTGTCGAACCGGTCGTCCTCGTGGAGGTCGAGCCCGAGCGCCTCGCAGAGCGCCGCCCACTGGCGCTCGCCCGAGGGACCGATGAACACCCACTCGTCGTCGGCCGTCTCGAACACGTCGTAGGGTGCCCAGTTGGGGTGCGACGCGCCCATCGGCCCCGGCACGTCGTCGTAGGCCTCGGTGTACGCGAGCCAGTAGCCCATCATCGAGACGGTGGACTCGAACAGCGGCGCGGTCACCTTCGACCCCTCGCCGGTCCGGTCGCGGCGGTAGAGCGCCCCGAGGACCGCTATCGCGCCGTAGAACGACGCGGCCATGTCGGCGATGCTCGTGCCCGACCGAACCGGGGGCATCCCCTCGTGGCCGGTGACGCTCATCAGCCCCGACAGCGCCTCCGCGATGGGGTCGAGCGCGGGGTACGACTCGTAGGGGCCGGGGTTGAACCCCTTGATGGAGCAGTAGACGAGCCCCGGATGCGTCTCTCGCAACTGCTCGTAGCCGATGCCGAGTCGCTCGGCGGTTCCCGGCGCGTAGTTCTCGACGACCACGTCGGTCTCGTCGAGCAGGTCGAAGAACGCGTCGAGCGCCGCGTCGGACTTGAGGTCGAGCGTGAGGCTCCGCTTGTCCCGGTTGACGTAGTTGAACGAGCTGTTTCCGACCGGCGACGACCCGCGGATGAGGTCGCCGCCCTTCGGGTGTTCAACCTTGATGACGTCCGCGCCGAGGTCGGCGAGGAGCATCGAGCAGAACGGCCCGGCGATGATGTGGCCGAGTTCGAGGACGCGCACGCCGTCGAGCGGGAGCCCGGACGTCTCCGACGCGGTCGCAGAGCCGGTCGCGTCCGCGGCAGTCTCGGCGCTGGCGCTCTTGGCGCGCTCGGCGCTGTCGCCGCTCATGGAGTGACGCCCCCCGTCCCCGCCGGCGACGACGAACGCTCGCCGGCGCGCTCGGAGCCGAAGAGTACCGTCGCGCCGTCCTCGCCGAAGACGAACGCGTCGGCGAGGTCGAACGACACGTCGAGTCGGTCGCCGGCGACCGCGTCGTCGACGGCGTCGCTCACCACGTCGAAGGGGGTGCCGTCTTCGAGGCGGCCGTGGACCACGGACTCGGTCCCGAGGGTCTCGACGACCTCCACGTCGACCGAGAGCCGACACGCCCCCTCGGAGCCCACGTCGAGGTACTGCGGCCGGATGCCGAGCCTGACGCGACCGGCGGCCGGGACGTCGACGCCGGCCGGAAGCGAAAGCTCGAACCCGGGGCCGACGAGCGCAGTTCCGCCGTCTCCGGCCTCGACCGCGCAGTCGACGACGTTGGTCGAGGGCATGCCGATGAACTGCGCGACGTACTCCGAGTTCGGGTAGTCGAACAGCCGTTTCGGCGGGTCGACCTGCGCGAGTTCGCCGTCGCGGAGGAGGACCACTTGGTCGCTCATCGTCATCGCCTCGGTCTGGTCGTGGGTGACGTAGACGACGGTCGTGTCGAGTTCCTGGTGGAGTCGCTGAATCTCGACGCGGAGGTCGGACTTGAGCTTCGCGTCGAGGTCGGACATCGGCTCGTCCAGAAGCAGTACGTCGGGGTCCTGCACGAACGCGCCGCCGAGGGCGACGCGCTGTTGTTGGCCGCCGGAGAGCTCGGCGGGCATCTTCTCCAACTGCGCTTCGATTTGGAGGACTGCGGCGGCCTCGTCGATGCGCTCGTCGCGCTCGGCCTTCGGGACGCCGTGAATCTTCAGGCCGTAGCCGATGTTCTCGCGGACGGACATGTGCGGGTAGAGCGCGATGGACTGGAACACCATCGAGACGTTGCGCTCCTGCGGCGGGAGGTCGGTCACGTCCTCGTCGCCGAACGAGACGGTGCCCGAGGTGGGCGTCTCAAGCCCGGCCAACATGCGCAGGGTCGTCGTCTTCCCGCAGCCGGAGGGGCCGACGAAAGTCGTGAACGAGCCTTCGGGGATGTCGAGGCTGAGGTCGTCGACGGCGACGTGCGTGTTTCCGAGGGTGCGAAACTCCTTTCTGACGGTGTCGAGGTGGATGCTGGTTGCCATTATTCGAGGCCTCCAACGCTGAAGCCCTGGAGGAGGTATCGTTGCAGGAACAGTGCGATGAGGAACGGCGGAATCGAGATGAGAAGCGAGACGGCCATCGTCTCGCCCCAGCCGATGCTGACGCGGTCCAAGAACAGCGACGCGCCGACGGTGATGGTGTACATCTCGTCGCGGCTCATCACGACGCGCGCCATGGTGAAGTCGTTCCACGCGACGGCGAACGCGAAGATGGCCGCAGAGATGTAGCCGGGCCGGGCGACCGGCAGGACAACGTCTCTGACGGTGCGCCAGCGACTCGCGCCGCGGACCCACGCGGACTCTTCGAGCGCGATGGGAACGGTCTGGAAGTACTGCCACATCAGCCAGATGCAGAACGGCGCGGAGATGGCCGTCAGCGCGAGGGTGAGCGCGAAGTGGCTGTTGAGCAGGCCGAGCGTCGAGAAGACGACGTACAGCGGGATGGCGAGGACGATGGGGCTGAACATGTACGAGAACAGCACCGCCCGCGCCGCCAGCGACTTCCCGGTGAAGTCGAAGCGCGTCAGGCCGTAGCCCGCCGCGACCGCGATGGTCGTCGAGAGGACGGTCGAACCGAGGGTGACCACGAGGCTGTTGACGAAGTACCGGACCGTGTCGGTCGACCCGAAGAGCACGAGGAAGTTCCGGAGCGACGGCTCGGTGGGAAGCAGGTTCACCCGCCCGCCGGCGAACGTCGTCGCCGGCGACTGGATGGCGATGACCACCATCACGTACACCGGGATGACGGTGAACACCGAGATGAGAAGCGCCGTCAGGTAGACGGCGATCCGCTGGAGGCGCTTCTGGGTGTCGTGGGAGACGAGGCCGCGACCGGAAGACGTCACCATCTCACGCCACCTCCTGTTCGGGCGCGAACGCCCGGAAGTAGACCACCGCGACGCCGGCGAGGAGGAAGAACATGACGCCGGCAAGCGCCGTCGCCATGCCGAAGTTCACCTCGCTGAACGCGAGTTGGTAGACGCGAATCGGGAGCGTCGTCGTCTGCTGGAGCGGGCCGCCGCGGGTCGAGAGGTAGATGATGTCGAACTTGTTGAACATCCAGATGCCCCTGACGAGGAGGATGATGAGAATCGCGCCGCGGAGGTGCGGGAACGTGATGTCGCGGAACGCCTGCCACGTCGTCGCGCCCTCGACCCGCGCCCGCTCGTAGAGGTCGGGGTCGATGGCTTGCAGGCGCGCGAGCAGGATGAAGAAGGCGAAGCTGGCGAACTTCCAGACGCTCGTGACGACGACCGCCGGCATGGCGAACTCCAGCGTCGAGAAGAACGCTATCGGCTTGTCGATGAGCCCGGCGTCGACGAGGAACTGGTTCAGAATCCCGATGTTGGGGTCGAGGATGAACTTCCACATGAAGATGACAACGAGCGTCGGCAGGAGGTACGGGAAAATCATCAGCGTCCGCAGGGCGTCGCCGCCGCGGATGCGCTGGTTGATGACGAGCGCGAGCCCCAGCCCGATGACGAGGCTCAGCCCCGTCGTCGCCACCGCGTAGACGACGCTGTTCCAGAGGAAGCCCCAGAACGCGCCGTTGCCCAGCAGTTCGGCGTAGTTGCCGAGGCCGACGAACGCGGGGTTCCGCACGGGCGACGCGAGCAGGCTCATCCCGAGCGCGTAGACGATGGGGATGACCCAGACCACGACGAAGAACGCGAGCATCGGGACGAAACACGCCGCCAACAGGAGCGTCGTGCCGTCCACGTCGCGCTCCCGGATGGCCGACCCGGCGGCCGCCAACCGCGATTTGAGGGCCGTACTCATTGCAATCCGCGGAGCTGGTCGGCCAGCCAGTCGACCGTCTCGTCGGGCGTGAGCCCGCCGACGAGAAGCTGGTCAGCCGCCTGTCCGAAGAGCTGTTCGCTGTAGGCGTCGGCCGCGACGATGTTCGGCGCGCCGTCGTCGCCCGTCGCGAGGACGCTCGTGAAGGCGTCCCAGTTGTCGCGGACGAGGTCCATCACGTCGGGGTGCTGTTGGATGACCTCGTTTTCGGTCACCTCGGGGGCGTCGAGTTGCTCCCGCGTCGGCGGGAACTGGAACAGCGGCGCGGAGAGCACGAAGTCGAAGAAGCGCGACGAACTCGTGAAGAAGTCCACGAACGCCTGCGCGCCCTCGGTGTTCTGGCCGTCGTTGCGGACGAGGTGGCCCTCCATGTACGACCACCACTTGTCCTGTGCCGCCCCGCTCGGCACGGGGAAGGGCATCGGACTGAGGTTCTCGACGAGGTCGGGGCGGTTGGCCTGAATCGTGAGGATGGGGAGGCCGCCGACGCTGGCGATGGCCGCGGCGTTCTCCTGTTGGAGCGCGCCGATGGCGTCGCCCCACGCCCACCCCGAGCCGTTCGGCGAGTACTCGGCCATCGACTGGACCCACTCGAACGTCTCGACGGCCGCCTGGCGGTTGTCACCGTCGTCGAGTCTGACCTCGATACCGTCGGAGGGGCCGCCGTAAATCTCCACGTCGTTCTGCCAGAGATACTGCGTCATCTGGGTGTCGGCGTTGTTCGTCTGGCCCGACTGGATGACGTAGCCCTCCATCGACTCGTTTGCCGACACCTCGCCGGCGGCCTCGATCCACTCGCTCCACGACGCGGGCATCTCCGAGTACACGTCGTTTCGGTACCAGCCCATGAGCGGTTCGACCATCGCGGCCGCGAAGTACGACTCGCCGCCGACGTTGACCGGGTCGGGCAGGTCGTTATCTTGGACGGCCCCCGTGACCGGCGCGAGGACGCCGTCTCGCTGGAGCCGATACGCGTCCGTCGAGGTGTCGAAAAGCAGGTCCGGCGGGTTGCCCGCGGCGACCATCTTCTGCATCTCGGCGTCCGAGGAGGTCCCCTTCGCCGTGTAAATCATCTCGACCGTGTGGTCTGTCTCTTCTTCGAACTCGGCGATAATCTCGTCCATCACGTCCTTCGAGTCGCCGCGGTCCGAGAGGTATCGAATCGGCTCGTTGGAGCCGCCGCCACCGCCGCCGCCCAGACAGCCAGCCGTCGTCACCGCCGCCGCGCTTCCGACCGCCGCGAGGAACGTCCGGCGCGACGACCCGCGCGTTTTCCGCCCGTCGCCACCGCGTGAGTGATTCCCATTTATCATGGTAATTGCAAACAATACGTACACTGGTAGAGGGCACGGGAGTAGTGCCTACCCCTGTTGGCTCTTTATAATGGTTTTCGGAGGTATGGTGACGTATTTCAGGTGTACTAGGCGCTTAAAAGCCGGCTCGCGGCGCGCTGGGGGCCGAACCGGTGGGAGTCGGGGAGGAACCGGGAGGAGTCCAGAGGAACCGGAAGGAGTCGAGAGGAGCCGGGAGGAGTCGGAGGTCAGGTGCTGTCGGGGTTCGCGGGCGTCGTCGCGTCGGCGAGCGCGTCGCTGAGGAGTTTCTTTTCGGCCCGGCGGAGGTGTTCCAACACGGTCGGCCTGCTCACCTCGAACGCCGCCGCGATTTCCTCGACCGTGACGCCCCGCGGCCAGTCGTAGTAGCCGCGTTCGAGCGCGTAGCCGACGACCTCGGCCTGCCGCTTCGAGAGCCGCGTGGAGGGGCCGACGAAGGGTTTCAGCCGCCGGAGTTCGACGGTCCCGAGCGACCGGAGTCCCGAGATGATTGCCTTGAGGTCGGCCCGCCGGAACACGACCACGTCGAAGACGCGCGAGCGCCCGTAGAACTGGCTCATCCGCTGGAGCATCCCGTGGTTCTCGCGGATGATCGGGAGCGCGCCGGACGACCGCTTCGTGATGAGCAGTTGGTCGTCGCCGACGAGTTCGAGGTCGCTGACGACCTCGCTGGCGGCGAGCCGCTCGGCCATCTCGTCGCGGTGCTCGCCGGCGTCGACGACGAAGCGGATGTCCGTCTCGCCGAGCACCTCGCAGTTCGTCACGACGACCGGGCCGTCGACGAGGTCGCTCACGTGCGACAGCACGTAGTCCTCGTTCAGTTCGAGGAGGATGGTCGCGCGGAGCATCGCTATCGAGACCTCCGGCTGTCGGGGATAGACGGGCGTCCGAGACGGTCCGGTTCGGCCACGGCTACTGCGCCGATACGTCGCCCGCGGGTAATAGCTGTATCCCGAGTCGGACGACCCGCCGTCAGCGGCCCGGTCGGGTTACTCCTCCGCCGGCGACACCGTGATGACGGGAACCGGAACGCTCCGGACCGTCTCCTCGGCGACGCTCCCGAGGAGGATGCGGTCGACGCCGCTCCGCCCGGTCGTCCCCATGACGACGGCGTGGATGTCGTTGTCCGCGACGTACTCCCGAATCGCCTCGCTCGGCGAGCCGTGTTCGATGGTCTCGGCGAGCTTCGTGACGCCGTGTTCGTTCGCCTCCTCGACGACCTGCGAAATCGCCTCGTTCGCCCCGCGCTCGCTCTCCTCGCCGGAGAGCATCGACCGCACGTCGAACCCGAGCGCCGAGTCGTCGACGACCGACAGCACGTGGACCGTCGCGTCGAGTTCGGCCGCGAGCTCGAGGCCGTGGCTCGTCGCCCGCTTCGCGGAGCGACTGCCGTCGGTCGGGATGAGGATGCGCTCGTAGGGGAACGTCAGCTCTTCGTCGGGCTTCATGCGGGCGGTGAGAACCGGACGGTCAGACAGGCGGACGACCTTCTCCGTGACGCTCCCGCGAAGCTGTCGGGAGATGCCCTCCCGCCCGTGGGTCGGCATTACGATGAGGTCGTAGTCGTACTCCTCGGCGTACTGGACGATGGTCGGCGCGGGGTTGCCCTGCACCACGTCCGTCGAGTAGTCGACGCCGAGATTCTTGAGCGTCTGCGCCGCCTCCTCGACGACGCTCTCGCCCTCGCGTTCGAGCGCGTCGACCACTTCGTTGTCGACGACGGTGACGCTGTCGCGGGTCGTGTCGGCGACGAAGAGCAGTCGAATCTCCGCGTCGTCCCAGTGGGCGAGTTCGCTGGCGTGGTGGAGGACCGCGCTCGACGACGTGCTCTCGTCGACCGGCAGGAGGATGCGCTCGTACATGGCTTGTCATACACCCGGTCGCCGGTAAGTCCTTTCGCCGGACGGCGTCCGCGGACCCCCGTCTCCGGCGGCACGACCCCGGCGCGCCACACAGTTATCAGACAGCAGTCACAACGGGACGACCATGGCACCGAGAAACGAGTCGTCCCGCGGCGGCGAAACGCGGCCGCGACGCCGCCGCCGGAACCGACGCCGACAGCGCGGCGACGACGGCGAGGGTGGCATTGACGCGTGGCTCGACGCGACGGTCTACTTCGGGCTCGGACAGCACCTGCTCCTCGCGCTTCCGATGCTCTGGGTCGCCTTCATGACCGTCTCGACGCCCGTTGCGGTCACGACCGCGGCCGTCGTCTCGCTGTCTGTCGCCTGCCTCGCCATCGGCGCGCTCCGGTTGGGCGCCGTCTCTGTCGGCGCGCCGTGGCACCGCATCGAGGACAGCGAACTCGGTCTCGGCCCCGACGCGGGCTACGGAGCCCTCGTCCGACGGGCGGCCTACCTGAACGCGACGCTCGGCCTCGGGACGTTCCTCGGCGCGCGGGCCGACCTCGTCGGCGCGGGACTCGCCGGCTCTGTCGTCGTCGCCGGCGGCGTCGCGCTCTGTGCGATGCTCGCGCTCCCACGACTGCGGGCCGCGCCGGCCCGTGCGTCGGCCGCGGCCGCCGGTGCCTACTACGCCGTCTCGCTCCTCGTGGTGGCCGCGTTCCCCGGCGCGGTCGACCTGTTTTCCCTCGCGCCGTCGGTCGCGCTCTGCGTGCTCGCGGTCGCGACCGCCTGCGCGTTCGACGTGGTGACCGGCCGAGACCGTCGCTGACGGCCTCTCGTTCGCGGTCGTCTCGCCGCCGTCCGCGGGCATCAAGTTTTCAACCCTCGCGCACCGACTCGTCGGGCATGACACCGATTCCGCGAACGGAACGCCCGCCCGAGGTGCCGCGACGTGGCTGACGCCGCGCTCGCCGACGACCCCGTGGCGGCGCTCCGCACGGCGGCCGAAACCCTCCGCGACCGACGCGAGGCGGTCGACGAAATCGGCCGCGAGGAGCTTCGAACGCTCGCGTCCGCCGTCCGCGACGTGACCGGGATTCTCGACCGATACGAGGAGCGCGCGACCGACGACCTCGAAGGCTACGTCGCGTTCCGCGAGGCGCTGTCGGACCGGTTGGAGGAGGTCCCCGCGGACGTGCGCCACAGCGACGCCTTCATCGACGCCAACGAGTCGCTCACGACCGGCATCACCTCGTCGCTGTCGGCGTCCGACTTCGAGCAGGCCAGACGCGAGTTGGCCCCCGCCCGCGAGGAGGCGGCGCTCCTCGGCGAACTGGACGAGGCGAGAGACGACTACCGGAGCGCCCGCCGGCGACTGCGGGAGCGGGCAGACGAACTCGACGCGCGAGTCGACCGCCTCGAACGCGTGCGGGAACTCGGCGAGGCCGACATCGACGCGCCGGTGGACGAACTCCGCGACCCCATCGAGCGATACGACGACGCCGTCACCGAGGCGTTCGACCGGTTCCGCGCCGAGTCGTCGGCCCGCGGGGTGCTCGCGTGGCTGGCGGCCGCCGAGTCGTACCCGCTGGTCGAGACGCCCAGTCCCCCCGAGCGACTGCGCGAGTACCTCGAAACCGCCGCCATCGGCGACGAGCCGATTCCGACGCTCGTCGAGTACGCCGGCTACTCGCGGTCGAAGCTCGACCACTACGTCGAGGACCCCAAGCGGTTCTCCGCGGCCGTCGGGACGAACAAACGGTTTCTGGAGACGCTCGACGCCGACTCGCTGACCGTGTCGTGGCCGCCGGCGTCCGCCTCGGAACTCCGCTGGCGGACGAAGGAACTCGTCGCCGTCGGGAGTCGATTCGCCGACGACGAGACGGTCGCCCGCGCCCGGGAAGTCCACGAACTGACGTACGAGGAGTCCTACGACCGCCTCCGCGACGCCGCGGTCGCCCGCGCGGAACTCACCGAAGACCAGCGCGACCGCCTCCGGCGGGGCGTCGTCGCAGACGAGCTGGCCGCGGCCCGCGAGGAGCGCGAGCGGGTCGAAGACTGCCTCGACGCGAACCCGCCGCTGGACGAGTAGGGGCCGACGAACCCCCGAGCCGGGGAAAAAGCACTTACCCGACTCGGCGGAACGCCCGATAATGCGTCTCCGGAAACTCGCTCTCCTCCTCGCGGTGGTCGGTCTCGTCTGCCTCCCCGCGCCGGTGTATCTGCCCGCGCTCGCGGACGCGACGTCGCCGCCGCCGCAAACCTCGCAGTCGTACCGGGCCGAGCCGGTCACGCTCGCGAACCACTCGGACATCGAGCACATCGTGCGCCGTCACGGCCGGTCGGTCTCGATTTCGGTGCATCAGGTGAGCCAGCGGTACTCGGCCGGCGAGTACCGCGTGCCGAACGAAACCCGCGAGGCGCTGGAGGCGGCGATGCGGAACGGCACCGCCCGAACGACGGCGGCGGGCGCGAGAGCCGACCTCCGCGCCATCGCGCGGAACAACACGTACGTCCACGACGCCTACGGCGAGCGCGACCAGTACTACCGGTTCAGCGTGCGCGAAAACGGCTCGGTCGTCACCGCGCGAAACGCCACGCTCCAGCGCGTCGCCAACACCACCGTCGAGCGGGGCGCGTACAGCTACGCGAACCTCTCGCCGGAAGCGAGAGAGACAGTCGACAGAATCCTCCGGAACTCCTCGGACGACCTCGGCTACCGACCGCGGGTGAACGACGCCTTCGTGGACCGCCTCCCGGCGCTCGTCGAGAAGGAGGGGACGCTCTACAGCATCACCGCCTACACGCACGTCGACGACTTCGGCTTCGGGGCCGCGCTCGTCGTCGGCCTCGGCGTCGCGGGCGTCGGCGCGGTCCTGCTTCTCGTCGGAGGAGCGGTGTACGCTATCGCGCGGTGGCGCGAGTAGCGGGAGAAAAAACGCACCGAGCCGCGAGACGGCGGCTCAGTTCAGTTCAGCTCAGTTCGCGTCGAGGATTTCGACGTCGAAGACGAGCGTCTCGCCGGCGAGTTCGTGGTTGAAGTCGATGCGGACCACGTCGTCGTCGGCGTGGACGATTTCGCCGAGGCCGCCCTGCTGGGTCTGGACGTACAGGCCTTCCTCGGGCTCGTCGCCGAGCACCTCGCGGAGCTGTTCGGTCTCGTGCTCGCGGACGAGGTCCTCGTCGTGCTCGCCGTAGGCCTTCTCCGGCGGGATTTCGATGCTCTCCTCGTCGCCGACGGACATGCCGACGAGCGCCTCGTCGAGCCCCTCGATGACGGTTCCCGCGCCGACCTCGACCGCGAGCGGCTCGTAGTCGCGGTCGGGCTGGGCCTCCGCGAGACCCTCGGCCTCGGCCACGTCCTGACGCGACGTGTCGAAAATCGTGCCGTCAGGGAGCTGTCCGACGTATTCGAGCGAAACGGAGTCGCCGGTTTCAATCGTCATACCGCGTACTCTCTGCCGGAGACGGATAAGTGGCCGTACTGCCGGTGAGAGTATTGGCTCTTTGTCATATCGGGCGATCGCCCACGCGCTCGGCGCGCCGCGAGCGGAGACTCAGAACAGCCGCCAGACGAAAGACCGGAGTTTGTAGCTCAGCGACCCGCGCTGGTAACCGTTCCACCCGCTCATCCCGCCCGCGAGCGTCGCCGCGTCGTACCCCTCCTCGCGGAGGAGCCCCGTCGCCCGCTTTGCGACGACGCCCATCTTACAGACGACGACCACGTCGCGGTCCCGCGGAATCTCGTCCAGCCGGCGCCGAAGCGAGGCGTCGTCGCCCGACCGGAGGTCGTCGTAGACGGGGACGTTTCGGCTCCCGTCGATTGCGCCGCGTCGGTAGTTCGACTCCGGGCGGACATCGAGGACGAAGGGGCCGTCCCCGTCGTCGAGGCGGGCGGCGAGTTCGTCGGGGCGAATCGAGGGCACGGCTACCACCACGTCGCTGGCGCGGAAAGCGCTGGCGCTTCCGCGGCCCGCCCGCCGAGACCGACGCCGTAGCTTGAACACGGCGGTCCGCGTAGCGCCCGTATGGAGTGGGACGAACGCTACCGGACCGGAACGTACCCGACCGACCCGGAGCCGTCGCCGGTGCTCCGGGCGTACCTCGACGAACTGCCCGACGGCCGCGCGCTCGACGTGGCGGCCGGCAACGGTCGCAACGCGCTGTTTCTCGCCGCGAACGGCTACCGGGTGGACGCGCTCGACCAGTCCGGCGAGGGGCTGAGCATCGTCGACGAGCGCGCCCGTTCCCGCGGGTTCGCCGACCGCGTGGAGACGATTCGGGCCGACGCGACGACCCACGAGTTCCCCGAGTCGAGGTACGACCTCGTCACCATCAGCTACTTCCGGACGCTGGACCGCCTCGCCGACGTCAAGGCGGTGCTGAAGCCCGGCGGCGTGCTGTTCTACCAGCACCACCTGCGGGCCGACCCGCCGGCGACGGTGGGGCCGAGCACCGACAGATACCGCTTCGACTCGAACGAACTGCTCCGCGCCTGTCTCGACCTCACCGTGCTCTACTACGACGAGACGACCGAACCCCGCGACGACCGGCAGTCCGCGACGGCGACGATTATCGCGCGGAACACGCGGGGCGGGGCGCAGTCGTATCCGCGGCGCAGGCTGACGGGACGGGACGCGTGACGGCGCGGCGCGGCTGTTCCGCCCGTTCGACTCGACTCTCGACCGCGAGTTCGCCATTCAGTTCTCTAACCTGAGAAACACATATCACACGTCGAACTCGAACAAACTGTATGTCAACGGATTGGTTCACTCAGTCGGGGTCGACGGGGACGGTGACCGTCGAGAGACGCGACGGCGCGTGGTTTCTCCAGTCGCCCGAAACCGATTCCGACGTGAAATGCATCTTCGATGACGGCGACGAACCCGCCGATTCATCGGGACCGACGCGAGTGAGTATCACCGTCTCGAACTACATGGCGGGACGCGGCAGTGACGTGGACTACCTCTTCGCCTCGGTCGGAGCGGACCAGTCAGGTTTGGGTTCCGACGGCCCGGAATCGACGGCCGAATCGGCGACCGAATCGGCGTCGGCGTCGGAATCAGAGGCGGCGTCGAACGACGCGGGGAGCGCGGAGTCGACGCGAACGCTCTCGGAACTCACCGGGAGCGGGGCGTACGTGACCGTGGAGGCGACGGTCGAGTCGGTCGATTGGGTGGACAAGAACGACCCCGGCACGCCGGACATCATCGGCCACCTCACCGACGAGAGCGCGCCGAACGGCGTCGTGTTCGTCGTCCCCGACGGCGTGAGCCACCCGTACCTCGGCGAGGGCGCGCGGTTCGAGTTCGCCGGCGCGAAGGACCACCACTACCGCGCGAAAGACCAGGTGCAGTTGCTGATAACGGACGCGACGCAGTTCACACAGCGCTCTCCGCCGGACGACGACCGCGACGCCCGCGGGTCGGGACGCCGGGGCGGTCGGGGGCGGGAGCGGAGTCAGTCGCCGAGCGACCGCGAGCGCCTCGGGGCGCTTCGAGACATCGCCGAGAGCGCCATCGGCGACGAGACGTTCGTGGAGTCCCAGTCGAGCGACGACTCGCTCGTCGGCGCGGCGAAGCGCCGGGCGCGAAAGCAACAGCGCGACCCGGCGATAGACCCGCGGATGCAGGCGTTCGACGACGAGGAAAAAGACGAAGAGGCGTCGTCGGACCGGGACGACGACTGAGCGACGGGTCCGACCAATCGCGTGACGCACGGACGACGACCGTCCGAGCGGTTTACAAATTGTGCAAATTGTGGACTGTGTAGGCCGAGATGGCGGTCGACGCTACTCCGTCTTTTCGTCCTCGCGGTCACGACGGGCCGCGTCGTCGTCTCGGTCGTTGGGGTCGCCGTAGCCGCCGCCGCCCGGCGTCCGAACCGTGACGGTCGTGCCGGCGGGCACGTCGCGGGTCGTCTTCGACGGGACCGCCTCGCCGTCCACGAGGTTCTGTCCCGTCGCCCCGTCCTCGCCGCCGGCGATGCCGCGGGGGGCGACCCGCCGGCGCTCGGTGAGAAGCGAGACAGTCGCGTCGGCCTCGACCGTGACCGACCGGACGATGCCGAGGCCGCCGCGGAACTCGCCGCGGCCGCCGCTTCCCTCGCGGAGGCCGTACGCCTCGACGAAAAGCGGGTACTCGGCTTCCAGCGCCTCGACCGGCGTGTTGAGCGTGTTGGTCATCCCGACCTGCACGCCGTCCATGCCGTCGCCGCCGGCGCGGCCGCCGAACCCGCCGCCGATGGTCTCGTAGTAGGTGAAGCCGTCCGAGCCGCCGGCGCGACTGCCGATGGTGAGGTTGTTCATCGTCCCCTGTCCCTGCGCGGGGACGCGCTCGGGGGCGGCATCAGCGAGCGCCGAAAAGACCACGTCGGTCACGCGCTGGCTCGTCTCGACGTTGCCGCCGACGACCGCCGCGGGGGCGTCGGGGTTGAGGAGCGACCCCTCGGGGACCTCGACCGAGATGGGGTCGTAACAGCCTTGATTCGGCGGTATTTCGGGGTCAGTGACGCATCGAACGACGAAGTACACCGCGCTCTTGGCGACCGCGAGCGGGGCGTTGACGTTGCCGGCGACCTGGTCGGCCGTGCCGTCGAAGTCGAACGCGACGGTGTCGCCGTCGACCGTCGCGGTCACCTCGATGGGGATGTCCTCGTCGGTCACGCCGTCGCCTTCGAGCACGTCGCGGGCGCGGTACTCGCCGTCGGGCAGGTCGCGCAGTTCCGCGGTGACGCGGTTCCGGGAGTAGTCCATCACGGCGTCGAACGCCGCGAGGACGCGGGACCGGCCGTGTTCCCCGACGAGGTCGGCCAGTCGCTCCTCGGCGCGCTCGTTGGCCGCGAGTTGCGCGCGGACGTCGGCGCGGCGCTCGCCGGGGTTGCGGACGTTGGCGAGGAGGAGCGACAGCACGTCGTCGTTGGTCTCGCCGCCGGCGACGAGCCTGACCGGCGGGAGTCGGAGCCCCTCCTGATAGATTTCGCGCGCGCCGGCGGGCATACTGCCGGGCGTCATCCCGCCCACGTCGGCGTGGTGCGCCCGCGAGACGGCGTAGCCGAGCACCTCGCCGTCGACCGCGAGCGGCGACACCATCGTCACGTCGGGGAGGTGCGTGCCGCCCTCGAAGGGGTCGTTGAGGACGAACACGTCGCCCGGTTCCGGGTCGTAGTCGAGGACCGTGTCCACGGCCTCGGGCATCGCGCCGAGGTGGACCGGGATGTGTTCGGCCTGCGCGACGAGGCGGCCCTCGGCGTCGAACAGCGCCGTCGAGCAGTCGCGGCGCTCCTTGATGTTCGGCGAGTACGACGAGGTGATGAGCACCTGCCCCATCTCCTCGGCGACGCTCTCGAACTGGTTGCGCATGATTTCGAGCGTCACGGGGTCGACCTCGCGGTCGCTCATTCGCCGTCACCCCCGCTGGTCAGGACGAGCGTCCCGTCGGCCCCGACCGTCCCGCCCCACGCCGGGGGCACGACGACGGTGCTCTCGTGCTGTTCGAGGATCGCCGGCCCCTCGACGGTCGCTCCCGCGCCGAGACCGTCGCGGTCGTAGACGGGCGTCTCGCGGAACGCGCCGTCGAAGAACGCCTCGCGGGTGTCTTTGCGGGCGTCGCCGTCGCCGCGGTAGGTCACGTCGAGGGAGTCGCGTTCGACCACGGCGGTCGCCCGGACGTTGACGAGTTCGACCGGGTCGTCGAGGCGGTAGCCGTAGGCGCTCTCGTGGGCCTCGTGGAACCGCGCTTCGACCGCCGCGGCGTCGAACGTCTCGCCGACGGGCACGGTCAGTTCGAAGCTCTGGCCGACGTACCGGAGGTCGGCGGCGCGCCGGACCGCCGCGTCGTCGGGGTCGGTCACGTCGTCGAGCGTGTCGGCTTCGAGGTCGGCATAGGCGGATTCGACCGCCGCGGCGTCGAGGCCGGACAGGGGTCGGCGGAGCGTCCGCACCGAGTCGTGTTTCTGGTCGGCCGCGAGCAGGCCGTACGCCGAGAGGACGCCGCAGGCCCGCGGAACGACCACGGTCTCGATGTCGAGGCTCTCGGCGAGCGCGGCGGCGTGCATCGGGCCGGCACCGCCGAAGGCGACGAGGCCGAACCGCCGCGGGTCGTGGCCGCGCTCGACGGTCACGGCGCGAATCGCCCGCGTCATGTTGGCGTTGGCGACGCGGTAGACCCCGCGGGCGGCCGCGAGCGCGTCGTCCAGTCCGGCCTCGTCGGCGAGGCCGGCGAGCGCGTCGCGGGCGGCGTCCACGTCGAGTGAGAGTTCGCCGCCGAGGGCGGAACTGCCGCCGATGTAGCCGAGGACGACGTTCGCGTCCGTCACGGTCGGGTCGGTGCCGCCGCGGCCGTAGCAGGCCGGACCGGGGTTCGCGCCCGACGACCGCGGCCCGACCCGGAGCGCGTTGCCCGAGTCGACCCACGCGATGGAGCCGCCGCCCGCGCCGACGGTGTTCACGTCCACCATCGGCGTCTTGATGGGCCGGCCGTTGATTTCGGCGTCGGTGGTCCGCTCGACCTCGCCGTCGCGGACGAGGCTCACGTCGCTGGAGGTGCCGCCCATGTCGAAGGTGACGAGGCCGGCGAGGTCGTCGCCGGAGTCGGTGGCGGTCTCCGCCGCGCCGACGACGCCCGCCGCCGGCCCGGACATCGTGGTCGTCACGGCGTGTTCGCGCACGGTCGACGCCGGGGCGATGCCCCCGTTGGCCTGCATGATTTTCGGGACCGGGACGCCGAGGTCGGCCGCGCGGGATTCGAGGCGGCCGAGGTAGCTGTCGATGGCCGGCGTCACGTAGGCGTCGACAGCGGTGGTCGAGGTGCGCTCGAACTCGCGGAACTCGGCGAGCACCTCGTGGGAGGCGGAGACGGGCGCGTCGAGTTCCTCGCGGAGCACGCCGGCGACGACGCGCTCGTTTTCGGGGTGCTGGTAGGCGTGCAACAGCGAGACGGCGACGCTCTCCGCGCCGGCGTCGCGGATGTCGTCGGCGAGCGCGCGGACCTCCGACTCGTCGACTTCGGTCTGGATGCCCTCGACGGTCGCCCGCTCGGTCACCTCGAATCGGCGGCGGCGCGGGACGAGCGGGGCGGGCTTGTCGGCGGTCACGTCGTAGAGGTCGGGGCGGGCCTGTCGGCCGATTTCGAGCACGTCGCGGAACCCCTCGGTGGTGACGAGCGCGGTCGTCGCGCCGTCGTCTTCGAGGAGGGCGTTGACCGAGACGGTCATCGCGTGGGTGAACGCGTCGACCTCGGCCAGGTCGATACCGGCGTCGTCGCAGGCCTTCTCGATGCCGCGGACGACGCCGACGCTCTGGTCGTCCGTGCTCGGGACCTTCGCGGTGACGAGGCGGCCCTCGGGAGTCAGAAGCGCCACGTCGGTGAAGGTGCCGCCGACGTCGACGCCGATTCGCGTTTCTGTGTCCATCAGAACACCCCCATATCGGCGGCGACCGTATAGAGCGTTCGGAGGCCGAGCCAGACGACAACGAGCGTCACCAGCCCGCCGACGACGTTCTGGAGCGTGGAGTTGGCGTACGACCCGAGGATGTCGCGGTCGTTCATCACGTAGATGAGGAAGACGGCGACGATGGGAAGCAGGACGCCGTTTGCGACCTGCGCGAAGACGATGGCCTGCACGGGGCTGTAGCCGACCGCGGAGAAGACGATGCCGACGAGCAGAATCGAGCCCCAGACGGCGCGGAACTTCGTGGACTGGAGGTCGGTGTCCCAGCCGAGCGCCCCCGCCGTCGCGTACGCGCCGGCCAGCGGGGCGGTCGTCGCGCTGGTGAAGCCCGCGGCGAACAGCCCGATGCCGAAGAACACCTTCGCCTGCGTGCCGACGAGGGGTTCGAGCTGTTCGGCCATCGTGCTCACGTTCTGGATGTTCGTCCCGACGGGGAACGCCGCCGCGGCGGTGACGAGAATCGAGATGGTGATGAAGCCGCCGAGGACGATAGACAGGACCGTGTCGGCCCGCGACTCGTGCAACTCCTCGGGGCCGGCCCACCGCTCTTGGACGCTCCCGGCGTGGAGAAAGAGGTTGTAGCCGACGACGGTCGTCCCGATGAGGCCGGTGATGAGGAACGCAGACCCCTGCGGGACGCTCGGGACGAACCCGCGGGCGAGCGCGCCGAGGTCGGGGCCGATGAGGACGGCGTCGATGAGGAAGGAGACGGCCATGATGGAGACGAGACCGACGAGCGCTTTCTCGATGAGTTTGTACTTGCCGGACCACAGGAGGACGCCGGCGACGAGGCCCATCGCGGGCCCCCAGAGGTTGGCGCTGATGCCGGTCAGGCCCTCCAGTCCGGCCGCGCCGCCGAGGATGTTCCCGGTCTCGTAGGCGGCCGTCCCGATGCCGATGGCGCTCACGACGAGGGCGATGCTCAGCCCCGACAGCGCGGGGTTGTCGAACTGCTCGCGGAGCGCCTCGCCGAGGCCCTCGCGGGAGACGAGGCCGAGTCGGGCGCTCATCTCCTGAAGCACGATAGTGGCGACTATCGAGAAGGCGATGGTCCAGACGAGCGCGTAGCCGAATCGCGCGCCCGTCACGCTCGCGGTCGTGACCGTGCCGGGACCGATGAACGCGGCGGCGACCATCGCACCCGGACCGATAGATTTCAGACGTTGGATGATGTTCATGGTTCTTCCTGTGAGGTGAATTGACGTATCAAACTCTGAGTGATAAATCCCGGTTGAGAACGCCGTTTACGGCGGGAAGAGCGCGTGTGAAGGAGTATGAACGAGTGTGAAGTCCGCGCCGGGCGTGGCCCTCAACCGGTTCGGGCGACCGGCGAACCGGTCGACGGTCCGCGCCGGGCGCGACCCTCACCGGACCTCGGTGAGAAGCACCTTCGAGACGCCCTCTTCGACCTCGATGTCGAACGGCGACTGCTCGGTGCTGAGCGCGATGAACCGCGACATGAACCACTTGACAGACTCGGTGGGGAAGACGACGTGGAAGGTGTCGCCCTCGGAGGCGCGGACCGTGAGAAAGCCGCAGAACGACAGCCAGTCGAGGAGTTCGCCCAGCGACTCGAACCGGTCGCGGTACTCGTGGGCGTGGAACGCCGCGACCCGGTCGACGGCGTCGAGGAACGCGGGGTCCGGGTCGCCGTCGTCGTCCTCCACGTAGTCGAGAAACGTGTGCAGGAAGTCCACGTCGAGGAGGACGTGCTCGCCGCTCGACAGCATCTGGTGGTAGGCTTCGAGGTTCGGCCCGGCGTCGGTCGTCGCCGCCTCGAAGTTGGCCGCGTAGAAGACGAGCGCCTCGCGGACGAGCTCGCTTTGGGCCTTGTCGGTCCGGCCGGCGAGCCCGTCGAGCGCCGACTGGGCGTCCTCGTCGAGCGACACCGTGATGCGATTCGTGACCATGAGACCCTAACTCTCGGTGGAGTTCTTAAGCGATGTGCAGACGACCGCCGCGAGCCGAACGAGAGTGACGAATCGAGCGGGACCGTCAAAAAGTGTGAAAATTTTAGAAATTGTACGGGTGACGCGGGCGTTAGTCGTCGCTCCGCTGTCGCCGGGCGGGCGGTCCCGCGGCCGTCGCCGACTCGGTGAAGACGAACCGCGCGCCGCCGGCCGAACCGCGCTCCGCGGTCGGCGTCCAGTCGTGGGCGGCCGCGATTCGCTTGACGATGGCGAGGCCGAGGCCGCCGCCGCGACGCTCGCTCACGCCGGCTTCGAAGCACTCCGCGGGCGAGCGGTCGGCCGGGAAGCCGTCGCCGTCGTCCTCGACGAAAAAGCCGTTTCGCGTCCGGCCGATGGTCACCGTCACCTCGGGTCCGCCGTGGGCGACTGCGTTCTCGAACAGGTTCTCGAGGAGCTGTCGGAGCCGACTCTCGTCGGCCGCTATCGTCCGCGACGCGCCGCCGGCCGTCCGGTCGAACCGGAGTTCGGCGTCGTCGGTCGGGACGGTCTCCCACGCCCGCTCGGCCGCGCGCCGGAAGTCCAACGGCTCCGTCTCGACGACCGTCTCGCCCTGCGTGGCGAGCGTCGTCAGGTCCGAGAGCAACTCCTCGACGCGGTCGAGGCTCCGACCGAGCTTTCGGAGGTCCTCGGCGTCCGCGTCGCCGGGCGACTCGGCGACGATGTCGAAGTAGCCGCGAGCGGTCGTCAGCGGCGTCCGGAGGTCGTGCGAGACGACCCGCGTGAACTCGCTGAGGCGCTCGTTCTGCCGTTCGAGCAGGCGCTGGCGGGCGTTGCGCTCTGTCACCTCGCGCTGGAAGCCGATGTAGTTCGCGACGCGCCCGTCGTCGCCGTGGACCGGCGTTATCTCGCAGTGGTTCCAAAACGGCGTCCCGTCGCGGCGGTAGTTGAGGAGTTCGATACTGCACGGCTCCTCGTCGGCGATGGCCTCGCGGAACCGCTCGCACTCTTCCTCGTCGGTGTCCGGCCCCTGCAGGACGCGGTGGTTCTCGCCGAGAATCTCGTCGGCGTCGTAGCCGGTGAGCTCCTCGAAGGCGGCGTTCGCGTAGACGATGGGGCAGTCGTCCTCGCTCGGACCGGTGATGGTGATGCCGACCGAGGCCTCGTCGATGGCGCGGCGCATCAGCGACAGTTCGGCCTCCTGGGCCAGTCGCTCGGAGATGTCCCGGAGGATTCCCGTCGTGCCGACGACCTCACAGCCGTCGTCGTGGAGGAGCGTGAGGTGACACTCCATGGGCACGCGGTCGCGGCCGTCGCCGTCCGCCGCGAGGAGTTGCGTCTCGAAGGTGAGCCGGTCGGTCTCCGCGCCGTCGCCGAGCGACGCCCGGAGCGACTCGTAGGTCTCGTAGTCCGCGTCGGGCAGGTACGACGAGAGATGCGACCCGAGGACGCGGTCGCGGTCGTGGCCGACGAGCTCGACGAAGGCGTCGTTGACGTACTCGAAGCGGTCGTCGGCGTCGAGGGAGTAGACCGGGTCGCCCGCGGCGCGGATGATGTGCTCGTCGCGGGCGAGTTCGTCCCGTCGGGCCCGCTCGCCGGAGATGTTCCGGAGGATACCGACCGAGCCGCGGAACGCCTCGCCCTCGTAGGGGAGATAGCCCATGTGGTCGCGGCACGGCACCGCCTCGCCGTCGGCGGTCCGGAGTTCGATTTCGAACTGGGTCGTGTCGGGACCGCTCGACGAGAGAACCCCCCCGAGTTCGCTGGCCGCCTTCTGCACGTCCGCGTCGTCTTTCACGAGCTCCGGGCCGCTCCCGAGAATCTCGTCGACCGCGTAGCCCGAGAGGTCCGCGAAGGCGTCGTTGACGTAGGTGAAGCGGCCGCGCTCGTCGACGACGTACACCGGGTAGCCGAGCGCTTCGAGAACGGTCTCGTAGCGCTCCGCCCGGCGGGTCGCCCGGTGCTCGGAGACGCTGTTTTCGATGCGGTTGACGAGGAGTTCGTACTGCTCGGAGGAGGGCTGTTTCTGGAGGTAGTCGGTGACGCCCGCGGAGATGGCGTCGCTCGCGACTTCCTCGCTCCCCTTGCCCGTAAAGAGGATGAAGGGAAGCGAGCCGTGTTCCTCGCGGACCGTTTCGAGGAGTTCGACGCCGGTCATCGCCGGCATGTCGTAGTCGCTGACGACGCAGTCGATATCGGAATCACGAACGATATCGAGCGCGGCCGTCGGGTCCGAGCAGGTCGTCACCTCGAACGAAGAGAGTTTTCGAAGGTACGTCTCGCCGAGGTCCAAGAGCGCCGCATCGTCGTCGACGTAGACGATATGGGGGGATTCCGAGGTCGTCATCGATAGTTACCAAATAATAACATTCGCGGCGATACATAAGTTCGACCTCTATAGTTAGGGACCGGGAATCGACGCCGCTAGTTTCGAATCTAATAACGGGAACGACGGCGCGACGGGGGCGACCGAGTTGGGCGACCGAGTTGGACCGGCCCTCGCTCGGCCGCCCGTCAGAACTCGCCGGCGACGATGTCGGCGACGCGCTCGCGGTCGAACAGCCGTTCGTCGTCGGGAATCTCGGGGTACGACTCGCCGTCGCCGTAGCCGGGCCACGCGCCGAACCGCTCGGGGAAGAGCTGTTTGGCGGTCATCTCCAGCTGGAACAGGTTCATAATCGGCCCCTGCATCCCGTTTCCGGACGGGTGGTACCGGCCGTCGCGGAACGCGGGCACCTCGTCAGCGAGGGGGTCCGAGAGCACCTCCTCGCGGTTCGAGCGGAACGAGTCGCCGAGCGCGGTCCCCCAGTACCGGAGGACGACGTCGGGCGCGGTCTCGACCATCGCCTCGTAGTCGTACGAACCGTCCGACCCGGTCTGGGCGTCGGTCGCCGCGAAGGCGTTCCGCATCCCGAACGGGCGGAGGTGCGCCCAGAGGTAGCCGTCCCCCGTGAAGTCGTACGGCCAGAACGTCCCGCCGGTGTAGGCGACGACCGCGAGCGACGGCCGCTCGGACGCCGGCGGGAGGTCGGCCCGTATCCGGGCGACGAGGTCGTCCCGGAGCGACTTGAACGCCCGGTAGCGCTCTCCTTCCCGGAACACCGCCGCGATGTGACCGAGGTACTCCCAGAGCGTGTAGTGCTCGTAGCGGTCGCGGCAAGGCTCCGGCGGGTCGGCGTTCGTCCGGCTGTAGTAGTTGCCGAACCACGGCCCCACGTCGGCCGCGATTGACGCAACCTCGTCTTCGGTCCAGTCGAACGAGGGACTCCGGAGGAGACACGGGTCGAGGAAGTGAACGTCGCTGTCCAGTTCGTAGAACAGTTCTCTGTCGAGGGCGTTCGGGTTCGACGCCGGCGTGACGCGGCCGAGGTCCTCCCACTCGAACTCCACGCCGTCGAGCGCGTCGTAGTAGTAGTCGACCGTGTTGCCGAACAGCTCCTTGTCGTAGCCGATGCCGGTGATGGCGTCGCCGTGACCGAAGGCGACCGCCGCGTCGGCCGAGACCGGATAGTAGGTCAGGGCGCTCGTCGGCACGGCGTCGAACTCGACTTCGCCGACCGGAGCCATCGACACCGAGTACGAGCTATCGTCCGCCTCGGCTTCGGTCGTAGACTCCGGTACGTCGGTCGGCGTCGTCCCCGTCGCGTCTCCCGACTCGTCCGCAGTCGCTGTCGCCGTCGAATCCGTCGACTCGCTCGCGCACCCGGCGACCAGTCCGCCCGCGACGACCGCGCTCCCGTACGTGAGGTACTGCCGCCGCGTCAGTTCGGAACGGTGACTGTCGTCTTCTGCCATATTTTTAGGCTGGCCTAAAGTTATAAAGTTGCTTCGGACGCCGGGGTCGTCGGGAGTCGCCCGCGACGAGCCGAAAGCGACACGTCCGTCGAACGAGAACCGGCGGAACATGGCACGGGAGGGACCGGCTGAGGAGTTGGAGCCGGCGAAGCGGCGCATCATGGAGGCGACCTACAGGGCGCTCCGGAAACACGGCTACGGCAACCTGACGACGCAGGACATCGCCGACGAGTTCGAGAACAGCAAGGCGCTCCTGTACTACCATTACGAGGGGAAAGACGAGTTACTGATCGACTTCCTCGACTACGTCCTCGCGGAGTTCCTCGACGGCCTCCCGCGGGGGGACCGCACGCCCAGAGAGGAACTCGAAACGCTGGTCGACGCTCTCCTCCCCGAGACGCTCTCCGAGGAGGCCTACCGGCTCCAACTGTCCATGTTCGAACTTCGGATGAACGCCCGGCACGACGAGGCCTACCGGGAGGAGTACCGACACATCGACGACGAACTCACGGCGCACCTTCGGGACATCCTCGAACGCGGAATCGAGGCCAGCGAGTTCGAGGCAATCGACCCCGACGCCGAGGCCGAGTTGTTCCTCTCGATTCTGACCGGGGCGCGCGCCCGCCGGGTGACGGTGTTCGAGCCCGACGAGCCAATCGGGTCGCTCCGGGCGGCCATCGACGCCCACATCGACCGCATCTCGGCGTGACGGGCGGGCGCTCTCTCCCGAACACCTGAATCCTTATTCGCCCGGAGTCCGTCGGTTCCGCCCATGACACCGCGACCGTCGACCTTCTCCATCGTCGCCCGCGAGCCCGAACAGGACGCCGTCGGCGTGGCCGTCCAATCGAAGTTCGTGAGCGTCGGCTCCGTCGTCCCGTTCGTCAGCGCGGACGCCGGCGCAATCGCCACCCAGAGCTTCGCGAACGTCGCCTACGGCCCCGACGGATTGGACCTCCTGCGCGAGGGGCGCTCGGCCGAGGAAGTCGTTTCCGAACTGACCGACGCCGACGACGAGGCCCCGAGCAGACAGGTCGGCGTCGTGGGGGCCGACGGGAGCGTCGCGGCCTTCACCGGAGACGACTGTTTCGACGTGGCCGGCGACATCCAAGGAGAGCACTACACCGTTCAGGGGAACATCCTCGAAAACGAGGCGACGCTGGACGCGATGGCCGAGGCGTTCGAGACGACCGACGGCGGCCTCCCCGAGCGCCTCCTTGCGGCGCTCCACGCCGGCAACGACGCCGGCGGCGACAAGCGCGGCGAGCAGTCCGCGGCGATGTACATCGCCAAGCCCGAGGGCGGCTACGACGGCGGCAACGACCGCTGGATCGACGTGCGCGTCGACGACCACGACCACCCGATAGACGAACTCGAACGCGTGTTCAAGCTGTACGACATCACGCTCTTGGAGCGCGAAGCGCCCGAAGATACTCGGTCGCTGTCGGGCGAGACGGCCGAGGCGGTCCTCGAAACGCTGTCGGACCTCGGCTTCTACGACGGAACGCCGAGCGGCGAGTTCGACGACGAGGCCGCGGCGGCGCTCGAATCGTTCCGGGGCATGAACAACTTCGAGAACCACTCGCTTTCGGTCCTCGAAGACGCCATCGCCCGCGGCTGGGACGACGTCGACGGTGCGGAAGCGGCGAAACAGGGCAGTTCTGCGGATGGGGACGACGAGACGAGCGAGCTCGACGGAGAAGCGCGGCTCATCGAGGCGATTTGGCGGGGGCTCAGCAGGCTCGATAGGAAGTAGCCGGGAAAATCAGTCTCGTCGTTCGTAGTGTTCGTTCGTTCGCCGAAGCGCGCCGGGTGCGGTGGCGTTGGTGGGTCACCGCGGCGCACCGACACGGCCGCGAGGGGGAAGGATATCCCACTCAGCCGAGGAGGTACTTGAGCGCGGGGCGCTGGCGGACGAACTCCATCTTCTCGATGATGGCGTCGAGGCCGAGGATGCGGCCCGCCGCGAGCGTCCCGACGATGGCGAACATCATCAGCCCGAACAGGTCGCCGTTGACCACGCCGTGGGCCCAGTCGGCGTTCCCCAGGTAGAAGAACACCATCAGGACGCCGCCGAAGAAGGCGGCGAGCCGGACGAGTGCACCCACGAGGAGTCCGAGACCGATGAGGGCCTCACCCCACGGAATCATGAAGTTCGTGAAGTCGAGGAGCCACGGGGTCGCGGCGGTCCACGCGAAGAAGCCCTGTAGGGGCGAGGCGGCGGGGGCGTTCGCGAGGTAGCCCGCGGCGCTGAACGGCTCGCCGACGATTTTCGTCACGCCGGCGTGGAAGAACCAGTAGCCGGTGATGAGGCGGGTCAACACGAGCACGTAGCCCGTGACGCCCTGCGAGTAGTCGAAGTCCATTCTGTTCCCCAGCATCTCGATTTGTGAGTTAGCGGCCATTGTCTTTCACCTAACAGATGAACGGACGACCGCCGAGAGCATATAAAGGGAGCGTGATTTCCGAATCTAAGGAATCGAGAACGACCGAAAAAGAGAGTCTGAGACCTCAGCGCCGGGCGATGAGGTCGCGAGATATCTCGTCGCGCTCGTAGACAGTTCCGTCGTGCGCGTCGGCGAAGGCCTCGGCGTCGCCGTCGTCGGAAAACGGGACGAAATCGCGGCCCATCGACCCGTTGACGTCGGTGCCGACGACGTAGACGAGGTCGTCCATCGGCGCGAACGCGTCGGCGTCGAGGTGCGCGGAGATGAACGTCTTCCCGCCGTCGTCGAACAGGTCGTACTCGACAGTGCTGTAGTCCGTGAGGTAGCCGCCGGCCAGCCGCCACCCGTCGTCCTCGCGGTCGAGCGCGTAGGAGAACGTCTCCCAGGCGCTACAGAACCGCGCCGGGTTGTCGTGGCCCTCGGGGCTGTGGTCGGCGTAGAACAGTTGCCCGGCGGGGCCGGGGTGCTGGTCGATGACCATCCCGCAGGCGTCGCACTGCTCGCCGCCGGTCAGTGCGAGTGCCTCGGGAGCGTCGCCGCCGCCGTCGGTTCCGACGCCGCCCAGACATCCCGCCGTGGCGGCGACGCCCGCGGCACCGACCGCGGACAACACGGTTCGACGAGCGACGGTCCGGTCGCAGTCGTGGCACATACGCCAAGCTAGTCGGGGGGCGCTCAAATGGTGATTGGTGCGGAACGCGAACCGAGCGCCGCACCGTGCGGCCGAGTCGTCAGCTGTCTGTCGAATCGAGGGCGGGCGTGGCTCGGCACGGCCGGTATCGAGGCCGCGCCCTCGGCGACAGGAATCGCGTGCGTCATTCGTCGGTCCCCGCCGACCCGGTCGCCGCCAGCCCCTCCGACTGCGTCACGAACTCGAACCGCGCGCCCCCCTCGGCCGACCCGGCGAGCGAGACGGACCAGCCGTGGGCGTCGGCGATGTCGTCGACGATTGCGAGACCGAATCCGGTGCCCCGCGCCGTCGTGGTGTAGCCGTGGTCGAACACCCGCTCTCGGATGTTCTCGGGGATGCCGACGCCGTTGTCCGCGACGTAGAATCCGGTGCGGTCGTCGAGCGTACCGACGCGAACAGTGAGCGGTTCGTCGGGCGGTGTGTCGCGCTCCGCGGGGTCGTCGGGGGTGTCCCGGCGGCTCGTCGAGCCGTGTTCCACAGCATTCCGAAACAGGTTCTCGAAGAGCCTGAGCAGGCGGCCGTCGTCGCCGTCGACGGTGAACAGTTCCTCGCGGACGAGCGTCGCGTCGCCGGTGTCGACGAACCGCCACGCGTGGTCGACGACGCGGGCGAGGTCGACGGGCGTGGCGTCGACGACGGGCGTCCGCTGGCGGGCGAGGTCGAGGACCTCCTCGACCAGTTCGGACATCCGGTCGACCGCGTTGGCGGCGCGTTCGAGGTGCGCCCGCTCGCCCGACTCCATCCCGAGGTCGAGATAGCCGGTGGCTATCGCGAGCGGGTTACGGAGGTCGTGGGCGACGATGGAGACGAAGTCGTCGAGCCGCTCGTTGGCCGCCGCGAGGTCGGCCTCGCGGTTGCGAAGCTCCTGTTCGCGGACGGTCCCCGAGAGCGCGGAGGTGACCGTCGACCCGAGGAGTTCGAGCAGGTCCTCGTCGACGTCGAGGAACGCGTCGGGGGTCGAGGCGACGAGGAGACTGTGGCTCCCGAGCGGGACGCGCAGGACCGACGCCGCGTCGGAGTCGGGGGACAGAAGCCGGTCGTCGACCGCCGCCGCGTCGACTCGGGTGACGGCCTCGGACTCGAAGCCGCTCGGAGACGCCTCGATTCGTGCCCCCGAGTCGAACTTGCCCGCGTTCGAAGCGGCCGGCGACAGGCCACCGCGGTCGTCGGCGAGCCAGACGGCGGCGTCGGCGTCGGGCACGAGTTCGGGGACGACCTCGACCGCGAGCGCCGCGACCTCCTCGACGCTCTCGGTCAGGATGAAGTCCTGCGTGACCGCTTGCAGGGACCGGAGGCCGGCTTCGAGCCGCGCGCGGTTCGTGACGTCGATGGCGACGCCGAGGAGTTCCGACACCTCGCCGTCGTCGAAGACGGGGCGGTACCACGCGTCGTACACCGCGCCGCGGTACTCGATTCTGGCGTCGACCGCCTCGCCCGACAGGCCGCGGGCGATGGCGTCGGTGGCCGCGGGCGTGTCGTCGTACAGGTCGAAGGCGGAGCGACCGACGGCCTCGCCGGGTTCGCGGTCGAGCGACTCCAGCCCGGCCCCTTCGGACATGGTGAACACGCCCTCGGCGTCGAACGCCGAGAGGATGACCGGCAGGTTCTGCAACACCGTTTCGAGGCGTTGATTGGTCGATTCGAGGGCGTGGAGGTAGCGCTTTCGCGTCGTCACGTCGCGGAAGTAGACCGACAGCCCCGACGGCGAGGGGTACGCGCGGACCTCGAACCAGCCGTCGTACGGTTCGGAGTACGTCTCGAACGTCACCGACTCCTGGGTCCGCATCGCCTCGTGGTACTTCTCGTACAGTTCGGCGCCGTCGGGCGACGGGACCAGGTCCCAGATGCGCTCGCCGAGGTCGGGCTCTCTGACCTCGCCGAAGACGTCTCGCGCGCGGTCGTTGAGGTAGACGAAGCGCCAGTCGGCGTCGAGCGCGAAGAAGGCGTCCGTCATGCGTTCGAGCAGTTCGCCGCGCTGGGTGGTGGCCGTCTCGCGGTCGGTCACGTCCCGCGGGATGCCGACGACGCCGGTCACCCGCTCGCCGTCGCCGACGGGCGAAAGCGAGAGTTCGAACAGCCGCGAGACGCCGTCGGCGTCGACGAACCGAACGTCGAGGCGCTCGGTGACGCCCTTCGAGAGGACCCGCGAGACGGCGTCGCGGTAGCGCTCGTACTCGTCGGCGGGGAACAGCCCGGCGTCGACGAGCGACTCGAACCGCTCGCCTCGGAGCGTCTCGGATGCGCACCCCGTTATCGCCTCGATTCGGGGGTTCACGTACTCCACACGTCGGTTCTCGTCGAGGACGAACGCACCGTCTTCCATCGCCTCGACGATGACGCGGTAGCTTCTGGTTTCGGGGGAGCGGTCGTCGGCGTCCCGCTCGAAGAGCGTCCGGACCGACTCGACGAGGGCCGCGTGGGAGTCGTCGGCCTCGTCGCGGACCAGGTAGTCGTCGACGCCGAGCGAGACGGCGCGGGCGGCGAGCGCCTCGTCGCCGGCGGCGGCGTAGACGACCACCGGAGGCCCGGCGCGAGCGTCGGCGGCGGTGACGAGCGCGTCGAGGTCGAGCCCGTCGGGGAGGTCCGCGGCGGCGACGAGACAGGAGACGGCGCGGTCGGCGAGCGCCGAGCGCGCGGCCGCGGCGCTCTCGGCGCGCTCGACCGGGCGCTCGAAGGCGTCCCGAAGCGCCGAGACGGCCGAATCGGAGACAGCGCCGTCGGCCGCGACACAGAGAATCGCGCCGACGGAGGTGCTCCCAGAACTCGGGGGAAACATGTTAGATACGAGATATTCAGAGAGTCAATAATCTTGCGGGCGAGCGGGCGGACCGCCAGAGGAAACGGCGATAGGGAGAGGCGGCGAGGAGAGGAGACGGTCATCGGTCATCGGTCGCCGGGTCGCCGAATCGCCGGGTCGTCGGTCGCCGAATCGCTGGCGACGACTACCCCTGTCCGACCATCCGCTCTTCGTCGTCCCACTCGCGCTTGCGGAGTTCGTACTTCTGAATCTTGCCCGTCGCGGTCTTGGGAATCTCCTCGACGAACTCGAACTCGCGGATGGCCTTGTATCCCGCGAGGCGGTCGCGGGTGTACTCGGTCAGGTCCTCGGCGGTGACGCCGGGGTTCTCCACGTCGCCGTTGGCGGGGACGACGAACGCCTTCGGCGTCTCGCCCCACTTCTCGGACGGCGCGGGGATGACCGCCACGTCGCCGACGGCGTCGTGGTCGAACAGCGCGTCCTCCAGTTCGACCGAGGAGATGTTCTCGCCGCCGGAGATGATGATGTCCTTCTTGCGGTCCTGAATCGCTATCATGCCGTCCTCGTTGACGACCGCGAGGTCGCCGGTGTGGTACCAGCCTTCGAGGCGGTCGTTGAACGCATCGTGGGTCTCGTCGGGCTTGTTCCAGTACTTCTCCATCACCTGATTGCCGCGGACGACCACCTCGCCGATGGTGGCGTCGTCGCGCGGGACCTGCTCGCCGTCGTCGTCGACGACGCGCAGGTCGGTCCCGAGCGGGGCGACGCCCTGCCGCTGTTTGAGCGAGAAGCGCAGGCCGCCCTCGTCGGGGATGAGCCGGTTCGCGTCCGAGGTGGCGATGAGCGGGCCGGTCTCGGTCGCGCCGTACAGCTGGGTGAACTCCCAGCCGAACTCCGATTCGGTGTGGCGAATCGTCGCGCTCGGGGCGGCGCTCCCTGCGGCGGTCACGCGAACCGGGTTGTCGCCGGCGTACGCCGGGTCGTGTTCCTCGGCGTACTCCCGGAGGATGGACAGCACGGTCGGCGCACAGCAGAAGAAGGACACGTCTTCCCCGGTGATGGCGTCGAACACCCGCTCGGCGTCGACCCCGCGGGTGCAGACGTGCTTCGCGCCGCGGCCGGTGACGGCGTAGATGTGGCCCCAGCCGTTGACGTGGAACATCGGGAGCGTCCACAGATAGACGTCGTCGTCGGCGATGTGGTGGTGAATCGTCACCAGTTGGGCGTGGAGCGACTCGGTTCGGTGGGTGCGGCAGACGCCCTTCGGGTCGCCGGTCGTCCCCGACGTGTAGTTGATGGTGATGAGTTCGTCCTCGGACATCTCGGGGCGCTCGTAGTCGTCGGCGTCGGCCTCGTCGAGGAACGTCTCGAAGTCGAGCCAATCGCCGTCGACGGCCGCGGGGTCGTTCGTCACGAACACCTCGGCGGGCACGTCGTCGCGGACGGCCTCGATTTTCCCCGCGTACTGGTAGTCGGCGTAGACCACGCTCGCGCCGGAGTCCGAAAGCAGGTACTCGTAGTCCTCGGTGGTGAGCCGGTAGTTCAGCGGGACGTGGAGCGCGCCGCACTGCATCGACCCGTAGGCGGCTTCGAGGTGGTAGTGCGTGTTGGGGTCGAGCACCGCGACCCGGTCGCCCTTCTCGACGCCGCGCGATTGCAACGCCGCCGAAAACCTGTCCACCCGCTCGCCGAACTCCGCGTAGGTGAAACGCTCGCCGTCGACGCCGACGACAGCCTCGTAATCGCCGTAGTACGTCCGGGCCCGGTCGAGGAAGTCCGTCACGAGTAACTGTTTTTTCATTCATGATAGACCGAGCGGGCGAGCGAACTAAACGCACCACTTCCGGCAACATTTCACACGTCCGACGTAACCGCCTCAGTATGACGGGGAAGGTCGCGGAAGGGTTCGAACGCGCCGCCGGACGCGACGGGGGCGCATCCGCCCGACGCCGAAACGAACACCTTTGAACCGAGCGGCCCTGACTCCCGGCAGATGACGACGCCGACCCTCCTCGTCGCGGGGACCGCGAGCCACGTGGGCAAGAGCACCGTCGCGGCCGGGCTCTGTCGCCTGTTCGCCGACCGCGGCCTCTCGGTCGCGCCGTTCAAGGCCCAGAACATGAGCAACAACGCCCGCGCGGTGGCGACCGCCGACGGCGACGATTTCGGCGAAATCGGCGTCTCGCAGTACGTACAGGCTCGCGCCGCGCGGGTCGCGCCGACGACCGACCACAACCCGGTCCTGCTCAAGCCCCACGGCGACGGCACCTCGCAACTGGTCGTCCACGGCCGGGCGGTCGGGCTCAACGCCGCCGGCGACTACTACGCGACCCACTGGGAGGACGCCCGCAAGGCGGCGGTCGAATCACACCGTCGGCTGGCGAGCGAGGCGGACGTGGTCGTCGCCGAGGGGGCCGGCTCCATCGCCGAGATAAACCTCCACGACCGCGACTTGGCGAACGTCGAGACCGCCCGCTTCGCCGACGCCGACGTCCTCATCGCGGCCGACATCGAGCGCGGCGGCGTCTTCGCCAGCCTGCTGGGAACGCTCGAACTCCTGCCCGAAGACGTGCGCGAGCGGGTCGTCGGCGCGGTCATCACGAAGTTCCGCGGCGACCCGAGCCTCCTCGAACCGGGGCTCGACGAAATCGAAGAGCGGACCGGCGTGCCCGTCCTCGGCGTCCTCCCGTACGACGACCCCGGCCTCCCGGAGGAAGACAGCCTCGCGCTCCCGGCGGAAGGCGAGCGCGCCACCGTCGGCGACGACGACGGCGTCGCGGCCGAGAACGCGGTCACCATCGGCGTGCCGCGACTCCCGCGCATCTCGAACGCGACGGACTTCGGCCCGCTTTCCGAGACGCCGGGCGTCCGGGTCGCGTACCTCCCGCTCGACGCGACGCTCGACGGAATCGACGGGGTAGTCCTCCCCGGAAGCAAGAACACGGTCGACGACCTGCTCGCGCTCCGCGACGCCGGCTTCGGCGACGAACTCGCCGCCTTCGACGGTCCGGTCGTCGGCATCTGCGGCGGCTACCAACTGCTCGGCGAGACCATCGAGAACGCCGACATCGAGGGCTCGGGAGACGACGAGACGGTCGACGGGCTCGGCCTTCTGCCGGTAGTCACGCGGTTCTCCCACGACAAGCGAGTCGAACCCGTCGCCGTCGAGTTCGACGGCGCGGGACCGCTGGCCGGCGCGACGGGGACCGTCGACGGCTACGAGATACACATGGGCGACAGCCGCATCGTCGGCGACGCGACGACGGTTTCGGGCGACGGCGCGGCGCTCGGGAGCGTCGCAGGGACGTACATCCACGACCTGTTCGCCAACGACGCGCCGCGGAACGCGTTCGTGAACGCCGTGTACGAGTCGGCCGGGCGCGACCGACCGGCGGCGGGAGCGACAGGAGCCGAAACAAGCGGGACGGCGGGAGCGGCAGAAACCGACGCGGACGCCGGCGCGGCGGGCGACCCCTACGACCGCGCCGCCGCACTCGTCGCCGACAACCTCGACGTGGCGGCGCTCTGCGACGCGCTCGGGGTGGCGTATCGGGGGGTCGAGGCGACCCGGCGGACCGGCCGGTGACACGCGCGTAACCACCTGACACCGCCGTCAGCGAGCGTTTAACACCCGATAGGCGCTACAGTTGGTCGTCGGAGCACCCACCGAACTCCACCACCACACTCACACATGTCTCAACAGAAATCCGACTACGTAGACGACGCCGACATCGACGCCGAACTCGACCAGCTTCCAGACGACGAGGCCGTCGAAGCGACCGTCGAGAACCTCGAAGCGAGCGGGTTCGACGTCGTCGTCGTCGACACGGCCGACGAGGCGCTCGAAACCCTGCAGTCGCACATCCCCGCGGGCGTCTCCGTGATGAACGGCCACTCGACGACCCTCGAAGAAATCGGGTTCGACGACTACCTGAGCGAGGGCGACCACGAGTGGGAGAGCCTGCCGGACCAGATTTGGAGCATCGACGACGACGCGGAGCGACAGGCCGCCCGCCGCGACTCCCAGACCGCCGACTACTTCCTCGGCGGCATCAACGCCATCGCCCAGACCGGCGACCTCGTCGCCGCGGACCTCTCCGGGAGCCGCATCGGCGCGTACCCCTTCGCCGCCAGCAACGTCGTCATCGTCAGCGGTATCAACAAAATCGTCCCGACGCTCGACGACGCGCTGGACCGGCTCGAAGCAGTCGCGTACCCGCTCGAAAACGAGCGCGCGAAGGAGGCCTACGGCGTCGAATCCATGATTGCGAAACAGCTCATCTTCCGGCAGGAAGTCGAGGAGGGCCGCACCACCGTCGTCCTCATCCGCGAGCAACTGGGCTACTAAGTCCGACTCGTCGTTCCCCTCGACGCGTCCCCACGCTCGGCCGGGGAAGCTTCCTGCGCCCGGACAATCCATCACCACCGCTTCCCCGGGGACCCACCACCATTCCCCAATCCCCCGTTTTGCGTGTCTCGTGCCGCGAGTCACGACTGTCGCCGACGAGTCGACGCCGCGAACCCGGTCGCCCGCCGGAGTGTCACGGCGGGCGATATATCGAACCGTAGAAATGTTCTTACCACTGGAGCCAAATCGTCAGATATGCCCGAATCTGCGTACCTGCTCGATTCGTTCGACGAAGAGGACTGCACCTACTGCGACGGCGACCTCGTGACGGGGAGCTACAAAGACAACGACGCCATCGTCTGTGACGACTGCGGGACGCCCGCGGTCCAACTCTGGTAAGGGGGCCGCCGAAGCGCCGGTCGCCTCAGTCGCCGGTGACGATGTCGGCGACGCGGTCGCGGTCGAACAGCTGTTCGTCCTCGGGAATCTCGGGATACGCACCACCGGTGTACGCCGGCCACGCGCCGAACCGGTCGGGGTAGAGCTGTTTCGCCGTCATCTCCAGCTGGAACAGGTTCATAATCGGCCCCTGCACCGGCGTCCCCGAGGGATAGACGCGGTCGTTCCGGACCGCGCTGAGTTCGCTCCCGACGGGGTGGTCTTCGAGGCGCTGGCGAATCGACGCCACGTCGTAGTACGAGTCGATACCGTAGCTGTGGAGCAGTACGTCGGGGTCGATTTCGAGCATCGTCTCGAAGTCGTAGGACGTCTCGAACGTCACGTCGCCGGCCGCGAAGGCGTCGGTGACCCCGAGCGGGCGGATGTGCGAGGTCGCGAACCCGGGTGCGTCGATTTTCGTCGGGTAGAACGTCTCGTCCATGTAGACGACGGCGCCGACGGTCGGCCGCTCCGGCTCGGGCGGGAGCTCCGACTGAACGATGCTGAGGAGGTCGGCGTGGACCGCTTCGAGCGCCGCGAATCGGTCTTCCTCCCGGAACACCTGCCCGACGTTCCCGACGATTTCCCAGAGCGTGTAGTACTCGTAGTCGTCGGCGTACGGCTCGGGCGGCCGGGCGTGCGTGCGGCTGTAGGCGTTACCGAACCACGGTCCGACCTGCTCGCGAATCTCCTCGACGTCCGACTGGTCCCAGCCGTCGAAGCTGGCCACGAGCGCCGGGTCGACGAGGTGCAGGTCGGAGTCCAGTTCGTAGACGAGTTCCTTGTCGATGTTGACGCTCCCCGACCCCGAGTTGAGTTGCGCGAGGTCGCTCCGGTCGAACGAGACGCCGTCGAGGCGCTCGTAGTAGGCGTCGAGCGTCCGGCCGCCGGCGTCGCTGTCGAAGCCGAGGGAGTTCACCGCGTCGCCGTGGCCGAAGGCGACCGCCGCGTCGGCGTAGACGAGGTTGTACACCATCACGTCCTCGGGGACCGATTCGAACGCCACGTCGCCGGCCGGCGACATCGACACCGTGTATCCGGCGGCGTCGCCGTCGGCCGCAGTCTCCGCGTCGGAGGCCGCTTCGGTCGTGGTCGTCGCGGTGGCGTCCGCCGCCTCCGTCGAGGAATCCGCGTCGCTCCGTCCGGCACAGCCGGCCAGCAGGCCGCCCGCGAACAGCGCGCCGCCGCGCTTGAGATACGCGCGCCGCGTGGGGGTCACCCGGTCGATGAGGTCTTCGCCCATAGTTTTAGGCACCCCTAAACGAATAAATGCGTTTCGAAAGTTTCGGGGAGCCTAAATCGGTACGCATATATGGATTAGGCCGGCCTAAACATACGATGGCAGACAGCGACGAACCGACGCGCAGGAAGTTCTTGACCTACGGTGGCTCGGTCGCGGTCGGCGGACTGCTCGCCGGCTGTACGGGTTCGTCCGAGTCGGACGCGACGGCGACGGACGCGGCCGCGGCGGACGCCACCGCGACCGCCGAATCGACGGCGACGAGCGAGTCGACCGCGGAGTCGACGACCGACGGCAGTTCGTACACGGTGTCGATGGCACCGATGGGCGAGGTGACGTTCGAGGGCGTTCCCGAACGCATCTTCACGCGGCTGACCCACCACGCGGGGATGGCGTTCGCGCTCGGCCACGGCGACGCCGTCAACGCGATGCACGCTCCCGACTACTACGACGCGCTGTGGAATCAGTTCACGCCGCGACTCCCCGGGGTCGAACTCGACTGGAGCGGCCTGTACTCGTCGTGGGAGCCGTCGAAAGAGCGGCTCTACGAACTCGACAGCGACGTGCACCTCGCCGACCCCGCCAGCGTCTCCGCGCTCGGCAGTTGGAGTCAGGCCGACCTCGACGAAATCGAGGAGAACGTCGGCCCGTGGTTCGGCAACACGTTCAGCGCGCGACACCAGGAGCCGCCGACCGAATGGGCCGACGCCTACGAGTACTACGGCCTCTGGGAGATATTCGCCAAGGTCGCACAGGTGCTCCGAGAGGAGGCGAAGTACGAGGCGCTCGCGGCGGTCCGCGAGGAGTTGCTCGCGACGCTCGCGGCAGACCTCCCCGCGGAAGAGGACCGGCCGACCGCGGTGCTCCTCGGCCCGAGCGACCTGGAGTCAATCTACGCCTACAACCTGAGCACGCCGGGCTTCCTGACCGCCCACACCCGCCCGCTGAAGCCGGTGAGCGCGTTCGGCGACGACGTGGAGTCCGGCTCGACCGTCGACTTCGAGACGCTCCTCGAAGCCGACCCCGACGTGATTCTCACGCTCGGCGGGATGCACCCGAACACGAGCATGCCCGACATCCGCGCGGGCCTCCGCGACGACCCCGTCGGAGCCGAGATTTCGGCCGTGAAAAACGAGCGCGTCTACGCGCAGGGGGGCCGCTATCAGGGTCCGATACTCAATCTGTTCCAGTTGGAGATGACCGCGAAACAGCTCTACCCGGACCAGTTCGGCGCGTGGCCCCAGTACAGCGAAGGACCGTCCCCCGAGATTCCCGAAGAAGAACAGCTGTTCGACCGACACCGCGTCGCCGACATCATCAACGGCGACCTCTGAGTCGGAGGCGGCCGACAGTGGCCGCGGTCGCCGCAGTACCGACGCGACCGCTCAGTCGGAGAGCCCGGCGTCCGCGATAGCCGCGCGAATCGCGCCGAACCGGACGAGGTCGGCCGCGGTCTCCAGTTCGCCGTCGAGGCGGCGGTCCTCGTCCAGCGGCGGAACCACGGACCGAACCGCGTCGCGGACGGCACCCGTTCCGGTGCCGAGTTCGAGGCCGTCGCCGAGGAACTCCGCGGCCTGCGAGCCACAGAGGAGTTCGACGCCGACGATGGTCGCGACGTTCTCGGCGACCGTGCGGGCGTTGAGAGCGCTCTGGCCGCTCATACTCACGTGGTCTTCCTGCCCGCCGCTGACGGGCGTCGAGTCGATGGAGGGGCGACCGAGCGACCGGCACTCGTTGAGGAGCGCCGCGGCGGTGTACTGCGCAATCATGTACCCCGACCGGAGGCCGCTGTGTTCGGTCAGGAACGGCGGGAGATACGCCTCCTGTACGTCCGGGTTGAGCATCCGGTCGGTCCGGCGCTCGGAGATGGCCGCGAGTTCGGTCAGCGCGCCGGCGGCGTAGTCGAGGCGGAGCGCCAGCGGTTCGCCGTGGAAGTTGCCCGCGGAGACGACGGCGGCCGCGTCGGTGCCGGGCGCGCGCTCGTCAACCGCGCCCGCCGGGAAGACGAGCGGGTTGTCGGTGACGCTGTTGAGTTCGACCTCGACCGCCTCGCGGAGGTGCGAGACGGCGTCTCTGACCGCGCCGTGGACCTGCGGGAGACAGCGAATCGAGTAGGCGTCCTGCACGCGCTCGCAGTCCTTGTGCGATTCGAGGACGGTCGAGTCGGCGGTGAGGCGGCGAATCTCGGCCGCGCTCTCCCGCTGGCCGGGGTGGGGACGAATCTCGTGGATGGCGGGGTCGCAGTTCGCCGTGGTGCCCATCGTGACCTCGGTCGCGAGCGCGCCGGCGGCGTCGGCGGCCTCGACGGTTCGCTCGGCGTCGACGACGAACAGCGCGGCGAGGCCGACGGTGAGTTGCGTCCCGTTGATGAGCGCGAGGCCCTCCTTGGAGGCGAGCGTCACCGGCTCCAAGCCGGCGGCGCGCAGGGCCTCGTCGCCCGGCAGTCGCTCGCCGTCGACGCGGGCCTCGCCCTCGCCGATGAGGACGAGCGCCATGTGCGCGAGAGGCGCGAGGTCGCCGCTCGCGCCGAGGCTCCCGCGGGAGCGGACGACCGGCTGAACCCCCTCGTCGAGCATCGAGACGAGCAGGTCGACCACCGAGGGTCGAATGCCCGAAAAGCCCTTAGCGAGCGTGTTGGCCCGGCTGACCATCATCGACCTGACCTCCTCGCGGGTGAGTTCGCGGCCCGCGCCGGCGGCGTGACTGCGGACGAGGTTGGTCTGGAGGCGCTCGATGTCCTCGCGGTCGATGTGGGTCTCCACGAGGTGTCCGAAGCCGGTGTTGACGCCGTACACCGGCTCGCCGGAGTCGAGGACGGACTCGACGCGCTCGCGCGACTCGCGCATCCGCTCGCGCGACTCGGCGGCGAGTTCGACCGGGGCGTCGTGGCGGGCGACGGAGGCCACGTCTTCCGGCGTCAGCGACGTGCCGTCAAGCGTGACCGACTCGGGAAGCGACGCGGGGTCACTCACAGGCGACCACCCCCGATTTCAGCACGGTCGAAACGGGATTCGTGTCGAACCGGTACGAGAGGTGCGACGCGGTCGGCACGTCGAGCACGACGGCGTCGGCCGGGCTTCCGGCGCGGAGCGTGCCCGTGCCGTCGTCGAGGTCGAGCGCGCCCGCGGCGGCGCTCGTGACGCCCCGAATCGCCTCGTGGGGCGTCATTCGCATGCCGACGCTGGCGAGGGTGGCGACGAAGCTCATGCTTCGAGCGAAGCAGTTCGGGTTGAAATCAGTGGCGAGCGCGACCTCGTGGCCCGCGTCGAGGAAGGCGCGGGCGTCGGCGTAGTCGGCTCCGAGACCGAACGCCGTGCCGGGGAGCATGACCGGCGTGACGCCGGCTTCGACGAGTACGTCTCGGCCCTCGTCGTCGGTGTGGAGCAGGTGGTCCGCGCTGGCCGCGCCGACCGCGGCCGCCACGTCGGTGCCGCCGATGGCGGCGAACTCGTCGGCGTGAATCTTCGGCGTGAGACCGTGGTCGCGGCCCGCCTCCAGAATTCGGCGGGACTGCTCGGCGGTGAACACCCCGCGCTCGCAGAACACGTCGCAGAACTCGGCGACGCCCTGCTCGGCGACCGCGGGGAGTTGGTCGGAGACGACCGACTCGGTGTACGCCTCGGCGTCCATCCCGCGCGGGACGGCGTGCGCGCCCATGAACGTCGGAATCACGTCTACCGGGTGGTCCGACCCGGCCGCGTCGATGGCCGAGAGCATCCGCAGTTCGGTCTCGGTGTCGAGGCCGTAGCCGGTCTTCACCTCGACCGTCGTCGTCCCGTGGGCGAGCATCGCATCGAGATGTCCGGTGAGATTCGCCGCCAACTCCTCGTCGGAAGCTTCGCGGACCGCGTCGACGGTGCGGAGGATGCCGCCGCCGTCGGCGAGAATCTCCTCGTAGGTCGCGCCCCGTAACTTCGCCGCGAACTCGTCGGAGCGGTCGCCCGCGAACAGCGCGTGGGTGTGCGGGTCGACGAAGCCCGGCAGGACCGTCTTGCCGGTCGCGTCGATGACCGTTTCGGCGTCTGCAACCGGGTATTCGTCGAGGACTTCGTCCGTCGGCCCGACGGCGACGACCTCGCCGTCGAGCGCGGCGAACGCGGCGTCTTCGAGGACGACGACGGCGGTTCCCTCGTCGGGGCCGACGACCAGTTCGGCCGCGCCGTGGACGAGGGTCAGGCCCGACGGTTCCTGTGACGCGTGACTCATTCGCCATCACCGACCGCGTCGTGGTCCCGCATCGGGATTCGGACGTTCGACCGGGTCGCCTCGTCCAGCGCGTCCTCGTAGCCGGCGTCGGCGTGGCGGATGACGCCCATGCCGGGGTCGGTGGTGAAGACGGCGCGGGCCTTCTCCGCCGCGAGGTCCGAGCCGTCGAGGACGACGTGGTTGTTCGCGTGCAGGGAGTTGCCGATGCCGACGCCGCCGCCGTCGTGGACGCTCACGATGTCCGCGCCCGCGGCGGTGTTGAGAAGCGCGTTCAGGATGGGCCAGTCGGCGACCGCGTCGGTGCCGTCGCGCATCGCCTCGGTCTCGCGGTACGGGCTGGCGACCGACCCGGCGTCGAGGTGGTCGCGGGTGACGACGACCGGCGCAGAGACCTCACCCGAGGCGACGAGGTCGTTGATTTTCAGGGCGAAGCGGGCGCGCTCGGTGAGCCCCTCGTCGTCGGTGGCGTAGCCGAGCCAGCAGACGCGCGAGGGGAGCCCCTGGAACGACACCTGCTCCTGTGCGAGGTCTATCCAGCGCATGAGCGACTCGTTTTCGGGGAACAGCGCTCGAATCGCCTCGTCGGTGCGGTGGATGTCGGCGGGGTCGCCGGAGAGCGCGGCCCACCGGAACGGCCCGCGCCCGCGGCAGAACATCGGGCGGATGTACGCCGGAACGAAGCCCGGGAAGTCGAAGGCGTGTTCCATCCCGCGGTGGTTCTGGACCTGCCCGCGGATGTTGTTGCCGTACTCGAAGGCGATTGCCCCCGCGTCCTGTAAGTCGAGGATGGCCTGCACGTGGCGCTCCATCGTTTCGAGGCTGGCGTCGACGTAGGCCTCGGGGTCGTCTTCGCGGAGCCGGTCGGCTTCCTCGACGGTGTAGCCGCTCGGGTAGTAGCCTTCGAGTTCGTCGTGGGCGCTGGTCTGGTCGGTGACGACGTCCGGAATCTCGTCGCGCGCGAGCAGTTCTTCGAGCATGTCCGCGGCGTTCATCTGGACGCCGACGCTGTAGGGCTCACCCGCGTCGATGGCCGCCTTGGCGTTTTCGAGCGCCTCGTCCAGCGAGTCGGCGGACTCCATCAGGTAGTCCGTCTCGACCCGGCGCTCGATGCGGTCGGCCTGCACCTCGGCGGCGATGCAAACCCCGTGGTTCATCGTCACCGCGAGGGGCTGTGCGCCGCTCATCCCGCCGAGGCCGCCGGTGACGACGAGCTTCCCCCGTAGGTCGGCGTCGTAGTGCTGGCGGGCGAGTTCGGCCAGCGTCTCGAACGTCCCCTGAATGATGCCCTGCGTGCCGATGTACGCCCACGACCCGGCGGTCATCTGGCCGTACATGATTTTTCCCTCGGCCTCCAGTTCGTGGAAGTGCTCCCAGTCGTCCCAGTGACCGACGAGGTTCGAGTTGGCGATGAGGACCCGCGGAGCGCGCTCGTGGGTCGGAAAGCGCCCGACCGGCTTGCCCGACTGGACGAGGAGCGTCTCGTCGTCGGCGAGGTCGCGGAGTTCGGCGAGGATGGCGTCGTAGGCGTCCCACGAGCGGGCGGCGCGACCGGTCCCGCCGTAGACGACGAGGTCCTCGGGGCGCTCTCCCACCTCGGGGTCGAGGTTGTTGTTGAGCATCCGGAGCGCCGCCTCCTGTCGCCACCCCTTACACTCGATGTCCGTCCCGGTGGGCGCGCCCTGGTACGCGAGCCACTCGTCGCTCGGGTCGCCGAGTCGGTCCCGCTGTGCCGACGATTGCTGGTCGTTCATACCGATACCTTCGGGCGGAAGCCGAGTAGCGATTTCCCCACCTCACGGTGGGACATTTATATACGGATGACGGAACAATCGCGTACTCGTGTACGAGGCGAGCCTTCGGATACGCGACGACAGCGCCTACGCGGCGGCGACCGCCGACAGCGCCGCGACCGTCGAGTTGTGGTGCAACGACCACTGCGACATGCTCAACGTGAGCGGCGGCGTCGGGTCCGACGTCCTCGAACGCGTCCGCGACACCGTCGGTGTGGCGGCGTCGGTCGAGCGCGGCGACGAACTCGTCGTCGTCACCGCCGACTGCCTCCGACACCACGAAATCGACCACATCGAGGGCTACGTGCAGAAACACGGTCTCCTCCTCGTGCCGCCGCTTCGCTACCGCGACGGGGCCAAAGTGTGTCGCCTGCTCGCCGTCTCGGCCGACGACCTGACCGCGTGCTTCCGCGACCTCGTGGACAGCGGCTTCGACGTGAGCGTCGAGTCCAAGCGGTCGGTGTCGTTCGCCAGCGGGAGCGGTCCGCTGTTGGCCCCCGCCGACGCGATGCCGGAGCTCACCGGTCGCCAGCGCGAGGCGTTCGAACTGGCGTTCCGCGGCGGTTACTACGAGTTCCCCCGCGGCATCGAGACCGGGACCATCGCCGACGAGATGGGCGTCTCCCGGCGGACCGCCGAGGAACACCTCCGTCGGGCGGAGCGGAAAGTGATGACGGCCGTCGCTCAGTACGTGCTCTAGATGTGGCTCAGTCGTCGTCGGTCGCGGCCTTCAGTTCGAGCGTGTAGCCGAACGGGTCGGTGACGTACACCGCGGGTGCGACGCCCGTCGCCCCGAGGGGTTCGAGCTGGCGGTCGATGTCGACGCCCGCGGCGTCGAGGTGGCCGCGGAGTTCGTCGATGTCGTGGGCGAACTCGACGGCGACGTGGTCGAAGGCGGTCTCCGTCGGCGGTTCGAAGTTCTCGGCCGGCCGGAGGTGGATGACGCTCACCGGAGTGAGTCGCACGGAGAAGAAGGGCTTTTCGCCCGACTCGTAGCGGTCGCGGTTCTCGATGTCGAAGCCGAGCGCGTCGCGGTAGAACTCGACCGCGGCGTCGAGGCCGTCGGCGGGGATGCGGAGGTTCACGTGGTCGATTGCCGTCGCGTCCATGCCCGCACTGTCGCGGCCGCGGGTGGTAAAAATTTGTGCGCCGGCCATCGAAGACAGGGACACCCGGACCAGAGTGAATAAACTCTATGAAGTTTAGAATTGTAAAAATTTTGGAATTTGTAAAAATTGTAAAAATTGTAGATTTTAAACGGCATATGAAGGATCTATGACGGAGCGCCGACTCTTTTGAAGACTGAGTGATAAACTAATTATTGTTTATTTTGTCTACCCTTGCCTTCGGGACCGCGGCCCCAACACCCGGAACCAACGTTTCGAAATCGTAACCCATTGGTAGCAGGTCGATGTACGGAGGGTGTGAACCAACAGCCGACATCCGACGAGCGTTTGCTTGCGGGCTACCCGGGTCGGATGTTAGTCACGGTGTCGCTGGCGTGGGCGGTCCTCCAGACGGGCCGATTTCTCTTGTCGCCTTTGTTGCCGACTATCATCGAGGAACTCCAGATAACGGAGGCGACCGCCGGCATCGCGCTGGCGCTGTTTCAGGGCGTCTACGCCGTCACCCAGTACCCCGGCGGCGAGTACTCCGACCGGTGGACGCGGGCGACGCTCATCGTCCCCGGACTGGGCATCCTCGTCCTCGGCTTCGCCACGTTCGGCCTCGCCGGCGGCCTCGCGGGCTTCGTCGCCGCGGCGGTCATCACGGGACTCGGGAAGGGGCTGTTCGCCATCCCCTCGCGGGCGCTCCTCTCTGACCTGTTCGTCGAACGCCGCGGCCGGGCGCTCGGCCTCTACGCCGCCGGCACCGACCTCGGCGGCCTCGTCTCCTCGGGGCTCGCCATCCTCGCGTTGACCTACGCGACGTGGCGGACGCCGTTTCTCCCGGTCGCCGTCGTCCTCGCGGGGCTCACCGTCCTCTACGCGTTCTGGTCGAGAGAAGGCTACGCCGTGGGGTCGCCCGAACTCCACGTCTCGGGGACGCTCCGTCGCCTCTTCGCCAGCGCGGAACAGCGCCGGACGCTCCTCGCGTTCGGACTGTTCTACTTCATGGTCGGCGGCGTCATCAACTTCTTTCCGACCTACCTCATCGAGGCGAAGGGGTTCGACCAGCAGTTGGCGAGCGCGACGTTCGCCATCGTCTTCGCCGTCGGCATCACCATCAAGCCCGTCGCCGGCGGCCTGAGCGACCGGTTCCGCCGCGAGTCAATCGCCGTCGTCGGGATGCTCGTGGCCGCCGGCGCGCTCGCCGTCCTCTCGGCCGTGGAGGCGCGCCCGCTCATCTACGTCTCCGTCGTCGCGCTCGCGGCCGGCTACAAGACGGAGTTCCCGCTCGCGGACGCCATCATCATGGACAACGCGCCCGACGCCGACCGCGGGGCCGACCTCGGGGGCGCGCGGGCGCTGTTCCTCGGCGCGAACGCGTTGGGACCGGCGTACGTCGGCATCGTCGCCACCTACGCGAGCTACGTCGCCGCGTTCGCGGGGCTCGCGGTCTGTCTCGTCGTCGCGGCCGGACTCCTCTACTGGGACGCGCGAAAGCGGTGAGGAAAGTAAAACAGCCGTCTCGGAACGGCGTTCGCGGGTGCCTCTGTGCGGTCGTCAACCGAGTCGTCAAGCCGTATGCCGTGAGCCGAGTGCCCGCTCAGCCGTCGAGTTTCGCCTTCGTGTAGGCTTTCAGCCCTCCCTGTTCGACGAGCGACTGGAGGAACTCGGGGAGCGCCTCCGCCTCGTACGTCTCGTCTCGCGTGTGGTTCGTCACGACGCCCGCGTCGAGGTCGACGTGAATCTCGTCGCCGTCCTCGATGGCGTCCGCGCCGGGGCAGATGAGCACCGGCAGGCCGAGGTTGATGGCGTTGCGGAAGAAGATGCGCGCGAACGACTGCGCGACGACCGCCGAGACGCCCGCACCGACGAGCGACAGCGGCGAGTGCTCCCGCGACGACCCGCTCCCGAAGTTCTCGCCGGCGACGACGAAGTCGCCGGTCTCGACCGACTCCGAGAACTCGGGTCTGAGGTCCTCGAAGGCGTGGCTGGCGAGTTCGTCGGGGTCCGACGAGACGATGAAACGCGACGGTGTTATCTGGTCGGTGTCGACGTTGTCGCCGAAGACCCACGCGCGGCCGGGGTCGGCCGGGTCGGGGCGGCCGTCGCCGGTGCCGTCGGCGGCTCCCGTCATGGGAGCACCTCCGCGAACACCGTGTCGTCGTAGCGGTTCGTCTCGACCTCGCGGGGGTCGGTGATTTCGCCGTACAGCGCGCTCGCGCCGACGGTCGCCGGACTCGACAGGTAGACCGACGACTCCATCGACCCCTCGCGGCCGGGGAAGTTCCGGTTCGCCGTGGCGAGACAGACGTCGCCGTCGCCGAGGACGCCCTGGTGGTAGCCCGCACAGGGCCCACAGCCGGCGCTCTGGATGACCGCGCCGGCGTCGGTGAGCGTCTGGAAGACGCCCGTCCCGAGCATGTGCTGATAGACGGACTTCGAGGCGGGGACGACGACCATCCGGACGTTCGGGGCGATGGTCTCGCCGTCGAGGATGTCGGCGACGACTTTGATGTCCTCGTACCGGCCGTTCGTGCAGGTGCCGACGAACAGTTGGTCGATTTCGGTGCCCGCGACCTCGGTCACGTCGACCGCGTTCTCGGGGTTCGACGGCTTCGAGACCTGCGGGGCGAGGGCGGCCGCGTCGTACGTGTGAATCGCCTCGTAGTCGGCGTCGTCGTCGGAGACGAACGCGTCGCCGAGGTCGATTTCGTTCCCGGTCTGGCGTTCGAGGTACGACTCGGTCCGCTCGTCGGGCGCGACGAGGCCGGCCTTGCCGCCCATCTCGATGGCCATGTTCGAGAGGACGAGGCGCTCGTGGATCGGGAGCGACTCGACGGCGCTCCCGGCGTACTCGGCGGCCATGTAGGTACAGCCGTCGAAGCCCACGTCGCCGATGAATCGCAGGATGAGGTCCTTCGCGTAGACGCCGTCCTGGAGGTCGCCGTCGACCTCGAAGCGGAGCGTCTTCGGGACGCGGAACCAGAGTTCGCCCGTGGCGAGTGCGGTCCCGAGGTCGGTCGAGCCGACGCCGGTCCCGAACGCGCCGATGCCGCCGTAGGTCGTCGAGTGGGAGTCCGCGCCGATGACGAGGTCGCCGGGGCCGACGAACCCCTCCTCGACGAGCACGGCGTGGCAGATGCCGTCGCCCACGTCGAACTGGTGTGCGCCGTGTTCCGCCGCGAACTCGCGGACCGCGTTGTGGTTGTTCGCGGCCTGCACCCCGTCGGCGGGGGCGTGGTGGTCGATGGTGAAGACGGTCCGGTCGGGCGCGAACAGCTCGCCGTCGTCGCCCGTCACCTCGTCGAACGTCTGGAACGCGAGCGGCCCGGTGATGTCGTGGGCCATCGCCACGTCCACGTCGGCTTCGACGTAGTCGCCGGCGCGGGCGTCGGTGCCCGATTTCTCCGAGAGCAGTTTCTCCGCGAGGGTCTTGCCGGACATCTCAGTCCTCCTCCCCGTCGGCGGCGACGGTGTCGAGGACGCCCTCGACGGTGCCGCCCGCGAGGACGTGGCTCGTCAGGCCGAGGCCCAAGCGGTCGGACACGTCGTGGGCGGCCGCCTCAATGCGGCCGAAGTCGACGCCGTGGCCGACTCCCATGCGTTCGAGCATCTGGACGAGGTCCTCGGTCGGCGTGTTGCCGACGCCGGACATGTCGCCCGGGAGGACGACGCCGCCGCCGAGCCCGCAGACCGAGGCGTCGAAGCGGTCGACGCCGACCGCCATCGCGGCCAGCGTGTTGGCGAGGCTCATCCCGTTCGTGTCGTGGAGGTGCAGGCCCATGTCGAGGCCGGGGTGGGCCTCGAACGCGGCGGTGAACCGCTCCGTGATTTCGACCGGGTTCGCGAGGCCCATCGTCGTCGCCAGCGTCACCTCGTCGACGCCGGAGTCGACGACGCTGTCGACGACCGCGAGGGTCTCCGCCGGGTCGATTGCGCCCTCGTAGGGGCAGTAGAAGCTCGTGCCCATCCCGGCTTCGACCTCGATGCCGTGGTCGTGGGCGAGGTCGACGATGTCGTCCATCTCCGCGAGCACCTCCTCGCGGGTGCGGTTCTGGTTTTTCGCGGTGTACGTCTCGCTCACCGTGACGAGCGCGTTCACTTTGTCCACCTCGGCCTCGACGGCGCGCTCCATGCCCCGGAGGTTGGGGACGAGCGCCCGGTAGGTCACGCCGTCGCGGCGGGTGATTCGCGTCGCCACCTCGTCGGCGTCCCGCAGGGTCGGGACGGCCTTCGGGTGGGTGAAAGAGGAGAGTTCGATTTCGTCGACGCCGGTGTCCGAGAGGGCGTCGATTATCTCGACTTTCTCGTCGGTCGGGACGAACTCGTCGAGGCGCTGGAACCCGTCGCGGGGGAGCATCTCGACGACGTGGACGCGCTCGGGAAGCGAGTCGAGGAGGCTCATATCACGTCCTCCGCTTCGAGGTCCGAAAGCACCGACTCGTCGTAGCCGAGTCGGTCGCGGTAGACCGCGTCGTTGTGTTCACCGAGCGACGGACCGAGGTGGTCGACCCGCCCCGGCGTCTCCGAGAACTTCGGGAAGGCGTTCTGGACGACCGCCTCGCCGAGGTCGGGGTCGTCGACCGTCAGGAACGCCTCGCGCGCCGCGTAGTGCTCGTCGTTGAGGATGTCCTCGACGTTGTAGACGGGCGCGAGCGTCGCGTCGGCCGCCTCGAACGCGTCGAGAACCTCCTCGCGGCTGTGGTCGTCCATCCAGTCTTGGATGATGGCGTCGAGTTCGTCGACGTGTTCCAGTCGGTCCTCGTTGGTCTCGAACCGCGGGTCGTCTTTCAGGTCGGGGCGGTCGATGGCGTCGAACGTGCGCTCGGCGAGCGGTTGGGCGCTCGCGGAGATGGCGACCCAGCGGTCGTCGCCCGTCCGGTAGACATTCCGCGGGGCCGACGAGGTCGAGCGGTTGCCCGACCGCGACTCGATTTCGCCGAGTTGGTCGTAGCGGAGCGGTTGCGGGCCGAGCAGGCCGAAGATGGGTTCGATGAGGCTCGTGTCGATGTACTGGCCGCCGCCGCCGTGGACGTCGCGGTGGTAGAGCGCGAACATCACCGCGAACGTCGAAAACAGCGCCGCGATGTTGTCGGCGAGGCCGGTCGGCGGGAGCAACGGAGGCGAGTCGGGGAAGCCGTTGAGGTAGGCGAAGCCGGACATCGCCTCCGCGAGCGTCCCGAAGCCGGGGCGCTCGGCGTACGGGCCGGTCTGACCGAAGCCGGACATCCGAAGCATCACGAGGTCGTCGTTGACCTCGGAGAGGCGCTCCCAGCCGACGTTCCAGCGTTCGAGCGTGCCGGGCCGGAAGTTCTCGATGAGGAGGTCGGCCTCGCCCACGAGGTCCTCGAACACCGCCGCGCCCTCGTCGGTGGAGATGTTCAGGGTGATAGACTGCTTGTTCCGCGAGAGGTACTTGTGCCAGAGGCCGACGCCGTCTTTCTGTGGACCGAAGCGGCGGATGTGGTCGCCGAACGCCGGGTGTTCGATTTTGATGACCGTCGCCCCGAAGTCGGCCAGGAAGCGGCCGACGGTCGGGCCGGATATCATCGACCCGGCTTCGAGGACGACGAGGCCGTCGAGTGGTCCGTTCGTGTCGTTCGTCATGTCGTGTGTGTCTTCTCGTTCTGTGTCGCGTGTGGTGGTCGTGTGGTGATGCGTGTGCGCGTCCGCGTGCCCGTCGGGACGTGTGCCCGGTTCCGCGTGGCCGGTCAGTCCGCGTTCGTGGCTCGGTTCGGTCGCCGCCGGCTCACACCGGGCGGTCGATGTGGGTTCCGTGCCCTTTCGTGCCGACGATTTCGCCGTCGTCGTAGGCGAGTTCGCCCTTCACGACGGTCTGAGTCGGCCAGCCGGTGACCTCTCGGCCCTCGTAGGGGGAGTAGCCGCTGACGCTGTGTAACAGTTCCGGCGTGACCGTCTTCGTCTCGTCGAGGTCGACGACGGCGAGGTCGGCGTCGCTTCCGACCCGGACCGTCCCCTTCTTGGGGTAGAGATTGAACGCCTTCGCCGCGTTGGTGCTCGTCACCTCGACGGCGCGCTCCAGCGAGATGCGGCCCTCGTTGACGCCCTCCGAGAGGATGAGCGGGAGCATCACGGGCGTCGAGGGGAAGCCGAGCAGGCTGTCGCGGATGCCCTCGCCGAACTTGTTCTCCGCGAGGTTGGCGCAGTGGTCGGTCCCGATAGTCGAGATGGTTCCGTCGGCGAGGCGCTCCCAGAGCGTCTCTTGGTCGGCTTTCGACCGGACCGGCGGGTTGACTTTCATGCGCTCGTCGCACTCCTCGGTGGTGAGCGCGAGATAGTGGATACACGTCTCGCCCCACGCCCGGTAGCCCGCGTCGTGGAGTGCGGCGAGTTCGTCGGCCGTCCCCCCGGCGGAGATGTGGACCGCGTAGAAGCGGTCGTCGTAGCCGTGGACCTTGGCGAGCGCGGCCCCGGCGACCATGCTCTGGGTCTCGGCGTAGCCGGGGAACTCCTCGACCATCACCTCGTAGCCCTCGTCGGCGTCGGCGTCGGTGTCGTCGGACTCCGAGGTGACGTAGACGTTGCCGCCGGCGAGCGCGTTCGTGATTTCGACGTTCTCGGAGTGGTAGCCGAGCGTCGTCGGCACGTCCTGTTCGGCGAGTTTCCGGACGAACGCATCGCCGAAGTCGTCGTGCATATCGCAGTCGACGCCGAACTTCTCGCGGGCGGCGTCCTTGTAGTTCATGTACCACTTGAACGTCGTGATGCCGAACTCGTCGATGATGGTCGGAATCTCCTCGACGTGTTCCATCGAGAGCAGGCCGAGCGAGAAGAAGTAATCGTGGTAGTAGTTCGGCTCAGCCTCGTCGAAGTAGCCCGGCATAATCTCCTCGTAGGCCCCGGCCCGGCGGAAGTAGTTCCCGATGGTGGTCACGCCGCCGACGAGGTCCGACTTGGACTCGGACTCGGCGTCCGCCTCCAGTCCGCGGTAGATACCGTGGTGGGTGTGCGGGTCGATTGCGCCCGGGAGCACGTGCTTGCCCGTCGCGTCGATTTCCGTCTCGCCCGAGAGCGTCCCGGGCGCGGCGACGGCGGAGATGGTCTCGCCGTCGGCCGCGACGTCGGCCTCGAAGGTGCCGTGTTCGGGCGTGACGACGGTGCCGTTCGAGATGACGAGGTCGTGGTCGTGGGTCATAGCGTCTCGACCCACTCTTCGACCGCCTCGGTCTCCAGCACCTCGGCGTACTTCATCCACAGGTCGAGGAGGCCGATTTTGTGCGACGCCTCGATGCGGTCGAAGATGCACTCCTGCGGCAGGACGACGCTGAGGCCGTTCTGCTTGGCGTCGACCGCGGTGGCGCGGACGCACCCGCTCGTGGAGTTGCCGACGATGATGACCGAGTCGTGGCCCCCGCGGACGAGCCGCGAGAGCAGGTCGGTCCCGTAGAACGCCGACGCGTAGGACTTGTCGACGACGGTGTCGCCCTCCTCGGGCGCGACCGGGTCGACGATGTCGAGGTCGGGGTGGTCGGGGTCGTCGTAGCTCGACGGGACGACCCGCGTGTACGTCACCGGAAGCCCCTGCTCCCGCGCGAAGTCGAGGAACGGGTCGATGTGTTCGATGGCGTCCCACGCGATGTCGCCCATCGCGGTGCGGTACTCCTCGATGGCGTCGAGGATGGGGACGTTCTCGCCGACGATGAGCCGCTGCATGTCGATGACGAGAACCATCGGGTTCTCGCCCATGCCGCGGGACTCCCACGACGAGGCGCCTTCCTTGTCGTAACCAGCCTTCGTGATGACCTGTTTATCCTGTTCGGATAGCAGGTCCTCCCAGATACGGTCTGTCATGACTCGCTTCGCCTGAGATGCGGTGGCATCCGGCATAAAAGTACGGCACGGTTCGCCGGCGTCATGTTACGGGGCGAACACCTCCAGCGTCCGCGCCACCCACTCGCGGTCGACGCCGGCGGGCGCGCGGACGACCGGGAGGTCGACGCCCATCTCGCGGAGTTCGCCGAGTCGCCCCCGCACGTCGTCGGGCGTGCCGACCAGCGCCACGAGGTCGAGGAACTCCGCCGAGAGTTCGCGCGCCCCGGCCTCGGTCGTCGGCGCGGCCCGGACGGCCTCGACCTCGTCGGCGAAGCCGGCCTGCTCGGCCGCGCGGTCGTAGTAGCCCGGCACGTCGCGCAGGTAGTAGGCGACGTGTTCGGCCGCCGCCCGCCGCGCCTCGTCGGCGTCGTCGTGGACGGAAGTGAGGACGTACATCGCCACGTCCACGTCGCTCGCGTCGCGGCCGGCGCGGGCCGCCCCGGTGTCGAGCCACTCCAGCGCCTCCTCGAACTGCGGGCGCGGGTAGAGGTTCGGAAGCCAGCCGTCGGCGACCTGCCCGGTGAGTCGGACGTTCGCCGGCCCGAGCGCGCCGTTGTAGATGGGTATCTCCTCGCGGACGGGGTCGAAGGCGTTCCAGAAGCTCGTGCGCTCGGGTGAGAAGAACTCCCCGTCGAACGAGTCGGCCTCGCCGCGGAGGTAGCGCCGCACGAGTTCGACGTACTCGTGGAGTCGCGACAGCGGGCGGTCGAAGGGGACGCCGTGGAACGCCTCGACCACGCCGGGGTGGGCGACGCCGAGGCCGAGAATCGCGCGGCCGCCGGAGTGGTCGTCGAGGGTCGCCGCGGCCGCCGCGAGCGCCGCGGGCGTCCGCGAGAACACGTTGACGATGCCCGTCGCGAGGCCGATTTCGTCGGTGTGGACGGCCCAGCGTTCGAGTTTGCCGAAGGCGGTCTTGCCCTGTCCCTCGGCGGCCCACGCCGACTCGTAGCCGAGTTCCTCGGCGCGGACGACGAGCGACGGGTCGTCGCGGAGCGCGAACAGGACCGCGGTTCGCTCGCTCATTCCTCCGCCGGAACCGCGGGCGCGTCGTCGGCCGGGACCGGGACGACGCCGTCGGCGGCGAGGTCGTTCCAGATGTCGAGGCGCTCGATGAGCCCCCGGCGGACGACGTAGATATCGACGTAGCGAACGTCCGAGAAGTCCGCGCCGTCGTTGTCGACGCCGTAGAGCGACCCGACGCTCACGACGGTGTCGCCCGCCTCCAGCCAGCGGTCGAACTCCTTGGCCGCCCACTCGTAGCGCGGTTCGAGATGGGCGAGGAAGTCGTAGGCCGCGGTCGGTCCCTCGAAGGTCGCCCCCGGCAGGGAGATGACGGCGTCCTCGGCGAACAGGTCGCCGACGGTGTTCCTGCGGTCGTCTTCCATGCGGTCGAAGAACTCCTCGACGATGTCTCGTGGCGAGTCCATGCGGTATGGGTGTTCTCGACACACATAGTTTTTCACTCCGACGTTTCGGACTGTCTGCCGTTCCTGAACGTTCGAGTCGGCGCGACGGCGGACGCGGCCGCAGGAGCGACGGGGGAATTGTTCTCACGTGCGCCCACGAAAGCGACGGACACGGCGACGACGCGAGAGGGCCGCGGCGACGCCGACGCCGCCGGAGGCGGTAGTTTTACGATAGAGTCTCCCTAGCAGAGTGCATGGACGAACTAGCCCGGCGGACGCCCAGCGACGGCGTCGCCGAAGTCGTCTCGGTCGACGACATCGAGTGGGACATCGACACGGACGTGCTCGTCGCGGGCGGCGGCGGCACCGGCCTCGTCGCCGCGCTCGCGGCCAGCGAGGACCCCGACGTTCGCGTGACGGTGCTGGAGAAAGCGCCCGAGTGCGGCGGCAACACGTCGCTTTCGACCGGGATGGTCCCCGCGGCGGGGACGCGCCTCCAGCGCGAGGCCGGCATCGAGGAGACGCCCGCGGACATGGCCCGCGACATCTTGGAGAAAAACGACTACGAGGCCGACGAGGAGCGCGTGCAGTACCTCTGCGAGGAGAGCGCGAATCTCATCCACTGGCTCGTCGACGACTGGGACGTCACGCTCCACATCGTGGACGACTTCAAGTACCCCAAACACTCCGAGTACCGGATGCACGCCCCGGAGGGCCGAAACGGCGAGAACCTCGTCGCCGAACTGGTCGAGCGCGTCGAGTCGACGCCGAACATCGAACTCCTGACGAACGCGCCCGTGAAGAAACTCGTCGCCGGCGACGGCGCGGTCCGGGGGGTCGTCGCCGGCCTCGGCCACGACGAGGCCATCGAGGCCGAGAAGGTCATCCTCGCCACCGACGGCTTCGCCGGCAACCGCGAGATGGTCACCGACTACTGCGAGGCGGACGTCGAGCGGGCGCTGTACTTCGGCGCGGACGGCAACACCGGCGACGGCGTCCGCTTCGGCGCGGAACTCGGCGGCGAACTCGCCTGCATGGACGCCTATCAGGGCCACGCGACGGTGGCGAGCCAGACGGGGATGCTCTCGACCTACGCGGTCACGATGAACGGGGGCATCCTCGTGAATCGGGACGGCGAGCGGTTCGGCGACGAGTCCGCCGGCTACAGCGAGTTCGCCATCTCGGTGCTGAAACAGCCCGGCGAACAGGCGATTCAGCTGTTCGACGAGCGCATCTTCGAGAAGCTCCGCGGGCAGTTCGAGGACTTCGACGAGGCCATCGAGCGGGGGACCTACCACACCGCCGACTCGGTCGCGGCCCTCGCGGAGCGACTCGGTGCAGACGGCGAGGCCGCCGCCGAGACGGTCGCCGACTACAACGAGGCCGCCGCGGCGGGCGAGCCGGACGAGGTCGGTCGCGTCGACGGCGCGAATCCGCTGGAAGCGCCCTTCTACGGGGCCAAAGTCACCGGCGCGCTCTTCCACACGCAGGGCGGCCTCGTCGTCGACGAACACGGGCGCGTCCTCCGAACCGACGGGAGCACCGTGGAAAACCTCTACGCCGGCGGCGGCACCGCCTGCGGCATCAGCGGCCACGGCGCGGGCGGCTACCTCTCCGGCAACGGGCTGACGACCGCCCTCGGTTACGGCCGCCTCGCCGGCATCCACGCCCGCGAGTCGCTCGACTGACGCCGCGGCGAGGTCACGGCCCCGGAGTAGGGCACCGAAACTACTCGTTTTCGACGCAGTTCGCCGACCAGAACCGATTCGTTGCAGGAATATCCGCAGAACGTGACAACACGAGTACGGGAGGATTTATTACAGTAGGCACTAACCTCGATACCGATTGCCATGGGTAAGACTCTCAAGTCTTCGACGAGCAACAGGCGGCGCTTCCTCAAAGCAACGGGCGCGAGCGTCGCGGCATTGACACTGGCCGGCTGTGCGAGCGACGACGCCGGGAACGGCGGCGGTGATTCGGGCGGTGACTCCGGCGGCGACTCGGGCGGGTCCGGCGGCGACACGGGCACCACGACGGGGACGCCCGAGCAGTCCGTCGACGAGGTCATCATCGGGTCGAACCACCCGCTTTCGGGGAGTCTCGCCGCGACGGGCGTCGGGATGAGCAACGCCATCAAACTCGCCGCGATGCGGAAAAACGAGGAGGGCGGCATCGAATCGCTCGACGGCGCGGAAGTGACCGTCATCGAGGGCGACAACCAGGGCGCACAGGAGCTCGGCGGACAGGTCAGCGAGGAACTGCTCAGCGAGGGCGCGGACGTCCTCACCGGCTGTTACTCCTCGCCGGTGACGACGGCGGCGACGCAGGTCGCGGAGCGACAGGGCGTCCCCTTCGTCATCTCCATCGCGGCGGCGGACAACATCCTGCAGGGCCGCGACTTCAACTACGTCTACCGGCCCCAGCCCCCGGCGCGCCGGCTGGCGAGCGACTACGCGGACCTCGTTCCCTCGGTCATCCGCGACGGCGGCGGCACCATCGACACGGCGGGCCTGTTCTACATCAACAACAGCTACGGGCAGGCGATTCGCGACAGCCTCCGCGAGTTCCTCCCCGAGCAGAACGTCGAAATCGTCGAGGAGACGGCCATCGAGTTCGGCGCGTCGAACGCCAACACGCAGGTGTCGCGGCTCCGGAGCGCCGACCCCGACACCATCATCGCCACGACGTACGTCGCCGGCGGCGTCCTGCTCGCACAGGCGTTGCAGGACCAGGACTACCGGCCGCCGTACCTGACCGCCTCGGCGTCCGCGACGTTCACCGACGACGACGCAGTCAGCGACATCGGCGAGTTCGCGAACGGCGTGCTGGACAACAACTACGCGCTGAACCCGACGGTCGACAAGACCGCCGAGGTGCGCTCGCAGTTCCTCGACAACTACGACCAGGAGTTCTCGGCGTCGGTCGGGATGTCCTACACCGCGGCGGAGGTCATCATTCAGGCGGTCGAGGAGGCCGGAAGCGTCGACCCCGACGACATCAACGAGGCGCTCAAGGGCCTCAGCTACGAGGACCACATCTCCGCGATGGGCGCAATCGAGTTCGACGACCAAGGCGAGAACGTCAACGCGCTCGGACCGGTGAACCAGGTCCAGGACCTCTCGGTCAAAGTCGTCTACCCCGAGGAGTACGCGGAGGCCGAACCGCAGGTCTAACCGCTACCCGCGCGCGCCGTCACGTCAACGAACCGTCTCGAACGATAGCCACCTTTTATGGGGGTTGACAACAATTCCCGAGCGTAGAAACCGCATGGGACACCTAGTCACATCGGTCGCGCCCCTGCCGCTACAGGGCGGTGGCCTCGGCCGATTCATCGACCCGTTCGCACAGTTCCTGACCGACATCACCAATCTGGAGCCCGTCCTCCTACAGTTGCTCGCGTTCGGCCTCCTGCTCGGGGGGGTCTACGCGCTGACGGCGCTCGGGCTGACGATGATATTCGGCGTGATGGACGTCATCAACTTCGCCCACGGCATCTTCCTCGTCGTCGGGATGTACTCGGTGTGGTTGGTCTCCGAGACGGCCGGCATCAGCCCGTTCCTCGGGATACCCATCGCCGCCGCGGTGCTGTTCGCCCTCGGGGTGGTGGTCCATATTCTCACGGTCGAGCCCATCATCGAGGCACCCCAGCAGAACCAGCTCATCGCCACGCTGGGCGTTCTCTTCATCATCCAGTCGGCCGTCGAAATCCTGTTCACGCCCGACCCCCAGCAGGTCGAACTCTCGCTCGGGTCGGTGCAGGTCGGCGACGTCTTCATCCCGCTCGGGCAGTTCTACGCGCTCGTCATCGCGCTCGGGACGATGCTCGCCGTGCGGGCGTTCCTGAACCGGACCGACCTCGGCCGGAAGATTCGCGGCACCGCCGACAACCGCGACGGCGCGCGCTACGTCGGCATCAACGTCCGCCGCATCAACTACCTCACCTTCGGTATCGGCGCGGCGCTGGCCGGCGTCGCCGGCGGCTCCATCGCGCTGTTCCAGCGGTTCGACCCCTTCACCGGCGAGACGTACCTCATCAACGCCTTCGTCATCGTCATCCTCGGCGGCCTCGGCTCGTTCCCCGGCGCGTTCGTCGGCGGCCTCATCGTCGGGCTGATTCAGGTGTTCGGCGGCTACTACCTCCCCGGGACCACCGCGCAGGTGCTCATCTTCCTGCTTTTCATCGGGACGCTCCTCGTCAAGCCCGAGGGCCTCTTCGGAGGTGCTGAGGCGTGAGCGCAATCGAGTCCGTCCGCGACCGCTACCGGACGTTCGACGACCGGCGGTACGCCCCGCTTGTGAAGGGCGTCGCGCTGTTCGGCCTGCTCGCGGCGCTCCCGACGCTCATCGAAATCGACGTCGCCGGGATGGAACTCGCGGCGACGCTGAGCCTTCGGATGCTCATCCTCACGGTCATCTACGCCTACACGGCGCAGGCGTGGAACATCATGTCCGGCTACACCGGGCAGTTCTCGTTCGGGCACGCGGCGTTCTTCGGCGTCGGCGCGTACGCCACGCAGGCGCTCGTCGTCGACTTCGCGGTGAACCCGTGGATTGGCATGCTCGTCGGCGGCGTGCTCGCGGCTGGGTACGGCCTCGTCATCGGCGCGCTCTCGTTCCGTTTCAACTTACAGGGCCACTACTTCGCGCTGGCGACGCTGGCGTTCGCGGAACTGCTCCGCTTCGTCGTCACCAACATGTCCGAACTCCACGGGGCCAACGGCTACTTCAAGCCGTTCCCGCGCGACTACGGCGCTGAGTACGGCCTCGCCGCCTTCCAGTTCCAGAGCGACCTGCCGTACTACTACCTCATCGTCGGCTTCCTGCTGGTCGTGACGCTCGTCTCGTGGGTCATCAAGAACTCGTGGGTCGGACTGTACTTCTTCGCCATCCGCGAGGACGAACGGGCCGCCGCCAGCGTCGGCGTGCCGAGCTTCCGGTACAAGCTCATCGGCGTCGCCGTCAGCGCCTTCTTCACCGCCCTCGGCGGTGCCTACTGGTCGATGTACTTCAACACCATCCGCCCCGACACCGTGTTCGCGCTGTTCAAGAACGTCGAACTGCTCCTGCCCGCCGTCGTCGGGGGGCCGGGGACGCTTCTGGGCCCCATCGTCGGCTCGTTCATCGTCACGCCGGTCAGCGAAATCGCGCGGACGACGTTCTCCGACATCAACGGCCTCGACCGCATCATCTACGGCGCGTTCCTCGTGGCCATCGTCATCTACTCGCCGCGCGGCGTGGTGAGCTGGCCGAGTCAGGCCCGCGCCCTCTGGAACCGCGTCCGCGGCGACGAGGAGGTGAGCGAGTGATGTCGGCAGACGAGACGACCGCACAGAGCGTCGACGACCCGGACGCGGACATCGACCGCGACGGCGAGCGGATTCTGTCGGTCGAGGGCGTCGGCAAGCGCTTCTCCGGCCTGCAGGCGCTCGACGACGTGGACATGACCGTCAACCGCGGCGAGATTATCGGCCTCATCGGGCCGAACGGCGCGGGCAAGACCACGCTGTTCAACTGCATCAGCGGCGCGTTCCCGCCGACGAGCGGGACCGTCCGACTCGACGGCGAGGTCATCTCCGGCCTCCCGGCGCACAAAATCGCGCGGGCGGGGCTGGCGCGGACGTTCCAGATCACGCGCCCGCTGGAGGAGCTGACCGTCGTCGAGAACGCGATGGTCGGCGCGCACATCCACACGCGCCGCCGGGGCGAGGCGCGCGAAATCGCCATGGAGACCCTCGAATTCGTCGGGCTCGCGGACAAGGCCGAAGAGGAGGCGGGCGAACTCACCGTGGGCGCACAGAAGCGCCTCGAACTCGCCCGCGCGGTCTCGACGCGCCCGGAAATCCTGCTTCTCGACGAGATTATGGCGGGGCTCACCCCGTCGGAGTCGAAGCAGATGCTCGACCTGTTCCGCCAACTGCGCGAGCGCGGGACGAGCCTGCTCATCATCGAACACGACATGAAAGCCATCATGAACATCTCGGACTACGTGAAAGTGCTGGACCAGGGGAAGGGCATCGCCTTCGGCGCGCCGGAGACGGTGGTCGAAGACGACCGCGTCATCGAGGCCTACATCGGGGGGTTCGACGTCGATGCTTGAACTTCGCGGCGTCCGCGCCGGCTACGACGACATCGAGGTGCTCCACGGCGTCGACATGCGCGTCGACGAGGGCGAAATCGTCGCGCTCATCGGCTCGAACGGCGCGGGCAAGACCACGACGATGCGCACCATCTGCGGCATCCTCTCGCCGAGTCACGGCGAGATAACCTACCGCGACGAGGCGATTCACTCGAAGGCGTCCCACGAAATCGTCGAGCGCGGCATCGTGCAGGTCCCGGAGAACCGCGACCTGTTCACCAACATGACCGTCATCGACAACCTGCTTCTCGGCGCGCAGACCGAGGAGGCGAAGGCGAACCGCGAGGGGAACCTCGGCGAGATGCTGGAGCTGTTCCCCCGGCTCGCGGAGCGCAAGAACCAGCGCGCCGGCACCATGTCCGGCGGGGAACAGCAGATGCTGACGCTCGCCCGCGCACTCATGGGCGAACCCGACCTGCTCATCCTCGACGAGCCGTCCATCGGGCTCGCGCCGCACCTCGTCCAAGAGGTGTTCGACGTCATCGAGGACATCCACGCGCAGGGCATGACGGTGCTCATGGTCGAACAGAACGTCCAACAGACGCTCAAGCTGGCCGACCGGGGCTACGTCATGGAGAACGGCCGCATCAGCATGACCGCCGACGGCGACCAACTCCTCGAAGACGAGGGCGTCGTCGAGGCGTACCTCGGGGTGTGAGATGACCGACGAAGCGCTCGCGTCGTTCGTCGCCGACCTCGACCGGGCCGACCTCCCCGCGTCGGTCGTCGAGCGCGCGTCCCTCGTCGTCGCCGACACCATCGGCGCGGTGCTGGGCGGCGCGTCGGACCCCGCGGTCGCCGCGCTGGCGCGCCGGTGGGCCGACGAGAACGGCGGCGAATCGACCGTCATGGGGACGGCTGGCGAGCGGACCACCGCGTACCGCGCCGCGTTCGTCAACGCGGCCGCCGGGAGCGTCCTCGAACTCGACGAGGGCCACCGCTTCGCGGCCGGCCACCCCGCGATACACGTCCTGCCCGCGCTCCTCGCGGACGGCGAGTCCGCCTACCGGAGCGGCGACGAGTTCCTGACGGCGTTCGTCGCCGGCTACGAGGCGGCGGTCCGCGCCGCCCAGACGGTGGTCCCGCTCGCGGACGGCCTCCACCCCCACGGCGTGTGGGGCGGCGTCGGGACCGCCGCGGCCGTCGCCCGACTCCGCGGCCTCGACGCCGAGACGACGCTCGACGCGATGCGCATGGCGGCGAACTACGCCCAGCACACCCGGTTCGAGGCGGCGACCGAGGGCGCGACCGTCAGAAACGGCTACGTGGGGATGAGTAACCTCTCGGGCCTCCTCGCGGTCGACCAGGCCGAGTCGGGGTTCACCGGCCTCGACGACGGCGTGGCGCGACACCTCGAACCCGTGGCCGCGGACGGCCCCGACCGGAGCGCCCTCGCCGACGAACTCGGCGAGCGCTGGGAACTCGAGCGCGGCTACTTCAAGGTCCACGCGGCCTGCCGCTACACCCACGCCGCCCTCGACGCCGTGGCGCTCCTCGTCGACGAGACGGGCGTCGACGCGGCCGACATCGAGTCGGTTAGCGTCGAGACGTACCCCGCGGCCGCGGCGCTGTCGGAACCCGCGCCCGCCAACGCCCTGCAGGCGAAGTTCTCGATTCCCTTCGCCGTCGCCTCGGCGCTGACGACCGGCGAGACCGGCAAGGAGGCGTTCACCGACGAGGCGCTGACGAAGACCGCCCTCGGGTTCGCCCGCCGCGTGGACGTGGTCGCCACCGAGGAGTTCGCGGCCCGCGCCCCCGACGAGCGCGGCGCGCGCGTCACCGTCGAGACGGGCGACGGCGAGCGGTACGCCCGCGAGGTGCGCGCCGCCCGCGGCGGCGAACGCGACCCGTTCACCGAATCGGAACTCCGAGCGAAGTTCGACCGACTCGTCGCGCCCGTCATCGGCGACGGCGGCGTCGACGGCCTCTGGACCGCGGCGACCGAACCCGCCGCCCCCGCGTGCTCTGCGCCCTCACTCGGGCCTGAGCACCCCCGACACTCACCGAGACCACTGAGACCACTGAGACCATGATTTCACACGAGCCAGTCAGAGACTGGGAACGACAGGTGTACGGCTTTCTGACCGACGAGATACCCGACGACGTGCGCGCCGACGGGGCGCGAATCGTCGCGGACGTGCTCGCGGCGACCGTCGCGGGGGCGGCCGCGCCACAGCACGCGGGCGTCTTCCGCGACGCGAAACTGGCCGACGGCCCGGCGTCCGTCCTCGGGACCGACCGCCGGGTCGACCCGTCGCAGGCGGCGCTGTTGAACGCGACGGCGGCGATAACACAGGAGATAGAGGAGGGCCACAACCGCGGCGGCCACGTCGGCGCGAGCGTCGTCGCGGGCGCGGTCGGCGTCGCCGAGGCCAACGACGTGGACGGCGAGACGTTCGTAGACGCCTGCGTCCGCTCCTACGAGCTGTGCGCGCGCTTCGAGTACGCCATCTTCGCGATGAAGGCCCGGATGAACGAGGCGATTCCGTGGCTCGTCCGCGACCCGCACTCGACGTGGACGACGCTCGGGCCGGCGCTGACAGCCGCCGTCTGCGCGGGACAGTCGCCCGACGGGGTGCGCGAGACGGTCCGGACCGCGCTGAACCTCGCGGTCGCCTCCATGCACGACCCCTTCGCAGAGGGCGCGCCGTCGCGGAACGTCACCGCCGGGTTCTCCGCGCAGGCCGGCGTGAGCGCCGCGACGCTGACCGCCGCCGGCCTCCGCGGGTCGCCCGCGGCGATGGAGGCCGTCTACGACCCGTTCGAAACGCTCCTCGGCGACGGCGAGTTCGACGCCCTGTTCGATTCGCTCGGCGACGACTGGTGGATTTCCGAGGCCTACCAGAAGCCGTATCCGTCGTGTCGCTACACCCACGCCCCGCTCGACGCCCTACGAGACGCCGGCGCGGACGACCTCGCGCCCGGCGACGTGGACCGAATCGACGTGTACACCTACCGCAACGGCGTCGACATGAGCCACGCGCGACCCGAGACGCTCACCGCGGCGAAGTTCTCGACGCCGTACGTCCTCGCCCGCTGGGTCGCAGACGGGAGCGTCGAACTCGACGACTTCCTCGACGACGCGCTCGGCGACGAGGCCGTGCAGGGGCTCTCGGAGCGCGTCCACCTCCACGCGGACGAGGCGTTCGAGCGGGCGTTCCCCGACGATTGGGGGGCGCGCGTCGAGGTGACCGCCCGCGACGGGAGCCGCTACGTCGGCGAGCGCGAGTACCCCCGCGGCGACTACCGCGACCCGCTGTCGGCGGCCGACCTCGACTCGCGCAACCGCGACCTGCTCGCGTTCGGTCTCGGCGAGGACGCCGCGGACGCGGCGCTCGACGCGCTCTCGGCGGTCGGTTCGAGGCCGGTCCGCGAGACCGTCGCCGCGCTGACTCGGTACTGAGGCGAACACTCGTTCGGCTTACCCGAACAAAACGCCAACAATTATTACCTCACTGCCTGATTGCTAACTATGAACACGAACGGGAACGATGCGACGGGAACAATCGGCGCTACGAAAACGTCGTTCGGCATCGTCGAACACATCAGGGACCACGACGCGAGCGGGGTGTCGGAGATAGCGAACGACCTCGGCATCTCGAAGAGCACGGCCCACAACCACCTCAAGACGCTCGCGGAACTCGGCTACGTCGTCAGGCAGGGCGACGAGTACGCGCTGGGCCTGAAGTTCCTCGACCTCGGCGACCACGCCCGGACGCGACACGCGCTGTACCACGCCTCCATCGGCGAGATGGACGACCTCGTCGAGGCCGTCGGCGAGCGCGGACAAGTGATGGTCGAGGAGAACGGCCGCGGCGTCTACATCTATCAGGTGAAATCCGAACAGGGCCCCCAGACCGACTCGCACATCGGCACGACCGTCGACCTCCACACCACGTCGGTCGGCAAGTCCTACCTCGCGTTCTGCGACGAGGAGCGCCGAAGGGAGATTCTCGACGGCGAACTGACGCGGCTGACGACGAAGACGATAGACGACCGCGACGCCCTCGAAGCCGAGTTGGCGACGATTCGCGAGCGCGGCTACGCCTTCAACGACGAAGAGCGCATCACCGGGATGCGAGCGGTCGGCGCGCCGATTCTCTCCGACGACGAGACCATCCTCGGCGCGATTAGCGTCTCCGGTCCAACCACCCGGATGAAAGGCGAGTGGTACCACACGGAGGTCCCCGAGATGGTGACGCAGGCCGCTCGGGTCATCGGCATCCGCGCGACCTACTCGTAGTCTCCAGTGATGCAAAACAACGGTTCGGCATAGCTGTATTTCGCGGATGTTTGACGCCGGACGGCCCGTTCCCGGAGTCGTTCGGACGCGAGCCGGCCGACACCAAAGAGATTACAGAATTATGTTTGTCACGGATGGGGCGAGTCGACTTCCGCGACTCGTGACACAGATACGGTTGTCAGGCGAGCCGGTCGAGTTCGGCGGTGTCCGTCGGCAAACGTATCAGTATATATAGTTCTAATCTGGCTTGATAAGTCATCGTCGGAGAGGGTCACGAGCGCGACGAACTCGATTCGGTGGCCGAGTTCCTCCGTCCGAGATGCGAGCGCGGCGCGGCGATTCAAAGCGGACGAACGGTGCGTTTTTCGCGCGATTGACGCGCTATTCGAGCGAAATTTCGGTGTTAGGGGTGACGAGAGAAATCGATCAGTCGGCTCGCTGTGGACCCGATTGCCGAGTGTTCGAACTCGAATCGAAGCCATGTGCTCGAACTAAATAACTACCAATATTCAAAAATAACAGTCGAATACTATCGAATCTGAGATGTTATTCGAGCGCGATGACGCCGGTGTGTCAGCGCGAACGCCGTCGCTCGGCGAGGGCGCGGTCGCCGGCGTGGCGGTCCGCGTCGTCTCGCGTCGCGTCGTGAGTCACCGCGCGGTGTCGCGTCGGGAGTCGGTTCCCCGACCTCGGAGTCAGTCGGCCATCGGAGCCTGCAACTCGCGTTCGGCCTCCTCGTCGACCTCGACGGGGCCCTCGGCGAAGACGACGCCGTGTGCGCCTTCTCGCTCCTTCGCGCTCGCCGCGACGCGGACGAACGAGGCCTTCTCGCGGGCGTCGGCGAGCGTGTGACCGCCGCAGTAGCTCACCCCGGAGCGAACCCCGCCGAGGAACTCCTCGACGAGCGGTTCGACCGGCCCCTTGTAGGGCGTGAGCGCCTCGACGCCCTCACCGGCGTCCACGTCGCTCTGTTTGTCCTCGCGGTCGTCTGCGGCCTCCGTGGAGGCCATCCCGCGGGAGCGCTTGTACGTCTCGCCGTCGACCTCGACGACCCGGCCCGGTGCCTCGTCGGTCCCGGCGAAGAAGCTCCCCATCATGACGGTGTCCGCGCCGGCCATGAGCGCCTTCGCGGCGTCGCCGGAGGTCCGAATCCCCCCGTCGGCCATGACGTGGATGCCGAGGTCGTGCGCCCGCTCGGCGCACTCCGAGACGGCCGTGAGCTGCGGATAGCCCGCGCCCGCAACCTCGCGGGTCGTGCAGTGCGAACCCGGCCCGACACCGACTTTCACACAGCCCGCGCCGGCCTCCCAGAGGTCTTCGACGGCCGCCGGCGTGACGACGTTGCCCGCGACGATTTCGGGGTCGAACTCGTCGCGAATCCGTTCGACGGCGTCGAGACACCGCTCCATGTGGCCGTGAGCGATGTCCATCACGATAGCGTCCGCGCCGGCGTCGAGGAGCGCCTCGGTCCGGTCGAGGTAGTCCTCGTTGATGCCGACCGCGCCCGAGACGGTCCCGCCCGCCTCGGCGACGCGGCGGACCTGTTCGGCCTGCTCGTCCACGTCGAGGAAGCGGTGGACGACGCCGAGGCCGCCGAGGCCCGAGAGCGTCGCCGCGAGGTCCGCTTCGGTGACGGTGTCCATGGCCGCGCTGACGAGCGGCGTGTCGAGGCGCAAGTCGGGCGTCACGTTGGTCGAGAGGTCCACGTCGCTCCGGCTGTCGACCGGCGAGCGCTGTGGAACCAGCAATACGTCTCCGTAAGAGAGTCCTGTGCGAATCTCCATCGTAACCCTCCACAGCCGAAGGGTGGGATGGTAATAACGCCCACGAACGCGGTTCGCGTCGCCGCGGAACGAAACTATTACACGCTGGCGTTCGTCCGTTCACTAACACACGGCGCCGCGTCTCGTGCGAATCTCCAACCCATCGTAACCCCAACGTACTCGCCGTTCGCGGGCCGTGTGGTTCGAACCGCCCCGGAGCGACCGCGCCGCGCGACGGCGGAGTCTCGGAGTCGAATCCGGCGCGGAGTTCGCAAGCGTTTTGTCAGACTGATATTGACAGATAGTTGCCGTGCCGGCCGTCCCACCTCGAGTCGGTATCGGTAGGTGGATCAGAGGCAACCCACAGCACGACGATTGGTCCCCGCCTCGATATCGTCCGGACCGAAGAAATTTCTTCCGCGCAGTCCCTTAGGGAGGTATGCAGACTGTCATTCTCGCCGCCGGCCGCGGCACCCGGATGCGTCCGCTCACGGACCGCCGACCGAAGCCGATGCTCCCCGTGGCCGACCGGCCGCTCGTCGCACACACCGCCGACGCGGCCATCGAGGCGGGCGCGACGGACATCACTCTCGTCGTCGGCTACGAGGCCGGAGACGTGCGCGACTACTTCGGCGACGAGCGCGGGGGCGTCCCCGTCGAGTTCGCCGTCCAGTCGGAACAGCGCGGGACGGCCGACGCCGTCCGCGCCGCGGCCCCCCATCTCGACCCCGACGAGCCGTTCGTCGTCCTCAACGGCGACGCGCTGTACGACGTGCCGACGCTGTCGACGCTGTACGAGGGGACGCCCGCGGTCGGGTCGTTCCGCGTCGACGACCCGAGTTCCTACGGCGTCCTCGACACCGACGACGAGGGCTTCGTCACCGGCGTCGTCGAGAAGCCCGCGGACCCGCCGTCTGACCTCGTCAACGCCGGCGCGTACGTCTTCCCGGCCGAGGCCCACGACTGGCTCGACGTGGACGAGAGCGACCGCGGCGAACTCGAACTGACCGACGTGCTCGCGGCGACCTGCGAGGCCTACGACGTGCGCGGCGTCGCCTTCGAGCGCTGGCTCGACGTGGGGCGGCCGTGGGAACTCCTCGAAGCCAACGAGTGGAAGCTCGGCGAACTCGAACCGCGAATCGACGGCGACGTGTCCGAGCGGGCCGAACTCGACGGGCCGGTCGTCGTCGAGGCGGGCGCGACGGTCCGCTCCGGCGTGGTCATCGAGGGGCCGGTGCTCGTCCGGAGCGGGGCCACCGTCGGCCCGAACGCCTACGTCCGCGGGCACACGCTCGTCGGCGAGCACGCCAAGGTCGGCCACGCCGTCGAGGTGAAAAACAGCGTCCTGATGGAGGGCGCGACGGTCGGCCACCTCTCGTACGTCGGCGATAGCCTCCTCGGCCGCGACGTGAACTTCGGCGCGGGGACAAAAGTGGCGAACCTCCGACACGACGGCGAGCCCGTCCGGCAGATGCTCAAAGGCGAACTCGTCTCGTCGGGTCGTCGGAAGTACGGCGTCGTCCTCGGTGACGGGGTGAAGACCGGCATCAACGCCTCGCTGAACGCGGGCGTCAGAATCCCGACCGGCGGGACGGTCAAACCCGGCGAGTCCGTCCTCTACGACCGCGTGGACGAGACCGACGCGGGCGACGAAGCGAGCGACCACGGGGCGACCGGCCACGCGGCGACCGACGACGAGGCGACCGCCGGCGAGGACTGACGCGAGGGCCGCCTCGACCCGCGACACGCATCACGTTGACGACAGTTAACCTACCAAACAGTTATCAGACACAAGGCGAATCGGCACGACAGTACATGGACGTGAGCGAGGGGGAGTCGGCGTCGAGGCGCGTGCTCTACGTCGACGACGACGAGGGGCTGTTGGCGCTGACAAAGCGGTTTCTCGAATCGACGGACGACGAAATCGAGGTCGTGACGACCGACTCGCCGCGGCGGGCGCTGGCACTGCTCGCGTCGGAGTCGTTCGACGCGGTCGTCTCCGACTACCAGATGCCGGAGATGTCCGGACTCGAACTGCTGTCGGTGCTCCGAGAGGAGCGCGGCTCCGACGTGCCGTTCGTCATCTTCACCGGGCGGAGCCGCGAGGAAGTCGCCATCGAGGCGCTGAACCTCGGCGCCGACAGCTATCTCCAGAAGGGCGGCGACCCGACGACGCAGTACGGCGTCCTCCGACAGACGCTCGTCCGCATCACGGACCACCGGCGCGCGGAACGGCGACTCCGCGAGCGCGAGGCGTACCTCCGCGTCACCCTCAACTCCATCGCCGAGGGCGTCGTCGCCACCGACGCCGACGGGACGGTCGTCCAACTGAACCGAACCGCCGAGGAGATAACCGGCTACGACGCCGACGCCGCCGTCGGCGAGCCGCTTTCGGACGTGCTCGTCCTCGTCGACGGCGAGACCGGCGAACGCATCGACCCGATGCGCCGCGTCGCCGAGGCGGACGGGCCGGTCGAACTCGCCGCGGGAACGAAACTCGTCACCAGCGACGGCGGCGAGCGCTACATCGAAGACAGCATGTCGCCCATCAGGACCGACGACGGGGCGGTCGAAGGCGTCGTCGCCGTCTTCCGCGACGTGACCGAGGCCTACCGCGAGCGGGAGCGACGCGAGCGCCAACAGCGGGCGCTCGTCGGCCTCGCGACCGACGAGGCGGTCATCGGGGGGTCGTTCGAGGACGCACTGCCGCGAATCACGGAGACGATGGCGACGGTGCTGAACGTCGAGCGGGCGAGCGTCTGGCTGTTCGACGACGCCGAGACGCTCCGCTGTGTCGACCAGTACGACCGGTCGTCGGGCGAGCACAACGCCGGGACGACGCTGACCGCGTCGAACTACCCGTCGTACTTCGAGGCGCTGGCGGCGAACCGGTCGCTCGGCGTCGACGACGTTCGGACCGACCCGGCGACCGCCGAGCTTCGGGACGGCTACCTCGGGCCGAAGGGCATCGCGTCGATGCTCGACGCGACGGTCAGGTCGGGCGGCGAGGTCGTCGGCGTCGTCTGTCACGAACACGTCGGCGAGCCGCGACAGTGGCGGACCGACGAGCGCAGGTTCGCCGCGGAGGTCGCCGACAACGTGGTCATCGCGCTCATGCGGGCGACCGACGTCGAGGCGCTCCCGGCGCGCGCCGGCGGGAACGAGACGGGCGATGCGGAAGCAAGCGACGCGGAAGCGGACGATACGGGAGTGGGCGACGCGAAAACGGGCGACTCCGAAGGAAACGAGCGCGGAGACGGAACGCGACCGAGAGAGGAGCGACGAGGGAGCCGCGCGGAACCGCGGGCGGAGCAAAGCGAGGAGTGAATCGGTCGGGGCGCGTCGCCGCGGCCGACCTGCTCAATCTGGAGTCTACTTTTCGGCCGTTCCGAACCCCATCCGGTCGGTTCTCGCCATCTGATTCGGACACCGAACCCCCGTTCCGAGCCGGGAGTTGAAAAACGGCAGTTCCGCGGGAATCCGGCGAAATCGGCGCATCACCGTGAAATCTAAAATGCCCGTAGCACCAAAGAACGTGTATGTCGAACAGCAGCCGATTCGTCGTCGCGACGCACGTGTTGACTCACTTGGCGGTGCAGAGCGACGAGCGGCTGTCTTCCGACCGTCTCGCGTGGAGCGTCAACACGAACCCGGTGGTCATCCGTCAGCTCCTGTGTTCGCTCCGCGAGGCGGGCCTCGTCGATTCCAAGCGCGGCCCGACCGGCGGCTTCACGCTGTCCCGCGAGCCGGACGCCATCACGCTTCGCGACATCTACGAGGCGGTGGAGGACGCCGAGCCGTTCTGTTTCCACACGAACGAACCGAACGACGAGTGCACCGTCGGCGAACACATCCAGCCGGTGCTCGTCGAACTGCTCGAACCGGCGATTCAGGCGATGCTCGACGAACTCGACTCGGTCACCGTCGCGGACGTCCACGCGGAAATCGTCGAGACGGCGGACGGCGACCCGCTCGAAGCGTAGCGCGGCACCGCACCGTAGAGCGCGTTCAGACCGTCGACTGCACCGTCTCGGCCTCGGCCGCGTCCTCGTCGTGTTCAGCGTCGAGCCACTCGGTGGCCCACTCCTGTATCTCGTCGAACACCGGGCACAGCGAGACGCCCTTGTCGGTCAGCGAGTAGTACGTCGCGACCGGCGCGTCCTCCTCCATCCGGCGGTCGACGAAGCCGTGTTCCTGCAGGTCGTCGAGGACGCGAGAGAGCGTCCGCGAACTCGCGCCGGTCGAGCGCTTCAGCTCGTTGAACCGCTTTTCACCGTCTTGGAGGTCGTGGAGGACGATGAGACGCCACTGTGACCCGATCTGCTTCAGCGAGTCGATGATGGGACAGGGGGCGTCGTCGAGGTTCATATCCGTGGCCATACCCCCATATCGGCTCCGTCCCTCTTTAGCGGTTCGGTTAGTACACCTGCTTTCGAAACGTTACCTGATTCGGATCCGGGCCGACGGACCGACCGGCCGACCAGTCGCCGACCTGAGCGCCGGTCCGCTCAGGCGAGGAGACGCGAGAGGAGGAGGAACACGCGCTTGAGGTTCTTCGAGAGGCTCGTCTGGTTCTCCGAGAACAGCACCACCTCGTCGTCGAGTGCGTGAATCTGCAGGCACCGACCGCGGTCGGACAGGTCCTTCAGTTCGATGCCCCGGACCGAGTCGAGGGGGACGACGAGATAGCGGTACTCCTCGTCTTGGATGTCGGCGTTACAGTGGTCGCCGTAGACGTGGATGCTCCGCTCCGTGACCGCGAGTTCGTAGCCGATGTAGCTCATCCCGGCGATTTCGGCCCCGGCGCGGCCGCCCTTGACTTTGCCCTTCAGGTGCGAGGCGTCGAGGAGGATTCCGTCAACCATACCGCACGGTTCCGGGCGGGCGTTCCTAAGTATTCGCGCCCGGTTCTCCGAATTGATTCTGCGAGCGGCGCGCCGACGAGGAGAGCCGCGTCAGCGACAGCCTTTCGGTCGGACGGTCATCCGGCGGCGGCCGTCCGCGTCGTCGCCCGAGCCATCGGGTTCGATAATCGGGTACGACGAGACGAGGTGGTTGACGATGTAGTCGACCGTCGAGGGGTCGTACGTCCAGAAGCCGGTGAAGCCGAACCCCGGTTCGGGCTCCTCGGCGACGAGCGCGCACTTGTAGTCGCCGACGCCGTTGCCGTCGTAGGCGACGAACCAGGAGCGGCGAATCTCGTCGGTGCGCGCGAGGTGGAGTTGGAACTGGTCCGCCTGCGGGACCTCGCCGTTCGGATAGATGTACGCGTGGACCGAGAGGTCGTCGCGGCCGCCGAGGCGGCGGTACGCGGCGAGTTGCGGGCGGAGGTTCCCGCCGGACTGAAAGCCCGAGTGGAGTTCGCCCGCGCCGACGCGCCACGCGCGGTCTTCGATTTCGCGGGTGGCGTTGAGCATCTGCCGGCGGTCGTAGGAGGTAAACAGCGTCTCGTCGAGATGGTCGAGAATCGGCGCGTACGAGTCGCGTTCGAAGCCCGGTTCGACGTCCTCGGGACGTCTGAGGAGGTCGTCTATCGAGACGGCCGTGTGGAACGTGTCGCCGGTACCCAACACCGCGTAGTTCGAGGGACCCTCGTCGGAACTCGCAGACTCCACCGAGACGTTTCGGTCCGCGAAGTGCTCGGCGAGTCGCTCGGCGACGCCGGGCGTCGGATTGAACACCGTCAGCGTTCGCTCCGCGGCGGCGACGCCGGAAATGAGTTCGCTGAGAGACATTACCGGTTACACGGAACGCTCCAGCGGGTTATTATTCTTTGCAATAATGTGGTATGAGAGAGCCGGCAATCGGCTCGTGACCCCGAGACTCCGACGAGTAAGGAGGTCGTTACCGAAGGTGTTCAGATTCCTAACTATGCCCCGCGAGCGTGTACATTCAGTATGATTTCCGACGCACCCCACTCTCGGTCGTCCGCGGGGGTCGACGACGAATCCGGGACTGACGCCAGTTCGTGGTTCGCCACCGAGGTGCCCGACATCGTCGAAGGGCTCGCGTCCTCGCAGTCCATCGGTCCCCTCACCGCCGCGACCGCGCGCGAACTCATCGCGGTCGGCCGCGCAAGAGACGCGCTCGCGCTCGTCCTCGGCGAAGTCGACGAGTCGTGGCGGCGGTGAGACGGCGCGACGAGCGCCACCGAATCGACGGCCGACGGACTACTTCTCGCGGGAGCTCGTGTCTCTGACGTACAGTTCCACGAGCGAGTCGAGCAGGTGCGGAGCCAGTCGGAACCGAACGTCCACGCTGTTTTGCTCGCGGTCGTACGCGAGCTGTTGGACGTCGATGGCGGCCAGAAGCGTGCGCATCGCGTCGACGACGTAGTTGCTCGACCCCGCCTCGACGCGGAGGCTGTCGCCGAGGTGAATCGAGAGCCCGTCGACGGCCGTCTCGTAGCACGTCTTGCTCGGCGCGTCGACCCGCTGGGTCCGTTCGACCAGCCCGAGGCTCGACAGCGTTTCGAGCCGGCGGTAGATGGTCGATTCGGAGACGTCGCAGGTCTCGGCGAGCTCCTCGGCGGTCATCGGCGCGCGGTTGCACGCCAGCAGTACGTCCCGGGAGACGTCGTCTCCGAGCGCGTCGAGGAGGTCGTCGTCGGACGACTCCGGGGGGATATCGGTCTCGTCCGTCGTCTCGGCGGCGGCGCTCTCGTCGGTCAGCGGTCCGGGAGGCTCGTCCGAGGCCGAGAGAACGTCGTCCACGAGGTCGCGTCGGGTCATCGCGTGTTACCTGACGCGGGCGGGTAATATGTAATCGGTGCCTACAATCGAGATAATCTTCGATTACCTCCGAACAGTCTCGAATCCCCGAAAAACGGCGGCCCTCGGACCGAAACCGAACGACCGCGGCGAATTAACGGGTGCGAAACGTCGGAACGCGGCGGTGAGACCCACCGCGGCGCTCGCTCACGCTCACTCGACGGTGACGCACTTGGCGAGGTTGCGCGGCTTGTCGATGGGTCGTTCGAGCAGGTCCGCCGCGTGGTACGCGACGAGCTGGAGCTGGACGTTGGCGAGGACGCCGGCGATGTCGGGATGGGTGTCCGGAATCCTGAGCACGTGGTCCGCGAACTCGGTCACCTCGCCGGTGCGGTCGCTCGTGATGGCGATGACCGGCGCGCCGCGGGCCTGCACCTCTTTGACGTTGCTCAGCGTCGCCTCGTCCTCGTGGCCGGTGAAGATGGCGAACACGGGCGACAGGGGTGTGACGAGCGCCAGCGGGCCGTGTTTGAGCTCCGAGGCGGCGAAGCCCTCGGCGTGCTCGTAGGATATCTCCTTGAACTTCAGCGCGCCTTCGAGGGCGACGGGGTGGGCGACCCCGCGGCCGATGAAGAAGTAGGCGTCGCTCCCCTCGTACTCGATGGCGATTTCGCGGGCCATCGAGGTGTCGAGCACCTCCTGTACGTCGCCGGGGAGCCGCGACAGCGCCTCCATCAGGGTGCGCGCTTCGGGCGACTTCGCGCCGGTCACGTCCTCAACGAGGCGCTCGGTGAGGAGCGTCAGCGCCGTCACCTGCGACGAGAACGTCTTGGTGGCCGCGACGCCGATTTCCGGGCCGGCGCGGATGAGCAGTTCGTCGTCGCACTCGCGGGTTATCGACGAGCCGACGACGTTCGTGACCGCGAGGGTCCGCGCGCCGGCGGCGCGGGCGCGGCGCACCGCGTCGAGGGTGTCTGCGGTCTCGCCCGACTGGCTGACCGCGACGACGAGCGTGTCCGGCGTCACCGGCGGCTTGATGACCGAGTACTCGCCGGCCATGAACGCGTAGGCGGGGATGCCCCGGGAGTTGAGCAACGACGCCGCGTACATCCCGGCGTGGTGCGAGGTGCCCATGGCGAGGAGGTGGACCTGCTTCACGTCGGCGAACGACTCCGGCGGGAACTCCTCTAATTCGACGCCGCCGGCGTGGGTGTTCAGCCGGCTCTGGGTGGTCCGCCGGAGCGCGCCGGGCTGTTCGTGAATCTCCTTGTACATGTAGTGCTCGTAGCCGCCCTTCGTCGCCGTCTCGGGGTCCCACTCGACGCGTTCGACGGGACGGTCGACCGCGCGGCCGGCCGAGTCCGTGATTTCGTAGCCGTCCGAGCGAGTGACGACGAAGTCGCCGTCGTGGAGGTAGACGACGCGCGCCGTGTGCTGGATGAACGCGGGCACGTCGCTGGCGAGGTAGTACTCGCCGTCACCGACGCCGAGGACCAACGGCGACCCCGAGCGGGTCGCGAAGATGGCCTCCTCGTCGCCGATGATGGCCGCGAGGGCGTAGCTCCCCGAAAGACTGCCGACCGCGGCGCGGAAGGCCTCCTCGGGGGTCGCGCCGTCGCGGAGGTTCTCCTCGATGAGGTGCGGGACGACCTCGGTGTCGGTCTCGCTACTGAAGACGTGACCGCGGGCTTCGAGGTCGCTCCGGAGCGACTGGAAGTTCGAGATGATGCCGTTGTGGACGACGGCGATACGGCCCGACTCGTCGGTGTGGGGGTGGGCGTTGCCGTCGGTGACGCCGCCGTGGGTCGCCCAGCGGGTGTGACCGATGCCGTAGTCGCCGGCGATGGGGTCCCGCTCGACGGCCGCGACGAGTTCGGAGACCTCGCCGACGCGCTTCGTCAGCGAGATGCCCGACCCGTTTTTCACGGCGATACCGGCCGAGTCGTAGCCGCGGTACTCCAGCCGCTGGAGTCCCTCGACGAGCGAATCGACCGAGTTGTCCGCGCCGATGCAGGCGGTGATTCCGCACATCAGTGGGTCACCTCCACGCGCTCGCGGACGTCGCCGTGTAAGACCGTGCCGGCCCCGACGACGGCCTCAGCGCCGACGCGACTGCCCGCCGTGAGCGTCACGTTCGCGCCCACCTCGGCGCGGTCGCCGATGATGCTCCCGAGGCGGCGGTCGGTGTACAGCCGGCCTTCGAGGATGACGTCCGCCCGGCCGCCGGGTGAGACGACGCCGTCGCCGACGGTCGCGCCGGGGCCGACGACGGAGTCCCGGAGGACGACGCCCGCGCCGACCCGCGCGTCGGTCGAGAGGATGGAGCGCTCGATGACGCTGTTCGCGCCGACCGAGACGTTGTTCTGGAGGCACGAGCCGGCGCTGATGACCGCGCCCGGTCCCACGTCGCAGTCGTCGCCGACGACCACGTGGTCGCCGACGACCGCGCGCTCGTGGATTCGCGCCGAACCGGCGACGGCCGAGCCGTGCCTGCGCGCGAGGAGCGTCTCCGTCACGGAGAGGAGTCCCCACGGGTGCGAGGGGTCGAGCCAGCCGCCGTTGACGAGGACGGACGTGACGTTCCCGTCGAGGTAGTGAATCACGTCGGGAAGCCGCGTCTCGCCGTCGTGCGGCGGGGTGAGCCGGAGCGCCTCGAACACCGCGTCGTCGAAGACGTAGACGCCCGCGTTGACGAGGTAGCCCTCGCTGTCGACGGCGTGTTCGTCGATGTCGGCGATGCGGCCGTTGTCCTCGACGACGACGCCGTACTCCTCGGGCGTGTCCGACTCGGCGACCGCGACGGTCGCCACCGAGTCGGTCGTCGAGAAGCGTTCGAGCACTGTCGTGACGATGTCGGCGTCGATGACGTTGTCGCCGTTGCAGACGACGAACGGGCCGGAGACGAGTTCCTCGGCGAGGAGGAGCGCGTGCCCGCTTCCGAGTCGGGCGTCCTGGTGGACGAACTCGATGTTCGCGTCGGGGTACGTCGCAGAGAGGTGCGACTGGATGCGGTCGGCGCGGTGGCCGACGACGACGACCGCGCGCTCGATGCCCGACTCGAACAGCGCGTCGAGGACGTACTCGACCACCGGCCGGTTGGCGACCGGGAGCATCGGCTTCGGTTGGAAGGTGGTGAGCGGGCGAAGCCGTCGCCCCTCTCCGCCCGCGAGGACGACCGCCTCGGTGATGCGGTCGTTCATTCGCGCCCTCCCGCGAGCGACAGGCGTTCGGAACGTGACCGTGACGGTATGTAAGTCATGAAGGAAACAGGGAGGGCGACGGGGATTGTTATACAGCGCGTTCCCCGAACCGGTCTCGCGTTAGGGTCGCGTGTGAGACTGTTGCAAGCGGAGACCGCAGTCCGAAATCGGCGGAGTAGACGGTTCGGACGCGCCTAATCGGGGGGCGCTCCCCCGACAGTGTCGCGGCGCGGCGAAGCCGCCGCGTCGGTCGCACGGACTGCGAACCACACCGCGGGGTGAGAACGGACCTCGGTGGAGGAGCCGAGGAGAGCAGATGCCGGCGGGCGGAAAGAAGGGAGGGACCGAGTGCCGCGGCTGTTCGAAAGCGGAGCGAAGTAAAATCCGGGTGCAGTCGTTGGAAATCGGTATCGTCGCGGACGCGTGAGAACCGACCGACTCAGAGGTCGAGGCGGTTCTTGTACGACTCCATCGCGGTGATGGCCATGAGCGTCGCGGTGCTCAACACGGCCCAGCCGGCGGCCGGGACCTGTTCGAGTCCGGGGACGCCGAGCAGTCCGGCGGAGACGGTCGCGGCCACGCCGGCGGCGATAGCGAGGTTCCGCTTCGGCGCCGCGGCGAGCGACGCCGACTGCTCGTCGTCCTCGGTGCTGACGATGTCGCCGTCGAGGTACTGGTCGAGCTGTTTCGCGGTGTCGAGAAGCGTGATGTCACCGCGGTTCTTCTCGAAGTCGACGATGCCCGCCGAGTCCATCTTCGGCAGGTGACACTGGTACAGACCGATGTACACGCGCTTTCGTTGACTCGACGACAGCGCCTTGATCTCGATGCCGTTTTCCTTCGCGGCGATGAACTCGGCCATGTCGCCGAGCTTCGCCTCGCCGTCGTTCTCCTTGAGGTACCGGAGCGCGTCGCGCCGGCGTTGGTTCTTCAGAATCTCGAAGACGACGTCCTTCGAGAGCGCTTCGATTTCGGGTTGTTGTTGCTGTTCTGCGAGCGCGTGAGACCCACCAGTCGTCTCCGCGGGCTGTTCATTCGTCGTCTGGTCGACAACGCCGGTATCGGCTTGTAGTGAATCGGTAACCATTGTTCCTTCCTCCCCCACTGTGTGGTCGGGTGCTACCGTGTCACGTGGTCGGTCGAGAGGGAAGACCACGAGGCGTTTGCACAGACCACAACCTTTGGATGCGCCCCACCAAGCGCGCCCCAGATACAGAGGGTCAGTGAGCTAATAGGTTAAACGAGGATATATACTTGTCTGACAATCCCACACTCTGATTTCTCCGACTGTTAGGGTTGCAAAATCTGCGAGTAAAGTGACTGTAACAATCTATACTAACTCAGACTTTCAATAGTTCCGACAGTAAGAGAACCCTACCAGAGAGCCGCGAGGGACGCCGTTTTCACTCTCATTTATCTCGGTTCTGAGAAATATATAAAACACAGTTGGTAGTTAGGTTCACGGATACGTCGATTCAGCAGTAGCATCCGTTGAGAATACGCGAGCGCTTCGGAGCGGGTGTTTGCGACGGCCGCGAGGAGACGAATTATTCCGCGGTTATTCCACGAGCGCTTCGAAGGCGTCGGCCGATGTCCCCGCCCGCCGCTCGGAGCGGTACTGCGCGAACACCAACACGAGGAGCGCCGCGGAGACGAACACCGCGACGGCGCTCCACGAGACGAGCGCGAACCCGGGGAGGCCCGCCCACAGGCCGAGAATGAGCGCCCAACTGAGCGCGCCGAGGAGCGCGTAATACCGGCTCCACGGCTCGTTCGTCTCGGATTGCATCCAGAAGAACCCCCGCTTTGCGACGTTCGAAACGAGCTCGACGGACCGCTCTTCGTCGTCGTAATCGACCAGTCCGGCGCTCTCGAGTTTCGGGAGATGCGTCTGGTACAGCGAGATGTACACCCGCTGTCGCTCTTCGTCGGTCACGTCCTCGACCGCCGTTCCGTTCTCCCGCGCGGCGACCATCGCCGCGAGTTCTTTCAGCGAGATCGCCTCGCCCGCCCGATGGAGGAAGTAGAGAATCTGCCTCCGCCGGGAGTTGCTGAGGATTCGGAATAGCTCGTCTTTTGATAGCGTTGTCATCGTCGTGTGCGGGGGTGGTCCCGCACGCGGTGTGAAAGAGGGACCCGACCCGGTTGGGTCGTACTACACCACACCCGACCTTTGTTATCGTGACGTTTCCGGGAGGCACCGAGTCGGTCGCTACCGGATATTAAGCTCATCTTCACGCGATTGTCACCGGGGCACAGACCGTCAGCGGGAGGGAGTTATCTCGGTCTCAGAGATGATTCCACATCTCAGCAGTTTCGAGAAAAACCCTCGGGGCGAAACGGGAGCAAACTCGCGGCAACGGCGGTAAGGAACCCAATTGTCCAGTATAGAGGTGGCTAACAATACCCGATGACGGCGATACTTAGATTCGAGACTACATGTTCGAACTGACTGGCTTCCAGCGCGACCTGCTGTACGTGATCGCCGGGGCAGAGCGCCCGTCCGGGCAGGAGATTAAAGAGATGATCAGCAAAGACGTCGGGGAGGTGAATCACGGTCGCCTCTACCCGAACCTCGACGCCCTCGTCGAACAGGGGTACGTCAACAAGGGACAACACGACCGTCGAACGAACTTCTACGAGATGTCCGAAAAGGGCCGCGAATCCATCGTCGAACGCCGAGAGTGGGAAGACCGGCGCGTCGAGTTCCTCGGATAGCATCACTCTGACGGAGAGACGCATCGTCCGTTCGAACACCCCGCGGGCGCGAGTGGGACGCTCGCCCCGGGAAAGCCGAAGGCGAGAACGACTCGTCGCTGGTGGCCGCATCGGTCCCCGCGGTCTCGTTCGGCCCCTCCTCCTTCCGCCGACGATTCGACCCGAGCGACCGCATCGGCGCTGAACCGGAAGCCGACCGCGCTCGGCACCGAGCGTCCCGTCTGGTCCGTCCGGGTTTCGAAGCATGAGCCGACGTGTGGGCCGTGGACAGGAGGGTCGCGGCGCACACCGTCGGGAATCATATCAGATGTCGGTACACTCAAGAGCCGTCAAAAATATCAGATTCAAGATAGTCGAGTCGGCGCTTCGAACCCGAGATTAATGCACCCATAAGAAACGGATTAATTCGAGAATAAGTAGGTGCTGTCTTGCGTTTTTGTGCGTTCACTGAACGACGGGGACTCGTCGAGAATTCGAACAGTAACGGCGGCAATAATATCATCGATAGACATTCATGTATTCCTACTAATGTAATTATCGCAACATTTATGGGGATAATCCGCAACCCCTGAGACATGGTAAGAGAACGGTCCACCGGGCAGGACCCAGAGACGACGACTGACGACGACGTCGGTAGACGCAAGTACCTCGCGCTGTGCGGGTCGGTATCGGCCGCCGGTGCGCTCGCGGGGTTCTCTGGGGTCGGCTCGGCGACAGAACAGGCAGACGAGTCAGCCGACGCCGACGGGCACACGCTCGTCGTCGCAGGCACCGGCTCCGTCTCGTCGTTCGAAGTGACGGTCAGCGGGTCCATCTCACCACTCCAGCCGAACGGTGCGCTCAGCACGACCGGGACGGTCGGCCCCGCCGCCGAGGGGACCGTCAGCGACGACTCGCGGCGCTACCAGTTCGCGGGCGACGTCACCAACTTCCAGTCGACAGACGCGGTGTCGGTGTACGTCGACGGCGTCCGCGTCCCCGGCGACTCCTTCTGAGCGCCGCCGAGCGTTCGTCGTTTTCACCCGACCGGCAGTGGCGACACGGGAGTGCTACGAGCGCATGTAGCCGCGGAGCCACTCGGGCGTCACGTCGTCGAACGACACGAGTTCCCCGCCGTGTTCGGCGACGAACCCGTCGGCGTCGGCGTCTGACGAAAACGGAATCAGGTCCCGTCCCATCCCACCGAGCACCTCGCTTCCGACGACGTAGGCCATCTCGGCGGCGTCGCCGAACGTGTCCGCGGCGGTGTGCGTCGAGATGAACGTGTCGCCGTCCTCGGTCGAGAGCTCGTAGTCGACGGTCGAGTAGTCGGTGACGTACACCGCCGTCGCCTCCCAGCCCAGCTCTCGACGTTCGAAGTGGTACGGGAACAGCCCCATGCCGAGCGTGTGGAACCACGCCGGGTTGTCGCGGCCCTCGGGGGCGTTGTCGCGGTAGAAAATCTGTCCGTTCGGACCGGCGTGGAGGCCGATGACCATCCCGCCTCGGTCGTCCTCCTTTCCGCCCGAGAGGTCGACCGGGTCGGGCACCCGTTCCCGTCGAGAACCGCCGCCGAGACAGCCCGCGAGGGCCGCGAGGGCGCCGAGAGAAGCGGCTTTCGTCGCGGCGCGGCGCGTGAGCGCGACCGGCGGGGAGTCGCCCGGCGGAGAGTCGTCGTGCATCGTCGCTCTACGCGGGGGTCGGGCGTCATGGTACATAAACCGTGAGAACGGTCGCTCGCGTGCGCGAACTGAACTACCCTCCGACGAGGAGGCGGATGGGTCGCAAAAGCGAGTGCTTCAGGCGACGACCCGCGCGCCCTCGACGAGCGAGCGGACGTCCTCGAACAGGCGGTCGGCGTCGTCTTCGTCGCGGGCTTCGGCGGTGATTCGGACCAGCGGTTCGGTCCCGCTGGCGCGGACGAGGAACCAGCCGTCGTCGGTGTCGACGCGGATGCCGTCGATGGTGTCGACGTCGTCGTAGGCGGCGTGGATGTCGCGGGCGATGCGGTCCATCGCCTGGTGTTTGTCGTCGAACGAGAGGCTCGCGCGGCGGGTGGCGTAGCCCGCCCCGCCGAGGTCGGCGACCTGTTCGGACAGCGGTTCGCCGCGGGCCACGAGGTCGGCGAGCGTGAGCGCCGCGTAGTGGCCGTCGGGCGCGAGCGTCTCGTCGGGCCAAATCCACGCGCCGGAGGGCTCCCCACCGAAGACGTAGCCGGGTTCGGCGACCGCCTCGGCGACGTGGACGTCGCCGACCGGGGTGTAGGTGACGCGCCCGCCGGCGGCCTCGACCACGTCCTGTACGAGCAGGCTCGTGTCGACGGGGACGGCGACGGCGTCGCCCGGGGAGACGGCGTCCCGCGCGAACAGCGCGAGGAGCGCGTCGCCGGGGACGTACGCGCCGGTCTCGTCGACGGCGACGAGCCGGTCGGCGTCGCCGTCGTGAGCGAGGCCCACGTCCGCGCCGAGCGCGGGGACGGTCCGGCGGAGCGCCGTGAGCGTCTCGGCGTTCGGCTCGCTCTTTCGCGCGGGGAACCGACCGTCCTGCTGGCCGTCGATTGTGTTGACCGTCGCCCCGAGTTCGTAGAGCGCGTCGACCGAGACGCGGCCCGTCCCGTTGCCGAGGTCGAACGCGACGGAGACGTCGTCGAGGTCGTCGAACGACGAGACGAGGTGGCTCACGTGGCGGGCCGCGGCGTCGGGCCACTCGCGCTCTTCGCCGTGTTCGTCCCACGCGGCGAGCGACACCTCGTCGCGGTTGAGCCGGTGGACGATGTCGCGCGTCTGGGCCTTGTCGAAGGCACGGCCGCTCGGCGTCCAGAGCTTCAGGCCGTTGTCCGAGGCGGGGTTGTGAGACGCGGTGATGCCGATACCGGCGTCCGCGCCGGTCCAACCGACCGCGCGGGCGACCGTGGGAGTCGAGGCGACGCCGAGTCGGACCACGTTCGCGCCGCACTCGCGGACGCCGGCGCTCACGGCGTCCGCGAGGACGTCGCCGCTGAGTCGCGCGTCCTGTCCGACGACGACGGTGCAGGCGTCACAGCCGACCGCGCGGCCGATTCGAAGGGCGAGTTCGGCGGTCACGGTTCGGCCAACCGGACCTCTGATTCCACTCGTTCCGAACATACCGTGGGAGAGGGTGACGGGACGTTTTGGTATGTTTGGCCTACTGTCACGAACGGGGAGTCAGGCGGCACCTACTGGGAGCGCGAACGAACCGCGGACCGCGTCGGCGTTCTCGCCGCGTCGCCACTCGACGGGACGAGTGGGCGGAGAGTGGTCGATAGTTAGGCGGCGCGTCGCCTCACTGGAGGGGCTGGGTGTCGCCGATGGGGACCACTTCGATAGAACCGAGCGCGTCGAGCGTCACGCGGTAGCCCGCGTACGAAAAAGAAAGAATCGCGTCTTCAGAACAGCCGAACACCGTTTCGAGGGCGTCGGGGTCGATGGTCTGTGCGAGCGGCGGGAGTTGCGTCGGTCGGACGCCCTCGATCGCCGCAATACTCAATACAACGTTCGTGCTTAGAAGCTCGGAAGAATCGCGGTCGACACGGTACGACCCAGTCGCCTCGTCGTACGTCACGTGCGAGTCCTTCCAGTCGTTCGTCTGTGCCATCATGGGTGCCTTAACAGCCGTCTGTGTGCGACGGTGGCCCTTAAATCCATGCTATTTGTGAACAGTCGTAATCCGTGAACGTCACGGAAACGGACGGGTACGGCCGTGGTACTCCGCGAGCGCAATCTGGTACCGGACATACAAAATCAAAAACCGTGATGATTGTGTGGAGACGACGGTCAGCCCCGTCGGGCACGAAGCGTTCGGACGGTCTCTCGCGCCTCGTCGACCGTGATTTCGCGCTTGTAGAGCGCCGAACCGGGTTCCAGCAGTTCGCCGCCGGAGACGAGGCCGCCGACGTCGACGGGACCGAAACCGATATCACGGATGAGGCCGGCGACGCGCGCTTTGGCGTCCGAGTCGTCGCCGGCGAGGAACACCGCGAGGCGCTCCGATTCGGGGAGGTCCGGGTGCCCGAGGTCACGGAGCGTCTCCTAGTGGATGGTGTTGAACGACTTGACCAGCTTCGCGTCCGGGAGTTGGGTCGCGACGAGCTCCGAAGAGGTGTCGTCGCCGAGGTCGATGACGTGGAAGTTCTCCGTGTAGGGGTTCATCGCGTCGACGACAACCTTCTCCGCGAACTGGTCCGCGTCGGGAAGCGAGTCGCGCTTTCGGAACGGAATCGCAAGGAAGACCACGTCGCCGAACCGAATCGCACGCGACGGTTCCACCGGGCGCAGTTGCGGGCCGAGCGTCTCAGAGAGGTCTGCCATCGACTCGACCCCGCTGTCGTTGGCTATCGCCACCTCATGGTCCGCCTCCACGAGGAGTTGGGCCAACGTCCCACCGAGTCGGCCAGCGCCGAGTATCCCTATGTCCATGAACAAAGATGTATGTTATTCAAGTTGAATCTTTGCGTGGTCGGCGGCGAGGCGACCGGCCACCAGCCAGACGGGTTACAATGCCGTTAAATGCCGTATTCACGGAGAAGGACGCCTCTATCTCGGATTTCTCCCGGTGATTTCGCGTCAGGCCCCGCCGGCGTACGCCGCGAACTCCTTGCCGCGCAGGGCGAAGTAGGCCACGCCGACAGCCCCGACGAGCGACGCGACCGAGAACGCGAGCGTCGGGTCTCTCGCGTAGAGCCAGCCGCCGAGCGCCGCGCTCGGGATGACGACGGTGTTCCGCAGGAGGTAGTACGCGCCCGTCACCCTCCCGCCGGCGTTGCGCTCCGCCGGGCCGACGATGAGCGCCTTGTGCGCGGGCAGGCCGGCGAACCGGAGCCCGGAGAAGGCGAAGAGGGCGACGACGACCCACTGGTCCGCCGGCGCGAAGATGAGGAGGACCGGGAAGACGGCGTACACCGCGAATCCGAGTCCGACGACCGGCTTGAGTCCGGTCCGCTCGGCGAGCTTCGAAACGGGGAGCTTCGTCAGGAGGGCGACGACCATCTCGACGCCGAGGAGGACGCCGAAGAAGGCGTCCGGGCGGAGCGAGACGCCGAAGCCGGTGAAGCCGACGGCGAGGAACTCCGTGACGACGATGACGAAAAAGACGTACACCATCCCGTTGGCGAACCGGACGAGCGTGTCCGCGACGAGGAGCGGCCGAAGCGTCGGTGGGAGCGACCGGAGGTCGTCGCGGAGCTGTGCGAGCCCCTCGAACGACTTGCCCAGCGAGTCCTCGCGCGCGTCGTAGAGGACGTGTTGGGCGACGGTGGCGACGATGCCGAAGGCCGCGGCGACGACGAGGACGTACCGGAAGCCCTCGACGAACGTCGCCGTCGCCGCCAACAGCGCGGCCGCGATGAGCGGCCCGAGGAGGAAGCCGACGCGGCGGAAAATCTCGGTGCTGGCGAAGCCCATCGCCAGCCGCTCCGGCGGGACGCTCTGTTTGACGATGGCGAACGTCGCGCCGAGGCCGAACGACTTCCACGCCTGCGTGAGAAAGAGGCCGACGAAAATCCAGAGCCACGGTTCGAGCGAGACGCCCGCGAGCGTCACCTCGGGCACTTGCGGGGCGACGAACCAGAAGAGAAAGCCCGCAGAGGAGACGGTTCCGAACAGCGTGAGCGAGAGGCGCGAGCCGAGTCGATCGGAGAGCGCGCCGCCCGGATACGGGTACAAGGCCCCGATGAGGTTACCGACGCTCCCGTAGAGGCCGACGACGGTCGCGCCCGCGCCGAGCACCCGCAGGTACTCCGGGACGTACCGGCCGGTCATCTGGAACGAGAGGCTGAACGCGAACATCGCCACCGAGAGGACGAGCACGTCGCGTTCGAGTCCGATGAACTGCCGAAAGGAATCGAAGCTGTCGACGGCGTCCCGACGCGTATCCATCGTCCGAGTGGTTCGCGGGAGCGCCCAAGAAAGTACGGAGCGGTCGGGCCACCGCGGGGCGGTCGGCCTACGCGTCGACCGGCGGGTCGACCCAGACGACGAGGCCGTCGTCGGCCCTGACGATGCCGCGGGTGAGCTCGTCGCCGAACGGCGCGTCGTCGACGGTCTCGGGGTCGACCTCCGTCACGCGGTCGACCTCGTCGACCAGCCAGCCGAACACGGTCGCGTCCTCGTCGGCGGCGTCGAAGACGACGACGCGGGAGGCGTCGGGGTTCGAGCCCACGCCGAGGAGCGAGGCCGTGTCGACGAGCATCGTCGTCGCGCCCCGGTAGTCCATCGCGCCGACGACGTGCGGCGGCGTGTCCGGGAGCGAGCGCGCCGACTTGCGGTCGATAATCTCGGTGACGGCGTCGAGGACGACGCAGTAACGTTCCTCGCCGAGTTCGAATTCGAGCACCTGCGTCGGCTCCGCGAGCGCGCCGTCGGGCGCGTCGGTGAGCGACATCTACGCGCCCCGGGCGGGGAGCCCGTCTTCGGCCGCGTCGAGTCCGTCTTCGAGGTCGTCCACCTCGTCGTCGATGTGGTCGACGAGGAGCGCGACCTCCGAGATGTTCGCCGTCTGCTCTTCGGTAGCCGCGGCGACCTGGTCGATTTCGCCGGCGACTTCCTCCGCGCCCCGAGCGGTCTCGTCGACGAGGCTCGCCACCTCCTCGGTGCTCGCGGCCTGCTGGTCGGTCGCGCGGGCGACCTCCTCCGCGCCGGCGGCGGCCTCGCCGACCGCGGCGTCGATGTTCCGGAGCGCGGAGACCGCCGCGTCGACCTCCGAGATGCCGTCGTTGACCTCCTCGTTGGCCTCCTCGATGTTGCCGACGGTGGTCTCGGTCGTCTCCTGGATGTCGCCGACGACCGCCTCGATTTCGGAGACGCTGTCGCGGGACTGCTCGGCGAGGCTCTTGACCTCGTCGGCGACGACGGCGAAGCCGGCACCCGCCTCGCCGGCGCGGGCGGCCTCGATGGAGGCGTTGAGCGCGAGCAGGTTCGTCTGGTCGGCGATGTCGTTGATGACCTCGACGACGTTGTCGATCTGGTCGACTTTCGCGCGGAGGTCGGTGATTTCGTCGTACACGTCGGTGGTCACGTCGTCGACGGTCTCCATCGCGTCCGCGGCGTTGTCGGCGGAGCTTCGACCCTCGGCGGCGAGATCGCGCGCCTGGTCGCTCATCGCCTTCGTCTGGTCGGCGCTGGAGGCTATCTGCTCGACGCTGGCGCTCAGGTTCGACACCTCGCCGGCGACCTCCTGCATGTTGGTCGACTGGTCGCCCGCGAGGTCGCTTATCTCCTGTGCGCTGACGGCGACGCTCTCGGAGGCGTTGGAGAGTTCGGCGACCGCCGTGCCGATTTCGTCGGTCGCGTCGTCGACGTCGTCCACGTCGTCGAGGACCTCGTCGGCCGCCGCGCCGGCGGCACCGGGACCGGAATACGCGTCGTGCTGTCGGGAGGTACCGCCGTCACCGGGCGTCGGGTCCCGTTTGTTTCGCTCGATTGCCATACGAACGAGTGTGGGAGTAAAGTGATAAGTATTCGTGGAGAATATCAAAATAAATAACTACAGATTGCCGGTATTCGCTTCGAAACGGCCAGAAATAAGCGATTCGGAGTAGATATTGCAGGATAGATACCATACTACCGACGCCGACAGAGCCGGAAATCATCGGGTCGTTTAAAAACCACTTGTCCGGTCAAGGTCGCGGTCGCGACGGCTTCTCCCCGGCGTCGCTCCGGAGTCGCTCCGGAGTCGCCGCGGCCGGGGTTCGATGGGAGGGCCGAAACGGGGCGCGTTCAGGCCAGTCGGCGGCCGGCGGCGACGGCGACGAAGCCCGCGAGCGCGACGAGGACGATGGAGCCGCCGGCGGCGAGCCCGTAGAGATATGCGACGGTGACGCCGACGATACCGGCGAGTTCGCCCGCGAGGACGCCGTAGAGGAGCGACTGCTTGAAGCTCCGGCCGAGCCGTGACGCGGTGACGACAGGGACGACGAGCAGGGCCGCGACGAGGATGACGCCCATGATTCGCATCGCGCTGACGACGACGAACGCGGTGAGGACCGACAGGAGCGTGTTGACCGCGCGGACGTGGAGCCGCGACGCGCGGGCGGCGGTCTCGTCGAACGTGACGTACACGAGCGGCCGGTAGGCGACCGCGACCGAGCCGACGACGACGAGCCCCATCGAGACGAGAAGTCCCACGTCGGCCCGCGAGACGGTCGCCAGCGAGCCGAACAGGTACTGGTTGATACCGACCGAGATGCCGCCGCCGGTCAGCGAGATGAGCACGCTCCCGAGGGCGAACCCACCGGTCAAGACCATCGCCAGCGCGGCGTCGCTCCGGGCGTCGGTGTACTCGATGAGCGCCTGCACGACGAGCGCGGCGACGACCGCGACGACGAGCGCGCCCAAGAGCGGCGGAACTGCGAGGCCGAGCGTCGCGTCGAGAAAGAGCGCGAGTGCGACCCCGGTAAAGGCGGTGTGGGCGAGCGTGTCGCCGACCATCGAGAGGTCGCGATAGACGAGAAAGGACCCGACGAGCGGGCCGACGACGCCGATGCACAGCACCGAGACGTACGCCCGTTGCATGTAGGGGTAGCCGAGGAAGTCGAGGCCGGTGACGCCGGCGAGCCACGAGAACGCGCCGCCGACGACCGCCGTCAGGAACCAGTCGAAAACCCCCGTGAACGCGTCGACCACGAGGAGCGGCGCGAGGGAGTCGGCCGCGGAGAAACCGACCGCGAAGAGGTCGGTCGCCGCGAGCGCGACGGGACCGGTCACTGCTCGTCCTCCGGTTCGTCGCGGGCGCGCCCGTGAGACCCCGCGTGGCGGCCGTGCTGGTGGTCGTGGTCCAGCACGCGCTGATTCGCGCCGTAGGCCGCGGCGAGCGCGTCGCTGTCGGCGAAGTCGTCGGGAGAGCCGTGGAAGTACAGCCGCTTGTTGAGACAGGCGATTCGGGACGCGCGAGCCGTGACGACGCCGATGTCGTGTTCGACGAGGACGACCGTCATCCCCCCGTCGTTCAGGTCGCCGAGGAGGTCGTAGAACGCCTCGCGGGACTCGGCGTCGAGGGCGACCGTCGGTTCGTCGAGCGCGAGCAGGTCGGCTTCGGCCGCGAGCGCGCGGGCGACGAAGACCCGCTGGCGCTGGCCGCCGGAGAGCGCCCCGACCCGGCGGTCGGCGAGGTCCGCGATGCCGACTCGGTCGAGCGCCGCGGCGACCGCCTCGCGGTCGTCTGCGGAGAAGCGGCCGAACAGGTTCCGCGGGTAGCGACCCATCCGGACGACTTCGCGGACGGTGACGGGCATGTCGCGAGCGGTCTTCGTCACGTCCTGTGCGACGTAGGCGACGCGCTCGCCGTCGGCGAAGTCGTGGGCGGGCCGGTCGAACAGCCGCACCTCGCCGCGCGTCGGTCGCTGGAGACCGAGCATCAGCGTCAGGAGCGTGCTCTTTCCCGACCCGTTCGGACCGACGAGGCCGAGGAACTCGCCTTCGGGCACGTCGAGCGAAATCCCGTCGATGACGGGCACGTCGCCGTACGAGAAGGCCACGTCGGACAGCGAGACGGCCGTCATTGCGCACCGAGCGCCGTCCGGAGCGACGGGAGGTTCACCTCGCGCATGATGTCCACGTAGCCCCAGTCGTTTTCCTCCCACTCGGTCATGACGCCCGGAAGCGGCGTGAGCGGAAGCACGTCCTCGGCGTCCGTCTCGGCGACGAGTTGCTGTGCGGCGCGGTCGGACTCAAGCGGGTCGGCGAGGACGTGTCGGATGTCGTGTTCCGCGATGGTCGCCTGCGCCCGCTCTATGTCCCGCGGCGACGGCTCCTCGTCGGGTGAGATACCGGTGAGCGCGACGATTTCGAGGTCGTAGCGGTCGGCGAGATAGCCGTAGGCGTCGTGGCCGGCGACGAGAAGCACGTCGCGCTCGCGGTCCGCGAGGCCGTCTTCGAACGCCGCGTCGAGGTCCGAGAGCGTCTCGCGGTAGGACTCGGCGTTCGCGGCGTAGGCGTCGGCGTTCGCGGAATCGACCGACTGGAAGGCGTCGCGGAGCGTCCCGGTGGCGGTGGCGACCCGCGTGGGGTCCAGCCAGAAGTGCGGGTCGAGTTCGCCGTCGTGCTGTTCTGTCTCGTCTGCGTGCGTCTCCTCGTCGTGTTGTTCCGTCTCGTCGTGAGACTCGTCGTCGTGGACGTGGCCGTCAGCGCCGATTTCGTGGAGTTCCACGTCGGCGGACGCGTCGACTTCGGCGACACCCGAGTCGTCGGCGTCGAGCGAGGCGCGGATGTCGTCGGCCCACGGCTGGAAACCGGGCATCCCGTGGACGAACAGGTCGGATTCGAGCACCCGGCCCTGCACGTCCGGACCCGGCTCCCAGCCGTGGCCGTGCTGGCCGATGGGGACGAGCGTGTCGACGGAGGCGGCGTCGCCAGCGACGTGGCGCGCTACGTCGCCGAAGACGAAAAAGGAGGCCGTCGCCGTCGTTTCCGAGTCGGCCGACGAGTCGGTCGAGCCGGTCGAATCGGACGAGTCGTCACCGCCGAGACAACCCGCGAGGCCGACGGCGGCGCTTCCGGCGACTGTCGCGAGGAACCTGCGTCGGGTCTTCGTTCGCATGTTAATAGAAAGTTTGTTCGAGATAATAAGTGCTGTTATTTTGAATGTGTTTTTTATTATTTCGTGGTGGCGTCGCGGTCGCCGGGGAGCGCCGTCGACCCCGAAGATATGCGGAGAGCCGTGATATCGCTCTGCGGACGGAAGCGTCGACCCGAGACGCGCGGTGAATACGGAGCGCCGCGGCTCAGCGGGCAACTGTCTGAAAAGTCGAGATGGTGTCTGCCGCGATAAACAGCAGTCGCGTCTCGGTGTTACTGTCGGACGACGTTCGCCGCGCGGGGGCCCTTGGGCGAGGACTCGATGTCGAACTCGACTTCGGTACCTTCCGTGAGGTCGTCGCCGCCGACGTCTTCCATGTGGAAGAACACGTCTTCGTCGTCGTCGAGGTCGCCGTCGTCAGTAGAGATGAAACCGTAGCCGCCAGTGTCGTTGAAGAAATCAACTTTGCCGTGTGCCATTACGTACAGATCGAGAGTCGGGCGACGGATAACCCTTCCGAGGGTCGAGGTACCACGACCCTTCGGCAGACGTTCGTCCACTACCAACGCCCAATTCGGCGGGAATGTGCCGGACCGGACGGCAGTCGGCGATGACGCCGAAACTGTGGCGTCCAGCCTGAGCAGTGGTCCGCAGAGCGTCTCGTTGTGCGGCGCGCGGGAGCGAAGTTCCGCGACGGCGACGACGATTCGACTGGTGTACGAAAACGGCTTTGTCCGAACGGCCCGTCGTCCCGACACCGTCGGGCGGTCGCCCGCGGGACACTCCATCATGGCCACCCTCGCACAACAGGTCGAGCAGGCGACGAGTCTCGGAATCTTCCTCCTCGGAACCACGCTCGCGGTGCTCAGTCTGCTCGCGTGGCGGCGGGAGCGCGACACGCGGATGGCCATCGTCTCGGCGTCCTACGCGATGTTCTCGCTGTACGGGCTCGCCGTGTTTCTCGAATACCATCTCATCGACTGGGGGGTGGCGACCGCGGCGACCGTCGAACTCCTCGAACACGGGTCGGCGGCGCTCATCCTCGTCGGGCTGGCCGGCTTCTTCGCCGCGCTCTCGCGGGACTGACGCATGGACGAGTTCGAACTCGACTCCCGGCGAGACATCTACGCCGCGGTCGCCGACCGGCCCGGAGTCCACTTCCGCGGGCTGTTGGACCGGCTCGACGTCGCGCAGGGAACGCTCCAGTACCACCTTCGGGAGCTCGCGGACGCCGGCCTCGTGGACGTCTCCGACGACGGGAAGTTCACCCGCTACTACCCCGCCGGCGAGTTCGACGACGAGGACCAGCGCCGGATGAACGCGCTCCGGCGAGAGTACTCCCGGCGCATCATCGCGCACCTCCTCGCCGACGGCCCGCTCACAACGTCAGAGCTGAGCGACCGCCTCGAACGGTCGGCCTCGACGATATCGTGGCACCTGTCGAAACTGGACGACGCTGACCTCGTCAGCCGGCGGCGCGACGGCCAACGCGTCTACTACGCGGTTCGAGACCCCGACCGCGTCCGCTACCTGTACGTGGTTCACCGGCGGAGCTTCACCGACGGCGTGGTCGACCGACTGCTCGGGTTGTGGGACGCCTACTGAGACCGAGGTTCGACCCCGTCCGACCCCGTCCGACCCGGTCCGCCCCGACTCAGGACTCTCGGGCGGTCACTCGCGCCGACGCGTGGCTGAGGGCTCTGAGCGCCAGCACGTACGCGAGGAAGCCGACCAGCGCGACCAGTCCGGGGACGGCGAACCCCGCGAGGTCGGTCCCGACCGCGGCGGCGTGGAGGGTCGCGAAGCCGAAGCCGGCGTAGGCGAACGCGTGGACGACGCGGGGCGACCACGGGCGGGCGAACCGCCGCGGGTCGAGGAACCCGAGAACCGCGACGACGAGCACGACGAGCGCACCGACGCCGACGGCCGACCCCGCGAGCAGGTACGGCAGGCCGTAGTCGGGGACCGGCGCGGCACCGTCGACAACGCTCCACACGTCCGCGATACCGACGACGCCGTGGGCGACGACGAGCATCATCGCGAACGCGGACACCTCGACGTGGATTCGCCTCGCGGCGTCCCGGAGCGGGCCGAACGCCTCCGCGTTGTACAGGATGCCGGTCAGGACGGCGAGGTACAGCGCCGGGTACGAGACGAGCGCCAGCGCCCGGTCGAGATACCAGACGAGCGCCATCAGGAGGCCCTCGTCGTCGCGACCGCGTCGGGACAGCCGTCACCGTCCTGGAAGCCGTTCTGCGTCTCGGGGCGAGTCGGGCACGCGTCGGCGTCGTCGGCGAGGCCGTCGCCGTCGTAATCCGCGGGGGCCTGTCGCTCTACGACCGAGGCGGCCGGGTGGTCCGCGACGGTCGGCGATTCGAGGTCGGCGCGGGCGTCGGCGACGGCCCAGACCGCCGCCATCGACGCGACGAGGACGAACACCGCCGCGAGCGCGACGAGGCGGTTCGTCCGCTCCCTACGCGACATGGTCTGAGAACCCCGTCGTCGCGTGGAACACGCCGTCGTGGACGACGAACGCTTCGAGCCCCGACCAGTCCTCGGCGAGCGAGAGCGCGTCCGCGAGCGGCAGGGCCCCGAGCGTCGTCGCCAGCGCGTCGGCCTCGGTGCAGTCGCGCCGGGCGACGACCGTGACGAGGTCGTGTCGCGCCCCGACGCGCCCGCCCCGCGGGTCGTAGATGTGGTCGACGCCGCCGCGGCCTCGCCGGTGTCCCGACGAGGTCGCGACGTTCCACGAGGTGTCGAGGACGCGGAGCGGGCGGTCGCCGCCGAACGGGCTCTCGACGGCGACGGGGCCGGTCGGAGCGCTGATGTCGCCGCCGCCGTCGACGAAGCCGGTCCGGGCGAAGCCGTCGAGTTCCGCGGCGGCCCGGTCCACGATGAACCCCTTAGCGAGCCCGTTGAGGTCGAGTCGCCCGTCGGTCTCGACCGTCGTCCCGTCGACGGCGACCCGCGCCGATTGGGTGGGGTCGGCACCGCGGGGGCGGGCGTCGGACTCGCCGGCGATGTACTCCTTGACTCGGGCCTCGGTCGCGCCGGCACCGATATCGAACGCGCCGTCGGTTCGCTCGCGGTATTCGAGGCCGCGACGGACGACCGCCGCGACGGTCGCGTCGTCGATTCGGCCGGTCCGGTTGAGCCGGGAGACGGCGCTTCGGGAGTCGAAGGCGTCGAGCACGCGTTCGAGGTCGAGGGCGGTGTCGCGGGCGCGACGGGTCGCCGCGGACGCGTTCCGACCCGCCGCGCGGACCAGAAACGCCGTGTCACAGCAGTCGAACGTCACCGTCGACTCGCCGAGCGCCGAGCGGGCCCGCGAGGCGAGGTCAGTCGTCATCGCCCTCGTGTTCGTACTCGTGTTCCTCGTCGTCGTACTCCCCGTGCTCCTCGTCGCCATCGTATTCCTCGTGTTCCTCGTCACCGTCGCCGTCGCCGTTCGACTGGACCGCGGGCGTGAAGTCCGGGTTCGGCGTCGGCGCATCGTCGGCGGACGCCGTCGCGGCGTGGTCGGTCGGCGTCTGCGTGTCGGTTCCGGGGAGGAGCGTCGGCGAGACCAGCCCCGCCGCGACGACGGTCGTCAGGAGCGCGCCGACGAGCGCCAGCGCGACGAGGGTGTGTTTCGGAAGCGGGATTCGCATCGTGTCGAAGCGGTCGCGGAGGGCGGATAAACGGGTTCGCGTCCAACGCTCGAATACTCGGTCAATCATCGAATGTTCGTCCAATCGTCGAATCGTCGGCTCGCGGGGGCACCAAACGGGTCGGGGCTGGCTGGGGCGGGCTGGAGCTGACCGGGGCTGACCGGGCTGGGACTGAGGCTGGCCGGGACGCGGCGGGACGAGCGCCCTCGCCTCAGTCTGCCGCTCCGCCGCGCGCTTTCGCGACCGACTCGCCGAGGGCCCGGCGCTTGATGAGCGCGAAGCCGGCGAAGATGGAGACGAAGCCGAGCGCGGTCACGGCGTCGATGAGCTGGCCGAGGAACGCCCAACTGAGGAGCGTCGCGGAGACGGGTTCGAGGTAGCCGATGAGGTTTATCTGCGTCGGGCCGAAGCGACCGAGCAGTTCGAAGTAGATGAGGAACGCGCCCGCGCCGCTGACGACGGCGAGATACAGCAGGGAGCCGACGGCGACGCCGGACCACTCGATTGCCGCGAGCGATTCGCCGGTGGCGACGCCCGCGACCGACAGGAGCGCGGCCCCGAACAGCATCGCCCACGCCTGAAGCGTTCGCGCCGGGATGTCCGACGAGAAGGGCCGCGTCAGGACGGCACCGAGGGCGAAACACGCCGAGGCGACGAGGACGGTGGCGACGCCGACCACGTCGCTGGAGAGGAGCGCGTTCGGGTCCGGTCGGGCGACGAGACCGACGCCGAGGAAGCCGAAGCCGAAGCCGAGGACGCCGAGCGGGGAGATGCGGTCGCCGAGGATGCCCGTCGCGAACAGCGCGGTCAGGACCGGCCCGAGGCTGATGACGATGGCCGCCACCGCGCCGGGGACGTGCTCCTGTCCGAGGTAGAGAAACGCGTGATGAGCGCCGATGAGGAGACCGCCGGAGACGCCGACGAGCGTCCAGTCGGTCCGGCTGTGCGGCCGCCAGTAGTCGGTCGAGACGGCGGCGTAGCCGAGGACGATGAGTCCCGCGAGAAAGAACCGAAGCGCCGCGAACTGGAGCGGCGGGAAGTACGCGAGGCCGATTTCGATGGCGACGAACGAACTCCCCCAGAGGAGTCCCAGAAGCACGAACAGCCCGGCGGCGACCCGGCCGTTCACCGACACCACGCTCCGCTCGGCGGCCGCCGATGCGACCGCGTCCGACTCGGCGGCTCCATCGATTCCGCCGACCGTTCCGGCCCCGTCAGCCGTTTAGGCCGCGTCAGCCGTTCCGGCCCCGCCGGCCCGGATTCGAGACGTCCGCGTTCAGTTGCAGTAATATCCAGCACGTGAGCGTATCGTTACCACACAATCGATAATAGTCGTTTTGTTCGGTTCGAATTTCGAACCGCTCGCGGCTTATAGCGAGCCGCGGAGGACCTTCGCCGCGGTCAGAATCGGGTCCCAGACGGGGCTAAAGGGCGGCGCGTAGCCGAGGTCGAGTCGCTCCACCTCGGCGACCGTCAACTCGGAAGCGAGCGCGGTCGCCACGGTGTCGATTCTGACGGCGGCGCGGTCGGCCCCGACGATGGTCCCGCCGAGCAGTCGCCCGGTGTCGCGGTCGGCGACGAGCGTGACGGTCGTCTCGGCGGAGCCGGGGTAGTAGCCCGACCGCGAGCCGGCGGTGATGGTCTCCGAGACGGGGTCGAAGCCCGCGTCGCGCGCCACGTCGAGGTCGGTCACGCCGGCGCGGCCGCACTCGAGGTCGAACGCCTTCACGACCGAGGTGTCGGCGACGGTCCCGATGGGTTCGGGGTCGCCGGCGACGGTCTGACCGATGGCGCGCCCGGCGCGGTTCGCGGGCAGGCCGAGCGTGTTCCACGTCGGCTCGCCGGTGACGACGTGGTCGATTTCGGCGCAGTCGCCCGCGGCGTAGACGCCGTCGGCGCTCGTCCGCCCGTAGTCGTCGACCGCGATAGCGCCCGTCTCGCCGAGGTCGACCGCGTCGGCGACGAGGTCCGAGTTGGGCCGGAGACCGATGCCGACCATCGCCGCGTCGACCGCGAGGTCGCCGTCCTCGCAGACGACGGCCTCCACCCGGCCCGCGTCGCCGCCGCGGAGTCGCTCGACCGACGCGCCGAGGTGGAGCGTGACGCCGTGGGCTTCGAGGTGTTCCTCGACTCGCTCGCCGACCGCCTCGCCGAAGGTGCCGAGGACGTGGCCGGACCGCTGGAACAGGTGCACGTCGAGTCCGTGGGCGGTGAACGCCTCCGCCATCTCGACGCCGACGAAGCCGCCGCCGACGATGGCGACCGACTCGGGCGGTTCCATCGCGCCGAAGCGGGCCGCGCGCGCCTCGTCGACGAACCCGCCCCCGCCGAGGTCGGCCACCGACGCCTCGTCCGGGTCAGTGAGGAACGACCGAATCGCCGCCGCGTCGTCCAGCCCGTGGAGCGTGAACGCGCCGTCGAGGTCGATGCCGTCTATCGGCTCGCGGAGCGCCCGCGCGCCGGTGGCGACGAGGAGGTCGCCGTAGGGCTGTTCGAACGTCCCCTCGGGGCCCTCGACCGTGACGACCCGCTCGTCGGTGTCGACGGCGACGACCTCGTGTTCGCGCCGGAGGTCGATACCGCGGTCGGCGGCCGCCTCGGGCGACAGCGAGAGCATGTCGGTGAGTTTCTCGACCTCGCCTTTGACGAAGTAGGGCGTGCCGCAGTGGGCGTAGGAGACCCACCGGCCCCTCTCGAAGACGACGACGTCGCGGTTGGTGTCGGCGCGGGCGAACTTGCTCGCGGCGGAGAGTCCGGCGGCGTCGCCGCCGACGACGACGAATGGTTCGGCAGACATCGTGAGAGAGTGGTACGCCCGCCGACACGTAATTTCCCCGGCCGGACGGAGGGGGCGCACGGACGCGCCGGGGACGGTCGAGGGGCCGGCGACGGCGGCCGGAAGCGAGGCGAAAACGAGCGAACCGGCCCGTCAGTGGCCGACGCCGCCGCGCTCGGCCGCGAGCGTCCCGAGCACCCACGCGCTCACGGCGGGCGTCTCGCGCGCGGCGAACTCGGCGGTCGCGTACTCCGAGACCGCGTTTCGCGCGGACCGAGGGTCGCCGTCCTCGTAGTAGTCGTCGCCGAGGTAGTCGTCCCCGTTGCCCACCATATAGGCGATATCGACCAGCGCGCGCCGCGTCAGGTGCGGGTTCGATTCGTCCGAGCGGGCGGCTTCGAGGGCTTCGAGCGCGCCGAGTTTCGCGTCTCTGACCGCGGCCGCGGACTCGACCGACTCGTACCGGCCTCGCTTGACCGCCGTGACTGCCTCCTCGAACGCGCGGCGGTGCGTCTCGGCGGTGTGCGAGCCCACGAGCGCGGTGGCGAATCGCCCGCTTCGGAGAGCTTCGCGGGCGTCCCGAAGCCCGCTTTCGACTTCGACGAACGTCTCCACCAGCAGGTCTTTGGCCGGCGTGGATTCGAGTTCCTCGGTGTCGAACCCCTCGCCCTCGATGACGGCTTCGAGCCCGCCCTCCTCGGGGTACTCGGCCCGGCGGTCCTCGACGACCGCGCCGAGCGAGGACGCGGTCGACTCGAACGCGTCGGTGAAGTCCACCGGGTCGTGAATCGACGCCAGATAGCGGTCGCGGACGTGGCGCGCGCCGTCGAGCGACGCCCGCGCCGACTCCACCGCGTCGAGCAGTTCGCCGACTCGCGGGGCGCTGTCGGCGTAGCGACCGTACTCGTCGGCGTTGTCGAGACGCCGGGCCGCACCCGCGACGAAGTCCTCGACGGCGTCGTACACGACGAGCGCCCGGTCGGGTTCGTCGCCGAGGTAGCGCGTGCCGAGCCTGAACGACTCGATATCGGCGCGGACCGCCGCGGCCTCGTCGCGCACGTCGGCCTCGGTGAGGTCGCCGACGGCGGCGTCGTAGGTCCCCTTCGCCATCGCCGCGGCCCCGCGGGCGTAGCGCAGTCCCCGAAGCGTCTCGAAGGGCGACTCGTCGGTGTCCGAGGGGGCGAGGGCCTCTGCGGCGTCCGCGTACGCCTCGGCGTAGATTTCCCGGACCGCCTCGTTCGGGACTTCTTCCGGGGACATCGTCTCGGGACAGGAATCGAGGAGTTCGCGGGCGCGAGCGCGGCCCCGTTCGAGGAACGACTCGAAAATCGGGGCCGGGACGCGGGCGGGGAACGCCGGCGACCCGAGTTCCATGACCGCTCGGAGCGTCGCCGGGTCGAGCGTCGGACTATCGGAGTCGGACCCGCTCGAATCGAGCGCGGTACAGCCCGCGAGTCCGGCGACGCCGACCCCGGCGAGCGAGGCGAGCACGTCGCGTCGCGTCCGGGGCATCTCAGGCGTCCTCCGTCTCGGTTCGGAGCGACGGCGGGAGGCGACAACTGCTTCCGCCGCCGTGTCCCCAACTCGATTCGCCTTCCGAGGAGTAGGGCAGTCGCACCAGCGAGGCGACGACGTGGCGGTCCTCGACGGAGCACTCGACCGACGCGGCGCGCAGCGAGCGACAGAAGTCGAGATGGACGACGCTGTCCGGCGGGTGCGTGACGTACAGCAGTTTCACGCGGTGACAGGCGTCCGTCCGGTGCTGGGTGATGACGAGCGTCTGTTCGTCGAAGTCCGTCTGGTCGATGAACGCGCGGGCCTCGTCGACGCCGTCGGGTTCGGCCGCGAACTCGACGTCGGCGCGTTCCTCGTCGGTGGTGACGAGGAAATCGTCGGGATACGACGACTCCGTCTGTTCGTCGTCGCGGGCGGCGTTCCGGAAAATCGCGCTCTCGGCGTCGTTGCGGAGTTGGAGGTGGTCGTAGTCGGTGACGAGTTCGTCCGGGGAGGGACCGGACGGCACGTCCGAACTATAACTGGACCCCTCGCCGGAACACCCGGCGAGCGCGGCGACGAGCGACGCGCCGCCGGCGCGGAGGACCTGTCTGCGAGTCGGCAGGGACATGTGTCGATTTTCCAACCGAACGCCGGCGGTATGGGTGTTCCGATACACCGGGTCGCCGCCGGCCGAACCGCGGGACATTTCCCCGACGGTCGCCTCGTCTCGACCGACAGATGCGCGAGGACGAGTTGGCGACGCGGGTGGTCGAGCACTTCCGGGCGGCCTTCGACGACGTGGAGATTCACCTCGAAGAGCCGTACGACCACTACGGGAACCGCGGCGTCGCCGACGTGTACGTCCGGGTGCGGACGCCCGAGCCGGTGGATTACCTCATCGAACTCAAGGCCGACGCCGCCGTCCGCCACGCCACCGGCGCGAACGAGATACTCCGCCAGTACCGCCGCATGGAGCGCTACTTCTACAAGGACGACGAACACGCCATCCGGACGAAACTCGGCCGCGAGGGGCCGGGCGTCCACGCGCTGTTGCTGTTCGCGCCGACGAGGCGCTGTGTCGAGCACGTCCGCGAACACGCCGCCCTGTACGAGTCGGTCGACCCCGAGGCGACCGTCGAGGGCGTCGAGGCCGTCCGCAAGGTGGCCTTTCTGACGAATCTCGACCGCGCGCCCGAGGGCGAACTCGGCTTCCTTTCTCTCAACGGGCCGCTCGCGTTCGACTCGGTCGCCTTCCGCGAGGCCGTCCCGTCGGGGTCGCGCCTCGCTGACGCCCTCTGGGGCGACGACTAGCGGACACGCTCATACACCCCCCGTTCGTAGGGGCGGGCATGGGAACGATTCGAGAGTCGGTTCGAATCCCGTTGGGGGACCTCCGTCAGCAGGTCGCTGACAGCTTCGGCGTCGCGGCGTCGCTCGTGGAGATACACGGCATCCGGCTCGAAGACGGGGCAATCGAAGTCGAGGCGAGCTACCCCGACGGCGAGGACGTGCCGGTGGTCGAACTGTTCGTCACCGACCCGACCGGGCACACCGAGTCGTACGTCACCGAGTTGAACGGCGCGAAGAACCTCCTCATCGCCGGCGAGGACGTGCTCGTCGAGCTCGTGGACTACGACCCCGAGCGCGGCGAGGTGTTCGTCTCGGTGAAACACCGACAGGACGGCGAGCTGGTGACCGTCCTCGGTTGCGGGGAGAAATGGGTGATTCCGGTCGAGCGCGACGGCGTCGAGGAGTCCATCCGCTGTCGGATACAGACCGCCGTCGGGCCGACCGGCGACGACTCCTGACCGGAGAGCCGCCCACGAGAGCCGTCCCCGAGCGCTACCCCTCGTACTCCACGTAGGAGACGCAGTAGCCCTCGGGCGAAATCTCGCCCGCGACGATGGCGCACGCGCCCACGCCGTCCCCGTTTTTGTCCTCGATGTAGTACCGGCAGGTCGAACACTGCCTGCCCTCGCTCGGCTCCTCTTGATACGAGACGGCCTCCTGCGACGAGAGGCTATCGGGGTTGCGCTGGGTGCCGCCGAGGGACGTGGCGGTCGCGTACTCCGCGGGGACGCCCCCGGTCGACCCCGACGACTGCGTCGTCGTCGCGGTCGCGGTCGTCTCGGCCGCGCCGCCACCGCCGCCGGAACAGCCGGCCAGCCCCGCCATCGCGGCGGTCCCGGTGAGCCAGATGAACCGTCTCCGGGTGCGTCCCGCGTCGGTCTCGGCGGTCTCGCCGGCGTCCCGACCGCGCGTCGGTCGGTCCGGTCGGTCGGTCGCGTCACGGCGTGGCGTCCGCTCGTCATCTGCCATGCCAGTCTCTGACGCGCGGCGTCGGGAAAACCGAGCCAGCCGTTTCTCGCGTGGCAAGAATTGCGGACGCGTTGATGGTGTCACGCCACTAAGTAACACGGATGCGCGAATCGGGCCGCGAGAGAGCGAAAATCGGGAAGTGAGAGGTGACGAGCCCCGTGAACCTCACTCGTCCGGGCGAATCCGTGCGAGTCGCATCGCGTTGCCCGTCACGCCCATGGTCATCCCGGCGTCGCCCGCGAGGACCGCGAGCGCGACCGAGACGTAGCCGAAGGGCACGCCGACCGCGAGGACGGCCTTGATTGCGAGCGACGCCCAGATGTTCTGCCGGATGACGCCGTTGGCCCGGTGGGAGAGTTCGTAGAGGTACGGGAGCTTCGAGAGGTCGTCGGCCATGAGGGCGATATCGGCCGTTTCGAGGGCGGTGTCGGTGCCGGCCGCGCCCATGGCGACGCCGACGGTGGCGGTGGCGAGCGCCGGGGCGTCGTTGATGCCGTCGCCGACCATGGCGACCGAGCCGTACTCGTCGAGCAGTCCCTCGACGGCGGCGACCTTGTCCTCCGGGAGGAGGCCCGCGCGGACGTCGTCGACGCCGACCTGCTCGGCGATGGCGCGGGCGGTCCCCTCGTTGTCGCCGGTGAGCATGACGACCGAGAGGCCGGCCTCCCGGAGCTTCGCGACCGTCTCGCGGGCGTCGGGGCGGACCTCGTCGGCGACGGCGACGAGGCCTTCGAGGTCGTCTTCGGTGCCGACGACGACGACCGTCTTGCCCTCGGACTGGAGGCGCGGAATCGTGTCCTCGACGAGGTTGAGACAGCCGTGGCGGTCACAGAGCTCTCGGACGTCCGCCGAAAGCTCCTCGCCGGGGCCGGTGACGTGGACGTGTTCGAGGTCGAAGCCGAGCTCCTCGAAGAAGCCGGGCTTGCCGGCGAAGTGCGGGACGCCGTCGAGGTCGGCGCGGACGCCCTTGCCGGTGACGCTCTCGAAGTCGTCGACCTCGCGGCCGGCGACGCCCGTCCCCTCGGCGTGGGAGACGATGGCCTCGCCGATGGGGTGTTCGCTCCGGGATTCGAGGCCGCGGGCGCACCGGAGCACGTCCTCTTCGGAGTTGCCGTTGAGCGGAACCACGTCGGTGACGGTGAGTTCGCCTTTCGTGAGCGTGCCCGTCTTGTCCACGGCGATGGCCTCGACCGAGCCCATCGCTTCGAGGTGCGTGCCGCCCTTGATGAGCACGCCGTTTTTCGCGGCCGACGTGATGCCCGAGACGACCGAGACGGGCGTCGAGATGACGAAGGCGCAGGGGCAGGCGAGCACGAGCATCGTGATGCCGTAGACGAACCACGTCACCCAGTCGAGGCCGAACGCGAGTGGCGGTATCGCCGCGACCGCGACCGCGACGACGACCATGACGGGGGTGTAGTACGACGAGAAGCGCTCGACGAACTGCTCGCGTTCGGTCTTGTTGGACTGAGCGTCCTCGACCATCGAGACGATGCGCGAGAGGGTGTCGTCGCCCGCGGCGGACTCGACGCGGACTTCGAGGTAGCCAGCCTCGTTGACGGTGCCCGCGAACACCTCGTCGCCCGCGGTCTTGTCGACCGGGACGGACTCGCCGGTGATGGGGGCCTGATTGACCGCGCTGTCGCCCGTGACCACCGTCCCGTCGACGGGTATCTTCTCGCCGGGCTTGACGGCGACCACGTCGCCGATTTCGAGTTCTTCGACGGGAACGACCGTCTCGACGCCGTCGCGGAGGACCGTCGCCTCGTCGGGCGAGAGGTCCATCAGTTCGCGGAGGGAGTCGCGCGTGCGGTCCATCGAGTAGCGTTCGAGGAGTTCGGAGACGCTGAAGAGGAACGCGAGCGTCGCCGCCTCGAAGTAGAGGCTCGTCGGCCCGGAGATGAGGCTCGCGGCCACGGCGCTGAGAATCGCCGCCGACATGAGGAAGTCGATGTCGAGACTGCGGTTCTTCGCCGAGTAGTAGCCGTTGCGGAGGATGGCCTGCCCGCCGACCGCGGCCCCGAGGACGTACAGCAGTTCGGCGACCGTGAACGAGACGCCGAGAACGCTGGCGACGACGAGTTCCAGCCCGAGCAGGTACTCGGCGGCGATGCCCGCCGCGAGGAAGCCGCCGCTCACCCACGTTTTGACCGCGCGCGTACTGCGCCAGACGCTCTCGCGGTCCGCGTCGGAACCGCCGTGAGAGTGACCGTGACCCTCGTTGCCGTCGTCGGCGTCGGTCCTGGTGACCTCGTAGCCGGCGGATTCGACGGCCGAGACGACCGAATCGAGGTCCGCGTCGGCCGCGAGCGTGACGAGCGCAGTCCCGGTCGTCGGGCGCGTCTCGTACGACAGCACGCCCGGCGCGCCCCGGAGCGCGTTCTCGACCTTCCCGGCGCAGGAGGCGCAGTCCATGTCCGGGACGGAAAGCGACACCTCGCGCGTCGAGGGGCCGCCTTCGACGGCGTAGCCCGCGCCCTCGATGTTTCCCCGGATGTCATCGGTCGTGGTCCGGTCGGGGTCGTAGTCGACGACGAGCCGGCCGGTCGTCACCCGCGGGTCGACGTCGCCGATGCCGTCGAGTTTCCGGACGCTCGTTTCGACCTTGCTCGCACAGGAGGCGCAGTCCATCTCCGGGACGCCGAACTCCGCGCGGGCCGAACCGTCGGACCCGCCGATGGGGTCGCCGGTGCCCGTCTCGCCGGGCGCTCCCGACGCCGACGCGGACTCGACCTCGCAGGCGTCGCCGCACCCGCATTCGTCGCCCTCCTGCGAGTCCGTGGACGCGTCCGCACCCTCATCGAGGTCGGAGTCGGGGTCGCGCCCGTCGTGTTCGCTCATACTCGGCAGTAGCCGGTGACGGATTAATAATCCACCTGTTAGAAACGGGGGGTTTGATATTGTAAATTCACAAATTGGAGGCGATTAGTTATTAATCAGAGGAACGGCGGGGACGCGGTCGGCAGCGAGATGAGCCACAGGCTGAGAATCGTGTACAGAATCATCACCGCGACGAAGGGGAACTGACTCCGGACGGCCTGCAGTCTGCTGGGGAAGGTCCGGTAGGCCTGCGAGTGCGCCACCCACACCGCGAGCAGGTGGCCGAGGAGGACGAACCCGACGTTCAGACCGCCGAACCACGCGGGGAGCGTGAGCACGACCGGGTTCGCCGGCGACGACAGCGGCGACGACAGCGCGTGGACGAGCATCGGCGACAGCGAGACGAAGAAGCCGAAGTAGTGCGCGAGGTGGTAGCCGGCGGCGATGGCGAGAAGCGGGGGGGCGAATTTGACCGCGAGGTCGAGCGGCGTCTCGAAGGTGTCGATGCGGCTGGCGGTCACCCGCGCCGCGAGGACGTAGAGTCCCAGGAAGACCCCGAAGCCGCCGAGGTAGAGCAGGCCGTAGACGAAAAGCGGCGGGAGACCGACACCCGCCAGCGACCGGACGGCCGCCGCGCCCTGCTCGGTCGTGACGAAGCCGCTGAAGGTGAGTTCCCAGACGAGGACGACCGCGACGGCCACGTCGCCGAGGTCCGTCAGGTCGTCGTCGGTGACGAGTCGCATCCCCGGCAGGCGGAACGAGAGGCCGTCGCCGTCGAGGCGAACCGGCGCGACCCGGCCGTAGAAGTGCAGGAAGACGGAGACGGGGTCGACGTTGTCGAACCACGCGTCCGCGCCGACGACGACCGCGCCGACGAGGGTGACGACCGAGTAGACCACGAGCGCCGTCGCGAGGACCGACGGCCGAGTCGTGACGGCGGTCGCGGTCTCGACCCAGACGAGCGTGAGAATCCCCACGACTGCCGGCCAGCGGCCGAGCCGCTCGGGGTACGAGACGAAGCCGTTCGGAACCGCCGAGACGACGGTTCGCCACGGGTTCAGCGCGCGCCACGTGTCGGCGACGAGGTACGAGAGCATCGTGTAGCCGGCGCGGAGTCCGGCGAAGACGACGATGACGGCGAAGCTGACGGTCGGAATCTGCGGGCCGGCGTAGCCCAGGTAGACCGCAAGCGCGAGGACCGCGAGGCCGAGGACGCCGCCCGCGACCCGGAGCGCGCGCAGGACGCCGTCGGAGACGCCCGCTTCGGGGCCGGTCTGCCACAGGTGGACGCGCTCGATGAACCGGCGGTCGGTGACGAAACTGGCGAGGAGCGCGGACGCACCGACGGTCGCGCCGCCGGTGGCGAGATAGAGCCACCGCGGGACAGCGAGGTTGTCCTGCGACGCGCCCGCGAGGCCGACCGCGGCGTTGCTCGCGGCCGCCGGGTCGGCGAGGAGCGACAGCAGACTCGCCACGAGGAGGCCGAGACCGAATCGCCTGAGAGTGGTGGGTCGGAGTCGGGTCATGATGCGAAGACGATAAACAGCATGAGGAATCCGAAGTACAGCAGGACGAGGACGCCGAGCGCCCGGATTCGGAACGACTTGAGTTCGCCTTCCTCCTCGTAGTACGCCTCTCGATACGCCTCGACCTCCGCGGCGTCGAGGTCGTCGGGGTGTCTCGCGCCCCGATGGAGGACCAGCAGTCGCTCGGTCGGATACGCCTCGCCGCACGCTGTGCAGGTGTGGCGGTCGCGCGTCGCGTCTGTGTCCGTGGTCATCCGATAGTCACTCGAAGTTCGGAGGGGTTGGCTTCTGAACGTTTCCATCGCGGGCGTCCGCGTCGGGCGGTGAGGGTCGAAAACATCGAAGCGCCGTCTCAGACCTCGAACCGCATCGGCTCGAACGTCATGAACGCCGTCTCGTAGCCGTCGTGGCGGGCGACCTGCGGCGGCACGTCCACCGAGAGCGTCAGCGCGTCGCCGGATTCGACGCCCTCGACGCCCGCGCCGTAGTGGTAGCTGAGGTCGGGGTCGAGCGTCCGGGCGAGTCGCGCGCCGTCGAGGACCGTCGTTCCGTCGCGGTCGAGCGTGGCTCTGACGCCCATCATCGGCAGGACGAACTCGTTGTGCGGCGTCCGCGCCGAGACGTAGAGGTACGCGCCGTCGACGCCGAACCGGGAGCCGTCGTCGACGACGAAGGCGTCGAACAGGGCGTCCGCGCTCGTCTGCCGGCCGATGTGGCGACCGGGGAGGTCGGCGACTGCGGGCGCTTTCCCGGTCGGGACGCCCATCATCTCCATCGCGGGGACCGCGCCGCGCGACCCGGCCTCGTCGCCGAGGCGCCGCAGTTCCACGTCGTAGAGGTCGTCGGTCTCGAACGCGAACTCGAACGTCGCCGTCTCGGCCGACTCGAACCGCCCGGCGAACGAGCCGGTCCGGGAAAGCGAGGTGCCGCCGACGTGGACGCGGGCCTCGTAGTCGCCCTCGCCGTCGAGGACGTAGTTCGAGCCGTAGTGCATCCCCATCTGCTGGGAGAGCATCGGGTAGGCGACCTCCTCGCTCACGAGGTCGCCGTCGCGGAGAATCTCGATTGAGACGCCGGCATCCAGCGGGAGGACGGTCCCCGTCTCGGCGTCCCACAGCGACGCCATGAGGTGAATCGAGTCGTCGGCCTCGACGACGGTCTTCTGAAGCTCCGAACCGGCGGCCGTCCAGAAGCGGTGGGGATACGAGTAGGTGAGCGCGACGCCGTACGGTCCGGCAGTCGTCTCCCCGTACATCTTCATCCCCTCGGTGATGGCGGGCAGATAGACCGCGGCCGGCCGGTCTTCGACGAGCGGCGGGTCGCGCCACGCCGACTGTCGTTCGAACCCGCCGAGACACCCCGCGGTCGCCGCGAGGGTTCCGATTCCGAGCGTCTTGATTGCGTCTCGTCGTTTCATGGTATCTCGGACCTCGTCGGCCCGTGTGGCGTGCCGCCGCGCGGAACCCGCGAGACGGTGATTGGCTCCGCTAGCGGCCCGGTGCCAATGTCGGTTGCGCTTCCCGCTCGGCTTTCGAGGGGCGTGTCGTCGTTATCAACTGCCGGTTCGCCGCATCACGTTTATATCTCCGCTCGCACTCCGTTCGAACGATGAACGACTCGCCGCTCGACGGTCTCGACGCCCGCGCCATCGCGCTGGCGTACCTCGGCTTCGGGACCGCCGGCATCCTCGGCGGCGAGTTACTGCTGTCGACCGTGTTGGGTTCGACCCCGACTCCCGCGGCCAAGGTCGTCGGCGGGCTGTCCTTCGTCGCCGTCTCCACCGCGTTCGTCTGGGCGCTCGTCGCCCGGAAGGACCGCCGAATCGAACGCCAACAGGCGTCAGTTCGGTCGTCGCTGGAGCACCTTCGAACCGTGGTCGCCGCGTCGCCGGTGCCGATTACCGCGGTCACGCCCGAGGGGCGCGTAACGAGGTGGAACGACGCCGCCACGGAGACGTTCGGCTGGGAACGCGAGGAGGTGCTCGGCGAGCTAATCCCCTACGGCGCGAGCGAAGGCGGTGAGAACAGCGAAAGCGTCGAGGAGATTATCCGGCGGACCATCGCCGAAGACGGCCTCTCGAACGTCGCGGTCGAGCGACGACGCGCGAACGGCGACCACGGAGAGTTCCGCCTCTCGACGGCGGTCATCCGCGACGCCGACGGCGAGGTTTCCGAAATCGTCGGCGTCTTGGTCGACGTGACGGCACAACAGCGCCGGGAGCGGCGACTCCGCGAGTTCGAGCAGGCCGTCGAGCAGGCGGGCCACGCGATTTACCTCACCACGCCGGACGGAGAGATTACGTACGTCAACCCGGCGTTCGAGGAGACGACCGGCTACGACGCCGCGGAGGTCATCGGCGAACCGGCGTCGATACTCAGTTCGGGCGAGATGCCCGAGACGTACTACGAGCGGCTGTGGCGGGCCGTCCAGTCCGGCGAGACGTGGCAGGAGCGAATCATCGACCGACGGAAGGGCGGCGAGCTCTACACCGCGATACAGACTATCGCGCCCATCGAGAGCAACGGCGACATCGACGGCTACGTCGCCATCCAGTCCGACGTCACCGAGTCGGAGCTGACCAGACAGCGGCTCGGCGTCCTCAACCGGATGTTCCGGCACAACCTCCGAAACCGGATGAACGTCATCGAGGGCTACGCGGAGCTGATTCGCCAGAACGAGGCCGCGGTCGCCGACGAGGAACTCGCCGATGCCGCCGAGGCCATCGTCGAGGCGGCGGGCGACCTCGCGTCGCTCTCCGAGAAGGCACAGACGGTCTCGGACGCCCTCGAATCCGAGGGGTCGCCGCGGCGCGTCTCGACGCTCGTCGAGGACGCCGTGTCGAGAGCCGAATCGGCGTATCCGGAGGCGACGATGCGGACGGACATCGAGACGGGGCTCCGCGAGCGAGTCGACAGCCGCGTCGGCGCGGCGCTCGACGAGCTAATCGCGAACGCGCTCAAACACGGGGGCGAGACCGTTCACATCGACGTGTGTCGAGCCGAAGACGACGACTCCAAACTCATCGTGCGAGTCGCCGACGACGGGCCGGGCATCCCCGACGAGGAGTGGCGAGTTATCAAGCGCGGCGAGGAGACGCCGCTCGAACACGGGACCGGGATGGGCCTGTGGCTGGTCCACTGGGTCGTCAAGAAAGCGGGCGGGAGCATGGAGTTGGAACCGTCTTCCCTCGGGGGGACGGCCGTGATGCTGAAGCTTCCGGTCGGGTCGGAGCGGCCGCGGGCGTGGTTCCCGAACGACGATTGACCACCGCCGGTATTGCGATGTCAGAACAATCCCAACGTCGAACTCCGAGCGGTGACGCCCGTCGAGCGGAGTGGCCGCGTCAGGCGTCGAGGAGTTCGACGAGGTTCCCCTCGGGGTCGCGGACGAACGCGATTCGCGTGCCGCTTTCGGTCGTCTGCGGTTCGCTGAGCGTCTCGGCGTCCGACGGGAGTTCGGCGACCGCGGCGTCGACGTCGTCCACCGAGAGTCCGAGGTGGGTCGCGCCGGGACGGTTGAGCGTCGGTTCGTCGGCGTCGGTGCCGACCGGGTCGTACTCGACGAGTTCGACGCGCACGTCGCCGCCGTCGAGGTGGGCGAACCGCGCCGACGCGCCGTCGACGGAGACGGCGGTGGCGAACTCCTCGCCGCCGACTTCGAAGCGGGAGACGACCGGCAGGTCGAGCGCGTCGCGGTAGAACGCGAGCGTCGAATCGAGGTCTGAAACGGTGATGCCGACGTGGTGGGCGTTGGTGTTCACGGTTCGTCTGCGCGCGCAGAGCCTCAAAGGCGCTTCGCTCGGAACGCGGGACGCGGGGCGGCGGCGTCGACGGAACGTCCGATTCCGCGCCGCCGCCGGAGACCGTATCGCATATACCCGCTCGGCCGCCCACGTAGGTATACGATGGAACCGAGAGGTGCGCGACGCGAGGTGGTGCGACCGTGAGCGAACCGTTCGTCGAATCGCTCCCCGGACGGGCGGTCCCCAAGTCGTTCGTCGCCGAGCTCGAAACGAAAGAGGCGATTCAGCAGGCCGTCGCCGTCCGCGGTTACAACCTCGAACGCGACGGCGAGACGGTGCAACACGCCTACCAACTGGTCGTGAACGTCCGCGGGAAGTACATCCTCGGACTTCACCTCACGAACGGCACGTGGCGCGTCGTCTTCGACACCCGCGAGCACCCGAAACTCGCACAGGAAGGCCCGCGGGCGGCCTACGAGGCCGTCCACGACGCGCTCTACGAGCGCGCGCCCTCCGACGCGGAGATAGACTTCGAGTCGACGCCGCGGTTCTGGAACGCCTCGCAATAGGGGCACAGGCGGCTCTTTCGGCCGGTTCGACGGTCCCAACTCCGTGAGCGGCGCGTGTGAAACGCGCGTGCGCGCCGCCGCGGCCGACGACCCGCCCGCACCCCACACCACCGTGTCCGCAGAAACCCGAGGCGTGACGGTTCGAACCGGCGTGTCACGCGGGCGGGAGAGTCTGATTCGGGGTATCGAGCGCCAACGGACCGATTCGCCACCGACCGCATCCCCCGGTGGTACGCAGATGGGATGGAATGGCTTAAATCCAGAATTCGGGCGTTAGGAGCGTCCTAACCCCTCGAATAGACCGGTAAGCCACTGCGAAATTAAATATATCCGGAACATACGGAAGGCCAACAGGAGCCGGAACATGTGGCCGCTCGCGGTCCCGTGCAGGTGGGCACGAGGTGGGTCTGAGGCCGGTCCTGGGTAGAACAATGGATATCAAGAAATTCCTTAGCGAATCACGCGCAGTCTCGCCGGTCATCGGCGTCATCCTCATGGTCGCGATTACCGTCATCCTCGCGGCCGTCATCGGCACCTTCGTCCTCGGTCTCGGCGACCAAGTCGGCGACACCGCCCCGCAGGCGAGTTTCAGCTTCGACTACGACGGTGCACAGGAAATCACAATCACGCACGAAAGCGGTGACTCCATCGCCAGCGACCAACTGAGCGTCGTCATCCCGTCGGACTTATCGACGCCAGTCATCTCGAAGAATGATGGCTCCGACGACAACATGAACGCCGGTGAGACCATCGTTGTCGAACTCGACACCGGTGAAACCCTCGACGACGGCGACGAAGTGCGCCTCGTCTGGACCTCCGAGTCCGGCTCGAACTCCGCGACCCTGCAGACGTACACGCGCTGAAGGTCCGCGGCGACACAGCCAACCGAACCTCGATTTTTCCGGACGTTCCCCCGAGAGCGACAGCGCGCTCCGATGGTGGTACGGAACACGCATGAGACGTGAAACACCTTCTCAGTACTAGTTTATAGCTTCGGAGAACGTCAGACTATCTGTTAGGTTAGAACGCAGGCGTTGGAGGACCGATTCGAATTTTTCTCAACGGTCGCCTCTCGTCCGGCACACCTAGGAGAAACACAACTATGCAAATCAAGACAATGTTCACGGAGTCCCGCGCAGTCTCGCCGGTCATCGGCGTCATCCTCATGGTCGCCATCACCGTCATCCTCGCGGCCGTCATCGGCACCTTCGTCCTCGGTCTCGGCGACCAAGTCGGCGACACCGCTCCGCAGGTGAGCTTCGCGTTCGCCCACAACAGTAGCAATGGGGATCTCGTCATCACCCACGAGAGCGGCGCTTCAATCGACCCGGCTCGCGTGACCATCGCAGGACCGATCGATGAAGACGGAGACGCCTGGAACGAAATCGATACGACTGCGACTGAGATATCGGCAGGGAGCTCGGTTACCGTTGGAGCGACAGGTGACTCGTTCGAATCTGGTGAAACCGTCCGCGTCGTCTGGACCTCCGAATCCGGCTCCAACTCCGCGACCCTCCAGCGGTGGACCTACAACGCCTAAGCCGGATGGCAGAATCGGCAACGAACTCTATCAACCCCGGCCCGGAGCACTGATTTCTTTCGGAACCACGCTACAGAGGAGATCCGCATCTCCCATCAGTATTGTATTTTTAGCACAAACTTATTCGTCCGCGGTACGTACGTTCGGATAGAACTCCCATGTCCGAACCAGAGCCGACAGCCGTCGTCGCCTCCCTCCGCGAGCACCGCGAGGACGTCGTCGACCTCGCGTCGAGGCTCGTCGGCCACGACACGCAGAACCCGCCGGGAGACACGCGGGAACTCGCGTCGTGGGTCGAATCGTTCTTTTCGGAGCTCGGCATCGAGACCGAGCGCGTCGCCTCGGCCCCGACGAAGCCGAATCTCGTGGCGACGCTCCCCGGTGCGACAGACCGGACGCTCGTCCTGCTGGGGCACCTCGATACGGTCCCGTTCGAGGCTGGCGAGTGGACGCGCGACCCGCTCGGCGAGCGGGAGGGCGACCGGCTCTACGGGCGCGGCGCGACCGACATGAAAGGGGCAGTCGCCGCGATGCTCGCGGTGGCGAAGGCGTACGTCGAAACCGACACGGTGCCGGCGACGACCCTCGTGTTCGCGTTCGTGAGCGACGAGGAAGTCGCCGGGAGCGCGGGGATGCCGACGCTTCTCGACCGGCGCGGGCTCGACGCGGACGCCTGCGTCATCGGCGAGACGACCTGCGAGAGCGACCGCCACTCGGTGACCGTCGCCGACCGGGGGAGCATCTGGCTGGAACTCGAAGCGACGGGGACCGCCGCCCACGGCTCCCGGCCGATGCTCGGCGAGAACGCGATTCACCGACTCTACCGCGCCGTGAGCGACATCGAATCGACGCTCGCCGACGTCCGGTTCGACCTCGACCCCGCGGTGCGGGCGCTCGTCGACGAGTCCGTCGAGTACTACGCGCCGCGGTTCGGCGCGGACGCGGCGCGAGAGCTGTTCGAGCGGCCGTCGGCCAATCTGGGCGTCCTCTCGGGCGGCGACCGGGTGAACGTCGTTCCCGCCGCGGCGCGGGCGAACCTCGATATTCGCGTGACGGCGGGCGTCGAGACGGCGGCGGTGCTCGACGCCGTTCGGGACGTGGTCGCCGGTCACGACGGCGTCGAGATTTCGGACGCCGACTGGTCGGTCGGGACGTTCGAAGACCCCGATGGGCCGCTGGCGAACGCCGTGGTCTCGGTCGCCGAGAGCGTCACCGGCGGGCGCGTCTACCGCCGGAGCGCGACCGGCGGCGGCGACGCGAAACGGATGCGGAACGCCGGCGTTCCGACCGTCGAGTTCGGACTCGGGACCGAGACGGCCCACGCGGCCGACGAGTTCACCACGGTCGACGCGCTCGTCGGCAACGCCGAGGTGTACGCCCGCCTGCCCGACGAGCTATTGCGGCAATTCGATAGTGGTACCGGAACGTTTGATTCGACGGACGCGACACCAGCAGACACGACTCCTTCGCGGTGGGACCGACGAGAAGATAACTCCACAAACACCTGATAATTCACCATGACACCCGACGAACTCCGAACGACGATTCCGGCCCTCGACGACGTCACGTATCTCAACACCGGCGCGCACGGCCCGAGTCCGCGCCCCATCGTGGAGCGCGCGACCGAGTTCCTCGAATACCACGAGTACGAGTCGCCGGGCGACGACGGTCCCTACCCGGCCGCGTTCGACGCCTACGAGGCCGTCCGCGAGGACGTGGCCGCGTTCATCGGTGCCGAGACCGAAGAGGTGGCGCTGACCCAGAGCACCACCGACGGCATCAACCGCATCGCCACCGCACTCGACTGGGAGCCGGGCGACGTGGTCGTCCGGACCGACCTCGAACACCCGGCGGGCATCCTCCCGTGGCGACGACTCGAACGCGAGGGCGTCGAGGTCCGCGTCGTCGAGAGCGAGGCGGGGCGGCTCGATATGGACCAGTACGCCGAGGCCGTCGCCGACGCCAAACTCGTCTGTTTCAGCGCTCTGACGTGGAACTACGGGACGCGACTCCCCGTGGCCGAACTCGCCGATATCGCCCGCGACGCCGGCGCGCTGTCGGTGGTCGACGCGGTCCAGTCGTTCGGCCAGTACCCCGTCGACGTGGAGGACTGGGGGGCAGACATCGTCGCCGGCGCGGGTCACAAATGGCTACTCGGACCGTGGGGCGCGGGCTTCCTCTACGTCCGACGCGAGGTCGCAGAAGACATCGAACCCCACGCCGTCGGCTACCGCGGCGTCACGGAGCCGAACGCCGACGGCCTCGACTTCGCGCCGGGGGCCAAGCGCTTCGAGGTCGGGACCACCAATCCCGCGCCGCACGTCGCGCTCAGGGAGGCTATCGATATCGCCGAGCGCCTCGGCCTCGACCGGACCGAAGAACACGTTCGCGACCTCGCGAGCCAGTTTATCGAAACCGTCCCCGAGGGCAGGCTGTTGAGTCCGCACGACCCCGAATCGGGGCTCGTCTCGTTCGAAGTCTCCGACCCGGAGGGAACGGTCGAACGCCTCAAGTCGGCGGGAGTGGTCGTCCGGACGCTTCCCGAGCCGACGGCGGTCCGCGCGTCGTTCCACAACTTCAACGACGAGTCAGACGTGGCGGCGCTTCGCGACGGACTCGACGGGGAGTGGTAGGTTCAGCGCAGTATCTGCCACGGCGGTAAACGTTCATATCCACCGACGCGGAAGCCCTGGGCATGCATCCCACGGCACGCAAGTTCGCCGACCAAATACGCGATTCTCACGGCTTCGAAGCGACCATCGAGGAGTTCCCCGAGGGAACCAAGACGGCCGATGACGCGGCGGCGGCTGTCGGCTGTGACGTCGCCCAAATCGTCAAGAGCATCGTGATGCGCGTGGGCGACGAGACGGTCGTCGTCCTCACGAGCGGTGCGAACCGCGTCGACGAAGGCTCGCTCGGCTCCGAGTTCGGCGTCGAACAGGGCTCGGTTCGAAGCGCCAACCCCGACGAAGTGAAAGAGGCGACCGGCTGGAGCATCGGCGGCGTACCGCCGACCTGCCACGCGACGGACTGTCCCGTCCTCGCGGACCCGACGTTCGAGTCGTTCGACCGGATTTGGGCCGCCGCGGGGACGCCCGAGGCGGTGTTCCGGCTCACGCCGGACGACCTACGAGCGCTCTCCGAACCGCGGTTCATCGACGTGTTCGAGTGAGACAAGAGCGGCATGCGGCATCCAGCCGTACTTCCGAGACAGGAGCGGTATCAAGGCCGACACCCGGCACGTTCCACCACCGACCGCGACGAGCACAACACCACTATGTCCGCTGTTCTTCACCGTCGGAACGGAGTTCGCATCGCCGGAGAGAAACGGTGAAACTGCCGCAGAACTACTGCGAGACGACCGGAGCGCCGCGGCTGGTGCGTCGAGTAAGATAAACTCTCCTTTCGGAGAAAATGATTACTGGATGTGGCCTTCGCGCCGAAGCTGGTCCGCGTCCTCGCCGGTGTAACGCCATTCGATGTTGGCTTTCTCGTCCTGCCAGTCCCACGGTTCGACGAGCACGACGTCGCCCTCGTTAATCCACGTGCGGTACTTCATGCGGCCGGGGATGCGGCCCATTCGGTTCTTTCCGTCTTCACAGCGGATTCGGACGTGGTTGCCACCGTTGTGCTCTGTGACGACTGCGAACAGCTCGTTGTCGTTGGGCATTCGAAGGTTTCGACGCCCTTGATTTTCACTCACAGTCTTGCTCGGGGACGGAGACGGATAACTTATCGGATACTCGTGATACCAAATGTCACGGCGTTGAAACTGGGAGACTGTAGTTTCGAACACCACGTTGTCCGCTGTTTTTCGACAGATTGGCCGGTAGCAGGGAGAGTGGTTCATGGGTACAACCCACACGGGTCGTCCGAGTTCCGTTGGAGGTCTCGTTCGTGGCGAATCATGTTAGCGGAGAGCCATGTGAGGGTAGTCATGTTAGAGGTCGGGCATCGCTGGGTCGTCGCTGAGAGCGAGGGCGGGTGCGACGAGAGTCTCGATGGTTCCCCTACAACACCACTTTGTCCGCAGTTATTCGACGTCTCATCTCCTGAGAAGGCGCTTTCACCGATTCACAGAGTTTCGCAGAGTCACGGAGAACAGATTCCGTCGGGAGTCGAAGGCGAGCGAAGAAGTCGATCGACTCGACCGGACGAGACTAACCGCGCGGTTGTGTGACGGCCCGTGTCAACGAGCGGTCGAGAAGCGTTCGGTGAGTGTTGACACAGACACCATGTTGTCCGCTGTTCTCGGCGAGTGTGAACGAGGGGACGAGACGGCGTGAGACGAGGAACACTCACACCACTTTGTCCGCTGTTCTCGGTGAGGGGCGGTACCCCCCATCGTCGTGAGTCGGTTCTCTACCGTCGGGTTCCGACCAGTCGGGTTAGTTTATAGCTCTGAAGCCGTGAACGAAAAGAGCGGTCCGCAGACAGCCCCCATACAACTATAATAATTGCCCGTATTACGGACTTAGTTTAAATTATAGTATAATAAATCTTTCTCTAATTAAAAACAAGCGGAAGCGTCCAGTTGAACCACTTGTCACCCTCGTCTCCCAGAACAGCGGACAAAGTGGAGGGGGTGTGTCTCCGCCAATCTATATAAAGGACGAGAACAGCGGACACTGCGGACGCGGTGGTTTTATCAATGAAGTGGTCGAACCGTGGTTGTATGCCCCTATTCGAGCGGGACACCGAGATTTATCGGGACAGGGACGCCCTCCGGGAGGACTACCAGCCCGAGGAACTCGTGGGGCGTGACGAAGAACTCCGCACGTTTCAGGCCGCACTCCAGCCGGTCATCAACGGCGAACAGCCCAACAACATCTTCCTCTACGGGAAGACCGGCGTCGGCAAGACCGCCGCGTCGCGGTACCTACTCGGTCACCTCCGCGAGGACGCGAGCCACTACGACGACATCCACCTCACCGTCGTCTTTCTGAACTGCGACGGACTCACGAGCTCGTATCAGATCGCCACTCGACTCGTCAACGAGTTCCGGTCGGAGTCGAACCAGATCAGCACGACGGGCTACCCGCTCGGCTCCGTCTACGAGATGCTCTGGCAGGAACTCGACGACTGCGGCGGGACGATAATCATCGTCCTCGACGAAATCGACCACGTCAACGACGACAGCATCCTCTATCAACTCCCGCGAGCGCGGGCTAACGGGAACCTCGACGCGGCGAAGGTCGGCCTCATCGGTATCTCCAACGACTTCTCGTTCCGCGACGACCTCTCGCCGAAGGTCAAAAGCTCCCTGTGCGAACAGGAGATTCACTTCCCCGCGTACAACGCGAAGAACCTCCGCGCCATCCTCGAACAGCGCGCCAGAGTGGCGTTCCGCGAGGGCGTGCTCGCCGACGAGGTGATTCCGCTCTGTGCCGCCTACGGCGCGAAAGACGCCGGTGACGCCCGCCAGTCCATCGACCTGTTGATGAAAGCCGGCGACTTGGCCCGCGACGACGACACCGACCGCATCGAGGAAGAACACGTCAAGCGCGGTCGGCGCGCCCTCGAACGCGGCCGCATCAAAGAGGGCATCAACGGTCTGACCGAACACGGCCATCTCGTCCTCTACTCGCTTTTGACGCTCGAACTGGAAGACGAGACGCCGATTCGCTCCCGCGACGTTCGCCCCCGCTACACCCGCTTTACCGAACTCGCCAACCGCGACCCGCTCGTCCCGCGACGGATGCGCGACCACCTCAGCGAACTCGCGATGCTCGGCATCGTCTCGGTCACCGAGCGAAACGAGGGCCGTCGCGGCGGAACGTACCGCGAGTACGCCCTCGATATGGACGTCGGGCTCATCGTCTCGGCCATGCGCGATACCATCGAACTCGTGGGCGTCCACGAGACGGTCGAACCCTTCCTCGACGGAGAGAAGACGAGCACGCTCGACGACTTCATCGAGCAGTAGGCGACATCGACTGCGATTACTGCGGACATCGTGGTGTCGGTTTCGCGTCCGGTCGCCGGAGCGGTGCTCTCCTGCGCGTTACGGACTGACAAAACGGTTCTCCCCCGCGTTGTGACACTGCCTGTTCCGCGCGGAACTGACTACTAATTGAGTAACTCTCGTAACGCGCGTCTCGAAACGAGCGTTCGTCGGACGCGCCGAGTTCTCTTTGAGACCAGTTTCCGACCGCTTTGAACACCACCATGTCCGCGGTAATCGGCTATTTTCGCCGCTTACTAGAACAGCGGACATTGTGGTGTACCAATCCGTCCACGACGTCCTATCTCAGCGATAGCGCCTCTATTCGTGGCTTCTATCGGGATAACAGCGGACATGCTGGTGTTCGGCGTCGCGCCTTTCGACGCGCGTAATCTGCCCGTGAAATCGCGTTTGCGACAACAGCGGACGCGACGGTGTTCGACTGTCGTTCGTCTCAGCTCCGAACTCACTCGTCACCGACTGTCCCGATACTCGGTCGGAGCCTCCCGTCTGGAACACCACGTTGTCCGCTGTTCTTCGGGTGTTCGAACAGCTACTCGGCTTTCCTTCCTCGCGCTCTTCGCGCGCGGAATCGTTGCCCCGAACCGTTCCCCGTTTACCCGTCTCGCTCGCTGGGCCGCCGCGCGTCACTCGTCGCGGGTTTCGAGGACGGCGTCGGCGATTTCCTCGGGGTACTCGGCGGCGACGCGGACGAGTGCGTCGTGGAACTCGCGGCCGGTCAGGTCGCGCACGTCGTGTTCCCGGCGGAGGAGCGACTCGACTTCGAACTCGGCGTCGTCCAGTCGGTCGAGCGTCGCGGTTCGGACGTAGATGCTCTTTGCGGTCGTCGCCTCGAACTCGAACGCCGGGCCGCCCTCCGCTTTCGTCGCTTGTTTCGTCTCGTCGGCGACTGCGCTCTCTTCTCCCGTGTCCGACTCGGCCGCTTCCTTGGCCTCGTCGAGTTTCTCGCTTTCGCCTAGTTCGTCGCTTTCGTCTGGCTCTTCGCCTTCGTCACTTTCGCCGTCACCCTGCTTCTCGTCGCCGCCATCCGATTCCTCGCTCGCGCCTTCCGACTCGGATTCGTCCGCGGTCTCAGACTCGACCACCGGTTCGGCATCTGACGTCTCGGGCGCGTCGGACGCGGTTTCGTCCGGAATCTCCTCGTCGTCGGACTCTGACTCAGATTCCATCGCCTCGCCGAGGCCGGCGAATCGGTTCTCCTTAGGCATCGTTCGTCCCTCCGCGCTCGACGATTTCCGCGAGCTGGTCGAGTCGGTCCAACATGTCGTTCGACGGGTCGTACTCCCGGAGCGTCTTCCCGTCGCGCCAGGCGCGACTGAACGCGATTCGGTGTCTGATTCCCGGTCCCTTCGAGTCGGGGTCGTCGAACAGGTCCGAGTGGGCGAACGGCGGGATGAACCGCTCGAAGGGGGAGTCTTCGAGGTCGCGGATGATGCGTTTTTCCTCGTTGTTCCCCGTGAGGTCGTTCGGGACGATGGCGAGGATGTCGAGGTCGACCTCGCGGCGAATCGGCCCGATCTGCTGTTCGAACATCCGCTCGAAGCCGCTCACGCTCGGTTCGCTCATGAGGAGCGGGACGACGACGTTCCCGGTCCCGATGAGCGCCGCGTCGGACAGCGGGCCGAGGCTCGGTGGCGAGTCGATGACGATGTAGTCGTAGTCGTCGCCGAGAAGCGGGTCGACGATTCGGCGGCGGACCCAGAGCACGCCGAACGTCGAGTTCCGAACGCGGTCTTCGATGTCGTCGAGGTCGACGTGCGAGGGAAGCACGTCGAAGCTCTCGCGGTCGCGTATCACCTCGTGTACGTCGATGGGGTCGTCGTCGGTCAGCACGTCGCCGATGTTCGGCTCCGACGACTCGTAGGCGTCTTTCAGTCCGACGCCCTCGGTCGCGTTCCCCTGCTGGTCGAGGTCGACCAACAGCACGTCGTTGCCCCGCGCGGCGAGCGCGTCCGCGAGGTTGATGGCAATCGTCGTCTTTCCAACCCCTCCCTTCTGGAGGGAGACGCTCACGGCTCGCGACACTTATCGGCCCCCCGTCGAGGAGCGATTTCCACAAATTGTACACAGTGTACGCTGTGTCTGCTGTCTGAGCGGTGCAAACTCCGTTTGAATTGCGAGCTGTGCGGACATTTGAGGGCTCGAACTGACCTTCCGCGGCGTGCCACATAATTTTATCCACGACTTTTGAACCGTTAGGACTGCTTCTACATTCTATACATTCTATAATTTTCAAAATTTCTAAAAATTGTAAAACCGCCTATTCACGCCCAGTGACTCGTCTCCGTTCCGACCTGAACAGTCTCCGCTTCGTTCGACGTGTCCGATTCTCGAACATCGTCAGAACTCTTTGATGTTCTCGCAGTGCACGAATCTCTCGCGGTACAGACCGTCTATAGATTCCACAATTTCTACAATTTGCAGAATGTCTGTGGATTCTAAAACTCGGGAACCGTGCGAACCTCGCGAGCGGTGCACGCCGCGTGGGCGGTTTCGACTGCCTCCGCTGTTCGCGCCGTCTGAACTGCTCTGACTGTCGAGACTGCGTTGACTGTCCGCGCCGCCCTCACAGTCCGTCCGGTTTCCACTGTTCGGACGTCGTCGCCGGCCGGTATCCGATTCGCCCGGCACCGAAGAAAATGGGTATTCAGTGTCGCTCGACCGAGGATACTGCGGACATAGTGGTGTACCTCTCGGCGGTCGCGTCCGACTCAGTTGGCGAGTTTGTCGGCGAACTTCTCGCGGACCTTCTCGACTTTCGGGCTCGCGTGGAACTGGCAGTACGCGTCGTTGGGGTTCTTCTCGAAGTAGTCCTGGTGGTACTCTTCGGCCTCGTAGAACGTCCCCAGCGGGACCAACTCCGTGACGACGTCGTCGTCGTACTCCTCGTCGAGCGCCTCGATGTAGGCCGACGCCTGCCGCTCCTGTTCGTCGTCGTGGAACAGGACGATAGAGCGGTACTGCGTCCCCACGTCCGGCCCCTGTCGGTTGAGTTGCGTCGGGTCGTGGACCGCGAAAAACACGTCGAGCAGTTCGTCGTAGCCGACGACTGCGCGGTCGTACTCGACCTGCACGACTTCGGCGTGGCCGGTGTTCCCCGAACAGACCTGTTCGTAGCTCGGGTTCTCCGTCTCGCCGCCGGCGTAGCCCGACGTGACCTCGCTGATGCCGTCGAGTTCCTTGAACGCGGCCTCGACGCACCAGAAACAGCCGCCGCCGAACGTCGCAGTCTGTGTGCTTCCCATAGCCCCGGTTACGCCGCCGAGGAATTAAGCCCCGCGGCGGGGGCAGTCGCGGCCGGGGCCCGCCCTCGCCGACGACCGCGAACCCAGCGGTGGTTGACGAGCGAGTCCCGGACACGTACGCGAGTTTTCCCGACCAAACTGTACGCGAAGCCAACATTTATCCGCTCTGTCTGTCAGCAATTACCATGGAAGACGTATTCGTCGCGAGGCTCATGTCCACGAACCTCCACACGGTCACCCCAGACACGCTCGTCGAAGACGCGGCGCAGTTGATTCTCGACAACAACATCAGTTCGGTCATCGTCGTCGACGAGGACAACCGGCTCGAAGGCATCCTGACGACGACCGACTTCGTCGACATCGTCGCCAAGAGCCAGCCGAAAGCGCAGACGACCGTCGAGCGGTACATGACCACCGACGTGATTACCGCGGGCGCACAGGACTCCATTCTCTCCGTCGCGGAGTCGATGACCGAACACGGCTTTCACCACATGCCCGTCGTCGACGAGGAGGAAGGCGTCATCGGGATGATAGCCACGTCGGACCTCGCCGCGTACCTCTCGCAGACCGGACAGTTGGCGCGGTCGTAACGCAGTCTCTTCTGCCTGACTCCGCGCTACTCCACCTGCTCGGAGAGGCTCTCGACGATGCTCGCCAGCCGCGGGTCCGTCGCGTGGCCGTGGTGGACCGCGAGGGGCGAGACACTCACCTCGCCGTCGACCATCGCGCGGCGGTCGCTCCCGACCGGATAGCGGTCGCGGTGTTCGTCGTCGAGCGGGAACGGGTTCTCGAAGCCGACGGCGTCCGGCCACGAGATGTCCTGCAGTCGGACGTAGACTTCGCCGTCGTCGAGGTCGTGTTCGCGGTCGCCGTCCGGGAGCGCGGCGGCGTCGGCGTGGTGGTCGACCTGCTGGTCGTAGTCCGCGAAGGGTCGGGTCACGCGCATCCGGGGGCTCGGCACGTCTGCCGGGGCGTTGACGTTCAGGAGGTCGACCTCGTCGAACACGTCGGTGCCGAAGACGCGCTCGGTCAGGGCGCGGGCGACTCGCGCCGGGCGGGAGAAGTCGTACTCCTCGGGCGGGTGGCAGAAGAAGTCCCGCGCGTGGTAGCTGGAGACGGCGATGGCCGGCGTCCCGAGGAACGCGGCCTCGACGCCCGCGCCGACGGTGCCCGACCGGCCGACGACGTAGTTGCCCGCGTTCGGGCCGTCGTTGATACCGGAGACGACGATATCGAAGTCCGCGTCGAGGCCGCGAAGGCCGTAGGCGACGCAGTCCGCGGGGGTGCCTTCGAGGGCGTACCCCCACGGGTGGTCGCGGCGGACCGCGCGTTCGTTTCTGGCGCGGCCGACCCCGCTTTGGTTCTCGGCGGGCGCGACGACGGTCACGTCGCCGACGGCGCTGAGTTCCTCGCGCATGGCGGCGATGCCGGGCGCGTCGATGCCGTCGTCGTTGGTGAGGAGGATTCGAAGCGGAGACGGGGAGTCGGTCATCGGGTCGTGAATTTCCGCCGGTCGCCGTAGCTATTCCGGATTCTGAGCCGACGGCGTCGCCGACTCCCGTCCCGCCGTCGCAAACGGGTCGTACTCCACGTCGTCGATGGTCGCCCGCCAGTACGGCAGGTCGCCCGTCGGGAGGGTCCACGCCACTTCGGCCGCCGCGGGGACCCGAATCCCGTTCACTTCGCGGTAGTCGCGGAACCGTCCCGTCCACGGACGCCGCTCGTACTCGCCGTGCCCCGTCTCGCGCCACCGGTCCGCGGTGACCCGCGCTATCTCGTCGATCTCGTCGAAGTGGAACACGACGGTCGCGGTCGACCCGCCGTGGGAGAGCGTCGCGCGGGCCGAACGGTCGTCTCTCGGCTCCCAGCTGACGCCGTGGCCGGGGAGAAACGCGGTCGGAAACCAGACCATCTCGGCGAGGTATCGGGAGAGTTCGCCCTCGTCCAACTCGGGCGACCGCGGGGCGTCCGCGACGGTGACCACCGAGAAGAGCGTCGCTTCGAGCGTCCCCGCGCCACCGACGAACGCGTCGGCGACTCGAACCGACAGGAACGGCACGAGGTCGATTCGGGCGTCCCAGACGAACCCCGGCGGGTCGACCGTGTAGTGCTGGGTCGCCGTCATCGGCTTCCACGGCGAGTCCGCGTCGCCGAGTCTGAACTCGCCCGTCTGACGGAGCCGAACCGACCGAACGAGCGGAGGTTTGTCGGGAAGCACGCGTTCGAGATACCGCCGGACTGGGGCGGGAAGGTCGGTGGTATCCGGTGTGTCAGCCCCCGTCCCGGCGACGTCCGAGGCCGATTCGGCGCGCTCCCGCCGGAGCGTATCCAGCAGTCGGGCGGCCGTGTCGTCGGTCAGGACCCGGACTGCGGCGAGGAGAACGCCGACGGCGAGTGCGCCGCCGGCAACCGCGATGCCGAGTCGTCCGAGCGTTCGATTCCGTTCCATACCGGCCGATACGAGTGAGACGGATATGAGCCTCGTCGTCGTTCTCGCGAGTCGGTATCGACCAAACTCCTGTCAACGAGACGTTCAAACATCCGAGACTCTCACGAACGCGTGAATATAATTCAAACGACGACTTTATGTAATTAAGTTCGTACTAACGAACGAATGCGCACCGAACCGATGCGGCCGGCACGCCGGGCACCCGCCGACATCGCGGTTAATCTCCCGTTAATGCGCCTGTTTTCGGAAGATACGTCTCCGCCACCGTCGGTGGTCCTCCCGTCGCCGACCGCCGCGACCGCCGCGACCGCCGCGACCGCCGCGGGCGATACGGACCGCCGCCACCGGGCCGCCGTCTCCGCTCGCCGCCGAACGGCCCCGAGAGAACGCTCCGACTCGATTGCGCTCCGACCCGTCTCCGCGAGCGAGGTGGGCGTTGCGTGAGCTCCGTCGACGGGGGCGACGACGTGCCGTGGGACGACGTGGGCTTCGTCATCAGCTCTCGCTACCGCGTCTCCGTGCTTGAGCGGCTCTCCGAGGGCCCGGCGACGCCGACGCAGATCGCCACCGATTCGGAGAGCGCGGTCGCCCACGTCTCGCGGGCGCTCCAGGAACTCAGAGACCGCTCGCTCGTGGAACTCCTCGTCCCGGAACAGCGCCGAAAAGGGCGGGTGTACGGCATCACCGACGACGCCGAGAACATCTGGCACGTCATCCAAACACAGCAGATGGCGTGACTGCGGTCGTCTCGCGGCCGATGAGCCGACCCGGACGACTCACTTCGTGGCGATTCGCTCGGACCCCTTGCTCAGGAGCTGGTAGGTCCGCTTGGCGAGGTTCATCCCGACGCCGGTCGACTCGACGACGTAGTACGGGACGAGCTCGCCGCCGAACTTCGATTTGTAGTTGCAGAGCCGCTCCGTGTTCGCGCCGACGAGGTCGTACTTCGTGACAGACGCGAGCGCCTCGTCTTCGACGATGTCTTCGATGATGGTCCAGTGGAGCAGGCTGTTGATGCTGACGCCGTCGTACTCCCCGCGCGCGCCGCCGAGCCAGAAGTAGCCCACCTCGGCGGAGAAGGGGACGATCATCCCGCTGAGGTACTCGCCGTCGGGGTCGCGGGCGACGTACACCCGACACCGGTCGCCGAGGTTCTCGACCAGCGACTCGACGAACTCCCACGGCATCCCGAACGGTTCGTCCTGCTCGTCGTACCGCGAGACCACGTCGTCGTAGACGACGCGAGCGCCGTCGAGCCCCTCGTCCGCGATGGTGATGTCGAGGTCGCTGGCCTGCCGAATCTCGCGGCGGAGACTGCTACTGAACTGGGCCTGTATCTCGTCGAGCGAGCGCCCGTCGAGGTCGAGCCGGTAGGTAAAGGAGGGCTTGACCGCGAAGCCGGTCCACTCGAACGGGCGGGGGTCGAGATACGCCGGCGAGCAGAGCAGGCGGACGAACGTCCGGTTCGAGCGGATGCCGAGTTCCTCGACCACGAGGTCGGCGAACTCGCGGTTCACCGACTCGTAGGCGCTCTGTTTCGGGCTGTTCGGCATCATCACCGGGCCGATGTATGGAATCGCCATCGACGGCGGCGGGGAGACGACGACCCGTCCGAGGGGGTTCCGGCGGACGAACGTCGGGAACAGCGCGACAGGCTCTTGGCCCTTGAAGACGCCGAATAGGTGCATTTCGCCGTCGAAGTGCTCGTCGATTGCGGCGAGCACTGCGGGGGTGTGGAAGACTTCGGTTCCCGACGGGGGGAGCGCGGCTCCCCACTCGTCGAGGCTCAGGGGTTCGATACGGAGTTGTGACATGTGTCGTGGTCGTGTGGTTGGGTGGTCGTCGGTCGGTGCATCGGTCGGTGCGTCGGTCGGCGCGGCGGGCGGGTCGTCATCGGTGGAGGAACCCCGAGACGAGCCGCGACGGGAAGCTCGTCCCGTTTCCCCGGGACAGCATCTCGATGCCGGGGCCGAGTCGGCTCTTGTACAGGTGCGCGATGGTTCTGACCGGGAGCGCGCCGTGTTCGATTTGGTAGAACGTGACGAGTTCGGGGTTGTACTTGCTCTTGTAGCGGTTGAGCCGGCGGTTGTTCGCGCCGACGAGGTCGTAGCGGCGCATCCCGGCGTCCATCCCGTCGCGCATGATGCGCCAGTCCAGCAGGTCGTTGACGTCGATGCCGAAGTCCCGCTGGGGGCGGACGCCGCCGAGCCAGCGGTAGAGCGTGTCCCCGTACTGGAGGACGAGAATCCCGCTCACGAACGTTCCGTCGTACCGGAAGACGTAGGGGCGGACCTGCCCCGCCGGGAGCGAGTCGTACAGGTCCATGACGAACTGCGGCGGCACGTCGAACGACATGTCCTGTTCCTCGTAGCGGTTTTCGACCAGCGTGAGAATCGAACAGATGTCGTCGCGGTCGCCCTCCTCGATTCCCGAGACGAGCTTTCGCCCGTCGCGGATGTTCCGCCGGGCGCTCCGGCTGAACGACATGAGGAGGTCCTCCTCGCCGCGGGTCAGGTCGACGTTGTAGGTGTACTTCGGCGACACGTCACAGCCGCCCCAGAGGAACGTCCGCATGTCGGTGTAGTAGTCGCCCACGCGGACGTGCGTGTAGTTGGGACCGATGTGTTCGCCTATCCACTCGGTACAGCCGTCGATGAACTGGTTGCGGCGGCGCTCGAACTTGCGGCTCTTGATGTTGCCGGCGTCGAGCATCACCGGTCCGAGATAGGGGACGCCGATGTGCGGCGGCGGCGAGAACGCCGTCTTGACCAGCCCCTTTCGAATCTCGAAGACGGGGAACAGGCCGACCGGCTCTTCGGTCTTGTAGCCGACCAGCAGGTGGAGCTTCGAGTTCGAGTACTTCGCCTGGAGCCGAAGCGCCTCGTACTGGTGAAAGAGGCTGGCCTGACTCGACCGCTCGACGTACGTGTCCCACTCGTCGCGGTCGCGGTGGTCGAACTCGGCGATTTCGATGGTCATGGGCTGGGGGCCGTCAGGTGTTCGTACTGCGTCCGTGACCCTCGACAACACGGTGCGGGGCTGGCCCGACCGTCTCGCTCGACTCGACTGCTTCCGATTCCCCGTTCAAACCGCTCGAACAGCCCGAAATCAGCTGATTCCCCGGCCGACGCGGCGGCCCCGTAAATCGACCCGCGGTCCGGTCGGGCCGCGTCGGCGTGTATCATTCGAAAAGACATTCTCGAACTACTGTGACGGGAGGACGGGGATTTGTTATGAAGCGACTAGCCGGCGTTCGCGCCGGCCTGCCCGCCGTTCAGGGAGTCTCTGCCGCCGCCCGTAGGCGCTCGATACCGTCGGCGTCGATGCCGTAGCCGTGGGTCGGTTCCCCGGCGATTCTGGTGGCGACGTACTCGGCGATGGCGTAGGCCATCCACGCCTGACACCACCGCATGAGCGTCATGCGCTTGGTGTAAAAGCGGTGTTTGCGGAAGTAGAACCGACCCTCCGACGGGACGTACATGTTCGCCAGCGCCCAGTCGATGGCGCGCTCGGCGCGGTCGTACTGCCCCGCGTAGGTGAACACGAGGATGCCCTGCGCCGTCGCGTGGATGTCACGCGGGTAGGGGTTTTCCTCGTCGAAGTTCGGCGCGCCGTCCTCGTCGAACAGCTCGCGGGCGTAGAAGTCGAGGCCGCGTTCGAGCGTCTCGTCGTACCGGCCACTGCCGACGACCTGCTCGTAGCGTTGGAAGCACTCGACGATGAAGCCGTTGTGGTGGTTGTCCATCGAGAGGTGCGAGGCGCTCGCGGGCTCGCGGTAGTACCAGCCGCCGCGGTCGGTCTGCTTCGACGCGACGAAGTCGTACACCTTCTCGGCGCGTTCGAGCAGTTCCTCGTCGCCGAAGTGGTCGTACAGCTCGACGAACAGCCGCGCCCCGATGGCCAGCGCGTTGAGCGTGTAGCTGTCCTTCGGGTGCGAGAGGTAGTAGTCCATGACCGCGCCGTCGTCCTTCGGCCGGTAGTTGAGGTCCTCGAGCATCACGTCCACGGCGGTCTTGGCGATGTCCGGGTAGTCCGGGTCGAACTCCCGGCCGGCGAGGAGCGCCTTGACGCCGTAGGACGTCGAGACGATGTTCGGCGAGTGGGGAATCCCCGACCGCGGGCCGTTGCGACCGGAGATGTGCTGGATGACGTGGCGGTGACTGCCGGCGAAGCCGCTGTAGCCCTTCGCCTGGTTCTCGACGAGCCACTCCGTCAGCGCCGCCGCGTCGTCGCGGTACGTCTCCGCCGGGCGGTCGCCGTCGAACCACTCGGCCAACTGGGCGCGGGTCCGGTTCGCCATGGCGAACAGCGTGATGCCCTTGAAGTTCCGGCGCTGTTCGACGAGGAACAGCGGGCGGACGTTGACGGGCGAGCGCTTGATGAACTCCTGGACCGCGAGGTTGAACCAGCGGTTGTCGATGGGGACCGAAAGCAAGAGTCTGCTACTCATGCCGTCGCCGTAGTCCCAGCCCTTGTAGTCGCGTTCGCGGGCGTAGTCGAGCACGTCGTCGAGCACGTCGACGTACCGTTGGAGTCGCTCCGTGTCGGCGTCGCCGTCGCGGTGATACTGCTTCGGTGATGGATTCATGATACAGAATAGCCTCTCTGAGGGGTATTGGCTGTCCGAGAGGAAGCCCGCTGGCGGCTTTGTTATGGGGCCGATACCGACCGACGACGCCGGATTCTACGGCGACGGCGAGCGACCCGCGCCGCCGGCGGTCGCGCTTTCGGTCTCCGTCTCGCTCGATTCCTCACCGGAATCGCGCTCGGCCAGGAACGTCCGGTAGTAGTCGGCGACGGGGCCGACCCACGCGCCGCGGTCGAGCGCCCGCTCGACGATGCGGCGGTAGAGCCGGCGATAGCCGGGGAACTCGTCTTCGTTGAAGTACCGCGGGTGCCACAGCACCGTCATCACGGCGTCGTTCGCCTCGGCCTCGTCCAGGAGGCGCTCGCATTCGGCCCACGCCTCGTCGAACGCCGACCCGGGGTCGGGAAGCGACACTTCCATCAGCGTCAGCGGGAAGACGACGAAGTCGTCGCCGAAGGGTCTGAACGGCCGGTAGCCGTGCTGGAAGCCGTTTTCCGAACTCGACCCGGGACTGGCGTCGTATTTTAAGCCGAGTTCGCGGTGGTAGCGCCACGTGTTCGGCCCGAGTTTGAGGTGGTGCTGGCGGCCGCCGACGACCTCGTGGCCGAGCACCGCTTCGAGTTCGCGCTTTTCGGTCCGGAGGCGGTCGAAGTCGTCGCACGACCGGAACGAGCCGTGGATGCCGACCTCCCAGCCGCCCCCGTCGAGGTCGCGGACGGCGTCGGCTATCGACGCCGAATCGAGGTCGTACCGTCCGAGGTGTTCGACCCAGTTCTTCGGTTCGAGCCAGTCCGACAGCGACCCCGTTTCGAGGAGGCTCGGCTCGTTGAGGAAGTAGAACGACGAGCGCACGCCGAGGTCGCGTTCCAGCGCCATGATGTCCTCGAACTGCCAGTAGGGGTTCTCCCGCCGGAGGAGCGTCCGGAGGTGGTAGCCCGGATTCGACTTCGCCGCGTAGTACAGCCCCTGATACGTCTTGTACGGGCGGTCCACGTCGTGGGTCAGACAGACCGCGAAGCCGGGGCCGGGTTCGCCGGACTCGCTCGGCTCTCCGGCGGTCACACGGAAGTCATCTCGCGCATCCGCATCTTCCTTCCTCTCACGCATGCTCGTACTCCGAGAGCGCGGCGACGATTCGCTCGGCGGCGCTCCCGTCGCCGTACAGCGAGGGCTTCTCCGGGAGCGGGTCGTCGTCGGCCAGCGCCGCTCGAATCGCGGTCGCGTCCGCGCCGACGAGGGTGTTCCAGCCGGCGTCGACGGTCTCGGTCCACTCGGTCTCGTCGCGGAGCGTGAGACACCGGGTGTCGAGGTAGAACGCCTCCTTCTGGACGCCGCCGGAGTCGGTGGCGACGCGCTCCGCGCCGTCGAGCAGGCGGACGAAATCGAGGTAGCCGACCGGCTCCACGAGGACGACGTTCTCGGCGTCGGCGAGCCGCGACCAGAGGCCGCTTGCTTCGAGCGCCCCCTCGGTCCGCGGGTGGACCGGGAAGACGACCGGAAGCTCCGACGACGCCAGCCCCTCCACGATGCCTTCGAGGCGGCCGCGGTCGTCGGTGTTGGCGGCGCGGTGGACCGTCGCGAGGACGTACTCGCCGTCTCGGAGGTCGAGTCCGTCGAGTATCGTCGACCGCTCGCGGGCGGCCTCGCGGACCCGGAGGACGGCGTCGTACTGCACGTCGCCGGTCACGGAGACGCCGTCGCGGATGCCCTCGGCCGCCAGCGTCTCGGCGGCAGACTCGGAGGGCGCGAAAAGCAGGTCCGAGCAGTGGTCGGTGAGCACGCGGTTGACCTCTTCGGGCATCTCCCAGTTGTGGCTCCGCAGGCCGGCCTCGACGTGCGCCAGCGCGGGGTCGCGCTTCGCGGCCACGAGCGCCGCCGCGAGCGTGGAGTTGGTGTCGCCGTAGACGAGCACCACGTCGGGGGCCTCGTCGGCGACGACGGCGTCCAGCCGGGTCATCATCTCGGCGGTCTGGGCGGCGTGGCCGCCCGAGCCGACGCCGAGGTTGTAGTCCGGTTCCGGGATGTCGAGTTCGTCGAAGAACACGCCCGACATCGACTCGTCGTAGTGCTGGCCGGTGTGGACGAGCACCTCGTCGTGGTCGCGTCTGAGCGCGTCGGAGACGGGGAACGCCTTGATGAACTGCGGGCGCGCGCCGACGACCGAGAGCACCTTGAGGCGGCTCATCGGTTCGGCCCTCCGTGCGGCGCGTCGGCCGCCACCTCGGGGCCGGCGTCGGCGTCGGCCGACGACTCGCCCCGCGGTCCGCCGCCGATTTCGTACACGCGGTGGCCGATGTCGCCGAGGGTGCCGCGGCCGTCGACGACGACGAGGTCGTCGAAGGCGGCCCAGTCGATGTCGTCGAACTCCTCGTGCGGCGTGACGACCACGGCCGCGTCGATAGCGCGGGCCGGCAGGTCGGCGAGCGAGACGGGGGTCGCACCGAACGAGGCGACCACCTCGTCGGAGAGCATCGGGTCGACCGCGAGGACGGTCGCGCCGAGTTCGTTCAGCCGGTCGATGACGCCCGCGGCGGGCGTCGCGCGCGTCTCGGCGACGCCGGGGCGGTAGGTGACGCCGAGGACGGCGACGGTCGCGCCCCGAATCTCTCGGCCCGCCGCGGCCAACTCGTCGCGGAGCTTGTCGGCGGTGAACGCCGGCATGCTGTCGTTGACCTCGCGGGCGGTCAGGAGCAGGGGCGTCTCGGCCTCGACTCGGCTCGTGATGAAGTACGGGTACCACGGGATGCAGTGGCCGCCGACGCCCGGGCCGGGCGCGTGGATGTCGCAGTACGGCTGGGTGTTGGCCGCGTCGATGGCCTCGGCCACGTCGATGCCGAGGTCGTCGCGGAGCCGCGCGAGTTCGTTGGCGAGCGCGATGTTCACGTCGCGGTAGACGCCCTCGAACAGCTTCACGGCCTCCGCGGTCGTCGCGTCGCGCACGGGAATCACCTCGTTCGAGGTTAGCTCGCCGTAGACGAGCGCCGCGACGCGGGTGCTCTCGGCGTCGACGCCGCCGACGATTTTCGGGTGCGACTCGGTGATGTCGCGGAGCGCCCGGCCCGACGAGGTCCGTTCGGGGCAGAACGCCACGCCGAACTCGCCGGCCGAGAGGCCGCTTCGGTCCGCGAGGTACGGGACCACGAGGTCTTTGCTCGTCCCCGGCGGGACGGTGCACTCGACGACGACGAGGTCGCCGGGAGCGAGTCCCTGCGCGATGCTGTCGAGGACGGCCTCGAACGCCGCGAGGTCGGGCTCGCGGTCGTCGGTCAGCGGGGTCGGGACGATGATGACGTGAATCGCCGCGGATTCGGCCGCGGCGACGCCGTCGGTGGTCGCCCGGAGCGCGCCGCGTTCGGCTTGCTCGGCGACTAGTTCGGGCAGTCCCGGTTCCTTCGCCACGTGGCACTCGCCGTCGTTGACGCCGCGGACCACGTCCTCGCTGATGTCGACGCCGGTGACGTTGCCCGTCGCGCGGGCGTAGACGGCCGCCAGCGGGAGGCCCATCTTGCCGAGGCCGTACACCGCGACGGGGACCTCGCCGGCGCGCAGGGCCCGCGTCTGTTCGTCGGGCGAGCGGTCGGAGCCGTACAGCCCGGGTCGCTCGCGGCTCATTGCCGGCCCTCCGAGGAGTCCGTGGTCTCCGCGGTCTCCGCAGCCTCCGCGTTCTCAGCGGTCTCGACGCTCCGAACCGTCGATTCGGCGTCGGCCTCGATGCGCCGGGCGAGGTCGATGGCGCGCAGGCCGTCGGCCGGCGAGACGAGGACCGGGCCGCCGTCGGTGGCGGCGTCGACGAACGCCTGTAGCTCGCGCTTCAGCGGCTCGCCGGTGGAAATCATCGGCTGTTCCATGACCACCTCGTGGCGGTAGCGGACGCCCCCGTTGTCCCGGAGGTAGTCCGGCCGCGACTGGCGGAAAATCTGGACAGACTGGTTCAGGTAGTCGACCCGGATGAGTCGGTCGCGCGCGGTGATATCGAGCGTCCGCGTCTTCTGCTGGGTGAGCCGACTCGCCGTGAGCGAGGCGATGACGCCGTTCTCGAAGGTCAACTGCGCCGTCGCGTACTGCTCGTCGGGCGTGGCGGTCGCGGCCACGCGGTCGACCTCCGCGCCCACCAGCGACAGCACCACGTCGATGTCGTGAATCATGAGGTCCATGACGACGCCGTCGCCCATCTCGCGGTTCAGCGGCGGGCCGAGCCGGTTCGCGGTGATGGCGATGGGGTCGACGCCGTCGAGGAGGTCGGGCAGGGCGCGGACGGCCGGGTTGAACCGCTCGATGTGGCCCACTTGGAGCACGACGCCGCGCTCTGCGGCGAGCGCGGCCAACTCCGCGCCCGCGTCGAGGTCGTCGACGAAGGGCTTCTCGACGAGCGCGTGGACGCCGGCGTCGATGCACTGCCGGGCGACCGACGCGTGGTAGGGCGTCGGCACCGCGACCGTCACCACGTCCACGCGGTCGAGCAGGTCCTCGATGCCGTACGCGTCGGTGCCGAAGTCGGCGGCGACCTCTGCGGCGCGGTCTACGTCCGCGTCGGCGACGCCGACCAGTTCGACGCCGCGAAGCTCCGCGTACACTCGCGCGTGGTTGGTCCCCATCGACCCGACGCCGATGACGCCTGCGCGGACCGGGCGCTCGCGGCCGCCGTCGGTGCGGAGTCCGGCGGGTTCTCGGCTCACCTCGCCACCTCCGCGTAGTTGGCGACCGCAGTCCCGACGCGCTCCACGTCGGCCTCGCTGAGTCCGGGATGGACCGGGAGCGACAGCACCCGTTCCGCGGCTTCCTCAGCGACGGGGGCCGACACCGCGAGGTGTTCGTACGCGGGTTGCTCGTGGACGGGCTTCGGGTAGTAGACGCCCGTGGCGATGCCCTTCGCGTCGAGATACGACTTGAGGGCGTCGCGCTCGATACCGTCGCATGCGACGGTGTACTGGTGGAAGACGTGAGTTCGGTCCGGCGGCGTGTAGGGCGTCGTGACCGGCGAGTCTTCGAGGTACTCGGTGAGCGCGGCGGCGTTGGCCTGTCTCGCGCGAGTGAACTCGGGGAGGCGTTCGAGCTGGACCCGGCCGATGGCCGCGGCGATGCTCGTCATGCGGAAGTTGTGGCCGACCTCGGCGTGCTCGTAGCCGGAGACGCGGCCGTGGTCCACGAACCGGGCGGCGCGCTCGGCGACGTCCGCGCGGGTGGTCGTAATCATGCCGCCCTCGCTCGTGGTCATGTTCTTCGTCGGGTAGAACGAGAAGCACGCGGCGTCGCCGAGGGAGCCGACGCGCCGCCCCTCGACGTCCGCGCCGTGGGCCTGCGCGGCGTCCTCGACGAGCAGGAAGTCGTACTCCTCGGCGAGTTCCGCGAGTCGGGTCATGTCCGCCGGGAGGCCGTAGAGATGGACCGCGATGACCGCGTCCACCCGTTCGCCGGCTCTGAGTCGCGCTTCGAGCGCGTCGGGGTCGATGTTGTACGTCCGCGGGTCGATGTCGACGAAGTCCACCTCCGCGCCCGCGAAGGCGACGGCGTTGGCCGTCGCGATGAACGTGAAGGGCGTCGTCAGGACGCGGTCGCCGGGGCCGACGCCGAGCGCGTGGAGCGCGGCGTGGAGTGCCGTCGTCCCGTTCGAGGTGGCGACGCCGTGGTCGGCCCCGCAGTAGTCGGCGAACTCCCGTTCGAAGCCCCGAACCTCGGGGCCGTCGGCTATCATGCCGCTTTCGAGGACGGCGGCAACTCGGTCCCGTTCGGCCGCGCCGAGCTGGGGCGCGGCGATGGGGATGTGGTCTGAACTCATCGTCGTATCCTGTTTTCTCCCCGCAGTTGTTCCGGAAGGTCGCGGTGGACGGCGGGGACGCCCACGGCGAGGGTCCGCGGCGGCACGTCGTTCACGACGAGCGCGCCCGCGGCGACGAACGCGCCCTCGCCGACGGTCACGCCGGGGAGGAGCGTCGCGTTCGCGCCGATTGAGGCGTGGTTCTCGATTATCGGCCCGACCAGTTCCGCGTCGGTGCGGACCGGATAGGGGTCGTTCGTCATCACCACGCCCGGCCCGACGAACACGTCGTCGCCGATGCGGGTGTTGGTGGGGATGTAGACGTTCGTCTGGATGCTCACGCGCGACCCGATGGTCGTGGTGCCGTCGACGACCGTCTCGGTCCCGAGGAGCACCTGGTCGCCGATGGTCGTGTGCTCGCGGACGAGGACGTTGTGGCCGGTGACGAAGTCGTCGCCGATGGTCACGTCGTCGTAGACGATGGTGCCGGCGCGGATTCGCGCCCGGTCGCCGATGACCGGGTCGTCGCCGTCGCCGTAGCCGATGGTGACGCCGTCGTCGACGTGGGACTCGACGCCCACCTCGGCGCTCATCTGCTTCCACCTCGCGTCGGTCGCGCTCCGTCGGCCGTCCGTGTCGACTCGGCGGTCGGCCGGGTCGACTGGAAAATTTGGAATCTCATATCATGTCGGCGGGGAGTCTGCCTGCCTTAGCGAAATTCAGTCTCGGTGAGGGCTTTGTTATGGAGTGATTGCCGCCCGGATTCCGGTCGCAGTCACTTCGTAACGCCGCGGCGGATTCCGGTCACGGACCGCTTGAGAAGCCCCACGCCGGGCGCGCCGTCGCCGAGCCAGAGCCAGACGGCGCTCCCGAGCAACGCGAGTTCGAACGCGACCAGAATCCACGCCTCGGGCCGGCGGAGGAACACGACGAAGCGCCGCAGGTAGAACCACGTCTGGGCGAAGAAGCCGCCCATCGACGACTCGCTCCCGTGGGACAGCGGCCAGAGGAACGCCCGAATCACGTCGTAGTTCCCGAAGAAAAAGCCGTTGTACAGCAGGTCCGCGGGGATGTGCGAGAGGTAGCCGAGGGCGAACGCGACCCCGACCGTCGTCGCCCCGTAGCGCCGCGCGACGGCCACGACGACTATCGAGAACGGAACCGAGACGAGAATCGAGTGCGCCATCGAGATACCGCTCGGGAGGACGCCGAACGACCACGCCAGCGGCTTGTCGACGAGGTCGGGGAACTGCGTTCCGACGAGCACCGCCAGCGCGGCCCAGCCATCGAGTTTCCGGCCGGTCACCCGCGCCCACAGCGAGACGAGGATGTAGCCGACGGCGGCGTGTTCCCACGGGAACATCAGCGGTCGCTCCCGGTCGGTCGGCTCGTCGTTGCGGTCAGTCGAGCCATCGTTGCGGTCGGTCGAGCCGCCGTCGCGTGTCGGTGGCTCGTCGCTCCGGTCGAGTGACCCCGCGTCGTCGCGTCCGTGTCGGCGGGCCGTCGTCGCGGGGTGAGTGTGGGGATAGGCGTCTGGGACATCTGGTTTGTGGGGCGCGTCGCGGTCGGTCGTGGAGGGTGAGACGTCCTCCCGCGTCGGGTGCGGATGTTCTGTCCGCGTCGGGTGCGGATGTTCTGTCCGCGTCGGGTGCGGAGGTAGGCGAAACGGCGCGCGAGCGCCCGGTCAGGGAACCCGAGTGCTCGTCCGGGTTTTGTTATGGCGACCGTAACGGCTCCGGGGCGATTTTCGCGGCCGGGAACGGGCGTCGATTCGACCGAACGAGTCGGGTAGACGCCGTATAACTACTCTCGCGGGGCGCGTGGAATCGCCAGAGAGTATGCGATACCTGTTCTTCACCAACACGCCCGCGCACGTGCACCTCTACAAGTACGCCGTCAGAGAGCTTCAGGCGATGGGCCACGACGTGCTCGTCCTCGGCCGCGACTACGGCTGTACCAAAGACCTCCTCGAATACTACGACCTCCCGCACGAGATTTACGGCTCCTGCGGGACGACCAAGTACTCGCTTTTCAAGTCGCTCCCGTTCCACTACGTCAACATCTTCCGGGCCGTGCGGCGGTTCAAGCCCGACCTCATCTTCGGGATGGGCGGCTACGCGGCCCACGCGGGGGCCGTCTCGCGGACGCCCGTGGTCCTTCTCCTCGACTCCGAGCCGACCTCGCTGGACCACGTCGTCTCCCGACCGTTCGCCAAGGCGATTCTGACGCCCCACACCTTCGGGAAGGACCTCGCGGACAACCACTACCAGTTCCGCGGGTTCAAAGAGACGGCGTATCTCCACCCCGACGTGTACGAGCCCTCGGTCGATATCCGGGCCGAACTCGGCCTCGACCCCGACGAGCAGTTCGTCGTCGTCCGGTTCAACGCGTTCGGCTCGCACCACGACGTGGGCCACGGCGGCTTTACCCCCGAGCGCCGCCGCGAACTCATCGAGATGCTGGGCGAGCGCGCGACCGTCTTCGTCCTCGACGAGAGCGAGGAGCGCCGCGACGGCGACCTCGACACCCGGCCGTTCGACTTCCACCCCGCGCTCGTCCACGACGTGCTCGCCGAGGCGAGCCTGCTCGTCGCCGACACCCAGACCATGGTGACCGAGGCGGCGCTCCTCGGGACGCCCGCCATCCGGTCGAACTCCTTCGTCGGCGACGACGACATGGGCAACTTCGTCGAACTCGAACGGCAGGGGCTCATCTCCAACCTCAAGTCGTTCGACGACGTGATGGCCCGCGCCGAGGAACTCCTCGCCGACGACGGCGCGAAGGCCCGCTGGGCCGACAAGCGCGACGCGTTCCTCGCGGACAAAGTCAACCTCACCGACGTCATCGTCCAGGTGGCGCTGAACTACGGCTCCGTCGAGAGGGTCGACTCGCTGACGCGACACACCGTGCCGGCGTAGTCGATGCCGCTCGGCACTCCCCTCTCCCCCGAAGACGGTCAATCGACCCATAACTAACCGCCGAACCGCCCAATTTTCGCGTATCGACCGGCGCGAGCGCGCGCCCGCCTCGACGCGTCCCGCGACTCGGAAGCCGCGATTCCCCGGCCCGCGATTCCCGACCACGACCCGAAAACCAACACATGAAGCCCAAGCAAACACTCCTCATCGTCGGCCCGAAAGGCACCGGCGGCATCGACCGATACATCACCGAACAGCGCCGCTACCTCGAAGACCGGATGGACGTGCGCGTCTACACGCGCTACACCGCGCCGAAGGGCGAGGGACTCGAACTCGCCGCGCGAATGCTCCTTTCGTCGCTCGTCGCAATCGCGCTGTTTCCCTTCCAGCGACGCCCGGACATCGTCCACGTCCACTCGTCGCACACCTACTCGTTCTACCGCGCGGCGTTCTTCGCCCTGTTCTCGAAGTACGTCTGGGGCGTCCCCGTCGTCTTCCACATCCACGGCTCGTCGTTCGACGACTTCCTCGCCACCGACTCGCGGGTCGTCCGCCGACTCCAGTCGCTCGTCTTCGACGCCGTCGACGACGTGGTCGTCCTCTCGGAGTACTGGCGCGGCCTCGTCTCCCGCCTCGCCGGCGAGGAGAAGGTCCACGTCATGGCCAACGCCGTCGAACCCGCGGAGTACGACCCGACGTACCCGACCGACCCCGTCCACCTCGTCTTCGTCTCGAACCTCATCGAGCGCAAGGGAATCCGCGAGTTCCTCGACGCCGTCGAGAGACTCGAATCGACGCCGGGGCTCGACTTCGAAGTGAGCATCGGCGGCCGCGGCCCCCACGCCGACCGCGCCGAGGCGGTCGCCGCCGCCCACGACAACGTCTCGTACCTCGGCTTCCTCTCCGAGGAAGACAAGCGCGACCTCCTCAGCCGCGGCACCGTGTTCGTCCTCCCGACCTACGCCGAGGGGCTTCCCATCGCCATGCTCGAAGGCATGGCCGGCGGAAACGCCATCGTGACCACGCCCGTCGGCAGTATCCCCGAGGTCATCACCGACGACCGCGGGATTCTCGTCACGCCCGGCGACGCCGAGGAACTGGCGCGGGCGCTCGCGCGACTCGTCTCCGACCCCGAGGAAGCCGTCCGCATGGGTCGGACGAACCGGGCGGCCATCGAAGAGCGCTACTCGTGGCAGTCGAACGCGGACGAGCTGGTGGCGATGTACGCCGAGGCGGCGTAGCGTCGGGGTCTGTTTCTTTCGCGTCGGTTTTTTCGCCGCTGACCGTCGACCGCCCCGATTGTTTGAGTCGCGCTCGGTTCAAGCGGACGGTAGCTCAGCTGACGCTTCAATCCCACAAGGGTTCGTCTGAAAATAGTGCTTGATTTCCTTCGGGAGTTGGTGGCCGGGCCTTCAACCCAACAAGGGTTCGTCTGAAACTATCGGACGCAGCGAACGCCACGACGAGAGTAACCAGACTTCAACCCAACAAGGGTTCGTCTGAAACTCCAGCGTGTTGATAGTGGGACGGTCACGCAACTACTTCAACCCAACAAGGGTTCGTCTGAAACCGTTCATCGGGACGATGTTCGGGCGTCCGAATTACGGACTTCAACCCAACAAGGGTTCGTCTGAAACGCCGCCGCCCGGCTTGGGGAGTCCCAAGACAGAGGCGACTTCAACCCAACAAGGGTTCGTCTGAAACCTTGATCTTGAGCTCCTCGTTTGTGTTGTCTTCCGTACTTCAACCCAACAAGGGTTCGTCTGAAACTCGGATTGGTTGAGACCGGCCGCGGCGACCCGACCGTACTTCAACCCAACAAGGGTTCGTCTGAAACTATCGCGCTCCAGTACCTCGTAGAGCGTGTTGTCCACTTCAACCCAACAAGGGTTCGTCTGAAACTTGCTCACTCCGTTACGAAGCGTTAGGTCGGATAACAACTTCAACCCAACAAGGGTTCGTCTGAAACTTGAGTTACAGAAGCGACTCGGAGTTGAGCATCAAAACTTCAACCCAACAAGGGGTTCGTCTGAAACGCCGATGACCACGCCCATAAAGCTCGTGTCGCAATGGACTTCAACCCAACAAGGGTTCGTCTGAAACCGCCCGTGACGTCGAGGAGGTCAGCGACGAGGTAGTCACTTCAACCCAACAAGGGTTCGTCTGAAACACGTGTACCGGTTCGTACCGTCGGAGACGTGGGAGACTTCAACCCAACAAGGGTTCGTCTGAAACTCGTGGTGGCTTCGCTCATGTTAGTCCTCCGTGATACTTCAACCCAACAAGGGTTCGTCTGAAACAACGCAGGTGCCGATGACGTTCGCCGCGCGGTCAGTCACTTCAACCCAACAAGGGTTCGTCTGAAACCTTCGATCTCGACGGCTTCCCAGTGGCCAGCCGCAACTTCAACCCAACAAGGGTTCGTCTGAAACTGTCGAGACCGCCACCGGCCTCGAACTGGAGATCCTACTTCAACCCAACAAGGGTTCGTCTGAAACGCGGTCGAGGTCCTCGAAGGCATCAACCTCGCTCAACTTCAACCCAACAAGGGTTCGTCTGAAACCAGCCAGACTACCACCACGGCTCCCAGCGGTGACGCACTTCAACCCAACAAGGGTTCGTCTGAAACAAGAACGTCCGGTCGTCGCTGCGAGCATCGCTCCAGACTTCAACCCAACAAGGGTTCGTCTGAAACGGTCGGCACTCTGTGTGGTCTGCGTGAGTGACATGAACTTCAACCCAACAAGGGTTCGTCTGAAACTGGCGGGTCCGAGTTCGAGACGCCGTCGCGCGAGCAACTTCAACCCAACAAGGGTTCGTCTGAAACTGCGAGCGTCACAACGTTCCCGTTCACGACACGTCACTTCAACCCAACAAGGGTTCGTCTGAAACACACGGGCGGCCTCAACGCCGAAGGCGAGCAACTCACTTCAACCCAACAAGGGTTCGTCTGAAACACACCGCTGGCGTCCTGTCGGACCTCGCGGCCGAGCGACTTCAACCCAACAAGGGTTCGTCTGAAACGAGGTCGCGGTGCTCGTCGACGGTCAGCTCCGGATCACTTCAACCCAACAA
>NZ_AOLM01000027.1 GCF_000337835.1 Haloferax sulfurifontis ATCC BAA-897 | reverse complement strand
ACGTCGCCCGCGGCCGCATCGCCCCCACGGCCGCCAAGCACATCGCCCGCGTCTCCGGCGACGCCCGGCTCCACCTCGCGTGGGCGACGCTCGACGCCGGACTGACCGTCCGCGAGGTCCGCCGGCTCGCCAGCGAGGTCAACGACGGCACGCCCGTCGTGGACGCGCTCGCCGACCACGGCGTCGATATCGGCACGCTTGACGTGACGCTCCCGGCCGACGTCTACCTCGAACTCCGCCGCCGCGCCTCGCTCGAAGACGCGCCCCCCGGCGACGTGGTCGCCGACGCCCTCGACGACTACCTCGACTGAAGGAACCGCGTCGCCGTCTCGCCAATCACGTCCCGCGCCACCTCGACTTCCGCCCACTCGACGGTCTCGTCCGGAAAGTGCGCGTGGTCGATGTTTCCGGGTCCGAACAGCACCGTCGGAATTCCCGCCTCGACGTAGTGCCGCGAGTCCGCGCCGTAGGTCGCGCCGACCGGCTCGTCGTCGCGGCCGTCGGCCCGAAGCGCCGCCCGCAACGCCTCTACGACCGGCTCGTCGGCGTCGGTTTCGGCCGGCTCGAACTGCACCGAAAACCGCTCGAACGCCGGCGGGTGCGCCGAGAGCCACTCGTCGTCGGCGACGACGCGCGCCAGTCGCTCCTCGAACGCGGCTTCGACCTCGGCGACCGTCTCGCCCGGCGCGACGCCGAGTCGCCACTCCGCGGTGAGCGTCCCCGCGACGCTCGACGCCCACGACCCCGCCTCGAGGCGGCCGACGCAGACCGGCCACGGAATCGGGTAGTCGAAACGCGGGTGGGAGACCGCGTCGGTCCGCTCCGCTTCGAGGTCGAAAAACGCCTCCCGAATCGCCTCGAACTTCTCGATAACGTCGACCCCGCGCCACCGCGAGGCCGCGTGCGCCGTCCGCCCGGTCAGGTGGAGTCGCTTCATCACCGACCCCTCGGTGGCGACGACCGGCTTGAGCCGCGTCGGTTCGGCGACGAGCGCGGCGTCCCGCTCGAACGGATAGGGATTGTCGATCGCGGCCGCCGCGGCCCCGATGCCGCCGTCTTCCTCGCCGGCGACGCTCTCGACGACGACCCGCCCGTCGAGGGCGAGGTCGCCAGCCTCGACGGCGTCGCGGAGGTCGAGCGCGGCGAAGACGCACGCCGCGAGCCCCGCCTTCATGTCGGCCGCGCCGCGGGCGCTGACGGTGCCCGCGTCGTCGTCCCAGTCGGGTAAAAACGGGTCGTGGGACCACAACTCCCTGTCGGCTGGCACCACGTCGACGTGGCCGTTGAGGACGAGCGTCCGGCCCGCGTCGGGGTCGCCGAACTCGAAGACGCCGGCGACGCTCGGGCGGTTCGCGGTGTCGATGTCGTCGGGGTCGTCGGGGAACGACGGATGGCCGGCCAGCCGCGCCGGGTCGGCGGTCCACTCGTAGGTGTCGAACTCGGAGTCGTGCAGTCGGTTCTTGACCCACTGCTGGGCGGGGGCCTCGGCGCGGGCGACGCTCTCGAACCGGAGGAGCGCGTCCACGAAGTCGCGAAGGTCCATATCGTGGGGGACGGGAACGGGGTACAAAGCAGGAGGGGGCGGCGAAAATAAACGCTTATCAGTATCCCCACTTAAGAACTCGCTGAGGGCTGGTAGCTCAGTTAGGCAGAGCGTCTGGCTTTTAGCGGGACTACGCGAGTCGCGTGGTTTCGGAAGACACCAGACGGTCGGGGGTTCAAGTCCCTCCCAGCCCGTTTCTACTCCGAACAACTGTGAAGAGTGAAACGGCTTCGAGAGATTGAACCCGACCAGTCGCGCACAGCGAAGCGAGCACGTCTGGGCTCGGTTCAAGTCCCTCCCTGCCCGTTTCTGCGACGAAGTTCGTGCGGAGTGACACGGCTTTACCGTTCTTACGTCACGAGCGATAGCTTCACCAAGCCGTATTGCGAATCGCGTTGACTACTTCCACTCCGTGGCTGTCGCTCTTGTCGAACTGATACGTTGTGGGGCTATGGACGAGATTAGTCACCCAAAGCAACGGGGACAGTCTAGTGAGGCCGCGATTCTCTTCGAATTCACTCGTTATGGCGTCACCGTGTTAGAGCCGTTTGGTGATAACGAACGGTACGATTACGTCGTAGAGATAGCCGGAGAATTTCATCGTGTTCAAGTGAAAACTGGTCGACTGACAAATGGGAGGGTTCAGTTTGAAACTCGTAGCTCGGGCACTCTCACCCGACGAGTGAAGAAGGAGGGGTACGATGGGCAGATAGACCTCTTCGCAGTTTACTCCCCTGAACTCGAAGAATCGTACGTCGTACCAATCAACGAAGCACCAGATACGTCTATGGGCCTCCGTGTTGAACAGGCCCGTAAGAAGTCTCCAAACATCAATTGGGCTGATGACTTCCAACTTGACAGTTGGGTCAACAGCGTCCGGGCGTAGATTGTGTCACGTCTTTTCGGATCTCTGCTTGGAGCGGTGGTTCCAATATCACAGTTCGTAGTACTGACCTCCTTTTCGAAAGCCGAGCACCACTTCGTCGACACCGGTCTGTTCCCCCAGGTTCAATCGAAAACACTCATCTGACATCAGTCACGTCCCCGAGAACATATCGGTCGTTCAACTATATCTTATTTGGGGAGGGAGAGGCATCGAGCCCCTAAAAATTGAGGGTGTGGGTCCTCAGCCCTGCTTGAACACGACGCCGCCGCCGGTCTTCGGGTAGCTCCACTCGACGTTGTCGTACGGACAGCCGTAGCGGCAGGTCCCACACTCCAGACAGTTCTCGTAGGCGATAGACGGCACGCCGTCGCCGTCCGGGTCGACTGTCCACACCGCCGCGGGACAGACCGAGGTGCACTCGTTGGTGGTGCAGTCGGCGCAGACGTCCGGGTTCTCGACGCCGAGGTGTGACTCGCCGGTGTCGCGGTACTTGACCGTGTACAGACGGTCTTCGATGCTCACGTCTGGGACGTGGGGTTGTGCGGTGCTCATGATAACATCCTCCGGAAGCGCCAGGCGCGTTTCGCCGCGCCGAACCAGCCGCCCGCGGCGGCGACGAGGTGGTCGCGGGCCGCGCCCGTGTGTTCGTCTTTCGACGCGCGGTCCATCTTGAAGTACTCCGTCTCGGCGCTGGCCAACGCGCGCGGCAGGTCCTCGAAGAGGAACTGCCGGTCGGCCGCGATAGTCCGCTGGAACCAGTCGTAGTGCCGGAGGTTCTCGACCACGAACGACTGGTCGAGGTCCCGTGCGTAGGCGGCGAGCGCCTCGGCGTCGCTCCGGCCGTCCGCCAGCGCGGCCGCGATGGCCTTCCCGGCGTGGTAGCCGCTCTCGACGGCCATGTTCGTCCCCTCGAGGTGGACGCCGCTGTTCAACACGAGGCCGGCGGCGTCGCCGACGACGACCGCGCCGTCGTGGACGAGGTCGGGCATCGCGCGAGCGCCGCCCTCGGGGACGACGTGGGCGCTGTACTCGATGCGGCGGCCGCCGCGGATGAGCGGGGCGACCGCCGGGTGCGACTCGAAGGCGTCGAGCGTCGCCTCGGGCGTCTGGCCGGCCGCGGCGTCTTCGACGCGGTAGACGACCCCGACGCTCACGGAGCGCTTGTTCGTGTAGACGAAGCCGCCGCCGACGGCCCCCTCGCCGAAGTACTGGTAGGCCGCGCCGGCGTCGCCGTCGAGTCGGAAGCGGTCGTCGATGGTGTCGCGGTCGAGTTTGAACACCTCTTTGACCGACACCGCGACCGCGTCGCGCTCGGGGCGTTCCTTGAGCCGCGCCCTCGCTCACAAGCGAGTTCGCCCCCTCGGCGAGCACGACGACCGGGGCGTGAATCTCCCCGTCCGGGCGGTCGGTCGTCACGCCGACGACCGCGCCGCCGTCGCGGAGGAGGCCCGTGACCGTCGTCTCGGTGACGAGCGTCGCGCCGGCCTCGACCGCCTGCTTCGCGAACCACTCGTCGAACCGCCGTCTGAGGACGGTGTAGGAGTCGTTGTGGGGCTCGTCGCGCCACGCTCCGGGCCGCATCGAAACCGCGGTCTCGTCGCCGTCCGACGAGAGTATCGAGAAGCGCTTCTCGGCGACGTAGCGTTCGAGCGGCGCGCCGTCGATGTCGACTAGCTCCCGAATCGTCGGCGTGTAGAGCACGCCGCCGAAGACGTTCTTCGTCCCCGGCGCGGGGCCGCGTTCGAGCATCAGCACGTCGAGGCCGTCGCGGGCCATCGTCAGCGCCGCGGCAGTTCCAGCGAGACCGGCACCGACGACGACGGCGTCGAACGCGTCGTCGTAGTTCGGCGTCTCGGTCCGGAGGGTCGGGCCTTGCAGGCCGCCGGCCGTGGTCGCCTCGTTGCTCATGCCGCCACCTCCCGCTTCTCGCGGACCATCGCAGTCAGCGCGGGAAGCACCTCGTGGAGGTCGCCGACGATGCCGTAGTCGGCGTGTTCGAAGATGGGCGCGTTGGGGTCGGTGTTGACGGCGACGACCACGTCGCTCCCGTTCATCCCTTCGAGGTGCTGGACCGCCCCCGAGATGCCCGCGGCGATGTAGAGCTGTGGCCGGACGGTCTTGCCCGTCTGGCCGACCTGTCGCGCGGGTTCGACCCAGCCCTCCTCGACGGCGGCGCGGGTGGCGGCGACTTCGCCGCCGAGCGCCTCCGCGAGTTCGACCAGCGGCGTCACGTCGCCCTCACAGCCCGCGCCGCCGGCGACGATGACGTCCGCGTCGGTGATGTCGACGACGCCCCCGACGACCCGTTCGAGGACGGTCGAGAGCGTGTCTTCCTCGGCGACGACGACTTCGACCGATTCGACGGCGTCGGCCGCGTTCTCGGTCGATTCGGCGGGTTCGCCGGCGTCGAACACCCCGGCGCGGACCGTCGCCATCTGCGGGCGGTGGGCGGGGCACTTGATGGTCGCCATGGCGCTCCCGCCGAACGTCGGTCGGCTCGCGAGGAGAAGCCCCGCCTCGTCGACGGCGAGTTCGGTGCAGTCGGCCGTGAGGCCGGCGTGGGCGGGCACGGCGACCCGACCCGCGAAGTCGCGGCCGGTGTGGGTCCCGCCGATGAGGACGATGCTCGGCTTGCGCGCCTCGACGAGCGCGCGGAACTGCTCGCCGTAGGGGTCGGCGCGGTACGGTTCGAACACCGGGTCGTCGGCGAGGAGCGCGCGGTCGGCCCCGCGGGTCACCGCCTCCTCGGCGAGATGGGCGACATCGTCGCCCACGACGAGCGCGACGAGCGACTCGCCCGTCTCGTCTGCGAGTTCGCGCCCCTTCGCGAGGAGTTCCCACGACACCGGCGCGGCCTCACCCTCGTGCTGTTCGACGAACACCCAGACGTCCCGGTAGTCGGCGACGTCGATTTCCGGCCCGCTCGCGGCGCTCATCTAGAGCACCTCCGCGAGGTGGTCGTAGAGGGCTTCGACGCTGTCGACGCGCGTCCGCTCGCGTTCGACCGGCGAGGCGGTGTCCATCCCGCCGACCTTCGTCGGCGGGTTGGCGAGGCCGACCCGGTCTTCGATGCCGAGGTCGGACGCGGTCCACTGGACGGGTTCGAACTCGGTCTCGGCGAATATCTTCCGGTGTAAGCCGGCGGGTCGCGGGTCGTTCGCGCCGAACACCATCGCCACGACGACGGGGAGCGCGGCGGCGACGCGCTCGTAGCGGCCTTCGACGTCCCGCGTGCCGACGAGGACGCCCTCGTCGGGTCGGGGGTCGACGGACTCGGTGTAGGTGAGTTGCGCCCAGCCGTTGTGGGCGGCGATGCCCGGCGGCACCTGTCCGGTCGAGGAGTCGGTGCTCTCTTCGCCGCAGATGACCACGTCGGCGTCGAGTTCTTCGGCCGCCCGCGCGAGCGCGAGGCTCGTGGGCCACGTGTCGCTCCCGCCGAACGCGCGGTCGGTGAGCAGGACGCCGCCGTCCGCGCCCGCGGCGACGGCCGCCTGTAGGACGGCGCTGGCCGGCGGCGGCCCCATCGTGACCGCGGTCACGGTCCCGCCGACGGCGTCGCGGAGCGCGAGCGCGGACTCGACGGCGTTGTGGTCGGGCTTGTTCAGCACCGCCGGCGCGTCGGAGCGGTTCAACGTCCCCGTATCGGGGTCTATCGTGACGTCGTCCGCATCGGGAACCTGCTTGACGCAGACGACGATGTTCCATCCGTCATTCATAATTTGACGACGCCGTCGTGTGCGGCGCGTACCGAACATAGCACGCTCTGCGCTACATACCGACCCGGTCGTTCTCGAAATATAAGAACCGAATACGCGATATTACTCCGTTCCCCGCGTATTCTGGCTCAGGAGGGCAAACAAATGTACACCAACATCCTCGTTCCCGTCGACACCAGTCCCGAGTCGATGAACGCGGCGAGTCACGCGATTCGCCTCGCGGACGCCGTCGGCGCGTCGGTTCACGCGCTGTACGTCACTCGACCGCCCGTGGACACCGACGACGACGGCGAGCGCTCGCAGTCGCGGAGCGAACGCGCCTTCGCCGACGTGGTCGAACGCGCCGAAGAACGCGGCGTCGACATCGAGACGAGCATCCTCGTCGGCGACCCCGCGGCGTCAATCGCCGACTTCGCCAACACGCACCGCGCCGACCTCATCGTGATGGGGACCCACGGCCGCGAGGGCGTCGACCGGCTGGTAAACGGGAGCGTCGCCGAGCGCGTCGGCCGCCTCGCCAGCGTCCCGGTGACGACGATTCGGCTCCGCGACGGCGAGCAGTCCGTCCGGTCGCCGCTCGACGCACAGCGCATCGCGCGCGAAAAGCTCGCCCACGCCGGCCACGACGACGCCGTCATCGAAGCGCCGTCTCAACAGCGGTCCGCGTGGGTCGTCCACGCCGCCGACGACCGCGGCGAGTACAACGTCCACATCAACAGCGCGTCCGGGCAGGCCAAACTCGTGCAGGTCGGCTGAGCCCGCACCGCTTTTTCGCTTATTCGAGGTCGAGGAGCGTCGCGGCCTCGTCGAGGAACTCGGCGTACACCGACATCGCGTCCTCGATGGGTTCGGGTTCGGTCATGTCGACGCCGGCGGTTTGGAGCACGTCGAGGGGGTATTCGCTCCCGCCGAGCGCGAGCGCCTCGCGGTAGTCCGCCGCGGCCGACTCGCCCTCCTCGCGGATGCGCTCGACGATGGCCGCCGCCGCGGAGATGCCCGTCGCGTACTGGTAGACGTAGTAGTTGTAGTAGAAGTGCGGAATGCGCATCCACTCGCGGGCGATGCGGTCGTCGGTCGCCGCGGGCTCGTAGTACGCCGCCTTCAGGTCGCCGTACATCTCGTCGAACCGGTCGGGCGTGAGCGCGCCGTCGTTCTCGACGACCTCGTGAATCTGGAGTTCGAAGTCGGCGAACATCGTCTGGCGGAACAGCGTCGAGCGGAACCGTTCGAGGTACTCGTCGAGGACGTGCATCCGGAGCTCGTCGTCGTCGACGTTCTCCAGCAGGTACTCCGTCAGGAGCGTCTCGTTGACCGTGGAGGCGACCTCGGCGGTGAAGATGTCGTAGCTCGCGTCGTGCCACGGCTGGGCGTCGTTGGCGAGTTCGGAGTGCATCGAGTGGCCCAGCTCGTGGGCGAGCGTGAACATCGATGCGGCGTCGTCCTGGTAGTTCATCATGATGAACGGCTGGGTGTCGTAGGTGCCCGCGGAGTACGCCCCGGAGCGCTTGCCGCGGTTCTCGTACACGTCGACCCAGCGGTCGTCGAGCCCCTCGGCCATCCGCTCCTGATAGGCCTCGCCGAGCGGTTCGACGGCCTCGACGATGTACTCTTTCGCCTGTTCGTACGGAATCTCGGGGCCGTGGTCGCCGGTGAGCGAGACGTAGAGGTCCCACATCTGGAGTTCGTCCGCGCCGATGGCCTCCCGCTTCAACTCGGCGTGGCGGTGGAGGTGGCCGAGGTTGTCGCGGACGGTGTCGAGCAGGTTGTCGTACACCTCGACGGGGACGTTGGGGCCGTCGAGCGCGGCCTCGCGGGCGGCGTCGTAGTCGCGGATGCGCGCGGTCTTCACGTCCTTTTTGACGCTGTTTTTCAGCGAGGTGCCGACGGCGTTGCGCACGTCGGCCCAGCGGTCGTAGAACTCCTCGTGGACGGTCCGGCGGAACTCGCGGTCGGGGTGTTTCTGGAGCTTCGTGAAGTTGCCCTGCGTGATTTCGACGGACGTCCCGTCGGGCTTCTCGACGGTCGGGAACTCCAGGTCGGCGTTGGCGAGCATCGAGTAGATGTCGCTGGACGCGCCGGTCACGTCCGAGAGGTCGGCGAGGACTTCTTCGACCTCCGCGGAGCGGGTGTGTTCCTTCGTCCGGAGCACGTCGTCGAAGTAGTGCTCGTAGGCCGCCAGCTCGGGTTCCTCCTCGACGAACTCGTCGACGCCGTCGCGGCCGAGCTCCTGCAGTTCGGGGTCCAGATAGCTGACCGCGCTCCGGGCCCTCGACGCCAGCGCCTCCGCGCGGCCGGCCTGCGCTTGGTACTCCTGATTCCGCGTGTCCTGACTGCTACGGAGGTTCGCGTAGGAGACGACCATCGACACCTCGCGGAGCACGGACTCCATCGTCTCGAAGAGTTCGAGGAGCGTCTCGGGGTCGTCGGTGGCGCGACCCTCGTAGCTCGCCAGTTCGGGGACGCGCTCTGCGACGTCCTCGTACGCCGCTTCCCACTCGTCGTCGGACGCGTAGATGCTGTCGAGGTCCCACTTGTACTCCTCGTCGATGTCGCTCCGCTCGGGAACCGAACTCATGTCGGCTACTTTGACGCGCGCGCGGCTGGTAAGCCTTATCAATCGAGGGGCGGTGCGGGGTCGAAGCGGGCGACCGCGACCCGGTCAGTGGCGGGTCGCCCTCGCCTCTCGGACCTGCGAGCCGTCCCGGACTAAGTCCTCGCAGTGCGGGCAGACGCGGGGGTCGTCCATGCCCTCCGGGGCGAACACCCTGACGTAACCTTCCGTGACGAAAGAATCGCAGTTCTGACATGTCGGCATGGCGGTCGTTCGTACCACGTCAACTGAGTTAGATGTTATGGGCGATTTTCGGCATCCGACACCGACTCCGGCCCCGGCCGCGGGGGGTTCGCTCGGCGGGGTCCGGCGGCGCAAACCACTTTGACCGGCGGGCGTGTGGATGCCCCATGGACGACCTCTCCCCCGCGGTCCGCGAGGCGTTCGCCCGGACGTGGGTCGACGACCGCCCGTGGGCGTTCCTCACCGATTTGACCGCCATCGGCGACCGGATGGCCGGCGGGCCGGGCGACCGCCGCGCGAGTACGCTCGTCGCCGACGCCTTCACCGACGCGGGCGTCGGACGAGTCGAGTTCGACCCCTTCGAGATGGCGCGCTGGACCCGCGGCGACACGACGCTCGACCTCACCGCGCCCGACGAGCGGCGCTTCGAGGCCGTCGCGCTCCCGTACGCTCCGCGGGCGACCGTCTCCGGCCCGCTGGTCGACGTCGGCTACGGCACGCCGAGCGAAATCGACGCGGCCGACGTGGACGGCGCGCTCGCCGTCGCCAGCGCGACCACCCCCGCCGGCGGCCGGTTCGTCCACCGGATGGAGAAGTTCAACTACGCGATCGAGTCCGGCGCGGTCGGATTCGTCTTCGTCAACCACGTCCCCGGGCAACTCCCCCCGACCGGGGCGCTCCGCTACGACGAGGAGGCCGCCGCCCCCGCGGTCGGCGTGAGCGCCGAAACCGGGTCGTGGCTGACCGACTACGCGGCCCGCGGCGGCGAGGCGACCCTCTCGGTCGACGCCGAGACGGCGCCCGGCGAGAGCCGGAACGTCGAGGGTCGCGTCGGCCCCGACACCGACCGCGAACTGCTCTTGTGCGCCCACTTCGACGCCCACGACATCGCCGAGGGCGCGCTCGACAACGGCTGTGGCATCGCGGTCGTCGTCACCGCGGCGCGACTCCTCGCCGAGATGGACCTCGACCTCGGCGTGCGCGTCGTCGGCGTCGGCGCAGAGGAACTCGGCTTGACCGGCTCCGAACACCTCGCCGACCGCCTCGACCTCGACCGCGTCGCCGCCGTCGTCAACGTCGACGGCGCGGGGCGGTTCCGCGACCTCGTCGCCCACAGCCACACCTCCGAGGCGACCGCCGCGGTGGCGACCCGAGTCGGCAACGAGACGCGCCACCCGGTCGAAATCGAGCCCGAGCCGCACCCGTTCAGCGACCAGTGGCCGTTCGTCCGCGCCGGCGTCCCGGCGCTCCAACTCCGGAGCGAAAGCGGCGAGCGCGGCCGCGGGTGGGGCCACACCCACGCCGACACCCGCGACAAGGTCGACGACAGAAACGTCCGCGAACACGGGATGCTCGCCGCGCTCGTCGTCCGTGAACTCGCGGCGGCGGCCGCCGACGGGGAGGTTCCCCGACTCGACGACGACGAACTCGCGGCGGCGTTCCGCGACGCCGACTTCGAGACGGGGATGAAGGCGGCGGGCATCTGGCCCGACGGCTGGGAGTAGCGCCGGTCAGTCGCGCGCGGAGGGGTCGGCGTCGTCGCCGCGGTCGCCGTCCGAGTCATCGCGCCCGTTTGCCTCGCCGTCTGCGACTTCGACCGTCAGATTCGCCTTCGACAGCGCGCTCTCGGTCGCGGCCTCGACGACCATCCCGGCCCCGATGACGACGTAGAACATCCCGTAGACGAACGTCGGCACGGCCATGAGGAGGTAGAGCGCGAGGCCGGCGATGCCCGTCAGGCTGGCGAGAAAGCCGCCGATGGCGTTGCCGACGCCGACGATAAACAGGCCGAAGACGATGCGGAGGGTGGCGTCCCACGCGGCGGACCGGTCCATGCGTGAGCCGACGGCGGGCCGCGTGATGTGTCTACTGGTCGATACGCGGCGCGGGGCCGCGGCGCGGACCCGCGGTGAGGTGAGCGTTGCGGGGGTCGTTCTCCCGCGCGTCAGCACACCGCGAGCAGTTCGTCGAGCGAGTCGAGTTCGTAGGTCGGCTCGGCGGCCAACTGGTAGCCCTCGCGGTGGGGTCGGCGGATGAACGCCGAGTCGATGCCGGCGCGGTCGGCCGCGACCACGTCGACGTTGCTGTCGCCGACGTAGAGCGCCGAGTCGACGCCGAGTTCGCCCATCGCGCGCTCGATGTAGTGCGGGTCCGGCTTCTTCACCCGCGCGCCCTCGACGGTCGGGTCGCGGCCGTAGGCCACCTCGAAGCGGTCGCCGATGTCGAACACGTCGAGGATGTGCTCGATGGTCGCGTGCTGGTTGTTGCTCACGACCGCCAGCGGGTGGCCGATGTCGTCGAGGGCGGTCACGTCGTCGTACAGCGGTTTCGTCCCGTCTTCGAGACACGTCCGCTGGGTCGCCGCGGCGTGGGTCTCGTGGCGCGACCAGAACTCGTCGACCGGCACGTCGTGGACAGAACAGATGCGGCGCAGGCGCGTGAGGCCGCCGTTGATCACCCCGTCGACCGTCTCGGTCGTCGGCTCGACGTCGAACTCGGCGAACGCCCGTCTGACCGCCTCCCGCTGGACTTCGAGGAGCGTCGGCTTCGTCAGCACGCCGTCGTTGTCGAAGATGACAGCGTCGTAGCACATGGTCGAACGGTTCGCGCCCGAGTCACGATAACGTTGCTATGTGCGACCCCGACCGCTCCGGAGGGCTATTGACTCCTCGCGCGTCCGTCAACTGCGGTCTTCGCCGCCGCCGACGGTGCGGTCGCCCGCCTCTCGCCGGACGCCGTCGCGGATGCGCGAGCCGACGCGCCAACCGATGCGGTCCGCGAGGGCCTGCTCGCCGAAGGCCGCGGCGGCGCTCTCGGCGGCCATCGAGTCCACGTCGAACTCGACTCCCGGGTAGTCGACCGCCGTGAGGAGCAGGGGGGTCGGCGGCGCGGGCGGGACGCCCTCGGGGCCGTCGAGGTGGTCGGGACCGAGCACGTCGTCCACCTTCGACGGCGGGGCCGCGCCCGACCCGACGGCGCGGACGAGCGAGACGAGTCGGCGGACGAGTTCGCGGGCGAAGCCGCCGGCCTCGACGCGCACGAGGAGGAAGTCGCCGTCGCGGGTCAGGTCGCCGTCGATGGCACGGACCGTCCTGTGGTCGTCGGGCGTGAGGTTGTGGAAGTCGTGTTCGCCGCGGCAGGCGTCGAAGGCGGCGCTCGCCCGGTCGTCGTCGAAGCCGTCGCTCGGGACGTGGAGGTCGTAGACGTACTCGCGGCGGGTCGGCCGGTGCCGGGCGTGGAAGTCGTCGGGCGCGTCGGCGGCGGCCCACGCCCGCACCGTCCCCGGAAGCTCCGAGTTCAGCGCCCGCGGCGTACACCAGTCTGGGCAGTCGAAGGCGACGGTCTGGGCGAGCGCGGAGACGCCCGCGTCGGTCCGCCCGGCGGCGGCGTAGTCGGTCGGTTCCTCGTCGTCGTCGCAGACGCCGAGCGCGCGGCAGGCGTCGAAGAGGGCGTCCTCGACGGTCGGCACGTCCGGCTGTCGCTGGAACCCGTGGTACGGGCGTCCGTCGTAGGCGACGCGGAAAGCGCGCATGCCGGGTGATTTTCCGGCGGACTACTTAACCGACGCCACCCGGTTCGGCGGCTCCGGTCGCCCCGCGACTACGCGTCCGCGTCCAGCGACTGCTCGTCTTCGACCGGCGAGTCCTCGCTTCGGACGGAGAGCACCGGCACGTCGGCCAGCCGGAGCACGCGCTCGGTGACGCTCCCGAGCAGGTAGCGCTCGATTCCCCGGCGGCCGTGGGTCCCCATCACGATGAGGTCGGCGTCGACCTCGTCGGCGTACCGGAGAATCGCCCGGTGCGGCGAGCCGTGTTCGACGGCCGTGACGACCTCGATGCCGTCCGCCTCGGCCGCCTCGACGGCCTCGGAGACGATGCGCTCGCCTTCCGCCTCGTAGGCGCGGACGAGGCCGCCGGCGTCGAGTTGGGTCGCGTGGAGGGCGCGCTCGTCGACGACGTAGAGGGCGTAGAGCGTCGCGTCCGTCGTCGCGGCGAGGTCGAGAGCGCGGTCGAGCGCCTCGTCGGCGGGGCCGCTACCGTCCAGCGGGACGAGAATCCTGTCGTACATGTCACTCGCCTGTACGACGGGCGGGGACAAAAGGGCGCGCGCCGGTATCGGGCCGCGGGAATCGCGGCGCGAGTCGGCCGGCGCGAGGGTCGAGTCTGCCGGCGTGGCCCGCGAGTCGGCCTACTCGTAGTCCTCGTAGGTCGGCGCGTCGCGCTCGCCGGGGAAGTCGTCGACGGGGACGGTGGTCTGGTCGCCGCTCGCCATGTCCTTGACCGTCACTTCGCCGTTTTCGAGGTCGCGCTCGCCGACGATGACGACCGTGTCGGCGTTGACCGAGTCGGCGTAGGACATCTGCGCGCCGAAGCTCCGGTCGGACACGTCGACCTCGACCACGTTGCCCGCCGCGCGGAGGTCGCGGGCGATATCTGAGGCGACGCCGCGGGTGTCGCCGACGGTGAGGAGGTAGTAGTCGGTCGCCAGCTCCTCGTCGGGCCAGACGCCGGCGCGCTGACAGAGCAGTTGGAGCGTCGCGTTGCCGATGCCGACGCCGACGGCGGGGGTGGGCTGGCCGCCGAACGACTCGATGAGGTCGTCGTAGCGGCCGCCGCCGAACGTCGCCCGCGACACGTCGCCCGTGGAGTCGAAGCACTCGAAGACGACACCGGTGTAGTAGTCCAGCCCGCGGGCGGTCGAAAGCGACACCTCGCAGAACTCGCCCGCGCCGAAGTCGTCGGCGGCGGCGAGGACGTTCCGGAGGTTCTCGACCGCGGCCGCGACGTCGTCGCCGCCGAACTCGGCGATTTCGTCGAGGTCGCCGCGCTCGATGAGGTCGGCGAACTCGCCGGCTTGGTCGTACGAGAGGCCGGCGTCCGAAAGCAGGCCGAGGTACTCCTCGCGTTCGACCTTCTCGGATTTGTCGACGGCGCGGACCGCGTCGGCGACGTCCACGTCGGCGTCGAACGACCGGAGCAGGCCGCCGAGGATGTCGCGGTGGGAGACGCGGAACTCGAAGTCGTCGGCCGTGAGACCGAGGTCGGTCAGCGCGTCGGCGCAGAAGGCCAGAATCTCGGCGTCGGCCTCGGGTTCCGTGGAGCCGAAGATGTCGGCGTTGGTCTGGTAGAACTCGCGGAAGCGACCCTGCTGGACCTGCTCGTAGCGCCAGAAGGGCCGGGTCGAGACCCACTTGATGGGCTTCGACAGCGCCTGTTGCTTGGCGACGACCATCCGGGCGACCGTCGGCGTCAGTTCGGGCGTGAGGGTGACCTCGCGACCGCCTTTGTCCTCGAAGGCGTACAGCTCCTCGACGATTTCCTCGCCGGATTTGTCGACGTACATCTGCGTCCGTTCGAGGTGGGGCGTCCCGATTTCGCGGAAGCCGTAGCGGGCGGCGGCGGTCTCGACGGTGTCGACGACCTCGCGCCGGGCCGACATCTCGCCGGGGTAGAAGTCACGAAATCCCTTGAGTCGGTCGTACATGCGCGTTGGTTGGCGAAGGTCGCGCTTGAAACCTGTTGTTCGGGGCGAGGGCGACTACCCGACGAGGGCGCGGAGCGCCGCCGCGTCGCCGAGCGCGATGAGCGAGACGCCGACGACCGCGAGGACGGCGGCGACGAGGCGCGTGCCGAACCGGGCCTCGCGGAGGACGACCCCGCCGAGGACGACGGCCACGATGGCCTGCGTGTTGACGATGGGCGAAGCGACGCTCGCCGGCACCAGCCCGAAGGCGGTCGACGTGACGTGTTCGCCGACGGCGACGAGCGCGCCAGCCGCGGCGAACTTCGGGAGGTCGCCGCGGACGCCCGGCCAGTTCCGGACCGCGACGGGCAGGACGGCGAGCGCCGCGCCGACGAAAAGCACCGGGACGAACACGCTCGTCGGGATGCCGAGTTCCTGTAGCGCGACGCGTTTGCCCACGTCGCTGACGGCGTAACAGGCCGCGCTGGCGAGCGCGAGTTGGGCGGGTCGCGACCGGACCGCGCGCCGAAGCGGGTCGAGGAACGCCCCACCCTCGTAGTTCGCGACGTAGACGGCGACGGTGGCGACCGCGACGCCGAGGACCTGAATCCCCGTCAGGAACTGGTTCAGAAACAGGATTTCGATGGGGAGGACGAACACCGGGACGAGCTTGTTGATGGGCGCGACGTAGGAGACGTCGCCGGCGTCGAGGGCGTCGACGAACAGGATGAGCGCGACGCCGACGAGGGCGGCCGTGCCGGCGACGATTCCCACGCCCGTCGCGCCGAGTTCGGCGAGCGAGGGGACGGCCTGCGGGTCGTACGTCATCGCCGTGACCGGGAGGTACAGGACGACTGCGAAGGCGTTGACGACGACCGTGAGAACCGCCCCGGAGTAGCCCGGGAAGTACCGCTTCAGGGCGAAGATGTAGACGCCCCAGACGAACGCGGCGAGAACGGAGTAGGCGATGCCGGGGTCCATGACTCACCCGGCGCGCGGTGGCGTGAAAAACGACGCGGTACGAGCCGCGGTGGCTGGTGGCGAGAAGGTGAGAAGGCGGGGAGGCGGGAAGGCGGGAAGGCGGGAAGGCGGCGTCCGAACGCGGGGACCGCCCTCAGCGCCGCCCGTGGACGTAGCTCTGGACGTGGTCAGGAAACACCTCGTCGACCGCCGCCCGCCCGTGTTCGGCGGCGATGAGGTGGCGGAGTTCGCCCTCGTAGTCGGCCTTCGGAATCTCCTCGGACGGGCCGGTTTCGACGTCGAGGTGCGACGCCACGAGGCGGTCGACCGCGCCGCGGCCGAACCCCGAAAGCGGCGAAAGGTAGTCGACGCCGTGGCGGTCTTCGAGGCTCTGGGCCTGCGCCCGCGAGATAGAGGGGACGCGGTCGTCGCGGCGGGTGCCGTCGGCGACGGCGTCGAAGTCGAGCCCGCAGACCGCTTCGAGGGCGTGTTCGTGGACGCGCTGGATGCCGCCGCGGGGGTAGCCGTCTTCGACCATGCGGGCGGTCGCCTCCTGTGCGACCTCGCGGTCGAGTTCCAGCGTCTCGAAGGCGTAGCCGAGTTCGGCCGCCGCGTCGCGGGCGTGCGTCCAGTCGTCCGTGACCCCGAAATGGACGGTCACGAGCGTCACGTCGTAGAAGGCGTCGAGAAGCAGTGCGGCGAGCGAGGAGTCCTTGCCGCCGCTGTAGAGGAGCGCGAGTTCCACGTGTTACCGGCGGCGGATGTTGAAGCTCTTCGACTCGGGCTGCAGCTCCTTCAGGAGCGCCTTCATCTTGTCGTCGTCGATGCGGCCCTGGATGCGCCCGCTCTGGGCGAGGGCGACGATTTGGCGTTCGACCTGTTCTGCGAAGTCCGGCTTGGACATCTGCACCGCGTTGAGCCGCTGGCGGGCCTCGTCGGTCAGGTGCTGTTTGAGAAGCGCCTGTTTCTGCTGTTCGGCGCGCTGTTGGGCGGCCTCCTCGGCCTGCTGTTGCTCGGCGGAGCCCTGTCCGCCGCCCTGCTGTTCTTGGAGTTCCTGCATCTTCTTCTTTCGAAGCTCCTCCAGTCGCTCATCGTCGGGACTGCCACTCATACCCTAGCGCACGGTCCGATGTCTGAAAACCATTACGGACCCGTATACCGACGGCTCTGGGGGAATCGGCGGTCGAAGAAGAACTATCGGTGTGTGTCGGCGGCTCTACGCGTAGCGTTCGAGTTCCGGACAGTCGAGGTCGGAGAGCACGTCGGACGCGGCGTTGTCGAGGAAGCTCGTCCCTTCGGCGGTGATGCGGCGCCCCTCGCCCTTGGCGGTCTCGACGAGGCCCTCCTCTTCGAGCTGTTGGAGGAGCGTGCGGATGATGTTCTTACTGCCGGCGTCGCTGTGCGCACCGGAGACGCTGTAGCGGTTGGAACCGCGCTTGAGGCCGCCGTACTCGGTCGAGAGGCGGTCGACGCCGACGGGGCCGTTCATGGCGACCTTGCGGAGCAGGCTCGCGCCGCGGACGTACCAGAAGTCGTCCTGCTGAGGCGGGAGCTCGCGGGTCTGGCCGCTCTTCGCGAAGGCCATCCAGTCGGGTTGCTCGATGCGGTCCTCGAGTCGTCCGGCGACCTCTTCGATGAGGGCGTCCGCCGGGACGTCATAGATGGTTACCATGGCTATTGGTTCATAATCGCGGCGTTTAAAGGCATCGTATTCGCCCGATACGGGCGGTTGGAGGCTCCTGCGCCCCGCCCGGCGTGCACCGGGGTGACAGCCCGTATCGCGCCGTCAGGACCGCCACCCGCGCGCGCTCTCCGTGCCCATCACGAGGCCGCCGAGGACGACGGGCACCCAGTAGATGAACCCGCGGAAGACGACGACGCCCGCGGTCGCCACGTCGAACGAGACGGCGGAGCTCGCGGCGGCGACGAGGATGGCGAGCGTCCACTCGATGCCGCCCGCGCCGCCGGGAAGCGGCGTCACGCCGGCGATGGCCCCGATGGGGACGACGAACAGCGCGATGGAGAAGGCGATGGGCGCGCCGATGGCGTGGAACGCCACCCAGAGCGCGACCATCTGGCAGAACCACCCGGCCCCCGACAGGCCGAGGGCGACCGCCAGTCCCCGCGGGTTTCGCCCGACGCGCTCGATAGAGCGGAAAAAGCCGTTGATGCGGCGCTCGATGCCGTCGTTCGACGGCACCGACGCCCGCGGGACGTACCGCGAGACGGTTCGGATGACCGGCGTCAGGACGCCGATGAGCCGGTGTTCGAGGTCGTAGCGGCGCTTCCACGCGACGTAGACGGCCGCCGGCACGCCGACCGCGAGGCCGACCACGGCGACGAGCGCGATTTCGAGGTTGCGGCCGAGCGTCACCTCCGTGGCGTAGTAGCCCGCGCCGATGAGCGCGATGGTGATTGAGGGAACGAAGTTGACGGTGTCGACGCTGGCGATGGCGGCCAGTCCGGTCTCGTACTCGGTGTCGGCGCTCCGGGAGATGAGAAGCGCGGTCACGGGCTCGCCGCCCGCCTGCCCGAACGGGGTGATGTTGTTCGAGAACGTCGCGCCCGTGAAGATGAGAAACGAGCGGACGAGCGAGACGTCCACGCCGAGCACGCCGAGGACGGTCTTCAGCGACGCCCCCCACGCGACGAGCCAGACGAGCGTGATGGCGAGGATGGCGACCAGATAGGTCGGCTCGGCCATCGTCACCCGGTCGATGAGCTCGTCCACGCCCGCGAAGTAGAACAGGACGGCGAAGACGACGACCGCCGCTGCGAAACCGAGCACCGTCGCGCGGAGGTTCTCGCGGGCCATTTGCTGGGGATGCGTCTACGACGGGCATTAAGTCACCGGATTCGACGGCCGAGAAACAGGTCCGTCGCGGACGCCGCCGCCGCCCCGCACCTCGTCGTCCGAACCCGTGGCGCCACTCAACGGCGGATAGATGGACATTTCCGCGTCGCCCGACACGTCCGAGGCATGGACGAGCGTGCCGCCCTCAGACTGCTCGCCGCGGACCTCCCCGGTGCCGGCGACGACGCCGCCGTCGTCGACGACCTCGTCGTCACGACCGACATGCTCCACGAGACGACGGACTTCCCCGCGGGGACGACCCGCTACACCGCCGGCTGGCGGGCCGTCGGCGCGTCGCTGTCGGACGTGGCCGCGATGGGCGCGAGCGCCACCTGCGCCGTCGCCGCCTACGCCGCCGTCGAACTCGACGAGACCGAACTCGGCGACTTCGTCCGGGGCGCGCGGGACGTCTGCGAAGCGGTCGGCGCGGAGTACGTCGGCGGCGACCTCGACACCCACCAAGAGTTCACGACGGCGACGACGGCCATCGGCCGCACCGACGACCCGGTTCGCCGCTCGGGCGCGGCCCCGGGCGACCTGCTCTGCGTTACGGGCGAACTCGGCAGGTCTGCCGCCGCCGTCCGCCTGTTCGAGGCGGACGAGACCGACCGCGCCAACGACCTCTTTCGGTTCACGCCCCGCGTCGCCGCCGGCGTCGCCCTCCGCGGGTCGGCCACGGCGATGATGGACTCCAGCGACGGCCTCGCCCGCTCGGTCCACCAGCTCGCGGAGGCCAGCGACTGCGGCTTCGAACTCGACTTCGACGCGCTCCCGGTCCACGACGCCGTCGCCGAGGCCGCGACCGATTCCGCCGACAGACGCGACCTCGCGGCGTTCTTCGGCGAGGACTTCGAACTCGTCTTTACGCTCCCCGAGTCGGCGCTCGACGCCGCCCGCGAGGCGACCGACGTGCCGCTCACGGTGGTCGGGAACGCCGTCGAGGAATCGGAATCCGCCGAGGCCGTCGTCGCCGACGGCGAGGTCGTTCCGGACCGCGGTTACACCCACGGCGGCGACGAGTAACATAGCTGTTTTCGGCGGGTTCGCGCCCGCCCGAGCCCTATCTCGGCTCTACCCCGGAATGACCTGAATCGGCACGAGGAGGAAACACGCCGCGCCGAGGGCGAACGTAAAGAGGCCGACGGCCATCCGGCCCGTTCCGAGCGGCGTCTCGTCTATCGGTTTCGCCGGGCCGTTGTAGGCGATGAACGTCGACATCAGGCCCCAGAAGAACCACAGGCCGACGGACTGGTTGAGGCCGAGGCCGCGGACGTAGTGGAGGTAGCCGGCGATGCCGAACAGGACGAGCGGGACGGCCGCCGCGAGCGACTCCTGGCGCTCGCCGAGCATCGCCCGGACCATGTGGCCGCCGTCGAGTTGGCCGACGGGGAGCAGGTTGAGGACGGTGAAGAACATCCCGACCCAGCCGCCGATGACGACGGGATGGACGACGGTCCGGGGGTCGGCGTACTCCGTCGGCCGGCCGAGGACGGCCGCGATGGCGTCGAGGAGCGGCGGGTTGTTGAACACGATCATGTCCCCGGACCGGGCGAGGACTTCGCTCGGGACGGTCATCGGTTCGAGCGAGAGTCCGATGACCGTGACGACCACCGTCGCCAAGAGCCCGGCCAGCGGGCCGGCGACGCCGATGTCGAACAGCGTCTTTCGGTCGGGCATCTGGCCGCGCATGCGGATGATGGCACCGAGCGTGCCGAACGGGAAGATAAACGGGATGAGGTAGGGAAGCGAGACGTTGACGCCGTGGTATCGGCCGACCGCGTAGTGACCGAGCTCGTGGACCGAGAGGACGCCGAGGACCGCGGCGGTGAAGGGCCACGCCCGAAGCAACACGAGCGGGTTCGCGGCGATGTCGGAAAGGGGGATGTAGTACCACGCGTACGCGCCGACGAACAGCGTCGAGAGGACCGTTAGCGCGAACAGCGTGATGTTCTTCCACGGGATTTCCTCGATGCCCTGCGAGGCCGGCTCGACGATGACCACGTCGGTCTCTCCGAGTCCCGAAACCTGCGCTTCAACGTCGTAGCCGGCCCCTCGGAACGCCGACCAGATTTCGCGGACGAGCATCTGCTCGGGGACGAGCGACTCGCCGTAGTAGATACGTCGGCGACCGTCTGACCGCACCTCGTGAACGTCGAAGACGGCGCGAAGCGCCTCCACCGGCGGTCCGTCCGCCGATTCGGACTGTTCCATCGACGTGGGGTAGGCGGGCGACGTGCATAAATCCCGTGACGGGAGCCGAACCGGCGGGCGACGGCGGCGCGGGAGGCGGTCGCTCGGCCGTCTGCGTCGAAGTCGAAAAGCGAAGCGCCGCGGAACCGTGAGGGCGTCGCCGCGGAACGGGTGGGCCGTCACCGGGGATGTGTGGTGGAGGCCGTTCGGGCGGGGCGTGCGGGGAGTTCGGCTCTCTGCGCCGTGGGGAGGGCGGTCGGTCCGTCGGCGGTCGGTCCGTCGGCGTCACGAACCGAGCGGGGGTATCGGGGGTCGAGTCGCGTCTCGGCGTGGGGGTCCGAGCGCGCTCGGCGGGGCTGTCGTGGGGTCGCGGGCTGTCGCGGAGTCGCGTTCAGTTCGTTCGGGGACCGGGCGGTACGCGTCGTCCTGACGCTGGCGTCGGTCGCGGAGCGGGCGATGCGTGCGTTCAGGCGGTCTCGACGCGCCACGTGGTCGCGCTCGTGTACGACCACTTCTCGATGGTCAGCTCCGTCGCGGAGTCGCGGAGCTTGACCATCAGGGCGCCGATCTCCTTGGGAGACAGGCCGACGTCGTCGGCGATGAATTTGCTCTTGAAGTACATCTCGCCGTCTTTCGCACGGTCGAGCAGGTACTGCTTGAGGCGGTCTTCCTTGGAGCTACTGTCGGTGGAGGGGGGTACTGTTGCGCTCATCTGGTACACCTCACTTCCACCTATCGGCCCATCACCTGTTATAAAGGAAGGTCCGTTAGAATTAGTTCGGCCGCTTTCAGCTTGAATCGACCAAAACGGTTCGTTTTAGGAATCTTTGAAATCGACGTAGATTTTTTAGAACCGATTCTGAGGAATTATTTCTAAAAATACTAGTTAGAAAACAATGGGGCGAAAACACCCCAATTCACCCCGTCTGACGACCCATTTTGCGGAAATCGGTGCCGCAATATCGGCGATTTCTCCGCCGACGCGACTATCCGCGTACCGTGAATAATCCGCGTCGGCTCAGCGGTCGTGGACCCAGAACTCCTCGTCGGTGGTCGTCTCCTTCTTGAAAATCGGCACCTCGTCTTTCAGGCGGTCGATTCCGTCTTCGACCGTCCGGAACGCCTCTCGGCGGTGCCCCGCGAGGACGACGACGAACACGATGTCCTCGCCGTCGCCGACGACGCCCACCCGGTGATGCATGAGGACGCGGAGGACGCCGTCGCGTGCCTCCAGTTCCTCCGAAATCGCGGCCATCTTCGACTCCGCGACCCCGTCGTACTTCTCGAATTCGAGGCTGAGCGTCGGGTCGTCGCCCTCGGCCTCCTTCGCGCGCACTCGTCCGGTGAACGTCGCAATCGCGCCGGCGTACACCTCCAGCGGGTCCGCCTTCGCGCGTTCGACCAGCGTTTCGAGCGTGACGTGCGGTTCGTGCGCGTCGACCTCCGCGGCGAGGGACGCCACGTCCGCGGCGTCGGCCGTTTCGACTTCCTTGACGACGCTCGCCGCGTCGGCACCGGCGAGGGCGACCGTCGGGACGCGCGCGTCGGGGAACCCCGAGAGGAGCGCGTAGTCGTACTCTGCCGAGAGGTCGTCGAGGAGCCCATCGAGGTCGCGGTCGTCGCCGGTGCCGACCCAGTTGCCGTCCGGCGAGAGGCCGTAGGCGGCGGCGACGCCGTCTGTCGACTCCGGTTCGGTCGCGCTCTCGGGGAGCGATTCCACGGTGGCGACGCGGCCGTCTAACTGCGCGGCGAGTCGGTCACAGAGCGTCGTCGCGCCCGCGCCGACGATTCCGAAGACGTGCATACCCGAAGGACGGCCCGCGCCGGTTTAAGATTGCTCCGTGCCGGCCTCGTCGGACTCGGGTGTCGGCTCGGACTTCCGCGCCTCGGGGCGCGGGCGGGTCCCGTAGAGGTGGACGGCGACGGCCGCGCCGACGAGACCGAGGAGCGTCGCCAGCCACGGGGCCGCCGCGCCGACGGGGGTGTCGGCCGTCGCGGGCAACGTGTCGAACTGCCAGAGCGCCCAGCCGACCGAAAAACAGGCCACCAGCGCCCAGTTGAAGACGGTTCTGCGGTCGACCTCGCCGCGGCGGTGGCGGACGAGCATCGCGCCGAGCGCGAGCACCCACCCGACGGCGATGAGCGTGACCGTCTCCACGGTGACGAGTCGCATACCCGTAGTCGCCGCGAGAGTGGTTTAAAGCCCCCGACACGGGCGTCTCGCAGTTGATAACCCTTAAGATGCGGTCACGGATACCCGTGTGCAATGAGAGTCGTCATCTCCATCGGCGGAAGCGTGCTCGCGCCGGACCTCGACGCTCGACGCGTGGAGGCTCACGCCTCCGTCGTCGAAACGCTCGCGCGGGACGGGTGCGAAATCGGTGCGGTCGTCGGCGGCGGCGGCGTCGCCCGCGACTACATCGGCGCGGCCCGCGACCTCGGCGCGAACGAGGTCCAACTCGACCAGATCGGCATCGACGTGACCAGAATCAACGCCCGCCTGCTCATCGCGGCGCTCGGCTCGCAGGTCGACCCCAAGGTCGCCCACGACTACGAGGACGCCGGCGACGCCATCCGGCGCGGCGACATCTCGGTGATGGGCGGCGTCATGCCCGGCCAGACCACGGACGCCGTCGCGGCCGCGCTCGCCGAGTACGTCGACGCCGACCTGCTCGTCTACGCGACCAGCGTCGACGGCGTGTTCAGCGCCGACCCGAAATCCGACCCCGACGCGACGAAGTTCGAGGAGATGACCGCCGCGGAGCTCGTCGACGTCATCGGCGACATCGAGATGAACGCCGGGTCGTCCGCCCCGGTCGACCTCCTCGCCGCGAAGCTCATCGAGCGCGCGAAGATGCGCACCATCGTCCTCGACGGCACGGACCCCGACCGCATCACGCCGGCGGTCCTCCGCGGCGAGCACACGGGAACCGACATCATCCCCGAGGGCGGCGACGAACCGACCTACTGGGCCCCCTGAGATGGCGACGAACGACCCCTCTCGCGGCGACGCCGCCGCGGGCGCGACCGACGGCGACGGCGACGCGGACGCCGCCCACCACGGCTTCTGGGCCGACGAGGTCGCCGACGAAATCGAGGCCCGCGACCCCGACGAGCCGGTCGTCGTCAAGGGCGGCGTCTCCCCCTCGGGCGTGGCCCACCTCGGCAACTTCAACGAGATTATGCGCGGCTACTTCGTCGCCGAGGTGCTCCGCGAGCGCGGCCACGAGGTCCGGCAGGTGTTCACCAGCGACGACAAAGACCCGCTCCGGAAGCTCCCGCGAAAGCTCGCGGACGCCGACGGCAACATCGTCGGGCTGGGCGAGGTCGACGCCGGCGCGCTCGGCCGCAACCTCGGCAAGCCGTACACGTCGATTCCGGACCCGTTCGGCGAGGCCGAGTCCTACGCGGCGCACTTCGCGGCGCTCCTGAAGGCCGACGCCGACCGCCTCGGCGTCCCGGTGGAGATGATTTCCAACACCGAACTGTACGACAACGGCGACTTCGACCCCGTGGTCGAACACGTCCTCGAACACGCCGACACCGCCCGCGAGGTGCTGGGCGAGTACCAGTCGAAGGTCGACGAGGACTACGTCCCCTTCAACCCCGTCTGCGCCGAATGCGGCAAAATCACGGAGACGGTCACGGCCGTCGACCTCGACGCCGGCACCGTCGACTACGTCTGTACCGACATGACCGTCGGCGACAACACCATCGACGGCTGTGGCCACGAGGGGACCGCGACGTTCCGCGAGGGCAAGCTCCCGTGGCGCTTCGAGTGGCCCGGCCAGTGGCAGGTCCTCGGCGTCGACTTCGAGCCGTTCGGCAAGGACCACGCCGAGGGCTCGTGGCCCTCCGGCAAGGACATCGCCGAGAACGTCCTCGGAATCGAGCCGCCGGTGCCGATGGTGTACGAGTGGTTCACGCTCAACGGCGAGGCGCTGTCGTCGTCGGCCGGCAACATCGTCACCGTCGCGGAGATGCTCGACCTGCTCGAACCCGAGGTGCTCCGGTACTTCTTCGCGCTCAACCCGCGGAAGGCCCGCGACCTCGACCTCACGCGGCTCGACCAGCTCGTCGACGACTTCGACCGCTTCGAGCGCGCCTCCTTCGGCGAGGTCGACGACGAGAGCCTGACCCGCTTCGCCGAGCGCGCCTACCCGTTCGTCGTCGACGAGGTCCGCGAGGACCGGGTTCGGCTCCCGTACACGTTCGCGGCCGTCCTCGGCATGACCGACGACGAGGACCTGCGCGTCAAGATGGCCCGCAACGAGGGCTTCTTCGACGAGGACACCCCCGACGAGGTGGTCGAAGAGGCGCTCGGCCGGGTCGAACGCGCCCGCCGCTGGGCCGAGAAGATGGACAACCAGTACAACTACCGCCTGCAGGTCGACCTCCCCGAGTTCGACTTCGAGCCCGCGGTCGAGGCCGCCCTCGACGACCTCGCGGACTTCGTTGCGGAGGGCCACGACGGCGAGGCGATTCAGGGCGAAATCTACGAGACGGCGCGCCGCCACGACATCGAGATGGGCGACTTCTTCGCCGCCGGCTACCGGCTGTTTTTCGACGCCGAACAGGGGCCGCGACTCGGCGAGTTCCTCGGCGAGCTGGAGCGCGACTTCGTCGTCACGCGACTCCGCCGCGAGGACTGACTCCTCGCCCCTCTCCCCTCGTCGTCGCCGTCGCCCTCACCCGGACCGTCAGTTCTCTTCGATAGCGTCTATGACGACCGCGCCGACGACGGCGAGCCGCGGGTCGATTCGCTCGCGGTCCACGTCGACGGTGTACTTGTCTCGGAGCGAGAACTGCCCGTCTACCGCGCCGACCGACTCTCCCGTCGCGTCCTCGATGCGGTACGAGAAGGGAATGAGCGTCGTGACGAGTCGTCTGGCGACCGCCATCGGGACGCTGTCCTCGACGATTCGCCCCGTGACCGACCCGTCGGGGCCGAGCAGTTGGTAGGTGTGTCTGGCGAACGAGAACGCGCCGCGTTTGACCGCGCCGACGCGCTCGCCGGTCCGACTGTCGACGATGTCGTAGGCGGCCGACACGTCGAGGACGCTGTCGGCCTTGACGCGGAAGCGCTCTTCGCCGGTGTCGTGGTCGTTCAGCCGGAAGTCCTCCTTCAGTTTGAACTTCTTTTGCTTCGCCGAGAGGACGGGGTCGTCGCCCTCGTAGACGACGTAGTTGTTGCCGATGGACACCTTCTGTCGGACCTCGTAGCGGGAACTGTCGAACACGGTTCCCGTTGGTCGCCGGGGTGGCTAAAACCCTTCTGGGGGACGACTTATGTCCCCGACGCGCGTACGGTGAGACGGGCCCGTTCCCCCGTGAACGACGCCTACCGCGGCCTCGCCGCATCACAGTTCACATGTCTCTCATCGACTTCATCCGGTCCGTGGAGGAATCGCAAGACGAATTCGACGTCGAACTGGAGGAGTTCGACGCCGACTCCGAACAGGCGGCCGTCGACGACGACTCCTCGGGCGGCCGCTCGTGGGGCCGTCTGCTCCTCGTCGCGTTGCTCCTCGTGGGCGTCGCCTACGCCGTCTCTCGGCTTCGCTCGTCGTCCGGCGACTCCTTTACCGACATCGCGCTCGCCGACGACCCCGCCGGGGGCGAGACGGCGGCCGACGACGCGACCGGCGACGAGGACGCCACGGTCACCGTCGAACACGACCCCGAGGAGGAGACTGAGGACGCCGCGTCCGACGACGAGGCGGACGAGGCGGACGAGACTGCCGACGCGACCGACGAGGAGACCGACGCGGACGACGACGGCGCGGTCGAAGTCGAAATCGAGTCGCCCGGCGACGACGACGAGTAACCCGACTCTCGGTCGCGGGCCGGGTCGGCGCTCCCGACCGCGACCCCGCTCGCGCTCGTCGAACGGGGTACCGTGACCCGAACGGTGGTACCGTAACCCGAACGCCTTTTGGCGCGCGCCGCTTCCCTTCGGGCGATGAACACGCTGCTTTGGGTTCTCGCCGGCTTCATCGCCTACTCTCTCCTCGCGGCGCTGTTGCGTGCTCGCGGTATCCTCCCCGAGTACGTCCGCGTCCAGGGTCCCCTCACGACGGTCCACACCCGTCGCGGCCGCGAACTCCTCGACAGAATCGCCGCCCCCAAGCGGTTCTGGCGGGCGTGGAGCAACGTCGGCCTCGGCATCGCCCTCGTCATCATGGTCGGGACGTTCGTCCTCCTCGTCTATCAGGCGGTCGTCATCCTCCAGAACCCGCCCGCCCCGACGCAGGTGAACCAGCCGCAGAACTTCCTCGTCATCCCCGGCGTCAACGACTTCCTCCCGCTTTCGGTCGCGCCGGAAATCCTCTTCGGCCTCCTCGTCGGCCTCGTCGTCCACGAGGGCGGCCACGGCGTCCTCAGCCGCGTCGAGGGCATCGACGTGGAGTCGATGGGAATCGTCCTCCTGACGATACTCCCCGTGGGGGCGTTCGTCGAACCCTCCGAGGAGAGCCAGCGCCGCGCCGACCGCGGCGGCAAGTCGCGGATGTTCGCCGCCGGCGTGACGAACAACTTCGCCGTCACGCTGGTCGCGTTCGCCCTGCTTTTCGGCCCGGTCATCGGCTCTATCTCGGTCGCGCCGGGCGTCGCCGTCTCCGGGGCGTACGCCGGGTCGCCGGCCGACGCGGCAGGTATCTCGGGCGGCGACCGCGTGACCGCTATCGAGGGCACGCCGGTCAACACGACGCGGGAACTCGACGCCGCGCTCCTCGCGACCGACGCGGGGACGGTGTCGGTCGAACTCGACGGCGAGCGGACCGTCTCGGTCACGCGCGAACTCGTCGTCGCCGGCTCCGTCGAAGGCAACCCCGCGAACCTCACCGTCGAGTCCGGGACCGACCCGATTCGCGTGACCGCGGTCAACGGGACCGCCGTCTCGACGCGCGCCGACTTCGAGTCGGCCGTCGGCGACTCGCGGTTCGCCCGCCTCGACACCTCCGCCGGCGAGCGCACCATCCCAGTCGGTGCGTACATCACGGTGGTTTCCGAGAACCAACCGCTGTACAACGCCACGGGAACGACCCAACCCCTCATCGTCTCGTCGTTCGACGGCGAGCGAATCACCTCCTCGACGGAGCTTCAGCAGGCGCTCGACCGGACTGACCCCGACCAGACGGTGCCCGTCGAAGTCTATCGCGACGGCGGCTTCGAGACGGTGCAGGTGACGCTCGGCACGAACGACCAGGACGGCAACGGCTTCCTCGGCGTCAGAATCTTCCAGGGGACGAGCGGCCTGGTCCTGACGGACTTCGGCACGCAGGAGTACCCCGCGGGGACGTACCTCTCGCTTCTCGGCGGTGACGGCGGCGACGGCGGCCTCGCGACCGCCTTCGCCGGGTCGCCCCTCCAGCTCGTCTACGTGTCACTGCTGTTGCCCCTCGCGTCGGTCGTCCTCGGGATTCCGAACTTCCCCGGCTTCACCGGACAGGTCGTCAACTTCTATCAGGTCGGCGGCCCGCTCGGCTTCCTCGGCGGCGGCGTCTTCATCTTCGCTAACGTCCTGTTTTGGACGGCGTGGATAAACCTCCAACTGGGGCTTTTCAACTGCATCCCCGGCTACCCGCTCGACGGCGGTCGCATCCTGCGGACCTCGGCCGAGGCCGTCGTCTCGCGGCTCCCCGTCGACGACCCCCACACCGTCGTCCGGACCATCACGACCTCCGTCGGCCTCACGATGCTCGCGTCGCTCGTGCTCATGATATTCGGGCCGACGCTCCTCGGCTGAGCATCCCGGTCGGCGAGACGGCCCTCCGTTCCCCTCCGCTCGGGGCTGACCCGCCGTCCCTCGACGGTTCTCGAACCGCGAAAACGACTCGCAACTTCAATACCGGATGACTCCCTAGGCCACGGTATGGTAGAGGCCCCACAGACCGACGAGGGCTGGTTCGCGCTGCACGACTTCCGAACCGTCGACTGGGACGCGTGGCGTGACGCGCCCGAACACGAGCGCCGCCGCGCAATCGAGGAGGGCGTCGCGTACCTCGACGCCCACGAGGCGGTCGAGGACGCCGAGGCGGGCGCGTCCGCCGTCTTCTCCGTCCTCGGCCACAAGGCGGACTTCGTGGTCGTCCACTTCCGGCCGACGCTGGACGACGTCTCGCGCGCCGAACGGCAGTTCGAGCAGACCGCGCTCGCGGCCTTCACCGAACAGCCGACCTCCTACGTCTCCGTCACCGAGGTGTCCGGCTACGTCTCGGACGACTACTTCGAGGGCAACGAGGAGGACATCGACACCGGCCTGCTCCGCTACATCGAGGGCAAGCTCAAACCTGACATCCCCGAGGACACCTACATGTCCTTCTACCCGATGTCGAAGCGCCGCGGCGAGGAGCACAACTGGTACGACCTCTCGTTCGACGAGCGCCGCGACCTGATGTCCACCCACGGCGACACCGGCCGGCAGTACGCCGGGAAAATCAAGCAGGTCATCGCCTCCTCGGTCGGCTTCGACGACTACGAGTGGGGCGTCACGCTGTTCGGCGACGACCCGACCGACATCAAGGACATCGTCTACGAGATGCGCTTCGACGAGGTGTCCTCGAAGTACGGCGAGTTCGGCCAGTTCTACGTCGGGCGGCGCTTCCCGCCGTCTGACCTCGGCGCGTTCCTCGCGGGCGACGGCGTCCCGACCAGCGAGTTCGAAGACGAGTCCCACCACGGCGCGCACGCGCACGGCGAGGGTGGCCACCACCACGGCGGCGACGGACACCATCACGGCGGCGAAGGCGGACAGCACCACGGCGACGGCGACGACGGTGGACACCACCACGGCGACGACGGCGGCGACGAGAGCGCCGACGAGGACATCCGGGGACAGCTCGAAGACCTGAACATCTACGCCGGCAAGCCCCACGGCGAGGACGTGTACGCGACGGTCCTCTACTCCGAGGCCGACGCCGACGAGCTGTTCGACGAGGTCGAGGGCCTCCGGGGCAACTTCGACCACTACCCGACGCACGTCAAGACGGCCGTCTACGAGGCCAACGAGCGCGGTCGGGTCGCCGTCGTCTCCATCTGGGAGACGGCGTCGGCCGCCGAGACCGCCGCGGGCTTCCTCTCGGAGCTTCCCGGCATCGTCGAGCGCGCCGGCGAGGAGTCCGGCTTCGGCACGATGGGGATGTTCTACACCGTCAAGTCCGAACACCGCGGCGACTTCGTCGAGAAGTTCGGCACCGTCGGCGGCCTCCTCGAAGAGATGGACGGCCACTTCGACACGGACCTGATGGTCAACGTCGAGGACGAAGACGACATGTTCATCGCCAGCCAGTGGCGCTCGCAGGACGACGCGATGGAGTTCTTCCGCTCGGACGCGTTCCGCGACACGGTCCAGTGGGGCCGCGACGTGCTGGCGGACCGGCCGCGACACGTGTTCTTAGCGTAGCTCCGCGACCATCGGGAGCGGGGTGAGGAACCCCCATACGGGGGTGACGAACCTTTTTGGTCCAGACTTTGCCAGCGAGCGGAGCGAGCGCACGAAAAGGTGGCGTGTACGTGCTGGCGGACCGGCCGCGACACGTCTTCCTCGCCCGAGTCAGTCGAACGTCAAAATAGGGACGCGGCTTTTTACGCGAGCGCGGCGCGAACGTCTCGGAGCTTCGGGCGGACCTTGTCGGCCCCGACGTTGTACGCGAAGTACAGCGCCACCGCGCCCATCACGACCGCCCACGCGGCGATTTCGACGTTGCCCTGTTCGAAGGTGACGAACGCGAAGCGCTCGATGTACGCGCCGGCGAGGGAAAGCCCCGCACTGCCGAGGCCGAAGACGAGGAGTTCGAGGAGGTCCGGGAGCACGTCGACGAGTGAACTACGCATAGTCGTCCCGAACTCGGTCGAGCGTTGTGGCTTTTTCGGTCTCGAATCGGCTTCAGTTCCGCTCGAAAGTCGGTTCCGACTCGTCTGTCGCCCGAGCCTGCGCCCGCGATTGCGACCCGGCGAGGAGGTCTTCGGTCTCGACCAGTCTGTCGAGGCGGCGCTCGAACTCCTCGTCGGAGAGTTCGCCGGCGGCGTAGCGCTCCCGCAGTCGCTCGATGGCCGACTCGTCGTCGACCGGGTCGTACCCGGAACCGTCCGCCGACCCCGTCCACTCGCCTTCGCCGTCGGGGTCGCCGCGTCCGCGGCGACGGACGCGCCGCCCGGCGTACGCCAGCGCCATCACCGTCGGCGCGACGACGAGAAACCAGACGACGGCGAGGTGCGCTTCGAGCCCCATCATCAGCGCGATGAGCATCAACCACGCCCCGGTGACCGCTCCCAAAAGCGGCGGGCTTCGGGCTACGACGCGGGCCTCGCGGGAGAGTACCGAACCGAATCGTTCGAGGACCATCGGTCGGACGTGTCTCTCTAAATACAAAAAACCGCGTCCGAGCGAGGCGGGTTAGTCGCTGTTTCCGTTCCCGTTGCCGCGTCCCGGAGTGCCGTCACCGTCGCCTCGCCCCGGGTTGTCGGCGTCGTCGCCGTCGGGGTCGTTCCCGTGGCCGCGGTCGCCGTCTTCGGGCGTGTAGACGTAGAGGCAGTCGTTTTTGTACGAGCGGCCGAACTGGTCGGCGTCCTCGCAACAGAGCACGCGGCCGTCGTCCATCACGTCGAGGTTGTCGACGTTGATGAGCGCGTCGTCGGCGACGGCGGCGGGGTCGCTCGCGTCGGGGCCGACGATGACGGGTTCGAGCGTCGAGACGTTGTAATCGGCCGCCAGTTCCGCGCGGTAGACGACGCCGCCGTCGACGCGCTGGAACTGGAGGTCGCCCGCGTCGTTCGACATGTCGTCGTTGAGTTCGGAGATGCCGAAGTAGACGTAGTCGCCGGGTTCCGCGCCGTCGACGCTGTCGATGCCCTCGGCCTTGTTGAACTCGATGGTCGCGCCGATTTCCTTCGCGGCCGCGCGGGTTTCGAGGAACGGGACGCGTCGGAGTCTCTCGTCCACGCCACCGGGACCGGCCGCCTCGTACTGGTCGGCCCACTCGACGATTTCCTCGTCGGTGACGTAGTCGCGGTTGCCGTTTTCGACGACCGCCCTGTCGGCGGCTTCGAGGAGTTCGGGAGTCACCTCGTCGCCCTCCTCCCAGTCCGTGTGGGTTTCGAGGTAGTCGACCTGCGTGACGCCGTCGTACTCCGCGACCCACGCCGCGACTTCCGCGTTGGTCGCGTGCCCGAGTTCGACCCACTCGATTTCGAGGTTCACGTCTGCCGGGGGCGCTTCGACCGCGGCGTCGCGGTTCGTCACGTACGGCGCGTAGAGCGTTCCGGCGAGGTCCATCGGGTCGTCGTAGCTCGGAATCGGCTCGTCGGCGACGAACTTGTAGACGCCCTTGCTGTCGCCGTCGGAGGCGAGGTAGACCGTCCGCTCGTCGGACTGCACGTCGGGGCACTCCCACGCGGCCCGTCCCATGACGTAGTACTTGACCGGCTCGGGGGTCTCGGCGGCCGGGTCGCGGACGTCGACGATGTAGCCGTAGCGGTACGGGTTGGGGTAGACGTCGCCGATGGGCGTCAGATCGTTGCCGTCGCCGGACTGGTCGACCGGCTCCGCGCCGAGGTAGTACGCGAGGAGTTCGACGCCCGCGACCGCCCAGTAGCTCTGGACGAACCACGACTCGTCGCCGTAGTAGTCGTCGACGGCCGCCTGAATCTCGGTCGGGTTGGGTCGGTTCCAGAACTCGTGTGCGCCGCGGAGCCCCTTGCCCGTCCCCTTCTCGACGATGTCGCCGACCGTCGCGGTCAGCGAGACGCGCGGGTGGCCGTAGTTCTCCTCGGCCGACAGCATCGTGTTCCACGGGCTCAGGTCGCCGTAGCAGTTGATTCGCGTCCCCCCGAGGTCGCGCAGGGCGTCGGTGTTGGCGAGGTTCAGCGCGTTTTCGAGGTCGGCGGTCCACGAGCCGTCGTCGTCCCGACTGAGCGGAATCCGCGAGACGTTACCCGGACTCGCCTCCCAGTTGGTGAACAGGTAGCCTTCGGTCTCCTCGTCGTTCGTGGCGACGAACTGGTTGCAGTCGGGGGTGTAGCCCGCGTCGGCGTACTTCGACCCGCTGAACTGGTCGCTCGTGATGTTCGTTCCGTCGGGCGTCTGCGGCACGCCGAGGAGTTCCGACCCGCCGTTGATGACGTCGCGCTCGCGGGCCAGAATCTCGTAGTCGCCGGCGGCGGACCGGACCGTCCGCCGCTCTGCGTCCGTCTCGGGCGTCGACAGCTCGTCGAAGTCGCTCTCGCCGTCGAACGAGAACTGGAAGCCGGAGAAGTAGCCGACCGCCGCCCTGTCGTAGGGCGCGGGGTTCTCGCGGTCGGGGTGCTGGAGGCTGTAGAGGAGCGACCCGTCGCCGAAGACGAACGGACCGGTCACTTCCGCGCCGAACGCCGTCGTCGAAAACCGCTTGAGTTCGCCGCGCACGAGCGGTGCGCGCGGCGTGTTCGGGTCGTCGGGGTCGGCCGCCTGACCGACGCCCGCCACGCTCGCTCCCAGCGCGGCGGCGACGGACGATGCCATGAGGGTTCGCCGAGTGAATTCCACCATGCGACCGAAGAAGCGGAACCGGCCCCCGTGTAGATTTATATGACAACAAGGTTGCAATACTGTCCGAGGGAGAGCGGTCTGTTGATTATATAGCGGTCCGGTCTCACTCCGCGGCCGACGCGTCGTCCGCGACTGGCTTCCCCTCGCGTTCGAGCGCCTCGACCCCGTCTCGAATCTCCTCGGCGCGTCGTCGGACGGCCGCGACGTAGCGCTCGATTCGCGCCCGCTTTTTCCCGTAGAACGACGCCACCCAGTCGGCGTCGGCGTAGGGGTGCGTCAGGAAGTACGCGGCGAGGGTGTCGCGGCCCGCTTGAATGATTTCCGGCGGCACGCCGCGGTCGCCCGTGCCGGCCTCGACGAACCCGTTCACGTCGAAGTAGACGTCGGCGTAGAGCGCGGCCGTGTCGGGGTCGTCGAACTCGCGGCCCGCGTGGTCGGGCGCGCGGAAGCCGTATCGGCGACCCTCCTCATCTGGGTCGTCGTACTCGACGATTCGGACGCCCAGCGGGTAGGTTCTGTACGCGCGCTCCGACCGCGTCTCGGGGGAGGGAGATGCTGAATTCGACATGTTCGGGTGTGCGCGTCGCCCCGGCGCGAGCGCACCGCGGCGACCGTACCGGTCGGGTTCGACGGCGGGGGTGTAGTAGGCTTATAAGTTGGATATATATCGAACGGGAGCCCTCGTGAGCGTCCGAAACGAGGGAAACAGAACGAACCAAAACGAGCGAACGCGCGACCGAGCCGCCGCGGGACCGCCGTCGTCAGCGGCCGTCGCGGACGTACTTCGCGGCACCGACAACGCCGGTGAGGAGCGTCAGCGCAATCCACTTGCCGGCGTCGTCGCCGCGCTTCTTGGCGTCGAGACTGACCAGCCACGCGAGCGCGACGTGGGCGACCGCGGTGACGCCGAGGAGGGTCTTCAGGCGACCCATTATGCTTCGTTGCGCGCGCCCTTCGCGACGCGCTTGTCGAGGCCGGCCGCGCGGATGTCGTCGCCGTCGACCGACGAGCGGAGCGCGTCCATGCCGTCGAAGCGGTCGATGCCGAAGTTGTCCGCGTACAGTTCCTCGACGCGGGTCATCTCCTCGTCGGTGAGTTTCGGCACGTCGGAGGCCTTCGCCCACTCGTCGATGTCGGCTTTCGTGCGGAACGTCGGCGTGACGGCCGCGGTCTCGTCGTAGCCGAGGAGGTAGGCGATAGACGCCTGCGCCATCGTCCGTTCGCCGTCGCGTTCGAGGAAGCGGAGTTGTTCGAGTTTCTCCCAGCCCGTCTCGTACCACTCGTCGGGGCGGAAGCCGCGGTGGTCGCCGGAGCCGAGTTCGGTCTCGGGGCGGACCTGCTCGTTCAGGAGGCCCGAGGAGTGCGGCACGCGGGCGATGAGGCTCGTCGGGGAGCCGGTCTCGCGGATGGTGTCGAGGAAGTGGTTGCCCACGTCCTGCTCGAAGGCGTTCCAGACGATTTGGAGCGCGTCGAACTCCTCTTCGATGGCCATGTCGCCTTCGGCCAGCCAGCCGATGGAGGGGCCGAGCGCCCAGCCGGTGGCCTCGATGAGACCCTCCTCTTTCAGTTCGTCGAGGGCTTCGAGCACGTCGGGCGTGACCTCGTCGACGTTCGCGTTGTGGAGTTGCAGGAGGTCGACGTACTCCATGTCGAGGCGTTCGAGGCTCTTTTCGGTCGCCTCGCGGACCCACTCGCCGGTTATCTCCTTGGGGAGTTCGCCGTGGCCGGCCTGGGGGTTGTTGTAGAAGTCGTAGCCGATTTTGGTGGCGACGGTGACCTCGTCGCGGTAGTCGGCAAGCGCCTCGCCGACGACTTCCTCGGAGTGGCCGTGGCCGTAGACGTCGCCCGTGTCGAAGAAGTCGATGCCCTGCTCGATGGCGTGGTGGAGCATCTCGATGGAGTCTTCGTCCGAGCGGTCGCCCCACCAGTCGGTCCCGACGACCCACGCACCGAAGCCGACCTCGCTGACTTCGATTCCGGAGGTGCCGAGTTCGCGGTAGTGCATGGCCGGCCCTACGAATTGGGGCGACTTATTCCGTGTGTTTTGTTCCCGTACGCTGGGAATCTCCGGACCCGCGCGACGCTCGGTTTCACGCATCGCAAACGCCCGGAACCAGCCAGTATTGCCCGGAGGAGGCCTGACGCGGGGTTCGCACAACCGAATCCCTTTGAATCTCGACGGCTTACGACGGTGCAATGACGAAGGTCCACGTTTCGCTTCCGGAGGACGCCGAAGAAGGCTTACAGGCGTTTATCGACGAGGTTGACGGTCGGCTCGCCTCGGACGAAGACACCTGCACGGTCGTTCGGGACACCCTCATCGACCTGTTCGGCGACCGCGAGGCGTGGGAGCGCTGGCAGAACGGCAAGCCCGTCTCGCCCGCGACGCGGGTTCGGTTGCAGGGGTACGACCCGTGCAACGCGACGCTCGAAGCCGAGTACTACGCCGAGAAGGACGACGAGCGGTTCAAGCGCTCGAAGCATCTCCAGTGGCTCTGGCGGCAGTTCGACGCGACGCCGATGGCCGACAACGTCGCCTTCGCCCTCCGGTTCCGGCAGATGCTCGCCGACCACCTGTTCGCCGAGGCCGGCGACAACCTCCGCATCTTCAAGGGCGTCACCTTCTCCTACGGCCACAACATCTCCGTCGGCGACAACACCGTCATCCACGACGACGTCCACCTCGACGACCGCGGGAAGCTCACCATCGGCGACCGCGTCTCCATCTCCGACAGCGCCCACATCTACAGCCACTCCCACGACACCGTCGACCAGACCGAGGTCAGGAACTACCACACGACCATCGGCGACGACGCGCGCATCACCTACGACGCGATGGTCAACGCCGGCGTTTCGGTCGGCGAGAACGCCATCGTCGGCGCGCGGTCGGTCGTACAGGGCGACGTGCCCGCCCACCACATCGCGGTCGGCTCCCCCGCCAAGAGCGTGAAAGTAAAGCCCGGCTTCGAGGACGCGGCCGAACCGCTCGACGCCGGAGGCGAGCGCCGCGCCGACGAGCGCGAGATTCCCTACGAGCTCCCCGACGACATCGAGGCCTTCGACGAGTTCGACCGCGACCTCGACGGCCCGGTGGATTCCCACCGGCGCGAGTAGCCCTTTTCGACGCGAAGCCGCCCCGTCGGCATCGCCCGTGACCACCGCCGAGAGCCTCAACAGACCCGTTCGACCGAAGGACCGATATAGCATGCTAACGTAAGTCAATGTGTGATGGACGTCTGGGGTTGGATCGTCGTCTACGCCCTCGGGTTGACCCTGCTCCAGCTTCTGGTCTATCGGTACCTCGTCAACGGCGGTGAGCCGACGATGGGCGAGGGAACCGGACGAGACTCCGCCCGGACGGACCGCTACGTTCACCCCGAAATCGCGGCGTCGTTCGACGACGGCTCGCAGGCCGGCGTGCAGACGACGCCGACGGGCGAGCGCATCTGCCCGAACTGCGGGGCCGAAAACGAGGCCGACACCACGTTCGACCTCTGTTGGAACTGCACCCGACGGCTCCGGTGACGACCCGTAGCCGAGTCCGTTTTACCAGCCCTCGACTAACTACGCGTATCATGGCCGACGACGACGAACTCCACGGCGAAATCGACGCGCTCGCCCGCGACATCGAGCGGGCGATTCTCGAATTCGACTCGGCCCTCGAACGCCACGCGATGATTCGCCAGACCGCCCGCGAGCCGGTGTTCCGTTCGGAGTCTCCGCAGTTCGACGACGTGCAGAACCTGTTTTTCTGAGTCGGCGCGGCGGGCTATTCTTCGAAGAAGGTGAGAAACAACGCGATGGCGACGTAGACGCCCGCGCCCAGTAGCGCGAGCGGGACCGGCTGACCGGTCCAGCCGACTGCGTCGGTGTACATCTGAACCGTGAGTAACAGCGCGAGCGCCATCAGCCAGCGTCGAATCGACAGGAGGGCCGCTTCAGTTTCCATGTCGTCCCGTTCGGACAACTGTCAATAAAACCGGTTGTACGCCGACCGGGAGTGCCGCGAGTGAAACGAGCGGCACGTTGGCGAGATAGCATCTCGCCAGAACTGAGCAAACCGAAGGTTTGCGAAGGTCGGTCGGCAAACGACTGGAGGGAGTACCGTGAGTGAAGCGAACGGTACGTCGGTGAGACAGCGTCTCACCGGAAGTGCGCCGACCGGGAATTGTACCTCACTCGCAACGCTTCGCGTTGCTCGCTGATTCAATTCCCTCGGATCGCATCTCTTCACTCCATAGGACTCAGAGCCGTTCGGCTCCTCGTCTGATTCCGTTCAGAAGATGCGCCGACCGGGAATTGAACCCGGGCTCCGAGCTTGGGAAGCTCGTGTCCTACCACTGGACCATCGGCGCGCTACGCTTCGCTTGCGCCCCTGACTCGACCTCGCTCCGCTCGGTCGACCATCGGCGCTCACATTCGTTCGCCCCGTGGCTGACTTCACTTCGTTCAGTCACCCATCGGCGCTCACATTCGTTCGCCCCGCGCGTTGTCTCACGTCGTTCGACAACACATCGGCGCGCTCCGCTTCGAACCGCGTTCCGAAGCAAAAATTCGTAGACCGCGGGGGCACTTGAACGTAGCGCTTCACCCCATCGAACCCCCGCGAAAACTGGACGGCCGTCCATTGTTTTCGCGTGACACGTGCCTATTTGGCCCCCCAGACCCAACCGGGGGTCATGACATCCGTCGACGTTCTCTCGGAGGACGCTCCGTTCGACCTCCTGCTGTCCGACGAGGAACTCGAAGCGCACCGCGAGCACATCACGACCTTCATCGAAGACACCGTCGAGGCCGCCGGTGCCGATGGGGCCGTCATCGGGCTGTCCGGGGGTATCGACTCGACGCTCACCGCCTTCCTCGCCGTCGAGGCGCTCGGGAAGGAGAACCTCCACGGGCTCGTCATGCCGAGCGTGGCGAACGACGAGGACATGATGAGCGACGCCGAGGGAGTCGCCGAGATGCTGGAAATCGAGTACGACGTGGTCGAGATTCAGCCCATCGCGGAGACGTTCTTCGACACGTTCCCCGAGGCGGCCGACGACCGCATGGCCGCCGGAAACGTCTACGTCCGCACGCGGGCGGTGCTCAACTACTTCGTCGCCAACCACGAGAACCGCATCGTGCTCGGGACGGGCAACCGCGCCGAGGCGATGACCGGCTACTTCACGAAGTACGGCGACCAGGCGGTCGACTGCAACCCCATCGGGAACCTCTACAAACAGCAGGTCCGCCAGCTGGCCGCCCACGTCGGCGTGCCGGAAGACCTCGTGTTGCAGACCCCGTCGGCCGAGATGTGGTCCGGACAGACCGACGAGGGCGAACTCGGCCTCACCTACGACGCGCTCGACGCGATTCTCGCGCTCCACGTGGACGGCCCGCTCTCGAAGTCCGCGACGGTCCGTCACCTCGACGTGACCGAACAACAGGTCGACCGCGTGGTCGGCCTCGTCGAGGGGAGCGCCCACAAGCGGTCGATGCCGCCCGCGCCGTCGGCGCTCGACGTGTAGGTCGCCACGGACCCGCCACCCCGCCCGCTGAACTCACTTTTCGCGCGCCGCCGCGATGTCGTCGGCGTTCGCCCGATGCAACTCCGCGAAGTCGGCGGCTTCCCGGTCGAGTCGTTCTTCTCGGTCGCCGCGGTCGCGCAGTCGCTCCTTGACGATTCGGAGCGACCGGTGGTCGTTGTCGGCCATCGAGGCCGCGACCGCCCGCGGGTCGTCGACGATTCGGGAGACGAGCCCCATTCGGAGGGCTTCGTCGGCGTCGACGACGCGGCCCGAAAGCGAGAATTCGAGGGCGTGGCCCTCGCCGACGACGCGCGGGAGGCGAACGGTCCCACCCCACGCGCCGAACAGCCCGAGTCGGACGCCCGGCTCGCCGAGGGTCGCACGCGGGGTGGCCACCCGCACGTCGCAGGCGAGCGCGAGTTCGACGCCGCCGCCGCGGGCCGCGCCGTCGATGCCGGCGACGACGACTGATTCGGCCGATTCGATGGCGTCGGCGACGCGCTGGCCGTGTTGTGCGAATCCCTCGGGGTCGTCGAGGTCGGCGACGCTGTCGAGGTCCGCGCCGGCGCAGAACGCCGGGCCGCTCCCCCGGAGGAGGACGACCGGCGCATCGGTACCCGTGACCGCGGCTTCGAGTGCGTCGAGGTCGGTCGGTCTGAGGGCGTTCCGTCGCGCCGGGCGGTCGATGGTCACGACCCGGAGGTCGCCGTCGTCCGTCGTCCGTATCATACGCCCGTTGTGCCGTGGTTTTCCAAAGGTCTTTGCCCTCCCAACCGTAAGTATCGGCCGATGGACGACGCCGTGCGAGCCCGCGAGGCCGCGCGCGAGGCCCTCTCCGACATCGAGCCCGAGGCCCTCCGCGCGGCGCTGGACGAACGCCTCGACGCCGCCTCCTTGACGCCGGCAGTGCTCACGTTCGTGAGCGCGCGGGCCGTCGAACCGAAGGTCGACCTGAACGGGCTGGCCTCCCGCGCGGCCGGAGTGCAACTCATCTACGAGGGCCTCCGGCTCACCCGAGCGCTCGCCCACGACGAGCCGTGGTCGCACCTCGACTCCCCCGAGGCGGACACCGACGCCGACCTCGACATCCTCGCGGCGGACGTGCTCGTCTCGCGCGGCTTCTACCTCCTCGCCCGAACCGAGGCCGCCGACCACGCCGTCGAGACGGTCCGCGCCTTCGGCCGCGACCAGACCCGCCGCCGCTCGGCAGACGAGGCGGCGCGCCCGGACCTCGACGGCGAACTCGAAGTGAACATCTGCACGCTCGCCGTCGTCGCCGGCACCACGGCCGTCGGCTCGGCCCCGCCGACCGCCCTCGTGGAGTACGCCGCCGGGCTGGCCGACTCCCACGACGGCGACTTCCCCCCGGCCGACGAGACCGTCTCCGAGGGGACCGTAGAGCGAATCGCGGCGCTCTACCGAGGCGGTGGCGGCGACGACGCGGTCACCTCCGCCGCGGACCGCTAATCGACATACGCTACCACGGTTCCGGGGCGATTCGAATCGAAACCCCTAAAGAGGAACCCGGACAACCAAGGAATGCCTGCCTGGGTAGCTTAGCGGTAAAGCGCGTCCTTGGTAAGGACGAGACCCCGGGTTCAAATCCCGGCCTAGGCTTTCTGTGAGGAACAACGTGACGAGCAGAAGCTGTAGACGGATTTGAGCAGCGAGCACCTCTCCGATTTGCGAGTGAACTCTGCTTGGGCTTGCGCGTGCCGCACAAAGCGTCATTCGGACACCGCCTAGCTACCTACCAGCGTTTCTAGAAGCTCCCCGCCCGCATAACCGGGTCTTTGCCGCTATCGAGCGGCCGTTAGGGACACCCGTTGCGGTACCCTCTCTTTACAGTCTGTCGACCCCCAACTAATGACTCCTCACGCGGGGAGAACTGTAAAACAGATTGTTGCTCTCAGGCGACCCGAATCAGTTAGAAGTCCGTGGCGCTGGTCTGCTGCACGTCCACCTGTACGTCGTCAGGGAGCTCTCTCATATACGGCTCCATCAGTTGCGCTACAGATGCCGGAACCGCGTATTTGTTCTCTCGATTGACCAGAATCCCGCCATCTGTGTCCTTTGTCCCGTCAGTCATTGAGTTGAGAATCTTCGTCGGTGCCCGCATATCGAGCAAGTCTCCAATGTCAGAAGACGTCGGTGCTGAACCCCAGTTGACCTCGTCATCACCGCTTGCAGGTACGTTTTCACCGCTATCGGAGTACTCCGTCAGATTCCGGACGCACCTGTATATTCGTCGCTTCTTCTGTGTGTCCGACTCGATTTTGAAGAGGTATTTCTCGAACGTCTCCCGAACCCGCGCGAGCTCCTTTTGTCCTTCTCCCTCTGCCTCCTCGATACTCGGGAACCGACGCAGGAATATCGGTCGGGAAATTGCGTCGTACACCAAGACTTCGATGGCTACATCCTGTAGGTAATCGAGCGGGTCGCCCGCATAAACTCCTTCAACGTATCTGTTGTCTCGACTCTCGTCGTACCGCTCTGCGAGGTCGCGTGCAAAAGACAGCAACTCCTGATCCGCTTTTCCGCGCTCCCCTGACAATAACATCGAACGGAACTCGGCAAGCCGCGTAGTCGACGTGTCACTCTCAAGAATCATATCCGCTATCGCCATCGCGTTATTACGGCCCTCCTCGGACATCTCGAACACCTTGTTCTCGCGTTCTGCGATGGAGAAGCCCAGCCAAAGGTCGTCGGCCTCGTTGTCGCTGATTATATCTCGGAGCGAGCGTGGCGAGTCAAATGCGTCGAGTGAACCGTTTTGTCCCACACCGTCCAGCGAACCGCTGTAGATCGTGTTCAGATACACGTCTCCGTAGAGGAACGAGAGATGAAACGAAATCGACTCCTCGCTATCCGGTGAGACGGGAACTTCGAATTCTAATTTAAGATTGTCGGCGTCGAGGCTGATATCCCGTAGGTCTTTGGTAAGGTCTGTTGGAAGTTCTTCTTCAAACTGCTCTATCAGTCTGCGGCTCGTTCCTTGCTGTGGGTCTTCCTCCCATCGCGCCGGTGTTCGTTTCTCGTTGAAAAGGATACCAATGTGGAAGTGGATCTCACCAACGCCGACTTCGTTCAGTAGTTCGATGAGGGTATAAGAGCCCGCAGGGACACTGTACTCCCGTTCAAGTTCGTCGGACACCGTGGCAACCGTGTTTGATTTTGTCAGCTCGCGAACCAACGCCTTTGGTTTCCTCATCAGCGACGGTCTCGCGGTCGTCCCACCGCTGACTACGCTTGTCCGATGTTCCCCGAATACGAGTACGCCTTCGTCCTCAAAGAATAGCGTCGCGTCCGAGTTCGCCTGCTTGTTGTTCTTACCGAGGTTCAGCGTAACAGAGCCTAAATTAGACAACCTGTCTTCTTCGTCATCTGTGAGCGTTTCACGGGTGTAATCGAGCGATTTCCAACAGAGTTCCGGCTCAAGGAGATACTGGGTTAGGTTTCCGAGGTTTCGGTCGACGTCAAGGCGGTGAGAGTCTTCCTCGGCGGCAATCACCTTCTCGAAGAACTTCCCTTTGATCGCATCAAACGACCGGGTGAAATACTCTGCAACTGTGAACAGACCTCCATAGACGGCAGGAAGTGTGTCTCCGGGGTTGTCCTCTGCAAGTTGGCGTGCCCGTTGAACACCACCGACGCTCTGGTTCGTTAACTTATCTCCCCCATCTTCGTCGCCGTTGTCCGATTGTTTCTCGTGTTCTTGAAACGTAGCCAGCGGAAGTTTTCGGACAGTCGTGTTCACTGTCTGTTTGAGTATGACTTCCGCTTCATTCAACTCCTCGTTATCGTGGATAGATATGATTTTACGGTCAAAATGATTCATAACCCAGAACAACGACACAGACTGTATAAATGTGGTTGGCTCAATTACCGCCCCGCGCCTGTTTCAACCGAGAGATAAGTTCGTCTAAATCATCCTCCTCAATCTCTTTGGCGACCTCGGCCGTGTGAGGACTTTCAAGAAGCGTTGCAAAGGAAACCCTGGTCTTGTCTCTAATTCGTGCAACAGCGTTGTTAACCGTACCACGAGCCACTCCCCGTTCCTCGGCGATTTCCTTGTAGCTCATCTCCGGATGCTCGATTAAATACCGAATTACTTCGAGTTCTGCTTCGCTAAAAGACGGTTCTACATCCGCTTTCTTTGGCACAGATGAACGATAGTAGATAACTCCGATAATTATGTGTGTTGCATATATTGCAACACAACTAAATGGGTCTGGATAGTACGATTTACTGAGAGCCGAAAGATGACCGACGAAATCGAGTCCTACGGAGCGTTTCAGAGCGAACTCTCGGAGTTACTTCAGAGGGCAGAAAAGTCTGGGCTTGACAACGCCATGCTTGCCGGTATTCTCTTGGATTACCGTGACCATCTCAAAATGACGGGGGACACTCCCGAAGTTCCAGCAGGTATTAAACGATGACACAGAAAGGAGTCAGCAATGACTGAGGAGGCCCCCAGTAGGGGAATCGGCTCTCTGTACGCTCAATACGGGGGCGTTGAGATGAGAAAGGAGGGCAACCGAGTGTTCCCAGATTTCCGTTTCGAGGATAATCCGGGGATGAGCGAGTCGCCGGGTGAAATCGGATACCTTCTCGGAGACGTCCCCAAAGGCGAGGGTGTCGAGTACGCGTTCGAGGGTGAACCGGAAGAGTACCCTGAAATGGATTTCCGAGACCTCGCCAACGGTCTAGGCGACGGAAGAACCATCCCTAATACGACCTACCTCACGCACGCTATCCACAAGCACCCGGCCATCTTTATCCCACATATCCCGAGCTATATTATTCGACAGTTCACAACAGAAAAGAACGAAGATGGGGAACGGCCACTTGTCCTCGACCCGTTCTCTGGAAGTGGTACGACCGGACTCGAAGCGAAAATCAACGGAAGGGACTACGTAGGAATTGAAATTAATCCGCTATCCCGGTTGGTCTCCGAAGTTTCTACCTCACCCATTCCACCCAGTTGTTTGGAAGCCGCAGAAGAAGAGTACCTTCGACTTCTCGACCAGACCGAAGAACGGGTCTATGAGGAGTATGACGCAGAATTCCTTGACAGAACGAACAAGGAACACTGGTTCGAACCCGTCGCAATCCGCGATCTCTCCCGAATCAGGAAAGCCCTCGCCGACTTCATAGCGGGTGACTTCGAGCCACTCTCCAACGTTGGCGAGGGTGAACAGGCGGTAGTTGATGACCTTGGGATGGGCACTGACGAAGTCAAAACCCGCCTGGATCGCTGGCTGACGCTGATGATTGCGAATACGGTCTTCGAGGTCTCTAATGCTGATCCCGGTGTCTCCAAAGCGTATAAATCGAAGAAGATGCGGCGGAAGATTGAGGAAGGAGACCATCCACCGGACATTCTCGACACGCACGCACAACAACTGAAAGAGACACGGGGTAAACTCGTTGCGCTGTGGAACGACATATACGACACAAACTACAGCGACGGAACTATCCAGCAGACCATCCAAACGTTTGGGAACGAAGGGCAAACAGAGAACGTAGCGAACAATGCCGCTCACAAGGCCGACGTTGATATCAGGTTGGGTGACGCTCGAACCTTCGATATCCCTGAGCATCGGGAGGGTGTAGACCTCGCAGTCACATCGCCTCCGTACATCAACGCGATGAATTACTACAGGGGGTCGAAACTCCGTCTGTTCTGGATATATGACTTCCTCGAAGAAGACGAAAAATTCGACGCGAAAGAACTCCGTCAGTCCATCATCGGGACTAACTCTGTGTCGATGAGTAAGGTTGACAGAGAACTCCCCGCCGCGATTCGTGACATTTGGTGCGGAACAGACGAGGAATACGAACACACTCGATTGCCCCATCTGGACGCTGATATCGAGGCGATTCACCATCTTGACCACAACGAGGCCGAGCGCAAGGCGTATGTGACTTGGAAGTTCTTCGGTGACGGGATGCTCAAGAACTTGGCCCGTGTCTATGAACACCTGAAACCGGGTGGCTACTACTTCTTCGTCATCGGTGAGAACACGATTGGCGAACGACTCATTCACAGCCACAAGTACGTTGCCGACATCGCACAGAACCTCGGTAAGTTCGAGGGACACGGCGGAGACTTTGAAGCCGACGAGGGATTCCGACTAGTCGGGTCTGCGTGGGACAGGATCACCAATCGCGACCTGTTCAAAGGCAGAAAACATAACGGGGGCGTCATCGAGTGCGAGTGGGCCACGATCCTCCAAAAACCGAGAGAATAAAACACTGCACTGGGCTCTCGCTACTGATGTACTCGTAAGCGGCTTGGAACGGGCTTTTCATCATCCAGAACCGTCCAGTAGTCCTTGAGGGGTCTTGTGTGGCCTTCGGTTTCTCGTCGTTCAGAAACCGGTACATCGCTTCGTGTGGCGGCGTCGGCTTGTGTGTCGAGACTAAACCCTCCCTCCCGCACTCTCACACCTCCCAGTCCCACCACTCCCCATCACCCTCCGAACCCAACACGTTCGCCTTCGAATACCGCTCAGCCTCCACCTCAGTCAACGCCGCCGCCCACGGAGCTCGCTCGCCCTCCGAACCCGGTCCTCGGCTGTCGTACTCCGCGTATTCGACCGTCACCTCGGCCTCCGGGCGCGACCAGTTGTGCCAGCCGGCGGGGAGCACGTGCGAGCCCATCCGGGTGCGGAGAAACGCGGTTCGGGCGTGATTCCGCCACGGGCGGCCGAGATACACCTCGGACACGTCGGGGTCGGCGGTCAGTTCGCAGTCGAGAAAGACGAAGCCGAAGGGCTCGCTCTCGGGTGTGGAGGCCGCCGTCACGTACGAGTCGGCTTTCGAGTGGACGCGGCAGTTCTCGAAGACGGCGGTCGCGCCGCCGAAGACGAAGTCGGTCGTCCCCTCGACGTAGCACTCCGAGAAGTACTGGCGCGCGCCCTCGCCGGCGGCGTAGACGGTGTCTTGGTGGCCGAGGAAGCGGCAGTTCTCGAAGACGGCGCGGTCGGCGTCGACGTGGAGGGCGACGGCCTGTCCGACCGGGCCGGCGCTGTTCTCGACGGTCAGGTTTCGGGCGCGGAAGTCGTTGCCGCGGACCTTCAGCGTGTGGGTGAAGAAGGTGCTGTTGCGCCCGCGGTCGATTTTCTCGAAGTGGTCGTCGTGGGTGATGACCGTCTCCCCGGCGCGCTCGCCGACGAGGGTGACGTCGGGGTTCCACGCGTGGACCTCGACCTTCTCGTCGTACACGCCCGCGCGGACGAGGATGCGGATGCGGTCCGGCGGGAACGACTTCGCGCCGTCGATGGCGGCCTGAATCGTCTCGTAGTCGCCGGAGCCGTCCTTGGCGACGACGTAGTCGTACTCGTCGGAGTCGTCAGAATCGCCGGTGTCGTCGGTGTCGTTGGCGTCGTCGGAACCGCCGGTGTCGTCGTCGTCAGCGCCCCCGAGGGTTCCGGCCACTCCGGCGGCGACGGCGAGACAGCCGACCGCGACTGCGAGAGCCGTGAGTAATGCGATCATGGGTCGTACCACCCTCGCCGACGCTATACGCTTGGGGGATACCGGTGGAACTCACGGCGGCGCGGGGAGCGATTGCGCCACGGTAACTAGAACTCGCACCGACGTTCACGAACGTCCGCGACAGACATTTACACGCACGCGGTGTCGCCTGAGCTATGACACGGTTCTCAGTTCGGTCGGCGCCGACCCGGCTCCGGTGGGCGCTCTGGGCGCTCCTGACGACGGGCTTTCTCCTCGTCAGCTTCCATCGCGTGACCTCGGCGGTTCTCGCCGACGACCTCGCGCGGGCGTTCGACACGACCGGCGCGGAACTCGGCATGCTCCACGCGTCCTTTTTCTACATCTACGCCGGCCTGTAGTTACCGGCGGGCATCCTCGTGGACCGCGCGGGGTCGCGCCGGGTCGCCGCCGGCGGACTCGCCGTGATGGCGCTCGGCGTCTTCGGCTTCGCGCTCGCGCCGACCTACGAGGTGGCGTTCGCCTCGCGGGCGCTCCTCGGCCTCGGCGGGAGCGTCCTCTACACGGCGACGCTCCGGTTCCTCGCGAACTGGTACCGACCGGACGAGTTCGCCACGATGACCGGGTGGACCGTCGCCGCGGCGGGGATGGGCGGCGTGCTCGCGACGACGCCGCTCGCGGTCGCCATCGACGCGGTCGGCTGGCGCTCGGTCCTCCTCGGGGTCGGCGTCGGCGGCGTCGGTCTCGCCGTCGTGACGTACCTCGCGGTCCGCGACCGGCCGCGAGACGCCGGGTTCGACCCCCTCGACGGCGTCCGTCCGCCCGCGTCGTCGGTCGAACTCGGGGCGGTCGTCGAGAACACGAGGCGCGTCCTCCGCGAGGGCGAGACGTGGCTGATGGGGACGATGCTGTTTCTCGTCTTGGGCACCAACTTCACCGTCACCGGCCTGTGGGGCGTCCCCTACATCGCCGACCTCTACGACGTGTCGGTCCGGACGGCCTCGCTTTTCGTCTTCGTCGGTAACGTCGGCTTCCTCCTCGGGTCGCCCGTGCTCGGGACGCTCTCGGACCGCATCGGCTACCGAACCGAACTCATCGTCGCCTCCTGTGTCGTCTTCACCCTCTCCTATGGGCTCGTCTTCCTCCTCGTGACGCCGCCGCTCCTCGTGGTCGGCGTCCTGCTGTTCTCGGCGCTGTTCGTCATGGGCGGGGCCGTCATCGCCTTCACGGTCGCCAAGGAGCGCCACGACGCCACCGCGAGCGCGACCGTCACGGGCGCGATAAACAGCATGGGCTACTTCGGTGCGGCGCTGTTCCCGGCGGTGATGGGCCTCGCACTCGACGCCTACTGGACGGGCGAGACCGTCGCCGGGGCGCGGGTTTACACGGCGACCGGCTACCGCGTCGCGTTCGGCATCGCCACCGCCGCGGGGGTCGTGGCGGTGTGTTGTGCGTACCTGCTCCACCGGCGGGAGTCCCGGACCGACGCGGCTCTATCGGCGACCGCGGAGCCGACCGACTGAGGGACGTGTCCCTCCGCGCTAACAGCCGCCTCGGCCCTCGTACCGCGCCAGTACGAACGGGTACTGACTCCCCAGTTCGTCGTCCACGACGAACTCGGCTTCCACCGCGAACCCGGCCGCGTCGAGCGTCTCGTAGGTCTCCTCGATGTCGGGGAAGCTCCAGCGCATCTCGACGCCGCTGTCGAGCCAGTCGGGGTTCGCGCCGCTCCACGCCTCGCCGCCGACGGTCGAAAGCAGGGTGCCGCCGGGTCGGAGGACGCGGGCGAACTCCGCGAACACCCGCTCGTGTTCCGCGATTGGGACGTGGATGACGGAGTAGAAGGCGCAGACGGCGTCGAAGGAGTCCGACCGGACCGGAAGCGCGGTCATGTCGCCCTGTGCGAACCGCGCCGCCGGGACGTCTTGGCGGGCGAGGTGCAGTTGCTCGCGGGAGAAATCGACGCCCACCACGTCGAAGTCGGCGGCGAGGGCGTCCGTCACCGGCGTCCCCTGTCCGCACCCGGCGTCGAGGACCCGCGCGCCCGAGTCGAGGGCGTCGGCGAGTTCGTCGAGAACCGCGGGCGCGTCGTCGCTCCGCTGGTCGAGGTAGTCGTCGGCGAGGCTGTCGTACGCGTCTCTGACGGCGCGGCGCTGGTCTGTCATGCTGGACGTAATCAGGTTCCACCCCGCGGCCGCCGGGTAAGTGTCTTGTCCCGTGACAGACCCCACGCGGGCCGTCGGTTCGGGGTGACGGCGACGGTCGAAAAACGGAGTAACGAGGGTCGAAACGCGTTCGAAAATCGGGTGCGGCTCAGCGGAAGTCGCGGACGAACCGCTCGGGCATGTAGTCGACGACGTGGTCGGGCATCGCGTCGACGGCGGTCTCGGCGATAGCGACCATCGGCTTGCGGAGCAGGACGTAGACGCCGGAGACGGCGACCGCGGCGATGACGAGCGTCTCCGCGAGGCCGTCGAAGACGAGGACCGGCGGGACGGCAAAGGCGAGCGTCAGCGCGAGGTCCTCGGGCGCGCCGTCGTAGCGAATCAGCCGCTTCGGGGCGAGCCAGCGGCCGTTCCAGTGGTCGTAGACGGCGCGCTCGGAGGTGCCGAGCCACGGCTTGAGTTCGAGGCCGCCGCCGAGCACGTCGGACGCGGAGTGGAGCGCGGCCGCCGCGAGGAACAGCGCGACGGCGAGCGTCGTGGTGGTCGGGTTCAGCGCGGCGACCGCGACTGCGGGCGCGGCGAGCGCGCTGAAGTACACGGGGAAGTGGAGGGTCTTCCGGTGGCCCGCGTACAGGTCGAAGTCGGGGAACAGGCCGCCGAGTGCGGCCGCGAGCACCGGGAGCATCCCGGCCTCGGGGACCAGCGCCCACACGGCGGTGCCGAGAACGACACCCGCGAGGGCGTGAGTGGTGGCCATCATCGGTGGGTCGTATGCAATCTGGAGGAAAAACGGTGTCGGTGGTCGTGCTAGCCAGTCACACGGTCGAATTTAGGGTGCTCAGGCCGTAGTGCACCGTAATGGTCCCCCGTCGAATCGAGCGACTCGCGGGGCTGGCGATTCAGGTCGTTATCCTGTGTATCTTCCTCGTCGGCGTCTACACGCGGAACCCGAGCGTCGTCGTCAACGCGGTGCTCGCGCTGGGCGCGACGTTCCTCCCCGCGGTGCTCCGCCGCGACTGGCAGATTCGGCTCCACCCGCTTTTCGGCCTCTGGTTGACGCTGGCGGTGTTGCTCCACGCCGCCGGCATGCTCGGCCCGTACAACTACATCGACTGGTGGGACCACGTCACCCACACGCTCTCGGCGACCGTGGTCGCGGCCGTCGGTTACGTCACCGCGCGGGCCGTCGACGAGTACACCGAGGCCGTCTACCTCCCCGACCGTTTCATGTTCGTCTACATCCTGCTTTTCACGCTCGCGGCCGGCGTGTTCTGGGAGGTACTGGAGTTCGGCGCGCGCCTCGCCGCCGAGGCCATCGGCTCTGAGGCCGTCCTCGTCCAGTACGGACTCGCCGACACCATCGTCGACCTCGTCTTCGACACGGTCGGCGCGGTGCTCGTCGCCCTCTTCGGAGCGCCGCCGCTCGCCGACACCATCGATTCGATCAGGGAGCGACTCGAACGGACCGGCCCCTGACGGGGGACCATCTTTTAGCCACCTGATGTGTATACTACTACCATGAAACTCGTTATCGTTGGGTACGGGCGCGTGGGTTCGCGGACCGCTCGCGTGCTCCGCGAGGAGGGCCACGACGTGACGGTCGTCGACAACGACGAAAAGAAGGTCGACCGCGCCCGCGACGAGGGGTTCGAAGCCGTACTCGGCGACGGTGGGACCGAGAGCGTGCTGACGGAGGCGGGCGTCGAGGGCGCGGACGCCGTCGGCGGACTGACCGGCGACCCGAACGTCAACTTCGCGGCCTGCATGCTCGGCAAGGAGTACGACTGCCGGACGGTCATGCGCATCAGCGAGGACTACCGGCAGGAGATTTACGAGCGCTACGCCGACGACGTGGACGAGATTATCTACCCCGAACGCCTCGGCGCGGCCGGCGCGAAGACGGCGCTTCTCGGCGGCGACTTCAACGCCATCGGCGACCTGACCGACCAGCTTCGGCTGACGACGGTCAGCGTCCCCGACGGCGCGCCCGTCGTCGGCGAACACGTCGCCAACATCGACCTCGGTGCGGACGGCCGCGTCTACGCCCACGGCCGGGAGCGCGAGCCGATGACGATTCCGCTACCGGGAACCGTCGTCGAGCCCGGCGACCAGCTCGCGCTCCTCACGGAGCGAACCGCGCTGGAGCGAGTCCGGTCGAAACTGCTCGGCTGACCCTCCAGCCGACCGCCGCGGCCGAGACGTCACTGGACGAGTAGTCGGTCTCGGAAAACAGCGCCGTGGTGGCGGCGCCGAGTGTCGTACCGGGGGAACCAGAACGACGATGGTGGTGGTGGTTTTCGTGCCGGGCGCGTCGGTGGGAGGATGGGAACTGAGGCCGAATCCGCGCCCTATGCTCGGGTACGTACGGGGGACCTTAAATCTGCGTCAGACGGGAGTCACACGCCATCTACACGCAATATCTGCTGTTATACCGACGACGAGGTTGCCGCGGTCATCCGCGCTCAGTAGACGAGCTTCCCCTCGACGAACTGGCGGACCCGGCCGTCGTCCGGCGACTCGAACACCGCGTCGGTCGGTCCCGATTCGATGCACGTCCCGCCGAGGATGACGGCCGTCCGGTCCGACACCCGCCGGGCCTGTTGCATGTCGTGGGTGGCGAGCGCGACGGCGATGCCCCGGTCTCGGGCGGCCCGCATCGCCGACTCGATGGCGGCGGTGTTCCGCGGGTCGAGGTTCGAGGTCGGCTCGTCCAGCAGTAACACGTCGGGGTCGGGCGCGAGCGCGCGAGCGATGGCGACGCGCTGGGCCTCCCCGGCCGACAGCGAGCCGGCGTCGCGGTCGACCTTGTCGAACATGCCGACGGTCCGCAGGGCGTCGCTGACGGTGTCTGCGCGCTCGTCGCGGCCGAACAGCCCCGCCACCGCGTCGCGGACGCGAGCCGACCACGGCCGGCGGACGCGGAGCCCGTAGGAGACGTTCTCCTCGACCGTCGTCGAAAACAGACTCCGCGTCTGGAAGGCCATCCCGACCCTGCGTCTGACCGCCAGCCGACGGGCCTCGGGGAGGTCCCACACGTCGTCGCCGCCGACTTCGACCGACCCCTCGTCGGGGCGCTCGAACATCGCGAGCAGTCGAAACAGCGTCGTCTTCCCGGTTCCCGAGGGACCGACGACGGCGAGAATCTCGCCCGGTTCGACGGCGAGCGAGACGTCGTCCAGCACCGCGCCGTCGCCGAAGCCGTGGCCGAGGCCGCGCGCCGCGAGTCGGGTCCGACCGTGTCGCGCGTCGGTCGATGCGGAGTCGGACCCGTCGGACGCGCCGGACGCGCCGCCGCCGGGGACTCCGGCCGTCATCGTCCCCTCCCGTTCCGTCCGGGAGTCCGGTCGCGGAAGCGCGCGCCGAGGGCGTTCACGCCGAGGACGAGCGCGAGCAGGATGGCTCCGAGGGCGATGCCCGTCTCGATGTTCCCCTTCCGCGCCTCGACGGTGATGGCCGTCGTGAGCGTCCGCGTGAACGACGTGCTGTCCGAGAAGACGATGTTACCGCCGACGATGAGCACGGAGCCGACCTCGCTGATTGCGCGGCCGTAGGCGGCCAGAAGCGCCGTGACGATGCCGTAGCGCGCCTCGCGGACGACCAACAGGGCGACGTCGGTCGAGGTGCCGCCGGCGGCGAACGCGGCGTCTCTGAGGTCCTGTGGCACCGACTGGACCGCCGACAGCGAGACGCTCACGAGGACGGGGAGCGCGAGGATGGTCTGCGAGAGAATCATCGCCTCGGGCGTAAACAGCAGTTCGAACGCCCCGAGCGGCCCCGACCGGGAGAGTGCCAAGAGCACGACGAGGCCCACGACGACGCTCGGAAAGCCCATGCCGGTCGAGATGAGCGAGGTCACGGCGGACTTCCCGGTGAAGTCGCGAAAGCCGACCACGAGCGAGAGGGGCAGGCCGATTGCGGCGCTGAGCGCGACCGCCGCGGTGCTCACGTACAGCGAGACCGCCGTGATGCTGACGAGGTAAGTGAGGTTCAGGTCGCCGAGGCCGAACACGGTCGGTGGTGGGGTCCGGTCGGACTAAAAGTCCTCGGGGACGTGCTGTGCCACCCACGACTCGAACTGCGCGTCGGAGACCGACGCCGACGACTCGGAGGCGTTCTCCCCGCCGTCGTAGTCCTCGGGGACGTACTGGCCGAACTGCGGCTCCTCCGAGAGCGCGTTGGGGAAGAACAACTGCGACCCGTTAGCCGTGTAGTTGCTGATTATCTCCTGTCCCTCGGGGCCCGTGAGGAAGCCGGCGTACGCCATCGCCAGCGAGTAGTTCACGTCGGGGTACTTTGCGGGGTTCACCGGGATGACGCCGTAGGGGTTCTTCAGGATGGTCGGGCCGTCCTTGAGCGGGCCCTGAACCTGGATTTCGAGGTCGACGTTGTCCTGCGTCGCGAGGAACGTCCCGCGGTCGGAGAGCGTGTACGCGCCCGACTGGTCGGCCTGCACGAGCGTGTCGCCCATGCCCTGCCCGATTTCGCGGTACCACGACCCCGACGGCGAAACCCCGGCGGCCTCCCAGATGAGCAGTTCCTTCTTGTTCGTCCCCGAGTCGTCGCCGCGGGAGACGAACGTCGCTTCGGCCTCGGCGATGGTCGCGAAGGCGTCGGTCGCGCTCTCCATCCCCGAGATGCCCGCGGGGTCGTCGGCCGGCCCGACGATGACGAAGTCGTTGAACATCACGTCGCGGCGGTTGACGCCGTAGCCCTCTCGGAGGAACTCGTCTTCCGCGCCGCGGGCGTGGACGAGAATCACGTCGGCGTCGCCGTTTCGCGCCGTCTCGATTGCCGCGCCGGTCCCCTGCGAGATGGTCTTCACCCGGGCGTTGTACTGCTCTTCGAATACCGGGTTCAGGGCGTCCAGCAGTCCCGTGTCGTACGTGCTCGTCGTCGTCGCCAGCGTGAGTTCCCGGGCCGCGCCGCTCTCGCCTTCGCTTTGGCTTCCCCCGGACGCCTCCGAGGTTTCGTTGTTCGCCTCCGGGGGACTCGTGTTCCCCGTGCATCCGCTCAGTCCGAGAACCGCACCGACACCGGCCGCCTGTAAGAAGCGCCGTCGCTCTATCGCCATGCATTGTGGTTCGCCGAACGGGGAATAACTGTTTCCCATGTGATGTAACCACAAATAATTTCAATCTCGAGGATTCGAAACGACCCGCGCCTGAAACCGGTTGCGTCGGATTCTTTTCGACCCCCTCCGTGCTAGCGCCCATGAGCTGGGAATCGCTTTTCGCCCGCGCCGCCGCCTACGAGACGACCGAAGCCGACATCACCGAGGCGCTCCGCGCCCGCCGGGGCGACGATGCCTGAGACGGAGCCCTCGCCCGCGCGGGTCGTCGCCGACGCCGACGTGCTCGCGGCCGACCTCCTCGCCGACGGCCCCGCGAGAGCGGCGCTCGACCACCTCCGGCGGCACTCGTGGACGACGCTCGTCGCCAGCGACCCGCTTCTCGACGACGCCGAGGCGGTCGTCTCGTCGCTCGCGGACGCCGACCTCGCGGCCGACTGGCGCGAGAAAGTCGACTCGTGGGCCGAACTCGTCTCCCACCCCGACGGCGACAACCCCGCGCTGGCGTCGGCCTACCGCGGCGGCGCGATGCACCTCCTCACGTTCGACGACCGACTCAGCTCGGCGCGGGCGGGCGCGGCGCTCGGCGGCCGCTTCCCGGTCAGCATCCGCCATCCGAAGGCGTTCGCGTCGCTGTTCGCGCCGGAGAGCCTCTACGCCGAGGTCGAAGACGGGCCGTACCCCGGCCCGGACCGCGACCCGCGGGCGTAGCGAGACGGGTCGCGGCCGACCGGCTCAGTCGCCGAGGACGCGCGTCACCGCGAAGATGGCGAGGACGGTCACGAGACCGAAGCCGACGGCCACACCGAGGCCCCGCGAGGCGTCGCCGAAGAACACCGCGATGGCGGCGAAGACGGCGATGCCGTAGCCGCTGGCCGCGCCGGCGGCGACGACGTTCGCTCGGTTCATGCGTCTCCGTACGCGCCCGTCGTCCCTGAGTGCGGACCCTGTCGATTGCGGGGCGTGACGGGGCCGGCTGTCGTGGAGCGCGTGCAGTCGATACCGCTGGAGGGGTCGGTGACGAGCGGAGGGAGCTCGTCGCAGGCGGGGGACATCGTGGCTAATGTCTCACCGCCGACCGTATCAAGCTGTTCGACCGCGCGCCGGTTTCGGCGTCAGTTCCCGTCTCCGAATCCCTCGGCGCGCTCGACGGCACAGCCGAGCGATTCGAGCTTCGCCGCGGCCGCCGCCACGTCGCCCTCGCGGACGAGCACGTGGTCGGTCGAGTACGCCGACAGCGCGAACACCGAGATGTCCTCCTCGGCGAGCGCGCCCGCGACCCGCGCCAGAAAACCGACGAGTTCGAACGGCAGAACCATCTCGAAGGTGAGTCGCTTCCAACCCCACTCGACGTCGATGGCGGTCTGCTCGTCGACGCGCTCCTCCTCGACGACGACAGTCGTCTCCGCGTCGTCTCGAATCGTCGCGAAGGCGTTCGGGTCGCCCCGCTCGGCCTTGACGACCGCGTAGGTCGCCGCCGAGACGGTCACGGTCCCACCCTCGAAGAAGTCGCTCGGGTCCATGCGTCTCGGGGTCGCCCCGGCGGGGTAAGCGTAGTGGTCGCGGCGACTCCCGCTCAACGCACCGATACTACTCGAAGACTTTCAACGGACGCCTCACTAACGTTCGGCGTACTTCCGTCGGACGCTTCGCGCCCGACGACGTTTGCCTCGCTCACTCCGTTCGCTCAGCAAACCACGTCGCAAACTTCGCTAACGCCCGCCCGCGGTGGGAGATGCCGTTTTTCTCCTCGGCGCTCATCTCCGCGAACGTCGCGCCGTCGTGTTCGAAGATGGGGTCGTAACCGAAGCCGCCCTCGCCGCGCGGCGGGACGATGCGACCGTTGACGCTTCCGGTAAAGAGCTTCACCGGGAGCGCCTCCGTCTCCTCTGTGTCCTGTTCCGCGCCGCGGGCGGCCGCGACGGTCCGGTCGTCGCGGTCTATCGGGTCCGGACTCGCCTCGAACGGCTCGCCGTCGCAGTACGCGAGGACACACCGGAACGACGCCCGACGAGGCTCGTCGAGTTCGGCCGCGGCCAGCCGGCGGACCGCCTCGACGCCGAGGGTGTCTTCGACGTACGAGGAGTACGGGCCGGGAAAGCCCTCGAACCCGTCGATGAAGAGCCCGGCGTCGTCCACGAGCACCGGCTCGTCGGCGTAGCGGTACGCCTCGCGCGCGCCGTGGGCCGCGATGGGGCCGAGGTCGGACGCCTGCACCTCGGTGTAGTCGAAGTCGAGTTGGGTCACGTCGTCGTCGAGGTACGAAAGCGCCTCGCGGACCTTCCCCGCGTTCGTGGTGACGTATCGGAGCATGCCCGCCCCTCCGCGGGCGGACGTGGAAAAGTCGTCGGTGTCGGTCGCTTCGCCTCAGTCGACGATGACTTCGACGGGGCCGTCGTCGGCCTCGGCTTCCTCTTCTGTCTCCTCCGCCTTCTGGCGCTCGTTCCAGAGGAGGCCGCCGGCGACGAGGAGGACGACCCACGACCGCCAGCTCGCGAGGTTCAGCGTGTAGCCGATGCCGAACGGCTTTTCGACCAGCATTCCCTTGCCGGGTTGCCAGTACGACGAGAGCAGTCGGCCGGCGCTCGGTCGCTCGAAGTTGTACGGGATTCCGAAAAGCGTTCCGCGCTGCGGTTTGTCTGCCATGTGAGACGAATACGCCGGCTCGGGATAAATCGTTTTGGCCTTCCGACGAGTCCGGCCGCGGCGACCTACCGGTACCGACCGCGGGACTCGACCTCGCGCAACCGAGCGATGACTTCCTCGGAGCCGATGGTCTCGTAGCCCGCTTCGAGCGCGTCGATGAGGGGAGCGGCGTCGTCTGCGGTCCCCTCGACGCTCTGGGCGAACACGTGGAGGTCCATCGCGTGGTCCTCGACGTGGCCCGTGTGGAAGCCGAGGCCGAAGTCGATGAGGTACACGCGCGGGTCGCCGTCCGGCCCCGTTCCGACCCGGACGTTCCGCGTCGTCGGGTCGCCGTGGACGATGCCGGCCTCGTGCAGTCGCGCGAGAGACTCGCCGACGACGCGGACGGCCTCGGGGCCGAGGCGCTCTGCGAGGTCCGCGTCGCCGACCCGCTGGAACGCGATGACGCCGTCGACGGGGTCGACGTCGCGGACGACGGGCGTCCGAACGCCGGCGCGCCGGGCGTCGCTCGTCAGCCGCGCCTCGGCTTTGGTCCGCTCGCGGCGGATTCTCTCGTCCAGTTCCGGGTGGCGGTACGTCTTCGGGACGCGCCGCTTGACGACCTCCTCGGAGCCGATATCGACGGTCGCCTCGGCCCCGCGAATCGCGCCGTCGTCCGTGTGGGCGCGCGCGACCGACTCGTCCGCGCCGCGCCACGTCACGGCCACTTGGTCGGGTCGGAAGTTCGGGTCCACGGTGGATTCTTCGACCGCGAGCGTGTCGCCCGCGGCGAGCATCCGCGCGCCGAGGGCGGCTATCATGCCTGCGTTGTCGCGGAGGAACCGCGGGTCGGGCGCGTAGAACTCCGCCCCGCGCTGGTCGCACATCTCCGCGAGCATCTCGCGCAAGCGGGCGTTCTGGCCCACGCCGCCGCCGAGGACGAGTTCGTCCGTCCCCGTCAGCGACAGCGCGCGCTCGGCCACCTCGGCGAGCATGGCGAAGACCGTCTCCTGGAGGCCGGCGCAGATGTCGGGGACGGGCGTGCCCGCGTCCGCCTCGTCCTTCGCGGCGCTCATGATGCCGGAAAACGAGAAATCCATCCCCTTGACGACGTACGGCAGTTCGACGTAGTCGCCGTCTTCCGCGGCTTTCTCGACCTTCGGGCCGCCGGGGTGGGTCCAGCCGACGTGGCGGGTGAACTTGTCGAGGGCGTTGCCGACGCCGGTGTCCATCGTCTCGCCGAGGACGCGGTAGCGGCCGTTGTGGTAGCCCAAGAGGTGGGCGTTCGCGCCCGAGGCGTTCAGACAGACCGGCGAGTCGAAGCCCGATTGGTAGCGGCCGATTTCGAGGTGTGCGACCATGTGGTTGACGCCCAGCAACGGCACGTCGAGCGTCTGGGCGACCGAGCGGGCCGCGGTGCCGACGATGCGGAGACACGGCCCGAGACCGGGGCCGCGGGAGAAGGCGACGCCGTCGACGACGGGGCCGTCGCCGTCGTGTCGCGCCGCGGCGTGCGCGAGCGCGGTCTCGACGACCTCGGGGATGGCGTTGCCCATGTGTTCGGCCGACTCGCGCGGGTGGATGCCGCCGCTGTCGGGCTGGTAGGGGTCAGATTCGATGAAGACGTGGTCGGCCGCGGGGTCGGGCGCCCGCCCGGTCTCAGAGCGGAGCGCGTCGGGGTCGTCGGTCTCGAAAACCGCGGCGCTCGCGGCCCACGCTGTACCTTCGATTCCGAGAATGCGCATCGAGTGTGAAGAAACGACGAGTCGAAGCCGGGGTTACGCCTCTTCGGCTTCGACTTCGGCGTCGGCGTCGGTGATCTTGTTGCGTTCGAGCATGTGGTCCTGTTCGACGTCACGCGCGAACTCGGGGCTCTCGTAGACCTTCGCGTAGCCCGCGGTCTTGCGCATGCCGAACTTCGTGTCGAGTTCGTGGACGACGACCTCGTCGGAGTCCTTGTTCAGCTTGGCCGCGAGCGAGTCGCGGACCGACAGACGAGACGGCGTCGCTTCCTCGTGGACGATCTCGAATCGAACGTCCGTCCGGTGCAACATGGGGTTCTCCTCCTCGGAGATGATTTCGATATCCATGGTTCAGTTACCAGTAATTCCCCCCGAAGCAAGTAAAAGGATTTCGAAGGGACGAGCGCGCCCGCGTCTCAGGCGTCGATGGGCGCGACGACGGCGTCGAAGTCACCGTCGAACCGCGCGAGGAGGTCCCGCATCTCGGTCTTGGTCGCGTCGGTGACGGTCACGCGGACCATTCCCTCGTCGGGCTGGCCGTAGACGACGGTCGAGCCGACGGGCGCGGCGAGCACCGCCGGGAGCGTGGCGAGGTCCTCTTCGCCCGTGACGAGGAGCGTCGTCGGCTCGGGGTCGTCGAGCGCGGCCACGAGCGCCTCGACGAGGGCGACGGAGACGGTTCCCGGTTCGTTTTCGACCTCGACGAGGCGGCCGGTCTCGACCGCCCGGCGAATCTCCTCGCCGACGGCCTCGCGTTTCGTCTTGCCGTCGATGACTGCCACGTCCGGCGGGCGACCGGCGCGGCGGAGGTGGAAGGTGACGACGTCGCCGACGGCGACGAGCGGCGCGCCCGCGTCCTCGCTGGATGCGTCTGCGAGGAGGTCGTCGGCCTCGGTGTACACCGGGCCGAACGGCTCTTTGAACGCCGCCCGAAGCGCCGTCGGCAGGGTGAGCATCCTCAGCGGACCTTCAGCGCGTAGCCACCGGGCTCGGTGACGTTCATCTCGGTGGCGATTTCGCTGTCTTCGGGGTGGGTGATGACGACGTAACCCGCCCAGTCCTCGGTGAGACTGCTCGACCCGCAGTTCTCACACGTCTGTTTGTCCGGCTCGTTGACGAAGTGGCACTCGCGGCAGGCGAGACGGGGCTTCGCCATCAGTTACCCTCCGCCGAGGCCTCGCTCTGCTGGCGCTTCGATTCGAGCCAGCCGTGCTTGCCGAGCCCCGGCTGTTTGGCCGTGAGGCCGATCTTCGAGTCGCGCGGGTTGCGCTCGTCGATGCTCTTGGTGACGATGCGAGCGCGAACCTCGTCGTCGACGGCGAGCGTCTGGTTGGACTCGGTCGACGCGAGCTGTTGGTTCTCGCCGTCGTAGGCGAGGTATTCGTCGGATATCTGCGAGACGTGGAGCAGTCCGTCGACCGGGCCGATGCCGACGAAGGCACCGAACTCGACGACTTCGACCACGATGCCGTCGACGACCTCCTGCATGTCTGGGTCGTAGGTGATGGCGTCGAAGTCGGCCTCGTAGTAGACGCCGGGGCGGTTGGGCAGTACGGTGCCCTCGCCGATGTCGTTGACGTTCACGACGCTCACGACGCTCCCCACGTCCTCGTCCATCCGTCCTTCCAACTTGTCCTGCAACAGTCGCTTGACCCGCTCGGGCGTCACGTCGCCCAGGTGTCGGGGTGGGACTTCGACTGTATCTTTGAGTCGTACCCGTTTGTACATAGTTTCGTTAAGGTTCCGTGATTGCCAGCGTGGCGTGCCCCCGGATGCCGACGACGGGAATCCCGCAGTCGAGCACCCGGTCACGGAGGGGCTTGTCGTTCGTGACGACGTAGTCGACCTCGCCCGATTCGGCGAGTTCGACGACCGCGTCGTCGGCGTACGATTCCTCGGTTTCGACCGCCCGGCACCGGGTCGCCAGGTCCGCGCCCACGCTCGCCGCGACGCCTTCGGTCCCGCCGCCCGCCGAGAGCTTCTCCAGCTCGTCGAGGACGGCCGTGGGGACCACGAGGTCCGCGTCGGCCGCGAGCAACCGGTCGAGTTCGTCGAACACGCGGACGTCGAGTTCGACCGGCATCATGTGCGCGTTCGTGTCCATGACGACTACGGTGGCGGTCACGTCACTTGAGCGTCCCGATACCGATGAGCCGCCAGCGAGCGCCCACGCGGCGGTTGATGGCTATCTTCGCTCCCTCGGCGGCGCAGACGGGGCGCTTGAGCGAGACTTCCGCCTCGCCGCTTCGCGCGCTCGTCACCGCGCCGACCGTGGTCGCGGTGCCGACGGTGAGCATCAGGGGCTCGCCGGTGGATATCTCGTCGATACCCTCGTCTTCCTCGCCGCCGACGACGCGGTCGAGAAGCTCCACGTCCATAGTGAACTGCTCGCGCGTCGGCGGGAGCGTGCCGGGCTCGCCGGCGACCTGCCCCGCGAGCGCGTCGCCCTTCGTGAAGCTCGGGTCGAGACCGGTCCCGACGCCGCAGAGCCCGCCGGGGCGGACCTCGTCGACCATGTTGCCGCCCGCCTGGAGCGAGCGGACCTCGGTCGTGATGGAGCGCCACTCGGTCTGGCCCTCCTCGTCGACCTCGCGGCCGGGGCGGAGTTCGAGTTCGTCGCCCTCCTCGAGTTTGCCGGCGACGACGCTACCGCCGACGACGCCGCCCATGAGACCGTCCCAGGTCGTCCCCGGGCGGTTGATGTCGAAACTGCGCGCGACGAACATCCGGCTGTCTTCGGTCTCGTCGCGGTCGGGCGTCGGAATCTCCTCCTCGATGGCCTCGATGAGGAGGTCGAGGTTGACCTCCTGTTGGGCGCTGATGGGGACGATGGGCGCGTCTTCGGCCACCGTTCCCTCCACGAACTCCTTTATCTGTTCGTAGTTGTCGAGGGCGCGCTCGCGGTCGACGAGGTCGACCTTGTTCTGCGCGATGACGATGTTCTCGATGCCGATGATATCGAGCGCCATCAGGTGCTCGGCCGTCTGGGCCTGCGGCACGTCCTCGGTCGCGCTCACGAGCAGGATGGCGCCGTCCATGATGGCGGCACCAGAGAGCATGGTCGCCATGAGCGTCTCGTGGCCGGGCGCGTCGACGAACGAGACGGTGCGGAGTACGTCCGTCTCCTCGCCGTCTTCTGTCTCTTCTTCGACCGTGTAACACTCCGGCGCGTCGGCGCCGGGAATCTGACGGAACGTCGCGTCGGCGTACCCCAGTCGGATGGAGATACCGCGCTTCATCTCCTCCGAGTGCTGGTCCGTCCACGAGCCGGACAACGCTTGGACGAGCGTCGTCTTTCCGTGGTCGACGTGACCGACGAGTCCGATGTTCACCTCCGGTTGTTGTGGGTTTTTCGTCACCATTGACCTCCTGAGAGTAATCTTGCGTGAACTTGGCTCCGAACGACTGATAAAGGTGCTGTTCTCGGAGCGGCGACGCTGTGGCTACGTCGGGCGGTCACACACCGCGCGCGGCGATTCAGCCGCGTCTCCCGGTCCCGGCGACGCTCCGAAAAATGGGTCGTCGCGCCCCCCAGCACGACGGTTCGCGGACCGATTCGAGTAACCCCTCGAACCGCTGTCGGCTCCGGGCTTCGCCGGTTATTCGACGCCCGTGACGAGCGACTGAAGCTCCTCGCGGTAGGCGTCGGGCGTGAGCCCGAGGTCGATGTCGACCGAGACCTCGATGGCCTCGGTCGGCTCCTTGGTCACGCTGAGTTCGATGTTCTCGCCGGGGTGTGCGCCGCCGGCGACGAGAATCGTCCCGTCGTGTTCCCAGACGGCCAGCATCCCGCTGACGTCGAACTCCTGTCCCTCGATGGTGAACTCCTTTTCGTCCGTGAACGGGAAGGTGATCTCGTCGAAGGCGATGGTGGCCTCGTAGTCGGTCACGCGCGCCGACTCGCCGGTATCGACCGTCGTCGTCCGCGTGTCGGTCTGTTCGATGTCCGTGACGTCCACGTCTTCCAACTGCCCCTCGTAGTTCGCCCGCGCGTGTTCTTCGACCAAGTCGACGACCGTCCCGCGGACCGCTTCCGGGAGGTTCGACAGGCTCGGGTCGAGCGTCACGCGCGTCGCGAAGAACAGCGAGAACTGCCCCTCGGCCTGTCCGAGCGTCTTCTCCTTCAGCGTCTCCGAGAGGCCCATGTCCTCGTAGACGAGCGTCTCGAACGCCGCGGAGACGCTCGCCGGGCCGACCGACCGCTCGAAGGCGGGGTCCAGCGAGTGTCCCCCGATGTACTCCCAGCCGCCGGCTTCGAGCGCCGCCTCGGGAACCTGCGGCGGTGCCCGCGCGGCGCTCGCGGTCATTCCGGAGCTACAGCCTGCGAGACTCGCGAGCCCCGCGCTGGCCGCGATACCGAGGTACGCTCTCCGTCTGATACTGCTGGATTCGTTGTTTTCCCCCTTCATCGGTCAGTACTGCCGGGCTCTGGGCCAAATAGGTACCTCCCCGAAAATCAAATGCGAGAACACCGACACGACTCGTCGGCCGCGGGAGCGACCTTTTTGCCGCTCCGCACCCGAGCGTTCCACGTGCCCGGACCGGTGTCGTCGCCCTCGGAGTTCGCCTTCGAACTGGCGCTCTGCGCCCACCTCGAACAGGCGACGGACTGGCTCCCCGCGCGGCAACTCGGCGCGTCGGTCGCCTCGCCGGGGAGCCGCATCATCGACGTGTGCGCCGTCGTCCCGGGGCCGGGGTTCGACGAGCGCGCCCGCATCACCGACCGCGCGATTCCCGCGGCGGCCATCGAGAGCGACGTGGGAGCCGGGAGCGCCGTCTTCTGGCGGGACGGCTTCGACTGCCACCCCGGTCGCGCCCGGCGCGCCACCGACCGCGCCGTCGACGTCGGCTTCTTCGAGTCCGAGCGCCGCCGGAGCCGGGAGTACGTCCGCCGCGCCGCCCGCTATCCAGACGACTGGTTCTCACGGCTCGTCGGCATCGAGAACAAACCCGACCTCGGAAGCCCCGGCGACCTGCTCCGACAGCTCCGGCTCGACGTGAGCCTCGCGGTCTTCGACGAGGTGATTCTCACGACCGAGAGCTACGTCACCGGCGCGCATCTCAACCGCATCCCCGAGGAGGTCGGCGTCTGGCGCTTCGACCCCGACACGGGCGACCGGGAGGTCGTCCGCGACCCCCGCCCGCTTTCGCCCGATTCGACCGGCGTCGAACCCGTCGAGTACCACTCGCTTCACACCGACGTGGCGCTCGTCCCACCCGCCGAAAAGCGAACCGCGCGCATCCGGCTCGCCGAGCGCGCCTACGGGAAGGGGTGGCGCGCCTACGACCCCCCGGGCTGTGTCCACGCCCGCGTCGACGCCGACGGCCGCCCGGTCTGCGAGCACTTCGAGCGGGTGGTCGACCCCGGCTCGGAGTGCGGTGCCGACTGCCCGGCGTTCGAGGCGGCCGCCTCCCCCGAACTGGACCGCGACGCCCTCCGCGAGTCGCGGACGGGCTGGGTCGCCGACCCGCCCGGCGCGGTCCGCAGACAGTCGGGACTCGACCGGTTCGTCTGACTCGGCCGGCCGCTCGTCGGGTCGTTAGTCGCCTCGTTCGTCGGAGTAGACCCAGCCGAGCGTCGCGACGACGCCGAAGCCGACGACGAACACCGCGCCCTCGACCCAGTTCGGATCGCCGGTCCACGAGGCGACGAGGTACCAGACGACTCCGGCGACGACTGCCAGCGGCGTGCTGTATCGAAGGGCCGCGACGATATCGGACACGACCGCCTCGACGCGCTCCGGCCGCAAAACCGCACCGGACCGCCGCGTTCGCCCCCGGCCCTCACTCCGCGTCGGCCCGCCGCTCCATGTGGTTCCAGTAGGCGACGAGCGCAACGCCGATGACGGCGACGAAGACGACCTGCACGGCGACGGCGAAGAAGTCCAGCCGGCCCGTGTCGACGTAGGTCAGGACGAAGTTCCCCGCGGCCGCGACGACGCCGGCGGCCATGAGATACCTGAACGCCTTGTCCTCAGCGATGGTTCGCAGGTTCACAGCTCGTACACCTCGCCGTCGACCGCCAGCGGCTCCTCGAACGCCTCGTCGGCGGGGTAGAAGTGCGCCACGTGTACGAGGCGGGTCTCGTCGGCGTTCAGTTCCTCGCCGAGCGCGATGGCCCCCTCGCGGGTCATGTGCTTCGTGCCGAAGGTCCGCGCGACCCCGTTTTCGTCGTAGTCGTCGCCGCCGATGGGGTGGTACTCGCAGACCGACGCGGGGACGATGGCCTCGGCGAGAAGCAGGTCGGGGTCGCGGAGCACGTCGCGGGACGCCTCGGGGATATCGTAGGTGGTGTCGCCCGAAAGCGAGAGCTTCGCGCCCGTCTCCGGGTCCTCGATGGCGACGCCGTAACAGACCAGCGGCGGGTGGACGACCGGAACGAACGTCACGTCGAGGCCGCAGGCGCGGAACGACTCGAACGGCGTCTGGTCTTCGACCGAGATGCGGTCGAGGTAGGCGAACTTCGAGCGAATCGCGTCGGCGACGCTCTCGCCCGTGACCGGGTCGACCTCGTCGGCGGCGTGGACCGAGAGGTCGTCGAGCAGGCGGTAGACGTTCCCGAGGCCGTCGAGGTGGTCGAAGTGGATGTGGGTGACTAAGGCCTCGTCCGGGAGCGCAACGTCCTGCGTGAGAAACTGGTGGCGGAAGTCGGGGCTGAAGTCCACGAGGAGCGACTCGCCGGTCCGCTCGTTTTCGACGTGGACCGAAAAGCGCGTCCGCTCGATGCCTCGCTCGCGGGCCGCGAGGCAGGTCTCGCAGTCGCACCCGACGGTGGGCGTCCCGGTCGTGTCGCCGGTGCCGAGGAGGGTCACGCGCATTGAGTCAACCACGGGGACGGCGAGGTATAAACGTGGCCGACGGCGGCGAGTCAGGACCGGTATGTCTGCCGGAACTCGACTACGGGGTGGAACGTCCCCGAGAGCGTCGCCGCTTCGAACCGGAGGTTCGCAGTAACCGTGCGCGGAACCGCCGAGACGAGCGTCTCGAATTCGACGGCCGGCGTTCGCGTTTCACCGCTCCGATTCGGCCACACCTCGTAGGCGAACGTCACCCGTCTCACGTCCCCATCGAGGTATCCAATCCCCGGGCTGACGTTATCGAACGACCCGACGCCGAGTCGCTCCCGAACCGTCGTCAGCGCCTCGGTTCCCGCGACGCTCCCGCCGACTCGCGTCACCCACGACGACGCCGGTTCTCGCTCGTACATCGGCTCTTTCGTCGTCCCCGACTCGTCCACGTGTTTGCGATAGCCGGTGCGTCGTCGCACCTCCGCAGTCTCCGGATAGTAGTCGTACTTCGACGACGCTCGGTAGTCGCGCGAGAGTGTAATCGGGTCTCCTGCGGCGGGGGCGGGATTCGACTCCGGTTCGGGAAGGGGAGTCGCGGTGGACGGTTCGAGGTCCGACGTACACCCGGCGAGTGCCGTCAGAATACCGCCCGCTGTAATCGTCCGAACGAACCGGCGTCTGCTGGAAGGCATCGGCTCAGCGTTTGCGGCCAACTGATGAATGTTTTGTCAGAAAGGTAGACTTACTGCGCCGCGCCGGCGTCTTTCTGCGTCTCGCCTTCGTGTTCGTCCGCGTGGTCGTGGTCGTGGTCGTGATCGTGACCGTCTCCGGACGCCGACCCCGCGACGAGTTCCGACGAGTCGGACATCATGTCGAGGTTCTTCAGGTTGTCGCGCTCTTCGAAGTCGGCGACGGCCTCGAGCAGGTCGTTCTGCGTGAGTTCCATCCGCTCTTCGGTGAGCGCTTCGAGGACGGCCTCGCGGAGGACGAGCCGGAGGTCGGAGCCGGTGAGGCCCTCCGTCACGTCGGCGATGGCCGAGGGGTCGAACTCGTCTATGTCCATTCGGTTCGTGATGACCCGGAGGATGTCGGCGCGCATCCCGCGGTCCGGCTTGGGGAAGTTGACGATCTCGTCGAAGCGCCGCCACGCCGCCGAGTCGAGCTGGTCGGGGTGGTTGGTCGCGCCGATGAGGATGACCTCGTCGCGAATCAGCGAGATGTCGTCGATGCTCTTGAGGAGCGTGTTGACCGCGCGCTTGAGCGCCGCGTGTTCGTCCGACCGGCGGGTCTTCGCCACCGAGTCGAACTCGTCGATAAAGAGGATACACGGCGACAGCCGCTTTGCCACCTCGAAGGTCTTTTCGACGTTCTTGGCCGTCTCGCCGAGGTACTGGCTCGTAATCATCGAGAGCTTCACCTCGACGAACGGGAGGCCGAGTTCGTGGGCGAGCGCCCGCGAGACGGTGGTCTTGCCGGTCCCCGGCGGCCCGACGAAGAGGATTTTCCCGATCTCGCGGAGGCCGATGTCCGCGAGGTACTCGCGGTGCTCGATGGCCTTCATCAGCTTGTGAATCTCGCCTTCCTGGTCCGTCGTGAGCACGAGGTCGTCGAGGGTCATCTCGATTTCCTCGGGCGCGCGGACCTGCACGAGGTCGAGCATCTCGGCGTCGTCCTCGTCGTCGAAGTACTCGTCGAGCAGGCTGTCTATCCACACGCGGTCGGCGTGAATCGGCCGGGTCTGTTCTCTCGCGTCCGCGTGGGTCACGTCCACGTCGTCGCGGTCCTCGACCGACTTCGCGACCGTCGGGTTCGTCACGAGCCGGTCGTGGTCGGCCCGCTTGACGAACCACTCCAGCGCCATCTCGGGTTGGGTCAGCGAGAGACGCCCGGAGAACTCCTCACGCTGGGTGAACATGAGGTCGGAAATCGCGTCCCAGGGGTGTTCGACGCCGGTCGCCTTCCGCGCGACGGACTCGGTCACGACCAGCGGTCGCTCGATGCCGCCCATCGACGAGTCGTCCTCGTCGCCGTCGTCCTCGGCGTCCGCCCAGAAGACGCGTCGATACCGCGGGGGAAGGTCGTTTTCGTCAAGCGTTCGGTCGTCAGTGTAGAGGTGGGCCGTCAGCAGAAACTCGACAACCTCGAGCGCCCGTTCACTCATCCCCCAGAAATTGCCCGGGGAGACGCATAAGAGCGTCGGAGCGTCGCCGGGAGCCGCGCGCGACCGAACTACCTCGATGGCAAAGAACGCGGCGCGGCTCCGTCTGCCGAAGTTAATTCCAGAAAAAGAATACAAAAATATATTCTAAATCGGGCGCATTACGCGATTATATTCCTTTCATCTGATTCTATATTGTGTCTTCATTCAGAATACGGGGATAAAATATCCTTTCTTAAACGATTAGGTCTTTATGGTTATCTTCCGCCACTGTGAGCCAAGAAAGTGAAATGATATTCACGAACGGCACGGGATATATGCCCGAATACGGTACGTTCGACGCGGACGGTGGGTGGTGAGTCGCGTGGCGAAACAAGTTCCGACGACCTGCATGCGCTGTGCGGTCGGCTGTGGCCACGTCCATCTCGGCTCCGACACGGCGTACGGTCTCGACGCGGTCCGGGGCGACCCCTCGCACCCCGTGAACAACGGGCTGGCCTGCGGTCGCGGCATCCGCGAGTCGGCCGACCCCGACGGGTCGTGGCTCACGCGGCCGCTCGTCAGGGAGAACGGCGAACTCCGCCAGACCTCGTGGTCCGACGCGCTCGCGCGCGCGGGAGACGCCATCGCCGACGCGATGGCCGACGACCCCGACGAGGTCGCCGTCCTCGGGAGCGGTCAGCAGACGAACGAGGCGGCCTACGCCCTCGGAAAACTCGCCCGCGGCGGCATCGGCACCCGGAACTACGACGCGAACACGACGCTCTGCATGGCGAGCGCGGTCAAGGCCTACTACCGCGCCTTCGGGAGCGACGCGCCGCCGCCGACCTACGACGACATCCCCGAGGCCGAGACGCACCTCGTCTGGGGGGCGAACCCGGCGGTCGCCCACCCCGTGATGTTCCGGTGGATTCGCCAGTCGGCCGACGACGGCGACCTCGTCGTCGTCGACCCCGTCGAGACGAAGACCGCGGCGGTCGCCGACGACCACGTCGCCATCGACCCCGGCGGCGACCTCGCGCTGGCGCAGGCGGTCCTCGGTCACCTCGTCGAGACCGACCGCGTGGACGACGCGTTCGTCGAGGGGTACACGGAGGGCTTCGACCGCGTCGTCGACGAACTCCCCCCGGTCGAAGAGGCGGCGTCGGAGGCCGGCGTCTCGCTCGACGAAGTCGAGAAACTGGCGTCGCTCCTCGACGCCCCCACGCTCGTCTACTGGGGCATGGGCGTCAACCAGAGCGTCCGCGGCACCGCGACCGCCGGCGCGCTCGTGAACCTCTGTCTCGCCTCGGGGAACCTCGGCCCCGGCTCCGGCCCCTTTTCTCTCACCGGACAGGCGAACTCGATGGGCACCCGCGTCGTCTCCTCGAAGGGGACGTGGCCCGGCCATCGGCCGTTCGAGCACCCGGACCACCGTCGGACCGTCGCCGAGGCGTGGGGCGTGCCCGTCTCTCGGCTCCCCGACGACAACGGGCCGGGACCGGTCGGAATGTTCGGGTCGTCGCCGTCGGTCGTCTGGACCGTCGCCACCAACCCGCTCGCGGGGTTCCCGGACGCCACGGCCGCCCGCGAGGTCCTCGAAGACTCGTTCCTCGTCGTGCAGGACGCCTTCCAGTCCGAGACGGTCGAACTCGCCGACGTGGTGCTCCCCGCGGCGACGTGGGGCGAGGCCGAGGGGACCACGATGAACATGGAGCGGACCGTCTCGCGGGTCCGCCCGGCCACCGAGACGCCGCCGGGCGTCAGACAGGACCTCGACATCATCGCCGACGTGGCCGCCCGCGTCGCGCCCGGACTGCTCCCGAGGCCGTCGGTCTCGCCGAGCGACCTGTTCGACGAGTTCGCCGCGCTCACCGAGGGGACCGACGCCGACTGCTCGGGGCTGTCGTACACGCGACTCGACGGCGAGCGCGCCGTGCGCTGGCCCGCGCCGGACCCGACGAGCGAGGGCGGCTACCGCTACTACGACGCCGACGGGGAGTCCGACGACTCGACGTGGTCGTTCCCGACGCCGTCGGGGAAGGCGCAGTTCAGCGCGCTCTCGGGGCCGTCGCTCCCCGAACCCGCCGACGAGTCGTACCCGCTGACGCTCACGACCGGCCGCGAGGCCGACGGGTACAACACCGGCGTCCGCACGCGGAGCGACACGCCGGACCACCCGGTCGCCCGCGCGCACCCCGACACCATCAACGCGCACCGCGACGCGGTCGCCGACCCCGAGGGCGCCCGTCGAACCACCGTCGTCTCCCGCCGGGCATCGGTTCCGGCGACGCTCGACCCCGACGACGCCGTCCCGCCGGGCCTCGTCTGGCTCTCTATTCACCACCCCATGACCAACCGACTCACCAGCCCCGCGGTCGACCCGCAGTCGAACGAACCGAACTTCAAGCAGTGCGCCGTCCGCCTCGAACACCCCGAGACGACCGCGTCGACCGACCTCCTCGCGGCCGAGGTGAGCGACTGATGGCGCCCGTCGCCGCCGGCGGACGGCATCGCGAACTCGAACACACCGCCGCCTGAGAATGGCCGACGCGTCGCACCCACACCTCGACACCGGCCGCGCGGGCATCATCCTCGCCGGCGGCCGCTCGACCAGATTCGGCGGCATCGACAAGGCGACGGCCACCGTCGGCGGCCAGCCCATGATTCACCGGGTCGCCGCCTCGCTCGACCCCGTCGTCGACGAACTCGTCGTCAACTGCCGCGCCGAACAGCGGGACTCGCTGGCCGGCGCGCTGTTGGACTTCGACGTCCGGTTCGCGGAGGACGCCCACCCCGACCGGGGGCCCGTCTTCGGTTTACGGACCGCGTTGCGGGAGACGAGCGCCGAGTACGCGGCGGTCCTCCCGACCGATATGCCGCTGGTCCCGAGCGGGTTCATCTCGCACCTCTTCGGCCGCCTGCAGGGCGGCGCGGGCGTCGTCCCGCGGGTCTCCGAGACGACCCAACCGCTTCCCGCGGTCGTTCACTGCCGCGCCGCCGAAGTCGCCTGCACGGACACCATCCGCGCCGGCGACGACCGCCTCCAGACCGTGATGTCCGCCCTCGACGCCACCGTCCTCGACGACCGAGAAGTGGAGGCTCACGCCGGAACGCACGTGTTTCACAACGTGAACTCCTTCGACGACTTGCGCGCGCTCGCCGCTCGTCGGTGAACCGTGTTCGAGGGACGTACCACATTATTGTCCATGAGGGTCTGTTTTGATTATCCAATAATCGGCCGTCTATTTGCCCAAAATACGACCTTATATTCGGAATATCCGGTTATAGAATGGACGAATGCGGGAAATTGTGGCAATTTCTAAAGGTTTTCAACGAATACTCTTATCAACCTTTGTCGAGTCGTGTTATCACGAAACATGACCAAGTTCGCAAACAAACGCACACAGATAGTGGACAATTGCCCACTGGTGGTCGGAAATGGCGAGTAAGAAGGAAGCGTGGAAGTCGGAGCTCTACGGCGACGAGGTTCGCGAGAAAATCGAGGAGTTCGCCGAGAAGGGCGTCGACGCAATCCCCGAGGAGGAGCGCGACAAGTGGTTCACCCGCTTCAAGTTCTGGGGCGTCTTCCAGCAACGGACGGGTCAGGACTCCTATTTCATGATGCGGCTGACGAACGCCAACGGCGTCCTCGAACCGGGGCAACTCCGGGCCATCGGTGAGGTCGCGCGCGACTACGCCTCCGGTCCCGTCGAGAACCCCGAGTTCGGCGACGCGTGGGTCGACCTGACGACGCGCCAGTCGATTCAGCTCCACTGGCTCGAACTCGAAGACATCCCCGCGGTCTGGGAGAAGCTCGAAGCGGCGGGCGTCTCCTCGCGGTCCGCGGGCGGCGACACCATGCGGAACATCACCGGCTGTCCGGTCGCCGGCCGCGACAAGCACGAACTCGTCGAGTCCCAGCCGCTTCTCGACCGCTTCCAGGCGGACCTCCGCGGGAACGACGCGCTGTCGAACATGCCGCGGAAGTTCAACATCAGCGTCACCGGCTGTCGCGAGGGCTGTGCGCAGGACTCGATAAACGACGTGGGACTCGAACCCGCGAAGAAGGAAGTCGACGGCGAGACGGTCACCGGCTTCAACGTCCGGGTCGGCGGCGGCCTCGGCTCCCGAAAGCCGCGCGTCGCCCGCGACCTCGACGTCTTCGTCGCCGACGAAGAGCGCGCCTACGAGGTCGTCCGCGGCTTCGTCGAACTCTACCACGAACACGGCAACCGCGACGTTCGGGCCCGCGCCCGCAGTCGCTTCTTCGTCGACGAGTGGGGCACGGAGAAGATTCGCGACCTCCTGCAGGAGGAGTACGTCGACTTCGAACTCCGGTCTGCGGGCGAGAACATCCGCGACGAGTACACCTACAACGCGGGCCGCCCGGAGTCCGCCGGCAAACACGACCACGTCGGCGTCCACGAGCAGGCCGACGGCGACTACTACGTCGGCCTCAGCGTCGCGGTCGGCCGGCTCACGGCGTCGGACGCCATCGAACTGGCCGACATCGCAGACGAGTACGGGTCCGGCGAGGTCCGACTCACTCGCCGGCAGAACCCGCTACTGATGGACGTGCCGGAGGAGAAGCTCGACGACCTGCTCGCCGAACCGCTCCTCGGCAAGCACACGCCCGTCCCGAACCCGTTCCAGCGCGGCACCGTCGCCTGCACCGGCACGGAGTTCTGCTCGCTCGCGCTCACGGAGACGAAAGCGCGGACCGCCCGGATGCTCCGGTGGCTCCGCGACAACGTGGACGTGCCCGACGACGTGAGTCAACTGAAGATTCACTACTCCGGCTGTACCGCCGACTGCGGGCAGGCGAACACGGCCGACATCGGCCTGTTCGGCATGCGCGCCCAGAAGGACGGCGAGATGGTCGAGGCGATGGACATCGGCGTCGGCGGCGGCATCGGCGAGGACCCGTCGTTCGTCGAGTGGGTTCGACAGCGCATCCCGGCGGACGAGGTGCCGGGCGCAATCGCGTCGCTCGTCGAGGCGTTCGCCGAGCGCCGCGAGCCCGGACAGACGTTCCGCGAGTGGGTCGAGGCCGAGGGGACCGAGGCCGTCACGGAGTACTGCGTCCCCGAGGAGACGGACTTCGAAGCGCCGTACATGCACGACGCGAAGCAGTCGTGGTACCCCTTCGCCGAGGACGAGGCGCAGTCCGAACAGACGGTCACGAGCGACTGAACATGACCGACCGCATCGCCTCCGAGAACCCGGCTGACGACGCCGACGCCGCCGATTCCGAGGCCGCCGACGCGGGCTTCGAGCACGCCTCGGCCGACGTCGCGCCGGAACTGTTCCCGGCGGAGCCAACGGTCGCCGACGCGGGTACCGGCGGGACCCCCGGTCGGCCGGACATCGACTCCGCCACCAGTTCCTGACGTTCCGAGACTCGGTGCCGTCGTCTCCACTTTCACCGCTTCCTCGGCGTTTTTCGACCCGAACGACAACTCGTCGCGACGAATAGCGAGTTCTAAACTATTTATGGTGTTCGAACCCGGATGCTGTGTCATGCCAGAGCCAGTCATCGCGGCCGCGTACCGCACGCCGTTCGGCAAGGCGGGCGGCGTGTTCGAAGACGTCCGAAGCGAGGACCTCTCGGTCACGCTCATCGACCACATCCTCGACGAACACGACGTCAACCCCGACGACGTGGAGGACCTGATGTGGGGCGTCGCCCAACAGCGCACCGAACAGGACAACAACGTCGCCCGCGTCATCGCGCTCCTGTCGGCCCTCGGCGAGGGGACGCCCGCGACGAGCATCAACCGGTGGTGCGCCTCCTCGATGCAGGCCATCATCTCGGCGTCCGACGCCGTCGCCGCCGGCAACCGCGAGTGCATCGTCGCCGGCGGCGTCGAGAGCATGTCCCGCGTGCCGATGGACGGCGACTCCTACGAGCACCTCCATCCGGAACTGAGCGAGCGGTACAACATCTTCCAACTCCAGATGGGGATGACCGCCGAGAAGGTCGCCGAGGAGTACGAAGTCTCTCGGGAGGCCCAAGACGAATTCGCGCTTCGGAGCCACCGGCGCGCCGCCGACGCGACCGACTCGGGCCGTTTCGACGACGAAATCGTCCCGGTCGAGACGGCAGACGGCGTCGTCACCGAAGACGAGGGCATCCGCCGCGACACCTCGATGGAGGTGCTCGCCGGCCTCGACCCCGCCTTCTCGGGCGACGGCTCGGTCACCGCCGGCAACTCCTCGCAGATAACCGACGGCGCGGCCGCCGTCCTCGTCACCAGCCGCGAGTTCGCCGACGAACGCGGCCTCGACGTGCTCGCCTCGGTCGGCACGAACAACGTCGCCGGCGTCGACCCGACGGTCATGGGCATCGGCCCGGTCCCGGCCACCCGCGGCCTCCTCGACCGCGCCGGCACCGACATCGACGACTACGGCCTCGTCGAAATCAACGAGGCGTTCGCCAGCCAGTGTGAGTACTCCCGCCGCGAACTCGGTATCGACGCGGACGAACTCAACGTCAACGGCGGCGCAATCGCCCTCGGCCACCCGCTCGGGGCGTCCGGCGCGCGCCTCCCGGTGACGCTCATCCACGAGATGCAGAAGCGCGACGTGGACCGCGGCCTCGCGTCGCTCTGCGTCGGCTTCGGCCAAGGTGCGGCAATCGAGTTCAGTAGGTAGGGCGAGAGTTCGGCTGTTTTTTGGTCCAGATTTTTGCCGAGCGGAGCGAGGGAAAAAGGTGGCAGTGGCGCGGCAATCGAGTTCAGTCGGTAAGGTCGCCCCGCGTTTTTATCCCGGTTCGTCGCGGGACGCGAGCGAAATCCGAGGACCACGCGTCGGTGGTTCCCCGAACCGCCGACCTCGGCTATCGCTCACGAATATACGTGCGCCTTTCGTCACGTTCATACTTCGGTCGTCGAGAGTATCCCGGTGATGAATCTCACGACGGCCGTTCTCTCGGGGGGCGTCGCGGCGCTGGCGGCCGCGGGGGTCGCCTCCGCGGGAGTCGCTCCGAGCCCCGACCTCGGCGCGCCCGTCTGGTACGTCCTCGTCGCGCTCACCGTCGGCTACTGGACGGTGTTCGTCCGGTGGGCGCGGCGCTGACCGGTCGGGGACGACGCGAAAAATTCGACCGCGCGGCGGGCGGCGAGAGCCGTTACTCGGGGTTGACGAGCTCTTCTGCGTCCCGGACGGCCTCGCGCTCGCCGATGATGGTGATGCGGTCGCCCTCCTGGAGGGTGTACTCCGCGTTGGGGACCGTCGTGTCGCCGTTCCGCGAGACGAGCGTGACGAGACAGCCGTCGGGCAGTTCGGGACCGATTTCGCGGATGGTCCGCCCGATGAGTCGCTCGGCGGTGACCTCGACCTCCTGGACGTCGCCGGAGCGGCCGATCTCGCCCATCCAGTTCGACATCGACGGGCGCTCGATGTAGTTGTCGAGCGCCTGCGCCGTGGCGATGGTCGACGAGATGGTCCGCACGCCGAGTTCTTCGAACGCCTCGACGTTATCGGGGTTGTTCGCCCGCGCGAGGACGCTCTCGGGTTCGAACTTCGAGTTCGCCAACTGCGCGACGAGCAGGTTCACGTCGTCGTCGCCGGTCGCGGCGACCACGAACTTGGCGTTCGCGGCCCCCGCGGAGCGTAAGACGCTCGTGTCGGCGCCGTCGCCGTGATGGACGGTAAAGCCCATGTTCCGGGCCGTCTGGACTACTTCTTGGTCCTGCTCGATGAGGACCACGTTCTCTCCGCGGTCTGCGAGGCGTTCGGCGAGCGCACGGCCCACTTTCCCGCCTCCGATGATGAGTACACGCATTGGGATGACGTCGAGGTATTCTGCGATCTGGCGAGCGAGGCCGGCCTCGAAGACGACGGTCGTCAGGATGACGAGGAAGACCGTGCCGACGAGAATCGAGGCGCTCTGGTTCAGCGCGGCGGCCTGCTGGGCCATTCCCTCGGCCGCCAGCCGCGTCGCCTCCTCCTGTAGGGCGATAGCGAACAGCGAGGCCACGGACGCGGGGATGATACCGCGCGGGCCGACGAAGCTCATGAAGAGCTTCTCTCCTTTCGTGAATCGGTCGCCGCGGGCCGAGATGAAGACCAACAGCGGCCGAATCACGAGCGCGACGGCGGCGACGACGACGAGGCCGCCGACGCCGAGGTTCAGGAGGTTCTGGAAGTCCAACAGCGCCGCGAGGGCGATGAAGACGAACGACAGCACGAGGAGTGTGATGTCGCCTTTGAACGCCGAAATCTCCTCTTCGTACGGCACGTCCGCGTTGCCGAGGAGGATGCCGGCGGTCGCCACCGCGGCGATGCCGGCCTCCGTGGCGACGTAGTCCGCCGCCCCGTAAGACACGAGCGCGCCGGCGAGGACGAGCAGGCGCGCGTTCTGCGGCGCGTTGCCCGGCGAGAGGTCGACGTACCGGAGCGCGTAGTACAGCGCCCCGGCGACGATTGCGCCCACGATGACGCCGACGCCGAGGCGCTCGGCGAACAGCGTCACGAGAGCGTCGGGACTACTGACGCCTTCGAGGATGGCCTCGAAGATGACGACGGCGACGATGGCCGCCGTCACGTCGTTGACGATACCCTCCGTGTCGAGCGCCGCGCCGACCCGGTCGCGGACCGGGACGACTTCGAGAATCGGCGCGATGACCGTCGGCCCGGTCGCGACGAGGAGCGCGCCCACGAGGAACGACACCGGCCACGGCGCGCCGAGCGCGTAGTGGACGACGACGCCGGTCGCGATGAACGAGATTATCGCCCCGACGGTGACGAGTCGGAACGTCGCGGCCGGCGCTTCCCGTAGCTTGTCGATTCGAAGGTGGAACGCGCCCTCGAACACGATGATGGCGACCGAGAGACCGACGATGGCCTGTAGTGCGTTCCCGAACGAGTCGGGAGAGATGACGCCGAGGACCTCCGGGCCGAGCAGGATGCCCGACGCGATGAGGAACACGACGCTTGGGACCTGAAACCGGTCCGAGAGCACCTGCGAGACCACGCCGATGCCGATTATCGCGGCGACGAGCGGGATGAGGTTCGCCCCTCCTGCTGCGGCCACTTATATCGCCTCCATGGATTCGGTTCATGTGGCGACGGAAGATAAAACCATACATCTCGGGCGGTATTCCCGCGGTCTTGTAGATACGTATGTCCGCAAAACCCCCGAAAAAGTTTAGGCTGTCATATTTTACTGGGTCGCGTCCCGTTCGCGGCCCCGCCCCGTTTCCGTTTCGCCCCGGCGCTCCTCGTCGTAGATGAGAGACACCTCGTCGGCGTAGCGGTCGAGGATGTTCCGGCGCTTTTTCTTCATCGTCGGCGTCATCAGGTCGTTGCCCTCCGAGAACTCCTCGGGGACGACGCGGAACTGCTTGATTCGCTCGTAGGACTCGAAGTTCTCGTTGGCCGCCTCCACCTCGGCCTCGATGCGCTCGTACACCCGGTCGTCGCGGCAGACGGCCTTCGGGTCGTCCGGGAGGTCGATTCCCTCCTCGTCGGCCCACTCGCGCAGGCCGTCGAAACTGGGGACGATGAGCGCCGAGACGAACTTGCGGCCGTCGCCGAGGACCATGCACTGTTCGACCACCGGCGAGGAGGCGAAGGCGTCCTCGATGGGCCCGGGCGCGACGTTCTTGCCCGTCGAGAGGACGAGAATCTGCTTGGCGCGCTCGCGGAACGCGATGTAGCCGTCGGGCCGGCGTTCGACCACGTCGCCGGTGCGGAACCAGCGTTCGGCCTCGTCGTCCTCGACGAACGCCGCCTCGGTCTCCTCGGGGTCGTTCCAGTAGCCCTCGGTGACGCTCGGCCCGCGGACGAGCAGTTCGCCCACCTCGCCGCCCGCGTCGCCGAGTCGGTCGCCGACGACGGTCGCGTCGAGTTTCGTCTCGACGGTCCGAAGCGGGTAGCCGATAGTGCCGATTTTCGGCTCTTCGGGGGGGTTGACCGAGATGACCGGCGAGGTCTCGGTGAGGCCGTAGCCCTCGTAAATCGGGAGGCCCATCGCGTGGTAGAGCGCGCACAGCTCGGCCGAGAGGCTCCCGCCGCCGCTGATGAAAAAGTCGATGTTGTCGCCGAGCGCCTCGCGCACCTGCCCGAACACGAGGCGGTCGGCGAGGCGGTGTTTCGCGGTGAGCAGGTAGCCCGGCGCGTCGGTCGTGTGGTACGCCTGCCCGACGCCGACGGCCCACTCGAAGACGCGCTTTTTCGCCGGCGATTCGCTGGCCTGCGTCCGAATGGCGTCGTAGAGCTTCTCGTACACGCGGGGGACGCTCGTCCCGACCGTCGGCCGGGCGAGCTGGAAGTCCTCGCGGAGCGTATCGGGGCTCTCGGCGTAGGCGACGGTCGCGCCCGCCGCGAACATCATGAAGTGGCCGGCCATGCGCTCGAAGACGTGCGCCAGCGGCAGAAAGGAAAGCGTCACCGCGTCGGGACCGATGACCGGCGTGTCGCCTTTGTCCGGGCGCGGGCCGAAGCGCCGATAGCTCTCGTTGACGTTCGACCGGAAGTTCCAGTGGGTGAGTTGGACGCCTTTCGGCTGGCCGGTCGTCCCCGAGGTGTAGATGAGGCTGGCGAGGTCCTCGGGGTCGCGCTCGTCAAGCCACGATTCGGCGGCCGCCTCGTCGTACACGCCCTCGCCGCGGCGGTAGAGCTCGCCGAGGGTCAGCACGTCGTCGCGGTCGTCGCGGCCGTCGTACTCGTCTACGACGACGATAAACCGCAGGTCCAACTCGTCTTCGATGGCGAGCACGCGCTCCAGTAGTTCTTCGTTCTCGACCACGACGGCGTTCGCCCCGGGGTCGGAAAGCAGATACTGCACCTGACGCTCCGACGACGAGGTGTACACCGTGGTGACGACGCCGCCCGCGCCGAGGACCGCGAAGTCGGTCTGCGCCCACTCCATGCGCGTGTGCGAGAGGATGCCCACCCGGTCGCCGCTCTCGATGCCGAGGTCGCGAAACCCGGCCGCGAGGCGGCGGACGACGCCCCGCATCTCCTCGTAGGTCAGGTCGGCGAAGTCGCCGTCGGGAGCCGCCGGGACGACGCCCTCGGCGACCAGCGACCGCCGGTAGACGCCGCCTTTGTATCGCTGTGCGACTCGCGAAGCGTTCCGCGACGCGCTCGCCTCGAACATCCGTGGGAGGGTCGACCGCTCGATGACCGGGTCGTCGAACGCCGCCTCCGCGTCCCGCCAGTCCATGTTCTGTTAGTAATAATTCAACATCTAAAAACTATGTACGTGCGGTCTGTTGAAAGCCCGCGGTACCGCGGGGAAACGGTGATTTCGACTCCCGGTCGCGTCACTCGTCGTCGCCGACGTAGTCGAGGTAGCCGAGCACGCCGCGGGTGTTCAGACGTTCCTCGTCGCGGGCCTTCCGCGCGCCCCACACCTCGTCCATCTGGGTGTGCTCGACGAAGTGGTCGATGACGGCCTCGTCGTCGCCGAGTTCCGCGCGCTTCTGGCGGATGGCCTCGACCCACTCCACGAGGACGCGCTTGTACTTCTCGGCGAGGTCGGTGTCGAAGGGCCTCGGTCCGAAGTGGCCGAAACAGACCGTCTCGGGGTCGATGTCCTCGATGGTCCGCACGTCGTCGAGCGCCTTCTGGAGGTGGAACTGCGAGGGCGGCGAGGTCTGTCGGAGCGTCCGCGACCGCGGCTCCCAGATGCCGAGCGCGTCGCCGACGAAAAGCGCGTCGTCGCCGTCGTCGTGGAACATCACCTGATGCGGCGCGTGGCCGGGCGCGTGGTGGACCGTGAGCGTCCGGTCGCCGAGGTCGATTTCGTCGCCGTCGGTGAGGCCCTCGACGCGATCTTCGTCGATTGGGAGCGGCTCGTCGTAGAACCGCCACTGGTCTTCGACGGCCGCCTTCGTGCCCTCGACGAGCCGCGAGGGGTCCACGAGGTGCGGCGCGCCGAGTTCGTGGGTCATGACGGTCGCGTCGGGGTAGCGCTCGGCGAGGTAGCCCGCGCCGCCCGCGTGGTCGAGGTGGACGTGCGTCGGCAGGACGTACGCGAGGTCGTCGACGCCGACCTCGTCGAGCATCCCGAAGACCGCCTCCCTGTCGGCGGCGATGCCGGTGTCGACGAGCGCCGGCTTCTCGGCGTCGATGAGGTAGACCGAGCCGTACTTCTCCACCTCGTACATGCCGGTGTCGACGTAGTAGAGGTCCGTGCTGTCCGGGACGGGTTCGACGTCGCCAATAGCCATAGTTGACGGCCGTCTCGGGGAAAGAAAAGCGTTCGGTCGCCGGACCCCCCACGTTGATTACGGGCGACCGCAAAGCCGTCCCCATGTCCGAACAGGGCGGCGACCCGCTCCCGGACGTCGACATCGCGGACGTCTCGCCGATGGCGTGGCGACTGCTCAGAGTCGCCGCCGGCTACAACCAGCGGGCCGTCGAGCGCGCCGTCGACGACCTCATGCAGGCGCACATCTCCATGCTCGAATCCGGGAGCCGCGGCCTCTCGCGGTCGCGCCGACGCGCCCTGCTCGCGCTGTACGCCGCGGAACTCGACGACGAACAGGTCCGCACGCTCGTCGAACAGTTTTAAACCGCGTCGAGACGCGACGCCGAACCTCGCTTCCGTCCCCCGATTCCGACGGGAACGCGGCTGTCGACACCGATATACCGCCATTCGCTACCGTATTGAAAATAATTAAGTAAGACTATCGTTAGAGATAGCGTGTATCAATGATACGCGGTGTTACAAAGACTGCTCGCGGACGATTCGCCGTCTTCACGCTCGCCCTCGTCGCGTCTCTCGCGTTGGCCTTCGGGCCGTCGCTGGAGGGGCTTTCGACGCGGGGGCAGTACGCATTAGCGACGATGGTGTTCGCCGGCACCCTCTGGGTGTCCGGGGCGCTTCCCCTCGCGGTGACGGCGCTGTCGATACCGGTGTTGCTCACGGCCTACGGTGTCTACGGCGACATCGACCCGGCGCTCGCCGGCTTCGCCGACCACCTCATCTTCCTCTTTATCGCCGGTTTCATGCTGGCGAACGCGCTCCAGAAGTACAACATCGACCGCCGCATCGCGCTGTGGCTCATGGCCGTCATGGGGTCGTCGCCGCGGCGGCTCATCCTCGCCATCATGCTCGCCACGGCGTTCCTGTCGATGTGGGTCTCGAACACCGCGACGACGGCGATGATGACGCCCATCGCGCTCGGCGTCCTCGCGCAGGTGCTCGGCCGCGAGGAGGTCTACGAGGCCGACGCTACTGAGGACTCCTTTTCGAACATGCAGATAGCGACGCTCCTCGGCACCGCCTACGCCGCGAGCGTCGGCGGAGTCGGCACCCTCATCGGCACCCCGCCGAACGCGGTCGTCGCCACCCAGCTCAACGCGTTGCTCGGCTACGACATCGGCTTCGCCGAGTGGCTCCTCGTCGGCCTCCCAATCGTCGCCATCACCCTCCCCATCGTCTGGTACCTCCTCACGTTCCGGTTCTACCCGCCCGAGGTCGACGACGTGGAGGGTGCCCGCGAACAGGCGCGCGAGTACCTCGCCGAGGAGGGCGCGCTCTCGACCCGCGGCCGCCGCGTCGCGTACATCTTCGCCGCCACCGCCGGCCTGTGGGTCGTCGGCGGCCTCGATCTCGCGTTCGAGGGCGTCCTCTCGGACCCGGTGTTCAACACCCTGTTCGGCACCGGCGAGGGGATGACGCTCCTCGGCGTTGAGGGCCATCAGGGCCTCCTGTACTACGTGATGGTCGGGATGGTCTCCATCCCGGCGCTCGTCCTCGCGGACACGATGGAGTGGGACGAGCTGGCCGACATCGACTGGGGGACGATTCTCCTCTTCGGCGGCGGCATCTCGCTGGCCGACGCGTTCGCCTCCACGGGCGCGACGCGGTGGCTCGCCGAGGCCGTCTTCGGCTCTCTGACCGGCGCGCCCATCATCCTCGTCGTCGGCGCTATCGTGCTTCTGGTGATCTTCCTCACGGAGATGACCTCGAACACCGCGACGGCGACGATCATCGTTCCCGTGCTCATCGGCATCGGGAGCATCTTCGCGGCGACGCTCGGCCTCACCGAGGTCTCCGCGGCGGTGTTCCTCGCGGTCAGCGGGGCCATCGCCGCCTCGTTCGCCTTCGCGCTTCCGGTGGCGACGCCCCCGAACGCCATCGTCTTCGGGAGCGGCCACATCAAGCAGTCGCACATGATGCGGGCGGGGACCGTCCTCAACGTCGTGATGACCGGCGTGCTGACGATTCTCATCTGGTTCCTCTTCCAGTTCGTCTGGCCGGCGTTCCTCTGGTAGTCGGCGCGTCTGCGTTCGGCGCTCGCCGACGCCTCTCCGCGCGGTCTCGACCTCCGTTCTTCGGCGATGCGATACGATTTTCCCGCCCGCCCGGAAACCACAGTCCAATGATTGACAGGCAACTGCTCCGCGACGAACCGGAGCGAGTTCGCGACGCGCTCGCCGCCCGTAACATGGAGGGCGTGGACATCGACCGCGTCCTCGACGTGTACGACGAGTGGCGCTCGCTGAAGGCTGAAGGCGACGACCTCCGCCACGAGCGCAACGAGGTCAGCCAGAAAATCGGCCAGCTGAAACAGGAGGGCAAAGACGAGGAAGCACAGGAAGCCATCGACCGTTCGGGCGAGCTCAAGACGGAGCTCCAGGAGCTCGAAGCCCGCGCCGACGAGCTCGAAGCGGAGCTCGACGAGGCGCTCATGGAACTGCCGAACCTCCCCCACGAGTCGGTTCCCGTCGGGGCCGACGAGGCCGACAACGAGGAGGTCCGCCGCGTCGGCTTCGACGACCGCCGCGAGCTTCCCGACGAGGTGACGCCGCACTACGACCTCGGCGAGGAACTCGACATAATCGACGAGGGTCGCGCGGCCAAGACCACCGGCTCGGGCTTCTACTTCCTGAAAGGCGAGGGCGCGATGCTCGAACACGCGCTCGTGCAGTTCATGCTCGACGTGCACCGCGAACAGGAGTACGTCGACCTGTTCCCGCCGATTCCGGTCAAGACCACCTCGATGGAGGGCACCGGTCAGCTCCCGAAGTTCGCGGAGGACGCCTACCGCATCGGCGGCTCGGAGACCGAGGACTACGACGACGACGACCTGTGGCTCTGTCCCACCGCGGAGGTCCCGGTCACGAACATGTACCGCGACGAGATTCTGCTGAAGGACGACCTCCCGCTGAAGCATCAGGCGTACACGCCGAACTTCCGGCGCGAGGCGGGCGAACACGGCACCGAGACCCGCGGCATCGTCCGCGTCCACCAGTTCAACAAGGTCGAACTCGTCAACTTCGTCGAGCCCGACGAGTCGTACGACCGGCTCGAAGCGCTCGTCGACGAGGCCGCAGAAGTGCTCGACCGACTCGGCCTGCCGTACCGCGTCCTCTCGCTTTGCACCGGCGACCTCACCTTCGCGTCGGCGAAGACCTACGACCTCGAAGTGTGGGCCCCCGGCACGGAGTCCGAGGACGGCCCCGAGGACCTCGGCGGCCGCTGGCTCGAAGTGTCGTCGGCCTCGAACTTCGAGGACTTCCAGGCGCGCCGCGCCGGCCTCCGGTACCGCCCCGAGCGCCACGAGTCGGCGGAGTACCTCCACACGCTCAACGCGTCGGGCACGGCCGTCGGCCGCGTCATGGTCGCGCTCCTCGAATACTACCAAAACGAGGACGGCACGGTCGACGTGCCCGAACCGCTCCAGCCCTACATGGGCGGCCGCGAGGTCATCGAGGGCCACGAGCCGGTCGGCGAGGCCGCGGTCGGTGCCGGCAAGAAGGACTGAGCGACCGACCCGCGCCGCCACCGCGCTTTTCGCTTCTCACTCTCTTTGTCTCCCGCGACTCGCGCCGTCAGTTCGCCGTCGACGACTTGACGAACGTCTTCAGCTCCGAGAGCTTCCCGTCGCGCGCCCGAAACCGGTCGAGGAAGACGAACAGCTCGTCGCCGTCGCGGTCTTCGAGATGGCCGCGGACGACGATTTCGTCGTCGGACTTCGACTGGATGTAGCGCTCGATGACGTGTCGCGTGTCCTTTTGCGGCCTGTCGTCCCGCATGAACGAGACGAACTCCTCGCGCCCCGTGAGCGTCATGTCGCCGCGGTGCTGGACGAATTCCGGTTCGAGGAGGTTCCGAAGCATCTCGTATCCGTGGTGGTCGAGCGCCGTGTAGTACTGCCGGGCCAGATACGTCGCGTCGGGATGCACGCTCTCCCTTCGTCGGCTGGCGGGAAGTATCCGACGCCGGTTCGCCTCGCCCCTCGACCGAGTCGCGCGCGCCGACGCCGCGTTCGGGACGCTTTTCTCGGCCAGCCGCGTACCGCGGCTGTGGACCTGCACGTTCGATACGAGGGCGACGACGACCCGAAGAAGTGCACGGCGAAGAAGCTCGAACGCTTCGACATGGCCGCCCTCCACGGCTCCGACCGCGAGACCCCCTACGGCGTCGTGCTCAACCCCCACGCCGACAGGGCGCTGTCCCCCGCCGACGCGGACACGGGCGCGCTCGTCGCGCTCGACTGCTCGTGGGAGTCGGCCGGCGAGGCCATGTTCTCGCTCCCCGGCGAGCACCGCGCGCTCCCGTATCTCGTCGCCGCCAACCCCGTGAACTTCGGCCGCCCGATGCAGTTGACGACGGTCGAGGCGATAGCCGCCGCGCTCGTCATCTTCGGCGAGAAAACGCGGGCCGAAGACGTGCTCTCGAAGTTCAACTGGGGGCACACGTTCCTCGAACTCAACGAGGAGCCGCTCCGCCGGTACTCGGAGTGCGCGGACTCGACCGAGGTCGTCGAGATTCAACGGGAGTACCTCGAACGCGGCGAGTAGTCGTTTCGACGCCCCTCGACCTCAGCCTCAGATTCAGCTCAGCCTCAGATTCAGCTCAGCCTCAGCTTTTCACCCACGCGCCGACGGCCCCGGCGATGGCGCTGTCGATAGCGAAGACGAGCGTCAAGATGACGCCCGCGACGAGGACGCCGACGCCGCCGAGGAGTCCGCCCAGCGGGCCGCCGGCGAGTCCGAGGAGACTCCCGAGGAGCGCCGCGAGGAGCGTCACGACCATACCCGAGATAGAGCCCGCGACGAGGCCGTTCCACGCGCCGTTGCCGAGCGTGCCGCCCGCGAGGTAGCCCGCCGCGAAGCCGCCGAGCAGGCCCGCGCCGATTTGGCCGACGACGGGGAGCGCGAGCCCGCCCGTGCCGACGACGACGATGACGACGAAGCCGACGGCGACCGCTTTCCAGTCAGTCATGCGTCGAGGTAGGCCGCGGGCGGGCAAGAACTTCGTGGCGGTCGCGGGGGTTGACGGTTTGGCGGTCCGCGTCCGTTCGCGTCCGTCAGCGCCCGCGCGTCGGTCGCCCGCGACCCCTTCGCTTCCGGTCGAACCGTGCGGGAGACCTGCACGGCGAATCCCCCGCTCGAAGCGCCGAGCCCCAAACGGACGCGCTTTTACGGCTCGGCCATGTAGCGGACTGCAATGATTTTCGAGTCTCTCCCGACCACGCCCCGGTCGGACGAACTCATCGACAAGGCCTTCTCGCGGGCCGCGCGCACGGGGCGAGCGAAGCAGAACAAGTTGGAGGCTCAGCAGTCGATGCTCCAGACGGCGTCGAACATCCTCTCGGACAACCTCGAAAACGTCGTCGTCGAGTGGCCCGACTTCGGGACGGTCGACCCCTTCTACTACGAACTCGCCGACGCCATCGTCGACGTCGACGAGGTTCGAAAGAGCCTCTCGGAAGTGATGTGGGCCTCCCGGCAGGTCGACAACATCGCTCGCGAGTACCAGCCGAAGCTCCGCAAGACCGACGCGGACCTCGCGCGAAAGCACCGAAAGCAGGCGTTCGCCCGCATGGCGAGCGTCGTCGAGGAGGTCGAAGACGACCTGCTCCGCATCGGCGAGGCCCGCGACGCCCTGAAGGACCTCCCCGACATCCGCCCGGACGAACCGGCAATCGTCGTCGCCGGCTATCCGAACGTCGGCAAGTCCTCGTTCGTCAACGACGTGACCCGCGCGTCGAACGAAATCGCCCGCTACCCCTTCACGACGAAGGGCGTCCAAATCGGGCACTTCGACCGCGACCGCATCCGCTACCAGATTATCGACACGCCGGGACTGCTCGACCGCCCGGAAGACGAGCGCAACGACATCGAGCGACAGGCCGTGAGCGCCCTCGAACACCTCGCGGACGCCGTCATCTTCGTCGCCGACGCCAGCGGGGCGTGCGGCTACCCCATCGAGTCACAGCTCGAACTCCGCGACGCCGTGAAAGCGCGCTTCGAAGAGCGCGACATCCCCGTCCTCACCGTCTGTAACAAAAGCGACCGCTCGACGGACATGGAGGCCGACCTCTACATGAGCGTCGAGACAGGCGAGAACGTCGAGGCCGTCCTCGACGCCGCGGTCGAGGCCATCGGGTTCGAACCCGACATCCCGCCGTCGCGCAACGAGTAATCGAACCGACGCGGATTTTCGGGTTCCGTCGTTTTCGTCACGCCGCAAGCGGAGAGAGCCGCGGCTACGGGGTGAGTGTCGGAGAACGAGGACGCGGGGTGGTCGAACCGCGAACCGCGAGTTCGGTAGCGGGGCGCGGGCGCTTACTCGGCTTCGTAGACCATCTGGACGGTCGCCGAGACGGTCACGGGGCCGGGCGAGAGTTCGGTCGAACCGCCGCGGGCGGCGTCCTCGGCGTAGGCGACCGGGTACGGGCCGGGCGAGGCGCTCCCGCCGACGGTGGCGGTGTGGACGCCCGCGACGGTCAGGCCCGAGGCGCTGGCGACCGCGTCGGCGTCGGCCTTCGCGGAGCCGACGGCGCGGGTCAGGGCCTCCTCGCGGAGTTCGGCGCGCTTCTCGTCGGAGAGCGTGAAGGCGACGCCGCGGATTTCGCTGGCACCGGCACCGACCGCGAGGTCGATGACCTCGCCGGCGCGGTCGGGGGCGACCTCGACGCGGAGGGTGTGGGTGGCGCGGTAGCCGAGGAGTTCGCGCTCCTGTCCGCTGTAGTCGTACTCGGGGTAGATGTTGAAGCCGGTCGTCTGGATGGCGTCCTCGGCGACGCCGGCGCCGGTGAGGGCGGCGCGGACTGCGGCCACGTCGTCGGCGACGGTGCCGCGGGCGTCGTCGGCCGAGTCGGCGGTGGTCGTCACGGCGAGAGAGACCACGGCGAGGTCGGCGTCGGCGGTCACCTCACCGGTGCCGGTCGCGGAGATGGTCGTCGCGTTCGTCGCGTTCGTCGCGTCTGCGCCCCCGTCGGTCGTCGCCTGCAGGGGTGCCGAGAGACAGCCCGCGAGGAGGACGAGGCCGACGAGGAGTATCGGTGCAATCGTGCGTCGTTGCATACCCAGCATACGCGGGTTCAGCTATTCAAGCCGCGCTAGAGACAAAGAGCGACTGTAGCCTTCGAAACGGGTGACAGAATCGTCGCCGCGCTACTCCACGACGGCGACGTAGCGCACCTGCACGTCGATTTCGCTCGCCCCCCACGGCGACAGCGGTTCGGGGGCGACGGCGTTCACCCGCCTCGTGAGTTCGCGTTCGACCACCGGGGGGTCCGACGCCGGGTCGTAGCCGACGGTCACGACGATACCCTCCGGCTCCTGGAGCGGGCCGCTGTCGTACTGCAGTTCCATCGACAGCAGTCGCGCGTCGGTGTCCGACAGCGCGTCTTCGACGGCGTCGCGCGCGTCGGTCTGGAAGTCGGCGTTCCGGTAGGTCGTGTAGGTGACCGCGCCGAGGAACGACGAGAGCACGAGCAGTCCGACCCCGATGACGGCGATGCGGAAGAAGGCGGCCCGGCGGGCCTCGTCGCGGCGAATCCAGCGCTCGGGTCGGTAGCCCTGTCGCCAGAGGACGCCGATGGCGACGAAGTTGACGGAGAGGATGTTGACGAGGACGAGGATGGCCGAGCCGACGACGGCCTCGGGCGCGCCCCACGCGATGCCGATGCCGACGACGGCGGTCGGCGGGACCAACGCGGCGGCTATCATGACGCCGACGAGCGCGGTCGAGACGCCCGAGGAGAGCGAAATCGCGCCCGCCGCCCCCGCGCCGAGCGCGATGACGAGCGACAGCACGTCGGGCGCGAGGCGCTCGTCAACCTCGGGAATCGACAGCACCTCAGCCGGCGACAGCGGGACCGCCCGGTCTGCCTGAGCAGGAAGGCGAAGACGGCGGCCGCGCCGACCGCGAGGAGGCCGCCGAGCGCCTGCAGGCGAACCCCGCGGGCGAACATCTCGTCGTCGTCGACGACGGTGCCGACGCTCGCGGACATCGCGGGGCCGACGAGCGGGGCGATGACCATCGAGCCGACGACCACGGCCGGCGAGTCGAGAAGCAGGCCCGCGGTGGCGACGAGCGCCGAGATGGCCGTCATGAGCACGTACGTCGGCACCGACGGCGCGAGTTCGGCGGCCTTGGAGGCCAGTTCCTCGCGGGCGATGCGGTCGCCGTTCTCCTCGTCTTCCTCGTACTGCTCGCGGAGCTGGTCGAACCGCTTCGACGCGACCGTCTCGGCGGCGACGACGACGGTGTAGGCGTCGCGCTCGACGCCCGCCTCGCGGAGCCGCGCCAACACCGGTTCGACGGCCTCCTTGGGGACCGGGAAGGTGACGACGGCGACGAAGTCCCGTCCCGAGGTCTCCTCGGAGACGGCGTAGTCCACGCCCTCCTCGTCGAGCGTCCGCAGGACGGCCTCGCGCTTGCCGGTCGGCACCAACACCTGTACGAGTCGCACGGCCTCACGTCGGTCCGGGCGGTGAAATAAGCAGGGGCTCGGCTACGCGTCCGACTCGTCGCGCAACCGCCGGAGGACGGGCATCTCGTCGAGACGCTCGTCGGGGAGCGCGTCCCAGTCGATGCCCTCGGGTCGGGGGTACGGGGTCTCGGTTCGGACCAGCCGCTCGGGGGTGACGACGAGGTCCATCGGCACGTCGTGGGCGTCCGGCTCGGGCAGGTCGTCGCGGACCTGTCGCTCGTGGACCGTCGTCGCCACGGTCGTCTCCGCGGAGACGGCTCTCAGCCCCCGCAACACCGCGTATTCGAGGTCGCTGAACCCCTCGCCCTTTCCGACGCGAGCGCCCGCCTCGGAGGCGGCGACCGACCCCGAGACGACGAGGTCGATGGGCGGGAGGGCGTCGGGGCCGACTTTGTCGGCGTAGGTCTCGACGTGCGAGACGGTCGGCGCGCTGTCGAGGTCGTCGTCGTCGATGCGAGCGGGGTCGAGTTCGTAGAAACACTCCTCGTCGCGGAGCCGCGGGACGGCCATGTAGACGGTCTTCCCCTCGCGGAGCGCCCGCCGCCTGACGGGGAGTTGCGGGGCGTCCGGGTTGGCTTTCACCGCGTCGGCGGCGGCCCACTCGGGCGTCGCCGCCAGTCGCTCGGCGGCCGCCGTCGCGTCGGCGAAGTTCGGGATGCGGCCGTGCGGCGGGAAGGGAAACCGGGCCGCGCCCGACGATTCGAGGTCGTCCCACACCGTCGTTCGGAGCGTCGCTTTGTCCATCGCGTCGCCGTCGCGTACTCGCGCCGGGCCAATAGCTCCCCCGCTCGGGCCGCGAGCGGTTCCCGTCGTCGCGCGCAGTCCCCGGCTACGAGAAGTCGGACGCCGACTGCGACAACAGCACCTTCCGCAGGACGGTGTCGGCCCCGCGGCGGACGCGCTCGGAGGCGGCCTGCGGGCTGATTCCGAGTCGGTCGGCCACCTCGTTGAGCGTGGTCTGACGGGGGACCTTGAAGTAGCCCTCAGAGACGGCGGTGACGAGCGCCTCCTGTTGTTCGTTGGTGATGTCGAAGTTGTAGACGCCCGGTTCGCCCTCCGCGAGGGTGTAGATGCGTTCGACGTGGAACTCGATCTCCTCGTCCTGACAGCGGTTGTGGAACTCGGTCAACCCGGTGTGGTCGTTGAACCGGAGGCGGAACAGCCACGGGTCGTTGCCGTGGGCTTCGAGAATCGTCGCCTCGCTGTCGGTGAGTATCCGAGTCAGACTCGACGTGGTCCCACCCCAGTTGACTTTGTACAGCACCCGGTCTTCGATGCGGGCCACCGCCGTCAGGTCGTCGACGATGCGGTTGTGCCGGACGGCGCGCTCGAACGCCTCGAAGTCGGTGCCGTGCGCCCAGAAGAACGGCATGACCTCGCCGCCGGTCGGGACGACGCGCTCTAGCTCGATGTGGATGCCGTTCGAGACGGCGGTGACCCTCCCGAGGTCGAAGCTCTCTGAGTCGATGGTCAACTCGACGACTACGGCCATTACTGGCTGTCTTTCAGCGGCCGCCGTATTGAACTCCCGTGTCAGTCGAGTTCCATGAGCGACCGAAAGCGGCGCTCGAACGCCGGAATTCACCCGCTTCCGCTAGCATTTCGGCCGATAGAACCCGTTCGTGACCAGATTCGGTTCATAACATGTAACGTCGGTTCCCGGATGCACTACTTCAATGACCGGACTGTGAAAGCAGAAAGAGAATCTGGCTTGCTAGCTATGCACTCTCGGGGGACGTAGTTGTGAACACACACAGACATCGACAGCCGTACGCCGTCCAGACGCGCCGCGACGGCGCAGAGGTGTGCGGACGTGTGATTGACTGGTCGCGCTCTCGACGGTACCGGTATCGGGTGGTGCTCGCCGGGTGCCCGGAGCGCGACCGTCCGGCGACTCGCGGGAGACGCGTTACCTCGGCGTCTCGCGCCCGTCGCGCGACGCCCGTTGGGACCCGACGGGGGTTGCGCTGATGGTAGCCGCGGCGCCCCCCCGCCTCGACGAGGCGTTCGACGCTCTCGGAAACGTCCATCGGCGACGGTTGCTGATGGGCCTGCGCCGACGGCGACGCGCGCGCCTCGACGCGGCAACGCGGGACGCGGCCGGTGGTGGCGGCCGCGACCGCGACCGACTGAAGGTGGAACTGTTCCACGTTCATCTGCCGAAACTCGCCGACGCGGGCTTCGTCGAGTGGAACCGTCGTCGCGGTTCCGTCGCCTGCGGCCCTCGATTCGACGAAATCGAGCCGCTGTTGCGATTTCTCGACGAGGACGCGGGCGAGCTATCGGCCGGCGGCTGTGACTGACGCGGCCGCTTCATTCACGCGTCGTCGGCGAGTCGCCGTGGGGGCGACTCGCCCGGAGACGTGATTCTTTTCGACGGTGACGCCGCCGGCGGTGAGCCCATTCCGCCCACCTTATCCGTCGCGGTGGCGAACCATCGGTATGTTCGAAGACCGACCGGACCGCGACGAAATCGTCCTCGTCGGGCGGTCGAACGTGGGGAAGTCGACGCTGATGCGAGAGCTGACGGGTCACAGCAAGTTCACGACGGGCAAGAAGCCCGGCGTCACCCGCAAGCCCAACCACTTCGACTGGAACGCGGAGAAGTTCATGTTCACCGACCTGCCCGGGTTCGGCTTCATGTCCGGCGTCGACCGCGACACCCGCGAGGCAATCAAGACCGACGTCGTCCAGTACATCGAGGAGCACGCCGACGACATCCTCGCGGCGGTCCTCGTCGTCGACGGGAAAAGCGTCATCGACATCATCGACCGCCACACCACCGAGGACTCCATCCCCCACGACGTGGAGATGTTCTTCTTCCTCGACGAACTCGACATCCCGACCGTGGTCGCGGTCAACAAGATGGACAAGGTCGACGACCGCGACGAGCGCCTGAACGACCTCTGTGACCGCCTCGGGCTGTTCCCGCCGTGGAAGCAGTGGCGGAACGTGGTCGCGCCCATCACGGCCAAGCGCGGCGACATCTCGGCCCTCGAAGAGGCCCTGCGGTCGCACCTCCACGAACAGAGCCGCGACGACCTGTTCAAGTTCCTCTGAGCGAGGCGCGGCCGGTGCTGTGTTCCGTGCCGACCCTCACGCCACGCGGTTCGTGAGCGGGTCGCCGGCGGCTATCTTCTCGACGTTCTCTCCCACGAGCGCCGCGATGTCCTCGTGGTAGTTCCCCGTCGCGGCGCTCACGTGCGGCGTGACGAGCACCTCGTCGAAGTCCCACAGCGGCGACTCCGCGGGGAGCGGTTCCTCGGCGAACACGTCGAGCGCCGCGCCCGCGATGTCGCCGGCGTCGAGCGCCGCCACGAGGTCGTCCTCGTCGACGACGGGGCCGCGCGCGACGTTCACGAGGTAGGCGTCCCCGCGCATCGCCTCGAACGCCGGCGCGGCGACCATGCCTTCCGTCTCCTCGGTCAGCGGCATCGCCAGCACGACGAACCGGGCGTCGGCGACGGCCTCGTGCAGTCGGTCGGGCGTGAACACCGTCGAGACGTTCTCGACCGAGTCGCCGGAGCGCCGGACACCGACGACCTCCATGCCGAGGGCGGCCGCGCGGTTGACGACGCCCCGTCCGAGCGTGCCGAGGCCGACGACGCAGACGCGCTCGCCGTCGAGGGTGAACGGCTCCGTGTAGCGCGGGAGATTCCACTCGCGGTCGCGCTGGGCGTCGCGGTAGGCGTGGAGGCGGCGGGCGAGCGTCAGCATATAGGCGACGACCGTCTCGCCGACCGTGGTCCCGTGGACGCCGGTGCTGTTCGTGAGCGCCGTGCCGGCGGCCTCGTAGTCGGCGACGGGGAACTCGTCGTAGCCGGCGCGGACGCAGTGGACCCAGTCGGCGTCGACGAAGGCGTCTCTGTGGCCGAACGTGGCGACCGCGTCGCCCGGCCCGAACTCCTCGCCGTCGCCGACGCGCTCGACGGGGACGCCGTGGCCCGAAAGCGCCTCGGCGAACAGTCCCGGCGGCATCGTCCGCCCGACCGACTCGTCGACCGCGATGCGTTCGATGTGCATGGCCGAGGGGTCGCGGCGGCTCACGAAGGAAGTTGCGCCTTCGGCGCGGGTGGCCGGTTTCGGGCGACCGGCGTCCGATTTTCGGGTGCCCGGTTTCTGTCGTCCGGTCTCTACCGTCTGGCCTCTGCCCCCGCCCTTACGTCGTCTCCGACCACGGCGGCGGCAGGAGCACGTCCGTGTCTGGCTGGTCGGCGCGCCACTCGGCCCACGTCGTCACCGACGACGGGAGCACCGCCAGTTCCTCGCCGGACTGCGGGACACAGATACCCGTCGCCAGCAGTTGGCTCCAGTAGCTTCCGGTCGCCTCGTCGTAGAGCACGAGGTTCGCGGCGTTTCGGAGCTCGGTGTCGCCGGTCAGGACCGACGCGCCGAACACCCGCCCCTCGGCGGCGCTCGTGAAGCCGCGGGTCGCCGGCGGTTGCCACAGTTGCCCCGAGACGAGGAACGTCGTCGGCGCGCCGTCGACGGGGTTCGGCGGCGCGCTACACACCGTCTTCGGGAACCCCTGCGCGACGACCGGGTCGGGGTTCCCCGGCGCGGGACCGGCCTTCGGCGGCCGCACGCTCCCTTCGGTACAGCCCGCGAGTCCGGCGGCCGCCCCGCTCGCGACTCCGAGAAACGTGCGGCGGTACATACCTCTATATTGGTCGTTTGACGCGAAATAGCTAGCTCGAAGTCGGGGTGTTCGATGCCCCATTTCGGCGTTTGCGACGCTCTGTGGGGTGAGATACGGTCGGACCGGACGCCGGGTCGTCAGTAGTTGGTGGCTCGGGTGAAATCTATCATCACAAGGGGCTGAGTGGGGGTAACCTTCGTCATCGCCACCGAGTCGGAGTCCGGGGCGGACGCTCAAGAATCCACCCTTTTCGCCCCGCCGAGTGGTGATGTCGGTGGGGGGGTGCGCCCCGCCTCAGTCGTCCCACGCCGCCAGCGCGGCGTGCTCGGCCGCGACCGCCTCGACTCCGTCGGCGTCCAGCACGCCCGACTCGGTGACGACGCCCGAGAGCGGGTCCGCGGGAACGACCTCGAAAATCGGGTTTTCGGTCCCTATCGCGGCCTCGCCGTCGTACAGTTCTCCCGCGTTCTCGCCGACGAACCGGTCGTCGCCGCGAACCTTGTCGCGGGCGCAGACGGCGAAGACGGGCACGCCGGCGCGGGCGGCCGCGAGCGCGACGGGGAGGCTTCCGACCTTGTTGACGACGCCGCCGGACGCGAGCACCGCGTCGGCCCCGAGGAGGACGGCGGCGGCCTCCCCAGCCATGACGAGTCCGGGGAGCGCCGCGTCGGTGGTCAGCGTCACGTCTCGCCCGTCGCGGGCGAGGCGCTCCGCGACGCCGACGCCCTCGCCGCCCGGTCGAGACTCGGCGACGAGGACGGCGGCGTCGGCGGCCTCGGTGGCTTCGAGCGCCGCGAGGACCGTCCCCGACCGCGAGAGGGTTGCGAGTCGGTCGTAGCCGCGTTCTCCGACGAGTTCGGCGGCGCAGGCGGCCGCCGCGTCGTCCGCTTCCGCCGCGTCGTCGATAGCCGCCTCGGCGCGGCGGCGAACCGATTCGGGCTCGGAGTCCGATTCGGCCATCACGCGGTTGACGCGGTTCTCGACGGCGGCCATGGTCGGGCGCGCGTCGCGGAGTCGCCGGGCGACCGACGCGACTGCGTCCCGCGAGTCCGCCTCGGCGGCGGCGTCGCGCAGGACCTCCAGCGCCCGGAGCGAAACCCACGCCGAGCCGTGGGTCTCGTCGCCGGCGACGGTCTCGACCGCGGGCGCGACCCGGCGGTAGGCCGCCCACAGTCCGGGGACCGTCTCGCGCTTTCGAATCGCGGTCGGGTGGACCCACTCGACCGCGGCGAGTTCCTCGTTGGTGTCGACGTCGCGGCTCCCCGCGTCGAACAGGAACGGGTGGACGGTCCACTCGCGGCCCCCGTCGGAAACGGGGAGGGGTGCTCCCGCGCGGACGAGGTCCGCGTCGGCCTCGCGGACGCCGACCTCCTCGGCGAGTTCGCGCCGGGCGTCGCGCTCGGCGTCGGCGGGGTCGCCCTCGACGTAGCCGGAGACGCCGGCCCAGCGACCCTGATACGTTCCGACCGCCTCGCTCCGCCGGGCGAGGAGGACGCGGCCGCCGTGTCGGAGGAAGACGGTGACGACGTGTGGCATATCCTGACTTACGCCCGCCACTGACAAAACGACTATTCAGGCCGGTCGCGTGGTGTCGGTATGCGACTCGCTATCCTGAGCGACACGCACGTTCCGGGGCGGGCCGACGGGATTCCGGGCTGGGTCGAAGACCGGGTTCGCGAGGCCGACCTCGTGATTCACGCGGGCGACTTCGACTCGCCGGACACGCTCGACCGCCTCCGCGACCTCTCGGCGCGGTTCGTCGGCGTTCGCGGGAATATCGACCCGCCGGCCATCGACCTCCCGTTCGTCGAGGTCGTCGAGGTCGACGGCCTCACGTTCGTCGTCACCCACGGCACGGGGACGAGAACGGGCTACGAGTCCCGCGTCGCCGACGCGGTCAGGGACGCCGCGGGCGACGGCGCGGTCGGCGTCGCGGGCCACATCCACGAGGTGGTCGACGAGACGGTCGACGGCGTCCGCGTCCTCAATCCGGGCACCGCGACGGCGGCGAATCCGGGCGACGACGCGACGATGATGGTCGGCACGGTCGCCGACGGCTCGCTGTCGGTCGAGGTCGTCCGCGACGACTGAGGTCGGTTCGTCGTCGCGCCGGGCGGAGCGGCCAGCCGTCGAACCGGCCCTCCCCGCCCGCCTGCGATACCGGCCCGGTTCGCCAGCATCCCGTCGTTTTTCACCGCCCTCGCCTTCCGACTCGGTATGGAGCTGTTTCCCGTCCCCGACGTGCCCGAGGTCCGCGAGGGCGACGACCTCGCCGCCCTCGTCTCGGAGCGCGTCGACCTCCGGCCCGACGACGTGGTCTGCGTCGCCTCCACCGTCGTCTCGAAGGCCGAAGGGCGGTTCGCCGACCTCGACGACTTCCCGGCCGGCCCGCGGGCGCGCGAACTCGCCGCCCGCCTCGCCGAACTGACCGGCGACGAGAAGGACCCGCGGTTCGCGCAGGCGGTCCTCGAAGAGAGCGTCGACCTCGTCATGTCCGAGCCGTTCCTCCTGACCGAGACGCGGTTCGGCCACGTCGGCGTCAACGCCGGTATCGACCGCTCGAACGTCCCCGACCACGACCTGCTGTTGCTCCCGAAGCGCCCCAGCGAGTCGGCCGAGCGCATCCGCGCCGGTATCGACGCCGACCGAGTCGTCGTCACCGACACCTGCGGCCGGCCGTTTCGACACGGTCAGCGCGGCGTCGCCATCGGCTGGGCGGGGCTGAGCGCCTCTCGCGACTGGCGCGGCGAGGCCGACCGCGACGGCCGCGAACTCGGCGTCACCGTCGAGAGCGTCGTGGACGAGCTCGCCGCGGCCGCCAACCTCGTGCAGGGCGAGGGCGACGGCGGCACCCCCGTCGTCGTCGTCCGCGGCTTCGAGTGGGGCGACCACGGCGAAAGCGACGCCCACTTCCGCGACATCGACGGCGACTTCGTGCGACAGGCGCTCCGCGAGTGGCGCTACGACCCCTGACGACTCGCTTCACCAGTTCACGCTCACACCACGCTCACACCATGCTCGGACTCGAACTCACCCCGGAACACCCCGTCGACGACCTCGTCGAACTGGGCACGCAGGCGGAACGCGAGGGCTACAACTCGTGTTTCGTCTCGTGTCACTACAACAACCGCGACCCCTTCGCGGTCCTCGCGCGACTCGCGGCCGAGACCGACGACATCCGCCTCGGCCCCGGCGTCGCCAACCCCTACGAGCTACACCCCGTGACGCTCGCCGGCAAGGTGGCGACCGTCGCAGAGGCCTCGGGCGGCCGCGGCCTCCTCGGTATCGGTCCCGGCGACCCCTCGACGCTCCGCAACCTCGGTCTCGAAGACGAACGCGGCCTCCGCTCCGTGCTGGAGGCGTTCAAGGTCGCACAGAAGCTCTGGGACGGCGAGCGCGTCACACACGACGGCACGTTCGAGGCGACCGACGCCGGTCTCAACTTCGACGTGCCCGGCGAGGTGCCGGTGTACGTCGGCGGCGAGGGCCCGCACATGTGCCGCATGGCCGGCAAGCACGCCGACGGCCTGCTGTTCAACGGCTCGCACCCCGACGACCTCGCGTGGGCGCGCGAACAGGTCGATATCGGCGTCGAGGACCGCCCCGACTCGCGCGGTGAGTTCACGCTGGCCGCCTACGCCAGCGTCTCCGTCTCGGAAGACGCGGACGCGGCCCGCGAGGCCGCCCGCCCGCCGGTCGCCTTTATCACCGCCGGGGCGGCCCCGCCGGTCCTCGACAGACACGGCATCGACGCCGACCGCGCGAGCGACATCGGCGAGAAGATTTCGGCCGGCGCGTTCTCCGAGGCGTTCGGCCTCGTCACGCCGGCGATGATAGACGCCTTCTCGATGGCCGGCACGCCGGACGACGTGGCCGACCGGATGGACGCAGTGCTCGAACACGCGGACGGCGTCGTGGTCGGGTCGCCGGTCGGCCCCGACCTGGAAGAAGCGATTACTCTCGCCGCGGCGGCCTACCGCTCGACGAGCCGACGCCGATGATACCGAGTTCCGCGCCGATTGCGCCGAGGACGACGTAGGCGAACGCGCCGACGGCGAGGAGGATGAAGACGTTGCCGAAGAGGAAACTCACCGTCGAAAGCGGGTCGCTCAGCGCCACGTCGGCGAAGGTCACCACCAGTTCGAGGACGCTCGTGAGGAGCGCGATGACGAAGTCCGTGAGTGTTGCCATGCGCGACTCTCGGGATTCGGGGGTATTGATTGTGTGGGTTTCGCACGGCGCGCACCCCGACGCGGGCGACGGACGAGGTCCCCCTCTCCGTGGCGCCTCGGTCGGCACCGATAAGGACCGCGCCCACGGACGCTGAGTCATGCCGAACCGCTCGCTCGACGACTTCGCCGCCGGCGGCGACGAACCCGTCGACACCCCGCCCAGCGCCGACGAACCCGCCGACGCCACCGATTCCGTCGAGGCCGATTCCCGCGACGTGAGCACGCTCGCCACCTACCGATGGACGCCCGAACCCGCGGCGTGCCCACAGTGCGGCGAGTCAGTGCAAAAGCGGTGGCTCGACGGCGACGAGTACGTCTGTCTCGACTGCAAGGACTGGTAGCGGCCGGCCAATCCATCCCTGTAACTATTCGGTATCTATCCCTGTCCGAGCCATCGCGCCACTTCGAACGACTGCGTCGGGGTGGCTCGGCAACGTTGCTCTCGTCGAGCCCCTATCCGAGCCGGCCACTTCGCCGCCCGAAGCCCCGGACGAACGTCTTCTCGTCGATAGAGAGCACCGTGGGTCGGCCGTGCGGGCAGGTGTAGGGCGTCTCGCACGACCCGAGTCGCTCGACTACCCGCGCGGCCTCGTCGTCGGTGAGGTCGTCGCCGGCTTTAATCGACGGGTGGCACGCGAGGTCACTCAGCAGTTCGGCCCGCGGGTCGGTGTCGTCGCCCGAAGCAACGTCGGCCACCACGTCCGCGAGCGCGTCCGGGGCGAACGGCCGGCCGAGCGGTGCCGGGACCGCTTCGACGCGGTACGTTCCGGTTCCGATTCTGCTCCCGTCGCCGAACTCGGCGACGCGGAAGCCCAACTTCTCCACGAGGTCGCGGTTCGCGTCGAGGAGCGCCGCGTCGGTCGGCGACAGCGAGACGGTCGCGGGCGGGTCGACGGCGACCGATTCGACGCCCGCCGATTCGACGGCCTCGCGGAGTCGCTCGTAGTTGATGCGCTCGTGGGCCGCGTGCTGGTCGACGACGAGGAGTTCGTCGCCGGCCTCACAGAGCAGGTACAGGCCGCGGAACCGACCGATGACGCGGAGGTCGTCGAACACCGACGCGGCCTCGACGGGCGCGAGCGAGCTATCGAGGTCCATCGCCACCTCGCCGCTCCGCCGGAGGTCGGCCGTCGACAGCGCGTCGCGGACGCTCGCCTCGATCGCCTCGGCGACCGCGTCGGCGTCTCTGAAGCCCACCTCGTCCTTCGCGGGGTGGACGTTGTGGTCGACCCACGCGGGCGGCAGGCGGAGTCGGACGACGCCGACCGGTTCGCGCCCGTCGGGCAGGAGCGTCCCGTAGCCGTCGGCGACCGCCCGGCGGAGTCGCGGTTCGGCGAGGGCGCGGCCGTTGACCGCGACGTGGACGTGGTCGCGCCGGGAGCGCGTCACCTCCGGGTGACAGAGCGCGCCGTCGACTTCGACCGTGGCCGTCTCGCCGGCCGCCGAGACCTCTCGCGACGCGTCGAACGTCGAGGCGTGGCTCGCGGCGTCGCGGCCGTACACCGCCAAGAGCGCGTCCGAGAAGCGGTCGGTCCCGGGCGTCGCGAGCGTCTCGCGGCCGTCGTGCCGCAGGACGAACCGCACGTCCGGCCACGTGAGCGCGTAGCGGGTGACGACCGCCGAGACACGCGCGAACTCGGCTTTCGGCGACGCGAGCGACTTCTTCCGCGCCGGGCGGTCCGAAAACAGGTCGGTCACTTCGACGGTCGTCCCGCGCGCCCGACCCGCGGGCGAGACGATCTTCTCGCGCTCGCCGTCCGTCGCCGCCTCGCCGACCTCGACGACGACTCGCGTCCCCCGCGGGCCGCCGTCGTTCGTCGTCAGTTCGAGTCGGGTGGCGGCCGCGGCGATGCTCGGGAGCGCCTCGCCCCGGAAGCCGAGCGTCTCGACGGTTTCGAGGTCGTCGGCCGTAGAAAGCTTGCTCGTCGCGTGTCGCTCGACCGCGAGCGCGGCGTCCGATTCGGCCATTCCGCGGCCGTCGTCGGCGACGCGGATTTGGTCGGTCCCGTCGCCGTCGACCTCGATCTCGACGGTCTCCGCGCCGGCGTCGAGGGCGTTTTCGACCAGTTCGACCACGACGCTCGCGGGGCGGGCGACGACCTCGCCGGCGGCGATTTTCGAGCGCGTCTCCGGGTCGAGTCGGCGAATCATTCGAGTCTTCCTTTGAGCTCCGACAGGAGGTTCAGCGCCTCCAGCGGCGTGGTGTCCACGAGGTCGGCCTCGCGGAGCGCCTCGGCGACGGCTTCGAGCTCGGGGTTCGGTTCGGCGGTCGAGGTCGCTCGGCTCGGGCTCTCCGTCTGACTGTGACCGTTCTCCAACCCATCGACGTAGGCGGCGAGCGTGCCGTCTTCGGCGGCCTCGTCGACCTCGCCGTTCGCCGCGGCGGCGACGCCGCCTCCTCCGGAGTCGGCCGCACTCTCGGCGTCGGTCTCGGTTTCGTCCACGAGGCTCCGCGCCCGCCCGACCACGCTGGCCGGCACGCCGGCCAACTGCGCCACTTCGACCCCGTAGGACGACGAGGAGGGGCCGTCGGCGACGCTGTGGAGGAACGTGACCTCGCCGTCGCGCCGCGCCGCGGTGAAGTGGAGGTTGAACACGCCCTCGCGGTCGTCGGCCGCGTCGGTGAGGTCGTGGTAGTGGGTCGCAAACAGCGTCGTCGCGCCGACCTCGTCGTGGAGGAACTCGGTGGCCGCGCGGGCGATGGCGAGGCCGTCGGCGGTGGAGGTGCCGCGGCCGACCTCGTCGAGGAGGACGAGCGAGTCGCCGGTGGCGTTGTGGAGGATTTCGGTCAGTTCGCTCATCTCGCGCATGAACGTGGACTGGCCGCCCGCGATGTCGTCGGACGCGCCGATGCGGGTGAACACGCGGTCGAGGACCGGCAACTCCGCCGACTTCGCGGGGACGAAGCCACCGACCTGCGCGAGGACGCAGACGAGCGCGACCTGCCGCATGTACGTCGATTTCCCGGACATGTTGGGACCGGTGACGAGCGCGACGCTCCCCCGCGGGAGGGCCGCGGGGTTCGGGACGAACTCGTCCTGTGCGCGCTCGACGACGGGGTGTCTGCCGGCGTCGATGTGGATGCCGCCGGCCTCGCCGGTCGCCCCGGCTTCGTCGGTCGAGCCGGCTGAGGAGGCGGCGTCCCCGTGGAACTCGGGGCGGGCGTAGTCGTTCGCCACCGCCACGTCCGCGAGCGTCCGGAGCACGTCGAGGTCGGCGAGGGCGTCGGCGACGGCCTGAATCCGGGCGGACTCGGTCGCCACGTCGGCGCGGACCTCGCAGAACAGGTCGTATTCGAGCGCGTCGGCGCGGTCCGAGGCGCGGAGAATCTCGTCTTCGCGCTCCTTCAGTTCGGGCGTGTAGAACCGCTCTGAGTTCTTCAGCGTCTGTCGGCGCTGGTAGTCGTCGGGGACGCGGTCGAGGTTCGGGTTCGTCACCTCGATGTAGTAGCCGTGGACCTGATTGTAGCCGACCTCAAGCGAGTCGATGCCGGTGCGCTCCTGCTCGCGGGCTTCGAGGTTCGACACCCACTCGCGGCCCGCCTCGGCGGTGCCGCGGACCTCGTCCAGCTCGGCGTCGAAACCGTCGGCGATGACGCCGCCCTCGGTAATCTCCTGCGGCGGGTCGGAGACGACCGCGTCGCCGACGAGGTCGCGCACGTCTTCGAGTTCGTCCAGCGAGTCGCGCAGGTCCGCGAGGAGGTCGGAATCGGTTCCGGCGAGCGCCTCGCGAATCTCCGGAACGCGGTCGAGCGTCGTCTTCAGCGAGCGCAGGTCGCGGGCGTCGGCGCGCTCGCGGGAGACGCGGGCGACCAGTCGTTCGAGGTCGTACACCGACGAGAGGTGGTCTCGGAGGTCGGCGCGGGCCAGCGCGTCGTCGCAGAGGGCGTCCACGGCGTCCAGTCGCGCCTCGATTCGGTCGCGGTCGACGAGCGGGCGGCGGAGCCACGCCTCAAGCCGGCGGCGACCGAGCGCACAGGCCGTCTCGTCGAGCACCGAAAACAGCGTGCTCCCGGCGCGGGCGCTCCGCGACTCGAACAGTTCGAGGCTTCTGATGGCGGTCGCGTCGAGCTGGAGGAACTCGCGGGGGTCGAACCGCGTGACGCGGGTGACGTACGCAAGCTTCGAGTCGCCCTGTGCGTACTCGGCGTAGGCGAGCGCCGCGCCGACCGCCCGGAGTTCGGCGTCCGACTCGACCACGGCGTCCGGCCGGGGGGCGTAGGCCGACAGCGTCTCGCGGGCCGCGTCGGCGTCGAACGCCGCCGGTTCGAACGGCGTCTCCATCGGGTCGAACGACAGGTCCGGGAGGTCGCAGTCGGGACCGACGACGAGTTCGGCGGGCGCGAGGCGCTCCAGTTCTTCGAGCGCCAGCGCGCGGTCGGCCCCGGTGACGAGGCACTCGCCGGTCGAGACGTCCACGACGGCGAGGCCGTAGGTGTCTGCGTCGGCGTCGCTGTCGTGGCTCTCGCCGTCGCCCCCGCCCCGGGCGACCGCGCCGAGATAGGTCGCGCGGCCGGCGTCGAGCAGTTCCTCGTCGACGACGGTGCCGGGCGTGATGAGCTGGGTGACCGCGCGGTCGACGAGGCCGGACGCCTCCTCGGCGTCTTCGACCTGCTCCGCGAGCGCGACCCGGTAGCCGGCGTCGAGCAGGCGTTCGAGGTAGCCCGCGGCGTTGTCGATGGGGATGCCCGCCATCGGCCACGTCCCGGTGGAGTCCTCGCGCTGGGTCAGCGCCACCTCGCAGGTGCGGGCGACGGCCTCCGCCGCGCCGCAGAACGCCTCGTAGAAGTCGCCGACCTGAAACAGCACGACTGCGTCGTCGTGTTCCGCACAGAGGTCGGCGTACTGCGAGAGCATCGGCGTCAGGTCGTCTCGGGCTTCCAGCATCTCCGGCGGCGCGCCGTACACCGCCTCCCGCTGGGCGTCCGCGTTCATACTCACACCCGGGTCGCCGAGCGATAAAAACGCCCGGGAACGGCCCGGTCGCCGCCGTCCGCGCGAACCGCCGCCCGCGACTGAGGCGTGCGGGAGACACGCAAGGCCAATGTGGACACCCAGCAAGGTTAGGTAGACCGAGGCAATACTAACACGCAGAGACCCGTCGGCGGTGCGGACGGTCGGCGGGGCATCCGGGATATCAATGACTGATGCACATGCAGACGCCGACTTCGACTCCGCGCCCTCGGTCGAGGCGGTGTCGGACCTCGCGACACGAATCTCCGAGAACGTCGAACGGGTCATCGTCGGCCACCACGACGCCATCGAAGACATCATCGTGGCGCTGTTCGCCCGCGGGCACCTCCTGTTGGAGGACGTGCCGGGCGTCGGCAAGACGATGCTCGCCCGCGCCATCGCCACCTCGATAGAGGGCTCGTTCGAGCGCATCCAGTTCACGCCCGACCTCCTCCCGTCGGACGTGACGGGCGTGAACGTGTTCAACCAACAGACCAGCGAGTTCGAGTTCCGCGAGGGACCGGTGTTCGGGAACGTCGTCCTCGGCGACGAGATAAACCGCGCGCCGCCGAAGACGCAGGCCGCGCTCCTCGAAGTCATGGAGGAGCTCCAGGTGACCGTCGACGGCGTCACCCGCCGCGTCCCCGACCCCTTCACCGTCATCGCCACGCAGAACGACGTGGAGCCCGACCGGACGTACGACCTCCCGCTGGCCGAACTCGACCGGTTCATGAAGAAGATTCACCTCGGCTACCCGAACGAGGCCGAGGAGACGGAACTGCTCGGCCGCGTCTCCGGCCACCACCCCATCGAGTCGCTCGAACCGGTCGCGTCGGCCGGCGACGTGCGCGACGCCCGCGAGCGCATCCTCGACGTGACGGTGAGCGAGCCGGTCCGCCGCTACGTCTCTCGGCTCGCGGCCGACACCAGAGCGCGCGCCGACCTCGGCGTGAGCCCCCGCGGCTCCATCGCGCTCGTCCGCGCCGCGCAGGCCCGCGCCGCTCTCGACGCCCGCGACTACGTCGTCCCCGACGACGTGCAACGCGAGGTGCGGAGCGTCTGGGCCCACCGCGTTCGGACGACCGACGAGCGCTCCGGCCGCGACGTGGTCGAGCGGGCGCTCGACACTGTCGCGGTCGAGTGAGACCGATGAGGCTCACGCTCCGCGGCTGGGTCGCCGTCGCGGTCGTGGTCGTCGGCGTCGCCAACGCCGTCGCCTACGGCCCGCGGGCGCTCAACGCCGTCGTCGTCCCGGTCGCCGTCGGCCTCGTCGTCGGCGCGGTGCAGGTCTGGCGCGTCTCGCCGCCCCGAGCCGAGCGCGTCGCGCCCGACGACGGCTTCCCCGGCGAGACGCGCACCGTCTCGCTCGATATCGACGCCGACAGGCCGTTTCCGGCCACCGTCGCCGACGCCCTCTCGCCGGGGCTCGACGGCGACACCGCGGTCGACTCGGTCGTCGGCGACGGCCGCGTCGACTACGAGGTGACCTACCGCGGCCGCGGCCCGGCGACGCTCGGCCCGGCGACCGTCGTCGCCCGCGACATCCTCGGCCTGTTCTCGAAGTCGTTCGCCGCCGGCGGGACGACCGAGGTGCTCGTCTTCCCGCGAGTTCGGTCGCTCGGCGTGGCGGCCCGCCGCGACCTCTCGGCGCTCGCCGACGCGGGCCGCACCGACGAGCGCGCCGAGTTCGACCGCCTGCGCGAGTACGTCCCCGGCGACCCGCTCCGCGACATCCACTGGAAGTCGAGCGCCAAGTCCGGCGACCTCGTGGTGAAGGCCTACGACGACCGGGTCACGGCCGACGCGGTGCGCGTCTCGGTCGGCGCGACCGACGGCCACGAGGACGACGCGGCGGAGGCGGCCGCGACGCTCTGCTGTGCGCTCCTCGACGCCGGCGTTCCGGTCCACCTCACCTCGCCCGAGGGAGTCGTCGAGGCGACGCCGGGCGACCGACGGCGCGTCCTCGGTCACCTCTCGCGGCTCCGTCCGGGGTCGGTCCCCGACGAGGCGGCCGAAATCGTCGTCAACGGCGACGCCCGGCAGACGCGCGTCGCGCTCGGCGGCCGCGAGACGACGTTCGACCGCCTGCGCGCCGACGGCGACGACGCGGGGGGCTCGGTCCCGAACCCGCCGAGTCCCGCCGGGGACCGCGGTGCCGACTCGGGGGTGTCGGCGTGACGGTTGCCGGCGAGTCGTCGGCTGATTCAGCCGGCTCGACGAACACCGTCTTCGGCGTCCCCGCGGGCCTCCTCGCGGCGGCGGCCTCGCTGGTCCTCATCGGCGCGTTCCTCGCGGTCGTCTACGACATCACGAACGTCGTGGGTCGCCGCGACCAGTTCGTCCTCCTCGCGGCGGGGACGCTCGCCCTCGCCACCGTCGTGGGGTGGACGCTCCGGCCCAGATACGCCCTCGGCCTCGCGGCTCTCATCGCCGGCGGCGGCTTCGCGGCGTACTTCCTCGCGCTCCCCGAGAGCCAGGTCGCGTTGCTCTCGCCGGAGCGCCTCTTGGCCGACACGTTCGCGCTCCTCAGCGGCCTCTCGGCGCTCCGGCTCCTGTCGGCCGACGTGTGGGCGCTCGCGGTGACGCCCGGGCCGGTGTTCCTCGCGTGGTATCTCGCGGTCCGCGGGCGAATCGCGCCGGCCGTCGCGGTCGCCGGGAGCGGCCTCGGCCTGTTCGTCCTCACCACCGACGCCACGGGGACGCTCACGCTCCTCGGCGTCGGCGCGGGCATGGCCGCGGTCGGCCTCGACGGCATCGACCGCTTCGGGAGCGCCGGCGGCCAACTCGACGTGCTGACGGTCGTCCTCGCCGCGATGGTCGTGCTGTCGGCCACCGTCACGGTCCTCCCCGGCGCGGGCGGGTCGCCGGTCATCGCCGACGGCGGCGTGGCCGAACAGCCGACCGTCGAGGCCAGCCTCGTGAGCGCGGACGACCGCATCTCCGTCGTCGGGAGCATCAGCCTCTCGCCGCAGGTCCGCTTCGAGGTCCAGAGCACGTCGCCGGACTACTGGCAGACGGCGACGTTCGACCGCTACACCGGCGACGGCTGGGTCAGGACCGGCGACACCAGCGACTACGAGGGCGGCCGGTTGGCCGGCCCGGAGGGTCCCTCGCGACTGGTCCGTCAGACCGTCACGCCGGCGACGCCGCTCGATTCGATGCCCGCGGCGTGGCGGCCCGTCGCCGTCTCCGGCGACATCGAAAACGAGACGCTCGTCACCCAACAGGGGAACCTCCGCCCCGACCGAGCCGTCGAAATCGGCGAGACGTACAACGTCACGAGCGAAGTCCCGCAGTACACCGCGGCGTCGCTCCGGCGGACCGGAACCGACTACCCCGACGAGATACGCGAGCGGTATCTCGCGCTCCCCGACAGCACGTCCGACCGCGTCCGCGACCGCGCCGCCGAGATAGCGGGCGACGCGGAGACGCCCTACGACAAGGCCGTCGCGGTCGAGGAGTGGCTCGAAGCCAACAAGGAGTACTCCCTTCGGGTGTCCCGACCCGACGGCGACATCGCCGAGTCGTTCCTCTTCGAGATGGACGCCGGCTACTGCACCTACTACGCCTCGACGATGGTGGTTCTCCTCCGCTCGGAGGGCGTCCCCGCGCGGTTCGTCACCGGCTACACGACCGGCGAGCGCGTCGGCGGCGACCGCTACGTCGTCCGCGGCCTCGACTCCCACGCGTGGGTCGAGGTCTACTTCGAGGACACCGGCTGGGTGCGCTTCGACCCGACGCCCGCCGGTCCCCGGCAGGACGCGGAGTCGACGACGCTCAGCGACGCCCGCGACGAGGGTCAGACGGGCGTCGACACCAACGAGACGAACGTCGAGTCCAACGAGACAGAACAGCCCACGACGACCGCGAACGACACCGAAACGCCGACCGAAGACGACAACGAGACGAACGCGACGCCCGCCGGCGGTAGCCCGCCGGGCCCCAGCATCGACGAGCGCCTCGGCGTCACGCCGACGGGCGACGGCGCGGTCGAAGACGACGAGGGCGGCGGCCTCGTCCCCGAGATGCCGTCTCGGGAGACGATTCTCGTCGGTCTCGTCGGCCTCCTCGGCGTCGTGGCCGGCGTCAGGCGGACTCGACTCCCGGCGCACCTCCGGTTTGCGACCGCGGCGTATCAGCGGCGCACCGACTCGCCGGCCGACGACGTGTTCCGCGCGTACGACCGGCTCGAGCTCGCCCTCGAACGCGAGTACCGGCCGCGTCGCCCCGGCGAGACGGTCAGAGCCTACCTCGATTCGCTCTCTCGCGTCGGCGTGGACGAGCGGACCCGACAGGTCGGGAGACTCTACGAGCGCGCGAAGTACGGCGACGGCGTCACCCGGGCCGACGCCGACGAGGCGGTGGCCGCGGCGAACGCCGTCGTCCGCGCCCGTCTGCCGCTCGTCAGACGCTGGACGGACTGAGAGCGCGAAGAACCGCGTCACTTTTTCTACGTGCGCTCGCACGAACGGGCAATGGCGACACGAGACGCTGTCTTCGCAGTCCTGTGTGCCGCCCTCTGTGTGCTCGCCGTGGTCGCGCCGACCGCGGTCGCACAGGAGGTCCCCGCGAGCGGTCCGGGCGTCGAGCCGCTCGTCCAGCAGGGAGTCGAACCGGACAGCACGCGAATCGTCGTCGACGTCTCCGAGAGCGGCGACGCCACTTGGGAGATTCAGTACTGGACCCGGCTCGACGACGAGAACACCACCGAGGCCTTCCAGTCGCTCCGGGACGACGTGCGGGCCAACCCCGACGACTACACCTCGGCGTTCGCAGAGCGCATCGCCTCGACCGTCGGGGCCGCGGAGAACGCCACCGGCCGGGAGATGGCCGCGACGAACGTCTCGGTCTCGGCGGAGACGCGGTCGCTCCCCGACAGCTTCGGGGTCGTCTCCTACTCCTTCGAGTGGTCCAACTTCGCGGCGGTCGACGGCGACCGCCTCGTCGTCGGCGACGCCATCGAGGGCTTCTTCCTCGACAGTAGCTCCCGGCTCATCCTCTCGTGGCCCGACGACTACGGCGCGACGACCGTCGAGCCCGCGGGCGACGAGACGCGCGAGCACACGGTCATCTGGCGCGGCTCCCAGACCGAGTTCGTCTCGGGCGAGCCGAGCGTCGTCCTCGAACGCGGCGCGGGCGGTCCGGGAACGACGGCGACGGCGTCGCCGACTCCGACGCCGGCCGACTCGGAGACGCCCGCCGCCGGCGACGACCCGTTCCCGACGACGACCGCGCTCGTCGCGGTCGTTCTCGTCGTCCTCGTCGGTGCCGGCGCGCTCTATCTCCGCTCGCGGGGCGCGCTCGGCGGCGGCGACGGCGGTGCAGACGCGACCGACGCGGCCGGCGGGACGGCCGCCGAGCGCCCCCCCGAGGCGACCGACGCGAGCGCGGGCGAAGCCGACTCGGCGTCGGCGGGCGACGACACAGCGTCCGCCGCGGCGAGCGCCGGGGCTGGTGCGGGCGCGTCCGACGATGAGTCCGACGCGGGCGGCGACGGCGGCGACGAGCCGAGTCCGCCGCCGGAACTCCTCAGCAACGAAGAGCGCGTCCTCCGGCTCATCGAGTCCCGCGGGGGCCGCATCAAGCAACAGGAGGTCGCCGGCGCGCTCGACTGGACCGACGCGAAGACGAGCAAGGTCGTCCGCGGGATGCGCGACGAGGGGACCATCGAGGGCTTCCGCCTCGGCCGCGAGAACGTCCTCCGCCTACCGGAAGACGACGAGGGCGCGGACGCGGACACCGACGGCGGCGACGCGAAAGGAGTATAAATTTCTTACGACCGTTTCGGTCGGTGGCCGGTCCCTAATCGGGAGACGGCGTCGCCCCGAACGCGGCTCTCAAACTGCCGTTGACTGGGGTTGATTCGCGGCCACGACCGCACGTTTATATCGGAACGCGGTTCCAAAGCGGGAGTGATGAGCCGACGAACCGCTGTGCTCGCCGTCGCCGCCGCCGTGTTGCTGGCGACGGTGGGCGCACCGCTCGCTCTCGCCGCCCCGGCCGGACCGACAGGAACGACGGCCGCGGTCACCGATGGGTCGGCCGCGGCGCCCGTCGCACAGACGACCGCGAACGACAGCGCGACCAACGACACGGCGACCAACGACAGCGCCGCGTCGTCGGAGACGCTCCCCGGTCAGCGCCTGTCCGCCGTCATCGGCGTACAGGGCTCGGAGACCAACGGCGAACTCGAACGCCGCACCTTCGAGGCGCGCTTCGCCAAGGCGAACTCGAACGCTTCGAAGGCCGCGGTCGTTGCCACGCAGGTCGACGCGGTCCGCGAGCGCCTCACCGAACTCGAACAGCGCAGGGACCGCCTCGAAGCCCAGCGCGAAAACGGGACGCTCTCCGAGGGACAGTACCGCGCGCGACTGACCCAGACGGTCGCCGACATCGAGCGCACCCGGAGCATGCTGAACCAGACGGCCGACGCCGCCTCGACGGTCCCCGCAGAGGACCTCTCGGCGCGCGGCGTCGAGACGGCCGAACTCGACAGGCTTCGCACGAACGCGAGCGAACTCACAGGCCCCGAAGTGGCCGCAATCGCCGGCGAACTCGCGGGGAACCCCGGGAGGGGTATCGGCCGCGAGCGCGCCGCGAACGAGACGGGAACCGACAACGGCGGACAACCGGACGACGCGGGACGGGGCGACGCCCCGGGAAACTCGCGTTCCGAGGCGAGCGACCGCGCCGATGACGTTCGCGCCGACGCCGGCAACGCGTCCAACGGCAACGCGTCCAACGGCAACGCGACCGACGGAGACGAGACTGCCGCGACCGCCGACGCGTCCGACCCCGCCTCGGACGGCGCCGACCGCGGCAACGCCCCGGAGACGCCGCCCGGCAACGACAAGCGCGCGAGGGACGCCGACGGGAGCGGCCCCTCCGCGGACACCGACGACGGGCAGTCCGACGCCGACGGCACCGACACGACCGACGACGTGACGGCGGACGACGACTCGGAAACGTCGTCCACGGGCGACTCGGGCGCTTGAGGCCGGGGACGGCGACCCCGCCTCCCGATACTGTTTAATATCCCCATCCTGTAGACCCACACTGTAATGTCGGAAGTCTGCTCGACGTGCGGGCTCCCTGAAGAGCTCTGCGTCTGCGAGGACGTGGCGAAAGAGTCTCAGGAGATAGTCATCCGCATCGACGAGCGCCGCTACGGAAAAGAGGTTACAGTCATCGAGGGATTCGACCCGAAGGACGTCGACATGGACAGCCTGTCGTCGGACCTCAAGTCGAAGTTCGCTTGCGGTGGAACCGTCGAAGACGATTCCATCGAACTCCAAGGCAACCACCGCGGCCGCGTGGAGGACTTCCTCCGCGAAAAGGGGTTCAACGTCGCGTGACCGACCTCTGAGTTAGCCCGCCGTCGAGATTTTTCGAGCGAGTCAGCGCGCGCGAGCCGTTAGTCCGCCAATTCCACGCCTTTGGTCTCCAGTCGCGTCACCCCCCAGCGACGCCGCCGCTCAGCTCCGCTCGTCGCCGTTTGCGCCCTCGTCGAGACCCTCTTCGAGCGGGCCGTCCCACGCCGCGAGCCCGCCGGCCATGCTCTCGATGCGGGCGTCTTCGGTCCCCTCGTAGGCAGAAAGCAGGCGCACGGCCTGCACGCTCGCCTCGCCCCGCGGGCAGACGGTGACGACGTGTTCCGCGCCCGCGACGCGGTCGAGGTGCGAGACGAGGTTCGAAAGCGGGACGCTGATGCTTCCCGGAACGTGCCCGAGCGCGAACTCCGCCTCCGTGCTCACGTCCACGACGAGCGGCGGCTCCTCGCCGTCGAGGAGCTCCGCGACCGCCTCGGGCGAGATTTCGTCGACCATCCTACAGCAGGCCCTCGTCGCGGGCGAGGAGCACGCCCTCGACGGTCGCGTCGTTCGTCGGCGGTTCGGTCGCCCGCTCGATTGCCTCCTCGACGGGGACGGCGCGGACCGAGAGGAACTCGTTGTCGTCGAGGTCGCGCTCGACCGGCGTGAGACCCTCGGCGAAGACGAAGCCGCGGCGGTGCCGGAGGACGCCCGTCGAACACCACACGTCGCCGATGACCGACGCCGAGTCGGCGTCGAAGCCGGTCTCCTCGCGGAGTTCGCGCACCCCGGCGTCGGTGAAGGACTCGCCCTTTTCGACGACGCCCGCGGGGAGTTCGAGCTGAGTCTGACGGATGTTCGGGCGGTACTGCTCGACGAAGACGACGTGGTCGTCCGCGACCGCGACGACGACGACCGCGGTCGCCAACTCGGCCCAGTAGTAGCGCTTCGTGGTCCCGTTGGGCTGTTCGACGAGGTCGTAGCCGCCGGTGAACCAGCCGGTGTCGTACTCGATTTCGGATTCCAGCACGGGCCAGTCGGGGTCGGGCAGGCGCTCGTGTCGGCGGCCGTCGTCGGTCATCGGTCCGCTCCGGTCGCGTCGCTCTCGGAATCTGCCCCACTACTGTCGCCCTCGGATTCCTCGCCGAGGAGCGCGTCGCGGTAGACGCGGCCGAAGGCGTTGCGTCGGAGGGTGCTGACGGCGGCGTCCTCCTCGTTTTGGAACGTCGTCGCCAGCACCGTCTCCGCGAAGGGGACCGCGTGCCACGCGACGCGCTCGACGTCGGGGTTGCCGAGTTCGACGAGTTCGTACTCCTCGTGGGCCGCGCGCCAGTCGTCGAACTCGGCGCGCGTGCCGACCGTGACCGAAAGCGACTCGGCGAAAAGCGCGTTCCGGACGGTCTCGATTACGTCGCCGGTCACGCGTTCGCTGTACTCCTCGCGGTCGAACTCCATCGCCTTGGCCGTCTCGCGGACGACCACCTGTGCGGTCGGTCCGACGCGGTCGAAGGCGGCCTCGGCCTCGTCGAGCGACGCCGGCGCAATCGTCCCGTGGGTTTCCATCGCCAGTCGGTTCGGGGTCCGGACTTACGACTCTTTCCCGTCGGTGTCGTCGTCGTCGGTCGCCTCGCCACGGTCGCCGTCGGTGTCGTCGTCCCGCGACGCGCCCTCGGGGTCGTCGTCGCCGTCTCCGCCGTCGTCCGCGACCATCTCGCGGGTGAGCGACCGCGCCTCCTCGAAAATCTGCGCCGCGTCGCCCGAAAGCGACTGCGACCCGCCGGCACCGCCGAACGGTTGCGGCTCTCGGTCGGGGATGTCGTGGTCGTGTTCCTGCCCGTGCGCGTGGCCGTGACTGTGACCGCCGGTGCGGTCGACCGTGTCCTCGAACACCTCGTCGAACTCGCGTTCCTCGGCGAGGTCGGAGACGAGCGGGCCGAGCGAGTCGGCGTTCAGGTCGGCCCACTCGGGGGCGTGTTCGTCCAGCCACGTCTCGTGGTCGTCGCCGTGGACGATGGCCTGTAACGCGAGGTGGTTCGCGAGGTGCGTCTCGTCGCGTTGCGGCGCGTCGCAGACCGGACAGGCGTATCCCATACCCTCCGGTAGCGGCTCTGTGTACCAAAACCCGTCGCACTCTCGCGTCGACCCGTGTCGCGGTGCGGCGCATCGCGTCGGGGTCGTCGGTCGTCGAAGAAATGCGGCCGCGTCGCCCGCGTGGTGATGGTGGTGGTGGTGGTGGGTCGCAGGCGAGCGGCCGTCACGGCGCCGCGTTTGGGCGCCGCGTCCTGTGGTGGTGTGGTGGTGTGGTGATACCGATTCGTTCGTGTGTCGATGCGTCAGGCGGACGTGACGATAACCGTTCCGTCGGCCCAGACGGTCACGTCGCAGGCGGCGTACCGGAACCCGATTCGACCGCGCGAGGGCGCTACCGACCCGCGAGTGCCACCGTCGGTCACCGGTACCCGCGCCGGCGGAGCGAACAGTTGACACAGCGCGTCGGGGTCGATAGCCTCGGACAGCGGTGGGAGGTCGATGGCGTCCACGCCTCTCAGTTGAGCGGTCGCGGTGACGACGGTCACCGCGAGGGTGTCTCGTCCGCCCCAATCGTGTCTGGCGACGACCTCGTCGGTCGTCCCCGTATTCCATCCCACATCGTTGCCCGGTAACACGCGAGTTTCGTCCATGGTTCGGTTCGCGTCGGCGCCTCGCCGACACCCGTGCCGACGACGCTCGGGGATATATCGGTCGCTGCTATCCAACTAGTGGTGGCGCGCGAGCCACCTCTAGGCACCTAGAACCGGACCTGAAAATCAGTTGGTATCGATGGTCTGCACGTGGTACGCCCTCACTCGAAGACTCGCTCGACCAGCTTTCGCTCGGCCGCGCGCAGGTGGTACTGGTAGGTCGGCGCGCTGATGTCGAACGTCTCGGCGAGCGTCTCGGCGGTACTGCGGCGCGGCCACTCGTAGAAGCCGGCGAGGTGGGCCGCCCGAATCGACTCGTGTTGCCGACTCGTCCACGCCTCCCGCATCTCGGCGGCGAACGTCTGCGGCGACTCGGCACCGGCGGCGGTCCGCCGCGAGAGCAGACTCGTCCCGGGGTAGTTCGCGTCGAGCGCGTCGACGAACGACCGGACGCGGATTCGCTCGGGGACCTCGGCGGTGAGCGTGGTCTGGGTCGGCGTCGCGTCGAGCGCCCGTAGCGTCGCCTCCGAGGCGTACAGCGTCTCGAACAGCGACTCCCGCGGGAGGCGGAGTTCGAACAGCGACCCCGCGTCGTCGGTCGAGACGTGGCGCACGCGCGTCGCGATGTCCCGCCCCGCGGCGACGACGTCCTCGGGCGCCGCGTCGCTGGCGACGAACGCGATGACCGAGCCGTCGGACTGCGGGATGACGCCGCCGAGGCTCACCGCCTCGCCGACCCGCCGGGCGAGCCGCGATATCGACAGTCGGTCGCCGCCGAGCCGTATCTGCACGTCCGCCCGGCGCTCGGTCAGCATGGCGTCGGCGCGCCCCGTGGCCGCGAGCGCGTAGCCGACCGCCTCCCCCAGTTCGGAGAGCAGACCGTCGTCGTTTTCGAACGTTTCCGAGTTGGTCGCGTGGACGACGAACACCGCCTCCACCCGGTCGTCGGCGACCGCGGGGATGACCGCGATGGCGCGGAACCCGTAGCTGAGCGCGTCGCCGCGGTGGTCTGCCCACGCGGGGTCGTCGAGCACGTCCGCTATCACCTGCATCTCTCGGCTCTCGATGGCGGCTTCGAGGAGCGAAAACAGCGGCTCCGCGGTCGCCACCTCCCCCAGTCGGTCGGCGTAGGCGGTGTCCGCGCCGTGGACCGCGTCGCTCGGCGGGCGGTACGTCTCGTCGACGTCGCTGACCTCGGCGTGCCAGACGACGGCCACGCCGTCGGCGTCGACGAGGTGTTCGGCGACGGCCGACAGCGCCTCGCCGCGGGTCGGCGCGCGGATGAGCGACCGGTTGATGCTCCGGATGGTCGCGTTGATTCGGTCGAGTCGCGTGAGCGCCTCGTTTTGGGCTTCGAGCCGGCTGTCGCGCTCGCGGAGCTCCGCCTCGGCGTCGATTCGGTCGAGCAACTCCTCGACGGTCGCCGACAGCAGATTCACGAGCTCCACGTCGACTTCGTTCGGCGCGACGGTGCCGGGGTGGCCGGTGACGAGCACGCCGTGGCGACCCAGCGGCGCGGCGATAACGCGCTCGACGCCGTCGACGACGCCCCCGTCGGGCGCGAGTTCGACCACGCGGACGTCGCCGGAGACGAACGCGTCCCAGACGCCGCCGCGGTCGAGGCCGCCCTCGAACGGCTTGTCGCCGAGCCCGGTCCCGGCCGCGCCCACGCGGACGAGGCTCGTGTCCGACTCGTCGAAGACGTACAGCTCCGTCCGGGCGTCGCCGAGCATCTCGTCGCAGGCGTCGACCGCCGCCCGGAGGACCGCCTGTCTGTCGGTCGCGCCCATCATCTCGCGGGTCCGGTCGTGGAGGGTCGCGAGCAGTCGCTCGTAGCGGTGTCGCTTCGTCACGTCGCGGAGGACGCCGACGGAGCCGATTTCCTCGCCGCAGACCACGAGCGGCGTCCGGTGGTTCTCGACGCGGACGACCTCGCCGTCGGGCGTCCGGAGTTCGAACTCGACGATGCCCCGCGACGTGGCCGCGAACGCCTCGTCGCTCCCGTCTGTCGGGGTCGCGTTCTCTGCGAGCAGGCTCGTCGGCGAGCCGATGACGCGCTCGCGGTCGAGCCCGGTGAGCCGCTCGAACGCCGGGTTGACCGCCGCGAACCGCTCCTCGTCGTCCAGCGCGTACACCGCGTCGGCGACGGCCTCGACCATCCGCCCGTACTGCTCGGCCTCGGCCTCGCGTTCCAACTGCTCTGTGATGTCGGTGAAGTAGACCGAAAGCCCCGTCTCGGAGGGGTACGCCCGAACCGCGTACCACGTTTCGAGACGCTCGTAGTAGGTCTCGAACGTCGCCGGCTCCTGTCGCTCCATCGCGCGCTCGAACCCCTCGCGGAAGACGGCCGCCTCGGGGACCGAGTCCCAGATGCGCGTCCCCAGCACCGCCGCGGCGGACATCCCGAGGCCGTGTTCGGCCGTCGAGTTGACGTAGGTGACTCGCCAGTCCGCGTCGAACCCCATCACCGCCTCGTCCATCCGCTCTAACACCTCCGAGAGGGCCCCTTTGAGCTCGTGGCGCTCGGTCGCCGCGCCGACGACGGCCGCGATGTTCTCCAAGAACAGCACGTCGTCGTCGGAGAACCGCCCGCGGGCGACGGCGTGGGCGGTGATGACTCCCCACCGAGTCCCGTCCCCGCCGATGGCCGCGCTCATCCCGCTTTTCGGTCCCGACGCCCCCGCGTCGTCCGCGGGCTCGAAGCGCTCGTCGGCGTCGACGTCGTCGACGAGCGTCGAGCGCCCGGTCCGGTACGTCTCGGCCGCCTGCGTCCCCTCGGTCGCGGTGGGGCCGCGACCCCGACTCGCCGACCAGCCCGCGGCGGCGGCGACGCGAAACGCGCCGTCGTCGAGGCCCTCGAACACCGTGACCGAGTCCGCCCCGAGCACGTCGCGGACCCGGTGTGCGGCGTGGTCGAGCGTCGTGTCGAGGTCCACGGCGGTCAGCGCCCGGGTGCCCACCTCGGAGACGACGCGCTGTTGCTCGATGCGGTCTCTGTGGTCCCGCGCGAGGGTGTACTCGCCGAGCGCCCGCTCGACGCGGGCGGCCACCCACGACATCGTCCCCGGGTCGCCGTCGCGGACGACGTAGTCCGTCGCGCCGGCGTCGACCGCGCGCCCCGCGACCTCGCGGTCGGCGGCCGCGACGACGACGGGAACGTCGAGGCCCTGCGCGTAGACGTCGCGGACGAACGCCGCCTCGTCGCCGGCCGCCGTGGGCGCGGTGAGAACGACACACGAGACGGCCGCCGAGGCGGAGACGAGCTCCGCGCGCGCCGCGGCGGGGGTGCGGACGTGGCGGACGGCCGTCGCTTCGCCGAGCGACGACAGCGACGAGTCGAGGGCCGCCACGAACTCGTCGTCGTCACTCACACAGAGCACGGTGGGGGACGGTAACACAACTCGTGTACGTGGCTTGCCCTGATAAGCCCTCGTTCGGCCGCGTGCGGTCCTGTCAGCCGCTTTGCCACTCGGCCATGTCGAGGACCATGATGTAGGCGTCCTCGCCGTCGCCGTAGTAGCTCGGCACCCGGCGGGCGGGGTCGAAGCCGAGGCTCCGGTAGAGCCCGATGGCGGGGTCGTTCGAGACGCGGACTTCGAGTTTCACGACCGCCGCGCCCGCGATGGCCATCGCCGTCAGCGACTGGACGAGTAACCGCCGACCGAGGCCGTTCCCGCGGGCCGCCGGGCGGACCGCGAGGTCCTTGACGTGCCCGATGTCGTTGCCGTGGTTCGGCATCACGTCGGCGACGACGTAGCCGAGCACCTCGCCCCCGCGGACGGCGACGAGGAACGCCGGCTCGTCGACGAACAGCTCGAACGCGGAGTACGGCCACGGCTCGGAGAAACAGGTCCGCTCGATGCGGAGCACGTCGAGGAGGTCCGCCCGGTCGACCCGCCGGACGACAACGTCGTCGGCGAGCGCGTCGTCGAACGCCGTCACGCACGGCGCTACGTGGTTGGCACGCAAAAGCCCGACGGCACGGGGCCGCGAGGGCGCAAGCGGGCCGGCGGGAGGACGCTCACGGGGGCGGCCGGTGCGACCCTCGGGTCGCGCGATAGCCGCCGCTCGCCGGGCGAAAAAGTGAGAAGGTGGTCGGTCGCGCTCAGTCGTCCGCGGGGGCGGCGCCGCCCTCGGCCTGCTGTTTCGTGAGGGGGAGCTTGCCGCCGGCGGTGAGGATACGACGCTCGCGCTCGGAGGCGTGTAGGTTCGCCGTCGCTTCCCAGTCGTCGTTCACGCGGATGGTGAACTCTTCCTGGCCGGATTCGACGGCGTCGGCAACGTCGTCGACGATTTCGACGTCGTCGCCCTGTTCGATCTTCTCGTAGGTCTCCTCGTCGATGGCGAGGGGGACGATACCGAAGTTGAACAGGTTCGCCTTGTGGATGCGAGCGAACGACTGCGCGAGGACGGCCTCGATGCCGAGGTACATCGGACACATCGCGGCGTGTTCGCGGGAGGAGCCCTGGCCGTAGTTCTCGCCCGCGACGAGGACGCCGGTGCCGGCGTCCTTGGCGCGCTGGGCGAACGTCTCGTCGACGCGCGAGAGCGTGAAGTCCGAGAGGCGCTCGATGTTCGAGCGGAACTTGAGGATGTCGGACGTCGCCGGGATGATGTGGTCGGTCGTGATGTTGTCCTCCATCTTCAGGAGGGTCTCACCCGAGATGTTCGAGCCGAGGGGGTCCTGCAGGGGAACTTCGCCGATGTTCGGGCCCTTGATGAGCTCGTCGTCGATGGCGTCTTCGGCGTAGATGAGGTCCGTCTTCGAGCCGTCGTACTTCTCGGGGAGCTCGACGCCGGGCGCGTCGAGGTCACCGAGTTCGTCGGCGAGGTCGCGCGGGTCGATGATTTCGCCCTTGAGCGCCGCGGCGGCGGCGACCTGCGGCGAGCAGAGGTAGACGTTGTCGTCTTCGATACCGGAGCGACCCTCGAAGTTACGGTTGAAGGTGCGAAGCGAGATGGAGTCGGAGGCGGGCACGTGGCCGATGCCGATACACGGACCACAGGTCGCCTCGGAGACGTTGACACCGGCGGCCATCATCTCTGCCGTCCAGCCCTGCCGGGCGAGAATCTCGCCGGCCTGCTTCGAACCGGGTGCGACGATCATCTCGAGGTGCTTTGCGACTTCGCGACCCTCGAACATCTTCGCGGCCGGGAGGATGTCCTCGTAGCCGCCGTTCGTACAGGAACCGACGAGGACCTGTTCGACCTTCTCGCCGGCGACTTCGCGGACGGGAACGACCTTGTCCGGCATCGACGGGCAGGCGATGAGCGGTTCGAGGTCGTCGAGGTCGATGACGATTTCGTCGGCGTACTCGGCGTCGTCGTCGGCCGTCAGCTCGACGTACTCGTCGCCGCGACCCTGGCGTTCGAGGTAGTCCTTGGTCTTCTCGTCGGTCTCGAACAGCGACGAGGTGGCTCCGAGTTCGGTCCCCATGTTGGTGATGGTGGTTCGCTCGGGCACGCTGAGCGACTCGGCACCGGGGCCGGTGTACTCGAACACCTTGCCGACGCCGCCCTTGACGGTCTCGCGGCGGAGCATCTCGAGGATGACGTCCTTCGCGGAGGACCACTCGGGGAGTTCGCCTTCGAGGCGCACGTTCACGACTTCCGGCATCTCGACGTAGTACGCGCCGCCGCCCATGGCGACCGCGATGTCGAGGCCGCCCGCACCGATGGCGAGCTGGCCGAGGCCGCCGGGGGTCGGCGTGTGCGAGTCCGAGCCGAGGAGCGTCTTGCCGGGCGCGGCGAAGTTCTCCTTGTGGACGTTGTGGCAGATACCGTTGCCGGGGCGGGAGAAGTGGGCACCATATGTCCCGGCCGCGGAACGGAGGAAGCGGTGGTCGTCCGTGTTCTTGAAGTCGAACTGGTAGGTCTGGTGGTCGCAGTACTGAGCGGCGAGCTCGGTCTGCGCCTCGTCGAGGTCGAGCGCCTCGAACTGGAGCCAGACCATCGTCCCGGTCGTGTCCTGCATCAGGACTTGGTCGATTTCGATTCCGATCTCCTCTCCGGGGGTGAGGTCACCCTCGACGAGGTGGTCCGAGAGAATCTTTTCCGTGAGCGTCTGTCCCATAACACCCGAACCTCGATGGTCCTCGGATATAAATCCCGCGTACTTCCCTATCTTCGAACGTGAACGATAGCGCCGTCTCGGGGTTTGTAGCGTCTAAGGGCCATTAAACTCCTTGTTGGTTCTCCCATGTGACTTGTCACCGCGGGGGTCGTCACCTCCCCGAAGGGGGTGCGATTTCACCCCCGTCGCGGCCCCGAATCAGAGGTGCGTTTCGGGGGGCGACGACGGCCGAGGTCCGGCACAGTTTTGCGCCCGCTGAACGGGGTTCGGATATGCACCGCGCTGGCTCGTTCGTCGCACAGCACATCTCGCCGGTCACGGCCGAACAGGTCCAACCCAACGGCGTCGACCTGACGCTCGAAGCGGTCCTCGAACAGGTCGAACCGGGCCGCCTCGGCCGCGAGGGGAAGACCGTCGGGGAGCGCCGCGCCCTCGACTTCGCCGACCCGGAGACCGAGACGTACCGGCTCGACCCCGGCGGCTACGTCCTCCAGTACGCCGAGACGGTCCACATCCCCGAGGACCACGTCGGCTTCATCTACCCGCGGTCGTCGCTCATGCGGAACTCCTGTATGCTGAACACGGCCGTCTGGGACGCCGGCTACGAGGGGAAAGGCGAGGGCCTCCTGCAGGTCCACCACCCGGTCGAACTCGAACGCGGCGCGCGGGTCGCCCAAATCGTCCTCGCGGACGCGACCCACGACGAGACCTACGACGGGAGCTATCAGGGCGAGCGAACCCGCTGACGAACGAACCCGCTGACGAACGCCGACCGCGACTCTCGGAAGCGGTCGCTCGCCGGTCGCTCGTCGGATGATACCGGATTAATACCCACATCCCGATTTACGGGACGTTCTCGGCGACGACGAATTCCTTTCAAGTCGTTGGGCGTCGTATCTGTTCTCGCGGAGGGCACGTCGGGCCGAAACGAGGGGCGACCTGTACACACTGAACCTCCGCAACTTCCTCCTACCACATCTTCGTCTTCGTCACGTCGCGCGTTTCCTGCGAACAGCACTGTCCCCGTGAGCCGCGGCGTCGCTCTGCCGGCGTCCGATTCGCCGCCGCGGTCGGGTGCCGCGGGACCGCCGTCACCTAAAGCCGCTTCGAGCGCGGCAGTCGGGTTCTCTGACCCAAAGGCACATTTACGCGCATGCCTAAGTGTGGCCAATCACTGATGTCACGGAGTCCATCTCTCCCGGAACGTCCTCATCTCGACCTGGACCCCGAGATGTCGGATGCAGAGCGGCTGTCTGCACTCCGCCAGCACTTCGAACGCATGGTCGACGTCAACCGCGAACTCGACCAGCGGCTCCAGAACGCCGATGACCGCCACGCCGAGTTAGTCGACGAAGTCGACCAGATGAAAGCGCGCAACGAGGCGCTGAAGACGGCCTCGTACTACATCGCTACGGTCGAGGAACTGACCGACGACGGCGTCATCATCAAACAGCACGGCAACAACCAGGAGGTCCTCACCGAGTTCGCACCGAACCTGAACATCGACGACATCGAGCCGGGCGACCGCGTCGCCATCAACGACTCGTTCGCCGTCCAGACCGTCCTCGACGACGAGACGGACGCGCGGGCGCAGGCGATGGAGGTCGTCGAGTCGCCGACGGTCACCTACGACGACATCGGCGGCATCGACGAGCAGGTCCGCGAGGTCCGCGAGGCGGTCGAACAGCCCCTCGAAAACCCCGAGATGTTCGCGGAAGTCGGCATCGACCCGCCGTCGGGCGTGCTCCTCTACGGCCCGCCGGGCACCGGGAAGACGATGCTCGCCAAGGCCGTCGCCAACGAGACCAACGCCTCGTTCATCAAGATGGCCGGCTCCGAACTCGTCCAGAAGTTCATCGGCGAGGGCGCGCGGCTGGTCCGCGACCTGTTCAAGCTCGCCGCCGAGCGCGAACCGGTGGTCATCTTCATCGACGAAATCGACGCCGTCGCCTCGAAGCGGACGGACTCGAAGACCTCCGGCGACGCCGAGGTCCAGCGCACGATGATGCAACTCCTCTCGGAGATGGACGGCTTCGACGACCGCGGCGACATCCGCATCATCGCGGCGACCAACCGCTTCGATATGCTCGACGAGGCCATCCTCCGGCCCGGCCGGTTCGACCGCCTCATCGAGGTGCCCAAGCCCGCCGTCGAGGGCCGCCGCCGCATCCTCGACATCCACACCCGCGACATGAACGTCGCCGACGACGTGGACCTCGACGCGCTCGCCGAGGAACTCGACGACTACTCCGGCGCGGACATCGCGTCGCTGACCACCGAGGCCGGCATGTTCGCCATCCGCGAGGGCCGCACCGAGGTGACGGGCGCGGACTTCGACGCCGCCCACGAGAAGCTCTCGAACGTCGAGGAGTCCGGCACCGGCCCCATCTCGGGCTTCACGGACTACCAGTACTGAACTCGGCCGGGAACCGGCGTCGCGGCGGTCGTCGACGCCCCCGCCTCGCCCCGGCTTTCGAGCGCCGCTATTCGTAACCCCCTTTTCCGCCGCCGCGAGAGTTCGGACATGAACACGATTCGCGTCGTCCGCGGGGTCGGCACCGCCCCCACCGAGATGGCGTCGTACGACGCCGCGCTCGCCGCCGCCAACGTCCACAACTACAACCTCGTCGCCGTCTCCTCCGTGGTTCCCGCCGACGCGACGGTCGAGGCGGTCGACGTGGCCCCCGATCTCGGTCCGGCGGGCAACCGTCTGACCGTGGTGCAGGCCCGCGAGACGACTTCGACCCCCGGCGAGACGGCCGTCGCCGGTCTCGGCTGGGCGACCGGCTCCGGCCCCGGCCTGTTCTACGAGGCGTCAGGAACCGACGAAGACAGCGTCCGCGCGGCCGTCCTCGACGGGCTCGACGCGGGACGGAACCTCCGCGAGTGGTCGTTCGACGACGAGGAAGTCGCGCTCACGACCGGCACCCACGAGGGCGACGGCTACACCACCGCCGTCACGGTCGCGGCCTACGGGCAAAGCGAATCTATCTTCTGACACTCCGCGCTGACCGACGGACTCATCAGCGTTTGTGAGTATTGCTCCGTCATGAGTGGTGACGCGCCGTTCGACCTGTCTCCGAGGCGAGTGGCGCTTATCTACGCCGCGTTCGGGTTCCTCTGGGTCGCGACGAGCGACAGTCTCGTGGAGGGGCTTCCGAACCACGAGCTCGTCCAGACGGCGAAGGGGTGGATGTTCGTCGTCCTGTCGGCGCTGTTGGTGTACGACCTCGTCGGTCGGAGCCAGACCGAACTGGACCGGACCTCCGAGCGACTGGAATCGACGCTCGCGCACACGAGCGTCCTGCATCGAATCCTCAGACACGACATCAGGAACGCCTGCACCGCCATCCTCGGTTACGCCGAACTCGTCGAGTCGCGGGACGAGTCGGACTCGAACACCGACCCCGTCGAGGCGATTCGGGAGCGCGCGAACCGACTGGTCGAGGTGAGCGACGAGGTCGCGCTCCTCCGGACCGTCGAACTCGCGGAGGGCAACGAGGTCGACGTCGACCTCTCGTCTGCGGTCGCCGACGCCGTCGAGGACCTCGAACTCGAGCACTCCGGGGTGCGGGTGTCGGTCGCCTCGTCGGTGGAGACGCTCACCGTGCGGGCGCATCCGGCGCTCCCGCGGAGCATCGCCGAACTGCTCGACAACGCCGTCGTCCACGCCGACTGCGACGAACCGGAGATTCACGTCGCCGTCTGGCAACTCGAGGGGTCCGTCGGCGTGACCGTCTCCGACAACGGACCCGGCATCCCGGACGCCGAGCGGGACGCCCTCATGTCCGGCGCGGAGACGCCGCTTTCGCACACGAGCGGCGTCGGCCTCTGGCTGGTCCGCGCCATCGTCGACGCCTCCGGCGGGTCGCTCGCCATCTCGACGCCGAAGCCCCGCGGGACCGTCGTCACCGTCTCGCTCCCGCGACCGGCCTGACGGCGGCGTCACCGCGCAGTCAGCCGGTTTTGATTCCGCCACCGCCTTGCCGACCGACGACGGCTTTTTACACGTCCTTCCCCTATCGCAGACGACTGATGAACGGGAACAACCCATATGCGGGCGCTCCCGGCGTGACTGGGGCCGGCCAGGCGTCGGCCGACCGAGAACTGACCGTCGACCAGATGGACGCGCTCCGGCGGGCGGTCGCCGGTATCGTCTCGCGGACGGAGTCGTATCTCCCCGAGGGGTTCGCCGTCGGGTCGGAGCTCTCGACCGGGTCGACCGGGCCGCTCGCCACCGTGGCCGTCCACCCGCCGGTCGGCCACCCCGTCAGCGCCGGCTTCTCGCCGGACGCCGACGAACTCGACGCCGGACTCACCGACGAAGACCGCAACGAGGTCGCCCGCGGGCTGGCCGCCACCGCGGCGTTTCAGGTCATGAGCGCCGTCGGCGACGACCTCACGCCCGCCGCGCGGTAACCTCGACCGACCCCCGTCGCCGTCGCGGTCCGAGTGGCGACTGACGCGCGGGTGCGACCCGCCGACCGCTTTCTCCTCGTCGCTCCGTCGCTCGCCTTGCATCTCCCCTCCTCACTCTCGTCAGTTCAGAACGAGAACAATACACTTCACGGAGGCCGTCGAAAGGGAGGTATGGTTTCGCTTTTCGGCTACGCGGACGAGATTGGTCCGACGACGCTCATCATCGTCGGCTTCCTGCTGTTTGTCTTCCCCGAACCGGCGACGTCGGCCCTCGGAGCGGGACTGATGCTGTTCGGCGCGGCGTACTGGTTCTGGGAGTGGAACCGTCCCTGACCACGGGGCCGAGCGCGCGAGCGTCCCCGGTCAGACGCTCCCGCGGCGGCGGTTTCGACCGGCGTCGTCGCGGACGCGGGACTCGATGTCGTCGAGCGGCAGTTCCGTCTCGGCGGTCGCGCCCGACTCGCCCGTCGGACCGGCCGCCGACCGCGGTGTCGCAACGAACAACCCGTAGGCGAGCACGGCCGCCGAGACGAGGCCGCTCGCGCCGACAACGAGCGAAAGTGGGAGCGGCGAGAGCGCGCCGACCGCCGTCCCGACGGCGAGCGGGAGCGGTAGTGTCGCGAGGATGGCGTCGTACCGCGTCGCTTTCGTGACGATGCTGTCGCTATGGGGTGTTCGTGTGCGCATGATACCACTCGGAACCGAGTACGAACCACTCGGAACCGAGTACGAACGTCTGAATGTTAGCTATTTCGCCCGACGGGACGGCCGTGCGGCTCACGGATATGCTGAGTCAACGGAAGACTCGGGGCGCGACGAGTCGCCTATTTTCCCCAGAAGGGGTCGCGGCGGCGGTGCTTTTCGAGGTAGCCCGACAGCGCCTCCAGTTCGTCGGTGGGGATGTCGTCGCGGAGCTCCTGTTCGAGAATCTTCGCGTGCTTTTCGGGGAGTTCGATCCAGAGTTCGTCACCCTCCTCTATCTGGCGGCCGACCGTCGGGCCGTCGATGGCGACGCTGACCCGCGAGCCGGCGCGGGCGCTCGACACGTCCTCGCCGTTTTCTTGGATGCCCGAGAGCTGACCGACGCGGTTCGCCTCGCCGTCTTCCCACTTCACGACGTTCATGTTGTTCTTGATGGTCCCGGACATGACTTCGACCCCGACGACGGCGGGGTTGTTCTGCCGGAAGACGTGGTCCTGGAGGATGCGGAAGCGACACGGGCGGACGATTTTGTCGAGAATCGTCTCCTGTTGGGCGCGTTTCATCTCCTCGACGTGCTCTTCGTACTCCTCGACGAGCTGATAGATGACGTCGTCTTCGAACAGCTTCACGTCGTTCTTTTCGAGTTCGGCCTCGGCGTTCGAGAGCACGTCCACGTTGAACCCGAGGATGACCTTGTGTTCGGACTCGCGGGCGGTCGAGGCGACCGCCACGTCGCGCGGGGCCACGTCGCCGACCTCGGCGCGGAGAATGGGCACTTCGGCTTCCTGTAACGCGTTCGCCATGGCTTCGAGACTGCCGAGCGTGTCGGCCTTGACGACGACGCCCTCCTCTTCGGTGGTGACCTCGATGTCCGCGAGTTCGGCTTCGACCTCGCGGACGACCTCGTCGAGGTCGCGGTCGCCGACGACGCGGACCGGCGCGCCGGCCATCGCGTCTTCGAGGTCGGGCGCGGCGATTTTCACGCCGGCCGCGGCGCGGACCTCGTCGACCTTGTCGAACCGCTTTTCGGTTCGAATCTCCGCGTTCGGGCGGGGCTGGAGGAGCGCGCGGACCTCGGTGACGATGGGGTCGTTCGCGCCGCCGACGACGATGGTGTCGCCCGCGCGAATCGTCCCGTCGTAGAGGACCACGTCGAGGGTCGCGCCGAAGCCGCGTTCCTCCTTGACTTCGAGGACCGTCCCGGAGCCGGGACCGGCCACGTCGATGGCCATCTCGTCTTTCATGTAGCGCTGGGACAGCCCCATCAGGACGCCCAGCAGGTCGGGGATGCCCTCGCCGGTCAGCGCGGAGACGGGGACGACGCCGATGTTGGACTGGAAGTTCTGGACGCGCCAGTAGAAGTCCGAGGAGAAGCCCCGGTCGGAGAGCTCGCCGATAATCTCGTACAGTTTCTCGTCGAGTTTCGAGCGGGCGCGCTGGGACTGCTCCTCGTAGGTCTTCTGGATGGGGGCCCCCTCTTGGGGGTTCCAGCCCGGCGTCGTGTCTATCTTGTTCGCGGCCACGATGAACGGCGTTCCCGTCCGCTTGAGGATGTCGATGGCCTCCTCGGTCTGCGGCTGGAAGCTGTCGTTCACGTCGACCACGAGGATGGCGATGTCGGCGAGCGCCCCGCCGCGCGAGCGGAGGGTGCTGAAGGAGTGGTGGCCCGGCGTGTCGATGAACAACAGCCCCGGGAGGTCGAAGTCCTCGGGCTTGACCAGACTGCCGGCCATCTGCGAGACGGTGTCTAAGGGGACCGCGGTCGCGCCGATGTGCTGGGTGATGGCGCCGGCTTCGCCCTCGCTGACGGCGGAGCCGCGAATCTTGTCGAGAAGACTCGTCTTCCCGTGGTCCACGTGGCCGAGGACGGCCACGATGGGTGTGCGAAGCGTATCGGATTGTGACGTCGAATCAGTGTCGGACATGGAGAATCGCCCCGGAGAAAGCTCTTACCGGAATCGAGTCGGTGACTCAAGTTAAGTCCATCGTCACGACCGCGCCCGCGAGTCCGCGAGTCACCGTGTCGACTGTTCTCGCGGCCCGCAGGCGGGTCGGGGCGTTCGTCGGCCGCCCGTCAGACGTGCCCGTACCGTTTATGTGAACCGACGAGGAAGGGGTGTGTATGGCCGACATACTCGCCGAGAACCTCTCCGGGAAGGCCGTCATGGGCTCCGACGGAACGGAACTCGGGATGCTGTACAACATCACGATGGACATGAAGTCGGGCGAGCTTCACGACCTGCTCGTCCAGCCGAACGAGCAGATATCCCCCGGTCGCGTCTCGTTCGACCGGGACGACCGCGGACGGTTCCGAGTCCCGGTGAACCGCGTGCAGGCGGTCAAGGATTACATCGTCGTCCAACGGTAGACTCAGGATAGATTCTCAATGCGGATTCTCGACGCTTCTGCGTTCATCCACGAGTACCACACCGACGACGAGACGGCCTCGATTCCCCTCGTCAAGGAAGAACTCACCGGCGAGCACGCCTTCCGCTTCGACGCCCTCGAAGGCGCGGGCATGTACGTCCACATCCCCGGACAGGGAACCGTGGACAAGGTGCTCCGCGCCGCGGGCGAGACCGGCGACCGCGACGTGCTCTCGGAGACCGACACACGGCTCATCGCCGCCGCCTTCGAACTCGACGCGACGCTCGTCACCGACGACTACGCGATGCAGAACGTCGCCGAGCGGCTCAACGTCGGCGTCGAAGTCATCGCCCAAGACGGCATCGCAGAACAGCGAAGCTGGAAGTTCCAGTGTCAGGGCTGTGGCCGCGAGTTCGACGAGCACAAAGAGCGCTGTCCCATCTGCGGGATGGAGCTGTCGCGGAAGAACCCGGCGTAAGCCGGCCGAGCCAGCGGTTCGGCTGTTCCTTTTTCAGACCGTCAGACCATGCCGGTCGCCTGCGCGTAGCTCACGAGGAACTGGACCGCGTTGTACAGCCCGTGGACCAGCGCGGCGACGAGCAGGTTCCCGCTTTGCTCGTAGACGACCGCGAGGACGCTCCCGAGGACGAACACCATCCCGAGCGAGACGTACAGCCCCTCGCCGGAGAACGACCAGAGGTGAATCGACGCGAACACCAGACTCGACAGGACGACCGCGGGCGCGGGACCCCAGAGTCGGCGGAGTTCACCGAAGGCGATGCCGCGGAAAATAAGCTCCTCCGCCGGGCCGACGAGGACGATGGTGATGACCGTGAGATACAGGAAGTACACCGGGTTCTCGCGGCCCTGCTGGGCGATGACGCTGTCGCCGCTCTGGATGCCGAGCGCGGACATCAGCGCCGACGCGCCGAGGTAGACGCCCATCACGGCGACGAACCCGCCCGCAATCCACAGGGCGTCGCGCGCGGTCGGTCGCTCGAACCGAATCAGGTCCCAGTCGTCGCGCATGGAGAGGTAGCCCGCGCCGACGACGCCGAAGCCGACGAACTGTCCGGCGGTCTGTATCGCGCCGATGAGCGCGGTGTCGCCCGGAACCACGCCGCGAGCGAGGCCGGCGGCGACCGAGCCGAGCGTCGCGCCGACGAGGAGCGAAAGGGCGACGACGATGATGATGCCACCGTACGCCTGGAGGTGGTCTGCGGGGCTCGCAGACGAGCGGGCGGTGTCGTGTGCCATTGTCCCCCCCTTCGGAACGGTGTCGGATAACCGATTCGGGTCGATTCTCACCAGTCTGTGGAGTCACGTGAGTCTGTGTCGCTTGCGCCGTTTTGAGAGGAGGGCCGGACTGCGGAACCCCTCGAAAGCCCCCGCCACGACGGCTCCCGCGGGCCGTCGCGGTCCTCCGCTTCCGGCCTGCGGTCCTCACCGCCCTGGGGTTCGCCCTCGCGGCGGCCCCTTTCAGTCCCGCCCCGTGGACTGTTCGGGAGTCGTCGCTGGCGGGAGTCCGAAAAGACCCCGCGCCAGCAGAGCGACCGACTCTACTCGACGACCAGTTCTTCTTTGTCGGCGACGGCGTCCGCCTCCTCGAAGTCGCCGCCGCCGAGCAGGCCGCGGGCGGCGCGTTTGCCCCACTCGACCGCCGGCTGGACGAACGTGTCCACGCTGGCGAGTTCGCCGTAGAGGACGCAGGCGGCCTCCATCGCGTACAGCAGTTCGCCGAGGCCGTACTCGTCGACGCGGTCGAGTTCGATGCGGACGCTCGGGCGGTCGGCGGCGGCGAGGCTCGCCTCGGTCGCTTCGAACTCGGCGTCGAGCAGGTCGCCGAGCGACGAGCCGCCGAGGTACGCGAGGCCGTCGAGGTCGGTCTCGGGGATGGCGACGTCCTCGCGCTCCGCGGCGCGGACGAGGGTCACGAGCTTGTCGCGCGGGCCGGCGCGGTACAGTTGAAGCTGGGAGTGCTGGTCGGTCGCGCCGAGCGCCCGCAGGGGCGTCTGGCCGAGGCCGTCTTTCCCGAGCGACTCGGCCCACAGCTGGGCGAACCACTCGGAGAACGTTTCGAGCGACTCGGCGTAGGGCATCATCGCGTTCTGGTGCATGCCGCGCTCGGCGAGCGCGTAGGACACCGCGCCGTAGGCGTACGCCGGCGAGTCGAAAAGCGAGTCCGACAGGCGCGCCTCCTGTGCGGCCGCGCCCTCCAAGACCGCCTCGATGTCGTGGCCGCAGAGGGCCGCGGCGGCGAGGCCGACCGTCGAGAGCACCGAAAACCGGCCGGGCACGCCGTCCGGGACGGGGAGCGACGGGAGGTCGTGCTTGTCGGCGAGGTCGCGGAGGTTGCCCTCCTCGCCGGTCGTGACGAAGGTTCGGTCGGCCCAGTCGACGCCCGCGTCGGCCATCGCCTCCCGGACGACGAGGAAGTTCGCCAGCGTCTCGGCGGTCGTGCCGGACCGCGAGACGACGTTGACGACGGTCGACGCGAGGTCCAGCGAGTCGAGGAGGCGCTCGACGGCCTCGGGGTCGACGTTGTCGAGGTAGTGGGCGTCCACGTCGCTTTCGAGCGCGTCGGTGAGGGTGGCCGCGCCGAGGGCGCTCCCGCCGATGCCGACGGTGACGACCGCCGAGGGGTCGTCGAACCGACTCACCGCGTCGCGAATCGCCGCGGGGTCGGTGCTGTTGGGGAGGTTCAGCGATTCGTAGCCGTGTTCGCCGGCCTCTCGGCCGCGTTCGATGCGGTCGTGGGCGGCCGCGACGCGGCCGTCGAGTCGGTCGAGCGCCTCGCGCGAGACGCCGTGGGCCGACGCCGTGTCGAGGACGTTCCCGAGGTCTACCTGCATACAGGATGCCGCGTCGCCCGGCGTCAAAACGACACCGGTCGCTTTAATCGCGGCCGCTCCCAAGGGCGACCGATGGCAGACGACTACGGCGGCGTCATCGGCGCGTTCCCGTACGCCTTCCGGCACAGCGAGTCGTGGCTGTTCAAGTGTTACGTGCTCGTCGGTGCGCTGGCGACGGGCGTCGTCTCGTTGTTCGTCGCCTTCGGACTCGTGGTCCTCATCGGGGCGACCGCCGGCGTCCCCGGCGGGTCGCTCACCCTCTCGCGGTCGTTCTACGTCCTCGTGGGGCTTTTCGTCGTCGCGCCGCTGGTCGCCCCGATACTGTTCGTCGCCCGACGACACCGCCGCACCGGGTCGAAACCGCGGTACGACCTGAGCCTCGCGCTCGCGGGATTCCTGTTCATGGCCTCGGTGTACGTGGGGCTTCTCGCGTCGGTGCCCGCGGAGCTTCAGACGCCGGCCGAGCCGTTCACGGTGGGCCCCGTGACCGTCTCGGCGCTCGTCCCCGTCGTCCGACTGCTCTACGACCTGCCCGCAGTCTACGGGCTCGTTCCGCCCGTCGCGTGCGCGGCGGGCATCTACGGAATCCACCGACTGCTCCGGTAATCTCCCATCGCCCGACTCGTTTTCGCCCCGCTCCACTCTCAGCCGACTCTCGCCGCCAACTCGTCTCGGTAGCGGTAGACGACCACAGAACTGACGACGCCGATTCCGACGAGGAGCGCCACCGTCCCGTAGTTCGCCGCGCCCGCGTTCCGCCCGGCGGCCGCCGCGAGGGCGAACGTCGGCAGGCGACCGACCGCGACGAGGACGACGAGCGTCCGGAGTCGAAGCGGCGAGAGCCCGGCGAGCGCGCAGAGCGCGTCGTCCGGGAACGCCGGCAGGAGAAACAGGACGAACAGGCCGGCGACGCCCCGGCGGTCGGCGAATCCGTCGAACCGCGCGAGCGCGTCGTCGGCGACGAGTCGCTCGACCGCGGGCCGGCCGAAGCGCCGGGCGAGCAGGAAGACGACGGCGCTTCCGGCGACGACGCCGACCATGCTGTAGACCGTCCCGGCGACCGTCCCGAACAGGTAGCCGCCGACGGCGGCGAGGGCTTGGCCGGGAATCGGCGCGAGAATCACCTGAAGCGTCTGGATACCGACGAACACCAACGGGGCGAACGCCCCGGTCGATTCGACGGCCGAGCGGACCCACGCCGGGTCGGCGAGTCGCGGGGCGAACGCGGCGACGCCGACCGCGACGGCGGAAAAGGCGATTGCGACGGCTCCGACTCTGACGAGCGCCGCGTTCCGCGCGTCGGTCGAGTCGAACAGCCGACCGGTCACAGGAACGAGGCGGTCTTGAGCCGGGCGTTCAGCGCGTACTTCCGCAGGTACTGACGGGCGGTCGTTCGCGTCCCGCGCGCGACGGTTCGCCCGGCGCGAATCCCGTCCAAGATGGCGTCCGTCGTGACGCCGCCGTCCGTCTCGACCGAGACGGCCGTGTACGCCCGTCCGACCAGCGCGGGCCGGTGCGCGTCGCTCCCGCCCGTGCCCGGGAGTCCCCGCCGGCGGGCGTAGCGCCGCGCCTGCCCGTTTCTGAACCCGGTGAGCGTGTGGGCGTTGTACACCTCGACGGCGTCGACGTCCCGAATCGCCCGCCGGGACGCGCCGTGCCGGAACGTCTGAAACGGGTGCGGGACGACCGCGAGCCCGCCCGACTCGCGGACCGCCCGCGCCGTCTCGGGGAGCGGTCGCCCCGTCGCCGGCGGGTCGTCGACGCCGAGTGCGAGGAGGTGGCCGTCGGCCGTCGAGACCTCGACGCCGGGGACGACCCGGACGCCGTACTCGTGGGCGATGTCGAACGCCCGCGGGAGCGACCCGACCGAGTCGTGGTCGGTGAGTGCGACCGCGTCGAGGCCGACCGACGCCGCGCGGCTCAGCACCGCTTCGACCGACATCTCGCAGTCGTAGGAGGCGTCGGTGTGGACGTGGAGGTCGACCGCGAGCGTTCGCGGCCCTCGCGAGTCCCGCGTCCGACCGCTCATACCACACCGAATTCGAGCGCGAGACAGCCGGCGACCGTCAGGACGCCGGCGACGCCGACGAGGACGTGTCCCGCGTCTGTCTTGTACGCCTTGTAGTCGGAGGTCATGAGCGGGCAGACCGCCACGATGGTCGCGCCCGCGACCCAGCCGTTCCACAGCGGGACGAACTGGAGGAGGAAGTAGTTCGCCAGCACGACGAGGTGCGTGTGGACGACCGTCGTCCCGTGGTAGTACGAGGTTCCCGAATCGTCGCCGAACCCCTCGCTGTTGTGGCGGATGAGTCGCAGGCCGCCGAACGCGAGGACGACGAAGCCGACGACGGCGCTCACGACCGGGTTGGGCGCGAGCGCGACGTGGTACAGGAGCGCCGCCGACACGAGGTACGCGAAGATGTCGATAAAGGAGTCTATCTGTCGGCCGAACGCCGAGGCGGTCCCGGTCTTGCGGGCGTAGTAGCCGTCGGCCTTGTCGAAGGCGAAGCCGGCGAGGACGGCCACGATGGCCCAGTTCGGCTCGCCCGACACGAACAGTATCGCGCCGACCCACGCCCAGAAGAGCGCGCCCAGACTCAACCAGTCCGCGACCCCGAGCCGCGAAATCATGTTCTCCCCCGTCGATGAGCGCACGACCTCGCTCGCCCGCGCGTCGACCGCGTCCAGCCGCCCGAGAACTGCTGACCTGAGTTCGTCCGTCATGCCTGTCTGTCCGACACACTCGGCCGATTGAGTATAAATCTAATCGCTATAGTATATATAATTCAAATATCTATATACTTGGGTTCCCGAACGGAGCGCTCGGGACGGAACTGAGCGCTCTATACGGCTATGAACGCGGTTTGACGCGCCGGCGTCGCCACGGGCCGACCCGGTAGTACGATCGGGTGCGGGCGACGCGGAAGCCGACGCTCTCGAAGGTCCACTGCGAGGGTCGGTTGTCGCGGGCGACGAGCGCGTGGACCGTCTCAGCCCCCTGCCCGGCGGCAACCGCGACGGCCCGCGAAACGAGCGCGGTGGCGATGCCGCGGTTCCGCGCCTCGGGCGCGACGAACACCCGGCGGACGTAGCCGCCGGGGACGGTCACGTCGGCCTCCAGCGGGTGGACGTGGTACGTCAGGCCGGGGTCGCCGAGAAAGAGGTAGCCGACGAGAGCACGCTCCACGTCCGGCCCGCCATCGAACGCACACACCGCCGTCTCGTCGTCTCGAAGCTCGGAAAACGCGTCGTAGCGTGCCTCGAACCGGCGCGCGTCCTCGGGGTCGAGCGCGCGGATCTCGACTCCCGCCGGGGGGCCGCGGTCGGCGTCCGCCGCGTCGGCGTCCGCGACGTACTCGTCCATCTGCGTCGCCGTGAGGCCGCGGGCCTTGAGCGCGTCGTAGACGCGGCGGGCCGTCTCGGTCCGGGTCAACCGCCAGAGCGCGGGCATCGTCAGTCGCGTCGGCGCGCCGCGAGAAAAGCCCACCGTCGCCGTGGGTGTCGGTGGCACACGCCGTCGTGAGCGCCCGAAACGGGGAAAAGGCCCGGTGGCGTACAGCGGGTGATGACCGAGTCCGAGACCGAGACCGAGTCCGAGCGAACGGGAACGTTTCTCGTCACCGCCGCCGACGAGGAGTCGGCCGTCCTGAAGGACGTACACTCCGGGCAGGTCCACGCGCTCTCGTCGAACCCCGGCGTCTCCGAGGACGAAGCCGTCCGCGGGACCGTCGCGCCCGACCCGCCGATGAACGTCTCGTGGCAACTCGTCGAAGTCGAGTCGCGCTGGACCGTCTCCGTCGAGCGCTCGACCGAGTCGCCGACGACGAACTCCCGCGACATCGCCGCCGACAACCCCGACGGCGAACTCGTCCGCGAGGAACGCGCCGGGACCGGCGAGATTCACGTCCTGTCGGTCCCCGACGACATGACCGAACAGGCCGTCGACGACATCCTCGACGACAGGGAGGGACTGCTCTCGCGGGCCGCCAGACTCGACGTGAACCGCGTCGAAATCCGCTCGCAACCGGGCGTCGTCGCGGTCCGCTACATGCCCTGACAGGGCGCTTTTTCACCCCGGCTTCTGTCTCGCGTTCCTACCGCTGTTTTCCGGTCGAGGAGACGGGCCCGTCCGCGCTCTGGACGCACCACCCGCCGTGGACGCTCCCCTCGCGCTCGACGAACTCGACTGCCGTCCCCTCGCCGACGTGGGTCGCGTCCGCCGGGTCGAGTTCCTCCACGCGGAGCGTCAGCGTCAGCGCGTCGCCGCAACAGCCCACGTCGAGGAACTCCTCCCACTCGTCGCCCGGCGCGGCGTCCTCGTGGACCCGCCGCAGGTAGGTCACGAAATGGTCCGTGGTCAGCTGGTCGCGGCCCCACGCGCTGAGTTCGTCGGGAAAGGAGACGACCACGCGGGTCGCCGTCGGTTCGGTCGTCATAGTTCACGATTGTCGGCCAACGACTATGGGCCTGTCGCGGGTTCGCCGGGCGCTCGCCAGACCGCGCCGCGGCCGAGACCGTCCGCGGATAAGAAACCTTATTCCGCACCGCTCAGGACCGCAACCCATGGTTGAGTTTACGGTACCGGAGGTAGACTACACCCGGTACACGAATCGCCAACTCGCGGCCGTCCCCCTCGCGGTCCTCGCGGTGGCCCTACTGGTCATCGGAGGGTGGTACGTCGCGACTGGTGCGCCGGTGAATCCGGGCGTCGACTTCACCGGCGGTACCGAACTCCGCATCGCAACGGATGCCCCGCAAAGCGAGGTCACGGCGGCCTTCGACAGCCAGCCCGAGTCGATTCGCTCCGTCGCGGCCGACGGAACCTACGTCGTGACGTTCCAGTCGGGGAGCGCGACGTCGAGCGAACTCCAGACGCAGGCCGAAGACGCCGGCTTCGAAGTCCGGTCTATCGACGCCGTGTCGGCCAACTTCGGCGGCGAGACGCAACTGCTCGCCCTCGGCGGCCTCGCGGTCGCCTTCGCGGGCATGAGCGTCCTCGTGTTCGCCATGTTCCGCTCCTTTGTCCCCTCCATCGCGGTCGTCCTCTCGGCGTTCTCCGACATCGTCATCCCGGTGGCGCTGATGAACCTCTTCGGCATCGAACTGTCGCTGGGGACCGTCGCGGCCCTCCTGATGCTCATCGGGTACTCGGTGGACTCGGACATCCTCCTGAACAACCACGTCCTCCGGCGCTCCGGTGACTTCTACGAGTCGACCGCGCGCGCCATGCGGACCGGCGTGACGATGACGCTCACGTCCATCGCGGCGATGATCGTCATGACCATCACGGCGACGCTGTTCGGAATCCAACTGCTCGCCGCCATCGGCACGGTCCTCGTGTTCGGCCTCACCGCCGACCTGATGAACACCTACATGCTGAACGTGACCCTCCTTCGCTGGTACAAGTTCGAGGGGGTGGCCCGATGAGCACGCTCCGCGACAACTGGCGGGTCATCTTCCTCGTCGTGGCCATCCTGTTTTCGACGTTCGCCCTCTTCTCGCCGACGATGGGCAACCAGTCCACAATCGGCGAGGACGACAGCGCGACGAACCTCCAGTTCGGCCTCCAACTCGACGGCGGGACGCGCATCCGCGCGCCGCTCGTCGGTGTCACGGCCGAGGACGTCCAGTTCAACGGCGACTCCGAGCGCGTCGTCGAACGGCAGGTCGCCGCCCAGATAGCGGGCGCCGACGCCGCCGACGTCATCGCCCGCACGGGCGCGGAGTCCAACACGGTCGAAGCGACCATCGAGAACGTCACGACCGACGACCTGAGCGCCGCGCTCGACGCCGCTGGCTACGGCCACGGCGAGGTCAGAGACGGCGTCACCGCGACGACCCGCGAGGAGACGGTCCGCGTCCTCCAGTCGAAAATCAACGAGGCCGGTCTCTCCGGCGGGACGGTCCAGCAGGTGACCACGGCGACGGGCGAGCACTTCATCCTCGTCGAGGTCCCCAACCGCGACCAGTCCGACGTCGTCGACCTCGTCGGCGAGCGCGGGACGGTCCAGATAGACATCTACTACCCGACCGGCACGGACAACGGGTCGCGGACCTACGAGACGCGCGAGGCCGTCCTGACGCAGGCCGACTTCACCTCCATCGGGACCGCACAGGAGTCCCAGACGGGAAGCGGGGCGTTCGTCCCCGTCTCCGTCCGCGACGAGCCCGCGTCAGAGTTCCAGACGGCGGTTCAGGACACCGGCCTCGCCCAACCCGGCGGGACGCGGTGTACCTACATGGAAGACGGCGGCCGGAACACGACCGAGGGCTGTCTCCTGCTCGTCGTCAACGGCGAGGTCGTCAACGCCTTCGGCATGAGCGGCGGGCTCGCAGACACCATGCGGGCCGGCGAGTGGGCCGACGCGCCGAGCTTCCAGCTCCAGACGCGCAACACCTCCGAGGCACAGGAAATCGCCATCAACCTCCGCGCCGGCGCGCTCCCGGCCGGCCTCGACCTCTCGGGCGAGGACAGCGGCACCTCGTCGTACATCTCCCCGAGTCAGGGTGAGAGCTTCAAGTTCGACTCGCTCATCACGGGTATCATCGCGGTCCTCGCGGTCGCCGGCGTCGTCTTCGTCCGCTACGGCAAGCCGCAGGTCGCCCTGCCGATGATCGTCACCGGCCTCTCCGAGGTGTACATCCTCCTCGGGTTCGCCGCCGCAATCGGCTACCCGCTCGACCTCTCGGTCATCGCCGGCTTCATCGCCGTCATCGGGACCGGGGTGGACGACCTCATCATCATCGCCGACGAGGTGATGGCCGAAGGCTCCGTGACGTCGCGGAAGGTCTTCCAGTCGCGGTTCCGCCGGGCCTTCTGGGTCATCGGCGCGGCCGCCGCGACGACCATCATCGCCATGAGCCCGCTCGCCGTGCTCTCGCTCGGCGACCTCCAGGGCTTCGCCATCTTCACCATCCTCGGCGTCATCGTCGGCGTGCTCGTCACCCGCCCGGCGTACGGTGACATCCTCCGACTCCTCCTGACCGAGGACCGCTGAGGCCGACCCCGCTTCGGCTGACGCGCTTTCTCTTTTCGTTCGCCGCTCCGATTCGTGTCTCCCGAGTCGGCGCGCTCGCCGCTCGGCCCGTTCACGCGATTCTCGCAGTTGATAGCACTCCGACGCTCTCGGACGTTCCCTATTTCAGAATCGGCAGACTGCGGCGATTTCGTTCGTCCCCACCGGGGGGTATTCGCCGATAGAATCATATAGACTGCCTATAAAATACTGAGTGAAGCGGCAACTAACCAACCGCCGCCCGTCGGTAATCACGGTGCACGCACTCCACTCATGGACGATACGCCCCTTCGACACGATGACACGGACGCGACAACGACCCGGCCGGACGCCTCGCGGCGGTCCGCCGGCGACGACGAGGAGTTCGTCGCCATCGTCGCCCCGTACGACGACGCACCTGACGAGTGCACCATCTTCCCCGCAGGACTCTCCGAAGACGAGTTGCTGACGACGTGGCTCTCCGCGCAGGAAGGCGGGTACGTCGCACTCGCCGAGATGCGGTAGGTCCCGCTCGCGACTCGCTTTCGAACCGCTCCGACCCTCCACTTTTTCGAGCGCCGGTCCCCAGTCGACTCAGAAGTCCCCAAGCGACGACTGTTCGTGCGCGGCCATGAGGTCGGCGCAGGTCGACCACGACTTCCGCGCGCAGTCCGGGAGGATGCCGTGTTCGCGGACGTACTCCCGCAGGAATTTCCGGGTCGTCCCGTCGCTCGGGTAGCCGCTCCCCACCTCGCCGTACTCCGCGGCGAGCGCTTCGACCCGCCGGTCGCGTTCGACCTTCGCCACGATGCTCGCCGCGCCGACGATGGCGTGTTCGTCGTCCGCGCGGTGCTGGGCGTGGACCTCGACCGAGACGCCCGCCTCGGCCACGCCCTCGCGGACGCGCCGGCCGAATCTGGACTCGCTCACGTCGCCCGCGTCGCAGACGAGTTCGTCGGCGTCGACGGCGACTGCGGCGGCCGCTTCGACCTGCGCGCGGACGGTCAGGAGGTTCATGTCCGTCTCGGGGTCGTCGATGGTCTCGGGTTCGACGAACGCGACGCCGACTTCGACGTCGTCGCGCTCCCGGAGTTTCGCGGCGAGTTCCGCGCGCCGCTCGGGAGTCAGTCGCTTCGAATCGGCGATTCCGTCCGGGAGGGCGTCGGGGTCCGCCCGGACCGCCGCGGCGACCATCGGACCCAACACGGGTCCCTTTCCGGCTTCGTCGACGCCGACGTGCATATCTGGTCGGGTCTTGGGGTGGAAAATTAGAGGTTGCGGTCCGCGACGACGCCGGCCGACGCTCGCCGGGGTCTCGACTCAGTCCTTGAAGAACTCGTCGTCCTCGAACGGTTCGTCCTCGCCTTCGACCGCAATCACGTCGAGCGCGGTGACGACCGCGCCCGTGTCGAGGATGCCGGCGAGGCTCGGATTCGTTCGGCCCTCGTCGCCGGAGATGAGTTCCTTGATGTAGAGACCGCCCTCGCCGTGGATTTCGACGGTCGCGTGGCGCGCGTCTTCGAGCTCGCCGGTGGCGTCGTAGACGTGGCGGGTGCGGGTGATGCTCGCGCGGCGGTGGTCGACGCGGTGCGGCGTGTACTGCTCGATGGTCGCGCCGGTGAGTTCGTCCAGCGCGGCCCCCAGTTCCTCGTCGGTCACGTCGTCGTCGAACTCGACGGCGGCGCGGTACTCCTTGCTCGCGTCGAGTTTCTTCACGCGCTCGACCATGTCGTAGGTGGCGAGCCGAAGCCCCTCGACTTCGATTTCGCCGTCGGCCATCGCGTTGATGTCGCCTTCGAGCTGTTCTACGTCGATACTGCGGCGACGCGGCTCCATGATTTCGACCACGAACGGCCGGCCGGTGCCGAGCATGAGCGCGTCCACGTCTTCGCGGCCCGCGCCGTGGAACTTCGCGTCGACGCCGTCCATCACGTCCGTCACGACGGGGGCGACGAAGCCCTCGACGCTGTCCTCGTAGAGGTAGCCGGAGCCGCCGCAGTAGTCGCACGGCTCTTTGCCCTTGTAGCCCGAGCCGTCGCACTCGCGGCAGGGCCACTCGGTCTGCGGGATGTCGCGGGCGAGCTTCCGGTAGCGCCCGTAGACGAACGCGGAGTTGAGTTGCGCCTCGACGGTGTCGGCCTCGATGTCGAGGAGGAACTGCACGTCGGGCCGGGTGAAGTCGACCTCGGTGCCGGTGAGTCGCCCCACGCGCTTTCCGACCTCGCGGTTGAACTCGGATTTGAACAGTTCGCCGGCGTCCTCGGGCAGGCCCGCGCCCTCGCGGAGGAGCAGTTCGTTCTCCTCGACGAGCGGCGGCGCGCGGGTGCCGACCTGATACGTCTCGACCTCGACGTCCTCGATGGCCTCTGCACAGCGTTCCGCCCAGTCGTCGAACTCGGCGCAGGCCCCCTCGCAGACCCAGCAGTCCTCGGTGTCGACGGCCTCGTACGGCTCGTCGTCGTCGAGGGCGGCGGCGACCCGGAGCGACTTGCCCCGCTCGGCGTTCGTCAGCCCGAAACTGCGCTCGGCGAAGGCCCGGCCCAGACAGGCGTCGCAGACCGGCCCGCTCTCGGCGAGCGCTCGCGCGTCCTCAAGGATGCTCATGGTCGGTCTCTATCGGGGCGCGCGTAACTAGCTTACTTTGTTCGCCGGGTCGCCGGCTCACCGCCTCGCCGCCGCAGTCGTCGCGTCGCCGCCGCAGTCGTCGCGTCGCCGCCGCAGTCGTCGCGTCGCCGCCGCAGTCGTCGCGTCGCCGCCGCAGTCGTCGCGTCGCCGCCGCAGTCGTCGCGTCGCCGCCGCGGCGACTCGTCGTCGCCGACGGTCTCGCCGACGTTCCGTCGAACTGAGACGTTTGTCAACACGACCCGAGTGGAGTGCTATCTCGGCTCCGAGAAATTTGATGTACGGCGGCGTGGTAGCCGCTTCAACACCTGGGTTTACGGTCGATATCTCGTGTCTATCAATACGCAAACGAATCGGACGCTCGCACTGTTTTCGACCATCGCGGTCCTCTGGGGGACCTCCTTCATGGCTATCGAGGTCGGCCTCGACGCCCTCCCGCCCGTGCTGTTCGCCGCCCTCCGGTACGACGTCGCCGGCGCCATGCTGTTCGTCTACGGCCTGCTCGCGGCGGAGGACTGGCGGCCCCGCGGCCGCGACGAGTGGGTCGTCGTCTCCGTCGGCGGCGCGCTCCTCATCGGCGCGCACTTCTCGCTTCTGTTCTCCGGCCAGCGGTACGTGACGAGCGGCGTCTCGGCCATCGTCATCAGCCTCGCGCCCGTCCTCACGCCGCTTTTCGCGTGGCCGATGCTCCCCGACGAGCGCCTCGACGCGTTCGGCTTCCTCGGCGTCCTGCTGGGGTTGGCCGGAACGGTACTCATCGCCCTCGCCTCGGGGTCGGTCGGCGGCCAACTGCTCGGCGTCGTCCTGCTGTTTCTCGCCGCCGCGGCGTGGGCGTTCGGCTCGGTGCTCGTCAAGCGTCTCCCCGGCAACCCGCCGGTCGTCCCGATGCAGGCGTGGATGATGCTCCTCGGCGCGGGCATGCTCCACGTCACGAGCCCCGTCCTCGGCGAATCCGGCCTCGAAAGCGTGGCGTGGTCGCCGCAGGTCGTCGCCGCGCTCCTGTTTTTGGCCGTGCTGTGTAGCGCCGTCGGCTTCATCGCCTACTTCGTCCTGCTCGACCGCATCGGCGCGGTCGAAATCAGCCTCGTCAACTACGTCACGCCGGTCGTCGCCGCCATCTCCGGCTGGGCGTTCCTCGGCGAGCGCGTCGGCCCCGTCACCATCGCCGGCTTCGCGCTCATCCTCCTCGGCTTCGCGTTCATGAAGCGCGACGCGCTCGGCCCGCTGGGTCGCCGCCTCGGCGTCCGCGTCGGTCTCGTCGCGCCCGAGCCGGCGGTCGACCCGGACGCCCTCCCGGCCGACGACTGAGTCGGTCCCGTCGCCGACCTCGCAGGCGGTCGGCGGACGCTCGCGAAACTGTCGCTCCGAGGGTGACGGCGCGAGTCTCGACCCGTCTTCAAAAAAAAGCTCCGTCACGTCCGACGCCGATGTTAGAGCCGGCGTCAGTCGCGTTGCTCAGTTGCTGGTCTCGTTGCCGGACGACGTGGTCGTCTCGTTCGCGGTCGTCGTCTCGGTGGCCGTCGCGGTCGCGGTTTCGTTCGCGGTCGTGGTTTCGGTGGTCGTGACCGTCTCGTTTGCCGTCGTCGTCTCGGTGACCGTCTCGTTCGTCGTCGTTGTGGTCGTCTCGGTTGCCGTCGCGGTCTCCTCGGCGGCGACTTCGTGGGTCGCGAGGACTTCCTCGGCACCCTCGGTGCCGACCCAGACGACTTCGACCGTCGAACCGGTCTCCGCGGACTCGATTTTCTGGAAGTTACCGACCGAGACGGGGAAGTCTTCGGTCTCTTCGCTGTCGTCGACCCACGTCGCGGCGCGCTCGTCGTCGACGGCGACGTAGACCTCGCTCGTCGACTCGTCGGTGATTTTCTCGCCGCCCATGTGGACGACGCGGAGGACGCCGCCGTTCGTGCGGAAGGCGAGCTCGGGGTCGGGAACCTCGGCCGGCTCGGCCTCGGTCGTCGTTTCCCCGGCGGTGCCGTTACCCGTCTCGTTACCCGAGGTCGGCTGTGACTCGGAGCCACCGCCCATACAACCGGCGGTGGTGAGGAGGGCTCCCGTCGCGGCGACGCTCTTCAGGAAGGTACGTCGTTCCATACGCCACGATTTGCAAGCTACTATATATGTCTTTTAGTTTACAGTTTGGGGCTAGATAACGACGCACACGACGGGTTCTCATAGTTCGTATATCGAGTAATTACAATAATCCGACCTGTCCGAGCACCCAGAGAGCGACGAGCACTGTGGCCGCGCCGAGCGCGACGAGGAGCAGGGCGATAGCGGCGACCGCGGCCAAGAGGAAGCGCCGGTCGGCCGCCGCGGCCGCGGGGGAGGCGTCGTCGTACCGGGTCTCCAACAGCCGGACGTTCCGGGCGTTGGCCTTCCACGCCGCGTCGAACACGTCGCCGACGAGCGGGAGCGACCCGACGGTCGCGTCGAGGACGACGTTGCCGAGCATCCGCGCGAGCGTCGCCCGCGGCACGCCGAGCATGGCGGCCTCCACGAGGATGTACGCCGAGAGCGCCGAGGCCGTCGCGTCGCCGATTCCCGGCACGAGCCCCAGTATCGGGTCGAGACCGACGCGGTAGTTCGTCCCCGGAATCTCGAACGCCTCGTCGAGGTAGAAGCTCACCGCGCGGAGCCGCGCGAGGGTCTCCTCGTCGCCGACGCCCGCCGACTCGAAGTCGACGACTGCGTCGGGTTCTAACGGTTCGTCGCCGACGCCGACGCCGTCGCTCGTCGCCGCGGGCGTCGCCGAGGAGTTCGTCGAATCGTCCACACCCAGCGAGTCGCGCGGGCGGGACTTGAGGATAGCGTCGAGCGGAAAAACGAGCGCGACGCGTCGCCCCCACGATTCGGGCGAGCGCGTCGCAGAGCTACGAAACCGGACGCCGTCGTCTGACCAAGCCGGACGCGGGGCCGACGGCGGACCCCCTGTGGTCGGTGGCCGAGCTTAGAGGCCCACCTCCATCGCGCGCTCGACGACGCCCGCGCCGTAGCGCTCTTCCAACTCCTCGTGTTGGTCCGGGCGGTTCTCGTACACGTCTTGGAACAGGCTGATGGGCGTCATCGCGGCCTGATAGGTCGCCTCGTCCCACATGCGGTCCTTGGCGATGTCGATTTCGGTGCCGCCGATGCGGAGCGTCGCCGACTGCGTCATGGCGATAGCGCCGCGGCCGGCCTCCTTGGCCGCCTCGAACTCCTCCATGGAGTCGACGATGTCGTCCATGCTCGGGACGTACGAGGTCAGCCCGAGCAGTTCCTCGCGGAGTTCGTCCGCGGTGAGTTCCCGCGCGTCGCCGCCGACGCGGAGTTCGTAGCCCTCGTCGGTGGGTTCGAGCGAGAGGCGGTCGCCGTCGTACGCCTCGACGCCGTCCTCGGACGCGAGTTCGACCTCCTCGCCGCCCGCATCGAGGAGCCAACTGCCGGTCTTCGGCGGGAGCGGCGAGGTGTTGGCCTCGACGACCTGCCCGGGCGTGAGCGACCAGATGCCGAGCATCCCCTTCGCCTGGTTCTCGGTCATGCGCTCGCGGTAGCCCTCCACGTCGCGGATGTCGTCGTAGGGGCCGTCCACGGCGATACAGCCGGCGGCGCTGGCCCCGCGGGAGGTGTTGTGTCGAAGCTCCGGCCACGCCGGGAGTTCGCCGGTGGGCGTCATAGCCCGCATGTCCTTCGTGTAGTCGACCTCGCCGTCGACGAGGAGGAACAGGCGTTCGAGGTTGTTCGTCGGCTTGCCCATCTCGTCGCGGAGGTCGCCCATGGCGAGTTCGGCCTCGCCGCTCTCGATGATGACCGACATGGCGAGGCTCCCCTCGTCGAGGCCGTGTTCGTTCTCGACGATGGTGAAGAACTCGTCGGCCTTCTTCCAGTCGTCGATGCCGCCGACCTCGGGGATGACGAAGCCGTCGATGTGCTCGACCGCGCCCCGCTCGGGGTCGGTGATGTCGAGCATGTGCTGGAAGCCCTGATACCGGGTCTCGGGGCTGTCGCGGTGCCAGACCATCCGCGGGTGAATCTCGCCGGGGAAGTCGGCTCCGCGTTCGGCGACGACCTCGACGATGTTCTCGGCCCCCTCGTCGCGCATCGACGGCGCGGTGGCGTCCTCGTTGTCGGGGACCCACACGTCGGGCGCTTGCATCCCGCGGAGACCGGCCGCCCGTCGGAGCATCTTCGCGGAGTCGTCTTCGCCCTCGACGGCCGTCGGCGAGGTGAAGAACGTCCGCACGAACTCGCGGTCGTGTCTTCGCTCAGTCATCGTCGTTGCTCGTGATGGGGTCGGCCTGCTCCTCGCTGAACCCTTCGGACTCCTCGATGCGCCGGCGCGCCTCGGGGTCGAACTGCGTCTCGATGTCCTGATACCGCGAGACGAACGACAGCTCGTGGTGGCTCTCGGTCGGGTGGTCGAGGTAGCGCTGTTCGAGGTCGAACTGGCCCTCTTCGTCCTGTTCGGCGAGCTTCTTGAAGTCCTCGTAGACGGAGTGCGCGCCCGAGTGGAGGCCGAACAGCGTGATGAAGATATACTTGTAGCCGAGGTCGCCCAGCTCCTGGAACGTCAGCGGGTCCTCCTCTTCGGACCACGCGAACGACGACGAGTAGTTGAACGCGAGCTTCAGGTCCGGGTGGGTCTCGTGAATCTCCTCGGCGTAGGCGACGGCGTCCTCGCGGGACGGGTTCGGCATCTCGGGCCAGACGATGTCGACGCCGGCGTCGGCGTAGATGCGGCCGCGTTCGACGTGCTCGTCCCAGTCGCCGTTCGAGGAGCCGTAGGCGTCGGTGCGGGCGATGACGACCGTGTCCTCCGACTGCTTGGCGTCGACGGCCGCCTCGAAGCGAGCCTTGGCCTTCTCGCGGGAGACGATTTGCTTGCCGGCGATGTGACCACAGCGCTTGGGCGTCGTCTGGTCTTCGATGTGGACGGCGGCGACGCCGGCCTTCTCGTACTCGCGGACGGCGCGGCGGACGTTGTGGATGCCGCCGTAGCCCGTGTCGCAGTCGGCGATGACCGGGAGGTTCGTCGCCTCGACCATGCGCTTTGCGTTCTCGACCATCTCGGTCATCGTGACCATCTCCAGGTCCGGGAAGCCGAACTGCCCGAGGACCGTCGAGTAGCCGGACATGTAGGCGGCGTCGTGGCCCGTCATCTCGGCGAGGCGGGCGTCGAGGGCGTGGTACATGCCGGGGGCGAACACGAAGTCCTGCGTGTTCAGCATCTCCCGCAGTTCGCGGGCCTTCTGGTTGTCAACATCCTGTGCGAAGACGTCGCTGTCGAGTTCGGTCGGGTTCATTGGGTGTCGGTGGACTGCATCGTTCGCTCGATGCGGTTCAGTTGGGCGCGGAGCGCGGCCAGTTCGCGCCGGATAGTGGTCATCTCGTCGTCCTCGCCCGGTTGTCGGATGAAGGGGACGAGCGGCGCGTCCATGTTCTCCTCGTTGTTGGGGTAGCGCCGCGCGGCGCGAGGGCGAGTCGTCGTCGAGCGAGGGGTGGTCGGCGTGCGGGTCGTCGTGTCGGTTCGGGTCGTGTTGTCGCGGTCTGTCATCGGTTACGTCGGTGGGGTCGGCGGTCGGTAGCGGTCGGTTCGAATCGCGGTCGTCGAGCGGTCGGATGCGTGGTGTGCTTCGGATACTACCATCGGATGTCTCCTCACCCGGTTCGACTGCCGAGGAGTACTAATAGTTAATGATTGATAATGATAATATTAGTTAATGACTTAGTTCTGTACGAACGGATATTAGGCCCTAATTTGACACGTGGTAACACATCTAACTGCTTGAGCGGGGTTCGAGCGTCGTCGGTTTCCCCGGCGACCGGGCGTGCCACGCCGTGACGGGGCGTTCCGCGGACACTACGCTTAATCGCGTCCACGCCCGACGACGCACCAACGAATGGCATCCGCGATTGAGATACGCGACCTGACGAAGTCCTACGGCGACGTCCGCGCCCTCGACGGCGTCGACCTCGACGTTCCGGAGGGGTCGTTCTTCGGGCTGTTGGGGCCGAACGGGGCGGGCAAGACGACGTTCATCAACATCCTCGTCGGCCTCGTCCGCAAGACCGGCGGCGAGGCGAGCGTCTTCGGCTACGACGTGGAAGACGACTACCGCGAGGCCCGCGACCGCATCGGCCTCGCGCCCCAGGAGTTCAACGTGGACCGCTTTTTCCCCATCCGTGAGGTGCTCGAACACAAGGCGGGCTACCACGGGATTCCGCACGACGAGGCCGCAGAGCGCGCCGACGAGGTGCTCAAGCGCGTCGGCATCTACGACAAGCGCGACACCCGCTTCGACTGGCTCTCCGGCGGGATGAAACGCCGCTTCATGCTCGCGCGGGCGCTCATCACCGACCCCGACCTGCTCATCCTCGACGAGCCGACCGCCGGGGTCGACGTGCAACTGCGCCACGAACTCTGGGAGACCATCGTCGACCTCAACGACAGCGGGACGACCATCCTCCTTACGACCCACTACATCGAGGAGGCCGAACGCCTCTGCGACGAGGTCGCCATCCTCGACTCCGGCTCCGTCATCGAGGTCGCCAGCCCCGAGGAACTGATGGACCGCGGCACCGACGACATCGTCGTCCAACTCCGCGACCCGCCGACGGCGGTGCCCGACTTCGCCGCCGACGACGACCGCGTCGACGCGGTCGAATTGGACGGGACCCGTCTCGTCGTGACGGCGCAACAGGGCGGCCTCGTCGCCCCCGACGTGGTGCAGGCGCTCGACCGGCAGGGCCACGAAATCGTCGACCTCGAAATCTCCCGCACGTCGCTCGAAGAGGTGTTCGTCGAGATGACGAGACAGGGTGAGGGCCGCGCCACCGCGGAGGTCGAACAATGAGCCTCGCGAGTCTCACGAGCCTCGACGTGACCGGCTTTTACGCCCTGCTTCGCCGCGAGGTCCTCCGGTTCGTCCGCCGCCCGCGCAACACGTTCGTCCCGCCGTTTATCACGAACGTGCTGTACTTCTCCGTGTTCGGCGTCATCCTCGGCGAGCGCATCAACGAAATCGCGGGCGTCCCGTACATCCTGTTTATCCTCCCCGGCCTCATCGTCCTCGGAGCCGTCTCCAACGCCTTCGAGAACGCCTCGTTTTCCATCTTCCACGGCCGCTGGAACCGCTACATCGAGGAGGCGCTCACCTCGCCGCTTTCGTACTCCTCGATGGTCGGCGCGTACGTCCTCTCCAGTGCGACCCGCGGGGTGCTCGTCGGCGCGCTCGTCGCCCTCATCGGCGCGTTCTTCACGTCCGTCGGCGTCGCCCAACCGTTCTACCTCGTCGCCTTTATGCTCGTCATCACCCTGCTTTTCGCGGGCCTCGGCGTGGTCGGCGGCCTCTGGGCCGACGACTTCGACGACCTGACGATGATGAACCAGTTCATCCTCCGCCCGCTGGTGTTCTTCGGCGGCGTCTTCTACTCGCTCAACGAGATTCCCGAGACCTTCCAGCAGGCGTCGCTCCTCAACCCGATGGTGTACATGGTCAACGGCGTCCGCTACGGCTTCCTCGGCGTCACCGAGGTGGACCCGAACCTGTCTCTCGGCGTGCTGACGGCGCTCACGCTCGGCGTCGTCGGCCTCAACGTCGTGCTGTTCCGTCGCGGCTACGGGCTGACCGACTGAACCGGTCACGACTCCCGTTTTTCGGTGTCTCGGCGTCGCGGCTTCACTCACGATCCCGACGCGTGCCGACAGTCGTGTCCGCAAGACTGTCTTTTCTAATGACAACTATTTTGACACCGGCTCTAGAACTCTCGTCCGCAGTATGGTATCAAAACCCTCCTCCGCGGCGTCGACGCGGACCGTCTCGGTCCTCGCCCTCGTCGCGGCCGTCCTGGTTGGAGCATTCCTCGCCCCCGTCGTCTACGACGCGGCCGCGCCCACCCCAGACAGGGTCGCGGTCATCTCGGTCGACGGGACCATCACCTCCTACACAGCTGACCAGCTGGAAGAGGATCTCCACGAAGCGCGAGAGAACGAATCGGTAAAGGCGGTCGTCCTGCAGGTCGACAGCCCCGGCGGCTCCGCGGCCGCCTCCGAGCGGATGTACATGGCGGTCAATCGGACCGCCCAAGAGATGCCCGTCGTTTCGAGCGTCCAAGGCGCGGGCGCGTCGGGCGCGTACTACACGATGCTCCCCTCCGAGAGCATCTACGTGACGCCCTCCTCGATAATCGGGAGCGTCGGCGTCCGCGGGTCGGCCCCCATCGGCGGCTCGTCCAACGAGATTCGCACCGGGCCAGACAAGGCCTCGATGACCGTCGACCAACGCGAAGCCCAGATTGAGACGCTGAAACACGCCTTCGTCGGTAGCGTCATGGAGCACCGCGGCGACGAGCTCTCGCTGTCGCGCGAGGAAGTCGCCTACGCGAAGGTCTACACCGGCGCTCGCGCCACGCAGAACGGCTACGCCGACGATATCGGCACGCTCCAGACGGCCATCGACCGCGCCGCCTCCGAGGCCGGCCTCGAAAACTACGAGGTCGTCGAGAAGGAGCCGCCGACCCGCTCGGGAATCATCCTTCTCAGCTCGCAGAACGGCAACTCGACGGTCGTCGTCGACGAGAGTCCCATGGGCTACGACGGCGTTCGCGCCCCGCAGTTCCTGATGGTGTACGGACAGGTGCAGTACGAAGACGAGGTGATCGGCAATGTCTCAGCGTAACCTACTCCGCGGGGCGGCCGTCTTCGCGGTCGCGCTCGCCCTCATCTTGGTCGGGGCCGCGGTGGCACCCTACGCCGTCCAACTCGGCGGCAACGACTCGGCAGACACCCAAAACGCCGCGAAACAGGCGTTCGACGCGGACGAACTCGTCGCCACGCCCGGCCCCGAATCGGGCGAGGTGGCGATGGACTCGAACGCCGCACCGAAGACCGTCCTCATCGACGTGGCCCACCAAAACGACGTGAGCGAGTCCGACGTGCAACCGCTCGTCGACGCCCTCGTCGCCAACGGCCATCAGGTGAAGTACCTCACCCGCGAGGACGCCCAGCGGGACTTCAACGCCTCGCTCCGGCGGGCCGACGCCTTCGTCGTCGTCAACCCCGAACGGCCGTACACCAGCGACCAGCTCGACGGCCTCCGGTCGTTCGAAGACGCCGGCGGTCGCGTCGCCCTCCTCGGCGACCCGCAGTCCGCGGGCACGACGAGCATCCTCGGTCTCATCACCGTCTCGGTGTCGTCCGGGACCACCGGCGGCGACGCCGGCCTGACCTCCGACTACGGGGTCTCGTTCGGCTCCTCGTCGCTGTACAACATGCACGACTACTACCTCAACTACGAGAACGTCTACGCCGCGCCCGAGGGCGACACCGCCCTGACCGAGGGCGTCGACGAGGTCGTGTTCCGCGACGCCGCGCCGCTTTCGATTTCGGACGACAGCGTCTCGCCGGCGCTCGTCTCCGGCGGCGAGACCCGCGTCGAGTCGGTTCGCAAGACCGGCCCGTACACGGTCGCCGCCCAGAGCGAGACGGTCGTCGCCATCGGCGACGCCGACTTCCTCGCGCCCGAGTCGGCCTACGAGGCCGACAACGAGGTGCTCGTGGGCAACCTCGCGGACTTCCTCGTCTCCGGTGACAAGGAGTCCGGCGCGCCCGAACCGGCCACGCCCGAAGCCGGCGCCCCGGCCGGTCCGGCACCGGGTTCGACAACGGGCTCGGCACCCACCCGAGGAACCACGCCCACGCCGGCGTAACTGCGTCGCCCCGACGCGACCGAAGCCGGCCGCCCGCGTTCCCGTCTCGAACTCGACTTTTTTGTCACTCGCCTCCGAGCGACCGCTGAGCCGCCGTCAGGCGTCGTCGCCGCCGTCGGCGACCCTGTCGGCGATGCGGTCGGCGTCGGCGTCGTCGGCCGCGCGGCTTCGCTCGACCAGCCGCGCGAGGATGTCCGCCGAGACGCCGGACACGTCGCCTGCCTGAATACCCCACAGCGTCGCGTAGAGGCCGCCGAGTTCGACCAGTTCGTCGTGGGTGCCCGATTCGACGACTTCGCCCTCGTCGAGGACGACGATGGCGTCGGCGCGGCGAACCGTCGAGAGCCGGTGGGCGATGACGAGCGTCGTCCGACCCGCCGAGAGGCGGTCGAGCGCGCGCTGAATGAGCAGTTCCGTCTCGGTGTCGACGGCGCTGGTCGCCTCGTCGAGGACGAGAATCCGCGGGTCTTGGAGCATCGCGCGGGCGATTGAGAGCCGCTGGCGCTGGCCGCCCGAGAGCTTCACGCCGCGCTCGCCGATGCGGGTGTCGTAGCCGTCGGGGAGCCGCGAGACGAACTCGTGGGCCTCGGCGGCTCTCGCGGCCGCGACCATCTCCGCCTCGGTCGCGTCGAACGCCCCGTACAGGAGGTTCTCCCTGACCGTGCCGTCGAAGAGGTACACGTCCTGACTCACGTAGCCGATGGCCTCGCGGAGGTCCCGGATTCGAACGTCGCGCACGTCGCGGCCGTCCACGCGGACCGCGCCGCCCGCGGGTTCGTAGAGCCGGAGGAGGAGCTTTGCGACGGTGGATTTCCCCGCGCCCGTGGGGCCGACGAGCGCGACGGTGTCGCCCGGTTCGGCCGCGAACGAGACCTCGCGGAGCACCTCGCGGCCGGTCGCGTAGGCGAACGACACGCGGTCGAACTCCACGCGACCGGCGACCGCGTCGAGGGCGGCGGCGGCGGGCGCGTCGCGGACGACGGCCTCGCGGTCGGCCAGTCCGAAGATGCGCTCGCCCGAGGCGCGGGCGTTCTCGTAGGAGTTGACGATGCGGCCCGCGCCGGACAGCGGGTCGATGAACCGCTGGGTCATGAACAGGAACGTGACGAACTCGCCGACGAGCAGGTCGCCGGTGAAGGGCCCGGGCGGGCCGAAGATGAGCCAGACGCCGCCGATGGCGAACGTGGCGGCGAACGCGACGCCAGCGAGGAGTTCCATCGACGGCTGGTAGAGGTAGTCGAGCCTGACGACCGCGAGGGCGCGCCGGTAGTAGTCCATGGAGGCGTCGGCGACGCGGTCGGTCTCGTAGTCCTCGGTCGCCGAGGCCTTGATGACCTCCATCCCCGAGACGTTGTTCTCGATGCGGGTGTTGAGCGCGCCGACGCTCTCGCGGAGCGCGCGGTACAGCGGCCGAATCGTCCGCATGAACCAGACGGTGAAGACCGCGAGTAGGGGGACGGCCACGAGCGTGACGACCGCGAGCTGGGCGTTCAGGTAGAACAGCACGCCCGCGATGCCGACGACGGCGACGACCAACTGGAGGCCGCCCGAGAGCGTGCTGTCGAGGAACGTCCGGAGGTTGCGCACGTCGCCGTCGAGAATCGACAGCACCTGTCCGGTCTGTTTGTCGTCGAAGAAGGCCATGTCGAGGCGCTGGAGCGCGTCGTAGGTGTCGACCCGGACGGCGTGCTGGACGCGGTTCGAGTAGACGGCGAGGCCGAGACCCTGCACCCACGAGAGCGCGACGCCGCCGACGAACGCCCCGATGACGAGCCAGAAACTCAGCCAGAACTGCCCGGAGACGGTCGTCGGTAACCACGTCGACGGGACCAACGGGAGGGCGTACGCCGTGTTTCTGAAGAACACCGCGTCGATGGCGACCCCGAGGACGAGCGCCGGCACGACCGCGATGAGTCGCCCCAAGACGCTCGCCAGTAGCCCGACGACGAACCACGCGAGGTTCTCGCGTCCGTACTCGGCGAACAGGCGGACCATCGGGTCGCGCCCGGCTTGGTGGCTCACTTACCTGAGGTAAGCGTCCAGCGGCTATGACGTGCGCGGTCGGGGTGATTCGCGTCGTCGCCGTCGGCCCGGCGCTCTCTTCTCGCGCCGTCGGCCCCCGCGTCCCCGCGCGAGTGAACAGCGATAAGACCCTCACGCGCCGAGTCGGATTCATGCGCCAATTCATCGTCATCGGCCACGACGCGCCGACGACGCCCGACTTCTCGCTCGACGACATCGCGGGCGGGGCCGGCCGACTCGACGTGCTCTGTCGCTGTGTCAACTCCGCGTTCTTCCTCTCGCACGACATCCGCGAGGACGTTCGGGTCCACCTCGTCCTCGGCGACGAGTACACCGTCCGCTTCGAGGGCTCGGAACTCCGCCGACTCAACCCCGACGAGCGCTCCACCGCCGCCCTGATTCGCAAGGCGCTCGAAAAGCGCGAGGAGGCCATCGGCCACATGCCCGCCGAGTCGTCACCGGGGGTCTCCATCCGCCGGATGGGCTTCGAGACGACGCTGGAGGAGGCCGCCCGCGACGCGACCGTGGTCGAACTCCACGAGGACGGCGACCCCGTGGTTCAGGTCGAACCGCCCGAGAACCCGCTTTTCGTCCTCTCGGACCACCACGACTTCACCGACGAGGAGGCCGAGTTGCTGGCGGCCGCCGCCGACGAGCGGGTCCGCCTCGGCCCCGAGATTCTCCACGCCGACCACTCGATTACGGTCGCACACAACTACCTCGACACCGCGGGCTATTCGCGGTACTGAGTCGGGGTCGGCGGTGTGTCACGCCGTCTGACGGTGGCCCACAATCACAACTGTTAAACGCGACGGTGGCTTGCCTCAAAATGCGGGCCGGTGGGGTAGCTTGGTATCCTTCGGCCTTCGGGTGGCCGTAACCTCAGTTCGAATCTGAGCCGGCCCATATTCTCCCCACCTTTCACGACCCACGAGCGACAGCCAGTGGTCTGAAAGGTGTGGGAGATTTCACCCGGCGAAGATTCGAATCAGGGAACGAACGAAGTGAGTGACCGTGGTTCGAATCTGAGCCGTACTCGCGAACGCAGTGAGCGGGTGCTTGCGACGAGCGAAGCGAGTCACAGTGGCCCATTTCTACCCCTTTCAACGCCAACGAGCACCGCGTAGCGTGTGTGAGTCCACCCGAAACAGTTGTCTGGACGACTGAAGATTCGAACGCCCGAGCGACAGCGAGGGACGTTCGAATCTGAGCCGGCACCTGTACCGAAACCACCTGAGTTTAGGACGGTATCTGTGAACGAGCGTCACTGCCGAGTCGCTGGTGAGACAGTCGCACAGCTGAGTCAACGAAACACTGTTTCACTCGCAACGCCCCCACTCGCGCCCCGAGAACCGAAGCAATTATCAATTTTAGGTGGGCCTAAAAACTATGGAGCACGACGAGACGCCACGGACGGGACTGACGCGGCGCGACTACGTGAAATACGGCGGCGCGGCCGTCGGCGGCGGCCTGCTCGCCGGCTGTACCGGGGGAAGTGATTCGGCGTCGACGGCAGACGCCGACACCGAGTCGGCGGCGAAGACCGCGACCGAGGCGACCACCGACACGGAGACCGAGACGCCCGCGGACGCGTCGTACTCGGTGACGATGTCGCCGGTCGGCACCGTCGAGTTCGACGAGCCGCCGCAGAGCATCTTCACGCGGCTTTCCCACCACGCGGGGATGGCGTTCGCGCTCGGCCGCGGCGACGACGTGAACGCGGTCAACGGGCCGGCGTACTACGACGCGACGTGGAAGCAGTTCACGGCGCGGCTCCCCGGCGTCGAGGTCGACTGGGCGGACCTGTACCCCTCGTGGGAGACGAGCAAGGAGAAGCTGTACGAACTCGACAGCGACGTGCATCTGGCCGACCCGGCGTGGGTCGTCCAACTCGAACAGTGGGACATGGCCGACATCGAGGAGGTCGCCGACAACATCTCGCCGTGGTTCGGGAACTCGCTGAGCGGCCGTCACGCGTCGCCGACCGATGAGTGGACCGGCGACTACGAGTACTACACGCTGTGGGAGCAGTTCGAGAAGGTCGCGCAGGTGCTCAGAGAGGAGGAACGCTACGAGGCGCTCGCGGCCGTCCGCAACGACCTGCTCGCCACCATCGAGGAAGGGCTTCCGCCGGAAGACGAGCGCCCGAGCGTCGTGTTGCTCACCGCGTCCGACATCGAAGGCCAGATTTGGGCGTACACGGTCGGCAACCCCGGCTTTATGACCTCGCACATCCGGCCGCTCGAACCGCACGACGCGTTCGAGGGCTCCATCGAGTCCGGGTCGACCGTCGACTTCGAGGCGCTGTTGGAGGCCGACCCCGACGTGGTCCTCTTCCTGAGCGGGATGCAACCGAGCGTCAGCATGAACGACCTCCGGGCGACGCTCGAAGCCGACCCCGTCGCCGCGGAGATTTCGGCGGTCCGGAACGGCCGCGTCTACCCGCAGGGCGCGCGCTATCAGGGGCCGATTCTCAACCTCTTCCAACTCGAGATGAGCGCCAAGCAGTTCTATCCCCAGACGTTCGGCGAATGGCCGACCTCGGACGGCGGCCCGTACCCCGAAATCCCCGTGGACGAACAGCTGTTCGACCGCCAGCACGTCGCCGACATCATCAACGGCGACTTCTGAGCGGCGGTCGCCCACGCCGCACCGACGGCCCCGCCAACCGGCCCCGCATTCTCCGTCGCCGCCCGACACAAGAGATTTGTGCCGTCCTCGACTTCACCAGCTAGACAGATGACGGACCGACCCGCGGTCGACCGCCGGGCGTTCCTCGCCGCGCTCGGGAGCGCCGGCGTCGGGTCGCTCGCCGGGTGTTCTGCCCTCGGCGGCGACTCGGCCGAAACCACCAGCACCGCCGCCCCGACCGAGCGCGTCGACGACGACGTCGCCCGCGACCTCGCGGCGCGGTTCGCGCCGACGCTCTACTTCGAGGCCGACGAGACGTGGTTCCCGACGGACCCTCGGTCGTACGCGAGCGACCGAGACGGCGAGACGGTCGTCGACGGCTTCGACGCGCTCGACGGCTATCACGCGACCCAGCGGGAGACCGGCGAGCGAGCACCGGAGCCGACGGTGTTCTACAACGTGGTCGGCTACGAGGGGTCGTCACTGACGGCGGTGCAGTACTGGTTCTACTCGGTGTTCGACCAGTTCACGACGAACTTCCATTGGCACGATTGGGAGGTCCTGCACGTCTTCGTCGACACGGCGGACGACGAGCCGGTCCCGCAGTTGTACGTCGCGAGTTCCCACTCGCGGTCGGTGCCGAACAACGAATTTCTCGACCCGGACCCCGCGCGCCCGCCGCGGGTGCTTTCGGAACTCGGGTCGCACTCCAGCGCGCTGTCGCTCAACGACCGGGCCGACCGGTTCCAGCGGCTCCCGACGGGCGGGACGTTCGCGGACATCACGAACCGGGCGTTCGACCGCATCGAGGACGCCGCGGAGATTCCAATCGCTTACGGGCTCCCGCGAGACGAGGGCGCGCGCCTGCCCTACGTCGTTCCGGAACTCGACGGCGCGCCGGTGTACGAAGACGAGCGGCTCCCGTCGGTCACGCGCGACTCCCTCGTCGGCGAGGCGCTCACGGTGCGGTCGTTCGACGCGCTGTCGTCGCCGCCGACGGACCTCCCGGCGCGGTCGACGGGGCTGGTGTTCGCCCCCGAGACGGCCGGCGACAGCGACGCCGACATCGAATACGCGCTCGTCCCCGCGGGCGAAGTCGAGCACATCGCCGCGTTCACCGGGCCGCAACTGAGCTTCGAGTTCGCGGTCCCGGGCTTCGTCGAGGACGCGATTGCGAGCCACCTCACGACGACGAGCGCGCCGTGGAGTCAGCCGCGCTACGCCGACCCCGCGGCCGACATCTCCGACCCGACCCACCGGAGCGCCCTCGCCGAGCGGTACGACGTCGTCGACGCGCCCTCGACGCTCAACACGCTTTTCGTTCGGGTGACGGAGGCCGTCACCGACGCGGACGCGCCGGACGGCGAGGGCGTGACGACCCGCGAGTCGGGCGTCGAATCCGTCCTCCTCTTGGAGAGCGACCCCGAGGCCGCGCCGACGTTCGGCGGTCTCGGCGTCCTCCGGGGCGTGCCCGCGGGCGAGCACCGACTCACGGTCAACGGCGCGGGGGCGGCTCCCCACAGCGAGACGGTTCGCGTCGGTGACGCGGGGTCCGGGCCGGCGTCCGCGACGGAGACTGAATCGTCATCCGGCGACGGTGACGGAGAAACGGTCACAACCGCGGGGGTGGACGGCGAAGTCCCGCTCGTCGCGCGGGAGTCGGCGACGAAAGTCGAGGTCGACGCCGACGGGACCGACCGCGACCTGGCGGCGCTCGCGCTCGAAGACGATTTCGGCGGCCGACTGTACGACGCGCCGCTGTCCGGGCCGGACGCCGTCTACGTCCACCGCGGCGGCGCGTACACCGTCGAGGTCCGCGACAGCGACGACGAACTCGGCGCGTTCCGGGTGAACCCCGACCCCGTGAACGGAGAGTCGGATTCGGACGGCGACGCCGCGCCCGACCCGATTCCGAGCGTCCGCATCGACGAGCCGCGGACCGGGAAGGCGTCGCTTTCGACGTTCCTCGCAGACATCTCCGCGGAGACGGCCGCGGCGGTCGCGGCGGTCGACGACGACAGTGACGGCGCTGACGATTCGGACGACTCGGCGGAGACGGACACTCCGAACGACTCGACGGGAACTGCGGCGAGCGGCGGACGAGAGAACGCGGTTCGCGGGCTGGCGCAGGCGCTCGACTCGGTCGCGGAGGCCGCACGCAGAGCCGCCGAACGCGCCGAGGCGGGCGACCGCGGACGGGCGGACGAGAGTCTCGACACCGTCGCCGCGCGACTCGAACGCGTGGCCGAGCGGCTGGCCGCGGCTCGCGGGGAGCTCCCGGGGTCGCTCTCGCGGGCGACCGACCGGCGACTCGAACAGGCGCGGCGGCGCTCCGAGCAGGCCCGTGCGGCCGACACGCTCTGAGTGGTGCGTGGATAGGTCGCGTAGCCGACCGGCCGCGAACGCGTCGCTCGCCGGTCGAATATACGCAAAATGTGAGTTATCGTTCTGCCGCGAAACGCGGCGTACTAAATTAGTTTAAAGGCGCGTGAGGTTCGTCGCGCGGGGGCCCTTGGGGGCCTGCTCGATGTCGAACTCAACATCCGTGCCTTCTTCGAGGTCCGGGCCGCCGATGTCTTCCATGTGGAAGAACACGTCGTCGTCAGCATCGTCCGTCGAAATGAAACCGTAGCCGCCAGTGTCGTTGAAGAAATCAACGTTTCCTTTCGCCATTGCTTTTGAACACACACGCCCTTTACGGATAAGACTTGTGAGGGTCGTGCTGTCATGGGGGTTATTTTATTGAATCTTTTTCTGAATCGTCGGTGTTTGTAGACGAATGTTCTGGTATGTCGGTTCTCCCCCGCACTCGCCCCGAGGTTCGTCGCCGATTCCGCGATATCCTGTGGTATCGGCAGTTCTGCGCTCGGACGCGTCTGCCCCCAGCCGACGAGGCTTTACGCGTGGCCGGTCGGTCTCCGACACCGTGGATGCTAACGACGTTCGTCGGAAGTGGGCAGACCGGTCGGGAGAGTTCTCCCCGGAGTACTACGCGTACTACGGGCCGAACGAGACGAGCGAGTCGATTCGGCGCGTCTTCGAGGAGCGTCTCGACCCCTCGGCGTCGATTCTCGAACTCGGCTGTGGTCCCGGTCGGCACCTCTCGCACCTCCGCGAACACGGCTTCGAGAACCTCCACGGCGTCGACATCAACCCCGACTGCTTCGAGGTGATGGCCGACGCCTACCCCGACCTCGCCGACTGCGGGACGTTCTACGCCGACGCAATCGAGGCGGTCGCCGAGGAGTTCTCTCCGGGCCAGTTCGACGCCGTCTACTCCGTCGAGACGCTCCAGCACGTCCACCCCGACGACGCGTGGGCGTTCGAGGCGGTCGCTCGAAGTGCGAGCGACTACGTCGTCACCGTCGAAAACGAGGGCGACCGGTCCGTCCCGCCCGAGGACCGCGGCGTCAACGACGAGGAGTACGACTTCCCGCTGTACTACCGCGACTGGGCGGCCGTGTTCACGCAGTTCGGCTTCGAACAGGTCGCCCGCGAGTACGGCGACCGCGACACGCTCCGGGTGTTCCGCCGGACCGAGTGAGGCCGCGAGCGCGGCCGCTCCGCGCTCACCTCAGAAGCCGCCGTAGCGGAGATACACAATCTCGGCGATGAGGACGAGTTGGAACAGCCCCTGCACGCCGCCGAGCATGGCGTTCTGTTTTCCGATGGCGAAGATGACGCCGGGGTCCGGGTCGTCGGAGGTCATCTCGAAGTACATCCGTATCTCGCCGGGCATCAGGAAGCCGAAGCCCTGCACCGAGAGGACGGTGACGACCGCCAGCGCGACGATGATGGCCGGGGTCGTCATCTGAAAGTCGCCGATGGTGGTCGCGACCCACGCGAGCGACCCGACGGTGGCGACGGCGAAGACGACCTGCCAGCGCCGGTCGCGCCACGCGTTCAGCCGACGCCCGAGCAGGAGGAGCGTCGGAATCAGGTTCGCGGCGGTGAACAGCGCGAGCCACGGTTCGGCGTGGGGAAACACCCCGAGTCGCTGGGCGAGCGTGATGCCGCCCGCGATGGTGACGAGCGCCATCGACGGGAGGAAAAACGCGGTCTTCGGCGTGAGGCGCTCGAACACCGCGGCGCTCTGTTCGTCGGTCAGCCCGCCGATGACCGGCCCGAGAATCGCCCCCATGAACAGGTCGGTGCCCGTCCACAGCAGGCCCGCCATGACGTGGACGAACGTGTGTTGCTGGAGCGACCCGACCGTCACCGCGTACGCGAGTGCGACCACCGAGACGGCGACGATGCCACCCGCAAAAGCCGGGTTCGCCCGTCGTGCCATGCCCCCGATTGTCCCACCAATCGTTGCCCTGTGTTGGCTCATCACGTTCGAGACGTGTACTAGCGGTGATAAAGCCGGCGACGGACGCACTTATCCCCCTCTAACTCCCACCCTCCGACCATGACTGACGCCCTCTCGTTCGATATCACGAGCGTCGACGACGTCGCGGCCAACCGCAACGAGGTCGTCGCCGCGGTCGAGGCCCACGCGGGGACCATCGCGCGCGAGCTCGCCATCCTCCAGGGCGGCGACTACGGCCAAGAGACGTTCAAGACGCGCCGCGGGACGTGGACGCTCAAGTACGAGGCGGGCGCGCTCCAGTACCTCCGGTTCAAGGGGAAGTCGGGCGGCGAGACGTACGTCGTCTCGACCAAACAGCCCCCGGAGCCGAAGGCGCTCGGAACGGCGATGCAGGACTACCCGGCGTTCGTGGAGGCGTACAACGACCACGTCGAGTCGCTCGACGGCGTCCTCGACGACGTGCCGACGGAGTTCCCCGCGGTGACGACGACCGAGGAAATCGTCGCCCAGCGGGACCAACTCGTCTCGACCATCCGCGAGGTGGCCGACACCATGGCGGGCGAACTCAACCGCTTCGACGGCGAGTACGGCACCTTCACCCAGCGGGTCGGCGGCACCCGCTGGGAGCTGAAGTGGGACGGCCCGCGGGCGTCGTACCTGCGCGTCGGCGGCGAGGGCGGCATCTACCTGCTGTCGCAGTACGAACCCCCCGCCGCGCCCGACGTGCGCGAACTCGCCGGCGACTTCGTCGCGTTCGTCGAGGCGTACAACGAGTACGTCGACGACCTCGAAGCCGACCTCGCGACCGTCTCGTTCGACGACGCTGGGTAGCGGGGTATCGCGACGCTTTTGGAAACACCGCCGCCACGTGAAGACATGAGCGACGACGACCTCGCGTGGGAGACAACCGACACGCGCATCGACTACTCGTGTCCCGGCTTCGACATCCGCATGGACGACGTTCGGCTCCCCGACGGGACCGAGACGGACTTCCACTACGTCGACGAGCCGGCGGCGGTCGTCGTCCTCCCCTTCACGCCCGACGGCAACGTGGTCGTCATCGACGAGTGGCGACAGGCCGTCGGCCGGACGAACCGCGGCCTCCCCGCCGGCGGCACCGAACCTGACGACGACGACTACGCGGCGGCCGCCCGGCGCGAACTCGCCGAGGAGACCGGCCACGAGGCCGAATCGGTCGAGCCGCTCGTGACCGTCGAACCGTCCAACGGCATCGCCAACTCGGTCCACCACTACTTCGTCGCGCGCGGGTGCGAGCCGAGCGCCGACCAGAACCTCGACTTCAACGAGAGCATCCGCCCGACGACGGTCGACTACGACGACCTCACGCGGGCCGTCCTCGCGGGCGAGGTCCGCGACGCGCGGACGGTCCTCGGCGTGCTCTACTACGAACTCGCCGGCGAGTAGTCGGCCCGTGCGCGTCCGGTCGCGTTGTGCCCGGTCGCTCGCGTCGCGTTCGCCCCTCGAACCCCGTTCCGAGGCGAGAAGGATTTTGACGCCGGCGCTCCAACTGGTCGCCTGTGGCTACTACGACGCGCCTCCCTGACCTCGCTCGGTCCTTCCTCGCGGCGATCGCCCTCGGCGGCGGCGGTCTCGTCGTCGGAACGATACTCGTCGTCATCACGCAGTTCGCGGCGGTGAGCGCGGGCGTCGAACTGACGCCGCTCGCGCTCATCGTCATCTCGCTCGTCCTCCTGCAGGGCATCGCCTTCGGCGGCGTCGCCCTCGTCTACAGCCGGTACCGCGGCCTCGACCGCTCGTACTTCGGCGTCTCCGTCCCGTCGCTCCGCGACGTCGTCGCGGTCGTCCTCGGCTACGTGACGGCGCTCGCCGCGGCGTTCGTCGGCGCGTTCCTCGTCTCGACGTTCGGCGTCCAAGCGGGGTCGAACCAGGTGACCGAAATCGCCGCGCAGGACCCCGAGGTGCTGTTGCTCCTCGTCCCGGCGTCGTTCCTCCTCATCGGCCCCGGCGAGGAACTGCTGTTCCGCGGGGTCGTCCAGAACCGCATCCGCGAGTCGTTCGGCCCGGTGCCGGGTATCGCCCTCGCCAGCGCCATCTTCGCCGCGATTCACTACGTCGCGCTGACCGGCGGCGCGGGCGGCCGACTCGTCACCATCGGCATCCTGTTCCTCCCGAGCGTCGTCTTCGGCACGGCGTACGAACTGACCGACAACATCGCCGTCCCGGCGCTCATCCACGGCGCGTACAACGCGACGCTGTTCTCGCTGGCGTACCTCGTGTTCAAGCTCACCGAGATGAACCCCGGCGGGGTTCCGACCGGCCTGCTGTTCTGAGCGGCCGGGGATACCAGCCTTTTTCCTTCGCTGGCCCCTCGAACAGACGTGTTCTTCTCCACACTCGTGTCGGTAGTCGAGGGACTCGTCCCGGCGGCCGTCACGGGCGATATGCTCGTCGTCTTCGCGCTCATTCTCCTGTCTCTCGTCTTGTTCGCCACCGAGTGGCTCCCCATCGACGTGACCGCCATCGTGGTGATGGTCCTCCTGATGATGCTGGAGCCGTGGACGCAGATTTCGCCGCGAGAGGGCCTGTCTGGGTTCGCCAGCCCCGCGACCATCACCGTGCTGGCGATGCTCATCCTCAGCACGGGCGTCAACCGGACCGGCGTCGTCCAGCAAATCGGACGGAAGATGGCCGAGTTCGCCGGCACCAGCCGCACGAAGCAACTCGCCGCGACGATTGGCGTCACCGGCCCGGTGTCGGGATTCATCAACAACACGCCGGTCGTGGCCATCCTCGTCCCGGTCGTCGTCGACCTCGCGCACAAGGGCAAGATCTCGCCGTCGAAGCTCCTCATGCCGCTTTCGTTCGCCTCGATGCTCGGCGGCACCCTGACGGTCATCGGCACGTCGACGAACATCCTCGCCAGCGACATCGCGGCCCAACTCGGACAGGAGTCGCCCGGTCTCGGCCTCCACGCCTTCGGCATGTTCGAGTTCACCAAGCTCGGGGTCATCGTCTTCGCGGTCGGCGCGGTCTACCTCATGACGGTCGGCGTGCGCCTGATTCCCAAGCGGGTGCCCGCCGAGGACGACCTCGTCGAGGAGTACGCGCTCCAGGAGTACCTCGCCGACGTGGTCGTCCCCGCGGACTCGTCGCTCATCGGGCAGACCGTCCAAGAGGCGCTCGGCGACGACGACCTCGACATCGACGTGCTACAGCTCATCCGCTACGGCGAGCAGTTCCTCGAACCGCTGGCCCGCAAGGAGATTCACGAGAACGACACGCTCCGGCTCCGCACGAACCGGGAGACGCTCGAACGAATCATGCGCTCGGAGGGGCTGACGTTCGTCGGCGGCCCCCGCTCGGAGAGCGACCTCCACCCGGGCGAAGCAGAGCCGGTCATGGTCGAGGTCGTCGTCCCCTCGGGCTCGTTTCTCGTCGGCGAGAGCCTCGCCAGTTCGACGTTCCGACAGCGCTACGACGCGAACGTGCTCGCCTTTCGGACCCGCGGGAAGGTCGTCCGCGACCGGTTCGAGGACATCGACATCCGCGTCGGCGACACGCTCCTCGTGCAGGCCCCGCCCGACAGCCTCACGCGCCTCGTCCAAAACGAGGACTTCATCGTCGCCCACGAGTTCGACGACGTCGACTACCGAACCGAGAAGACGCCGTTCGCCATCGCCATCATCGCCGGGGTCGTCGCGCTCCCGGCGTTCAACGTCCTCCCCATCGTCGTCTCGGCGCTCGGTGGCGTGGTCGCGATGATTCTCACCGGCGTCCTCAAGCCGAACGAACTGTACAAATCGGTCGAGTGGAACGTCATCTTCCTGCTCGCGGGCGTCATCCCGCTCGGCGTCGCGCTCCAACAGACGGGTGCCGCGGCGCTCCTCGGCGACGCCGTCGCCTCGACGGCGACGGTCCTCCCCGCAATCGGCGTCCTGTGGGTGTTCTACCTCGCGACCGGGTTGCTCACGAGCGTCATCTCGAACAACGCGAGCGTCGTGCTCATGATTCCGGTCGCCGCCAGCGCCGCCCAATCAATCGGGGCCAACGCGTTCTCGTTCGTCCTCGCCGTGACGTTCGCGGCGTCGACGGCGTTCATGACGCCGGTCGGCTACCAGACGAACCTGTTCGTCTACGGTCCCGGCGGCTACAGGTTCTCCGACTTCCTCCGCGTCGGCGCGCCCCTGCAGTTGCTCCTGTCGGTCGTCACCGTGGCCGGCATCGCCTTTTTCTGGGGCGTCGGCGCGTAGGCGCGTCCTCTCGGCGCGCGAGCCGGCGGAAAAACGTTCGTCGGGCGCTCGCTCGCGCGCCGGTCGTCTGTCGTCGGTCAGTTCGGGCGGTCGTCGTCGCCGCCGTCGGCCCGCATCGCCCGGTTGGGGGCCGAAGCCGCGGGCGTCGCGGTTTCGCGGCCCGGTGCGCCGCCGGCCGCGCGCCCGGATTCGAACCGCGCGACGAGCGATTTGAGCTGTTGTGCGCGCTCCGACAGCGACGAGGACGACGCCGCAATCTGCTGGGTCGCCGCCGTCTGTTCTTCGGCCGCGGCGGAGACGTTCTGCGCCTCGGACGCCGTCCGGTCGCTGAGGTTCGTTATCTCGTCCATCATCGTGACGACCTCTTGGGTCGACTGCGCCTGCTCGTCGGTGGCGCTACTGATAGACTGGATGGAGTCGTTGCTGTCTTCGATTTTGTGGACGATTTCCTCGAGCACGTCGACGGTCTCGCCGACGGTCTCGCGGCTGGCTTCGACCTCGGCCTGCGTCTCGAAGGTGTCCTCGGCGACGTTCTCGGTCGACTGCTCGATGTCGCCGATGAGCGAGTCGACCTCCTGGGTCGCCTCGGCGGTCTCCTCCGCGAGCGTCTTCACCTCGCTGGCGACGACGGCGAACCCCTCGCCCGCGTCGCCCGCGCCCGCCGCCTCGATGGAGGCGTTGAGCGCGAGGATGCTCGTCTTCTCGGCGATGTCGTCGATGAGGTCGACGACCTCGCTGATCTGGGTGACCGACTGCTGGAGGTCTTCGACCTCCGTGACGGTCTCCGTCGACCGCGACTCCAACTGCTCCATCTTCTCGATGGTCGAGCTGGCGGCCTCCTGGCTCTCCTTGGCGCGCCCGACGGTCTGTTGGGACTGCCGCGCGATTTCCTCGGACGACGAGGCGATCTCCTCGATGGTCGCAGAGAGGTTGCTCAGTTCGGACTCGGCGGCGTTGAGGTTCCGGTGTTGCGTCTCGTTGCCCGCCGAAATCTCTTCGATGCTGTTGGCCACGTCCGTGCTCGTCGTCTTCACGGCGTCCGCGCTCGCGGTGACCTCGGAGCTCTCGTCGTCGACCTGCTCGGCGAACGTCTGTATCTGGACGATGACCGAGTCGATGGCCTCCAGCATTTCGTTGAACCCGCGGCCGATGCGACGCATCGCGTCGTTGTCGCTCTCGGCGTCGACGCGGACGGTGAGGTCGCCGTCGGCGGCCGTCTGCATCGCGTCGCCGTAGCTCTCGGCCTGCCGTTCGAGGTCCGTCGTGAGCGCGTCGAGTTCGCGCCGCCGTTCTTCGGCGTCGCTGACGAGCTCCTTCATGTCCGCGACGATGGCGAGCGTCGCGGTGCCGCCGATGGCGAAGACGGCGACCGTGGCGGTCATGAGCGGCGAACTCGCGAGGTCGAACACCTCGGGATAGATGCCGACCTTTTCCAGCGTGAGGCTGGCCATCCACAGAATCGCCAGCACGGAAGCGAACGCGTACGTCAGCCAGAACGACGCTTCCGCGTCGGTGTCGCGGTAGTTGAGCCACGCCAGCACCGCCGCGCCGATGAACCCGAGGGTTCCGATAGCGTCGAAGAACGCGTCGATTATCACGAGCCCTCACCGCCTTTGATGACGTTTTTCCGGCGGACGTACGCCGCCGCGAAGAACGTGACTCCCGCGAGGCCGATGCCGAACGCGTGCTCGACGAAGTTGAGCACCGACCCGAGGAACAGCGCCTCGACGTTCGTCGCGACCATCCCGACGACGAGCAGGACGTAGCCCGCGGCGAACAGTTTGGTCTCGTCTCTGTACTGCGTGATAACCGGTACGAGCCCGACGAGGGCGACGGCGAGCGCGGTTACTTCGAGTGGCGATAAGTCGGCTAACATCTGACTGTTCGGTTGAGCCAATCTCTTTGTAAACTGTTCGCCCAAAAAATCACGTTTGATACCTCTCGTGTATATTATCTAGAACATATCAAGGAATAATCTGGTATGTATCCGTGCGTCCATTTTTCGGCGGCCGGCCGCCCCGCGAACGCAACCCTTACCGCCGCGCTCGGGAAACGCCACTCCATGCGCGACCACTTCGAACTCCGCGACGGGGACCTCGCCGGCCGCATCGGCCGCCTTTCGGTCCCGCGTGCGGGGGTCACCGTCGAGACGCCGGCGCTCCTGCCGGTCGTCAACCCGAACATCGACACGATTTCGCCCGCGCGACTGGAATCCGAGTTCGGCGCGGACATCCTCATCACCAACTCCTACATCATCAAGACGAACGAGCACCTCCGCGAGGAGGCGCTGGACGTGGGCCTCCACGAGATGCTCGACTTCCACGGGGCCATCATGACCGACTCGGGGTCGTTCCAGCTCGCCGAGTACGGCGAAATCGACACGACGACCGAGGAGATTCTGCAGTTCCAGCGCGACATCGGGACCGACATCGCCACGCCGGTCGACATCCCGACGCCGCCGGACGTGGCCCGCGAGCAGGCCGAGACGGACCTCGAAATCACCAGGCAAGCTCTCGCCGACGCCGAGGCGGCCGACACGGGCGAGATGCTCGTCAACGCGCCCGTTCAGGGGTCGACCTACCCGGATCTCCGCGAGGAGGCCGGCGGCCACGCCGACGCGACCGACCTCGACGTGTTCCCCGTCGGCGCGGTCGTGCCGATGATGAACGCCTACCGCTACGACGACATGGTCGACGCCGTCGCGGCCGCCAAACGCGGTCTCGGCGTCGACGCCCCGGTCCACCTGTTCGGCGCGGGCCACCCGATGATGCTCGCGCTCGCCGTCGCGCTCGGCTGTGACCTGTTCGACTCCGCCGCCTACGCCCTCTACGCCCGCGACGGCCGTTATCTCACGGTTCGCGGGACCGAACACCTCGAAGACCTCGAGTATCTCCCGTGTACCTGCCCCATCTGCACGGAGCACTCGCCCGACGACCTCCGGGCCGCGGGGTCGAAACGACAGGAGCAACTGCTCGCCGAGCACAACCTCCACGTCACCTTCGCCGAACTCCGCCGCATCAAGCAGGCCATCCGCGACGGCGACCTCATGGAACTCGTCGAGGAGCGCGCCCGCTCGCACCCGGCGATGCTCGACGGCTACCGGGCCCTCCTCGACCACGCCGACCAGCTCGAACGCGAGGACCCCGCCTCGAAGGGCGCGTTCTTCTACGCCTCCAACGAGAGCGCACACCGACCCGAGGTCGCCCGCCACCACGCCCGCATGGACCGCCTGACCGCCGAGGGGCACGTCCTCCTCACCGAGGGCGGTATCCCCTCCGGCGACGACTTCGACGCGACGTGGCGCGTCGTCCCGCCGTTCGGTCCGTTCCCGCGGGCGCTGTCCGAGACGTACCCGCTCACCGCCGAGGTCCCCGAGCGACTCGACCGCGACGCCTACGAGCAGGCCGCCCGCGGCGTCTCGCGGCTGGTCGAGGAGAACCCCGACGCGGCGTTCACGCTGGCGCACGACGACTGGCCCGAGTCGGCCCTCGCTCGCGTGCCCGACTCGGTCGAGTTGGAGTCGCTGTCGGCGGTCTCCGAGCGATTGGCCGACGAGGAGTCAGACGACGGGCGTGAGGAGGGCGACTCCACCGGACTGTCAGACGAGTGACGTTGCCCCAGCCGGTCGCGTCGGCGTCTGCCGGTCGATGCTCTTAGGTTCACCCGACGTATCAACGAACACGATGGAGGCTGTCCTCTGGTACGTGCTCACGGGAACCCGCGGCGGTGAAAACCGTGTGCGCATCCTCAAGACCGTCGAGGAACAGCCCAGAAACGCCAACCAGTTGGCCGAGACGCTCGACCTCGACTACAAGACCGTCCGACACCACCTCGACGTGCTCATGGACAACGACGTGGTCCAGCGAAGCGGCGACGACTACGGCGCGGTCTACCTCCCGTCGCCGCGGTGTCGCGCCAACTGGGAGACCGTCGAGACGATCGTCGAGCGGATGGACTGAGCGTGCGAGACAGGGACGCGGTGATTATGGAAAGATTTGGGAAAGCGTATATCAGGATGACGGGGAAAGGGGAGAACGAATGAGTATCTGGGTGGACGTCGCGACGGTCTCCTCGGGCGTCAACGTCGTCGTGCTCCTCGCACTGTCGGCGGTGTGGGCCCGAAACTACCTGACCTTCAGGTCCAAACACGCCGTCGGCCTCCTCGTGTTCGGGGTGTTCCTCCTCGCCGAGAACGCGCTCGCCTTTTACATGTACATCCTCGACCCGACGCTCTCGGGGTGGTTCAGCACCGACGTGCCCGTCATCGCGTGGCGGCTGATGATGCTGTTGCACGTCTTCGAGACGCTCGGCCTCGCGTTCCTCGCGTGGATTACGTTCGACTGAAAACGCCGCGCGCTCCCGTTCCCGTCTGATTCTCCGCCCCGCCCGCTCAGTTCCGGTGTTTCCGCTCGTGAGTCGGGTGCTCGGAGATGTAGACGCTCGTGTGGTCCGGCACGTCTTCGGTGACCCACGAGTTCGCGCCGATGCTCACGTGGTCGCCGACGGAGACCGCGCCGAGCACCTTGGTCCCCGCGCCGATGACGACGCTGTCGCCGATGTCCGGGTGGCGCTTGTACCCCTTCTTGAGCGAGTGTTCGTCGTCTTCGTCCTCCTCGAAGTGGAGCGCGCCGAGCGTGACGTCCTGATAGATGCGCGCCCACTCGCCGATGGTCGTCGTCTCGCCGATGACGACGCCGGTGCCGTGGTCGACGAAGAAGTAGTCGCCGATGGTCGCGCCGGGGTGGATGTCGATACCCGACTCCATCTTCGCGTACTCGGCGAGTTCGCGGGCGTACGCGGGCGCGCCGGCCTCGTAGAAAGCGTGGGCGACCCGGTGGACGACAATCGCCTGCACGCCCGGATACGACCGGATGATTTCGACGTAGCCGCGGGCGGCGGGGTCGCCCTTGTACGCCGCCTCCACGTCTTTCTTCAGCGTCTCGCGGATGTCGGGGAGTCGCCTGACCACCTCGTCCACGATTGGCTCGGGGTCCTCGTCCGTGTAGGGGTCGATGCCGGAGTAGCAGAGCGCGCCGAAGTTGGCGACGGCGTCGCGGAGGAGTTCCTCGTCTGCGACCCACGGCCCCGCGTTCCAACAGCGGGGAAACAGGAGGCGCTTGATGAGGTCTACGTCCTCTCGCAGGTGGTTCCGCCGCGGGAACGAAAGCGACGTGTCCGTGGGGAAGGGGTCGTCGTCGGCGCGGTAGGACGCCGCGAGCCCGAGATGCGCGTCGCCCGTGTAGCTGTAGGACATCCGATAGCGATAGTTGGTGGACGAACGCTATTTAACCTCGTCTCATCGGGCCCGATTCGCCGCCTTCGCGTCGCGGGTCGCCCGGTCGAACCGACGGCAGTCTGCCGTCGTGTTCGCCCCTGAGACGGGGTGCTCCCCAATCCCTGTATAAGGCTTCTGGCCGCCGAAATCGGGCGACTGGGGACACATCGGGGAGAGATTTGGGTGACAGTTCGGAAAATCTTCTTTTAAATATTCGTCCCCCTCTGAGACATGCGACGCACACTCGCAGTGCTGATGACACTCGTAGTGGTCGTCGGGGGCGTCCCGGCGGCCGCCGCGGCACAACAGGAGACCACGGCCGTCTCCTTCGAGAACCAAGCGACGGGCGGCACGACCGTGACGGTCGACTCCGTCACGCTCCCCGAGGGCGGCTTCGTGACGATTCACGACGCCTCCGTCACGGACGGGAACGTCCTCGGGAGCGTCGTCGGCTCGTCGGCGTACCTTTCGGCCGGCACCCACGAGGACGTGACCGTTCACCTCGACGAACCAATCGACGAGTCCGGCACGTTCGTCGCCATGCCCCACATGGACACCGACGGCGACCGCGTCTACTCGTTCGTCGCGGCCAACGGCGAGGCCGACGGCCCGTACACGGCCGACGGGAGCGCCGTCGTCGACACCGCGACGGTCGACGCGAGCGCGACCGTCTCGATGTCCGACCAGCCCACGACCGGCGACTCGGTCGTGGTCGACCGCGTCGAACTCTCGCAGGGCGGCTTCGTGACGGTTCACGACGCGACGGTCACCGAGGGCGCGGTGTTCGAGAGCATCCGCGGCACCTCCGCGTACCTGCCCGCCGGCGTCCACGAGAACGTCCGCGTCGAGCTGGACGCGCCCGTGACCGAGAACACGACGCTCGTCCCGATGGCGCACATGGACACCGACGGCGACGAGACCTACACCTTCCCCGAGTCAGAGGGCGAGACCGACGGCCCGTACACGGCTGACGGGAGCGCCGTCGTCGACACCGCGACGGCCACGCCTTCGGACACCGCGAGCGTGAACTACACCGCGCAGGCCACCGGCGGCTACTCCGTCGTCGTCGACTCGGCGTACCTGCCCGACGGCGGCTTCGTGACGGTCCACGACGGCACCGTCACCGAGGGCGCGGTGTTCGAGAGCATCCGCGGCACCTCGATGTACCTCGAACCCGGTCTGCACCGCGACGTGCGGGTCACCCTCGACGCGCCGCTGAACGAGACGACCACCGTCGTCCCGATGGCGCACATGGACACCGATGACGACGAAATGTACACCTTCCCCGAGTCGGAAGGCGAGGCCGACGGTCCGTACACGGCTGACGGGAGCGCCGTCATCGACAGCGGCACCGCGACCGTCTCCGCCAGCGTCGACTACACGACGAAGTCGTCGGACGGCGCGACCGTCGTGGTCGACCGAGTCGAACTCTCGCAGGGCGGCTTCGTGACGATTCACGACCCGTCGCTGTCGGGGGGCGCGGTGTTCGACAGCGTGGTCGGCACCTCGATGTACCTGCCCGCCGGCGTCCACGAGGACGTCGAAGTCACCCTCGACGAGCCGATTCGCTCCTCACAGGTGCTCACTCCCATGGCGCACATGGACACCAACGACAACGAGGCCTACGACTTCGTGACCAGCGAGGGCGACGCGGACGGCCCGTACACCGCTGACGGCGGCGCGGTCGTCGCCAGCGCCCACACCTCGGTCAACGCGGTCGTGACCGCGATGGACCAGTCCGGCGACGGCGCGACCGTCACCGTCGAGTCCGTCACGCTCCACGACGGCGGCTTCGTGACGGTCCACGACGGCACCGTCACCGAGGGCCAGGTCTTCGAGAGCGTCCGCGGCACTTCCGCGTACCTCGAACCCGGCACCCACGAGAACGTCGAAATCACCCTCGACGCGCCGTTCGAGGAGTCCGGCACCGTCGTCCCGATGGCGCACATGGACACCAACGGCAACGAGGTCTACGACTTCGTGACCAGTGAGGGCGAAAACGACGGTCCCTACGTCGCCGCCGGCGGCGCGGTCGTCACCACGGCCGACTACACGGTCGAAGGCACGATGACCGAGACGACGACCGACTCGATGACGGACGAACCGACTGAGACGATGACCGATGAACCCGCGACCGAGATGGGGGACGAGCCGATGGAGACGACGACCGAGTCGTCCACCGACGCGCCCGGCTTCGGTCTCGTCGTGGCCCTCGTCGCGCTCGTCGCGGCGGCGCTCGTCGCCGCCCGGCGTCGGTAACCCCGCTGACGACGCACCGGCCCACCACCACACAGAGGCACCCTCTTTTCGTACGCCGCGCGGGCCAGAAAAGCCACCCCCGCGCGGCACGCCCCCCGCTTGGGGTTATTTCGATTGCTTCATCCGCGACGCGTAGTCCCACGTGTGCATCCGCTCGGGTCGAATCCGAATCACGACCTCGTCGCGGTCGGGCGAGAGCAGTCGCTCGGTCAGTTCCGAGTCGGTGTCGCCGAGATAGCGCGTGATGAGTCGCCGCAAGACCGCCTTCTCCGCGTCGGGTTCGACGGTCGCGGTTCCCCGGCCGCGGACGCCCCGGTACGGCGGGTCGTTGGTCGAGATTTCGAACGCCACGTCGTCGTGGGCGCGGAGAAATCGCACCACGTCGGCGTCGGCCGCGGTGGCACACCGGAGTTCGGCCGTCTCGGGGTCCCACTCGTACCACAAAGAGAGCATCCAGAGGTCGTCCGCCGGGGTGCGACACGAGAGTCGGACCGGGACGGCCGCGTCGGCGAGGAAGTCGTCGACGCGGGCGCGTGACCACGGGCCGGTGGGGTCGGAGGCGTCCATACCTCCCCTTGGGGTGGCGGGGGCTAAGTCGTGTAGGCCGAGTGGTCGGTCTCGGTCGCCGGCCGCGCCCGCAGAAGACAAGTTAATTGCCTATCGGGGGCCGAAAGCGGGTATGACCGATTACTTCGAGGTTCACGCCCGCGACGGCGCCGCCCGAATCGGGGAGTTGCGGCTCTCCGACTCGGTGACGACGCCGGCGGTCGTGGACGACGTGCTCGCGGACGCCGGCAGTCTCTGGGCGGCCGAGCGCGAGCTCCCCGACGGCTCCGACGACGTGCTGACCGTGCTCCCGCATCGCTCGCTCCCCGCCGGGAGCGCCGACGAGGTGCGCGAGTCGTTCGCCGTGGACTACCCCGACGTGGACTACCCCTCGGCCGCCGTCGTCACCGCCGACACGGCCGACGACTACGGCGCTGACGCCTACGTCCTCTCCGACGCGCAGGGCTTCGTCGGCCACGCGCGCGCCTTCCGCGACAACGTCATCGAGGCGAAGGAGAACCTCCCCGCCGACACGGCGCTGATGCTCTCGGGCGTCGCCACGCCCCGGAACGTCTCGCTTCTCGTCTACGCCGGCGTCGACCTCGTCGACGAGACGCTCGCTCGCGCCCGCGGGCTGGAGGGCTTCTACCTCACCAGCGACGGCGAGTACTTCCTCGAAGACCTCGACGAACTCCCCTGCGCCTGCGAGGCCTGCCGCACGCCCGCCTCGGAGTTCACCCGCGCCGACGCCGCCGACCACAACGCCAACGCCCTGCGCGCCGAACTCGCGCGGGTCCGACGCCGCGTCCGCGACGGTCGGCTCCGCGACTACGTCGAGGGGCAGGCCCGCCACGGCCAGTGGCTGACCGCCCTGTTCCGCCGGTTCGACCAGCAGTACAACTTCATGGAGGAGCGGGTCCCCGTCATCCGCGACTCGGAGCTCACCGCCGCCTCCGAGGAGTCCATCGACCGCGTGGAGATTCAGCGGTTCGCCGACCGCGTGACCAAGCGCTATCGGAACCGCTTCGACAACCCGCTCGTGCTCCTGCCGTGCTCGGCGAAAAAGCCCTACAGCGAGTCCCAGAGCCACCGGCAGTTCCAGGAGGCCGTCCAGTACCGCGCGCACATGGTGTCGATGACCTCGCCCATCGGCGTCGTCCCGCAGGAACTCGAACTCACCTACCCCGCCCAGCACTACGACTCGGTCGTCACGGGCGACTGGTCGGAAGACGAGAAGTCGTTCGTCGCCGAGGTGCTCCGGCGCTATCTGGAGCGCAACGACTACCCGCGAATCGTCGCGCACGTCCCGCCGGGCGCGTACACGGAAATCGTCGAGCGCGTCGCCGACGACCTCGGCCTCGACGTGGAGTTCACCGTCTCCGAACACCCGACGACGACGGAGTCCATCGGGAACCTGATGCGGACGCTCGACGGCGAACCCAAGTTCACCCGCGAGGAGCGCGAGCACAACGTCGTGAAGGCCCTCGCCGACTACCAACTCGGCCCGGACGCGGGCGACGCGCTCTTTTCGGACGTGGAGCTGGAGATGACGAGCCGGTTCCCCAAGCTACAGGTGTGGAACGACGCGGGCGTGCAGTTGGCGACGATGGTCCCGCAGTACGGCGTGCTCTCTTTCACCCTCGAAGGCGCGAAGGTGTGGCGCGACAGCGACGCGCCGACGAAGACGGTCGAAATCGACGGCTTCGTCCCCCACGGCTCGGTGCTCGCGCCGGGCGTCGTCGACGCCGACGAGGACATCCGCCCGGGCGACGAGGTCGTCGTCGAGGGGCCGAAGGCGTTCGCCATCGGCCGCGCGGAGATGGGCGGCCGCGAACTGGTCGAGTCCACCCGCGGCGTCGGCGTCGAGATTCGCCACGTCGAAGAGCGGTAGTTCGACCCCGGTTCGGCGAGGAGTCTCCGATGCGACCCGAAAACCGCCCGACACGCCGTAGATATCACAAACATAACATTCCAATGACCATTCGTGTCGCGGTGGTTAATCAGCCTTTGAACGCCGCTATATCGGATTTATCCCCGGTTTTCTATGCACCCGAGTATGGCGGAAATATCTCGCCACTATAACTTTAAGTAGCATCCCGGCCCAACGTGGGCAATGATGGTAGAACGACACAAGGGGCGAACGGAGTTCGACGACCTCCCCGACGAGGGAGCGGTAGACTGGACGATTACCCATGCGCTGTTGGCGGCGAGCGATTCGACCTCGCGGGCCTTAGAATCGCATCTGTTGCGGGCGCAGTACCACCGTGACGCCGGGTTCGACACGGCGGTGACGGAGCGCCACATCGACGACGCAATCGACCGACACACGCGGATTCTCGAGGATTTGCGCCTCGCGCGCGACGCGCTCGAACACCGGTAACCCGCTCGAGGCCGCCGCGCTGACGCCCTCCGCCGCGCGAACCCGGCTCGGTGGCCGTTCACATAAGTTGTTTATTTAACAGCGGCTACGAACAACCGTGTATGAAGTTGGCCGTCCCAACTGACTTCGACATCCTCGAGGCGCTCGCAGATAGGAGGCGAAACACCGCCGTGAATCTCTCGTATATCCTCGATAAGAACCGCTCGTACATCAACACGCGACTGCCGATTCTCGCGGACTACGGCCTGTTGGCGCGCGTCGGGCCCGCGCCGAACTCCGGGCTGTACGAAATCACCGACAAGGGGCTGGTCGTCCTCGACAACCGCGACCAGTACCGAGCCGACGGCGTCGACTTCGACGCTCTCGTCGAGTCCGAACTCAGGGCGCGGACCGACGAGACGGACGCCTAACAGAGAACGACGCGCCGCAACCGGAGGTCGGGACGGCCTTCGGAGGCACCCCGGCGCGCTGTTTCTCGCGAGGAGCGGCGACGCCGCTCAGTCCCGCGGTCTCGACGGCGTCCGCGGTGTCGACAACCGCCCGCGCCGTGATGCGGCCGTCGCCGCCTTTTTGCCGCCTTGCCACCCAGTTCGAGGCATGGCTGTCGAACCACTCTCGCTCGGCGTTCCGAAACCCATCATCGACTCGCTCCCAGAGGCGGACGGCACGGCGGCACAGGACATGCAACGCGCCGTCGAGGGGCTCGAAACGCGGCTGAACCGCGCCATCGAGGGCGCCGACACGGAATCCGAGGCCGCCGGCTACGTCGTCGACGCGCTCGAACGTCTGGAAGGCCACTACGAGCGCTACGACGAGTTCATCCCCGAGCTCCGCGCGTGGGGGCAGTCGCCCATCTACGCCATCGCGTGGCGGAACCTGCAGGCGGACCTCATCCTCCAAATCGAGGAGTACGAGTGGCTGAAACCGCACATCGACCGAGAACGAAATCTCCGACTGGTCGAAGACGGCATCAGATTCGGCAAGTAGTTGCGACGCCCGCGGTTCTGACTGACGGTCTGTTTTCGGACCGAACGCCTTTCTACCATCAGTTGTGTTTGCCTCATACAATATTCTTGTATTATGAGAAATTATAGAATCAAATTAAATAATCTTATAAATATATTTTTATCTATATTATCTCGTTACTTACTTAATTATGCTCTAATCGGCCACATATTCAATATTAAATGGCGATTTCGATGGGAAGTGCGAGTATTAATTCTGGCGTCCATCATTCTTCACTCCCACGTAGTATTTCACAATTAAAACTATTCTGTGGTTGGGGATCGAGTCGACCGTGTTCGCTCGACCGGTAACTCTCCGGGCGGTCGTGAATATCGCTGTCGCTCGCAAAGATTGGTCGCGCGCCCCGTGAAGGGTGACCGAACCTAATGGGGAAGGGGGGGAAGGGGGATGAGTTCGGTCAGTGGATGCGTCCGAGGGGTTACTCTGTACGGTACTGCATCCAATTGAACACAATCGCTTCGAATATATAAATGATTCTGATTGTCAGTCTGGAGAACAATCCGGCAGTGGTGTAACGACTATAACTTTGTTACAGCTACTGAAACGACTATGCGCATCGGTGTCGTAGCACAGGACATGGCGGACCGTTCCTCTCCCCGTCGTCCCGAAGACGCCTTCGCCCGGGCCACCACGCACATCGACCGCGCTGAAGAACTGTTGTGGGAATGCACCCGCGACCTCCCGGACAACGCGGACGACGAGTTCGCCCGGCTCTTCGAGGGGTTGTGGGCAGTGCAGAACGAACTAGCGCAGGTGTCGTTTCCGGGGGACTGCGCCGACGAGCGCGGCGGCCCCTCGCGGGGGGGTTTCGACTTCCCGACGACCGACGACTGACCGCGGTTCGACGCCGGGTGAGCTTCGCCTTCGGGCGGTTCGGCAGACGCGATTTCGCTACTCTACCTGTCGCTCTATCCACTCGCTCGCGTCGACGACGAGTTCCGACAGCGCCTCCTCGACGGGCACGTCGCCCGCGAGACCGACGCTCCATGTGACCTGCGACTGAATCGCCTGTAGATTGAGCATCGTGTTTTGGACCCGCGACGCCAGTACCACCGGAACCGTCGCGTCGAACCGGCGGATTCCTTTGACCGCCTCGACGCCGTCGAACGCCGGCGGGGCGTGGAGGCAGACGACGAGATGCACCGGCCCCTCGGTCAATCGCTCGAACAACACCCGACTCGACCTCACGAACTCGACGTCCACGTCGCGCTCTGTCGCTATCGGACCCGCCGGTGGCGGACCGTAGGCGAGGATGCGCGGCGTCGCCGCTATGCTAATCTCGGACACGCGTCCGACTGTTCGCCGAGGGAGTATTTGACACTTTCTCCGACCCGAGACCACACCGGGCGCGGACGGCGGTCGAGACCGGTGAAAGAACGCTGGACGGACCGCCGGTGTCGCCGATTCAGAACAGGGAATCGAGGCGGTCGTCGACGACGGCCTCCGTTTTGTCTTCGCTGGCGGCGGCGTCGGCGTCCCGTTGGCGGCGAGCCCGCTCGGCCTCGACGCCGGTCGACCGAACCTCGGCCACGCGGTCGCTCCGCGACACGTCGCCGAGGAGCACGAGCACGCCGACGTGGTTCGACTCCGGAAGCGGGTAGTCGCCGCCGCGGACCTCCATGCTCCCGGTCTGCTCTTCGACCCACGTCCGACTCCGCTCGATGGCCTTCCGGTTGAGCCACTCGGGCGGGCCGCTGACGACGACCAGTCCCCGAGAGGCGGAGTCGACGTCGCACGGGAGCGTGAGTCGTCCGAGCACCGCCTTCCGCGTCTGGGTCGTGATGCGGTTGATGGAGTCGAGTTCGTCCGCCGACGACGACCCCCCGCCCAAGAGTCCCGAGATGCTGAATCCGCCGCCGCCGTCGCTCTCGGGGAGTTCGCTCGCCGCGTAGCCGATAGTCGAGATGCCGCCGCCGCGGAGGGTGTTGATGACCTCCGAGGAGTCGACGACGCTCTCGCCGACCGACCCCGACTCGCCTACTTCGCCCGAGGCCAAGAGGATGCCGAGGCGGCGCACGAGTTCCTCGTTCATCGACTCGTGGGCCGCCGCGACGTCCTCGCCGCTTTCGGCCCACGCGCCGTTGTCGAACGCGAACACGTGGTCGGTCACGTCCACGAACCCCTTGAGCGACCGCGCGGCGTTGCGCGAGTAGAGCGCGCCCTCGTCGGCGGCGGGGAGGATGCCGACGCCGTAGATGGGCTGTTCGTAGACGCGGTTGAGGTGCTTTGCGAGCACGGGGGCCGCGCCGCTCCCCGTGCCGCCCCCGAGACCAGCGAAGATGAGAAAGGCGTCGGCCGTGGAGGTCGGCGCGCCGTCGGTGCCCCGCAGGAGCTGTCGGCTGTCGCGCTCGGCGAGCTCCGCGGCGAGCTCGTTGTCCGCGCCGACGCCGTGGCCGCTCACCTCGTCCGCGCCGAAGAGGATGCGGTTCTCCTCGGGAACGAGGTCGAGGCCGCGGAGGTCGGCCGACGCAGTGTTGTACGCGACCGCGTCGACGACGTAGTCGGCGTTCGTGCGCTGTTCGTACCGGAGGAGGGCGTCGAGGACGTTTCCACCCGCTTGCCCCACGCCGAAGCAGAGGACCTTCATCGTCTCTCTTTGACACGTCATCAGTGGTGAATCTTCTGTTAGTACACTGTCACAGCCAGACTCGGACGCGCCGCCGACGGGGTAGTTCTATACGACCCCCGCGAGAACCATCGGCAGACGCCATGACCTGTCCGCGGTGTTCACAGCCCCTCTCGACGCTTTCGTTCGACGGCCGCGCGGCGCGCTACTGCGAGCGATGCGGCTTCGTCGGCGTCGAGACGGTCCACGAGCGCGACGCGCCGAGCCGAGAGTCGTGGGACGACGCGATAGCCCGCTTCCACGAGCGGGCGCTCCGCGAGGCGCGCGAGCGGGACGGGAACGCGGGCGGTGCTGGCGGAGCCGACGGCGGCGAGTCGACCGACGGCGACACCGAGGTCGAATCCGAGCGCAACGAGGTCGGCACAGAGGACGACGAGGACCACACAGAGAGCGACGAGGACGACAGCGACACGACTACCGACGCGGCTGATGCCGGTGACGACGAGGCCGACGACGAAGCCACCGACCGCGAGCCCAGTGACTCGCACCTGAAAAACGGGGAGGACGGCGACCGCGGGGACCGCGCGGGCGACGAGTGACGCGCGCTCGCGCGTCGCCGGCGGCGCGTCGACCTCGGTCGTGACGTACTGTCCGGTCGGTCCGTCAGTCAGCGTCGGCGCTCAGTTCGATTCCGGCGCGGCTTCGGCTTCCGGTTCGGGCTCGGAGGTGCTCCCGTCGGACTCCTCTTCGGAGCGGGCGGCGACGAGCGACCCGCGGGCGACGCTGTACAGCGGGCGGTCGATGCTCCGGACCTCGTTGACCGAGAACGGAATCGTCGAGTCTTCGAGGTGGTGTTCGAACAGCTCCTCGAAGCCGTCGGGGCTGGAGGTGCCGCCGGTGACGACGACGGGCACGTCGAGGCCCTCCTCGATGTCCTCCTCGTCGACCTCGCGTTCGATGTTCTCGATGACGTAGTCGAGGAGGTTCTCGTAGTAAATCGACAGCGCGCCCTCGACGCCGCCGACGTCCGTGCGGAAGTCGAGCTGGAAGTCGTCTTCCTTGATGGACGTGACCTTGTCGACGGCCGTGCCGGTGGCCTGTGCGGTCTGCTGGTCGATCCAGTCGCCGCCGCGGGCGATGGAGAACTGCATGACCGGCACCGCGTAGTACGCCAGACAGATGTTCGTCATGCCCGCGCCGAACGAGACGCCGAGGCCGGTGAAGTTGTTGTCGGCGAGTTCGCTGTAGATGACCGCCATCCCCTCGTTGATGGGTTCGGGGTCGTAGCCCATGTCGCCGAGCATCGATTCGAGCGTCTTGTCGTGATACAGCGTCGAGAGGTCGGAGTCGATGGGGTCGGCGGGACTCGAATAGAACAGGCGCTCGTTCGGCCGGGAGGGCGAGCCGACGACCTGCTCGATGATGAGCTTGATCATCGGAATCGCGGAGGACTCCTCGCTGGAGAGGATGCCGTGTTGCATCGGCCGTCGCGTCTCCTTGCCGAAGATGTTCGCGAAGTTGAGCGCGTCGTCACCGACGACGTACACTTTGTCGTCCTTGCGGATGTGGAGCACGTCGCTCCGCGAGAGCATCTGCTCCGCCATGTCGCTGTAGTCGATTTCGACGAACGAGTTTCGTTGCTGGACAAATACGGTCTCACTCCCATCCTGACTCGCGGACAGGATGTTCATGGTTCCTACGTCAAGGCCTTTCGCCATACCTCACGCGTCGCAGGGCTGTCGCATAAATCTGTATGCGCTCTTGACGTTCAGTTCGGTCGATGAATGTAACGCCGAACGACGCCGAGTCGATTCCCAACCGACGGCCCGGCGTCCCGACCCGACTCAGGAGAACAGTCCGCGAATCCGGTCGACCAGTCCCTCGGAGTCCTCGCGTTCGGCTTCCGCCTGCTGTTGCTTCCGTAACTCGGCCAGCGCGGCGGTCTGGTCGTCCGTGCTGTCGCCGACCGCCGTGTCTTGCTTCCCGCCGCGGAGGCCCTGCAGGCCGGCGACCGCGTCGTCGACGCCCCCGCCGCGCGTCTCGGTCGCCTTCGCGTTCTCGAAGCTCGCGCGGTCGACGTCGTCGACGGCGGAGGTATCGAGCTTCAGGCGGGTGGTCTCGGTCTTGCGGACGCCGCCCCACGACAGTTCGCTGTCCGACAGCGCCTCGTCCATGTCGCGGCGGACCTGCGCGGCGACGGCTTCCTCGTCTTCCTCGTCGGCCGCGTCTGACTCCGCGTCGTTCCCGCCCGCGGCGGGCCCGCTCGTCCTCGCGCGGGCGAGTTGGAAGCCGACGAGCGACGTGCCGCTCGCGGCGACGACCGCCACCGCGCCGAGCGAGTAGACGCCGACGATGCGGCCGCTCCGGTCGGCGCTCGCGGCGACGTTCCAGTTGTGGGGGTACGCGCCGACGAACTGGACGACGGCGACCGCGCAGACGACCAGCCCCGCGCCCGCGAGGAGCTTCGGGAACCGGTACCGCGAGGGGAGCAGGACCACGACGGAGGCGAGGAGGAGGGGAATCCCGAGCGCGCCGGTGACGCCCGCGACCTCGCGGAGTTCGTACTTGAAGATGTTCTCGGGCGGGATGCCGCCGCTCCACACCACCGCCGCGAGCGCGACGGCGAGCAGTCCGATAGCCGTAAAGAACAGCGCGAAGCCCGCGTAGACGGTCGTCTCGTCGGGGTCGGCGTCGACGTACCGTCGGTAGAGGGCGATGAGGGTGTTCTGCCCGTCACTCGACATACCTCAGACCATTCCCCCGCGCGACATATAATGTTCGCCGCGGGCTTCGTCCCGCCGCCGGCGGCCGACCCGACGCCGCGTCACGGGCCGCCGGCGCGCTCGACGGTCACGTCGTAGGCCGCGACCGTGTCGTCGAGGGTCGCCTCGGTGAGCGTCGGGTCCGCGTCGAACCGCGCGCTGGTGAACCGAGCGGGACCGTGGACGACGGTGTCGCCGAACGCCGCGGCGTCCGTCACGTGCGCGTACGCGAAATCCAGCCGCCCGCCGATTTCGACGCCGAAGGTGAGCGTTCCGACGGTGCAGTCCGAGAGGTCCACGTCGCGGGCGACGCGGACTCCCGAACAGAACAGCTCGTCGCCGAAGCGCGCGTGGTCGCAGACGACGCTTTCTTCGACGACGGCTTCGACCAACCGGACGGGCGACTCGGCCGAACAGACCACGTCGGAGAGGTCGAGCCCCCCGTCGACGGTCGCGCGGACGAACGACGCCGGCCCCGACTCGAACCGCGCGCTCCGGAAGCGGAGCGCCCGGCCCTCGACCGTCGCGTTGTCGAAGTAGACCGGGCCGTCGAACGCGCTGTGGGTGAAGTCGACGGTCCCGCCGCGGGCGGTGAGTCCCGTGCAGTCGACCCGGTCGCCGAAGGCGGCGGTCGTCGCGTCGATGCCGCCGTCGACCGTGAGTCGGGTCGCGTCGACGCCGCCGTCGACCGTCAGGTGTTCGAGCGAGAGGCCGTCGTCGACGGTCGCCGCCGCGGCGACGACGTCCCCGCGGACGCGACAGTGCGCCAGCGAGAGCCGATGGTCGCACGTGGCGCTCCCGAGGTCGAGGCGGCCGTCCAGTCGGGTGTGGGAGAACCACGCCGGCCCGCCGAAGTACGCCTCCGCGACGGACACGTCGTCGTCGACGACGCCCTTCCTGAACGTCGCCCCGCCCTCGAAGCGCGCCGCAGTCGCCACGACCGTCTCGGCGCTGAAGCCCGTCGCGTCGAAGCGCGCGCCGAAGCGCGCCTCGCAGAGCACCCAGCGGTCGCCGGCCTGCAGGTGGCGACAGCTGACCGCCTCGGACGCGTCGAGACGTTGCATGCACACCGCGCCGCCGACCGAGACGCGGTCGAGGCGGAGCGCGCCGTCGAGCGTCGCGTCGCGGAGGTCGATGTCCGCTTTCACCATCGCGCCGCGGAGGTCCAGCGACGCGTCGGACGCGGGCGTTACCCCCGCGAGGTCGATGCGCTCGAACGCCCCACCGACGAACGCCGAGGGCCGCGCGTCGTCTTCGACCGCCTCGCGGAGCGCCTCGGTGACGGCCGCGGGCCGCGTTTCCTCGACGGGGCGATGGAACAGACAGCGGTCGGCGCCGTCGCTCGCGGGGTGCGGACACCGCCACACCGACGGCGACTCGTCGGCGCCCGTCTCGTCGGCGGCGTCGAAGACGTGCTCGTAGGCACAGCGACCGGTGTGTTCCACGTCACTCGACCGTTCGTCGGTATCGAGTAAATAGATTGTCACGATGTCGGACGCGTCGCCCCCTCGGGCTCGCGGCCGCCCCCGCCGCGGTCGCTCGGGTCACTCCCCGGCGAACGGAGCGTCGACTTCCGCGTCGCCGACGACGGCCGACAGCGTCGCCGCGAACTCGAAGTCGCGGGCGGGCAACGCGACCATCCGGACCGTCTCGCCGGTGCCGTCGCGGAAGCCGACGACCGTCCGGTCCGATTCGAGTTCGACGGAGCAGTCGGCGAAGACGGGCCGGTTGAGCTGTATCGTCCGCACCGCTCGCACTTCGTCGGGGGTCGCCTGCGCGCCGTCGTGTCGAATCTGGACGAGTCGCGTCTCGGTCAGGAGCACCGTCATCTCCTCGTAGTGGCTGACCGACCGGAGCGTCTCGCGCTCGCCGACGAACTGGTGAATCGACTCGTAGAAACTCACAACTCGCTTACTCTATCCACTCGTATCAACGTATCTACACAGTAGTTCACCGACGACGAGTTTCCCGTCGGTGCGGGTTGCGAGGCTCACAACCCGCGTTCGGACGGGCGGGCGCCGACCGCCTGTCAGAGGCGAGCAGGCGGGACGGGTCGCCGTAACTGGGCAATCGTGCTGTCCACATCCTGACCAACGCGACTGCCCGCCGTACAGTCGTTGGCCGGACTATATCAACGTATGCCTAGCGGCGCGGTCGGTCGAACGCGGAGCCGCCGCGGTCAGTCGGCGGCCCCGAGCGCCGGGTCGCCCGCCAAGACGACGATGTCGGCCATCCCGCGCACGGACTCGAACGGAACCCGGACGCCGCGCGGACCGACCTCCAACTCCTCCGGCGGGTCTTCGACGGAGACGAGAAGCGCGGTCACGCGGTCGTCGTCGAGGTCGACACAGAGGTCGACGGCCTCGCCCAATCGCTCGCCCGAGGCGGTGTACACGGGGCGGCCTTCGATGCTCGGAATCGGTTCGATGCCCGTCGGTGACTGGGGGACCATACCTCCGGTATCGGACGTGTCAATAAAAAACACCTCGGTCGGCGCAGGTCGTGTCGGTCCCGGAGTTCCGACGCTCGCGGTGCGCTCGGTCCGGACGCGGTATCCGGATTCGGCGCGCGTCGCCGCGACTGGAAGGTCGTCGTAGGCGCTCGTGGCGGCGTGAACGGCGAATATCCATAATTTCCGATACGTATTTAGGCTCACCTAACAGATAACCATCTGGTCAGGATAATTAAGTCTCGGTGTTCCTTCCGTAGACCCACCACCACTACCGAGGCTTCTGACCACATTCTGGTCTCCGAAGTCGCCCGCGAGCGCGCGCTTTTCCCGCGCGGAATCCGTTGAGTCGTCGTCGGACGGCCGGTGTCGCTCTCGTCGCTGGAGGGCGTTGTTCACGTTTATGTTACTGCATCTACACTCTCAGATATGGTAGACAATCCGACACGGGCGTACGGCGCGCTGGTCGTGGTCGTCGCGGCGGCCGTCAGCGGTGCCGTCATCCTCTCGGGATTCGTCGCTATCGACTTCGTGCTCGACGCGGTCACCGTCTGGGGCTACATGGCCGCGGTCGGCGTGATGGTCGTCTGCGCGGTCGTCAGTTGGCTGACCGACCTCCCCGGTATCCTGTCGAGCGAGTTCGGGGGAAGCGGCCGGTAAGCCGCCGGGGAACGGCCTCGAAAACGCGACGCGCCCCGTTCGACTCCTCTGCGATCAGTCGTCGTCCCGCTTCTGGTCGGTCGTAATCATCGATTCGCGGATGTCCTGTAACCGCTCGGTGCCGCGGAGTTCGGACATGTTCACGCCCAGCGCGTCCGAGTCCTCGTCGGTGGCGACGCCGCTCGTGAGGATGCTCCGGACGCCCTCCTCGACGGTCATGTCGATGTCGTACACGTCGTCGGCGGGGATGTAGGTGAGCAGGCCGCCGGTGACGGGGTTCGGCGCGAGCGGGAGGAACATCGAGACCATCTCGCCGTGGCCGGTCGACTGCTCGATGGTCGCGGGCGAACCCCCCGTCTGGAAGCCCAGTACGTACACGTCGTCGTCGAAACACTGGACGAGTTTCACGTCCTGGAACTCGTCGGCCCCCTCGTCGAGGACCACGTCGCCCATGCGGCGGAAGCTCTTGTACACCGTCCCGACGCCCGGAATCGACGAAATCACGAGGTCGAACGCGCCGATGATTTTCTCGCCGTACTGGTTGCGGCCGACGGTCCCCACGACCGCGACGATGCCGAAGAGGACGAGTAGCGCCACCAACTCGGTGAAGAAGTCGACGACGAACGAGTAGACGCCGAGGTCGATGAGGAGGCTGATGAACTCGACGCTCTCGAAGCGGCTGATGACGCCCGCCCAGCGCAGGAGTTCGATGAACGGTTCGAGGGCGTTTCTGACGAAGTCGATGCCGACGCGCAGGACGTACAGTGTGATGACGATGGGAATCATAATCGCCACCCCCGTCAGCAGGGTGTTGTACGCCCGTTCGTACAGCGACTGGCCGGTCTCTTTGGCGCTCACGGCGAGCGTACCCGGCGAGCGCGGAGGGTCTGCGGAGGACACGCCCGGAGATTTCCGTGGGCGATAAAAATAGTACTGGCAGTCGAACTGTCCGCGTTTCAGACGCGTGTCGGCGCGGGCGCTCGCGGAGCGTCCGGCGAGAAGCGAACCCGTCGAGCGCGACGAAAACGGGGACCGCGAGCGGGCCGGGAAGACCCGAGTACGGGAACCGTGAGCGACGACGAAAACCGAGACGGCGGCCCGCGCCGTCCCGAAGCGGGGTCAGGAGACGACTTCGAACCGACCGACCGAGAGGTCGACCGCGAGCTGTTCGCGCGGGTAGACGAACTCCTCGTCGTCGTACGTCGTCCGGACGGTCTCGTCTTCGATCTCCACCACCGTCTGTTCCGTACACAGCGTCGAATGCCGGATGGTCGACCCCTCCGTGATTACGTGCGGGGCGACCTCGATTGCTTGTGCCATCGTTTCACTAACGGGCGGTATCGAGTATAATTCTTTCGCAGTCATCGAGAATTATCGTTCAAATGTGACTATATAGTGGTATTGTCGGGTGGATTGTGCACTTTCTGTTGTGGTTGCCTTCACACCGGTCGGTGTCGCTCTGACGGACCCGCGCGTCCTAAAGACAGCAGTCGGGGGAACCGGACGCGCCCCTCTCGGGTGCGGCACCACTCTCGGTCGGTACTCGCGTGATTCGACGCGGCCCGCGAGTCTGCGGTCGCCCCGGCGCGTCAGTCGCGCTCGAACGGGTCGGCGTCGGGCAGTTCGTCGTCGAGAACGGCCGCCACGGCGTCGACGAACGGGTCGTGCGCCGACAGCGCCTCGCGGAGCGCCTCGTAGTAGGCGACGGTGTCGCCCGCGAGGAAGCGGGAGTCGACCCGCCAGAGCGTCCGCCCGGTGCCGAACTTGCCGGCCGGGAGGTCGTCGTGTTCGTCGCGCAGCTCGTCGAGCGCCGCGACGAGCCGCTCGCGGAGCGCCGCGTACGGCGAGTCGCCGGAGAAGTCGGCGTCGCCGTGGACGCCGTCTTCGAGGTGGAGTTCGAGCCGGAACTGCCCGCGCTGGAGGGCGCGCGGCGTCGGGTAGTGCTCGAAGTGGAGGTCGTAGCCGCTGTCGCGGCCGCGCTCCCACGCCGCGGGGGTGACGCGGCCCCACGGTCGCCCCGAGTCGAGGGCGTGCCACGCGTGTGCGCCCGCCGGCGGCGACGCGCGGAGGTAGTCGGCCCACTCGTACTGGAGGACCTCACGAGCGAGCTTCGCTACGGCGTCGCGGGTTGCATCGACCTGTAGCTCGTAGTCGAAATAGAAGCTCGTTTCGTCCGCGGTGTCCGGGCCGTTCATACCTCCCTGCTAGACGCCCACACGGATAAAGATTCGACACAGACTCCCGCGAGTCCGTGCGTCTTCCCCGCGAACCCGCGACTACGTGGGCGTCGGCGGGCAGTTCTGTCAGTTGGCGCTCGATCAGTCCCCGCGCCGCATCGCGTCCGACCCCAAGCAGAGCAACGCACTAGGGGGAGTGTCGCGGATAGAGTATAACGCTAGTACCTACGTTATAGTGAGGCTGTGAATAGTGAGGCTGTGAAAACTGTCCGTGGCGCTGTGCGCGAAAACACAATACTCGGTCGGAAGCCGCGTCCCGAAAAGTATTACTAACGCGATAGGTCAATAAAACTATCATCTGAATGTAAAACCTCGAAGAGAGGGTCGCCGACCCGGCTGAATCGGATGGACGGAGACACACCGGCGCTCACCCGAGAGTTTCCCGAAGAGGCGTCCGGCGTCGCGTGCGGGGTCCCGCTTCGTGGTCGGGCGGTCACCGATGCAGGAGTTCGTTCTCAGAACTCACCACTCGGCCGCCGAGGCCGGCGAATACGGACGGGAGACGTTCTGCGACGACCTCGGGAACAGCGACGAGAGATGGACGTTCTCGGCGGCCGAATGGGTCAACGCGAAACGTCTGCCAGTGTCCGGTTTCGTGCCGTTCGAGCCGTGTGCCGTTCGAGCCGTATCCGCACCGCGTGCTCGTGGGTTCCGGACGGCACGCGGCCGGGTGTCGAACGTGCTGGTCAGCCCGACTGAATGTGCCTCTCGGGCGCACTCACTGACGCCGGTGACCGCGCTTCCGGCCGAGTTGCGGAGCGCGTCACGGCCGCACAGCGAGAACTATCAAATATCAGCCATACTCTGCGAGCAGAGGTATTCGGTCGTCTTTCGGGGTAGTTCGGCGTCGCTTCCGGCGTCGGCCGTCGCGGACGAGACGCTCCTCCCGCCGCGCCGGTGGTCGTCCGGCCGGTTCACTTGGAAGGTTCACTCGGACTCTCCGTCGAACGCGGCGCGCACTCGCGTTCGAACGTCGGCGGGACTCGCCGCCGACCGGTCGCGCCGGGCCATCCGTCCGGTGACGAGGTCGAGGAGGTCGAGCGCAGTCAGGACGTCGCGGACCTCGGCGCGGTCGAGTCCGAGGCGGCGCTCGACTTCGTACAGCGTCTTCGCACCCGCGACGGCCGCACACACGTCTTCGGTCGAGCAGTCGAGCGAGGCCACCGACGCGGGAAGCGGCGGGAGGTCAACCGGCCCCGTCGGGTCGGCGGCCGCCTCGCCTCTCGCCTCGGCTGGCGGGTCTGCCCCGGCCGAACTCTCGTCGTCAGCGACGCGCGGCTCCGGTGTCCGCGCCCCGTCGCCCGCGTCGCTTGTCCCGCTCGAAGCCGTCGTCTCGGTCGACTGTCCGTAGGACTCCGGCTCGTGAATCCCGCGTCGAATCATCTGGTTGCGGACCGTCTGCGAGGTCACGTCGACCCCGAGAGCGGCGGTCATCTCCTTGAACGTCTCGCAGGTCTCGTAGACCTCCCGAAGCCGAACCGGGTCGTGATGCGCCGGGACCGCGTCGCGCTCCGGCTCCGGCTCCGCATCCGTGTCCGCTTTTGCGTCCGCGTCCACCGCCGGCTCCGTCGTCGTGCTGGCGTCCGCGCTCGTCTCGGTCTCGGCTTCGGTGGCGTCGCCCCTCGACGCGGATGCAGGTCGGTCACCCTTCGGTGTTCCGTCGCTCCCCGTCGAGATTGCGGACTCCATCGTCGGTGGCGACACGCCGGCCCCGACGGGGGCGCCACCCGCCGCGTCGTGCGTCCCGGAACCGTCGGCTCGGGCGACCGTCGGCTCGGTCGGTTCGGTCGGCTTGGTCGATCCGGAGTCGCGCTCGGCGGTGCGGCCGGCCGACGCCGATTGCGGGTCGGCGTCGCCGCTCGCCGGGGGTGCGAGCGCCACGTCGAGTCCGAGCCGAAGCCGGCCATCTGTGACCGACGCCGACGGCGACGAGACGGAGAGCCGGTCCGGGTCGACCGCGCACTCCGACGAGAGGTCGTACTCGACGGTGACCGAAGCCACGGCACCGTCAACGGCCGAGTCCCTCCCGCTCGCCAACTCGAGCTCGCAGACCGCTCCGGTCGTCTCCGTAACCTGTTCGAGAACCGCCGCGAGCTCTCGGACGTTCCTGGCCACTTCCATATGTTGATGTCAACTGTGTCACATCGCATATAGTTTATTGCTGTCGGTGTCCTCTAGTAATATATATTCTATACAGGCGTCCGCTCGCTCGCCTTCCGACAGCGAGTCGAGTGGCTTGGGCTCGTCCGGGTCGCTCGGTCGTCGCAGATGACCGACGCCCGAGCTGTTTTTATGCCTTGAAGCGACGCTACAGACGTATGGACGTGTCTCCACTCCACGGTATCGCTCCGTTCAGCGCGGAGCGACGTGCGATGCGAATCCTGTTGGTCGACGATAACGAGGCGATGGTGGAGCTGTCCGCGACCTTTCTCGAACGCGAACTCGACGACGTCGAGACGGCGACGCACACCGACCCCGGGTCGGCGCTCGACGAACTCGTCGGCGGGGAGTACGACTGTATCGTCAGCGACTACGACATGCCGGGGATGGACGGGCTCGAACTCCTGACGGCGGCGCGCGAGCGGGGCATCGAGCTCCCGTTCGTCCTCTTTACCGGCAAGGGGAGCGAGGAGATCGCGAGTCGCGCCATCTCCGCCGGCGTCGACGAGTACCTCCAGAAGGGCGGTCCCGAGGAGTATCCCGTCTTGGCGAACAAGGTCTCGAACCTCGTCGAGAAGTACTGGGCCGAGACGCACATGCGACGCGGCTTTCTCGCGATCGAATCGGCCGAGGAGGGAATCGGCATCATCGACGGCGACGGCGTCTACCAGTACCTCAACGAGGCGTACGCCGCGCTCTACGACCGCGACCGGACCGAACTCATCGGCGAACACTGGGCCATCCTCTACCCGGACGACGAGGCCCGGCGGTTCCACGACGAAATCCTCCCGCAACTCGAAGCCGAGGGGTCGTGGCGGGGTTTTTCGACCGGCCTCACCAAGGGCGGCGAGCCGGTTCCGGAACGCCTCGTGCTGACGCAGATGGACGACGGGGGACACGTCTGTATCGTTCGGGAACTCACCGAAATCGACACGCTCCGGGCGGAAGTCGAACTGAAAGACCGGGTGCTCGACGCCGTCGACGTCGGCATCGCCGCCATCGACCCCTCGCTACCCGACGACCCCGTCGTCTATCTCAACGAGGCGTTCGAGACGCTCACGGGCTACGACGCCGAGTCGGTGACGGGGCGCAACTGTCGGTTCCTCTACGGTCCCGAGACGGACCCGGAGGCGGTCGCCGAGATTCGGGCGGCCGTCGAGGCCGGCGAGCTGATATCCACGGAGATTCGCACTTACGACGCCGACGGCGAGCCCTTCCGGAACCGCCTCGACGTTCGCCCGATTCGGGACGACGACGGCGCGGTCGAGTTCTTCGTCGGCTTCCATCGCCCGGTCGACGCCGACGACGCGCCCCCGTCTTGACGTGATGCTCGGGGGCACCGCCGATATACTGGAAACGGTGGGGTGTCCCCGACGCGAACAAGAACTACGACCGTGGCGAGCGTCTCTGGACTCGTGTCTCGACGCGCCCGCCTCCAACAGTTCCTCGTCCTCGCCGCGTTCTTCTATGCGGTGTACTGGCTCGTCGACGACTCACCGCTCATCGCGGCCGGGTGGGTCATCGTCGGACTGCTCAATCTCTACACGCTCAGACGCGAGGCTGAAGCGAGGGGCGATGACGCAATCGATGTGTGACCGCAGAACAGGGGTTGTGTGTCGGTCCGTCGTTACTCGTCCGAGGCGCGCTTGAAGAACGCGAGCGCCGCGCCGAACAGCGTCAGGTTCTGGAGGAACGACGTGAGTTCCTCGTCGCGGGCGTCGTCGTCGACGGCCCAGAAGTCGTGCATCGTCGGCGTGACGCCGGCGAAGAACGCCGCGACGCTCGCGGAGGCGAGCTTGGGGAGCTTCCAGAGGCCGATGCCGATACTCCCACCGAGGAGCAGGCCGCTCGCGGCGGGGACGAGGCGGTCCGCCTCGGGGACGCCCTTCGCCTCCGCGTAGGCGATGCGGCCGTCGAGGTCGGTCAGGTTGCGAATCGCCAGGACGGCGAGGCCGCTCGCGAAGAGGGCGCGGGCGAGCCGCGATGGCGTGTTGGGTTCGGATTCGTCGGGAGTTGTCATCACCGTTTGAAAGCGGATTCAAAATTATAAGGGCTCTGGTTACGAACCACTCGATGCGTTTTTATTGTTCCCGCGTTCGCCTCCCGAATCCGCGTTCCCCCGTCGCCGGACTCGCAAGCGCGCGAACCAGTAGTGCGCGGTCCCGTACCGACGGGCGCGCGGCTCTCGTCGTACCGACGCGCACGTCTCGCTTGACGGAATCTCGTCAGACGGGATTCTGACGCGGCCGTGACTGCGGCACGTCTTCGTTTAGCATCACCATTATAGTCTCGTGGCGTCATGTTCCGCCGCGTATGGACCCGTCTCGTGACGCGTCGCGTTCGCTCTCGGTGTCGGCGTCTATCGACGTTCTCTACGTCGAAGACGACCGCGACTTCGCGGCGCGCGCCGCGGCGCAACTGGAACGCGAGTGCGGGCGACTTACGGTCCATACCGAGTCGGACCCGCGGGCCGCGCTCGACCGGATTCGGAGCGGCGACGCGGCGTTCGACTGCGTCGTCTGCGACTACGACATGCCCGACCTCGACGGCTTCGACGTGTTGTCGCGGGTCCGCGACGAGTTCCCCGACCTGCCGTTTATTCTCTTTACCGAGCGGGGCCGCGAGGAGGTCGCGGACGAGGCGTTCTCCGCGGGCGCGACCGAGTACCTCCGGAAGGGCGACGACGCGACCCAGTACCGACTCCTGGCCACCCGTATCGAGAACGCCGTCGAGCGCACCCGGACCGCTCGGACGCCGCGGAGCGAGACGCTCGAGACGCGCCTGTCGGTCAGGGAACGAGCGATGGACGAAGCGCCCGTCGGAATCGTCCTCACCGACCCCCACGCGGCGGACAACCCCATCGTCTACGCCAACGAGCAGTTCGCCGACCTCACGGGCTACCGAATCGAGGAGGTGATGGGGCGGAACTGTCGGTTCCTGCAGGGCGAGCGGACGGACGAGGCGGCCGTCGCCGAACTCCGGTCGGCGGTCGAAGAGCGCAGGCCCGTGACGACCGAGCTACTGAACTACCGCAAGGACGGCACCGAGTTCTGGAACCGCGTGCGCGTCGCGCCCATCTTCGACGACGACGGCGCGGTCGAGTTCTTCGTCGGCTTCCAAGACGACATCACGCCGCGGAAGACCTACGAGGAGCTCTTGCGTTCGAACACCGCGCGACTCGAAGCCCTGTTCGAACACTCGCCGGACCTCGTCGTCGTCCACGAAGACGACGGCACCATCCAAGACGTGAACCAGCGGATGTGCGAGGAACTGGGTTACAGCGAGTCGGAACTCGTCGGCAAGACCGTCTGGGACCTCGACCCCTCTTCCGAACGGGACCGCTCGGAGTCGTTCTGGGCGGACCTCCCGACGAACGAGCCACAGCGGTTCGAAGGCGCGCTCGAACGCCGCGACGGCACGACGTTCCCCACCGAGGTGCACCTCATCCAGCTCAACCTCGCCGGGGAGGACCTGTTCGTCGCGATGATTCGCGACATCAGCGAGCAGAAGGCGCGCGAGGCCGAACTCGTCGAGCAGAACGAGCGACTCGACCGCTTTACGAGCGTCGTGAGTCACGACCTCCGCAACCCACTGCAGGTCGCGGTGGGCCGGCTCGAACTCCTCGGAGACGACTGCGACAGCCATCACATCGACGATATCGACCGCGCGCTGGACCGCATGGACGACCTCATCAGCGACCTGCTCGTGCTCGCCCGAGACGGCGACGACGCCATGACGGTCGAACCGGTCGCGCTGTCCGACCTCGCGCGGACGTGCTGGCAGAACGTGGTGACCGACGGCGCGACGTTGGCCGTCGAGACCGACACCGTCGTCGACGCTGACCGCGACCAACTCCAGCAACTCCTCGAAAACCTGTTTCGGAACGCTGTGGAACACGGTTCTACAGGCCGCCGGACGGAGTCCGACGACGCCGTCGAGCACGGCTCGACGGGCAACCGGACCGCGTCTGGTGACGCCGCCGAACGCGGTTCCGCCGACGGCGGTGTGACCGTCACTGTCGGCGAGACCGACCGCGGGTTCTTCGTCGAAGACGACGGCGTGGGAATCCCTCCGGAGGACCGCGACACCGTGTTCGAAGCCGGCTACACCACGTCGCCGCAGGGGACCGGCTTCGGCCTGAACATCGTCTCGCAGGTCGCGGCCACACACGGCTGGGAGGTGACGGTCTCGGAGGGGTCCGAAGGCGGTGCGCGGTTCGAGTTCCGCGTCGACTGAGCCGCCTCAGGCGTCCTCGTCGCCGAGTCTGAACTGCTCGTTTTCGGAGACCGCGTTGAGGACGACGCTCGTGTTCGACTCCCGAATCGGGGCCTCGCTCAACAGCGCCTTGATCTGGCGGTTCATGTCGTCGGTGTTCCTGAACTTCCCGACCGCGAGCACGTCGTAGTCACCGGTGACTTCGTACACCGAGACCATCTGCGGCTCGTCGGCGAGCAGTTCGGTGACCTCCGAGAGGGCGCTCCCCTCTACTTTGAGGTGCATGACCGCGGTCACGTCGTAGCCCAGCGCGTCGTAGTCGACCCGGGGCGTGTAGCCCTCGATGATTCCCTCGTCTTCGAGGTCTCGCAGGTGGTTCGAGACGGTCGTCACCGACACGTCGAGTTCTTCGGCGAGGCTCCGGAGACTGCGCCGCCCGTCTTCGAGGAGCGCGTTGATGAGGTCGGAATCGAGGTTCTCGTAGGTCATCTCCGAATCTTTTGCGTGTGATTGTCATTAATCCCCCGGTCTAAATTGACGATTCGGTGAATTGTCGCCCAGTCGCGTTCGGAAACTAGGTCGAGCGGACGCCGAACGGTCCCGTGCGCGTCCGGGTCTGTACGACCCTCGTCCGTTTACGGGCGGACGTGCGATAAACGAATATCTCACACTTTCGTCTCACCCGTTTACCATGCGAAAATAGCGCATAATTATTTATGTTACTCAGGATTGAGTGAGTCTGAGGCAACACAATGACAACAAGGGACACTGGTGCAGGCGATTCGGCAGACGAGACAGGGACTCGGGAAACGCGACGCGGCGTCGAGCGCCGCGACGTTCTCAAATCGGGAATCAGCCTCGCGGCGATAGCAGGGGTCGCGGGCTGTCTCTCGGGGGACGACTCCGAAGAGACCACGACAGCCGCCGCGGACGACGGCGGCGGCGACGACTCGGAGACCAGCGGCGAGACGACCGAAAGCGGCGGGTCGGACGGCGAGACGACGAACGTCGCTATCGTCTCCAGTCCGGCCGGTTTCGGCGACCAAGCGTTCAACGACCTCGCGCTTCAGGGGCTTCAGACGGCGGCCGAGGAGTACGACATCGAGATTCAGCAGGTCGAGGAGACGAACCAGTCGAACTACCAGACGGTTCAGTCTCGGCTCGCCGAGAGCACGAACCCCGACTACGACCTCGTCGTGCTCGTCAGCTACAACCACACGCAGGCGCTCCAGACGAACGCCGAGGCGTATCCGGACCAGAACTGGATGCTGATAAACGACTCCATCGACCAGCCGAACGTCGCTGGCTACACGTGGGCGAACCACCAGATGTCGTTCCAGGCGGGCGTGCTGGCGGGGACGATGACGACCCGCGAACTCTCCTACGAGGGGAACTCGCTCGACCCCGAGACGTCCACCGTCGGGTTCGTCGGCGGCGTCGACGGCTCGCTCATCAACGCCTTCGAGCGCTCCTACCGGGCGGGCGTCGAGTGGGTCGACGAGAACGTCGACGTCACCGTCGGCTACATCGGGAACTACACCGACACGCAGACCGCCAACAACATCGCAACCTCGCAGTACGACGCCGGCGCGGACATCGTCTACCACGCCGCGGCGGCGGCGGGACAGGGCGTGTTCCAGGCGGCGCAGGACGCGAACCGCTTCGCCATCGGCGTCGACGCGGACCAGTCCGTCACGCTCCCCGAGTACGAGGACGTCATCATGGGCTCTGCGGTGAAGTACATCAACGAGGGGACCTACGAGGTCGCGGAGGCCACCGTTCAGGACAACTGGTCGGCGGTGCAGGGCGCGAACATCCTCGGTCTCGAAGAGGAGGCCGTCCGCGTCGTCTTAGGGCAGGCGGTCGGCGGCGAGCTTCCGGACGTGGTCACGGAGAACCTCGAAGCGGCGAGAGAAGCCATCATCAACGGCGACGTCACCGTGCCGTGTAGCGCCAGCGGTTGCTAGCGACGCCGCCATGGCACCACCTCGCAGGGTTTTTACTGACAGCGTAGACTCCAACCCATGACAGACACGACCGCACCAGCAGTTCAGCTCACGGACATCACGAAGCGCTTCGGCGACGTCGTCGCCAACGACAGCGTCGACCTCGCGCTCGACCGCGGGTCGATTCACGCCGTCATCGGGGAGAACGGCGCGGGCAAGACGACCCTGATGAACGTCCTGTACGGCCTGTACGACCCGAACGAGGGGACTATCGCCGTCGACGGCGAGCCCCGCTCGTTCGACTCGCCCAGAGACGCCATCGCGGCGGGCATCGGGATGATTCACCAGCACTTCCAGCTCGTCGACAACATGACCGTCCTCCAGAACGTCGTGCTCGGTCACGAGCCCTCGACTCGGGGACTCGTCGACGAGCAGGCGGCCCGCCGTCGCATCACCGAAATCTGCGATACCTACGGCTTCTCCGTCGACGAGCATCTCGACACGCCAATCGAGGAGCTCGGGCTCGGCATCCAACAGCACGTCGAAATCGTCAAGAGCCTCTATCGGGGCGCCGACACGCTCATCCTCGACGAGCCGACGGCCGTGTTGACGCCCCAAGAGGTCGAGGGGCTGTTCGACGTGATGGAGGCGCTCACCGCCGACGGGCGGTCGCTCATCTTCATCACCCACAAGCTGGACGAGGCGATGCACGCCGCCGACGACATCACCGTCCTTCGGGACGGGAGCGCCGTCGGGACGGTCGACGCCTCGGCGACCTCGCAGAACGAACTCGCCCGCATGATGGTCGGCCGCGAGGTGCTTTTCGACGTCGACTCGGCGGACCGAACGCCCGGCGAGGTCGCGCTCACCGTCGACGGCGTGACCGTCCGCGACGAGCGCGGGCTCGAACAGGTCCGCGACGTGAGCCTCACCGTGCGGGAAGGTGAGATTCTCGGCATCGCCGGCGTCGAGGGCAACGGCCAACAGGAGCTCATCGAGGCCATCACCGGGATGCGAACCCCGGAGCGGGGCACGGTCTCGCTTCAGGGGCGCGACATCACCGAGCTGTCTCGCCGCCGCCGCATCGAAGACGGCATCTCGTACGTCCCCGGCGACCGGCTCGAAGAGGGCCTCGTCCAGGACTACACGCTCGTCAGGAACGCGCTTTTGAGCAACCAGACGATGGACGCCTTCTCCGACGGCCTGTTTCTCGACTGGGGGCGAATCGGCGACCACGCCGACGAGATCATCGACGAGTACGACGTGCGCCCGCGGAACCCCGAGGCGACCGCGAAATCGCTCTCGGGCGGGAACCAACAGAAGTTCATCGTCGGCCGCGAGCTCGAACGCGACCCGTCGGTGCTCGTCGCCGCCCACCCGACCCGCGGCGTCGACATCGGCTTGATAGAGTTCATCCACCAGCGGTTCCAGGACATGCGGGAGGAGGGTGTCGCCATCCTCCTCGTCTCGTCGAAACTCGACGAGGTCCAGAAGCTCTCGGACCGCACGGCGGTCATGTACGAGGGGTCGGTCGTCGACACCGTCGACCCCGACGACGTGACCGAAGAGGAACTCGGCTTACTGATGGCCGGGCGGGCTCGGGACGGCACCGAACGCGCGGCGAGCGGCGTGGAGGGCGACGCGTGAGCGACGCCGCGACCGGCGTCCGGTCTCTCGCGGACCGCATCGCCGACCACATGCTCGACGCGTCGGTGCTCGAACGCGTCGTCATCGCGCTCGTCGCCACCGCGCTCGCGTTGCTCATCGGCGCGGTCATCGTCGCCGCCTCGGGGTACGACGCCGTCGAGTTCGTCTCGTCGCTCGTCTACGGCGCGGTCGGGAACGCCTCGAACCTCGCGTTCATGCTCCGGCAGTCGTCGATGCTGATTCTGACGGGCGTCGCGGTCGCGGTCGCGTTCCGCGCGGGCGTGTTCAACATCGGCGTGCAGGGCCAGTTCGTCGTCGGCGGCTTCGCGGCCACCCTCGGTATCCTGTTCGCCGCGCCGTTGCTCCCGAACTCGTCTATTTCCGCGATTCCGCTGATGGCGCTGGCCGCGCTGTTGGCGCTGGCGGCCGGCGGCGCGTACGGGGCGCTCCCGGGGATGATGAAGGCGTACGCCGGCGCGAACGAGGTCATCACGACCATCATGCTGAACTTCATCGCCTCGGGCGTCGTCTACTTCCTGCTCGACGCGTACCTCCGCCCGGAGGGTGCCGCCGCGCCGAACACCGAACAGTTCCCCGACTACGTCGGGCTTCCCGGGCTCGTCTTCGAGAGCCCGTCGTTTTCCATCCTCGGCCTCGGGGTGGCGCTCCTGACGGTCGCCGTCGTCTATCTGGTGATGGACCGGACCGGCTTCGGCTACGACCTCGTCACGAGCGGCTACCAGGAGCCCGCCGCCAAGTACTCCGGCGTCGACCCCAAGCGGATGATCGTCCGGACGATGACCATCTCCGGGATGATCGCCGGTCTCGCCGGCGCGCTCTTCGCGATCATGATTCTCGGCTACTACAGCGACCCCAGCACGTTCCCCACGTTCGGCTTCGATGCCATCGCCGTGAGCCTCCTCGCGGCGAACAACCCGCTCGGCGTGATTCCCGCCGGCCTGCTGTTCGGCGGCCTCGACGCCGGCGGCCAGTACATCGGCTTCACGCTCGACGTGCCGAGCGAACTCGTCGACGGCGTCATCGGGCTCATCGTCCTGTTCGTCGCCGCGCCGGAGCTGTTCCGCGCGGCGGGACGGTACACCTCGCTCGGGGGTGACCGCGAATGAGCACCGCTCGCGCGCTCGTCGACGACCGCCGGGCGCTGTTGGGCGTCCTCGGGGGGCTCGTCGCCGTCATCGCGCTCCTGCTTTTCACCGACCTCCCGGGGTCGGACCTCGTGACGGTCGGCGCGCTCGAACGCGCCTTACAGGCGGCGACGCCCATCGCGCTCGCGGCCATCGGCGGCCTGTACGCGGAGAAAAGCGGCGTGTTCAACATCGGGCTTGAGGGGTTCATGATATTCGGCGCGCTCGTCGGTGCCGCGGTCGCCTGGCTCCTCGCGGGCGGCGAAGGTATCACGCAGGCACACCTCTGGGTTGCCTTCGTCGCGGTCGCGCTCGTCTCCGGCGTGCTGGCGACGCTGTTCGCCGTCCTGTTGATTCGGTACGAGGCCAACCAGATCGTCGCCGGCCTCGCCGTCTGGTTCATCGGGCTCGGCTTCGGGCCGTTCGCCGCCACCGTGCTGTGGGGCGGCGTCTCCAGCCCCTCGCTCCCGAACATCGACGCGGTTTCCGTGCCCGTCCTCGCCGAGATTCCGGTCCTCGGACGGCTGTTCTTCGACGCCTCGCCGCTCGTCTTGCTGACCATCGTTGTCGCCGTCGCGGCCTGGGTCGTCCTGTTTCGGACGCGCTACGGCTACTGGGTCCAGGCGGCCGGCGAGAACCCCGAGGCGCTCGACACCGCCGGCATCGACGTCAACCGCGTCCGCTACGCGACGGTCATCTTCTCCGGCGTCATGGCCGGCCTGGGCGGCGCGGTCCTGTCTATCGGCATCGGGAGCGGGTTCACCGGCACCGGCGTGACGATGGTCGACGGCCGCGGCTGGATCGCCATCGTCGCGTACCTCTTCGGCAACTACAACCCGCTCGGGACCTACGGCGCGTCGCTCCTGTTCGGGGCGATGGACATGCTCCAGATTCAACTGCAGACCATCGGCATCTCGCTTCCGGGGAGCATCACCGGGCTGTTCCCCTACGTCGCCGTCCTCGTCGTCCTCGTCGGCGTCGGCTACACGCGCGTGCCGTCGGCGGTCGGCGAGTCCTACGACACCGAAGAGTAGCCCCCCTCGCGGGGCCGTTCGAACCGCCCCCGTCGAACCATCGCCGCCGGCCGCGTCGCTCGTAGTCCTGTCACCAACGAACAGTTCAATTATCGCTCGTCCCGAAAGGCGGGGTAGTGACCATCGATGAACCAAGCGTTCGCGAACGGCTGAAGGCGTTCGGCTTCTCCGACAAGGAGGTCGACACGTACGTCGCGCTCTTGGAACAGGGCGAGGCGAAAGCGAGCGACCTCGCCCAGCGCGCCGGCGTGTCCAAGCGCTACGTCTACAACGTCCTCGGGGAGTTCGAGGACCGCGGACTCGTCGAGGTCAACGACCACGAGACGCCGACGACGATTCGCGCCGTCGACCCGGCGGTCGTCGTCAGACAGCTCTCGAACCAGTTGTCCTCACTCGAAACGCAACTCGAAGCCATTCACAACCCCGACCCCGGCGAGGACCGTCGCTACGAGGTCATCAAATCCAAGTCCACCGTCAAAAAGCGCATCGCATCGCTGGTACAGCAGGCCGAAAACGAGGTCAACGTGTCGGTGCCGGCGTCGTTGCTTCCGGACCTCGCGTCCGAGCTGGCGGCCGCCGTCGACCGCGGGGTGCTCACGCTCGTCCTCGCCAACGGCCACGGGGACGACGCCGTCTCCGAGTCGGCGTTGCAGGGACTCGGCAGTGTCGTCCGCTACTGGGCCGACGGCGGTCCGATGCTCGTCTGCGTCGACCGGACTCACGGGCTGTTTTCCCCGCCGGAGTTCGTCATGGGTCGGGGGTCGAACCACCAGGCGATCAGCTTCACCGAAGACCGCCTGTCGCCCGCGCTCGTGGGGTCGTTCCTCGGCAACTACTGGCCGCTCGCCGAGGAGATTTACCTCCACGAACCCGACGAGCTTCCGGCGACGTACGACCGCTTCCGACACGCCATCTTCGCGGCGACCCGGTATCAGAAACGCGGCTACACGCTCGTCGCGGAGCTCGAACTCAGACCGGCGGACTCGAACGAGGCGTTCGAAACGCGCACCGGGACGATTACCGACATCACACAGGGGCTCGTGAAACCGACGACGAACTCGATTCCCATCGAGAACTCGTTCACCGTCGACGACGGCACCGAACGGCTGACCGTCGGCGGCCCCGGCGCGATCGTCGAACCGTACGAGGCCAGACGCGTGACGCTCGACGTCGTCGAATCCGCCGGACGGTCGGTCTCGGAGCTCCTCGACCGCTCGGACGCGTTCGATCGGTGACGGCGTCGTCCGCCGTTTTGTGGGTCTCTCCGCCGAGCGGACTCGGCCGTCGCGGTCGTGTCTGAAACTAACTGGGTGCTGATGAAAACACCGCCCAAGACAGATACGACTACGAACATATTGGAAATGAATAATTGATGAGAGAGTTGTACTTCTTCGGATTAGTAGTGGAAACCGTTCTGTTACGGGACTACAAAGTCTACTCTGAAGTGCTGGATTACTTTCTGTTTCTGTGAGTGATTCTGTTTCTGAGCAGAAGGTATTGTCCTCTTAAGCGACTACGGATGTGATATCTGAACCAGTTGTTTTTCTCATATCGACACTGCGAAAACAGATAGAAGAGTAGACACAATCTCAGAATGTCGGATCTCTGATATCAGTTTTTCGACTTCACAAAGTATCTGATTTTGATACGTTCGACGGGTTCTCTGCGTGAACCCCCGTCTATCCCCACTCCAGATTCAACGTGGCCGCTCGGTTCGTAAACTCCTCGTCGTCGATTTCGCCGCGCGCGTACTGCGTTCGGAGGTCCTGCATGGCGCTGTCGGCTTTTTTCGGAGGATTCGTCTCGGTACTCCCCGCTCGTGCGCGACTGACGTACGCGAGACCCACCCCTGCGAGTACGACCAGGAGGAGGAGACCGACCGCGAGCCACCACAGTCCCATGCCGCCGGTGGCCGTCGCGCCCCCCGCGGCGACCCCGTGGCCGCCGTGGGGACCCATCGGACCGTGTCCACCCCACTGGAGTACGACGGTCGCCGTTTCGATCATCTTTCTCACCTCTACGTAGTGGTACGCCCACGGGCCGTATCAACTCACTTCGTGATTGTCGCTCGCTGGGAACGCCTCGGCTCGGTTTTCCGAATCCGTGTCGAACGGGCCTCTCGAAGGCACCGGACTGGTTCGGCTCCGCCGTTTCGCCGGGACGCGGCCGCGCGCGATGCGGAACGTCCGCCGACCGTTCGGCGTCGACATTGCCGCTGTCGGGTGGTCGCACTCTGTGGGCGTTGACGCAGTGGGTCGTCTCCAGTGGCGTGGCCACGAGGGCGGAGCTACGCGATACCGGTGGTGACGACCCGCGCCCGGCGTCTCGACCGCTGGTCAGCAACTCTCTCGGCCGTCTGTGCGGGTCTGATCGTGTTCGCCACGTCCCTCGGTGTCGGAGCGTTGCTCGGTGACGCTTCTTTCGTCGAAGCAACGACGACGGGGTCACCCCCGGTTTCTGACTCTACTTCGTCGGCCCTCGTGACCGAGCGGTCAGTTATCGTTGTGGACGCCGCTCGACCGCGCCCGGCCTGGTGTGGCAACTGAATGGCTGTGATACCTCGTCAGTTATCACTACGCTCGGCGAGTGGGGCAGTATGCGCGCGGACGAAGACGGGACACCGGTATCGACTCGGCGTCGATGTGGCGTCGGTTGCAGTTGGGACCGGCGGGTTCGTCGTTGCACTCGTCCTCGTGACGGACTATCCCGCGTTCGGGACTGGAATCAGCGTTGACGGCGTTGTCGGCGGTCGACCGGCCGCACCCAGCCCACGGCGACGAGCATACGTCCTCTCTACTTGCGGTCGGTCTCCTTCCTCGCGGAGTCGCTTTGCCGGTCGGAACGGATGGCGCAAGTTGCGCGGTGAGTCAGTTTCGTTTGAAGAGGGTGTCGAGCGGGTCTGCCAGCCGTGTCTGTGAGTCAACAACTCGATGAGGCTGAGAAAGTACATCTAGTGAGCAAGTGAACTACCCCACCCAACTTGCTCATGGTTGGGCTGTTTGATCCTCGAGGAACGAAACTCACGCTTGAATATAATTAAACGGCAGTGCCGAAATAAGATTTCTCGTAAGACGGTTCAGTAGTCACCAGCAGCAAGATCCCTTTTCAGTGCCATGGTCTCGTGAGAGTGTGGCCGTGCTACCTGCGGCTTTGTGACTCACTACACCTCTGCTTCGATTGGAGTACACCCCACCGTCTGTCCCGCAACAATAGACCTCACATTGGCAACTGCTGACCCCTCTCGGCTTCGTCACGTACTCTAGTTAGCTCACCGGCGTCAGAACCTCCTCTTCGAGTCGAGACGAACACAAGAAAAGCCGGTCGAAGCAGTCGAAAGACGGGGGTTCGGTGCGTTCGGCTCTCGGCTTGAGACGCGACGATGACCAGCGATGAGCAGGCATCAACTCCGGTCAATCGACGCCAATCGAGGATTAGAAAATCGGTGATACACCACCTGTTCGGTGTGGTGTGCTGGTGAATAGACGTCTCGCGTATACTCGAATACCAGAGGATGAGAAGCGACCTTCGACAAGGGGGGTGATCCGATTCTCACTGTGATGCTCATGTTTGAGCGGCTCAGACGCCGAAATCGAAGAATCGATGCGTACGATTCTCACATCGAGGTAGTAGCCTCCCACTGCGTGTCTACACCCAATCAAGTCACAGCTGACTACATCCCTTACGGAAAATCGTCGTGGATGTACACCCCTGTAATATGGGGCTGTAGTGGGTGTCTTGACGAATTTCTATTTCTACACAGGTGTAGGAACGCAGGCGAATCGACCCAGCGGTGTAGCAGCACGAAATAGCTATCTACGTGTCCCCGAGACCATTGCATACCGATGACGCCGCCCCTTCCTGCACGCGACACACTTCCCGACGAACTCCTCAAACGAGAGCAATGGGTCGGATGGCGAAAACAGACACGTGGTGGAGCTGAAACGAAGGTTCCAGTATCGGTGAACGGCGGCTACGCTTCTGCAACCGATGCGGCGACGTGGACGACGTTCAACAAAGCGCTCGCGTATGCAACAGACGACGCGGCAGACGGTGTTGGCTTCGTGTTCAGCGACGACGACTCGTATGTCGGTGTTGACCTCGACAAATGCCGCAGTCGCGAAACGGGCGAGACAGACGAATGGGCCACAGAGATCATCAACCAGCTCACGTCGTATACAGAGGTCAGTCCGTCAGGAACGGGCTATCACATCATCGTCCGTAGATCGCTCCCCCCTGGTGGCAATCGAACCGGAAACCTCGAACTCTACGAAGACGCGCGATTCTTCACGGTGACTGGCGACCACGTTGACGAGACGCCCACGACAGTTGCCGACCGAACGGACGAACTCACCGCAATCCACAGTGCGTACTTCGAGACACAACACACCCAGCGCGGCACACAACCACTGAACACAGACAGCGCGACTCAGAAATCGAGTGCTGCCGACACGCCAGGAAACGCCCTCACCGACGAAGATGTGGTCGAACGGGCATCGAACGCAGCAAACGGCCCGAAATTCAGTCGACTGTGGAAAGGAGACACCAGCGCGTACGACAGCCACTCAGAAGCAGACATGGCACTGTGTTCGATCCTGGCGTTTTGGACAGGTGGCGACGCAGCACAGATCGACCGACTCTTCTGTGACTCAGGATTGTATCGCAAGAAATGGGATGACGTTCATTTCGCCGATGGGTCGACGTACGGAGAAAAGACCATTGAGCGGTCGGTCTCAGGTACGTCGGATTTCTATAAGCCTTCACAGAGATCGACTGCAGCACCTCGTTCAACATCGCGCACAGACACCACCCAAGATGGAACTGGACGTGCGGACCACCAGACGCCACACGACCCACCATCGGCCACGCCAACCGACGGTGCAAAGACAGCCGCAGCTCGCGACGCCGACCACATTGAACGGCTCAAAGACCTGCGGAGTCATCTCGAAGTGACTCTCGAAGAGAACGAACGATTACAGGCGGAGTTGGAAGCCGAGCGTGAACGGCGACGTGAACTGGAAGCGGCGGTCGATACGAGAGACGAGACAGAAGAGAGTGGTCGTGGGTGGTCGCTGTTTGGGTGGCTCAGACGATAGCTCTGTTTCGTTGGTGTTCTCGTTTGTGAGATCGACCCTACTGCAACTCCTGTAGCGTGCGCATCTCGGTGAATCCGGGTTGGTGAATCTTGAACGACGATGGCGGCGAATTCGAACTGTAGGTCTTTTCGACGCGTGGGTGGCCCTCGTTTGGCTCGTTAAGTGCACGAAGGACCTCATGTGCATCACTTCGATTCTTCACCACCCACACCGCTGCTTCGGGATCGCACGCAGCCATCTTATCGTAGTCGTCTGGAACAGCAGTCAAAATATCGTGATTCGCTCGCTCAGCTTCGAGTGTGACGGCGATGTCGCCATCCTCATCGAGACAGACCGCATCGAGACGCGAGCCTTCGTGTTCGTAGTATGCGACAGCTTCGACAGCTGCTGAGTCATTGTCGTCAACGAACTGTGCTTCGAGATACCGCCGGCCAAGTTCGACCATGACGACGTGGAGACTCGACTCACTCAGGTCACCTCGACCGTGGCCGTGGGCAATACCTTCGCGATGGCGAACTGCAATCGCACGCCGACCTTTTGGTGTAACTGTGTAGAGCTTGTGTGGATATGTGCAATCGACCGAAAGAGACCCGCCATCGATGAGTTCTTGGACTTCCTGATATCTGATGCCGGTGTATTCTTGCAGACGAACCATGCTGTCATACAAGAGGTCGTACTCGAACTCGGGGTCGAATCGACGCTGATGTGCAGAGTAGACCGCTTGGAGGAACCGCAGTTGTGCGTCGGTAAAGGCACTACTGCCGCGTTCGACTGCCGAAAGTTTGAGTGGGAGCTGTGAGATTGGGATGTCATCACGGTCAACGTCGTCGAGGCTGTGACAACACTCGACGGCGTTTTTGATGCCTGTGAGTGTTGGGTCGTATCGAGTTGAACACTCCTCACAGACGACGACGTGAACTTCAGGGTCATACACAACCATCGGTGGGAGACGCGACGTATAGGGCAGCGCAGAGTTGATACGGGCATCGGGCGTTGGTGCGTTCCGATCTGGGTATGGTTCCGTTGGAGCGTCTGCGGCGGGCGATGGGGGTGTTTGTGCGGACGTAGTCGTCGTATGGTGTGGTGACGCTGCGGACTCATCAAGTGGTGCTGCTTCGCGGTGGCCCAGTGACGTGTGTGTTCGCTCTGTGTGGGTGGTTCGACTGCCAATTCCCGAGACATCGATCCCAGACGCGTGGGAAGATCGAGCAGTACACAACTCGAGTGCTGTTGTGTATGCTGTCTCACGAGCGGGTGAAAACGGGGCCTCGCTTTCTGGATGGCCAGCAGGGAGCGGTGGGCTCTGGAGGACGAACGGCTGTGGTTCTGGGTCTCCAAATCCCGCAGGGAGCGTTGCGAGCCACTGTCCACGACGAAGCGCACGGAGTCGGGTTTGCACCTCCGTTGCGGGACGCTCGGCTGTTGCAAATCGCCGACTGAACTGTGGGTCGACTGCGACGTTCCCTGTAATAATCGTCGAGACGTTATTGAGAACTTCGCGATAGGCCTCTGGATTGGCTTCTCTGAGTTGTGCCGGAAACTGCATCGCCAGGGTAACCGAGAGGCCGAATGAACGAGACTGGGCAAGGAGAGCTGACAAGAGCGATGACGTCGATAACTGCGCGGCTTCTTCGAGATACAGATTCACGAGTGGGTGGTCTGTCTCGTCGTCACCTTGTTGGGTCCGCCGGCGAAGGGCAGTCCACAATGCCGAGAGAATGACGAGCGTGATGACCCGTTGTGAGGCCGGCCTGAGCCCGCCCGTCTCGATAATGATGACTGCATCTTCGTCGATGAGTCTCCGAAGATCGAAGCTCGGATCGTCGCTCTCGTCGGCTGGGATATGATTGAAGACCTGTGCAAGCCGAGCATCGAGTGGGATTTTCTCGACACGGTTTGCAACCCCTTGCATGAGCTCGTCGAACGAGCGCTTCGAGTTGGCGGCGACACCGGCGAGCATGGCCTGGAGATCTTCATCCACCACCGGTGGTGGGTCGCGCGTTTCGTGCAATCTGGCGACTGCTGTCTGGAACTCACGATGGCTAAAGGCATTCGACCCATGAATCGGATCGAACATCGCTTTGAGAACATAGCGAATGATGTCGGGTGACCGAACCGCCTGTTCGAATCGGCCGCGACCCATGATGCCGATCAGGATATCGATGTAGTGGTCGACGACGTCTTCGACAGCAGTCGTCCGGTCGATACCTGCATCGAGTTGGTCGCGAATATCGAAAAACGACAGCGCGGGGAGCGTCTCTGTGCAATCGAAGTAGTAGACATCATCGAGTGAGCCGTATTTCGCATAGTGTGCTCGGAGATAGTCGTCGGCCATTCCGTCGCCTTTGGGGTCGATGAGGATATCGGCGCCATCTGTTGCTGCGTGATTCTCGAGAAGCGCCGCAACCAGACTCGATGATTTGCCAGATCCGGTCCGGCCGAACATACCAACATGGAGGGGTTGGAGTGCTGGCGGCAGTGAGATGGAGACGGCTTCGGCATCACCGTCGGCCGTCTGTGCATGGCCGAGGGTGAATCCCGCTGTTCGATATCGCTCGAGTCGATCACGTGGCGGGCGTGGCAGACCATGTTCGTCAGTCGGTGTGGGCGCAAGGGCACGGTGGGCTGTTGTCGGGAGGGTGGCTGCATCTACGAGACACACCAACGGGAGTTCTCGCCCATCCATGACGAGTCCACGACTGGCATTTTCGGTCCACGGAAGTCTCGCAGTAAACTTCGAGTGTTCTGGGTCGATCGTGACGCGATTGCGTAGTGAGTCGTAGATTGAGTTCGCGTCTTCGCCGTGGTGTGTCCGACCTTCAATTCGGTAGTGGTCACCATTGAGATGCGAAAATGCCGTGGTGACTGGGGTGAAGTCGGGTAATTGTGCACGTTGGTCGGTCGTCACCGCGACTGCCCGAGCAGTGACTGTAAAGCTGTGTTGTGCGTCTTTTTCTTCGAGTGCAGCCACGCGTGAGCGAACCTCTGGGTCAGAGACGTTGGTCTCGGGGTCTGTCGAGACAAGCCAGTCTTCGACGAATCGCTGGAAGACCGTATCTCGGCCGCGTTTGAGTCGTTGTTTTCTGTCGAGGGCGTGGTGTCGCCAGTCTGGATACGGTGTGATGAGTATCTGGACCGCCATCGGAACCGATGAGCTGGCGAGCGCACTCACCACCGTTGCGAGTGGTAGCTGACTGTGTTCGTCGGTGAACTCGTCGTATGCGGTGAGTGTAGTTTGCCAGTCTTCGCGTCGGTCTGTGACGCCTACGAACTCGACTGCTCGGTATCGTGGTGGTGAATACGATTTGAGGTCCCCATCGTCTGGATCGGCGTCAGCGTCAGCGGGCGAGAGACAACGTAGTGGGTCTGTCGTTGTAGTCGAAATATCGAACGAGTTCGGAACGAGTTCTCGACACCACGCTTCGATCGCTGGGGCGAGTGCGGTGTCGACGCTCAGGACGTACTCGATCGTGTCTGCGTTCGATCCATCAGTGACGAGTAACCATTCGAGAGTGGCTGGCTTGTGATTCGTTTCTAACAGGTAGTACAGTCGGGTAAACTGTGCTGTAACCGTCGAAGGGGTGAACGTATTCGCAGTTGGCGAGAGGCGGATGAAGGCTCGGTCGGTTGTAGACGAAATAACGAGTTTCAATCCCACACAGTGGACATAATATCTTCTATACCTGTGGTTTCAGAAATAAAACTAGATGGCATTACATTATTGTTTGATAATTGGGGTCGGGATTGACTTCTAACTGACACAGAGCACAGAGTCGATTCGTGACGTTCGCCTTGACGTCCGATGGTTCGAGGACAGCGCATGACATCCTCCCCGGCGCGAACGCCGGGTTTCCTCTCGCTGGGGGTATCGCTTACCGACCCACGGAGGCAACTTGCGGGTTCGTGCGCTCCTCGTTGGAACAAGAGCGTGGTGACTCTGACCAGTCGTGGTCGTTCCACTTGAGGCGCACGGGCCGTGCCATCGGCCGTGCTACGTCGGTCTGCCGTTGACGAGACACAGCGTGTCTCGTTCGCCAATCAGAACGTTCTGAGTTCTGATGACGTCTCAGGAACGTTTCGGACGCTGTGAGGTCTGCGTGGCCCTCGAAACCGCACGGGCACGTCAGCGTGTCGCGGTGGCGTGTTGTCCGATCTGTTGAACCGCAGTTCGGACACTCTTGAGAGGTCCATGCTTCCGAACGAACCTCCACCAAGATACCATACTCCTCGGCGGTACCGGCGAGTCGGTCGATGAACTGCCGGAACGCCCAAAAGTTGTGCGTCTTCGCGTTCGCTTCGACCGACCAATGCGTGTCGAGTACGTCTGTGAGTGCCCCAACGTACACCGTGGAGACGCCTTCGTCGTGCAACCGTTCTATGAGGTCACGTGCGAGTGCGTCTTGGGCGTGGTCGCGTCGGCGCGTCCGACGGCGGTACAACGAGCGTATCCGGTGACTGCTGTACCTGCCGTCGTCCAAGAGCGATTGGAGACGAGCGATTTCTCGCGTCGTCTCGCGGAACCGCTCGAACAGGTCGCACCCCTCGTACAGCAGTTGCGTGCCGGTCGTGGTCGTGCAGGCGACGAGGTTGTTCGAACCAATATCCAGAGCGGCGGTTTCGTCCGCCAGTGGGTGTGCCAGCCGAGAATTGTCTACGGTGACTGGCTGAAAGGCCCTGAACGTCTGTGCAGTCTCGTCCCAGAACAACTCCAACCGGCCTTGCTTGTCGTACTCTTTCCAGTTTGGTTCGCCCCGGACTTCGAGCCGAAGCCTCTCGCGGTATCCAAGACCGTACTCCTCTTTCAGGTCTTGGCCGACGAGGATTTCGAGCCGGGAGTATTCGCCCCACTCGACAGAGTACGACGTGTTCCGAATGTACGTTCGGAGTTCGCGGCCGTCCTCGGCGTTGCCCCAGTATCCGGGCTTGCCGTTTGCTTCGCCCTTCTTTTGGAGCGCGAAGAACGACCGCCACGCTTCGCGGTTCTTCCGTTCGATTTGCTGAACGGTCGAAGCCCCGAGCGTGCCGCCGTAGCGCCCGCGATACTCGCTGATGTCCCATACGTCCGCGTCGGAGTCGGCGTAGTGTTCGCGGCGCTCGTAGTTGATCTCGTTCCAGAGAGCGGCAGAAGCGTCCAATAGGCGTCGAAGCAACACCTCGTCCGCGTCGGACAGAGGAACCACCTCGAAGGTGTTGGTCCGCTTCATCAACTACTGGTTCGTGCACCACATTGATAAACCAATGGTTAATCAATGGTGACATGGCAACGACGGTCCAAATCGAGATAGAGGATGACGAACAGTACGAGCGGTTACGGGCGATTAAGCGGCACAACGGGCTGACGTGGAAGGGGATGTTGCTCCACGCGGCGGAGAACTTGGATACCCCGGACTGAGCATTGTCGGCGGTTGTGTCCTTGTTGTCGGATTCACGCCCGCCGTGAACGGCGGGACTCTCTCCTTGATTCAGGTAGACAAGGCTCCCAACTTAGTTCTCGTCGTTTTTTGATCGGAATGCGGGTGTCGTGCCACGTTATGAGTGCTGTCTTTGGACCCAGATATCGATGGCACCGTCAGTTGAATGATCCACGAAAGCCCCCGGACGCTCGACGGCCACGACTCGCTGCGCGCCTCGTTCCTGCGGTGCTTGCGTCGTCAGGGCATGCCGTCCGGCCCTTTCAATCCCGCCCGTCGTCTGTTGTGGAGCTGACGGCGTCTACCGGTAGTCTGGTGTAGTACGAACGACACGCCTCGCTCGCCTTCTGCGCCCCGCGAGCGCTTTTCGGATACCGCCCAGTCCGGGATGAAATCACGGTATTCAAACTCCACCACAAATCTTATGCACAAGATAATATAATCTACTGCATAATGATCAATCGAGAGCAGGAATTGGAATGGCTGACCTCACACCTCAGGCGAAATGACCGGCAGTTTCTCGTCATATATGGCCGCCGTCGAGTAGGAAAAACGACGCTCGTCACGACCGCACTCGATTCGCTAGCCCAGGATACCCACTACTACCTTTGTGACCAACGAGGTCCGGAACACAACGCAACGCAATTTGCACGTCAGTGTGCGGACCACTTTGACGATGTTCCACCCGATGTGGACACATTTCTAGACGCATTTCGGTATCTTAAGGGTCGAGTTGACGGCCCGTTTGTCGTCGCATTAGACGAATTCTCCTATCTCGTAGCGGAAGACGAAACCATCCCATCGGTGTTCCAGACCATCGTTGACGAGGTACTCGCTGACACAGACATCTCAATCGTTCTCCTAGGCTCGTCGATCTCGATGATGGAAGAAGGTGTGTTGAGTTACGAGAGTCCCCTCTATGGGCGCCGAACTGGACAGTGGCGACTTGAACCACTCACTATCGGTGACGTATCGAAATTCTTCCCTCAGTATGATGCTGACACAACAATCCAGACCTACAGTGTACTCGGTGGGGTTCCAGCCTATCTCGAGCAATTTGACGGAACTCAAGACCTCTTTTCGAACATCGAACAGCACATCCTCTCGAAGGGTGAGTTCCTCTACGAAGAGCCTGAATTTCTGCTCCGACAGGAACTCCGAGAACCGACCACCTACATGGCAATTCTTGAAGCGATTGCCAACGGTGCAACTCGTGTGACCGATATCGCGAATCGTATCGAGAAGAAGGCAAGCGGTATCTCACGGTATCTCCAAAACCTGACTCAGTTAGCGCTCGTCGAGCGCGAAACACCAGTCACAGATCCTGACGGACGCGGTGTCTACACGCTGACTGACCAATTCGTCCGGTTTTGGTTCCGCTACGTCTCGCCGAACCGAGGAACCCTCGAACAAGGCCGAACCGACCCCGTTCGAGAATCGATTGCTGAGACATTACCAACGCACACAAGCTTCGCATTTGAAGAAGTCTGTCGACAAGCTGCCCGAACGCCGTCATTCCCCGTTTCCAGTTCCCGAGTCGGCCGCTGGTGGTACAACGAGCAAGAAATTGACGTAGTTGGGTTGAACCCTCACACCAAGACGCTCTTCCTTGGGGAATGCAAGTGGACTACTAGTTCTGTTGGTCAGTCACTCCTAGACGACCTCGAAGGGACTGAACCGGACGTGCGTTGGCAAGGTTCTGATCGAGATATTGAGTACGGACTCTTTTCGCGGTCTGGCTTCACGGACGATCTTGTGGAAGATACAGCACAGCGCGATGATGTCCATCTATTCACCCCGTCTGATGTGTTGGCGCTGTTCGACTGACATCCTCCCGCGCCTGAAGGCGTCCCCAGGACGCAGAGCGTTCTGGTGTGCGAACGAGACGCAGAGCGTCTCGTCAACGCGGGTATCTCACGGCACCGCGCCGCTGAGTTGGGATGTCAAGGACCTCTTCAACGAGTCACCTCTGAATTAGTAAAATCACGATTAGTAAAATCACGATTAAGATAATCAGAACGACTATCACCTCCCAAGCCAAACACGGACTATGTCTCGGCCCTCCTTCGTCAACCGCGACGACAAACTCTCGTTTCTTCGATCCCGGTTCGATCGTGATACGGCGGAGTTGCTCGTTATCTATGGCCGCCGGCGGCTTGGAAAGAGTGCGCTCGTCCGTGAAGCAATTCGTGACCGAGACGATGCGGTGTACTGGCAGGCAACCGAGGAGACTCCGGACGTACAGCTCGCAAGCTTCGTCGAGACCGCTCGCGAGACGTGCCCGGTCGTTGACGATATCAAGCGTGACTGGGAGACGATTCTCAAGACGCTTGGGCGGCAGGACGCAGTCGTTGTTATCGACGAGTTTCCGTACTTGATCGAATCCGACGAGGCAGTTCCCTCGAAGATACAGCGGGTCTGGGACCTCCATCTCGAACAGACGGCGGCGTCGTTGGTACTCGTCGGGTCGTCGATCAGCGTGATGGAAGAGAAAGTACTCGGAGGCGGGAGCCCGCTGTACGGACGCCGGACCGGAGCTATCGACCTCCCACCACTTGCGTTGGCCGACGCACGACAGCTGTACCCCACGGACGACCCAGAGACAACGATTGAGACGTGGAGCGTCTTCGGTGGGACGCCGTACTATCTTCAGGCGCTCACCCCAACGGCATCGCTCGCGGAGAACATCCAGACACACGTCCTCTCCGAACACGGTATTCTCCACAACGAGCCAGAGTTCCTCCTCCGGACAGAGTTTGGGATTCGAGAGCCACAGACCTACTACACAGTCCTCCGCGCGATTGCGACAGGAAAGCGCGAGGCGAATGAGATTGCTAACTTCGTCGGTATCGATTCGAACGCACTCGGATCGTATCTCGCGAAGCTCCGTCGACTTCGGTTGGTCACGCGGAATATCCCGGTGACAGCAAATCCCAACGTGACCCGAAAGAGCCGGTATCGACTGAATGAACCGCTGTTTCGGTTCTGGTTCCGTTATGTGTACGGTCAAGAAGGGAAACTCGCCCAGCTCGGTGACAATGCTTTCGAGGAGTTGATCGCACCTTCGTTCTCCGGTTACATGGGCTCGATGTTCGAACTCGTCTGTCAGAATGCGCTCCCGTCGTTAGTTCCCAAGACCTACCACGGGATTGGCTATTGGTGGCACAAGCATCACGAACTGGACGTTGTCGGCCTTGCGAGTGACGGCACACTCGTCGCTGGGGAATGCAAGTACACGCAGCGAGAAATGAACGAAGGCGACCTTGCGGACCTAGAGCGGAGCGCTGCGCAGGTCGACTGGACACCACCTGAGGGTGGTACTCTGAGTTACCACTACTGTTGCTTCGCTCGTTCAGGATTCTCTGACGGCCTGCGAGCGGTTGCTGACGAGCGCTCGGATGTGTCTCTGTTCACGCCCAACGATATCGTGGAGAGCCATTGATATCCCCCCGCGCTACAGCGCAAGGATTCCCGACTGCGTTGGAATATTGTGGATTACGACGTTACCTGTTTTTGAGGTGCGAACGCACCAGTTCCCTTGTCAAACAACAACGTCGATAGCTGTGCCAACCAGCCGTTACTCCTATTCACCGACAAACCCGGTAAACTCGGAGTACTTTCTGCCGAATGTTCTCAGCACCGTTCACATCTGCGTTCGCCCCCGTACCGCACTCATCGCAGACGTATAACCCGCGCTCAACGCGGTTCGATTTCCGTTTGCGAGCACAGCACGAACACGACTTCGACGTCTCACGCTCAGACACCTGTTCAACCGTGATGCCCTTCATCTCTGCTTTGTACTCAAGCATCGAGGTGAAACAGTCGACGCCCATGAGCAAAGGTCAAGGTTGCCGTGTTTGCCCCAGTTCTTCGACTTGCTGTTCTCCTCTCCTCACGGATGCCTGAGAGGTCGCCCACCACGATGATTCTAACTCCTTCGTCCACGCACCGCTGGACGATGTGTTTCGAGAGGGTGTGGAAGTAATGGGTGCGACGAGCCGACTTCTTCTGGCTCAACCGTGTAGCCTGTTCAGAGCCGGAGTCGTCACAGCGAGCAATTTCATTGCTGAAGTAGTAGTCATCCTGCTTCAAGCAGTTCAACGGGTCAGTTCGCTGTGATCGTCTTCGTAGACGAGAGCGGTGAAGCTGTTGATACCGAGGTCAACACCCACGTTTTTCTCACTGGGTGCGTCAGAAACCTCGAGTTCGACTTTGCACACGAAGTGTATTCCCACTCGTCACCAGTCCAGACCGCCCGAACCTGTTGAACGTTCTCCACGGTGGAGAGGTCAACGTCAGGGCGAGTCTGGTACTCGCAGAGGATGAAGTCCGACCGGTGTTCTTTGAGATTTGAGCCTTTGAGAGTCGGACTCTCTCTCACTTGGTGTCCAGTTTGAGTCCTGCGGCTTTGAACGTGACCGTGCTTCATGGGCTGGTCGTCTCTTTGTTTGCGGTACCTCGGTGGGTTGGCTCTCGTGTCTCCGTTGCGTCGCTTGCCGTACCAGCCGTTGAACGCTTCAGCGAGTTCTTGCAGGACTCGCGGACTTGATTGCGAATGTGGGTCACCCACAAGTTCGGAGGATGATTTTGATTCGTGGCTTATTTACGGAATAGTGGCTCTGTTGAAACCCTCTTGCCGTCTTGCGATTTGTTGAGAGACTAGTTTTCACTGTGATCCACGGAAACTAGCCAGAAGGAGCACTCTCTCCAATGTCAACACTGAAGGATTTCAACAGAGCCGGAATAGTTGGAACTGAATCAGCTGATTGTTAACGCGTGCGCGTGCCAGTGGAGGCTCCCACGGTTATTCCACTATCGCCTAAGCTCTGATGCCATCATTGTGATTGTTTCTCGGCCCGGACAAACAACTCCTCGCCGCGTTCGTCCAGTATCTCAAAGGCCGTAAAGCCATAATCGGTGAGGAGAGCTTCAATATCGTCATATTTTATCCCCTTACCTTCGTGAACCTCGATATAGAGCCGCTGGCAGGCATCGCCGGAAAACGTCTCCTTACCGCCTTGAAGGACGGACAATTCCGCCCCCTCAACATCGATCTTCGCCACGGACGGCGCAGGAAGATCCAAATCGTCTAGTGCCATTCCTGCAAGCGCGACTCCTTCGTTGACTTCGCCAGGGGCTGCTGTCGGTGAACCGTTGCGAATATCCGCCATATTCATCCACAATAGATTGGTCGTATCGGAAAGGGCAGTGCCGATAAGCTGCCCATGTCCCGATCGGAGGTTCTGAGTCAACGCTATAATATTGGCGGGAACAGGCTCGAAGGCGTATGTCTTCCCCTGTACTGCCGCAGCGAAGACGCCGACGTTTGCTCCGATGTCGTAAAACACATCATCCTCTCCGGTGAACTGAACCACGTCCCGAATCAGTGGCTTTTCGGTCGCAAGGATGTGCAGTCCTGCCTCAGCAGCGGATCTGGTTGGGAAGCGATACGAGACTGATTGCTCACCTATTGATGTGCGTACCGTAGCAGGGAGACACGCGATGAGGCGATAGAGAAGTCCAAGCACGAGAAAATCGAACGGGAGCTCGTTGCCCTGTTTACGCCGATAGTTAAGCGATAGGGCCAAGGACACGAGGGGGTCGATAATACGTTGCATTGAAACATCTGGGACCTGCAATTGAGATAAATCCCCCAGTTCATTATTTTTGGTTATGAGTTGTAGAACGGGATTTGCCTCGTTGACCCATTAACCTCGATTTCAATATATCCGTCCTCTGACGCGCTTTCAGGGTCCGCAGTCATACTATCGGCTGTCGTTGAATTTCGCGGGTCCTTTATCACACCAATACTGAGTAAATCCAGATCCCCACCTCGAGCTGCCAGTCTCGTCCCCCCGTCAACACGGGCAAGATTATTCCCTTCGTCGAAGTAGATGGGACGCCCCGCGGTGCCAGCGTAGATGACGGGTGACCCGTGTTTACTGATTCGTCGTAGAACATCCCCGTTAGACTCCCTTCAGCGTCTCCAATTTCACTGTAGATACCACTCAGCCACGTGTCCAGAATATCGACGAGATGAATCAGGACACGGCCAAGACTATCTGTCTCGCGGTGGAAGGTGGCCGTATCTATTCATGCAACCGTATCCATCGACGCCTCAACTCGCAGATGCCCCCGAAGGGTTGCTGTCGAGCGGGCACCTGTGGATCCGTGAGTACGTCGCTGGACTTCGATTGCGGTTTCAGATGAAACCGTCGGGGCTTCTGGTCTTCGGAGACCGACAACGAGTCTTCGACGACGTGCCACCGCCGTATGAACATGCTGTTCGGCACGTCCGAGAGCAGTTCGACCGTGACGCGTTCTACGACGCTGTCGACGACCCGTCAGCGTACGTCTTTTTCGGTGTGGCTCCGTGTAACGTCGGTATCGACTATGACTGGGATCGAATTCCATCATTTCTTGGCTGTGCTGTCTGGAACGAAGCCAAAGAACAACTCCACCCCATCGACAAAGCCGAACGAGTGTTCGAGCGTCTGCGCCAGTGAACACCTTCCAGAAGGAGGTGAGCGTCCGAGACTTCCATCCTGATTGCTTCGAGATTCCCGAGTCTGCATGGTACGACGGACCCGCAGCGGGTGTCGTAATCGAGAACCGAGGTGGTGGACGCGCACTCATCCAAGAAACCCGAGTCAACGAAAGCGCCGGTCACGAGCCACTCAACGGTGAGCCAACAGGAGTCTCTCACAGCCTTGTAACCAAGCCACGAGTCAACCGGGCTATCAAAGCCATCGAAACGCACGGAAAGACAGCCACGACTACCGAAATTCACGAACGTGTATTCGAGATGATTGTTCGAGAGGAGTACACCTGACTTGAGCACGGCAACATCGATTGGAAGACGTTACGGTCTGCAGTCGGGTCGGTTGTCGCCGAGAGTTTCGGTGAGTTGGCCGATAATTGAACCGTCAGTCACCACCTTCCGACGCCGAAACTGGAGTTCGCCTTTTCAGCATTCCATTCGAGAGACGTACTCCACAATTTCGGAGTGGAGCTTTCAAGAGCAATAGCGGGAGGTAGATTTGAACTACCGATCTCCGGGTTATGAGCCCGGCGGAATCTCCTGGCTATCCCATCCCGCTGCGACATCATACCTGATTGCTAGGGGTAAGACTTGTGTTTGGATCGGTGTATGTCTGGGCGTTGACAGACGTGTTGGAAACACACTGGTCGGTCGAGACGAACGCGAAAACGCACAATTTCTGGGTGTTCCGAGCGTTCGTGAATCGACTGGTGTGTACCGCTGAGGAATACAGTATCTCGGTGCGCTTGGGGACTGACTCATCAAGCAAGAAGGTGCGACGCGGGGGATCCGGTCTCGGCTCATCGAGCCGCGGGGTGACAAAACGGTTAATACTATCAGGACGATACGTCCTTACAACGCATGTCCGCTGACAAACGAATCCCGGTGACCGAAGAGACTCGGGAGGAACTTCACGAACTGAAAAAGCCGGGACAGACCTACGACGATCTCCTCAAGGAACTTGCCCAAAGTCGTCGTCGTGAGGACCTCGAAAAGCGTTTCCAAAAGTTGGAGGACGCAGATAGTGATGATCTAACCTCGCTTGAGGATGTCTGAGGACGACTACGCTGTTCTTCTTGCTGATCAACCACGCGAGTTCTTGAGTGTCGCCGATGAGAAGACGACACGGATTTGCAAGGAGAAGCTGGGGTACCTGAGTGAGAACCCATATCCGGGACGCGGACGCGGGGATAAAGAGAAGTTGCCCGTCGACGGACGACGCGATAGGTTCCGAATGCACGTCTCGCGGACCTACACAGCGATTTACACCGTCTTGGAAGCGGAAAGAGAGGTTCGCATCCTCGAAATATTACCAATCGACGATGCCCACAAGCGATACGGTTTCTGACAATCTATTAAAGAACCCAATCCCGCGGTAGGAATCCTCGCGCCTCAGCGCGGGGTAGCACCGAGGTTGTTCGAGTTGTTGAACGAAAGGTCGATTTCGAGACCGTCGTAGGCGAGTACGGGTTTCTTCGGGAGTCCAGGGCCACCGCCTTCAAAGTCGATGACACCGAGATCGGTCAGTTCAGTCAGGTTTCGGTGGACCTGCTTGTAATCACGGTCAACCAACTCTGCGGCTTCGCGGATGCTGTCCGGTTCGGCCGCAGCGATCGCCTCTAACAGTTCGAGGTTCTTCGGGCTGAGCAGTCGACTGAGCTCTGCGAACGAGTCGAAGTTCAGCACTGGCTGCGCGTCTTCGAATTCTTCGCCTGCCTGTGCCGCCTTGAGCCGCTTTTTCGTGGTTTCGTCGAGGTCGTTCCCCTCACAAACTGTTACTTTGAGCTTCGTCATGTCGTGGTCACCTTTCCGTGATTTCTCACGTTTCCCAGTCCCAAGAGACGGATGACATATCCTCAGCCTCTTGTTTGAATCAGTTGGAGAGCGTCAGCATCTCGGGGAAGTCGATTCTCGATCGAGTTGTAAGCTCTTCTGACATCGCGTCGGCTGCCGTACTCAAATCACTTCCAAACGCATATTCTCTCCAAGCGTCGCGACATCTGGCGACGGATAGAAATGCTCGCCGTCGTTGTGACTGTTCGGATGTCGATCCCACCGACACGACACTCGAGAACAAGCGACAGGGTAAGCGACTGGCGGCACTAAATCCCGGCGTATGCACCGTGATTGAAGACTATACCGAGGTAAATTGGCACGACGTTACCGACAAGTACGGACGTGACTCTCTGTTATGACCGAGAACAGATGCCCGAGCAAGAACACCGTTCGAGATACCATCTACAAGTGGATGCGTTCATGTCAGTCTTTCGGTGAGTGTCCGCACGGGCGGGATATCAACGACTGCGAAGCGCTCTCCGTTCGTTGGGGTGCGGGTAAGTGTCCGTCGTCAATATCGCCCCACGTACTCGGTGATGTTTGAACACAGGACATCCAAAGTTATCTAACGAACTACCATCTCTTTAAGTATATGAGAGCGTGTATCGCTATTCCTTCCCTCTCGACACACGGTGGTGCTGAACGAGTAGTCTGTGAACAAATTCAGTATCTATCTTCTGAAGGTTGGGGAGTTACTCTCCTTGTCGCCGATTATGACCAAGCAATTTTAGACGATTATGGCGTGCCTCATAGCGTTAATATAGTTGTCACAAGTGGGGGATTGATAGACGATACACTCACAGTTAGAAAAATCCTTAATGAAGAAGATATTGACATCATTCTCACACATTCATTTACCAAACGAGTTTACTTAGCGACAAGGCCTTTTGGCGATGACACCCCCTATATCCCCCACGTTCACGGTACAGTTCTATGGTTTGTTGATGAACCAAATCGTCTTCCTCATGCAAATTCACGGAGCTATCAAGAACTAATCTCTTCCGTGCCAGGTCATGGGGAATTCTATGATGAACTCTCTCCCTCATCTCAGAATACATTACATTCATACGTAAATGAATGGCTGGAAAAGCGCGCACTTCAGTCCAGTTCGACAGTTATCACTGGCTCCCATCAAGTTCAAAGAGAGTTAGAAACCCTTTACACAGTTGATTCATTAATAGCGCGCCCTGGTGTATCCAAGGCTTGGATTTCACAATACGAGGAGACTGAACATCTTAGTCTCACGAATCATGACTATACAATACTAAGTGTTAGTCGACTTGATAAACGCAAAAGAGTTTCTTTATTAATCAAGGCCGTTGGTTCTCTTCGACAGGACGGATATGACGTGGGATTAGTTGTTGCGGGGACTGGCGAACGTCGTGAACATCTTGAGAATCTCTCTGAAAAATTGGGAATTCGGGACTCGGTTATATTCGCCGGGTTTGTTCCAGAGACTGAATTACCATCATATTATAAATCTGCGGATGTTTTTGCTTGTCCGGGCTGGATGTCTTATGGCATCACGCCGTTGGAGGCGTATGCAATGCGTACCCCGGTTGGAGTTTCATCTGACGCATTTGTTAACGAGGTTTTAACAGGGAAACCAGGCGTAGAGGTTGTTCAACCAAATATAGATGAATGGGTGGAAATGATACCCAAATTATTGAAAATAGATCCAACTTCAATTGACCCATCTATTGTGCCGACATGGGAACAGTATGGATTAGAATTACACAAGATAATTAACAGGCTTGTGGTGGACAAATCCCGATAAGGGACGTAGTATCTACGGCGACCAGCTATCGGAGATTACTGACATCCCGGCAGTCCCCAGATAGCACCACCCGTTCCCTTTCAATTTGAATAAATCTGGTTCAGAGGTTGACTGGCCCGACGTTCTCGCAGTCGGATCGGCGGAGACGATGTTTTCTCTCGGTGGGGTATCATGCCGTCCGTGCCAACTATGAACGCCTGTGCGCTCGACGAGTGCTCTCACCACCGGGTAACGACCCAGCAGACGACTCCGTTGGGTCGAAGTCGATGACTTGCTTTTCTTTGGGCATCGCCTCAACTCTGATGCCACGCCACTCACCGTCGACGCCAACGAGCGCTTCGGAGTACCCCGCATCCTCATTCCCCGGAATCGCATCTTGGACGAACCGCATCTGGGCGTAGTTCAGCCCGAACTCTTTGGCCCACGTTTCGTCCATGCCATCGAGATGATGGAATTGCTTGACTGCACACTGATCGAGGATCGCTTCGGACTCAGTATGTTGGAAGAACTCGTCGACAGTCTGTGTGACCAGTCGAATCGAGAGGTCGTGATGGCGGTGATGACGGAACACCGTCTCTAAGAACGCCAGACTTGCGGCGTCCTGCATGATGTACCGTGCTTCGTCGATGACGAACACGACTTCCTTGTCTGTTTCTTTGGCTCGTTCGTACACCAAAGAGATGAGCAGTTGCATCGTCAGTGCCGTACTACTGCTGACGCTGCCTTCTTGCTGCGCGAGGTCGAGGTAGATGACCTTCTCGTCGCGGATGTTGAACTCAGATTGTCGGCCTAAGTTTGCATATCGGCCACCGTCTTCGAACAGGCGAAGTTGTCCGAGAAGCCATGTCGCATCTGCTCGGAGTTTGTGCGCCTCGGCGTCCGCCCGAACGACAAACTCGCTGGGTGATGCAACCATCTCCTCAAAGATGTCCATCATATCGCGGATGGTCGGACTCTGATTGCCGTGCGTGTCGATCTCGTCGGTGATCCCCTGTCGTTCGTACGCCTGTTGGAGTCCGAGTTCGAGTGTGGTTCGGCGGTCGCCAAGCGAGATTCCACGTAGTGCGAAGTAGTTCGTGAGAAAGCTCATTGCGTCATCGAGTTTCTCGTTGAACGGACTCGCATCCTCACCCATCGCCCGCTGGACGTGCTCGGGAGTCTGGCGAATCTCTAAGGGATTCAATCCGAGTGTCCCACCAACAGTGATGCGCTTGGCATCCAAGGCTTCGGCGACGCCAGCCCAATTGTTGAGTGGTTCGAGGATGATGCCAATCCGGTCTGTGCTTTGTTCGATCGACCGGATGAAGTTCTGTTTCGAGCCAAACGACTTCCCAGAGCCGGTATCGCCGACGGTGAACATCGCATAGCCGTTATCGCGAGCGAATGGGTCGATCACCACCGGGCTGTGGGTATCTTTGTGAATCCCGAATTCGACGCCGCCTTCTTCGAGGATGGTCGCGTTGTGTGGTGACGCAAGGAGCGCGCCAACGGCCCCACCAAGCGCGATTGAGTTGCGACCAACGATGTTCTTTCCAATCGGTGCGGCAGATTGGAGTGCGAGGTCTTGTTTGCAAATCGCAGTCTTCGGTGTGAGACTGGCCGGCTCATCTCGAAGGGCGCTTTTGACGCGTTGGACGGCATCATGGAGTTTCTCGCGTGTGTCGGCACGCACAGTGACGAACACCGACTGGTCGAAGACACGAGTCCCACTCTCGACCGCATTGTACGTCGCCGCAGCTTGGTGTGCTCGCTGTTGGAGATACCCACTTCGAACGCTCTGTTCGAGGTCGGCATCAACTTGGAGATCATCAGCAATCTCTTGGAGTTCGCTTCGGGCACGCAGCTGGTTTTTTGGCCGAATGTGGGCTGTGAGATCGAACTCAACGTCTGTTAGCTGGAACAGATCACTGAGGTAGCCATCATTTGGGTAATCAGGGTAGTCCGTAATCATGAGTGTCGAGGTCCACTGTTCGCCCACACGAGCAGTTCGCGTCTCCCATTCGATGGCTGTGGGTGCAATCGTGGTTTTGTGTGACTCTGCGATATCATCGAGGAGTTGCCCCTCCGTGTGTCCTGTGTGAATCGTGTCTTCGTCGAGAACGTCCGAGAACTCGACTTCGGATACGTCGTCGGGAGATCGGTATCTCCACACACTGATGGCCCCGAGCGCAATACCGAGCGCTCCGATAGCGTACACGGCAGCACCTTCGGGTGACGTTGGTTGTTGTAACCACTCGAAAAGCTGGTGTCCGAGGTCGCTCACTGTTTGGAGGGTGAGGTTACGCATCAAATGAATCCTCTCGACGAGACCGTCCGATAATCGGGTGGTCACGGATCACTCGTTGTGGATTGTCGTAGTCGTGTTCATGGCCGTTCCAAAACTCCATTGTCAGTATGAACAACTCGGCTGTACTCACGCGACGAGCCGACCACCCCGACGCCTGTTGGATGAATCCAGAATCGATGTTCGTGATTCGGGTTGTTAATCGCTCAAACATCCGGGCACGCTCTTCGGGTTTCGAGAGGTCTTCTCGGCGCGTGACGAATGGCGTGAATAGGAAGCCAATCCCAGGGAGTTCAGTCAACTTCTCTGCAGGCGTTCGCTCATCGTGGAAGCGGTCATAGACTTCCAGTGGCGAGACCTCGACGCCGATGAAAAAGCGAATCTGTTGTGTCCCGCGGTTTCGCATCGCCCGTGGGCGTCTCTCGCGGTACTCTTCGAGGAGTTCACGGAAGACAGGGTTTTGGGTGACGTCTTCATCCGACAGACGCCGTTCGATGTTTTCTGTGAGTTGTTCGACTGGGAACGACCGCGTCGTCGCGTGGAACGTCAGCTTCGAATCGAGTTCCGTGTTTGCAAACGCAGTGCCTGCTGCTTGGAGGCTCGCCCAGTCATCGGACATGGCGAAGTCCATGTTCCCTGGGTTCACTTCGATGAATGCCTCCATTACCCCGTCAGAACGCTGGATTGCACCCACACCGGGCCACGCCCGCTCGATGTTGGTGAGCTCCTGTGTTCGTTCATCCGGTTTGAACGGTGTGTAGTTCGCAAGGCCACCCGCATTGCGGACGGACTCTGCGGTGGTGTCTGTATCTGTTTCGATGGGCGCACTAAACGTCTGCCGCGGTCGCATTGCGAATCGAGACACATCTGTGGCCCATGCCCACGCAGTGAGGTGGTCCGGGGTGACATAGACGACGGCGGCACCGAGTCCGATGCCCCCTGCGATGAGTGGGACTGCAAGTGAGTCGATTCCAGTGAGTCCGGCAATGAACAATCCGAGCAGTGGGAACACAATGAGGACGCCAACGTCCCCTTCTTCGATATTGAGCCCTGGGATGCGGCTTTCTTCTCCGAATTCGTCCATGAGACGGCGTTCTGCAGCGTCTGAGTCTGTCGACATGATGAATTAGCGATTGGTGTTGTGTGGGTCGTTTTCGGTCCGGCGATACGCAGCAGTGGTGGGTGTGGTGGTACTTTCAGCTCGGGTGGCAGCTTTCTGTGCGAGTACCTGCCCAGCAGCGGCTTTTGGCCCCCAACGGGCGGCGGTCGTTGCGACGCTCGACCCGCCGATGGCCGCGCCTGTGGCGACGCTTCCGGCGATGACTGCGCCTCTGCTTGCGGTTCCAATGGCTTTCGCAGTAAGTGGGGTGGCGTAGGCGAAGGTCTTCCACGTCAGATAGAGTGCGATGACGGGCAGTGAGACGGCAACGAGATACTGGAGAAAGGCAGTTGCAGGATTGAATGTCCCACTGGCGAATAGGAGGTCATAGCCTTTGAACACGACCGCTGCAGGGAGTGGGAGGACGACTAACGGAACGAATCGTTTTGCGAAGCCAGTCGCGATGTCAGAGAGGATGGGGATGTTTCCATATCCGAGTGCGATGGCGATGGGCATCCCATAGACGTAGACGTACAGCAAGATCTCGCGGATGAAAAAGAGGGCTTGAAGCGCCCACATTGAGATGCCGCCAATTGCGGCGAGGAGGAAAGCGAGTACTGGGTTCATCACCGTTGCGCTCAGGAACCCAATCATAACACCGCGAAGTGTGGTCAACCCTGGGAGCAGGGCAATTGTGAATCCATCAGTCAGATACAGTGCTAACACACTGACCCAGTACCACAGGATTATCATGAAAACACCAGTCAAAGCGGTTTTCTTGGTCTTGCTGGCCTCATATGCACTTCCGAAATTGAACATTCGAATTGCATGTCGACCCTGGACACTAACCACAAGGAGCAACAAGGCGAGGAGCATTACGTCACCACCAATTAGAGCGTCTCTAATCGACGTCCATGGTGCATTTGAGGGAGTACCAAACATGAATACACCATTAGTTTGAGGAGTGGGTGTTCCAAACATAGCCTCACTAAGGTCTTGATAGCCGCTTGAGAGGCCTTCGCTGAAAACATCAGTAACCCAGCCGATGACGTCTTTGAAACCCTCCAGAACGACGTCAATGAGATCCACCATCGATTACTCCTCCGCCATTTCGATTCGGCAATCATGCATTACGTCAGAGCCCGAATACTGTACGTTGAACTTGCTCTCAATATCTTTCGACGTGGTACGAACCTCAAGTGTGATTCTGAACTGACCATGGTTGTTGGTGACAGAACACCCCATGGCTTGCTCTCCAATCTCTGCCCCGAATGGGAATGAACTACTGAACAGATCGAGTTTGTCACTAGGTGGAATGACTACGGCATCGCGGTCATGAATGCCACTCCCACGAGGATTCTCTGAAGGATTTGGTACATCGCCCTCAAACCGAAGTTCGACGACAGCTTCTGGTCCGCTTCCAGAATTCGCTACAGTAACGAACGCTTCTCCGTTCTTTTTTGTATCAGTCTCACTCTCTCCGTAGATCTCATCCCACGGCTTGTCTGGGTTGTTCCTGAAGAGACCGACGTCAACGATTTCGAGTTGCGGTCGGATCTCCAAACTCGTCTCGGCGACGGTCTCGTCGCCGTGAACGGCGAGCACTCGATAGTCACCGGGATCGTACGCAGTCCCAATCTCGAATGAGACCCGCTGAACGCCGGTTGCGACCTCGCGCGTCCCGAATAGCTCACCATTCGGCTGGATGAGGTTGAGCTGTTCGACAGCACTCCCAGAGCCGAGTTTGATGACAAGCGTGGTTGCCTCCACAGCGACCTGACGCAAGATTCCTTGGTCGTCTGAATCGCTATTCGTGCTGGTCATCTCGTCACTGGAGCCACTACCGTTGAGACAGCCAGCAATGCCAGCGAGCGAGATTCCTGCTGTTGTTCGGAGAACGGTACGTCGATCGAACTGTGATTGATCGTGTGTCATGGATATCGTTCAGAATCATCGCGTGGCCCGAAAAATCGGAGAACCTGCTTGCCGGCATAGAACGTCACAACGAAGGGGATGAACTGCCAGCCGACCTCAATGAGTAACCCGACCCACCCATTGAGCGTTCCGAGTGGATGCCACCGTACCGTCGCCGTCTCTGAAACATAGGCTGGGTTTGCGACAAGCCACGACCCCGGATGATAGCGTACGGTATAGACTCCTGGTTGGTCGATGGTCACGACTGCGAGACCGGACTCATTCGTCCGAACACGCTGGTCAGCAATGGTGATGTAGCCCCCACCAGACTCACCGTTGAGCGAGACTTGGCGTTCGTCAGCCGTGAGGTCGATCGGTGCGCCAGTCTCGTTGTCTCGAAGTTCAATGTGGATGGTCGCCTGATCGTTCGTCTGCGTGACGACGTCGGCGGTGAGTCGACTCTCGCGAAGTTCGCGATCCGGACCACTGCTTACCGTTGACGTGATGGGCGTTGCGTTGCTGCCGCGGACGATACCGCTTACACGGAGTGCATCGCGGTCAAGCTCAGCTGTGCGGACTGCAAGTCCGTAGGTGGGCGTATACGCCCGGTCGACGACTTCGACAGCCACCGTGTCTGCGAGTGTCGAGTGTGGCGACGTTCGTTCTCTGCCCCACGAGTCGAGTATCGTCGGCCCATCACGAATGGGGTCAGCTCGTGGTCCGATGCGTGATGGGTAGGCATGAACATATACCGGGTGTGCTTCGGAATGGATCTCAGTCTCGTCTGTAGCCGTCGCCTGCGTGAGCCGATCCCATCGGTTGTCACGAGCCGTGTAGAACCGCCAGACACCGCGAACGCGTGCGTCGCCATCCTCGGTGAGTGTGTAGCCCTGCCACGGCCTCGACTGGAAGATTGCAATGCCGGTGTCACCGTCTGGATAGTCGGCGTCGTAGGCGTATGCATGAAGATTGTATACCTCGACATCGAGTGAATCAGCGACGGTGATCGTCTCAGTCCGATAGGCGACCTCTGTCTGGGTTCGGTTCCCAACAGAGACTGTCGTCGTCTTCTCCAGTCGGACGTCGATATCGGCTTCGAGCGTGAGCGTTGTACTCCATGTCTCGTCGAGGTGATACGCAAGGACTGGTGTATGAGTCCCTCTTGTGCGGACGATAACGTCACTATCCGACTTCAGGCGGACTTCCGAGATTTCGTCGTCGACGAGAGACCACGTTACAGACGACCGATTGGAGTGGTAGCCATCCGGAATCCGAACACGGTAATCCACAAATCCGCGAACGCTTCCGTTGGGTGCGACGTACAGCGGTGTCTCCCCTACCTCGAGGTGGCCTCGTGTCGATGGATGGACGGCGAAGAACGTCGCATGTGCATCGTCGATGAAGCGTCCCCCCTCGAGAGACGCATGGTCCGGATACACCGACGTCTGTGTACTGCCTGCGCGTAGGTCACCGAAGTCATTGCGCGTCCACGTCGCTGCGGTTGCCGGTGGGCGTGTGAACGTGATGTCTGTCCCATTCGCGAGTTGCTGGATGGGGCTTCGGCTTTCGCCGTAGCGGTGGCGATACACCGTTTCGTTCACGTACGCATCTGCGTCACGAGACCACAGTGTTGCCGTCTCGTTTTCGGTCAAGCCATTGGATTCTGTCTTCGGGTGTGGCGTTGCTGTGACGAGGCCGGTGAGACCGAGACCACTCGTGACGACGAGCCACACGATGACGACAGCCCACGCTTTCGTGCGCATGCGGGAAGGCAATGTGAGGCCCGTGCTCACCAGGGCGCGAGATCAACACACTGCGCAAGTGGGAGTCCCATCAACGACCCTGCAACGGTGTATAAGGGACCGAGTACGAGGAGGGTGATTGCGGATTTCAACGTCGCCCGCATATGCTCTTTCAGCTTGGCTTTCTGCTCGTGGTTCGTCGTGAACATCTGGAAGAGGGAATCACCTTGCCAGACAACGACGAGACCGATCAGCCCGAGACCTGTGGTTAATTGGAAAAAGCCCTCCAGCATCTGCGGCAGTTTGCTTGCACTGCAGATGACCCCATCTTGGGCTGCAACTGGCTGTGTGAGAACAACGAGTCCACCGAGGGCAATCATCACGGCGATACGGCCGGACGAAACGAATCGAGTTGAATCGTGAGCTGAAGTGACTACTGTATTGGGTGCGTTGTCTTTTTCGTTCGACATATGGGTTGCTTGTGAATTGCGTCTCGCTGGCCACAATTCCTATATCTTCAACATTCAGGCGATAATTAAGTTCTTTTGATTGTGAAATATGTGGGGTCGGTGCTAATATCTGTGAAATATCTAGATTTCAATGGTAGTTCATTATCTCATGACTGTCTTGTCTTCGAGGAGTTTACTGCAGATTTCAACTCAAGATCGCACCGCGAACGAACCTGCTGTTTGTGTCGTGCGTGGCCGAACGTGCGTTCACTGCTACTCAGTGTGGTCGGTCCCCTGCCAGTACTGTCTCTGCATTGCTCACTCGGTGTGAGGTGTGTCTTCTTTCGAGAACGAAAGGCGAACACACAACACACGCGACCACTACCACGTACCACCCCTCCTCAATCCCGTTCCCAGGGGCAGGCATGACTGTTCAACTCTCGAGAACAGCAACGATATCAGAGAGATCGAAGAGGCGGAGATCATCACGCTCGGCTGCGGCTTCCTCGACGGAGCGTTTGAACCCAGAGCGGCTGAACAAGGCGAATTCATACGTCGGCTTACCACCCCCCGTGGGTGTCCAATCGATGTGCTCCACGTCGTCTTCGAGATCCCCGAGCACGTCATAACCGAGGGGAGCGTTGGTGAATTTCGCTTCGCCAGCGATCAGCGTTGATTCGTCAGTTGGTGCGACGACATCTATCTCTTGGCCCTTGTACCACCACTGGCTTGGCACCCGTGTGAGCTGGTAGTCTGCATAGAGCGCCGGTACTGCCTGGTGACAGAGCGATTCGAACGTTTCACTGACGAAGTCGGGCAATCCCGGTTCGATGAGATCCGCGTAGGCGTTCTCGCCGTAGAGTTCGTACTGTCCCCCGCGGCCGTAGAGATACCGGAAATAAAACCGAAATACGGGGTCTCGAATCTTGTACCGAGTCCGCTTGCTGCGCGCCGGATCGGCGAGTGCCGGATGCTGTTTCTCGATGATCTGGAGGGTTTCTAGCCGGTCGAAGTAGTACGACGTATTGGTGCTCTCGATGCCGGCTCCCTGCGCAATCTCGTTTCGACTGCGGTTCCCGCTGGCCATCGACTCGAGAACCGAAAAATACGTGTTCACCTCGTTGAGCTCCATCTGGAGGACGGTCTCGGGCTCGTCGTGGAGTGGGCCATCCGGGTCGCACAGTAGCCGCGTGACGTTCTCTCCGAGGCTCTGTGATGGATCAAGTGGGCTGAGATATCGGGGTGTGCCACCGAAGACGCCATAGACGAACACCCGTTGTTCGGGATCGTACGTCGGCACGAACTCTTGGATGGATCGAAACGGCAGCTGCGTGAGTTCGAGGCGACCATTCGGTGTCTGGGATACCCGGCCGTAGAGCGGCGCACCCCCATCGAGGACGTGGGTGTGAATCATGCCGATTGCAGAGCCTGTGAGTACGAGTGTTGCCTGACTCTCACCGACAGCTGTATCCCACAGGTGTTGAATGACCGAGGGAAGTCCCTCGTTCGATTCGATGAGGTACGGGAATTCGTCGATGATGATGACTGCGTCTCTGTCGGTGAGGTACGTTACGAGCGGTTCCCATTCCTCTTTGACGGCCGTGATATCTGGATAGGTCGACGCTGCTGCCTCGACGAATCGCCTGAGCTGTGTCGTCGCTGTTCCTTGGACTGCCTGATAGTACACAGCATCGTCGCGGTCGGCAATCGATTGGCGGACGAGTTCGCTCTTGCCGATCTGGCGGCGGCCATAAATGATCGCGAGTTCTGCAGTACCACTCTCGTAGAGGGCCTGTAACCGATCGAGTTCCTCGATACGATTGACGAACTGGTCCATACCTCCATGTCGTGGTGGGAGCTACATATGTGCTCCGAAGTTAGGAATCAAACTATAATAGTTTGAGCTATAATAGTTCAAACTCTAACTCTACGAGTCAACCACGAAGGCAGAACCCCACGACGGGAGGGTTCTTCGCACACCGTGTTCGAATTGAATTCACTCCGTGAAACCCGGTCTGACGGTCGTCTGCATCGATATTGGGTAGGTTACGCTTCCAGTCGGATTTCATTTCGACGATGGTGTTGGGCTTTCCAGTCAGCCGTTCGGCTTTCACAGTCCACCGATACAACGAATACTCGAGTCAACAGTCGGTCGCGGACTCGGCGTCTCGGTTGTGGTCACGGGGATACCGTATGCAACCGTGGGAGGCCCACACCCCTCGCACCGAGTGACAGACTGGCGAATGGCGCGTTGTGACGCCCCAGTCCCAAAACGGCATCACACAACTCGGGCCAACGAGGACCGTATCGCTGGCCATGCAAGAACGACTGTGACTGCAGTCCCTGACGAGGGAGAAACGACCACCCTCCAATGTGTTCCGAGTGTTCTGGTTTGTTATATGGCCCCAAACACCAATTTGCAAGTGTTTTCGTCACGTCGTGGGAAGTCGAAGGCGTTCCACTACGAAGGTGCCACAGCGAGGGGGACCCACACCGTTATCGAAATGAAATCTCCACAATCCGAGACCGATTGTTGGCACCCTCACACACCGTGTTCGAACGGAGGCAGCTCAGGTTACCACTACGAATTCGACGCTCTCCCGTTCCATCTTCTACGGTCGGCTCACCCCCAGTCGTGATCTTTGATCCCTTCGTAGTGTTTCAGACGACTCTCAATCTCCCACGCTTCCCAGCGACATTCATGGTAAAGGACATCAGCAAGCTTGTCGAAATTACTTTTGTCGAGTTCGATACCACGATTTCCACGGTGAGTGATATAGGGCTCGCTCCGAAGATCGGCGTAGACCTCACGTGCGACTGGGTAGTCATTGCCGATAGCCGAGAGGCTGAGGAGGTCTTCTTCGGTAATCGGTGCCCCCCACTTGTGTTTCGCGATCATTGTTGCTAAGAGGGCGCATTTCACCGACGGCTTCTCCATGATCGAAGAATCAAGTCGACCGCATATAAATGATGTTAATGACCGTTAACACTAGCGGAAACGTTTATACACGCAGGATGGGTGAATCTCTGTATGAGCAGTATAGAGCACGCGGCTGACCGAGGAGACAAAAAGGAACTCCGGAAAGAGCACCCGAGTGGATGGCTCTATCTCACGCAACACGATGCCATCCCGATTCTCGTAGACGCGTTGCTTGATCTTCCGCCAAATCGTGAGTTCAACAAAACAGAGTTCGCAGACCACGCCGGCGTCACACGCCAGACTGTCGGCAATTACACGGACCTCTTGATTGAGGTTGAACTCATCGAAGAAGTTCCGGACACGTCCCCGCGACGGTACCGGGTCACAGACAGCACCGTTGTCCGAGAACTCTTTGAACTGAACAGCGCGCTCAATAGCGTCGGTCGCGAGTGAACAGTCGGTCGTGGACTCGGCGTCTCGGTTGTGGTCACGGGGATACCGTATTCAAATGTGGGAACCCACACCCTCGTACCGAGTGACAAACAGGCGAGCGGCGGCGTTGTGACGTCCGCAGTCCCAAAACGGCATCACACAACGCGGGCCAACGAGGACCGTATCGCTGGCCATGCAAGAACGACTGTGACTGCAGAGCCTGACGGGGGAGAAACGACCACCCTCCAATGTGTTCCGAGTGTTCTGATTTGTTATATGACCCCACACACCAAGTTGCAAGTGTTCTTCAGCACGTCGCGGGGTCGATAGTCATCCATGAGAAGGTGTCACGGTGGGGTGAACCCACACCGTAATCGAAATGAAATCTCCCCAATCCGAGACCGATTGTTGGCACCCTCACACACCGTGTTCGAAATGAATTATCCACTCAAGTCCCGGAATAGGGGCGTTTGACGTCTGTTTCAACTGATTCACCCATCGTCTCTCAATTTCATTTCGATTATGGTGTGCTGTCGCTCAGTAATCGCTGCTTGAGTCCTCACCATGCCAATCTCAGCTGTGTCAGCGCAGACCCTCTGTACATTTCATCTCGAACACGGTGTGGGGGTGGCGTTCTAACCAACCAGTACTCAGCTTTCTCAGAATTCATTTCGACACCGGTGTCTTCATTTCGAACACACCCCATTCATTTCGAAAAGGGTTATTACGCCCTAGTCTAGATATCTAGTAACGAATGAAAACGGACGACGACGATACGACCGGGGGCGGGGGTGATGGGGACCAAGGTCAAGACTCCGAGACGTCGATTGTCGACGATATTCTTGACGGCGAGAGCACGACGGTCTTTCGGAACAAGCAGTTGGTCGACCCGAATACTATCGTCGACCACGACCGCATCTACGGCCGTGACGAACAGTTAGCGGCCGAGGCCCGTGCGTTCCGCGACACCCTCGATGGTGAGCGCCCACCGGACCTACTTCTGTATGGGCCAAGTGGGACCGGAAAGAGCCTGACAGTGAAGGCTGTCGCGGAGAAGGTCAAAGACAGAGCAAAACAGAACAGTATCGACTTCGACTTCGTCTCGGTGAATTTCAAAACGATGGAGTCACACACCCTTGACCGCGCGGTCTGGAAACTTGGCCACCAGACCGCAACGAAAGCGGGTGTTGCGTGGGAAATACCGCGTAAGGGTGTTTCGACGGATGCGAAATACGTGCGCCTCTACGAAATCGTCGACGAACACTTCGATTCACTCGTGTTCATTCTCGATGAAATCGACGCACTCACCGGACGTTCTACTGAGCCGGAACCGGCGTACTCTCGACTCCTGTATAGCCTGAGTCGTGTCATGGCCGAACAGCACGTTGAGACGCTTATCTCGACGGTCGTCATCACGAATCATCCGAAGTTCCGCGAAAACGTCGACAGCCGAACGGACAGTTCGTACAACCCGAACGGGATCCATTTCTCTGATTACGACGCAGACGAACTCATCGAAATCCTCAACCGGCGACGTGACGCCTTCAAAGAAAACGCACTCGACGAGGGCGTGATCGAACTCGTTGCTGCCTATGGTGCGAAAAACGAGGGTGACGCACGTTGTTCAATCGACCTGCTTCGAGACGCAGGTGAGCTTGCGAATCAAAACGGCGATTCGGTCGTCACCGCCGAGCACGTCCACCGTGCTAACGACTCTGTGTTGAAGAATCGCGTCCTCGAGATCGTCGATGGGATGACCGTCCAAAAGAAGCTGTCTCTGTACGCCGCAGCGATTGTCGCGGACGTCAACGGCGGCGTTGCACCGAGTCCAGCAGTCTACAGCATTTACCAGGTGCTCTGTAACCGCTCGTCGCGAGATATCTACACCCAAGAGACCGTCAACAGCCACCTCAACAAAGCAGGCACGTATGGCGTCCTCGAAAGCAATCGCACGAGTGGTGGGTTCAAACGTGGCGTCTATCTGCAATTTGCGTTCTCCGAGCCTGTTGACGCAGTCCTCGATACCTTAGAGGAAGACACTCCATTTGCCGGACTTGACTCCTCGAAACTCCGGTCGGCAGCCAAGCGGTTTCTCGCGAACTCGTCTCGGTGAGTGGGGGGAACGGCGATTCGAGGAGAACGCCCATGACTGCAGTCGTGTGGAGGCCCTCACACCGTCGAGCGTTCGAGGATATCGAAGACATCGACTGCTTTGTACTCCTGGTTGCGCTGTTTTCCGGTTGCTTCAACGATGAGACCGTCTGCTTCCAGCTCCTCGATTGCATTGTACGCCGTCTGTCGGCTGACGTCAAAGCGTGATTCGACCTCGTTCGCGGTGAAGTACGGGAGGTCGAACAGACTCCGGGCGAGTTTGTGGCTCGTTTTCGAGTGCGGATAACGCGTCTCGTAGTCCCGTCGAAGTTCGATGAGTTCGAACGTCCGCTCGTAGGAGTCTCTCGCCTGGGCTTCGATTCCGTCGAGGAAGAACAGAATCCAGTCACGCCAGTTTCCCTCCTCGCTAACTGCGCGCATCTTCTCGACGTACGCCTGTTTGTTCCGATTGAAGTAGGCACTCGGGTAGAGATAGGGGTCCGAGAGATACCCCGCGTTGTGCAGTTGGAGGACGATGAGGATCCGTCCGAGTCTTCCGTTCCCATCAGAATAGGGGTGAATCGTCTCGAACTGGTAGTGTGCGATAGCGAGGTCGATAAGGGGGTGGTGCTGGCCTCCCATCTGGATGTAGGCTTCGAGCGAGTCCATCAGCTCAGGCACGTTGCCGTGCGGCGGTGGAACAAACGGTGGCTGGCTGCCACGTGGTGACGGGATGTGGACGTCGCTTTCCCGCCAGTTACCGACGACGTCTCCTTCGTTCCGAACGCCTTCGAGGAGCGTCTCGTGGAGCGACTGCAGCAGACTGAGTGTAATCGATTCACCATCTCTCATCGCGTCGAATCCCTTGTTGAGTGCTCGTTCGGCGTTGAGTACCTCTTGGAGGTCGCGACTGACGTCGACTGTCTCTTGGGACCGACTGCGCGTGTGATACGCGTACACCTCGTCGACATCGACATCTGCGCCCTCGATTTCGGCTGTTTCGACTGCCTCGAGTCGGAGCAGTGAGGTGTACAGAACCGGGGAGAAGTCGACGGTGGGGCTGATACCATCGATACGTCCGAGTTGGAACATCGCATCTCCAATGGACGATGCAAGCTCGTCGTCCATCTCGATTTTCGACGACAGCGGTAACTTGTCCGGAATGTAGTAGGGGTTTGGATGGGACTCGAGATAGCGACCGGGTGCGTCTGGTGGAAGGTTTCGCGTCCCCATTTTGAGTAAGACAGAGTCTGTGGTACCTTAATCATATTTGTATTAATGTGGTTTGGATAGTGAGCCGAGTATGTCTCTTCAGTCAAAATTGAGTCGTCGTTCTGGAGTATGTGGGTGCGTCGGAATTGTTGCTCACGTGTGAGCCATCAGTTTCGACAGACGAGATGTGTCTGTCTCAGCAAAACACGTGCAAACCGGTGTGTGGGTGTGGGATAAAAAATTAGAACACGGTTATGACATCCTCCCCGGCGTAAACGCCGGGGCTTCCCACGCATGGGAAATGCCAGTTAGTCGTCGTCGATGCTCAACCCTGCCCGGTTCGGCGAACTCGCTGGCTCGGCACCCGTCGAGTCGCTCGTGCCGGAGAGGAGTGGCTCAATCTGATGGAATTCCCGGAGCGTGCCAGCGATGACAGAAATAAGTGCAAATGGGAATCTGGTGATGATTGCCGACGAGCGGAGCGCGTCGATACCGCCACCGACGATGAGGAGCGACGCGAGCCCTCCCATGAGGGCACCCTAGATGACGCGGTTGACAGTCGAGGGGTGCTGCTTCCCACCTGTCGTGAGCATCCCGAGGACGAGTGTCGAGGAGTCTGCAGAAGTGATGAAGAAGTTGACAACGAGGAACAAAAACACGGCCGAAAGCACGCCACCAAATGGCAACGAGCCGAACAACGGGAAGCCGGAGACGGCTTGGAATCGTAATCTGTCCGTTCGACGTTACCGTGGTCACCGCGGGGTCGTCTGTGTTTATGTGGGATCTATCAGCTACGGGTTGACATCCTCCCCGCCCTGAAGGGCGAGGATTCCCGAGCGTTGGGATATTAGGGTTCGCAACCTACCTGTTCCCTCGGGTGGAACGACCCGGAGGTTTGGTTGAACAGGTAGGCTACTGGCCGTGCCAAACGACCGTTACTCATATCCCTAGTTGGGGGATTCTGAGTTATCTTTCTGCGAATATTCACTGCACCGTTCACGTCTGCGTTCATCGTCGTCCCGCACGACTCGCAGACGTACAGGCCACGCTCCACGCGATTCGCATCACGCTTCCGACCACAGCACGAACACGTCTTCGACGTGTCTCGTTCGCTCGTTCGGTCAACGAGGATGCCGTGTTCCTCTGCCTTGTATTCGAGCAAGGTCGTGAAGCGGTCGAACTCCCATCCGTGGAGTTTCTTGTTTCCACGCTTGCCCCAGTTCCGAGACTCACCATTTTCGTCTTCTCGAATCTCGCTCAAGTCACCGATGGCGATGTGGCCTACCTCATGGTCGATGCACCGTTCAACGATGTGTTTGGCGAGGGCGTGCAGGAAGTGGTCTTTCCGCCGAGACAACTTCTGTCGGGCACGGAGGGCACGTCGTGACGGGCCGTTTTCGCCTTCCGTGTCGTACTCGTCGAGGGTGAAGTAGTGCTTGTCTTGCTTCAGGACGTTCCCCGGATACAACTCCGCATCACCATCGTCATAGGCGATAGCGAGGTAGTTCTTGATGCCGAGGTCGATTCCAGCGGTGTTGTCGCCGGGTGCGTCCTCTACGGGGATTTCGACTTTGCAGACGAGGTGGAGTTCCCAGTGGTCGCCGTTCCACACGGCCCGCACTTGCTGGATGTTCTCCACGGTCACGTCGGGGCGTGTTTCGTACTCGCAGAGGATGAAGTCCGAACGGTGAGTCTTCAGGTTGAACCCCTTGCTCAGACGGAGTTGATTGTGCTTGGCGTCGTGCCTGATGCCCTTTTGCTTCCACGTCACGGTGGAGCGCGGGTGTTCGTCGCCGTGTTTGCGATAGCCGGGTGGGTTGGCGTCCTCGTCTCCTCGTTGGCGTGCTTTGTACCAACTTGTGAACGACTCAGCAAGTTCTTCAAGAACTCGCTGACTTGACTGAGAATGTAGGTCACTGTATCGTTCGTGTTCCTTGAGTTCGGATTTGAGTTCGCCGTCGTCGGGGATTTCCCCGTCTTCATCCCATCGGCCTTGCGTGTAGTATCGGGCGACATTCCACAGTTTCGACGCGGAGAACCCGCACTGGTCGAGGTCGTCGCTCACCTGTTGGTGGTTGACGATTTTCGCTCGATAAGTGCGGGTTGTCTCCAGCATCGGACTGAGTTCATAACCAGTTATGGAAATTTAGGTATTAAAAGTGACGACTGAACGTGGAATATTCAACAGGACCATCGAGCGTGATTAGTGGAGGAATTGTCGGCTGTATCCCCGCCCTGAAGGGCGGGGTTTTAGCCTTGTAACTTCCATAACACCGCCTCGACTCGGTCTTGCTCAACGCGCTTTTTCTTCGTCATCACTGACCGAATCTCCATGAGATTTAGAATAGAGGTTCAGAACTCGTGGTCTTCGTTGAGTAACTGTGTCGCAATCTCACCGCGACCAGGTTCATCAGTCAAACTAGCGATGAAGACGTTTGTATCGACGAAGACCTTCATTCTCGCTTTCGTTCATCACGTACTGCTTCGACCGAGTCAACGTCTACGTCCGCAAGTCGGCCCGAAAGCAGATCTCCGAGTCGTGGCCGAGGTTGGTCGTCGTCCGACGACTCATCAGTCCAATTCGGTGGTATTGCGTAGCTACCCATTATCGGTAATTGCAGATGTGCGTGTAAATCGCTTTCTCTGTCTGAGAACTCGTTCCACCAGTCACATCAAGACTGACATCTGTCTGCTGAACTCACCCTCTGTCTGCGTCACACAGGTTCTGTCGGGTTCTACGGCATTCAACAGAGCCTAGTGAACTACCCTACCCTACTCGCTCCCTTCGGCCGCTCGTTGAGGAAGGAGGCTTAGCGCCTCAATTCAGCTAATCACACCTGTTGTGATTTGTCTCGATGGACTCTCCACCACAAACTCGTTTTACTCACCCACACTACCGTTGTTCACAGAGGAGCTTTCTCCAGTGCCGCTGCTAGAACGAGCGTCTGTACCCGCGGTGGGTGTCGACGACCTGTGGCGTGCGTCCGATTATCGACCGTTGATCACACGGTCGCTAGCGCCACCCCATCACAACATCTGTGATCCCACTCCCACCCGCGGACGCAGGTGACGTCTCTGCGAGTTCTGAGACGGCATGTTCAGAGAAGATGACGCGTTTCGTCCCGCGGCGTTTTACGATTTTCACGCCTTCTTTGCCGAGGTCATCCAGAAAGTCCATCACGCGAGTGACGGTTTGGGTATGGGGTGTTCGGCCTTCCTTTGCGTGGAGGACGGTTCTGATGGTACTCGAATCGAGTGCGAAGCCTGCGGGGACGTTCGTGGCGTACTCTCTGATGTCCTTTGCGATGAAGCGAGCGCGTTCTTGGTTGGCGGTGAGTTTCGACAGCGCCTTCGAGGGGAGCTGGATGAGTTGTTGGAGTGGGGAGGTTGGGGTGGTGGATTCGTCGGTGGGGGTGTCCGATGATCCGACGGCGTAGAGGCGCTGTTGGAGATGCTTACGGTGGTCCGATGCCGCGTCGAGTTTGGCTTCGAGATCTTGAGTGTGAGTGTTGTATTGGGAGAGTTCCTCGCGTTGGGACGCGATTGTCTGTGCTTGGGCGTCGACCGTCTCTTCGAGTTGTTGGGTGTCGGTTTCGAGTTCGTCGACGCGATCTTCGAGTTCGTCGATCCGGGCGGCGAGGTCCTCGATGGAGGTCATTCGTGGCCCTCCGTACGGGGTGGCTGTGCGACGAGACCTTTTTGCGTGGGTAGTGTGTTCGGAGACATGCGGTTGGGATTAGACCGCACCGGATCCGTGCTCTAACACGGGTCCTTTCTGAGAGGACTTGGAAATCCGATGAGTCGTTAGATCACTCCACGAAATCTATCCACTTCAATCTGTTTACTAATAAGTAAACAAATAATGTCTATTAGTGTATATTGTGTTATACATCGGTTCGGTTAACACTATCGTGTTGATTGATTCCGTATGCGCAAACGGGGGGAATGGATGAAGCCGACTGACGACCAGATTCTTGAGATACTGGGCGACTCAAGTCTTGTACTCTCACCCAGCATCATCGCGTTTAATGCTGGATTCACTCGAACCCACGTGAATAATCGGTTGTCGGAGTTCGCAGAGAAGGGGCTTGTAGACAGGGTTGAAAGAGGGAAATACGAGATTAGCGAAATCGGACGTGGCTATCTATCTGGGGATGTCGACGCATCCGAGCTGTAGTAACTGATCTCTTCTCACTCTTCTCGCGGATCACTCACGAATTCGAAGAGTCGCGTAGGCTCATGAATGAGTTTCACATAGCCACGAGCTTCGAGCACTTCGAGGCGATTATACACACTATTTCGTGAGTACCCAGTCTCGTCGACGAGATAGCCTTTGGTCGCAATTCCCCACGGACTATCCCCATCGCGTCCTCGCTTGAGCACGTCGAGAATTGCTTTATCCGTCCCAGTGAGATCTGAGGCGCTCATAGTTGCTACTAGACCACTATATGCTATAAAGAATGGCATTACTAATATGCAATTTGACCGGGCATTATGCATAGTATTAAGTGATCGAAGAACGTAGTTAGAACTGAGAAGTACTGTATTCGCCTTTCGTAGAAAGGCCACGTGCTAGAACACGTGACCGGTGGCTTCTCGATTGGAGCAAGAAAGCCAATGTCAACTACGCACACCGCGACACAAGAGCGTACCGTATCGCTAGCCGACCACCTTATCAACGCCCTCGCACGCTCGTTTACCCTTGGTATCGACACTGAGGGCTGTACACATCACTACTACCGCCGGGCCGACGCCGTCGTCGTTTTTGACGGTCGAACTCTCGATCACTACCAGACGCTTGATGGCCGGCCCCTCACTGAGTGGAAGGCGTTCGTCTCCCAGAAACGTGGGTGGGCCTCGATGGGCCAGCTTGCACCCCTCGGGCTTCGAGTGGATTCTGAGCGGAAGGAGACCCCTCGCGTATGAGTGCCCACGAAGAGTTGCGAATGCACCTCGCTCAAGCACTGACGCGAACGACCGAACCCGACGTACAGGCACATCTGCACGCTGCGTTGGAGTCCTGCCAGGAGTTGCCGACGACGCTCGTGGCGTGTCCTGCGTGTGGCACGGTGGTTCTTCCAGAGCGGATTCAGATTCACGACTGTTACTGTAGAGTGTTGTAATAATACTAAAACACTATTTCAAAAATATATTCTATCATATAGCTACTGCTTTCTTGGATATTCTGCTTGGATGTGATTTCTGGGTATCTCTCGAAACGAGTGTGTCACTGATTGGTAGTGAGACATCAAGAACCGCTTATACTGCTTTTCCTGCCAGTATAGCCATTTTGGGCTAATAGAGATTACCTACAAAGACTAATGCGCGACACATTGGCTAGTGTATTTCTCATCGCCCGAATCAGGGGGTTTAAAACACTATATGGTACTGTTCTGTGTTACTACAACCTCTAGTCCAGATATTGCAGTCATCCACCTGTGGAAATACTATCGAACTAGTTGTTACTTTTTCAGACGGCTCTCTTTTATATCTTTAACGAAGAAGAAAACACATACTCTACAATACTTTCTCTCGAAGTTCCACAGGAGATACTAATCGGGAGTGGTTAATGTGGCAGTTGTACGGCTGTGATACCCACTCGTGAGTTCTCGGTGTTCTCTGATTTATCTTTTGAGACCGACATGACACCTTCTCGCTGTGAACGGCGAAGCTTCTGGATGGTGGTATGCTGGTACGACAGCGATTGTGGATACATCCGTGTTTGGTCTCTGCTGATGATGGGCGTTACAACGCTTCATACACCATTCTATCACTCGGTCTGAGAGGTGGGTAACCAGCCGAGTTCCTTTCTGAAGAGTACAAGAGAACCCGCCCCAACTTCACTCCACGTTGACGATAGGTTCTTGTCACTCGGTGAGAGCTTCGACACATGGACGGCAAACGAGTCCTCGTTACTGGCGGTGCCGGATTCATCGGCTCGAATCTCGCGAATCATCTTGCGGAAGATAACGACGTAATCGCACTCGACGACCTCTATCTCGGGACGCCCGACAACCTCGACGACGCGGTCGAGTTCCACGATATGAGTGTACTCGACGACGACCTCCCGACCGAGGGCGTCGACGTGGTGTTCCACCTCGCGGCGCTGTCGTCGTACAAGATGCACGAAGAGAACCCGACGAAGGGCGCGCGAGTCAACATCGAAGGCTTCGTCAACACGGTCGAACAGGCCCGCAAGGACGGCTGTGATACCGTCGTGTACGCGACGACGTCGTCGATTTACGGGTCGCGGACTGAGCCCTCGCCGGAAGACATGCCCGTCGAATCCCGGACGGGGTACGAGGCGTCGAAACTGGCGCGGGAGCGCTACGCGGAGTACTTCCACCACCACTACGATATGCAACTGGCTGGGATGCGTTTCTTCTCTGTGTATCAGGGCTTCGGCGGCGCGGAAGAACACAAAGGCGAGTTCGCGAATACAGTCGCGCAGTTCGCCGACAAGATCGCGAACGGCGAGTCGCCCGAACTGTTCGGCGATGGGTCCCAAACGCGTGACTTCACCCACGTCGACGATATCGTCCGCGGCATCGAACTCGCCGCCGACGAGCGGTTGCAGGGCATCTACAACCTCGGGACTGCCGAGAGCTACTCGTTCAACGAGATGGTCGAGATGATTAATGAGGTACTGGGGACGGACGTCGAGCCCGTCTACGTCGAGAATCCGTTCGAGGTGTACGTCCACGACACGAAAGCCGACTACTCGAAGATGCACGAGGCGACCGGCTGGGAGCCCGAGGTTTCGTTCGAAGAGGGTGTCGAGCGGGTTTGTCAGCCGTATCTCGACTGACGGAAGCGTTCGTGTTTCGGCCGGGGGTTTCGAATTTACTTGAGCGATTCAGACGGTCAGAAGCTGGGCGTCCCGATCGTTCGATTCGCTGTGGTGTCTTGGCCCGTGGCTTCAGCTGCTCACCTCACCCCACGGTCCGTGGAGTACGCGTACAAATAGGTACACACGAAAATCGCCGCGCCAAGGCAGACCATATTCTGTAGGAGATCTGTAACCGTCACGACGAACATAAGCGAGCATACGCCGTAACACCCGAGGCCGCCAAAGAGACACATCGTGAATCGCTTTCGAACCCAGTACAGTTCGTGTTCGCGTTTCTGTGGGAGGCCATCGACCACCGGCCAGTACGACCCTGCGACGAAGCCGACGGCGATTGCACACACGAACAGCAACAATAGGGTTTGGCCACCCCACCGCAGTAGCTCACCCGGCGTCCAGTGGGTGACGGCACTCACGGCGAGGATTGACGCGCTCCCGACTGTTGGACACGCGATGGAGGCAATACCAGCACCCTGGCAGGCGGCCATGAACCGAGTGAGTGGGTCCGGACGAGTGGGACCGTACGATGAGTCGTACCGCAACGCCCTCGATCTGCTGAGCGAAATGCCGCATATTTGTGGGGAGATCGCCCTCTCTGAGGGCGATCTCCCAGATCACTCAACGCTCGTTAAGGCATTTGATAGGTTTCAGATGAAGGTCTGGCGAGTGCTGCTCCGACTCTCGTCGGAGCTGCACGACTTTCGGGTCACGCCGCCATTGATGCCACCTTTCTCGACCGCGAAAACGCTAGCAAGCATTACTGCCGCCGCACGAACTACCGCGTTCAGACACTCAAAGCCACGGCTCTCGTCGATACTCAAACGCAAGCTGTTCTCGACGTTCATTGTACGACCGAGAAAACCCACGACACACAACTCGGCTGGCAGGTCGCCTGCCACAACGCAGGCGACCTGCACAGCCTCGCCGCCGACAAAGGTTACGACTGGATGCGGTTACGCGAAAAACTACGGGAAAAAGGCGTGAGACCGCTGATTAAACATCGGGTCTTCCGGCCCATCGACCACGCGCATAACGCGCGGATCGATAGGCCTCGATACCGCCAAAGATCGATGTGTGAGACCGTCTTCTCGTCAATCAAGCGTACGCACGGCGACGCCGTGCGTGCTCGAACGTGGTACCGAGAACTTCGTGAACTCGTCTTGAAGTGTGTCGTTCATAACATCAAGCGTGCCGCAACATAGCCAAATCAACCGCTGTATGGCGATTCATCAGAGCCCTAAAGTGTTCTCGAAGGCGTCACGGGCGTTTTGTACCCGCTATTCTACCAGCCTAGTTACATCGATTCGTCCAGATAGAGGTCGTACGCAATGACCGTGTACTTAATCTCTGCGAGTACAAACGGCCCACATAGCGACCAGCAGGGCCGACGGACACGTGATGGAGATGGACCCCCCGTTCTTTTCGCTTCGACTGACAAGGAACTGCAGGGAGATCCAGCGCATGAAGCTCAGTCAATTCATCAAACGATGTGGTATCAACGACTGGCGGAGTTGAGAAGCGCGGATACGCTTTACCAAAACGTCATTAAAGAAATCTCCCACGACTAGCGTTCATTGTCACCCCGTTAAAAGTGGAGGTATCCTGGGTTAGCGTTCGTGGAGTAACATCTCGAGGTTTTCTTTCACGTACTCCTTGTCGCGGGCTTCGACGTACCAGTCAAGCGTGTTTTTTATTCCTTCTTCGACAGTATACTCTGGTTCCCACCCGAGAAGTTCCTCAGCCCGTGAGGTGTCGGCGGCGCGGTGACGGACGCCCTGGGGCTTATCAGTAAGATAGTCGATCTCGTCAGGTTCCCAGCCGAGATAGTCGAAGATGATTTCGACCGCCTCATTCATCGTCACGTAGCGGCTGATACCGGCGTTGACCGCAGTACCGTCCGTAATATTCTCCGAAGCAAGACGGAGTGCCTTGGTGATGTCCTTAACGTACGTGAAGTTTCGTGTCTGTTCGCCGTCACCCCAGATGGGGAACGGATCCTGTTCGGCGTAAGCCTTGGCCATGAACGCAACAATCGCGTGTGTCTCGTTTTCACGGGGGCCGTATGCCGTGAAGATTCGGACTGAACTCGCGTCGATGTCGTACTGTTCGTGGTAGGCCTGAAGCGATCGCTCGCCCATCAGTTTGGCCCAACCATATACCTCGTCGGCGTACGCACCGCCGCGCTCCTCGAAGCTAACCATATCTTCACTAAGGCGTTGGCGCTCTTGCTGGATGTCGGTCGGATAGGTACATGCACTGGACGCGAACGTGATCCGCTCGACACCATTCTTAGCCGCGGCTTCATAGACGATATTGTCAAGTGCCATATTACTGGCACAGTTCGCTGGATAGTTCGAAATGTAACCCCGACCGCCGTGGTCCGCAGCGAGGTGGAATACTGTATCGATATTCTTTGTCACTTTGTCAGCGAACCCATAGTGTTTGAGGTTGCCTTCGACCAGTTCGATATCGTCCTGGACGGCTTCAAGATTGACCGGTTCACCACTGGAGAGGTCGTCTGCAACACGAACGTCTGCACCGTGTTCAACTAAATCTTCGACGAGATGGCTTCCAATAAACGATGCGCCGCCAGTAACGAGGACACGCTCGCCTGACCATTCACTCATTGTCTACTAATGATAATTGTGTAACTGTTTAATCTCTTCGGATTTGTCCCAATCCGTGGTACAAATTCGACGTATAATTAATTACAGATCGACTCGTATACCTGAATATGCTTTTTTGCCACATTTGCCCACGATAGATCGTCCGTCACGTTGTTGGTTTTTTTTGCCATCCCTTCGCGCATCTCATCATCTCTCAGAACATTCCTGATCGCATCTGCCATTGCAATAGGGTCGTTCGCAGGAACCGTAATTCCACATCCACGTTCATCAACAAGCTCTGGGAAATCACCTACATTAGAAGCAACTACTGGTACATTAAACGAATAGGCTATTGTTAGTGTACCACTATGCCCTCCCTGCTTGCGGTGAGGTATAAGCGCGACTTGGGACCGCGTATAATATTCCCCAACTTTTTTATTAGGAATGAACTCATTGTTCACCTCGTAGTTCTCAGGGTGCTCCTCAATTATTTTCATCGTATCGTTCGAAATTCTCCCATCTCCTGCAATAATTAATTTGATATCAGTAATCTCTTCGGTTAATGACTCAACAGCTTTGACTGCAACATCTAATCCTTTCGCAGGAACAATGTTCCCAAAGAAGAGAACTGTATTTTTTTCTTCTGACACGTTCGAGTGATCGTATTCATTGAACGATTCAAAGCTACCATGAGGTATCACTTGGATAGTAGATTGTGAATCTCCTTTCTCCATTAAGACTTCTTTATTTTCTTCGGAATGGACTATCTTCTTTTCAAATTGTGGTTTGGGTGCAAAACGGTTGAATAGCTCTGTCGCGATCTCTGCTTTGTGGGTTCCCTGCTTCAAGTCATCCAGTTTGTCGACATCATGGTAGGTTATTGCAGTGGGGTATTTATCATCTATGTTATGAACCCAATAAAACAACTGTACCTGTGGAAAGAGATTAGACGTGATGTGTACGATATCTGGATCTACGTCTTCAACCCTTTTTAAACGCCAGTATGATAGAACTCCAGACATGTTTTTAATTGGTGCAAAATTTCCTTTGGTAAACTCAGCATATGATAACTTTGTTGTTTTAAAACAATTGATAATACTGACTTGGTCGGAGAATATGTCTTCAGCAGTAGTTTCCGGCGGCTTCATAACCGTCACGCGAGTCTCTTTTGCGAGGGCGTTAGCCAATTCTGCAGTATAGTGCGGGAGGCCGCCCGAGTTTTGTGAAAGGATCAATAACACATGCATTGTTAATTTGCTTTCTGACTCAGTTCATAAATAATCTTATGTTGATTTCAACTATATACTTTTATATGGTGAGTGACGTGTTTCTCATGCACTCCTATGCGAACGAACCACCCCCATATCGTTCTTATGTGTCTTGACTCTGTTCGGAAAGACTTCTTTGATAAATATGCGAAGAATTTGAAAGAAGCAAACGGCATCACATATTCTCAATGTCGTGCAGCCTCCTCGTGGAGTGTCCCCAGCCATGCAAGCATGTTCTCGGGGAAACTACCACATCAGCATGGCCTCCACTACAATAACAGGAATATGGAGTCGTTCGACCCTGTCCTATTGCAAAATCTACCTTCTAAATACAGAACTACCGGGCTGTCGGCAAATCTGTTTGCTGGTCCCGCTTTTGGGTTTGATACACATTTTGATTATTTCATTGACATTCCTAGATATCAATACTTTGTTGACGGCCTGAATGCAACTGAGTTCTTCCACACTACAGAGTATGAAAGCCCTCAAATTTATTTTCAGTTCCTGAAAGAGGCAATTAATAACGGTGAAACATTTAAGAGTTTGGCTAATGGTTTCTTTTCACAATTGAAGCGGACGTCTATGGGCACGGGTATACCAGACCTCATGGATGATGGTGCTTCGATTATTCGCCGAAATCTCATACAAGAGTTTACTGACAACGAAGGCCCACTATTTGCTTTTGTAAACTTTATGGAAGCCCACGAACCATTTAGTATTTTTCGGGGACTTGATAATAGCCTCCACTCTGTTTCGAAAAGGTGGAGCTCAGACGAACTTCCATTCTGGGAAGTCGTCAATGAGATCGACCAACATGACCAGTATCTGCAAAAGATGCGTGATATCTATGGAGCTAATATAGATTATCTGGACCGTATTATTATAGATACTATCAGAGAGCTCAACAAGAGATGTGAACGTGATGTCATTTTTATCATCACAGCCGATCATGGGGAAAATCTTGGGTACCAACATGAGGATGGGTTAATTGGACATAAAAGTAGTCTCTCAGAGGGATTACTACATGTTCCATTTAAAATTATTGGAAATAGTTTGGATAATCGTGAAATTGACAAACGCGTGTCTCACCTCCGACTACCAGATGTCGTACGAGCGTTGTCTGTGAGAGATCCGTTGCCAGATATTCAGAGTCCTCATGCCCCGGCAGAAATACTAGGAATGAGTGCTGGTCCTACCCCTGAAGAGAATCTCGAATATTGGAACCGCGCTCAGCGAGCGATATACTGTGGTAATGACAAATATATTTGGGATTCTTGTGGGGGAAATTATCAATTCCGAATCAGTCCGGACCACCCATGTGTCCAAAGTTCCATAGAAAATGCTGAGCAGATACCAAGATCAGACCTTTTCACACAAGGAATTTCAATTGCGAAAAAATATGCAGAATCAAAAACGACAAATATTCAAGTAAGTGGGGGTACTAAGGATCGCTTGTCTGACCTAGGTTATCTATGAAAGACACACTTACTGGTCTGGCTTCAATTTCTTTTGTTGGTAAGATAATAGGGCGACTATGCGAGTACGGGTTAACAGCTCTACTGGCATATTTCTTAGGTGCCAGTTCATTGGGCTCATTTACTGTAGCGTTAGTAATATTGAGAATTTCAGGAATGGTGAGCAGAGTTGGACTTGATGTGGCGGCGCAGAAGTATGTCCCCATATATAGACACGACCCAGATTCACTTCAGGATCTTATCTCATTTTGTATCGCATTACCAGTAATTTTTGGAGGAATATTGTCGGTGATTTTGTTTGTCCTGTTATCCGGGCCCTTGGGTTCTGTATTGTCCAGTAGCACGACGAAATACCTCGTTCTGGCAACACCCTTGCTCGGTCTTTCTTATGTACTGGAGGGAATATTTAGAGGCTTCAAAGATATCGAGAATGCTGTATTAATACGAGAGATAGGAATTTCGGGTATCCCTGTAATAGTAGTCAGCATTGTTCTAGCTTTGGGGGGTGAGATTTTTATAACCACAATAGTTTATGTACTGTCACTAATAGTACCTGTGCTAATTGGGATAGTCCGACTCGAGAGTTTAAATTTAAATATATCAACCGATTTGGATCTGGATGTTATTGGACTGTTGAAATTTTCACTACAAGCAAGCATTGAGGGGTCCATGTCCATGGTAACATCTTGGATTGATATACTTGTCCTCGGTATGTTCGTTTCCAGTGCGAAAATTGGTGTGTACCAGGTCGCATTTCAGACGGCGTTTCTACTTGCATTTGCACTAGTGTCTGTGAATTCTGTTTTTCCCGCTGTTGCCTCAGAATTATATAGCGAAAATAGATTATCTGAGCTGAATAACATCTATTCAGTAATTACAAAATGGGTAGGTTCTGTCACCCTACTTGGTGGTGCATTTTTGATTCTGTTTGCAGATGAAATTCTTTCTATATTCGGTACAGAATTCAATTCAGCGCTCACACCATTTATCTTGTTAGTCCTATCTCAGCTTGTGGCAGGATTAGCGGGCCCAGTCGGGTACCTTCTTATTATGACTGGCAATGAGCGTATACAAATGATCAATTCAATAATTACTGCGGTTCTAAATTTGATATTGAATTTCGCATTGATACCACGGTTCGGGATTATAGGTGCTGCGATAAGTACTGGGTTTTCGATAGCACTAGTCAATGTTTTAAGAGTAATCGAGGTTAGATATTATCAGGGTCTCTGGCCATATGGAAGAGACCTACTTCGAATTCTGCCCGCAATAATTGGAGGAGTCGTCATTCTATATGTTGGACGCAGAATAGGTCCACCAACAGTAATCTCAATGCTCCTCTCTGGATTGGTTAGTGGTATCTTGTTTTTGATACTTTCAGTACTTTCTATGAATGAAAAAGATCAGAAATTGTTATCGAGTATTAGATGAGTGGAATCAATTAGCACTCTATAGTAGCGTTTGCGAGTCAATGCACACTCAATCGCACGCTGTCGTGCGATTGGATGTGTAACCAGTTGCAAACGCTACTATAATTAGACCACTTCGAGGAGCGAGCAGACTGTTGAGTTAATTTGGGGTGAAGCTCGCAGACCTGTTCAGTTAGTGATTTGCGGCGGATTTGGCTCTGTGAAATCCTCAGAGAGTTACGGGATCAACTGATAGTTTGGCTGAATGCAGGCTCTTCCGGAGTCCCAGTTGCACCAGTTCGTTGAATAAGCGATGTACTTGGCCCGGCGAGCCGTCGGTTATTACTCCTCAAAGCTCTCGAGAAGACGATGTACGCTTCACCACCACATCGTTCTACGCGCGTATGGAGAGCAAACGCTACACGCTGGCGTCGTCCCCGCGAGTTCACCACCAGATGACCGGAGCCGGCGACTCCCACCGGGGTCACCAGCTGTGTGAGTAGTGACGCTGTCGCGTTAGCGGCTGACACTGCCGACAGCAACAGCTCTCCGTTGATTCGTCCACGATTCTCTCGCCGAGACCCTTAGTGCAACTGGTCCGACACAGAACTCAGGCTTCAGAAACCGCTAGCCGAAGATGCTTTGTGAGGAATTGGTTCTAAGAAACCAAAGCCGTAAATCAGACATGAGATATAAGCAATTCCTCTGCTATCTATATCAGTAACTATGGAAAATATAAAGTTGCAATAGTAGAGACTCCATACGAAATCTAATGAAATATTGGAAAGATGAGTTACGCCAGTCGTCTCTAGAAAACCTAGCGTTCAATAGTGAAGATATAATAGTATCCTTCCGCGGTTCAGTTGGACGATTGCTAGAACCGACAATGTCTAAAAATAAATCTAAAATACATGACCAATAAAGAATACTTATTGGTGACTGAATATTTTCACCCAGACACAGCATCAACTGGGCAACTAATGACTGACCTCGCAACTGGCCTCCAAGAACGGGGGCTAGACATGTCAGTTTATACTAGCCAACCGAATTACCATAGCGGTGAAAACCAGAAACAGCCCTATTCTGAAGACTACAATGGTGTATCAGTACGCAGAATTCGCGCTCCACAAGTGCGCCAAAAATCACTATTGCGGAGGCTATTAAACTGGACTGTCTTCATTATCTGGATGACGGTTGTTTTACTTTTAGAGACACCTGATAAAGAACGTGAATTGATTTTTGTATCGATTACACCACTATTACCTATAATCCTCACAGCAACCTGCAAAATTAAAGGCTGGGAATATACGTACATCGCATATGATCTATATCCTGACCAAGCAGTAGAACTGGGATATGTGTCGAGAAGAGGAATAATTGATCGCATCTGGACATGGTTGACAGTTTGGTCATATAGAGGGGCAAAAAATATTGTCTCGAATGGACCGATAATGACCGAGCGAATTATGGCAAAATCACACCACAGCCTTAATGCAGAAAAAATATCATTGATCCATAACTGGGCTGATGAAGATTTTATTAAGCCTATAGAAAAAGAAGATAATTGGTTTAGCAGAGAACATGGACTTGTGGATCCGTTCACAGTAATTTACTCAGGGAATATTGGTGAATTCCATGACTTAGAAACTGTTGTTCGAGTAGCAACCAGATTTAAGGATAAAAAAGTGAAATTCCTGATCATTGGAGAGGGAGATGATAAACAAAACATTATAGAACTTGCTCGGGATTTAGACTTAGGGCAGGACACAATTCAATTTCTACCATATCAACCATGGGATGATATTCCATACAGCCTGACTGCCGGGGACGTGTCAATTGTCACTGTTAGAAAAGGATTTGAAGGTGTGTGTGTGTCCAGTAAACTGTATACCTCAATGGCAGTTGGCGAACCTGTTCTCACTATTGCTCAACCACACGACGATGAATCAATTCTCACAGACATGTTTAATGCAGGATTTCATGTTAAACAAGGAGACTTGGATTCTATAGAACAGGCAATCAATAGTTGGCGGAGAGATCCTGAATTCCATAATGAGCAAGGGAGAAATGCTCGGGTGGGCTTTGAAGAAAACTTTACTAAAAGACATTCGGTAGATAATTATTATCAGATGCTTTCTGACAGCTAAATAATCCACTATGAATCAATTATTGGGTCTGGTCTGTATGATCACTAAAACTAACCAATAGGCCAAGCATTTATTAGACTATAAGCAAACCCAGACGTATGATTGACAGTAGTACTAACATCGCATTTTTAATAGTTGACTCATTACGCAAAGACCGGGTTAATCAAGAAACGACGCCATATCTTTACCAACTTTCTCAGGAGGGGGTTGGATTCTCCAATATGTATGCTGCTGGTCCTTCTACCTCAGAAGCTTGTTTTTCGCTACATTTAAGTAGGTATTTTTCGGATGTGAGCGGCATTGGGGTCCCTGAGTCAGAATTTACTACATTCGCAGAATCTCTCCCCAGTCGGTATTCAACAATTGGGTACTCGACAAATCCACTAACTTCCAAACACTACAGTTATCATAGGGGGTTCGACCAATATGATTCTACGGACTTAAGCCAGACAGACAACCTAGCACAGGTAGCTCGAGAGTACCTAAGCGAGGACGGAATGGCTTTTGAAATACTGAAAAACACATATTATAAATTCAGAAAGCTAAGGCACTCAACCATATATCATCAGAGGTATGAATCTATAGAACAGGTTCACAATACTACTACTGAAAAAATAAATAACGCAGTAGACAACGATAACCCATTCTTTTTACACCATCATTACATGGACGTTCATCACCCATATGTGCCACCAAAGACTGACCTTCCGGACGACATTTCTCCACATGACGCACAGAGATTAACCCTGGAAATCGACGGATCAACAAAAGAAGGGATTACCCAACGTGGTGAAAAGATGGGTATTGGAGACCCAATAGGTGCAGTTAAAGATCTCTACGATCTTTCCTGCACACACTTGGATTCTAAAATCAAGGAATTTCATACTGAACTTCCAGAGGACACGTTGACAATTATCGTTGGAGATCATGGAGAAATGTTTGGTGAACAAGGGTTGTTCGGCCATCCTCATGAGATGTGGAATGAAGTTATTCATGTACCCTGTATTTTCCATCATCCAAGTCTCGAAACCACTACGATCACTAAGCAACAAACGGCTCTTAACATAGCTCCAACTGCAATTGACTTGATTGGTGGGAAGGTACCGAATATGATGAGAGGAGATCCAATTGACATGACCGACCCACACTCAGAAGAATATACATTTTCAATGGCAGGTGACCCTGTTACTGTGGGTATGGTCCGCTCGAAGGATTACAAATGGGCAATACACCGTGCCACACAATTAAAGGGGCTTACAGGGAGGAACCACGGGGAGCTACTGCTGCCAACGGACCAAAGCGAGAGTATTAAGAATGGTAGAATGTGCTTAGATACCAACAAAGATACTGCTAAGGAGCTGTCATCCTTATTCGATAGCGTGACTAGTGAAAAAACGTCCGCTGCTGGTGTTGATTTGGATGATGAAGAACTAAGAGACCACCTAGAACACTTGGGTTATATGTAAATAAAATGATAGGATTGTCAAAAAATTCAGCTATCAAGATAGCCACGAGAACTTAGTGAATATGCTAAACAAGATATCTCGCGTTAGAATATTAATATACGTCTTCTCCGTCTGTGGCGTACTTATCTATCCGATATTAGTATTCATCGATCAGACCCAGTATGCTATCTTGGGCTTGTATATGGCGCCTGTATTTGTTTTCATGCCTATTTGGTATCACTTCTCAACTAATAATTCGTCTAGTTCATCTATCCGTGATTCAAAGTTAGTTTCACGAAAATTACTAATAGCCACATCGATTTTTGCTCTTGCAGCGGCAGTTCCTTCAGCATTTCAACCTGTCCGTCCCAGATATCATTTCGTGCTTCTTGCGGTTTCATTTACTGCCAATGCACTTTATGCACTGGATTATGATGACACCGTCTTCCCATTGATACTCTCGTCAGCAGGGTTATTAACCTTCCATTTTTCTACCACACTAACCAGCGCATTATATATTGGAAGTGGAGATACTGCTCTGATGGTCCAAAGTGCTGAGATCGTTACTGAATACCATCGACTGATTCCTGGAGAAGGATACGGTCAATTCCCTGCATTTTTCTCCGCGGTTGCTGTTACTTCAACGTTCTTGGGGATTGATGCCAGAGAAGGAATATTTGTACTTTGTGGGGGTCTCCTATCCGTTACACCATGGCTGATGACATATTTGTCTAAGAACGTTCGGATGGTTAGTAAAAATAATAGAGCGGTCCCAGGTGTACTGATTTGTTTTTCTTTTTGGGCGCTTTATATTGGGTCATACTCAATCCCTCGGACATCACTGTTGTTCATTACTCTCACACCACTTGGCCTGTTCGCCGCCTGGGTCGGAGATGTTGACAATACGTCCTGGAATATGTTGGTCCTATTTGCGGTACTACTTCTTCCAGTCACATATTGGCATAAAATCGGACAAATATGGTTCTTGATAGTTTTAGTTTGGTTGGTGATAATCATAAATTCCGGTGATCAAAAGGATAAGGGTGTTCTGAGTAGTCTAAGACAAGTGCCCATTTATTTCGTTACTGCATTATTGGCAATACCATATATTATTTTATTCATCAACGCCCGCCTTGTTCCATATGTTCTAAGCACTCTATCAAAGCTGACAGACTTTAGTCCCAGTTCGTACGGCGGCAATTTAGTACTTCAAACACCCATATCACTTTCTATAAATTTATTTGACAACACTTTGATTGCGATCGCTTTTGCCGTTGCGGTTATTATCGCGCTGGAAAATACAGAATCAAAGAATAGAACTTGGTATATCATAGGCACTCTCCCTCTTGGCCTTTTCTATTTTCCAGGACCTATAAGGCTATTAAAAAGTGTATTCGCTGCGTTGGAGTTATACAGATTCACCAAAATGACGATCCCTTTTGTGATTATTACAGCATCGTTTGGATTAGTGAGAATATGGAGAACCGTATCACACCAAAGACTTGGCAAAATTTTTGTAGCCCTGCTGATCGTTTCTAGCGGAGTGTTAGTATTATCTAATGACACATATACAAGGGACAACCCAATAGCAAGTACTGGTACGTTTACCAACTATTTCACAGAAAGTAAACACCATAGTCTGCAATGGGCAAGATTTCACACACAAAGAGTAGTTGTGGATGATGGGAGCTACGACTACTTGAGATCAGGATACGCAGCAAGGATGTTATATAATGATGAGACAACGAGTCCAATTTTAATACATGATGAAAAAGAAATCTGCTCCGAACCCATTCTCTGGGATCAACAAGAACTAAACAAGCGCGGAAGCATCATTTATCCTCGTGGTGTGATATTTTCATCGTTCACAGTAGGAGAGGACTTCAGTTCTAAAATATATACAACTGGTCATCAAAGGATAGTACAATGTAGGTAGTGTTGTTTCTTCTGACGGACGAGTCCGAACACGCCGCTATTGACGCCACATTTTACGAACGATGCCCGGACGATCTGTGGTCACTAGCTTCTGACAAAAGCTACGACAAGCGTGGGATGAGTATTTGATCACTGATCAAACATAAGATTTTCGCATCGTACGACCACTTCCACAGCGCCAGAATCGATGAACTGCGCTACTGTCAGCGATCAATGACTGAAACTGTGAACTTGGCAGGCAAGCGCTTGTTCGACTTCGCCGTGCGAGCGCGTTCCTAGTCTATGGGTTCAGTGAAATCGTCCTGGTGTGTATCGTTTATGACATTCAAGCACTTCGTCAAATAGCAAATTCCGACGCAGTATTGCGCTTCAACACGGCCCGTTTGATCGTATCGCATCGTTGAGTTGGGTCTCGATGACGTAGTTGGATCTGTGCACTGCGAACACGAATGACGGAATATTCCAGCTATGGGCTCACACCCAGCCATCCTCAGTGGTTTGAGATTTCGGTATCCCGACCCGTTGGCCAAGCAAGCTCGCCAGCGTCACGTTCTTGCCTATAGACGTTCTGCCTTGATGGGACACTCTCGTATTCCAGCGCACCCGAGTCTTCTGTCGCACCTCACGAGTGAGATAATCGCGTGGCGTCTTCGATTGGTTCGGCTGGGCGAACGAGAATTCGGATTCCCGTTGCTCACCGCCGCGCTGGTGGCGCGCCATTGTAGAGCATCTGCACTGCCTTGCGACACGTATCATTGTTAACGTGTGATCTCGGCTGGCGAGCGAGGTAGACCATGTAGTCACCGACGTGTAGCCCTCCTCTTAGTCAATCCCCAACGATAGAATTTGTCCATGCGGTACTCCCAGTTCTTGACCGTGGTGACGACATACCCCTCGGGTTTCTCGGGAGCCTTGCTGAAATGGAGGGGCCAGTCCAGACGCTATTCTCGCTCTGCTCGGAAGTCGATGAGCTGGCGTTCGTTGGGCGTTCTTCGACAGGTTTGGCGACAAGTCTGACCTCAAGGGGTTAGTTCTTGGTCAGTGTTTTCATTGTCTTCGCTCGGATCCAAGAACCAGATTATTGCTCGTCAATTCTTCTAATCGATGACGGTGTCAACTTTTTGCTGTCTGTAGAATCGTATTATCTACGAGCATGGTATTCTCTCTCACTACACGGCCGAAAAGTGACGGACTGCATCGGTGTGAATTGAACCGAGGTCCGATTCAGTTGACTCGGGAGCCTCGAGCAGACTATTCACGGATAACTGACCCCAACAGGAACGACCCAAACACCATCTGCAATCCACCAACCACAGCCACGGTCGCAACGACGTCGGCAACCGCAATCGGCAGCGCACTAAAGCCACTCGTCACCCACGTGAAGGCCAGGAACCCACCGTAGGCCAACCCGGCAAGGAACACGACAGACCCAATCGTCGCCCCTCTCTCAAGCGAAATCCGTTTCGTGAACCAGGTCGTAAACGGGTCGCTCGCACCGCGAACCGGATCGGAGGACACCGTCGCAAACGCACCGAACAGCATCAACTGGAAGCCAGCGAGGGTCAACAGCCCGCCACCAATTCCGGTGTGGATGCCGAACTGCGCCCCACCGATTTCCAAGCCACTCCAGGCCAGCACGAGCGCCAACACCCCGACCACAGACAACCCGAAGCCGGGAGCCGAAAACAGGTAGCCGGGCGCATTCACGAGCATGAACCGCACGTGTCGCCAGCCGTCGGGGAAGCTCTCTAAGTTCGCCTCGCCCTCGCGGGGATGGTACGTAATCGGCTTCTCGGCAATCTCCAGATCTTTCGCGCCGGCCTCCATGATCATCTCCGAAGCGAACTCCATGCCCGTCGACGAACACTCCATGGTCTCCCAGGCCTCGCGACTGAACACGCGCATCCCACTGTGTGCGTCACTCACGCCAGCGCCGTAGAACACGTTCAAGAACTTCGTCAACAGTGGATTCCCGACGTGTTCGTGCAGGGGCGGCATCGACCCCGGCAGAATCTCACCCTCGAGCCGCGAGCCCATGGCCATGTCGGCCTCGCCCGACCGAACGAGATTCAACAGCTTGGGAAGCTCTTCGAAGTCGTAGGTGCAGTCGGCGTCGCCCATGGCGATGTAGTCACCGCGGACGCGCTCGAAGGCGTACAGGTAGGCGTAGCCGTAGCCCTTGCCGTCGGGTTCGATGACGATGGCACCATTCTCTGCCGCAATCTCGGGCGTGCGGTCGGTCGAGCTATCGGCGACGACGACCTCGCCGTAGAGTTGCAGTTCTTCGAGGGCGGCTTTGACCCACTCGATACACTGGGCGATGCCGCCTTCTTCGTTGAGGGTAGGCATCACGACCGAGAGGGTGGGCGTAATGTCGCTGTCTGCGGACAGGAGTAGCTCGTCACCGCTCAGGCGGATGTCCGAGGCGGACTGCCCGTTCGTCGCTCCCTGTTGTGGAGCGTCTACGGGGGATTCTGATTGGGGTTTCGTACTCATTTACTGGATTCCTCCGTCTCGCTATCGGGTGTGACTGCGAAAGGCGGCAAGCCTACACACTCCGAGCTGACGCGTACTATCAGATAGACGACTCCCATAAAGCGTTTTGCCTCTTACCTGTCAGAGGATGTGTTAGGTCTTGCAGGCTCTCTAGAGTGTTCTGGTGGGATACATGTGTGGTGGTCCCACACTGGACGGCGGCCGCCACCCGAAAAAGGTGTAACGATCATATTTGTGTTAGAACAACGCTGTGAACTGTCTTGTATCCTGAGACGCGCGTTCGATTCGATAAAAAGAGTGACGGCGCGTGGTTACTGCGGTGCGGTCTGTGAGTGCAGGGTGGCCGAGCTCGAACCGGATTCCGAGGTCCAGACGACGCGGATGGACTCGCCTTCCCAGACGTCGTCTCCGGTCGTGCCCTTCACGACGGTCGCAGAACTACCGGCCTCGACGTCGTCCGGGAACTCGCTACTGAACGAGTAATCATCGGTATCATCGGCGGCGACGCCGGTTCCGTCGATGGTCACGTTGAGGCGGTCCGCCGAGATGCTGGTCCCGGATTCGTGCGTGATGACGAGTTGGGCGTCATCGTCGCTGTCAGACACGTCGTTTGCGAAGTCGAAACTGAAATTCGCTTGTGGGGCGGTTTCGCTGACTTGGTCGCCGAGACCGAGGACGAACGTGCCGATGACGGCCGCGAGGATGACGGTAATCGCGACCATCAGAATCACACCGATAACCGGTGAGACGGCGGAATCGTCGTTGAAGAGGGTTGTTGCATTGGAATCTCCTGCGCCCGGACAGGTGGGTGGTAATCAGTGGATGATGACGAGCCGAAACGCGGCATCGGGTTCGACACCCGTCGACTGTATGTGAGCCGCCTGCGGGAGCTTACCTACTCGTTCGAGGCACACGCTATTAAAGATAGATTGAGGGACTGTCACATAGAACGGACAGTCTCTTTCAGTGGTCGTGTGGGACGGCCACGGTGCCACGACCGATCGTGATTCGCTACCGAACTGTCGAGATAGCCGGACCTGGACGGCACGCACCGACTTTCGAACCATTCGTGACGGAGTCGCCTGTCGCGCGGCCTGCTGTGACGCCGGCCGAAGGCCCGTGGAGACGACCTCGGGGGAGATGGACGACGACATCTCCGACGCGGATACGAGGGTGACCGGCGAACCAGCGGACGATCATTCCTGTGGGTGAAAACACATGAAGCACGAACAATCAGCCAAGCATATATCCTTCTCAGCTGGCAAAATTGAAATCTCAAGCTAAACGCTCTTGGCCACATAACTAACAACTCTGGAAGTATGTGTGTGATATAGGAAAAAGTATCGGCGTATCTGATTTACTATTGTAAAAAATACAATCACATATATGAATTAGACGACCCCGACCGAGACATAACTCGTATCGGAAAAAATACTATATTCAAAACATACAATATTCGAATACTATACTCTGATCTATCGAGTCCACTGGTTCCGCGACGCGAGACGAATCGACGGTGGCTCGGCTCCCCGTCTCCACGCGCGTCCTTGAGCATGCGGAACCGATAGTCGGCGAGAAGAACGTCAGTCGGCGTCGTTCTGTTCGGCTCGGTCGGTCAGGTCGTCCCACGCACAGAGCTGAAGCGCATTCCGGAGGTGGAAGTTCTTCTCGTCGGGGTCGTCCGTTTCGAGCGCTTTGTGGAGGTGGACTTTGGTCTGTTCGACGAACGTCGACGGCTCACTCATCGGTGTGGGGACAGCTCACGTCAGTCGTTCGCACCGCAGGCACCGTTCGGGTACCGCGACGGGGAGAATCGTTCAAGCCAGTCATCATGTTTCCTATCTAATCTGATGCTGAAAAGTGTTTCTAGGCGGGCTACCGCTCGTGTGCTGTCGTCTCGGCGGCTTCAGCTCGGGAGCGGTTGTTGACAGACTTCGCACATGGGGCTGGGTTTCGGTCGCGCGAGTGCACCCCGTCGCCAGACGCTTCGGTTCGCGGCTCGAAGCGCCCTGAGCGGCGGGACTAGTCGCGAGCGAACCCGACTTGGTAGTAGTCGGGCGTTTCGGGGCAGTCTTTTTCCTTCCGCGTCCAGCGGTAGGTGCTGTCCGTGTCGATGCTGTTGTCTCGCGTGTAGAGTCGGAGGAGTTCTCCTTCAAGCGGGCCGCTCTCGTATTTGAAGTTCCACCACGGGAACGGGAGCGCGCCGCCTTTGCCCGGGGGGAACCGCCCGCCTTGGCCCTCACACCGGAACGGGAGCGAGTCATCGCGACAGGAACCGTACTGCGTCTGGTTATCGCACGATTCGGCCTCGAGGATGACGAACGACTCGTCCGGATAGTACTCGTCTTCCTTGACGATCGCTTGGCCGCCCTTGCCGTTGGCGGCGGCTGTCCCGGAGGCGAGCAAGAGCGCGCCCGTTCCGGCCGACGCTTGCAACACCCGTCGGCGTGTGACCCCGCCGCGAGAGTCAGACTTTGCCCGGTCGGCTGGCGATTCGTCCGGAGAATTTGACAGTGGCATTGTGCTGTCCACTCTGACGACGTTAATCAAGATTTCGTCAGACAACTGTTCGTCGACTGTCGTGTCGTCCCCGACGCTAAGTTTATAATTATTGTTGATGTATTATAACGGAGGGAACGGACAGATGTACAACCGACACGGGCCGGTACCTGACGACGACCAACCGACACAGGGAGTGATCCAACCCGCAGAGATCGACGCGACTGAGCGGTACGTCTGTAGTCTGATCGGCCTCGGCGCCATGGCTGGGGTCCTGCTTCTGTTTTATCCGCTCTTACTCGCGGTCACGCGGCCCTTCCAGCAACTGTCGGTCACCGCCCTCGTCTTCGTCCTCGTAACAGTCTGGTTGCTCGTCTGGCTGGGGTCGGAGCTGGTCTGGGAGTGGCAGACTGGTCGACTCTTCTCCTGAGACGCTTTTCGGACGTATCCTCATCCGGACGGTGGGACAGCGCGGAAATGTCAATCAATAGTGACTTCTATACTCCCGACCGCCGAACGCCACGCTCCAGGTATTAGGCTGACCTAAAAATCGGTGCATTTTTATTTATTTAGGCAAGCCTAAAGATTGCATGACATCGAAATTCGGCCCGAAACGCGGTGCATTAGTTGGATTAGTAATGGTTGTCTGTTTACTCACGGTTGGAAGCGCCGTGGGTGGTGCGGCGTCGTCGCCCGCGCACACGGCGGTAACCGGGGTGAGCGTGTCCGACGACGACCCGGAAACCGGCGACCGTATTATAATCACTCCGACAATTAGTCATTCCAGCTCGGGAAGCGGCAGTTTCGAAGTCACGGAGGTAACGGTCGTGGACCGCTCCGGAACGAAACACAGCGAGGCGAACCAGATCGGTGTGCTCGGTGCTGGTGATACCGCCGAAGTGCCAGTCAGTGCGCGCTTCGACACCGCCGGCGACAAGCGACTGACCGTACACGTCCGCGGCCGCTACTACGACTCCGACGGTGCGACGTCGGAGATCGTCCACCTCAAGCATCCGGTGTTCGTCACGGTCTCGGAGCCGAGCACGTCGACGACGGTTCCGCCGCGGGTCCAAATCGAGACTCACAACGCGGTCGCCGATGCCGACACCACCGTCACCGTCACGGTGTCGAACGGTGACGACGCGGCGCTGACGGACCTGTCGCTTCGACTCGATTCGGTTACCGGCGAGATGCAGGCCCAGACCGCACTCACGCCGGTTCTCGCCGCAGAGAACTCGACGACCTACGAGTTCACGGTCGAACCGTCGGAGGCGGGCGAGACTGCACTCAAGGCGACGCTCCGTTACAACGACGGCGAAACCGTCGAAGCGTTCGACACCATGCAGGTCGAGCCGCTCCGAGACGACGTGTCGGTCTACGCGACCGCCTTCGAGGAAAACGACTCGGTCGCCGTTCGGTATCGCGTCACCAACCACGGGAACGCACCCATCGACAACGTCGTGATATCGGGCGCGTCGAACCAGTCGGAGTTGCCGACGACCTCGCTTCAGTCGGTCGACGCCGCGACCTCGGAGACGGTCGTCGTCGACGTCAATAGCTGGCCGTCGGACACCGCGACGGTCGCCGCGACGTACGACGTCGGCGAGACGACCGGCCGGGCGACGCAGTCGGTCCAGTTCGACTCGGCGGCGACGACGACGGGAACTAACGGACTCACCGTAGCCCTCGGCAGTGTGGACCCCTCGAACTCGTCGACGTTCCTGCTCAGCGGCTTCTTCGGTGGTCTCGTGGTGACTGCGCTCCTGTTCACCGGTCGTCGGTGGGTCAGAGACGACTGAGTGACTACGGCCCGCGCCTGACGGGCGCCTTCGCTCGCCCCGTGTCGTATCGATACCCAAGACCGTCGTTCGGCGGAAGTCGCCGCCTCGCCGAACGGCCTCAGACGTAAATCCGGTCGGCGAGCTGTTCTTGAATCTCGCTGTTCAGCTGTTCACTGTCGACCGAGTCGGTCGTCGCTTGCCGAAACAGCACCCCAGCGACGAACGTGATGATGTGTTCGCTCGTTCGCTCGGGGTTTACGGGCTTGAACTCGCCCCGCTCGATTCCCTCTTCGATCGTCTCCGTGAGCCGCCGTTTAACCCTGTTTTCCGACTCGGTGAAAATCGAGCGGTAGTCCGGGTTCGAAATCGACTGCGTTCGCAGTTCGACGTACGTCTTCGCGAGCTGTGTCAGCTCGGTCTCCGGCTGGCAACTCACCGACGGCGCGGCGACGAACAATGTCAGAAACCGTTCGAGCTCTTCGCGCGGTGTCGTGTCCTCCTGTTCGAATATCTTCGCGAGGAACCGTCGATGCACGACGTCTAAGAGTTCCGCCAGTAACGACTCCTTGTTGTCGTAGTAATGGTAGATGACCGACTTGCTAATGCCGACTCGGTCGGCGATTCGCGAGATAGATATCTCACTGTAACCGGACTCGAGTAATATCTGATGCGTCGCTTCGAGAATGGCCTGTTGTGTCTGATGTCGATCTGCGTCTGCTGAATCCGAGAAGTAAGTCATGAATTCTGGGGTCGTCAGCGCGAGGGTTATAGCGTAGATAGTGTCGAACCGTACTTAACGATGTCTTTAGCTGGGGTCGTCCGCATCCGCGACTGCCTGGAGCGCGGTCAGTCGCTCGGGCGGGGCGACCCCGCCGAGGACGACTAACACGCTGAGGGCGTCCGCATCCGGCCGCGGGTCGTCGCCGTTGCGAACCTCCAGACTCCCGGTCTGGTCTTCGAGCCAGCCCTGGTTCTGGCTTATCGCGTCGCGGTTGAGCCACGCCGGCCGTCCGGTAATCACGAGCAACCCCCTCGATGCCGTCTCGATATCGCAGGGGAGCGTCAGCTGTCCGCGGACGGCCTCTCGCGTCTGCGTCGTGATTCGGTTCAGCGAGTCGATCTGGTCGACCGACTCGGCGTCGTCGCCGATGAGTCGCTTGAGACGCCCGCGAACGCTCGTGTCGCGGGGCGGGAGCGGGCGTTCGGAATAGCCGAGCGTCGCGAGCCCACCGCCGCGGAGCGTGTTCATGATCTCGGAGGCGTCGACGACGCTTGCACCGACGTCGTCGGCGGTCGTGACCTCGCCCGCCGCGAACAGCGTGCCGAGGCGGCGCGCGAGTTCCGCGTCGAGCGTGTCGTACTGCTCTTCGGATACCGGCTCCTCTTTGACCCACGAGGCGGTGTCGAACCCGAAGACGTGGTCCGTGGCCGACACGAGTTGCCGGAGCGACCGCAGGGTGTTCGAAGCGCACTGCGGGTCAGTTGTCGACGTCGAGAAGCTGGCGACGCCGTACACCGGCTGGTCGTACAGCTCGGAGAGTTGTTCGGCGATGACTGCGGCAGTCGGCCCGCCGGTCCCGCCACCGAGGCCGGCGCAGACGACGAAGGCGTCGCTCGCCGCAATCGGTGCACTGTCGGTCGGTTCGAGGAGCTGTCGGTGTGCGTCCTTGGCGGCCGCGACGCCACCGGCGGCGTCGCCGTCGAAGCCGTGTCCCCCGGTTTCGGCCGTGCCGAACAGCACGCGCGCGTCCTCGGGAATCAGCGCCAGGTCGTCGAGGTCTGCCGCGGTCGTATCACACGCCGCCGCGCCGACGATGAAATCCGCCTTTCGCTGGCGCTCGTAGCGAAGAAGTTGCTCGACGACGTTCCCCCCTGCCTTCCCTGCTCCGAAGCAGAACACGTTCATTGATAGTCTGGTCTGTTACGCACCGAGCGAAAAAAATCCCGGTCTCCCGCGGCTGAGCGCACGGACGTTGTTGGGGGGAGTCGGTGCGTCCCGGCCGGCGTTTTGCCCGCCGTGGCCGCGCGTCTCGACCGTGCGGGGTGAACCCCCGCCCCGCGTTTCACCGAGGGATGGCCGGCACACTCACGCCGCACCGCCCGCACCGCCCGCGCCGTCCGGGCCACTCGCGGCTTCGGCAGTCTCCGCGTTCTCGCCGTGGACGAGGCGCGCCCAGACGACGAGCGCCGGCGGCAAGACGACGAGCGAGGCCACGTACGAGTACAGAATCGAGACCCCGGTCAGGAGTCCGAACTGGCCGAGAATCGGCGTAATCGCGATGACGAGAACGCCGATTCCGGTCACCGTCGTCAGCATACTGCCGGTGAGCGCGCCACCGGTCCCGCGCACCGAGTCGGTCAGAGCGACGAAGACGTCCGTGCCCTCGTCGTACTCCTCGGCGAACCGGTGGACGAGGTGCGCCGAGTAGTCGATTCCGAGGCCGATACCGATAGACAGGATCGTCCCGGTCATCACGTTAAACGGGATGTCGAGATACCGCATCGTCGCGGCGATAGCGGCGACAGTCACGACGATCGGGATCAGATTCACGACGCCGAGCGAGGGCCGGCCTTCGAGCAGGGTATAGATGATGATGAGGAAGACCGCGGAGCCGCCGAGCGCGAGCACGAGGCTGATGAACGCCGACTGCGCGATGACGTCCGAGACGGCCTTCAGAATGACGACGTTGCCGGTGGCCGTCGCCTCGACGCGGTAGCGGTCCGCGACCGCGCGCGTGTCTTCGGTCACGTCGGCCTGACTGGCGTCGGATTCGACCGCGTACTCGACGCGCGCGGAGGTGTAATCGTCGGTGATGTAGTTGAGCGCCTGACCGCGCGCAGGCGAGTCGAGGAGCGCGTCGTAGATCTGCTTGAGGTTGTCGTCGGGGATGCCGTTCGCGTCGCGGTCGTTCCGAGCGACGAGCGCCGCGAACTCGGGGTCCCGCTCCGCGTAGCTCTGGATGACGGTGATGATACTCGTCTCCCGCGCGTGGCCGTCGTCGATGACGAAGCTGTCGGGGGGGCTGTTCCCGGCCCGCCAGATGGACTCTAAGGTACCACCGTCCGTGAGCGAGCCCTCCACGTACACCGTCGTGACATCTTCTTCACCCGTCTGGAAGTTGTCCTCCAGGAAGTTCGTGGTCTCCGTCACCGTGTAGTCACGTGGTTGCAGTTGTTGGGGGAACAGTTCGAGATACTCCGGGTTGTCCTCCGGCGGGAGGAACGAATCCTGCGTGAAGCGACTATCGACGCCCGACCCGTAGTACCCCATCCACGCGGTACTCACGACCAGCATGACCAGGAACGCCTTCGGGGCGATACGAGCGATGTGAATCCCGACGGGGAGGACCTTCCCGAGGACCGTGTCTTCTGCACCGAGTGGCTCGGACCCGAATTCGGGGAAGCCAACCCGCTCTCGGAGGCTGTCCAGATACACCTTCGCCGCCGGCAGGAAGATGCCGAAGATGAGGAAGGTGAACACGATGCCGACGGCCGCGACGATACCGAAGTCCCGAATCGGTCCGAGGTCGCTCGACGCGTTGGCCGCGAAGCCGATTACGGTCGTTCCCGTCACGATAGTGAACGCGACGAGAAGCTGGTCAGTCGCCGTCCGCATCGACTCGTGGATGCCGAAGCCCTCGGTCCGCTCTTCGCGGTAGCGGTTGATGGCGTGGATACCGAAGTCGATACCGACCGCGAGGAGGAGCGGCGGCACCGCGATCAGCATCTGCGAGAACGCGATTCCCGCGAGGCCCATAAACCCGAACGTCCAGAGGACGGCCATCGCGAGGGAGACGACCCCGATCAGGAGGTCGATCGGGTCGCGGTAGGCGAACACCAAGAAGAACAGAATCAGAACGACCGCCGCGGGAACGACGAGCGCGAGGGAGTCGCCGATCACCGAGTTGAACTCTTCGGAGAGGATTCCGCTCCCGAAGACCCGGATATCGCCGCCGACGGAGCCGACGATGAACTCGGCGTGACGTTGGATCTCCGTCAGCGGGCTGTCACCGCCCGTCCCCGCCGAGTCGGACACTTCTCCGCTAAGCGAGTGAGTGACGATACCGATCGTCGCGGACGCGGACGCGGAACGTACGTTGAAGTCCTCGCTCAGACTCGCCCGAATCGCGGGGTTCTGTTCGACGGCGACTTGGACTGCGCGGTCGATCTCCGTCGGCGTCGCCTGTTCGACGGCGTCGATCTCTTCAGCGAGCGTCGTGGCCGATGGGTCTATGACTCTGGCGACGGCCCGGGCGACGCTCGTCGTCTGTACGACCGACAGCTCGGGATTCGCTTGCAACCGCTGTTGCGCCCTGAGCATCCGAAGTAGCTCGGGCTTCGACAGGACGTTCGTCCCCGATTGGATGAGCTGTGTCGTGCCGGTGTCTTCTTCGAACGTCACCCGCTCGAAGTTGTCGTTGACCTCTTCGAACGCCTGATACGCGGGGACGTCTTCAGTAAACTGACTGGTTCCAGACGAGGTTCCAGACTGTCCGAGCCCGGCGGAAAACCCCGCCGAAAGCAGTAGGAACGCGAGGAGTACTGTCTTCGGCTGGTCGACTATCCAACCGTCGACAACGTCGATGTAGTGCTGGTAATCGATCTGGAAGTCCATTAGTTACTCGTCCGTGTTGAAGCGCCGCCAGCCGAACACACCGAGCACGCCGATAACGACGACCGCGCCGACGATCAGCCCGATCGGGAGGCCGCCGCCCTGTGACTCGATTACTTCGATGGGCACGGTGTACGTTTGCGACACTTCCGTGTCTCCGTCCGGCATCTCGTACTGGAAGTCGAAGGAGACTGGATAGCGCTTCGGCAACGCGCCGGCCCCGGCGCTCAGCGCAATGGTGAACTCTTCGGATTCGCCCGGTTGGAGTTCGCCGATGATGCCCTCGTCGTTGTCACTACTGAGGGGATCGCGGACGAACGCTTTCGCTTCGATGTTTCTGAGTGGCTCCTCACCGTTGTTGGTGACCCGCACGCGGAGTGCGGTGTCACTGCCTGCTTCGATCGTGTCGTTGACCACCTCGACGACGAAGCGGTCCCGGTGCGGCGCGATTTCGGCGTTGGTCGTGAGCCCGTCGCTGACTCGGATGTTCCCACGGCTGTTGCGGTACTCCACCGTGAGGTTGAGCTGTTGGACGTTCGCGCTCGCGGCGTCGCTAACGCCGACCTCGTACTCGAACGTGGCACTGTCGCCCGGTTCGAGGTCCGGGAGCGCGTATTCGGACGTCTCGACGTTGATGTTCGGGTTGCTCGACCTGAGCCGGAGCACGGGGTCGTCGACGCGTTTCGGCCCGTTGTTGACGACCGTCCCCGAGACCGTTCCGTCCGCGCCGACACGGAGGTTCGTAGAGACGTTTTCGAGGGCGAAGCTCTGTTCTTCAGCGGGGGTGACGCCGATGTTCATCGTTCGCGACGTTCGAGCGATGCCGTCCGTATCGGTGTAGTCGACGTCGAGATTAACGGTGTAGCCGCGAACCGTTGCGTCTTCGGCGAGCGAAACGGTGTAATTGACCGTCCGACGCTCACCGACGGCCCAGCGGCCGACCTGCGCGGTCGAACTCGCCGAGGCCGTCCCGAACACGAGTTCGTCGCTCCGCGAGGTCGCCGTGACGCTCGCTTCGGTCGCGGCGCGGGTGCCGGTGTTTTCGATCGTCACGGAGAGGTCGCCAGTGTTCCCGACCTGCGCGGTCGACGACGTCTCGACGACTTCGAACCGTGGCTGATCGCGGACGCGAACCGTCACGTAGTGGGTTCTCGTTCGCGTGTTGTCCGTGTACTCGGCACCCGACGGGTCGTAATCGACGAGTCGGGTGTACGTGTACGACACCTCGATCGGAATCCGATACGTTCCGGGGGTCGCATTCTCGGAGACCGTGATATCGATCGGCGCAAGGTCGACAGTGCCCGTCGGGACGTTTCCGGCCCCGATAGTGCCGGTGTTAATCTCGATTGGCGCGCTTCCAGACATCGCTTCGACCGTGACGCCGCGGGCGGTCGTCACGCGGCTCTCGTAGCGCTCCGGACCCGATTGGTCGATCTGGCCGTTGTTTCGGAGTGTGAGCCTGAGCTCCGACTGCGTTCCGGGCTCGAACTCACTCGTCGAGGTGAAGACGTCGATATCGGGCGACCCGTACACTTGCCCCGAACTCGCGGTCTGGGCGACGACTGGAGCGACCATCGAGGTAGTCAGCAGGGAGACGAGACAGAGAGCGAGTAGCGTAGAACGAACTGTGTCCCTGTACATCAGTACGTTTCAGACGTGTGATGGAGGGAAGTGATTTGACAAGACGCTCGGAGTAAAACCTGTGTATACATCTCTACTAACAGTAGCGACACACAACTAATATCTTTTGTGGACACCGGTCGGTGAATCAACAAGAAACCCCTCGTTTGACGGGGTCAATCACGTCAAACGGGCGGTTATCGGGGACCCGTACTGACCGATGACAGAACCCAAACGAAAAACTGGACTCTCAACTGACCTGTGGGCCGCCTGCAGGCGTTTGAGGATGGTGACTGTGACAGAAAGTACTTACTGCCGGACCAGATAGTCAGGGGTATGTGTCCACGGACCCGCTCGATACGAACATTATCTGTTATTTTCTTGTTGATTCTCGGCCTCACGGCGATTCCCGGCGGTGCAATCGCGGTGTCTGCGTCGGAATCGACAGACGAGTCGGTGCGGTTCGCGGACGCCCAACGGATCGAACAGCAAGGCGACTTCGTAAAGCGCACGCTCGTCCTCAACAACACCGACGAAGCCAGACTCCAGATCGCATCTGCGGAAGGTGACTTCTCGGCGACCGTCTCGGCGACCGACGGCTCCGGCGACGGCGCTGTCACCGTGGTGTTCGACACGCGAAACGCAAACGACCCCGACGCCGCCTTCCGCGCGGCGGACGCAAACGACACTGTCTCGGTCCTCACTCGGCCGAGCGCGACCGCCCCGGAGACGCTCCCGACCGGACGGTACAACGTCATCGCCTCCGCCGGCCAGACCCGGATTGCGGACCGTCTCTGGATTGAGCCCCCATCGGTCCGGGGGAGCGCGGCGTGTTCGGTACCGGCCACTCAGCAACCCGATACCATCGACTGTACCGATAGATCACGCGAGGGTGGGTCCCCCGTCGTTGCCGTCGGCGACGACGCGGTCGTGCAGTACCGTGTGAGTGGGCTCGAAAGCTCCGTTCAACGGCCTGCTCCCGGCACGCGGTCGGTGTTCGCGCGTAACGCGTCCACGGGCGCGCACACGACACACGTTGTACAGTGGTCGCCACAGGCGGACGTTCGGACGAGTCAAACGCTCCGAGTCAACTACCGAGAGGGGAGGTCGCCGTCCCTGCACAGCTCACGGCTGATCGACCACATCGGGATTGATACGGACGCCGACGGCGAGATCGACCGGTCGCTCAGGACCGCCGTCAATCGGTATCAGGTCACGTCTAGCGGCGGGCTGACGGTGGCGTTCGACGAGCCGGTCTCGGTCGCGGATAACGAAACGTTGCTGTTCGAATACCACGTTGTCAACCCTCGTACCGAGGGAACCAGCGAGGTTTCGGTGACGTTCGGAGGGGAGACCGCACGCAGTAGTATCGAGTACGCACCGAACGCTCTCGGTAACGTGGGCCCCGGTGTCGATCTCCGAGTCGAGAGCTCCGAGATGAATTTCATCTCCCCGCAGACGGTGTTCGACGTCGCATACGACGCGGAGACCGACACGCTCAACGTCGTCGCCGACTCCACGCGCTTGGAAACCGGGACGTACAACGTGACAGTCGTCATCGACAGCGACATCCACGCCGACGGGGAGCGGGTCGTACTGACCGAGGCGTTCACGGTCGCCGAACCGTCGGTGGACAACCTCTCGGCCACCATGGCCGGCACGAAACTCAACGTCTCGGCGCAGACCAACCTCGCTCCGCAGACGAGGATGGACATCGATCTCACGATCTCACAGGAGGGCACCACGTATTTCTCACGGTGTCTGACGACGGTCGGTCAGAACGGTGTCGTCGCCTGTGACTTCGCACCGCCGAGAACCGGGGCCGCGAACGTCTCGATTAGCTACAACGACACGGTCGTCGCGGGACCGAAAGAGATCGAGATCGAATCGAACGTGACCACTCGCGGGTAACGCCTACGACCTGGCACTGCCGCCCACTCGCGACTGAAGTCGTGACTTGCCCGCAGACTCTCGGTCTGACTCGTCTCGGCGGTCGTGATCTCCGTTCTTGCGTCTCGTCGACCTGTCGAGGATGAGGCGGCTCTCGCCGTGGCCGTTCTTGTCGTGTCGTTGTCGGTGGTTTGAGGTCGATACCCCGCTGGAGCTCGTTTTCCGGTCGCCTTTCTCCGAGAGTTGACGGGCATCGTTCGCCTAGCTTCCAACCTGTTACGTGCGCGCGAGGGATTGCGTCCCGGACGCCAACTGCGAGACGGCAACGGGGACAGAACCGAACATGCAACAGAAACAGAAAGCATTTACCAAGGCCGCTTATATGGTTCTACCGTACCCCTGCCCATCCCCCGCTAGTAGGGATCCGCGTCACAGCGAACTGCGCGGAAAATACTGGCGCTACAAGTACACTATGACAACGATCAAAAATCAAACGCGTGCGATACTTCTCGCCGCGCTGATGGTAACCTCCGTCTTCGCGGGGGCCATCGCGTTTACGGGAAGTGCCGCCGCGGAGCGTGGAGATCTCGACGCTGACAACGAAACGTTCAACAAGACAATTGCATCCGGAGACCGCGTCTTCCTCGGTGAGGAAATCGACACTGACGCCGGTCTCGGCGCTTCGAACCCGCTTCTGACGGGTGTCTCGGGCAACGCGGAAGGTATCTCGCTCGACCTTACCTCGCCCATCCCGCAGAGTTCGGACGACCAGCCGCTTGGTACGTACTCCGCTGACGGCAACAGTGGTTCGGCCAACGTCACGCTGCTGGCACCGCGCATCACTGACAGCGAAATCCTGACGGCGTCCGGTGGCGACGTCACCGGCTCCGCTATCAGCTCCGATGACGCTGACGAACTCTACGTCAACGCTAACTACAACTACGAGTCGGCCGAGAAGGTCACGGTGACCGTCGAAGACCCGAGCGGAACGGACATCACCAACGAGGTCCTGACCAGCTCCAGCGACGTCATCAACGACAGCACGGTCGACACGCAGAACGGTGCTCAGCTCGACATGTCCGATCAGGACGCTGGCGAGTACACGATCACCCTCGAAGGCGCTGAGGACCTCGACTTCGGTGAGGCCTCCGAGACGATGACCCTCACGATCTCGTCGCAGGACGAAGTCGGCATCGAACTCGACAGCGAGTCCGTGACCCAGGGTACTGACGTTCAGTACACGGTCACGAACGGCATCGACGGCAACGAGCACGTTGTTGCCATTGACCTTTCGGACGCTCAGTCCGACATCACGACGCAGCAGGCCAAGGCAATCTTCCGTAACATCGGTGATACCTCGGAAGTCGGCATTGCGAACAGCAGCGCTGTGAACAACTCCTCCGCATCCACGACCCTGGATGTCAGTGACGCTGACATCGCGTACGCAATCGTCGAAATCGACGGTGCGAGCGCCGTTGGCGGCATCGAAACGCAGTACCTCGACGACAGCGACGTCGACATCGAAGTGTACGACGTTGGTGTGAACGCGACCGAAGCGGTCGACGCGGACCCGACGAACGACATCACGCTCACCGTCGAAGAAGGCGGTACGACACTTTCGAGCCCGACCGGTCAGTACGTCGTTGGCTCGGAAGTCGACATTAACGGTACGGCTACCAGCTCCGACAGCGTCGCAATCTACGTCCGCGACGATGGCGACTGGCAGCTCCTCGAAATCGGCGGCGACAACGAAATCAACGTCGACTCTGACGACACGTTCGAAGAAGAAGACGTTGCGCTCTCGAACCTCCCCGGCGACGGTAGCAGCATCCTGTCGCTGACGGGTACCTACCGCATCGGTGTCATCGACGCGTCCGACGCTGACGTCGGCGGCGACGGTACCGTCGACGACTCGCTTACGACGTCCGAATTCACCAGCGGTGTGAGCAGCAGTAATTCGCTCCGCGTGGTCGACCAGGCCCTTACGGGTCAGTTCACGACGATCAACGGTCAGGTCGCACCTGTCCAATCCGGAACGGTTGACGTTAACGGTACCGCCAGCGGTGCCGACTCCGTCCTCGTCATCTTCGTCGACGAGCGCGGTAACGTCGAATACCAGTCCGTGAGCGTTGACAGCGACGGTACCTTCGAAGAGGACGACATCACCGTCGGCCTCACGCAGGGCCAGGTCACCGCCCACATCCTCTCGGTCGGTCGCGACGGCGCCGTCGGTGACGGCTCCCTCCCGGGTGGCCCGAGCTCCGGCGCAGACCTCGACGACCTGCAGACCTACCTCGACACGCTCGACAGCAACAACAACAACGGTGAGCAGGTCAACGAGCTCATCGCCTCCGAAACGGTTGACGAGACGGCGAGCGACGACCTGATCGTCACCGAGACGTTCCGTCTGGCCGAGTCCTCGACGTCCATCGACTCGATCTACCCGGACGCCGCTGAAGCGGCTGGCATCAACCCGGTCGCGACCGGTGAAACGATGGTCATCGCTGGCTCGACGAACCTCAAGCCGGACGACAACACCATCAGCATCGAAGTGACGAATGAAGACGGTACGTCCGTCGCACTCGAAGACACTGACGAGTGGAACAACGACGGCCAGTGGATGGTCGAAATTGACACCACCGACTTCGAGACGGGTACGTACACCGTGGAAGCCGACGACGGCGACAACACGGACACCGTGAACGTCGAAGTCGTCTCCGAGCGTGAGGACACCACGACGTCCGAACCCACGGAAACGACCACGACGACGTCCGAACCCACGGAAACGACCACGACCGCTGAGCCGACTGAGACCACCGAAGAGCCGACTGAGGAGACGACCACCACGTCCTCCAACACGCCCGGCTTCGGTATCGCAGTCGCTCTCGTCGCACTCGTCGGCGCGGCCCTTCTCGCACTCCGCCGCGAGAACTAACGCCGCCACCACTCCTCGTCACTCCGACGAGGATGTGACGACAGCAGACGAGTAACCAACCGGATTCGTTCCGGTCTTTTTATTTTACCCTACCAACCCGAAGAGACGCTTCTGACGAGCGGGAGTCGCCACCGAGCGAACTGCGGTGGAGACCGAGACCGCAACTGGGTCGTCTCCACGAGCGTCTGGAACGGCGTCAGAACTCGGAGAGCGCTGGCACCGTCTCACACAGGAACGGCGTCGGTCGTAAGCGAGTCGCAGGATAGACTGTGAGTTTTCACTCGGTAACGGGCAGGCTACTCGTGAGGAGCTGTGAGAACGCCTCGGCAAACGTCGTGTTTGCGCTCCAAATCGCGATTTCGGGTGCCGTTCGGTTGCTACGGACACTCAGCAGGAAGCTATCCGAATCGACGAGTAACAGCCGAACCGCGTGGTCACCTTTGGCCTGTTGCGGTGGAATCGACACGACAGACACACACTCGTTCTCTCGCCACTGGTCTGAAATCTCCTGGTCGCTATCCTGAAGCAGGTGGACGGAGACGTCGCGCGAACAGCACGAGCGGACTGTACTCAGGAGTTCGGCATCCGGTTGCTCGAGGCTCTTAGCACCGTAGATCACACGCGTTTCGGCTTCGTCGATGAGTTGACTGGCCCGGCCGATAATCGCCGGCGTGCCCGTAATCGTCCACACGTCTTCGCTCTGTTCGGCCGCCGGAGCGGTCTGCCGTTCGAGCGTCTTGAGCCGGTCGAACGCCGTGTCACGCTTGGATGCGAATTCGCGACTGAGTTGCGACTCGACTTCGGACAGCGATATCGGCTGGAACACCTGTGGATTCGCCTGTTGGACGCTAATGAAGCCTCGTGACTGCAGTTCTTTGGTCGTCGTATACACCTGCGATCGGGGGACGTCAGACGTCTTCGCAACTTCGCGCGCCGTCCCCTCTCCGAGTTCGATAAGCGCAGTAAACACCCGAGCTTCATACGTAGACAGACCGAGCTCGATGAGCGCATCGATCGCTTCGCTGTTATCCATGGGTAGAGTTCCTCTCGGAGAGAGGTAGCGGTTTGGGTACTTGTCTCCCTTGGTCTCGGCCGTTCGCCGGGTGGATGCGCCACAGAGGTACGAACGGTGTCGATTCTGGAACGGCGGGGCTGGTCGGCTCCGCCGGGACCGAGTCGTATCGCAACGAAGCGGAGACTGCGTGGGACGCGATTGGGACCGAAATAGATTAGTATCGATAGCTCTGAGAAAAACAAAGGTTGGCGTCGGGCCAGCCTCTGTATGGGCAGTCATCGGATCGATCCAACTAGGCGTGTCATTGGCCGGCTGTTTGACGGCCGTAACGCGGGTAATCGTACACCGATTTGCTTACTCGCAACGACAAACCAGTAACACTCCATCTTGGGTTGGTGGCTCCCGATCTCGGGACCGTATTGGCCCGTATCCTTGGAGCCACCTTGTTGGTCCCCTCTGAATTTCAACGATGATAGCTGGGTCTGTAGATTTATCTTCGAAACGCCCACTGGCTAGTGTATTCGAACATGGACTCCAAGCACGTGGGTTGGGTGGCCGCAGTTCTGCTGATACTCTCTTTTACTGCAGGGATAAGCGCCGCGGCGGAGCCATCAACGACGACCGGAGACGGGGCTATCGGCGTCCCGGACACACACCAGCAGGTCGAACGGAACAACTCGACCGAGCGCTCAGAGCCGAACCTGACGCTGGTACTCGAAAACCGGACTGTTGCCGACGGTGACACGGTCACGACGGGCGACAACCCCGAACTCACGGTTCGAGCGAACGGGTCGGCAGTGATCGAGTTGCTCGTCGTCCGCGTGGATGGTGACAGCAGGCGGGTCTATACCCCGAACAGCACCGCGGTTCAGGAAACGGCAACGCTCGAGATGACCGCTGGTGAGCACGCGCTGGAGGTCCTCGTAAAGCAAAACGGGAGCACTACGACCCGACGGATAACGGTAATCGAAGATTCGATCGCCCCGGCGATAGTGTTCACGTCGCCGTTCCGGACGGGCAACACCAGTATCTACGACCGTCCCGAGACCAACTATACGATAAACCGGTCTCGAATTAGCCTCGACGGGACGATCTACGACCACTCGGACGTCGAGCAGGTGTCGATCGAACTGCGCTATCACGGTCAGGGCGTCGAGGCGCCCTGGGGCTTTCGAAAACGCGTCGTGATCGACGATCCGAACGGGTCGATTTCCAGACCGCTTCGGCTGGGGCCGTTCGACGAGCGCGTGGATGCTGGCCAAAACAGTCTCAGGGTATCGGTGCTCGATTCGCGCGGCCACCGCCGCCACTACGACGTCGACCTCTACGTTATGGACGAGGCACCGCCGTCGATTGAGATACTCAACCAGAGCCTCATCAAAACGCGCTCCGCGGTTCGGCTGACAATCCGGGTGACGGACGCGGTCGGCATCCGTTCGGTCGGCGTTCGTCGAGGGTCGGCGGACGGCTCGGGGTTGAACTACGAGATTCAGCCGAAGCCAATCGGTTCACGGCCGATCGAACACACGTTCACGAAGACGATCCCACTCGCGGGGGACAGTCGAAACATTACCATCGTTGCGGACGACGGCACCGAGAACGCGACGACACGCGAACTCGAGGTGAACGTTACCCAACTCGTGCGCCCGACTATCGAACTCCGGCCGGACACGATTCGGGTCAGCGATGACCGCGTCCACGTCGAAGGCCGCGTGTACGACGGCCGCGTTACCAGCGTGTACGCCGAGACGGTCGGACCGACCGGCAACACCGTCGATTTAGCGCAGATTTACGGTGGGGGCGTGACCAGCGACGTTCGCATCAACGAAACGCTCCAACTGGACGGCTATCCGACACGTATCCGGGTCCGCGCGACCGATTCGACCGGGAGGGAACACATCGAGACGATTCAGGTCGCACCGCCGAACGCAACGGCCGACGAACCGACCGCGTCGACAACGACCCCAGCCGGGTCGGTGCGAACGAACACGCCGTTACCCAGCGTCCCCTCGGAGTCCTCGTCGGACGGACTCATCGGCACATTCGTCGAGATGGTCAGGGACCTGATTTCGACGGTTTCGTGGGGCGCGTCTCTCGGGGCGTGACCGAGAGCGTATCGCAGACCCCCGGTGGGTCTGACGTTGTCCATCCCGTGCGTTGCCTCCGCCTCCGGAGGTCGGTCATCGACGAGAGCGGCGGCCCCCTCGCGCGTTAGCGCGGGGGACGGAAAGAAAAGCGGGGCGGAGTCACACTCACGACGAGCGCATGGCGGTCACGCGCTCGGCGATCGAGTCCAAGAGGACGAGCGTCGGGGGGAGGGTCACCAGCGACGCGATGAGCGTCAGGAACACGACGCCGACGGTCAGGAACCCGAACCCGCTGAGAATTGGGAACGGCGACAACACCAGCGCCGAGAAGCCGAACACGGTCGTCATTCCCGACACGCTGATTGCCTTCCCGACCCGCGTGGCCGCCGTCTGGACGGCGTCGAGTCGACTGACGCCCGCCTGCTGTTTCTCTTCGTAATACCGGTCCATCACGATGATGGTGTACTCTGCGCCGATTCCGACGGTCATCGCGCCGAGACTCGCGCCGAGCGGCGAGACCGGGATGTTCAGCAGATACATGTAGATGTTCTGCCAGCCGATGACGAACACCATCGGAATGAGCGGGGCGACGGCCTTCACCAGGTCGCGATAGTACAGGAGGAGCAGGATAAACACGAACAGGACTCCCAGTCCGGTCGTCACGTTTCGTGAGTTGATCTGCTCTACGATGGAGGGCGTCGAAATCGCGGCGGTACCCGTGACCTCCGCCGTCACGCCGGGGGGCGGGCTACTGTACGCGATTGACTCACGCGTGTTCTGGAGGAACGACAGTGCCTGCTGGGTGCTCATGTCCTGTGCGGAGTAGACCGTGATATGTGCGCGTCCGTCGTTGTAGTACTGTAGCCTCTGTGCCTCCGGCACGGTTTCGAGCACGCGCTTGACGCCGCTTTCGGTACGCGGGAGTTGCCCCCCGTTGTACTGCATGATCAGCGTCGCCGGCGAATCGACGCCTTGGACGAGCGGGGCCTGTGTCGCGACGTGCTGGAAGTCGAGCATCCACTGCAACGTCGTCGGGTGTTTGAGGTGCGTGCCGGTCACGAGGACGTCGTAACTCGTGCTCGAGCCGCCGCCGGTAACGGAGCGGAACTGTTGGAGGTCGATATACGCCGGGAGGTCCTGCGGGATGAACCCTTCCGTATCCGCGAGCGTGTCGAGCGACCCGCTGGCCTGGAAGCCCACGACGGCGATCAACAGCGCGATGCCGAGGACGAGCACTGGGTGACTTGCGAGTAGCCGGGCCGAACGGCCGAGCAGTTGTCCAACGAGGCCGACCCGGTCCGAGTCGTGTTGGGACTGCGTGGCCGTGGCCGTCGTCGGGGCGTCATCTTCGCCTCGGTCCGGCGTTTGCGTTTCCTCCGTCGAGTCGTCCTTCCGGCGAACCCAGAGGGTGAGAAGCGGGAGGAGGACGATGATCCCCGCGGCGAACGTGAGGAGCACGCCGAAGATCGATGTCTGCGCGAACCAGATGATAGACGGGGACGACGTCGAGACCCACGTCGCTCCGAACCCTAAGGCGGCGGCGAGCATGGCGACGAAGACGGGTGGGCCGATTCCGCTCAGCGCTTCCGGAAGCGCCTCACGCGGCGGATGGCTTTCGAGTTCCTCCTCGTACCGCTCGTGGAACTGGACGGAGTAGTCGATGCCCAGTCCGATCAAGATGGGGAAGACCGCGCTGGTCATCGTCGAGTTGGGGACTCCCGCGTACCCGATCGCCCCGAAGGTGTAGATAACGCCCACGAAGACGGCGACGATCGGGAGGAGGCGGAGGCGGACGCCGCGGAACAGGAAGAACAGCGCCACGACCATGAGCCCGATGGCGAGCCCGAGCAACTGCTGTGTACTCTGCTGAATGAGCGTCGAGAGCTGTGCAGAGAACGCGGCACTGCCGGTAACGGTCACCGTCGTTCCGGCGGGGAACTGCGCCCAGTCAGTCGCCTCCACGGCTTGCGTGTAGATGGGACGCTCGTCTTGCTGAGTGAGTCCCGTATCGAAGACGATCTGGACCACGGTGTAGTCCGGTGACCCGATCACGTCCCGAATCTTCGCCTCCGAGTCGGGGATTCGCCCGTACTCTTGTCGGACCTGATCGGCCGGGCTCGTTACTGCATGGACGTTCGCCTTCGTCGACATCTCCCGGTCGACGCGGTCTATCGCGTGGATCGTCCGCGGCTCCGTGATATCTCCCCGCACGAGGATGGCGACGCTCCCCCGGTCGAACGACTCCGAAAAGGCGTTGTACGTCGGGTTGTCCGCGACGAACGCGGCGTCGCCAGTGACGCTCGTGATCTGTGCGGCACCGCCGAACGCACTGAATATCAGCAGGACTGCGAGGATGAGCACCGCGACTGGTCGCTGTTGGACCTGCTGGCCGACCGACCTGAATACCTCGCGTAGCTTATCCATGGTTACTCCTTGTTCCGTCCATAATCCGTCATCGGCGGCGGTAGACGACGGCTATCGCGCCGATTCCGAGTAGTGCGAGGACCCCGATGACCGACATCGGAATCGGGAGTCCGCCGCTCGACGGGGACAGGGCGATGCCGACCGGCAGTCCGTCAGTGTATTTCGTGTCGCCGTCGGCCTCGTCGTACCGGACCTCGACCGAGGCGTCGTAGGCTTTGACGATCGCTCCCGAGGCGGCGCTGACGGTGAACGTCGCCGTCTTCGTTTCTCCCGGTTGCATCTCGCCGAGATACGCGCCGTCGTCGGACGTCGAAATCGGGTCGCTCACGAAGAGCTTGGCGTTGGCCGCCGAGACCGGCTCTTCACCGTTGTACTGGACCTCGACGTCCACTGTCTTCGTCGTCCCCGGCGAGACGCTCGTGTTGACGTTCACGACCGAAAACGGGTCCTGTTCCGCTCCGATCGATATCGACTTGCGAATCGGTGAGGACGTCCTCACGTCGCCGTCTTGGTTCTCGTATTCGACGATGAACGGGAACGTGTTCGTCCCCGGCTCGGCGCTCGCCGGAATCGAGACGGTAAAGGAGACCGGTTGGGACTCGCCCGGTTCGAGGTCACCGATCGCGGACTCGCCGTTCGTCGGCGTCACAACCGCCGTGTTGCCGATACGGACGGCGACGTTGCTCACGGACCCACTGCCCGTGTTCACGACCTGTGCGTCGATCTTCGCCTCGCCTTCGTCGACTCTGAAGCGTTTCGTTTCGATGTCTCTGATCTCGAACGTCCGCTCGGGTTTGACCGTGACTCCGGTCGTCAGCGTATCCGAGGTCTCGGTAACACCGTTTTGGTTCTCGTACGACACGGCGAGGTCGATGGGGTACGACCCGGCTTGGGTTTCTGCCGCCGCACCGACTTGGACAGAGAGGTTCGTCCGCTCACCCGGCTGAAGCGACGGAACGTACAGGCTCGTCGACGACTGCGGGTTCTGCGTCGTTCCGAAGAAAACCGTCGGCGACTGCGTCGTGACCTGGACCGAAGACGACGTGGCGGTTCGCGTCCCCGTGTTTTCGAGCGTGAACGAGAGCCGGCCGGTGTCACCGGCGAACACCGCGTTATTCTCGTCGTTCACGACCTCGAACTGCGGACGGTCTTCGACCTCGACCGTCACCGACTTCTTTTTCGTGACCGTCCGCCACACGTATTCCGGGCCATCGACGTCGCCGTACGTGACCATCCGGACGTACTTGTACTGTACTTCGACGGGAATCTCGTAGGTCCCCGGCTCGGCGGCACCGATTTCGACGTTGAAATCGAATCGAGCGGTTCCCGAATCCGGGATTGCGCCCGCCGTCACGGTCCCCGTTTTCACGTCGATCGGCGCGTCGATCTGGTCTTCGAGAACCTCCATCTGGACGCTCTGTGCGGTCTGAACCTCCTGTTCGTACTGCGCTGGCCCACCCTGTTCGAGCCGTCCGTTGTTACTTGCGACAATCGACAGCGTCGCGGACTCACTCGACCGGTAGGTGTTGTCCGACACGCTCAGCGAGAGCTCCGGATTGCCGTACACTGAACTCTCGGCCGACACGGGAACTGCCGCGATTGACGTTACTACTAGCACACAAAGGAGTATCGCTGATTTGTTCCGTACCATCTTAGTGATCTGTGTTAGTTATCTAACTGCCGGCTTGTCAGTCGACCGACCGAGTCCTCACTGTCTCCGACGTTCGATTTCACACCTGAGACGTGATTCGTTGAGGCCTAAAACTCTATCGAACGGTCGTTCTATAAGATTTATTTTGTATATTATTAGATATTAGTCGTCGAGGTAGCGGTCTCGACCTCGGGCCGGCGACGGACACTCGGGGAAGGGAAAACTAAATCCGTATCCTGACCTATCAGGGTGTAAGACAAACGTGGTGACTAACAAACTGATCCCGTGGGCTGTGGCGCTCGCTGTCGTCTGTACGCTTTTCGCCCCCATGTTGAGCGCGTCGGCCATGGCGGCACCCTCTGGGGTCACGTTCGTCGAATCACCGATCCAGTCCGACACGACGTGGACCGAAGACGGCGGTCCCTATCGCCTCATCCGGAGTGTCGCTGTCGAACCCGGCGCGACGCTGACTATCCGCCCCGGAACGGAGGTCCAACTCGCGGAGGGCGTCTCGCTCACGGTCCGGGGGTCGTTGCGCGCGACCGGCACCGAAACGCGGCCCGTGCTGATTACGCAGAGTGCGGCCTCCGGGCGGGACCTCAGATGGGAGACGATTCGCTACAACGGCTCCGAGTCGTCGACGCTCTCGTTGCGAAATACGACGTTACGAGGCGGTCGAAGCGGGATTACGACCACGAGCGGGGAGGGAGCAGTCACCATCACCGACTCGCGTCTGCAAAACTTTTCTGTGGCCGGGCTCTCCGCGAACGGCACGACGACGCCCCCGGTGACGATAACGCGGTCGACGCTTACCGAAATCGGCGGCCACGCGATTCGCGCGAGCCCGTCGATCGGGGCCGTCGAAGAGGTCGAACTCGACTCGACGGACCGACGCCGGAACCGGACCGCACGGCACACGCTCAGGCTCGCCCCCGGCGTCGGCGTCTCGATGGAGACGATTCGCTTGCGGTATCCGGCCGAGCGGTCGGTAGCCGACATCGAGACTGGGTCGCTTCGTCGCATCGGCCTCGATACCGACAACGACGGAGACATCGACCAGTCGCTCGACGATGCCGTCTCGGACGTGTCGGTCAGCGGGCGTCACGTGGAAATCTCGCTATCGCACTCGACGTACGTATCGAGTCGGGACCGGCTCATCGTCGAGTTCGATGGGGTCGTGAACCCGCGGACGCGCGGGGTGTACCCGGTCGGGGTCAGCCTGCTCGAACGCCGGATTCCGCAGTTATCCGACGGGGTCCACGCGATGTACGTCGTCGGAGCGGAGACGACGCCGTACGCGTACGCGCCGCCGACCGACCTCACGCGCGTCCGGGGGATTACCGTCAGCGACTCCGAGTTCGAGGAGATCGACGGCGCGGGGCTGTTCGCCGACGCGGATATCGCGACCGGCATCCGGGTCAGCGACAGTCGGTTCATCGACGTGCGGGGAGACGGCGTGGCGATACGGGCCGCCCAGAGCGAAGGCAGTTTCCGAGGTAACAGCTTGCACGCCGGCGACGCGGGAATCCACGTCGAGACGCGGACGCAGACGACGCTGGTCGCAAACGAAAACCGGATTTCGGAGTCGGAGACCGGGATTCGCGTTCGGCAGTCCGAGCGGCGTGACCGTGGCGTCACGCGAGTGACGCTTCGCGGGAACGAGTTGGTCGACAACGACCGCAACGGGCTCGAAATCCAGTCCGAAACGAGCGAGGGCGAACTGTGGCTCACGGACAACGTCATCAGCGAAAACGGAGAACACGGGGTCGCGCTCTCCAACTGGGCGATCAGGAACGGTCGGGTGACCGGGAACCGAGTTCTCAACAACGGTGAGGACGGAGTCGCGGTCAACAGCCACGTGGTCCGAAACGTCACGCTGTCACGAAACCGAATCGCCGAGAACGGCGGCGACGGTCTCGACGTGTTCGTGCGCGCATTGGCCCGTGACTTCGTCGCGACCAACAACACGATTGTCGACAACCGCGGCCACGCGCTGACGGTGCGCTCGGACCTCCTCGTGCACCGCGTTACCGTCGCGGGGAACCGCCTCGCGAACAACGGCGGTGCCGGGGTCCTCGTCTCCAGTCCGCTCACCCACAGCGGCCAACTCACCGTGTCGGACAACGTCATCGCCGCGAACGGCTACGGGCTCGTGTCCCGCGGCACCCTGAACGCGACGGTTCGGAACAACGACATCGTGTTCAACACGAATACGCACGTCCGACCGCCAGCACTCGACGGCGTCGCCCCCGGAACCGGACTCTACGTCGCCGAGGGGTCCCGCGGTGCGATTCTCGACCAGAGCGACGTCGACGCCCCGTTCGAGGAGCTCGTTGCGAACCCGCAACTCCGGCAACAGATCGAAATCGCGACGCTCTGGGACGATACGGTCGCCGTCCTTCGCACCGACGGCGTGAGCCACACCCGGTCGACGGCCGAGGGCGCAGTCGATATCCGCCGTGTCGACGACTCACTGCCGACGGGTATCGAGCTCTCGTACGGCGAGGCGGACGCCGACCGCTACCGAATCGCTAACAACGACGTCTACGGCCACGACACCGGGATGGAGATCAACATCTCCCGGCTCGTCACGGCGAACGCGACGGCGCGAATCGTCACCGACTCGATACGGACCGTCGACGCGGAGTCGAACTATTGGGGGGCCGCGAGCGGGCCGTATCACTCCTCTATCCTGCCGGAAGGCGACGGCGACGAAATCACGATTACCAACGGCTGGGTCGACTTCATCCCGGTCGCGGACGCCCCGATTGGCCAACGGTACCGACGGCCGACCCCGCGGCTCAGTACGCCGTCGACGGCGGCCGCGGGGAGTCAAATCCAGCTCTCGGGGGCCGAAAGCGCGGTGGAGACCGGTTCGGTCTTGGCGTACCATTTCGTCGTCAACGGGACGAGCCACACGACGCGGGAGCGCGCCGGACTCAGCCTCCGCATGCCGAACGAGACGCTCACGGTCGCACTCAGCGTCGAAGACGGCCTCGGAATCGACAGCAACGAATCCGCGACGGCACGGATTCGCCCGGTACCGGCGACTGCCACGGAGTCGGAACGCTCCACCGAGGTCCTCGAAGCCCCGGCCGACCGTGAGGGAGAGCGGGGGGCGGCCTCCGGGACCGGCCTGCTCTCCGCGTGGGGCCTCCTCGGCGGTGGCTGTTTCCTGTCCGCGCTCTTCTTCGGCGGGTACGGAATGGTTCGGACGGTTCGGAGCCAGCCCGTTCCCCTGCGCGGATTGTTCGTCCAGCTACTCGCCGGGGCCGGGATTCTGGTCTGGCTCGTCGCCGGAGTCGTCGGGTCGACGCGGCTCGTGTTCGTTGCCGGCGTCGCCGGGGCGCTTTGGGTCGGACTCACCGCCATCGCGTATCTCGTCGCGACTCGGGCCTGACGTCTCGTCGGGGCGTCTGTTCGAGCGTCTGTCTTTTTCCCGAGACGTCGGCGGCGTGTCGAAGCCGACAAACGGGTATCAGATTCACCGACTGCGGCGGTATGTCTGGGTGATTTGGGTCTAAGTAGTGAAAAGACTCATCTATTCTTGGCTCGCTGATTTGTTCTGTAGAAATGGAGCGACGCAACCAGATGGTCCCACTGATCGATCGGCTCTCCAAGAAGCAGACACCGCTGACGCGGTCGGTTCGGCTCGGCGGGCGAACCGACGGCGGTCGTCAAACGACTGTGACGTCCGGGTCGTGCGCATGACGCGGAGTCGTGGTGTTCGGCCCGCTGTCGCGGGGGCAGTCGCGCTGTTGGCCGTCACGAGCATCCTCGTCGGCGGTCCCTCGGCAGTGAGCGCCCAGTCGGGGCAAATCGTGGTCAACTCGACGACAGTCGAACCGAGTGAGCCGTACGTCGGCGAGTCGGTCACGGTTCGCGCGACCGTCTCGAACTTCGAGAGCAGTTCCGGCGGCGTGGACCTCAAAGAGGTCACGCTCCGTTCGGGCGGTCGCATCGTCGCCGAAGCGAACAACCTCGGAACGCTCGGGCCGGGTGGCTCCGTCGACGTGCCGCTGTCGACCACGTTCACGAGCGCCGGAGAGAAACAGCTCAGAGTCCACGTCTCCGGCCGCCACGAAAACGGGAACGTCATCAACGTCGAGTACCCGGTCATCGTGGAGGTCGAAGAACGGGACGTGCGAGCCGGGCTCTCCGTGACCGAGCAGACGAACGACACCGTCAACGTGGAGTTGACCAACTACGGGAACACGAACCTCTCGAACGTCGAAATCACCGCGTCGGTAAACGACTCTCAGGTCGCCCAGCGGTACACTGCGAACCTCGGCCCGGACACGAACCGCTCTGTCGTGTTCGACACCGACGATATGAGCGACCAGGTCGTGCTGTTCACCGCGACGTACACCGTCGACGGAGAGACGTACACGACCTCGCTGTCGAAGGAGATAGACGACGAGTCGGTCCCCGGCGAGATTCGACTGACGAGCATCGAGACCACGCGAACCACCGGCTCCGTGACGATACAGGGCGACGCCGCGAACGTCGGGAACACGGACGCGAGCTCGGTCTTGCTGACTGTCAAGGAGACGGAAAACGTGTCCCACGGCTCGCCGTCCGGCGGCTACTTCGTCGGGCGCGTAGAGGGGAGCGAGTTCGCCACGTTCGACCTGACCGCACAGCTCAGCGGCGAGCCGACCACCGTCCCCATCGAGGTGTCCTACATCGTGGACGGCGACCGCGTGACGACGACACAGGAGGTGCCGATCGATTCGAGCGGCGCCGGCGCCACGCCCGCCGCCGGCGGTCCCCAGTCCAATCGGGGTCAGGGTTCGGGCGGGTCGTCGGGTGGTCTCCCGCTTTCGTTGCCCGTTATCGGGGGCGTGCTGGTGGTCGTCGTACTCGGCGGAGTTGGCATCTATCGCTGGCGCCACCACTAGCATGAGTGTCATCGAACTCACTGACGTCGTGAAACGCTACCAGAACGGCGAGGAGGTCATCGCCGCGCTCGACCACGTCGACTTCCAAGCCGACCGCGGTGAGATGGTGACGATCATCGGCCCGTCGGGCTCCGGGAAGAGTACCATGCTGAACATGATCGGGTTGCTCGACACGCCGACAGAGGGGACGGTCCACCTCGACGGTCGCAACGTGACCGACTTCACCGAGGACGAGCTGACCGAAGAGCGTCGGTCGGGTATCGGGTTCGTGTTTCAGGACTTCCACCTGTTGCCGATGCTGACCGCGACCGAAAACGTCGAGCTTCCCTCGATGTGGGACACCTCGGTCGACCGGCACGACCGCGCGCAGGACCTCCTACAGCGAGTGGGGCTCGGCGACCGACTCGACCACACACCCGATCAGCTGTCGGGCGGCCAGCGACAGCGCGTCGCCATCGCGCGGGCGCTGATCAACGAGCCGGACATTCTCCTCGCCGACGAGCCGACGGGGAACCTCGACCAAGCCACCGGAGAGACGATTCTGAGCGAGCTGACTCGGTTAAAAGAGGACGAGAACGTCGCGATTGTCGCGGTCACCCACGACGAACAGATGCTGGAGTACACCGACAGCACCGTCCGACTCGTCGACGGCGTCATCACGGAGGTCTCCGGACGATGAGCGTCGTCGATTTCCTCTGGCGGTTCCCCAGCGTCCAGATGGCGTGGCGGAACCTCGGCCGGAACAAACTGCGGACGGTGTTAGCCGCGCTCGGCATCATCATCGGCGTGGTCTCCATCTGCTCGCTCGGGATGGCGACGGCCGCAATCCAGCAACAAGCGACGTCGCAACTGGGAAGCATCGGCAACGAGGTGTCGATAACGTCCGGTCAGGACAGCGACACGGACGGGGTGACCGACGACCAGGTCGATACGATGCGAAATCTGGTGACCGACGCGGAGGTGGTCCCCCAGAAGACGAACTCGACGACGGTCTCGTCGCGAAACGGACGGGAGGTGCGGGTGAGCGTCACCGGGGTGACGAACGCGGCGGCGCTGTACAACCTCACCTCGGGTGAAGCGCCCACCCGGCTGTTGAGCGGCGCACTCCTCAGCAACAGCACCGCGACCACCCTCGGCATCGAGGAGGGAGACCCCGTCGAGTACGACGGCCAACTGTACCGCGTACAGGGCTTAATCGAGGAAGAAAACGCGTTCGGCTTCGGCGGCGGCGAACTCGTGTTGCCCGAGTCCGCCCTCTCCGACCAGAACCACTACGACGTCGTGACGATTGTCGCCGCGGATAGCTCGACCGCGACCGAAATCGGCGGGGAGTTAGACGAGTACTTCAACACCGACGACGAAGAGGAACTCAGCATCAACACGTTCGGCAACGCCGGCCAAGTCGGCGGGTTCTTGGAGACGCTTTCGCTCGCCCTGCTGGCAATCGGCGGCATCTCGCTCGTCGTCGCGAGCGTCGCCATCCTCAACGTGATGCTGATGAGCACGGTCGAACGCCGCGGCGAAATCGGCGTCCTCCGTGCGGTCGGGATTCGGCGTTCCGAAGTGCTTCGGATGATTCTGACGGAGGCCGCCCTGATGGGCGCGCTCGGAGGGCTCATCGGCGTGCTCCTCTCGCTTGCGGCGGGGCTCGTCATCTTCCAGATGATTACAGGAGACCCGCTCGGGGCGTTGCAGTGGAGCGGTTTCCAGTATCTGGTGTACGGGTTCGGCTTCGCCGTCGTCGCGAGCATCCTCAGCGGGGTCTACCCCGCGTGGAAAGCGGCGAACGACCGGCCGGTCGACGCGTTGAGAGGCTGAGACCCCCGCCGCAAAGCGGGGTCCGCGGCGTCACGTCGCATCACGTGGCGTCGCACCACGTCGCGCAACGTCGTGTCGCATCGCGTCGCATCGCGTCACGTCACCCGCGGGCGGAGCTCTGACTCGTCTCAGACGACGGGCCCCGCCTGTGTAGCCGCGTGAGATGGCGGAACACCGAGAGCGAAAGCAAGTAGCAGACGACGAGGCCGGCGACGAGCGGCCCGGAAACGGCCCAGAACACGGCCACGCCGCCCGCTTTCAGGAGTCGAACTAACACCGACGCCGTTCGGGGTCCTAAGTAGCCCGCGAGCGTGGTCTTATTCGCGTGTGTGTCTCCGGAGATGTCCTGGATGTTGCGGGACTCGACTCCGGCGGCGGTAATCAGAAACCACCCGAAGAAGACAGCCGCGCCGTCGAGCGAATACTGCAGGGGTGTCGCCGCGACGACCGAAAAGACGGCCACGAACGCCCAAGTGAACCCGACGCCGATGGAATCGAGCGTCGGATAGCGCTTCAGCCACCCGTAGCTTCCGAGTACGACGAGGGGAATCTGGGCGAACAGTAGGTCGCTGGCAGTCGCGGTTCCCGCCTGAAACACCAGCAGGCAGACCACCAGTTCGTAGCCGACTAACGCGAGCAGTTCCGTCGCGAACAGCCCCCGCTGGTACCGCCGGACGAGCTTCGTCCGGTGCGGTTGGTTTATCTCGTCTTCGGCCGTCCCCCCGCGTCGGTCTTCGACGTATATGAAATAAAACAGGAGTGGCGCGAGCAGGAGCCCGCTCCCGATTGAGCGAGGGTCGACACCCATCGCTAGCCCCGAGACCCCGACCATCGCGGCCGAGAGCAAACACAGCCAGATGTTCAACTGAAAAAACAGGAACCGTGCGTCGGCTACCCTCATCTCAGTAATGCTCCTCCCCGAGAGCGGAGGTGACAGATCGGAGACTGCCGTCGTGGGAACCAGTCCGTACCGTTCATCTCTCGGAGCAATCTCGCCGCTCGTACTATACTTGTTTGGTCACCGGTCTACAGGAGTCCTCAGGGCAGTAGTTGAGACCGCCTGTCTCAATGCATATGTAGGCACAGTCGTCTGAGGGGCCTCTTGATTACTTGATGATTCTCAGTGCCCCGAGCAAAGTTTAGATTGAATCAAAAACTCGATTATACGCGACTAATGAGGTCTCTTATGCGGAAGTAGCAGTATTATCATTCTATGGCAGACTCACGCGTGGCCTTTCTCAAAGTCTCTTGGGCCAATGTTCTATTAAATGCCCTCAAAATCGGTGTCGAGGGCGCACTCGGATTGCTCACTGGAAGCCTCGCACTCACCGCTGACGCAGCGCACTCCGTCGCTGACCTTCTCGCAAGCGGTGTTGTCTTGATCTGGGGCCGATCCGCCTTCGACGATGCTGATGACTCACATCCACATGGACACAATCGATTCGAACCGCTCTCTGCGCTCTTCGTTGGCGGCGTCCTCGTTCTTCTCGGACTCAAACTGTTGTACGATGCAGGTCACTCGATTTTTACTGGAGTCTCTGCCGAGTACAGTATTTGGCTCGTACTCGGACTCCTGTTCGCACTCGGTGATATGTATCTCTGTTACTGGTATACGCAATACAAGAATCAAGAACTCCAGTTGCCAAGTCTTCGAGCGCTTGCCGCTGACAGCCTCAATGATCTCTATACCACAGGCGCAGCCCTTGTGGGCGTCCTGGGTATGGCTGTCGGTTACCCAATTTTTGACCCGATTGCGGGCGGCATTGTGAGTCTGCTCGTCATCCACCAAGGTGTAGACATCTCTCGTGAGAATATTCAGTACCTTGCTGATCGTGCACCACCCGAATCAGAACAGGAAAAAATCAAACAGCAGATTCGAGAACACTCCGCCGTTCACGGGATTCACGATTTCGTTGCGTACTACTCCGGGCACATGGTTGAGGTCGAGTTCCATGCTGAAGTAGCCAAAGATCTAACTGTGGTCGAGGCACACGATCTCGAATCAGATCTTCGCCAATGTGTCCGTGAGGTCGAATCAGTTTCAGACGTCCACGTCCATCTTGATCCCGCTGGACTCGACGAATGGAAAGACGCTGATGATTCGGCAACTTCGCCCGCATGAGCTGTTCTCGATACTGCAAACTACAGTCCTTCTGTTGGGCGGTTAGATTGGCTCTTCCCATATCGCAGCCACGATCTCGTAGTGACTGGGACAAGTGAATCCCAGCGTAGTGTTTTTGGCCGGATCGCACGCCGGCAGCACATTGAGTGGCCCATATATAACTCGACGCCGCTATATGATCGTACCTCGCTTGGCGGATTAGAATCGGACGTTCGAGTCGTCTCGAATGTCTGGTTTACGCACCCAGACCACGACTCGATTGAAGAATTCGTCTGCGAACTTCCGCTGGCCTACTTTCGCTTCGAGGCCCACGATTGCTACGAAAACTCGACACGCTACGAGATGGATACCCTCTTTCGCATGTTCGTGCTGAAAGAACTCCACGGGTGGGAGCACGAAACAGAACTCCTGGAGTACCTTGAGAGCCGGACCACACTCTGCGAACGTCTAGAGTTGGGAACGGTTCCCGATCAATCGACGCTCTGGCGGACCTGGAACAAACGCTTCACGCGAGATCTCCGGGAAACGGTCCGGACAGCGGCTCGCACGATCCTCATCAAAGCGGAAAACGCGGATATCGCTGTGCCACGCGAACCAGACCGAAACCTCCCGACTCGAGGCCACGACGCCGCTGAACCGGACCCGGACGACCAGGCCATCCTCGACAAGACAGGGACGATTACCAAGCACGTCAGTCACGTCGTGTTCCCCGCGTTCTCGCTCAACCGTGGCGAGGGCTGTGAGATTCCCGAGAACGCCTACTGGGGCTTACAGACCTACTTAGGACTCCGTGAGAACTTGGCCGCCAACGAGGGGGCTCGCAGCTTCATCCACGAGTCGACGCGTGATCGAACACCACTCGGGCACGGTCATCGCGACCAGATTCGTAATCTCTCTATCGAGCAGATTCGCGAGATGTACCGACAGGCGGTCCGACAGCTCATCAACCAGCTCGCAGAGACAGAGGAGTTCTTCCGCGCAGGGATCGTCGCTATCGACATTACCGAGGCCGACCCCTTTACCGGCGACCGCACAGGCCATGAGGACGAGATCATCGGAACGAAAGAGAACACTGACGAGTACGCCTATCAGTGGGCGACAGTCCAGCTGGTCGGGAACGCTGTCCCACTCGTCCTCGATGCCCGCCCGGTACGAAAAGGCGAGTCACGCAAGGAGATCGTCGAGGACTTGCTCGATTCGGCTGAAGAGCTCGTCCACGTCGATAACGTCCTGATGGATCGGGAATTCGATAGTCAGCACGTTCTGGAGATGATCAGCCAGCGTGGGCTCTCCTACGTCGTCCCCAAGCGGATGCAGACCAGCGAGAGCAGGCGAAGCGGTTGCTCCAGCGCGATCAAGACCGGTATGAGACCGATCGTAAACTCCATCTTGGGAAGAGTGAGTGGCACGAGACGACGCTGATCTACCGCCGCAAAGAGAACGCTGAGCACGACGACCATCGACAGTACTCGGTGTTCATGACGAATAGAGGGACTGGGCACCTCACGGAGTACGGCTACCGGTGGGAAATCGAGAGTGGCTACAAGTCGATCAAGCGATTCATGGCCACGACGACGTCGAAGGATTTCGGGCTGCGGTTCTTCTACTTCGCATTCGCGTGTCTCTTGTACTCGATTTGGCGAGCGGTCGATTTGCTCGTGCAGGTTGAGTTGACCGGTGAGTACGAGCATTCGCCGATCGTAACAGCCGACAATACACTGACGTTGTTGAAGAAGGAAACGGGAATCGGGTAGTGGGGGGTTCTACCTGTGTTAGCGCGGTGTCTGAGTGGCGACACTATCCAGAGTCTCGGAAATCCTCCGAATTAGTTTCCAGTTCAACAAGAACACGCGTTTCGAGGATAATCCGAAGCAGATTCCCCTCGTCAATTCGGTCGAAACCACGCATCACAGCCCCGCTAAACCCGGTGTAGTCTCAACTACCACCTCAGGGAGACCGGGCGAGTGCTTCGAGACGTGAGCGCGGATGCCGGCGTTCCCCGTAGCGAGAAGGGGTAGAATCGCCGTTCCTGTCGCCACACTGGCGTCACTGGATGGGCGCTCCAGCATGAATTGTGGATTATATTACAGGTCTCCCAAAAGAATAATTAGCTCGATAATGCTGGTATAGAATACGTGCTTGACCGATGGCTCACCCCTGAAATCGCTGTCGTCCTGATGTACCTTGGGGTGATTCCATCGGTCGTGAACTGCCATCTCCTCTGGCAAGAACGCGATAAACCGGGCGTCATCTGGTTTATCCTCTCGATGGCCACCGGCGGTCTCTGGTCGTTGCTGTTCGCGACGTTCACACTTATCCCGGACCCACAGCTCACGTTAGCGGTTGCAAACTTCTTCTGGGTGATGATTCCGACCGCCGCAGTGACGCTTTTCTTACTCGCCTACGAGTTCGTCTTCAAACAGACCGTCTCCCGGACCGTCGTTTACGTCCTGTTCAGCCCGATACTGCTTCTGTTTGTCATCTCGTGGGTTAATCCGTACGAACTGGTGTTTACGAGTGCATACTACGCGACCGCGGACGGTATCTTACACTTTCCAATCTTCGATGGCCCGCTCAAGTTCCTCGTGACGAAGGTCTACGGCTACCTGCTCGTGTTTCTGGCGGCCGGTATGTTCGTCGGAGAACTGCTCCGGACGAGCGGCACGCAACGCCGACAGACCGTCTATCTCTTAGTCGTGTTTTCGATGCTCGTCGGTTCGACGGTAGTGAAAGTCGTGGGACTCGTCCCGATTTATTTCGACCCCACGTCAGTTCTGTACTCGTGTTCCGGGCTCTTTTTCGCGTATTCGATTCGGGAACACGGGTTACTGAAGTTCGTTCCCGTCGCTCGGGAGCAGACGTTCGAAGAGATCACCGACCCCATCTTCGTGGTCAACTCTGCGGGCTACATCGTTGATGCGAACCAATCGGGACACCAACTGTCAGGACGGCGCCTCATCGGTACCAAACTCGAGGAGTTCATCTGCGACGCTTCGGTGCTTTCGGACGAGGAGACCACCGACGTCATCAAGTTAGCGGTAAACGGTGGAACGCGAACGTTCTCGATTGAGACGTCGGCGATTTCCTATGGCCGGGGAGTGACCGGAAAAATCGTCGTGTTGAGCGACATTACGGCCCTCAAAGAGCGCGAGGAAGAATTGGACCTCCTCAAACAAGTCCTGTCGCGTATCTTCCGTCATAACATTCGAAACGACCTCAACGTGATTGCGGGCTTTGCGGCCATCATCCGAGACTCGACGGGTGGTGAGACCGCTCAGTCGGCGGGTCGCATACATACGCGTGCGATGAAAGTCGTCGAACAAGCGGCCAAAGCGAGGAAAATCGAGACCGTGCTGTCGTATTCTGAGACGGACCGCCGTTCGCTCAACGAGTATCTACTCAAGCTGAGACAAAACGTTCCGGCCGAATTTCTGAAATCCGTCTCGTTCGACGTCGATGACGTCGTCGTTGACGCACATCCACGATTCGACCTCGCACTCGCCGAGTTAATCGAGAACGCCGTGTCTCACCATTCCGGCGACGAACCGATCGCCGTGCGCGTCACGACCGATGTGTCCCCGTCGGAAGTGACGATTATCGTCGAGGACAACGGACCGGGCCTCCCGCCGTCTGAGTTCGCCGTCTTGGAAGCCGGCGAAGAGACGGACCTCGAACACGGCTCCGGCATCGGCCTGTGGCTGGTGTACTGGATCGTCTCTCGCTCGGACGGGACACTGAGCGTGGAAGCGTCCGACTCCGGCACGCAAGTCCGAATCCGACTGAGCCGACCGGACGCCGCCGCTGACCGTTGAGACACCACCCAAGACGGATGCGTCGTCTATTCGTTTGTCGGATTCGGTTCGTCTGGAACGAATGTCGTCCCTGTCAAACCACAGAATAGCTGGTCGGTCGGGTTCACGCGGGCAGAGTCTGAAAACTCCACAGGCATCGAACTCAGCTCCCGCCATCAACTCTCAACATACCTCTTTTCGGACGTTACCGCTGATTGACGGGAACGACAGGCTGTGACGGGCTAGCCGTCTGTGACGATCTCCTCGACCCGCTCGTGGTCGAACAACCGCTCGTCGGTCCCGAAGTCGGGGTAGTCGTCGCCGTCCTCGTAGGTCGGCCACGCGCCGAACCGCTCGGGATAGAGCTGTTTGGCCGTCATCTCCAGTTGGAACAGGTTCATCAGCGGCCCCTGCCACCGCGTCCCCTGCGGGTAGACGCGGTCGTTCTGGACGGCCGCCAGTTCGCGGCCGACGGGGTCGTCTCGGAGGTTCTGTTTCAGCCCGTCGAAGTCGAACGTCTCCGTGACGGTCCATAACGCGAGAATCACGTCGGGGTCGGCCTCTAACAGCGCCTCCATATCGACCTCTTGGAACGGTCCCGTGAACTCCGCGTCGCCGAAGGCGTCGACCGCGCCGAGCGGCCGGGTGTGAGAGTTCCAGTAGCCGGGCGCGTTCAGGCGGAGCAGGTAGATGCTCGACAGGTCCGTCGAGATGGAGAGGTACGCGGCGGTTGGACGCTCGGACTCCGGTGGCAGTCCGCCCTCGACGGTGCCGAGCAGGTCGTCGTGGACGGACTGGAGCGCCTCGTAGCGGTCGCGCTCGCCGTACAGCGACGCGACGCGGTCGAACAGCTCCCAGAGGTCGCAGTACTCGTAGCCGTCGGCCCACTCCCCCGGGGGCGCGGCGTTGAAGTTGCTGTAGTAGTTGCCGAACCACGGGCCGACGTTGTCCGCGACCTCGTCGATGTCGGCTCGGCTCCAGTTGTCCTGCGTGGACACCCACGCGGGGTCGACGAGGTGGAGGTCGCTGTCGAGTTCGTACAGCCGCTCTTTCGTGAAGCCGTACTCGCCCGCCGCGTCCGCCCACTCGATTTCGAAGCCGTCGAAGTCGGCAGTGAAGTAGTCGAGGCCCGCGACGGTGCCGTCCCACCAGAGGTCGTTGACGGTGTCGCCCCGCCCGAGCGCGCTCGCCATGTCCGGGAACCACGGGAAGTGGGTGAACACGTTCGTCGGCGGCTCGTCCAGCGTGACCGTCCCGACCGGCGACAGCTCGGCCGCGTAGCTCGATTCAGCTGTCTCGGCCGCCGTCTCGGTGGCCCCTGTCTCGGTTTCGGTCGCCGCGTCGGCCGCGGTCGTCGTCGCCGTCGCGTCGTCGCCCGACTGGCCGGCGCATCCCGCGAGCACCCCGCCGCCGAGAAGCGCCCCACCGTACGTCAGGTAGTCTCTCCGGGTCGGCCTCGCGTTCTCGCCGTCGTCGTCCAACATACGGATTAGGCTCGCCTAAAGCGATATAGGTGCTTCGAAGTTTAGGACGGGCTAAAACGAAGTCGCACGACCGGTCGCGTTCGTGGGGCGACCTGCCACTGACGGCCGAAGCACCGCCGAGCTAGGGCTCGGACACGCCGACGACCTGCTTGCCGATGTTGTCGCCGGAGAACAGTCCGAGGAACGCGTCGGGCGCGTTCTCCAGTCCGTCGACGACGGTCTCGCGGTGTTCGAGGTCGCCGGAGGCGACCCACGACCCGAGCCGTTCGCTGGCCTGTCCGAACCGGGTGGCGTAGTCGCCGATGAGGAGTCCCTGCACTTTCGCGCGCGGCGCGATGAGTTGCGGGAGCTTTCGCGGCCCGGTCGGGACGCTCTCGTCGTTGTAGTGAGCGATCTGCCCGCAGACGGCGACGCGGGCGTCGAGGTTCAGCTTGGTGAACACCGCGTCGGTGATGGGGCCGCCGACGTTGTCGAAGTAGACGTCGACGCCGTCGGGCGCGGCGTCGTCGAGCGCCGCCAGGTAGTCGTCGACCTGCTTGTAGTTGATTGCGGCGTCGAAACCGAGGTCGTCGGTGAGCCACGACACCTTCTCGTCGGAGCCGGCGAAGCCGACGACGCGACAGCCGTTGAGCTTCGCAATCTGGCCGACGACGGAGCCGACCGCGCCGGCCGCCCCGGACACCACGACCGTCTCGCCGGGCGAGGGGTCGCCCACGTCGAGCAGGCCGAAGTACGCCGTCCGGCCGGGCATCCCGAGCACGCCGAGGTAGGCGGGGAGGTCCGCGACCGACGGGTCGACCGGCGCGACCTCGTCGGCGTCGAGAACGCTGTAGTCGGCCCACGCCCCGTTGCCGGTCACGAGGTCGCCCGCGTCGTAGGCGTCGCTTTTGCTTTCGACGACTTCGCCGACGACGGCTCCCCGCATCGGGTCGCCGACCGACCACGGCTCGGCGTACGACTCCGCGTCTCGCATCCGACCGCGCATGTACGGGTCGACGGAGAGGTACCGCACGCGCACGAGGAGTTCGCCGTGTCGCGGCTCCGGGCGGTCGCCCTCGCGGAGTTCGAAGCTGTCCGTGTCCGGCTCTCCCTCGGGTCGCTCGGCGAGAATCCACTCGCGGTTCGAATCGCGCATACTCGAACGCGGACCCGCGGACCAAGGACGGTGACGATTCCAGCAGTACCGTCCGGTTCGACGGGACTCGGTGTCGGTCGTCGGCGCTCCCGTCGCGCGGGCCCCCTCGCCATCTTCGCCGAACCAAGCCCCCTATTGCGCCGGCCCGACTACACGCCGCCGAATCATGCAGGTCGCAGTCATCGGCGCGAACGGCGGTATCGGACGCGAGCTTCTCCCGCGACTCGCGGACGCGGGCCACGACCCCGTCGGCGTCGTGCGAGACGAGTCGCAGTTCGAGGCGGTCCGCGACCGCGGCGGCGAGCCGCGACTGGGCGACCTCGAAGGCGACTTCGACGCGGCGCTTGACGGGGCCGACGCGGTCGTCTTCACCGCAGGGTCCGGTGGGTCGACGGGCGCGGACAAGACGCTCATGGTCGACCTCTGGGGCGCTCGGCGAGTGGTCGATGCCTGTGTCGACCGGGGAATCGACCGCTTCGTGATGATTAGCTCCGTCGGCGCGGGCGACCCGCTCGCGGGGCCGGAGCCGTTGCGGCCGTATCTGGTCGCCAAGCGGTGCGCCGCCGACCACCTCGAACAGTCGTCGCTCGACTCGACGATTCTCCGCCCCACGGCGCTCACCGACGCAGAGGGCACCGGCTCCGTCTCGCTGGCCGCCGACGGCCTCGGCGGCGACACGGCCGAGATTCCGCGGGCCGACGTCGCACAGACGGCCGTCGCCTGTCTCGACACCGACCGGACGGTCGGCGAGACGATACGCCTCACGGGCGGCGAGACGCCCATCGAGCGGGCGCTTCGAGGCGGCGACTGAGTCGGTGCCGCTCGCGGTCACCACGAGACGAAACCGGACCGACATCAGGCGGTTTCATACTCCTCCGCCGAGCAGGTAGCGAAACCGTGAGTACGACTGACGACACGACGGGCACGCGACGCGAGACACTGGGAATCGTCGTCGGCTTCTTCCTGCTTTCGACGGCGGCCGCGGCCTACGAAATCGCCCCGGCGAGCGTCTTTCCGGCCATTCAGGACTCGCTCGGGCTGAGTTCGAGCGCGGCGGGCTGGCTCGTGAGCGTCATGTACGCGACGGCGGTCGTCACGAGCGTCCCCATCGGCGTCGTCCTCGACCGGTTTTCCGTGCGCCGCGTGGTCGGACTGGCGACCGTCGCGCTCGTCGTCGCCGGCGGCTGGGGCTGGTACGCGGCCACCGCCGGCGCGTACGGCTGGCTCCTCGCCTCGCGGGTGCTCGGCGGCCTCGCGTACGTCACGTTCTGGAACGCGGGCGCGAACGTCGTCGGCAGCGCGGTCCCCCCGAAACAGCGCGCGACCGCGGTCGGCGTGTTCACCGCGAGCGCGCCCGTCGGGTTCGCCATCGGACAGTTCGGGAGCCCGCTCATCGCAAACGCGGCGGGCTGGCCCGCGATTCTCCCGCTGTACGCCGGGGTCGCGGTCGTCGGCGTCGCGTTCTTCGCGGCCGCGACGCGCCGACGCGTCCCCGGTGTCGACGCGCCGTCCCCCGACGGGGCGGCGCTCCGCGAACTGTTCGGGAGTCGGGCGGTCTGGACCGTCTGCGGGCTCTGCTTTCTCGCCTACTCGCTGTACCTGTTCGTCAACACGTGGCTCCCGAGCTTCCTCGCCAGCGAGTTCGAAATCTCGCTGGCGGCGAGCGGCCTCCTGACCGCGCTCTTTCCCGCCATCGGCGCGGTGGCGCGGTCGACAAGCGGCGTGATTACCGACCGCGCGTTCGGCGGTCGCCGCCGCCGCGTCATCGTCTCGTCGTTCGCCGTCGCCACGCCGGCGGTCGTCGCGTTCGCGTTCGTCTCGCGGCTCGGCCTCGTCGTCGGTGCGGTCGTCGTCGTCGGCTTCGCTATCCAACTCGTCACCGGTCTCATCTTCTCGTACATCGCCGAGCTCGTCGCCCCCTCGGTGCGGGCGACGGCCGTCTCGCTCCTGACGAGCGTCGGACTCCTCGGGGCGTTCGCCGCCCCCATCGCCGCCGGCGCGATTATCGACTACGCGGGCTACGCACCCGCGTTCTTCGCCGCGGGCGGCGTCGCCGTCGTCGGCGTGCTCTTGGCGCTTCGAGCGCCGGAGCCGAGTCGGGCGTAACCCCCGTCACGTCCTGTGTTCGCCCACAACTGCCGCTCCGCTCTCGCGGCTATTTATATATTAACTATCCAGTCACGTTATGTATGAGGGGAACTGACGACTACGTATGGCCCGCGCAGTCAACCCCGTTCGAACCGACTACTCGAACACCCAGATGGGGCTCATGGGGACGCTCATCGTCGCTTTGATTGCAGTGCTCATGATACCGTTCGCGCCGTTCATCCTCCTCGGACTGGTGTGGAGAGCAATCCACTAACCGCGACGGTCACCACCGACAGCCCCGTCATCGGCACGCGTTTTTTGACCGCCTGACCGCCGGGTGCGCCGCGACGTCCCCGACGGCCCTCGAATTTGTGGACCACTGGGGTCTCAGTTCCGCCCCAGTTCGGCCAACGGTTATCGGCCCGACGGCGAACAGACGACTATGGACAACGACGACGAACCGGTCGGTCGGTTGCTGACGCGGCGGCAGGCGCTCGCGGTCGGCGGGACGGCCGCGGCGGCGTGGCTCGCCGGCTGTACGACCGGTGGCGACGCCGACGCCGCGGACACGAGCAACGCGACGAGCACCGAGACGACCGCGTCGCCCGCGATGTCGACCAACTCCCCGGTTCGACGCTAGACACCCTGGTCAAAGACACATATCAGTAATCAAGATAAGCTGATGTCGTGGGTGTAGAGACATATATCCGGAAACACCGATATACACGTTCGAAAGCAACGATAAGCTCGTTTTTTCTTTACCGAACGCCAAACTTCGATTTCTGAACGCCTGAAATCTCAATCGGCGGTTGAATCCACTCTCAGCGCGCGTGTCCGGGATATCTCGCGTACTCTCGGACTGCCCGCCGGAATTCTCAAATATCTGAGTAATACCAGAAACCGTCAGATGTCTGTCTCAGATTCGGCCGGGAGGAGGAACCCCGACCGATTCCGCGAGGCCGTTCCCCTCCGCGGTCGAACTCGCCGTCGTGGTTGCAGGCGGCTTTGTAGTCACTCGTCGTGCCCACCACGTCGACGGGCGTCGGGTCGACGACGTGTCCGAGCGGTCGTCTACGAATCGAGGTCGAAGTCGTTCCGGACGAGTTCGACGAGTCGCTCGACGGCCTGCTCGCCGTCACTGCCGTCGGCGGTGATGACGATTTCCTCGTCCGGGCCGACACCGAGCGAGAGAACGGCGATACTGCTTTTGGCGTCTACTTCCGTCTCCCCGCCGGCTTTCCGCACGGAGATGTCCGTCTCGAACTTCGACGCCGTCTGGACGAACATCGACGCGGGGCGCGCGTGGAGACCGGTCTCGTGCTCTACGACTACTGTCGCTGATTTCGCTGGCATCCGTGCGACAACATCCCACGCCGGCACTAAGGCTTTACCGTTTGGCGAGTGTTTTTACCGGCGGATGCGGACTAGACGCCTGCCATGTTCGCAAGCGAAGCGTATTCAGCGATAGCTACGGGGGACCGATGAGCGACCGCCGAATCTCGGGCGTCGGGGTGACGCCGCTACTCGGTGTCGGCACGGTCGTCCAGTACGATTCCGCGGTCGACCTCGACGACGACGAGCGGTCGGCGGTCGACCCCGAGACCGAACGTCAGCGGTTCGAGGCGGCACGAGAGACGGCGGCGGACGAACTCGCCCGCGAGCGGTCTCGGACGGCCGAGCGTGTCGGCGCGGAAGAGGCGGAGATATTCGACGCGCATCTGCAGTTCCTCGACGACCCACAGATCACCGACGGCGTCGAAACCGCGGTCAGCGAAGACGGCGTCACCGCCGAGCGAGCCGTCTCCCGGGCGTTCGAGGACCCCATCGCCACGTTCGAGGGGGCGGATGGGATGTTCGCCGAGCGCGCGGACGACCTCCGAGACGTCCGCGACCGACTGCTCCGTATTCTGCTCGACCGCGACCGGGTCGACCTCTCGACGCTCCCCGAGGGAACAGTGCTCGTCGCGGAGCGGCTCACGCCGAGCGACACCGCGCAGTTAGACCCCGACGCGGTCGCCGGGTTCGTCACGGTCGAGGGGGGCCGCACGTCGCACGCCGCCATCATGGCTCGGTCGCTGGCGATTCCGGCGGTGGTCGGCGTCGACCCCGACGCGGTCGACCTCGACGACGGCACGCGTCTCGTCGTCGACGGCACCACGGGCGACGTGACCGTCGACCCGGACGCCGACGCCGTCGCCGCGGCGCGGGAATCGAGCGGCGCGACGGTTCGGCACGACCCCGTCACGACGGTCGATGGCCGGCACGTCGAAGTCGCCGCGAACGTCGGAACGCCGCGGGAAGCGGTGGCGGCCGCCGAACGCGGCGCGGACGGCGTCGGGCTCTTTCGAACGGAGTTCCTCTTTCTCGACCGGGAGGCGCCGCCGGACGAAGACGAGCAGTACGAGGCGCTCTGTGAGGTGTGCGAGACGTTCGCCGGGTCGCGCGTGGTCGTCCGAACGCTCGATATCGGGGGCGACAAGCCGATTCCGTACGTCGACTCCGACCCCGGCGATAACCCGTTTCTCGGCGTCCGTGGCGTCCGGTTCGCACCGGGCGAGCGGCCCGAACTGTTCGAAGAACACGTCCGCGCGATTCTGCGCGCGGCCGCCGGCCCGGCGCAACTCGCCGTGATGTTCCCGCTGGTGTCGACGGTCGCGGAACTCGACGCGCTCCTCGACGAAGTGAGCGCAATCGCCGCGGAACTCGACGACGCGGGCATCGACTACGCGGTCCCCGAACTCGGCGCGATGGTCGAGACGCCGGCGTCGGTCTTCCTCGCCCGCGAGTTCGCCGAACGCCTCGACTTCCTCAGTATCGGGACGAACGACCTCACGCAGTACGTGATGGCCGCGGCCCGCGACGACGACCGCGTCGCCTCGTTACACGACCCGCTTCACCCGCCGGTTCTCCGCGCCATCGCGCGGACGGTCGAGGCCGTCCACGAGGGCGACGCCTGGGTCGGTATGTGCGGCGAGATGGCCGGCGACCCGGACTTCACCGAACTGCTCGTCGGGCTCGGTCTCGACGAACTGAGCATGAGCGCCGTGACGATTCCCGACGTGAAAGCGGGCGTCCGGGACGTCGACGACGAGTCGGCGGCGACGCTCGCCGAGGCGGCCCTCAACGCCGAGACCCGCGAGGACGTGCGAGCGCTCATCGACTGAGAACTGGACCTTCTCAGCCGTCGAAATCGACACAGCGCTCGACGACGAGGTCGAGCAGGCCGTCGGCGTCGCGGCGCTTCGTCAGCTCGGCGAACTCCTCGGCCTGGAAGAGTTTCGCGAGGTTCGAGAGGAACGAGGAGTAGCCGTCGGTGTCTGTCACGAGAAGCAACACGACGACTTCGGCCTCGACGCGCTCGTCGGGGTTGTCCATGCTCCGGAAGGCTATCGACTCGCCCGCGGGCGGCAGTCCGAGGAGCACGGCCTGTTCGGAGACGTGGTCGGGGTCGGCGTGGGGGATGGCGATGCCGAACCCCATCGTCGGGATGTCGAGTCCCGTCGGGTAGTCGGCTTCGCGTTCCAGAAGGGCGTCCGCGTAGGTCTTGTCGGCCCAGCCTTGGTCGTAGGCGTACGCGCCGAGTTCCGTGAGGACCGCTTCGTCCGTCTCGCCAGTCAGTTCGAGGCTTTCGGTTCGCATCGATGAGTCGTACGCGGGTCTCCGAGAAAAGTGTTGGTACCGGTTCGCCGGCGGTGCCGGGAAACGCGGCGACTCGTCGCGGTCGAGTCGCGGGCACCGACGGGTGACTGTAACTGTAACTGTAACTGTAACTGCGCGGTCAGTCGTCGGAGCGACCCTCTGCGCTCGTCGCGTCGACGGTCGAACCGAGTTTGTTGGGCAGGAGCCCGCCGCCCTTGCCGGTGTGACGACGTTCGACGGTCTCCCGCGCTTTCTCTTCGGACGCGCCGGCGACCATGTACATCCGCTGGGGCCACATCCGGAGTGCGACCCAGATACCGAGGACGATGACGAGTCCGACCGCGAGGGCGACCGGCGCCGGGATGAGTGTCAGGATGCCCGTCGCGGGCGACCCCGCGTCAGCGACGGGCGACGTGATGAGCCCGCGGCCACCGAGGTCGAAGCCCGCGCTCCCCGCCGCCTGCGTCAGGAGGGGAGCCACCGCGGAGGCGATGTAGTGAAGCGGAACGAGCAGGATGGTTCCCGTGACGACCATCTTCACGATGTTGCCGTTCATGATGGGAACCATCAGCGCGAAGAAGAACGGGAACGTCGCCAGGTCGATTCCCCACAGGACGTCGTTGCCGGGGAGGATGATCGACATCACGATGGCGATGGGAACGATGAGCAGGCTGGACGCGATGACCGACTCGTGGCCGATGAGGATAGCCGAGTCGAGGCCGATCGCCATGTCGCGGTCTTCGAACCGCGAGGTCATGTAGTTCCGAATCGACTCCGAAAGCGGCGTCAGCCCCTCCATGAGGATACCGACCATCATCGGGAGGATGTGCATCACCGCGGCGAACGAGATGCCGGCGGTGAGGATGGCGTACCAGCTCTCGGCGACGAAGAGCGCGTTACTGTAGGCGGCGATACCGATGACGAGCCCGATGGCGAGGCCGACAAAGATTGGTTCACCGAGGATGCCGAACCGGTCTTGAATCGCGTCGGGGTCGGCTTCGATGTTCCCGAGCGGCGTCTTATCCACCGCCCAGTGAATCGGAATCGCGGCGACGGCGTAGGGTGCCGAGGTCCCGTGCGGAATGGAGATACCGGGCGTGTCGAACGTCTCTTCGACGGCCGGTTGCGTCCAGTCCGCGGCCACGAGGACGAACAGCCCCAGCGTCAGCCCGACCGCCACCGAGTACAGCCAGTTGTTCGTGCTCATGTAGACCAGCCCGCCGATGAAGGCGAAGTGCCAGTAGTTCCAGATGTCCACGTTGAGCGTGTAGGTAAAGCCGATAGCGAAGAGGACGAGGTTCATCACCACGAACAGCGGAATCATCCAGACGCCGAGTTCCGCGATACCGAAGGCGATGGCGGCGGCGGCGGGCCAGCCGACGTCGACCGCCGGAAGCGTGATGCCGGTCACCTCGACCATCTGTTGGGCCAGCGGGCTGATGTTCTCGCTGAACAGCCCGATGACGAGATTGATGCCGATGAAGCCGATGCCGATGAGGATGGACGAGCGCGCCGCCTTCAACACGTCCACCCGGAACGCGAGCGCGATGAGGAAGATGATTATCGGAAGGAGGACGCTCACGCCCAGCGATTGGATTACGCTGTTGATCGAATTCAACAGGGAACTCACACCACTCTGTAAGAGTACTTCTGGTACTGCCATGCTATTAACTCACAACCCTGTCTCAGGATGAGAGTGAGCCCACATAAACATTGCTATCGTTCGTGAAAAATCCGCGTCGCAGACGCGTCAATCAGTCTTCGAGCGCCGCGGCGATGTCGTCGAGGACTTCGTCTTGACCGATGCCGGTCATGAACGCCGTCGTGTGGATGACCGGGATGTCGAACTTGTCCTGGTTGAGTTGCGTCGTGGTGACGATGAGGTCGAAGTTCCCCGACGAGACCTTGCCGGGGGCTTCCGTCGCCTTCGCCTTGGCGATGGTCCCGATGTCGAGGCCCCGCGCTGGGAGCTTCTCTTTCAGCGCTTCCTTGACGACCGTCGACGTCGCGACCGATGTGCCACACACTACGAGGATGTTTTTCGCTGTCATTGTCGTGTATTGCACATCATCGATGACCATTAAAAAAGATTGCGCCGGTCTGACGCGCCGCAGTCACCGCGCGGCGCGAGACGGGGCGGTCCGCCGTCGGCGACCGTCTGACCGTCTCAGGGGAAACTCGCGGCGATGTCGCGGAGGAGCGGCTCCGGGTCCGACGCGAGCGACACGGCCGATGCGGCACCGGTCGCGTGGCCTCCCTGTTCGAACGCGAGGCGGACGTCTTCGGCGGTCGAGATGCCGCCGCCGACGAGGACGCGAGTGCGCGGGTTCTCCGCTTCGACCATCGACATGAAGTCGCGCACGCGGTCGGGGTGGGTCTGCGTGATCGCGCGGTCCGACGAGATGTCTTCGGGCATCTCGTATATCATCGAGTCGGGGTCGAACTCCGCGACTGCGCGACCCATCTCGATGCTGTCGACGCAGACGACCGAGTCGAGGTCGAGGTCGCGACAGCGCTCGATTTTCCACACGAGGTCGGACAGCGTGTCGCGGTTCTCCGCGTGGTTGATGACGACGCCGTCGGCCCCCGCGTCCGCGACGGTCTCGGGGAGGATTTTCCCCATCCCGCGACCGGGCTCGACGGCGTCCATCGCGGGCGCGGTGACGGCGAGGTCGGTGCGTTCGGTTATCAGCCGGATGTCCGGCAGTTGCGGCGTCAACACGAAGCGCGCGTCGGTCTCCGCCTCTATCGTTTCGAGCATCCGCGCGAACGCGAGCGCGTCCTCGCCGCTCGTGTCCGGATACACCTTGAAGTTGACCTGAAAGTGGGGGTACGGGAGATTCATGGGTGGGTTTGGGGGCTCCCTCGGGGAGTCACAACAGCGTCTCCGCCTCCTCGATAGTCGCGCCCTCGTGGACGATGGCCGAGAGCGCGTCGATGATGGCCGCGGGGTCGTCCCGTTGCCAGACGTTCCGGCCGAACATCACGCCCTGCGAACCGGCCTCGACGGCACCGTGGACCATCTCCAGTACCTCTCGGTCCGTCTCGACGGTGGGGCCGCCGGCGATGTACGTCGGCACCGGCGCGTTGTCCACGATGCGCTCGAAGCCCGTGGGTGGGTACGGCGTCTTCAGGATGTCCGCGCCGAGTTCGAAGCCCAGGCGGTTGGCGTTGACGAGGTAGTCGGTGTCGAACTCGTCGTCGGCGCGCTGGCCCCAGAGGGTCGGCTCGACGATGAGCGGAATCCCCGCGTCGTCGCAGTCCTCGGCCGCGGCCGCGACGAACTCGGCGTTCTCCTTCAGCACGTCGGGGTCCTCCCGGCCGAAGACGAGCGCGACCTTCGCGGCGTCGGCCACCTCGGCGCAGTCCTCGACGCTGAACACCTGTGAGTGGATTTCCGCGTTCTCGATGTCGCCCGGCATCGTCGAGTCGTACAGGAGGTCGAGCGTGCCGATGGTGTGGACGTCGGCGGCGTCGATTCGGTCCTCGAAGCGCTTCAGGAACGGCACGCTCGCCAGGATACCGTCGGGGCCGGCGTCCAACACCGTGTCGAGGAGCGCCGCGGGGTCCTCGAACCCTTCGAGGGAACCCCAATGGAGGCCGTGGTCGATAGCGACAGTCACCGATCGTCCGAGTCGTTGGTCCGTCATGGCTATTGTAGAATCGTCGTGGTAATCGTTCGTTCGCGCGGGCCGCACAGTTCGAAGAACATGACCTCCTCCCAGGTCCCGAGGTCGAGGTCCCCGTCGCGGAGGACGAGCAGGACCGGTCGCTTGATCATCGCGGAGATGAGGTGCGCGTGAGCGTTCGGTTGCTCGCCCGCGGTGATGTGGTCGAGGTCGTGGTAGTAGCCCTCGTCCGGGGGGGCTATCTCCTTGAACTTGTCAATCATGTCGTCGAGGAGCTTCTCTTCGTACTCGTTGGTCGAGAGCGCCGCGGACGTGTGCGGCGTCGACACGTACACGAGTCCATCGGTCACGCCGAGGTCCTCGATGGTCGCTTCCACCTCGGGGGTGACGCTCAGAATCTCGAACCTGCTGTGGCTCTCGATGGAGAAGCTCTCTGTCTGTATCTCCATACACCGTAGCTCAGAGAGTGAGCGTAAATAGTTTTTGCCGAGGCTCCACCGAACACCGCACAGCGACCGTTAGGCGGCAGATATCTCGGGTTCCCCCTTCTACAGCCACCGCTCGACCGGTGTCGACGACTCGCTCCGCTGTCTCGCTGAATCGAACAGCTGTTCTACTCGATGGAACAAACTATTTAGGGTTGCCTCGACGACACGCTGTTATGACAGAAAACGCGCCCAACCGGGTCGAAACGAGTCGGAAGACGATTCGGGTGCTCGACGCGCTTCGAGAACACGGGTCGAGCAGTGTGACGTTCCTCGCACGGGAACTCGGGATGAACAAGAGCACGGTTCACAACCACCTCAGCACGCTCGAAGCCGAGAAGTTCGTCGTCCGCGACGGGACCGATTACGAACTGAGTCTCCGCCTGCTCGGATTCGGGGGATACGTACAGCACCGCCACCCGCTGTATCAGGTGGCGAAGCGCGAGGTCCACCGGTTGGCGTCCCAGACCGGCGAACTCGCGAACCTGATGGTCGAGGAGTACGGACAGGGCGTCTACCTCGCCTCCGAACAGGGTGAGCGGGCGGTCGATTTAGACATCTACCCCGGCCTCAGACGGCCGCTCCACGCCATCGGACTCGGAAAGGCGATACTGGCGCACCTCCCGTCCGAGCGCGTCGACGACATCATCGAGGAACACGGCCTTCCCGCGGAGACCGACCAGACCATCACCGACAGAGCGGAACTCGACGCACAGTTGGCGACGGTCCGTGACCGGGGCTACGCCGTGGACAACGAGGAACTCATCAGAGGGCTCCGATGCGTTGGCGCACCCATCATCGCGAAAGACGGGACCGTCCTCGGTGCAATCAGCGTCTCGCAACCCGTCAGCCGCATGAATAACGAGCGGTTCACCGACGAGGTTCCCGACATCGTCCAGAGCGCCGCCAACGTCATCGAACTCCACACGAACCACTAACATTACGCACATAGATTTGTAATTCCCGTCTCGACTACTCTTGCAAGCCGCCGCTGGCCCTGACGGGTCTGTTCAGCTCGAGTGTACTTCTGTTCTCAGATACAGGATCCTGGTCTCTCAGGCTACAATTAGACTTTATCCGGGTATGTCCCCTATCTCCACGGTTATCTAACTGTATTCTCTCACTTCGGGGATGCTTGTCAACCGAATGTGCGCTCTCCCAGAGCATATGCTAACTCTTCTCAAATGAACCCCGCTGTTGTCAGTCGGCCGGACTGCGCCCTCACGCGCTCGCTGGGGTACCATCCTCGGAAGGATTTAATGGCGTCCTGTGTGACGGCGTGGTATGGAGAGCCCGCAACTGGTCGGCGTTCATCTCGGTACCGCGAGCGTGCATGTCGACGTGTACAGCACCGACGGTGAACGACTCGCCGGCGGTGAGGCACCCGTCGCCGAGCAGACGACGCTCGCGTGGGAGCGAGCGCTCCACGAAGCGGCACCAGCACTCCCGCAGACCGGTATCGGCTCGGTCGCGAGTACGTCGGGGACCGCCGTGCTCGTCGATAAGTACGGTGAGCCGGTGTTCTCCCCGCAGATGTACTTCGATTCCGCGCCCGAACAGGCGTCGAAGCTCCGCGACCTCGGTCTGTCTGACCTCTCGATTAACCAGAATATCGCGTTTTCTCCGACCAGCCCCCTTCCGAAGATTCTGAAGCTTCGCGAGGAGCACCCCGAAAAGTTCCAGCGGGTGGAGTGGATTCTCAGCCCGACGACGTGGCTGTTGTACCGGCTCCGGTTCGACGCGTCGACGCCGTGGCGCGATATCGAGACCGACTGGACGAACGCGCTGAAGTTCGGTGCCGACGTGACGACGCCCCTGCCCACGTGGTTCGAGTCGCTGTTCGAGACGCTCGACCTGCCTCGGTCGCTCTTTCCGGCGATTCGACCACCCGGCTCGTTCATCGGCGTCGCCGACGGCCAGTTGGCCGAGCGGACCGGCTTCGACGGCATCAAACTCTTTCAGGGGCTCACTGACGGCAATGCCTCGGTGCTGGCGAACGGCGGCGTCAAACCCGGGGACTTCAGCATCACCTTCGGCGCCTCGAGCGTCGTCAAGTACGTCTCGGAGTCCGTCTCGCCGCACCCGGCGCTGTACTACCACCGTCACCCTATCGACGGCTACCTGCCCGGCGCGTCGTTCGACACCGGCAACCTCCTTCGGTGGTTCTTCGACCGCGTCCTCAACTGCACGCCGGAGCGCGGGCTCGAACTCGCCCGGCAAGTCCCGAGTGGCCACGGCTACGAGGTGTTCCTCAAGGGCAACCGAAGCCCGTTTTTCGACGCCGACGTCGCGGGGTCGCTCCTCGGCCTCAACTACGACAACTCCCTGTCGACCGAGGAGGTCCACGGCCGACTGGCGCGCGGGCTCATTACCGGCATCATCCTGACCGAGTGGACGTACATCTCGCTGGTCGAAGAGCACTTCGACACCGATATCGACCGCGTGCTCGTCATCAACGACGGGACGCCGACGCTCGACGGCAACTACGACTGGTGGAACACGCTCCGCGCGTCGATATGGGACCGCCCGGTCGTCGAGATGGAGCCGCGAACGACCGCTGGTGCCATCATGGCCCCCGCACTTATCACGTCGATTTACAGCGACGTCGAGACGGCGGCGGAAAACCTCCTCCGAGAGCGTGACGTTATCGATCCGGACCCGTCGGTGGGCGCGGACTTCGATACGCAAAAAGAGGCGTACTTCGACCGATGGCGGGACATCGCGGCGTTCTATCAACGGGACTGACGCCGAGGGCGGTCGTTCGCTGGCCCGGTGGCCTCGTCTCTGTCACCTCGGCTCGTACTCGACTCACAACGGTACTTCGGGTTCCAAGTAGCGGGCGACTCCGACCACAGAGTATGACGATACCGCACTCGAACGACACACCTACCAGAATCAATTATATATCAGAACTTATATCTCTTTCAATCCGGAGAAATATTAGACAATTCTCGGATATAGGTTATCAGTGCATCTATTGCGGATATACCGCCGAAAAGATGTGTTTCCTCCTTTAACCGCGATGTCTAACAGACATTGAGTCGAATTGCTGAAATATGGCTACATAGCTCTTGTAGTATCCACAATCAGATGTCTATGAATACCCATCCGATACTAACGATTTGGTTAGATAATTGCGTATATGTCAGTATTCTTATTAATAGTGTTGCGGGCAGGGCACGAGCGGCGCGCCCGTCGACTGCTACCCGCCGCGGTCGAACTCGTCGTCTATCACCGCCAGCGCCCCGCCGGAGTTGAAAAGCAGGCGGCTCACGACCACCCACGTCGGCACCGCGAGGACGACCAGCGCGACGGTGCTCGCCACGGGCGACAGCGGCGGCAACAGCCCGCGGTAGAACCACACGATGGCGAACGTCAGGACGATGCGGAGCATCGGCTTGACGGCGATGCTCATCTGTCGTCGTCACCCCGGCCGTCGGTGACGAGCGTCGGTTCGGCGTCGAAGTTCTCGATGCTGAACCGCTCGTCGACGTCCTGTGCGGCGCTCGGAACGCCTGCGCCTGTTTCGAACTCGTCGACGTGGATGCAGGCGGCCTTGTGGCCGCCGGTCGCGCCCGCCACGTCGTCGAGCGTCGGGTCGACCGACGTGCACTCTTCTGTCGCTTCGGGACACCGCGGGTTGAACGAACAGCCCGACGGCGGGTCGAGCGGCGAGGGAACTTCGCCTTCGAGCACCTGGCGTTGCCGCGCCAGCTCCGGCACCGGCTGGGGAATCGCGCCCAACAGCGCCCGCGTGTAGGGGTGCTGAGGGTTCGAAAACAGCTCGTCGGCGTCGGCGAGTTCGACGATTTCGCCGAGGTACATCACGGCGACGCGGTCGCAGACGTGGCGAATCACGCTGAGGTCGTGAGCGATGAACAGAAGCGTCAGGTCGAACTCCTCCTGCAAATCGTCGAGCAGGTTGAGAATCTGCGCCTGAATCGACACGTCGAGCGCGGAGACGGGCTCGTCGGCGACGATGAAGTCCGGGTCGACAGCGAGCGCGCGGGCGATGCCGACGCGCTGGCGCTGGCCGCCGGAGAACTCGTGGGGGTAGCGGTTGGAGTACTGCGGAGGCAGGCCGACCGTCTCCATGAGTTCGTCCACGCGGGCGTCGCGTTCGCCCTTGTAGAGGCCGTGAATCTCCATCGGCTGTTTGATGATTTGGCCGACGGTCTTCCGGCGGTTGAGACTCGACGCGGGGTCCTGGAAGACGATTTGGATGCGCTTGCGCATCTCCGTCATCTCCCGGTCCGACAGCGCCGTCAGGTCGGTCCCGTCGTAACTGACCGTCCCTTTCGTGGGCTCGTCCAGCCGGAGGACCGACCGCGCGGTCGTCGACTTGCCGGAGCCGGACTCGCCGACGAGGCCGAGCGTCTCGCCGCGCTCGATGTCGAAGGAGACGCCGTTGACGGCTTTCACCGTCTCGTCGGCTCCGAGCAGGCGGTCGATGAAGCCGTCGTTCTGGGTGAAGTACTTGTGGAGCCCCGAGACGGACAACAGCGGGTCGTCGCTCATCGCGGCTCACCTCCGTCGGTCGCGGGGGCCGTGGGACCGCCGCCGTCCGCCTCCGCGCGCTTCGTCTCGATGGCCGACGGCGAGAGGTCGTAGCCGCGGGCGTGGAGACACGCCGCCTCCCGACCGGGTTCGACCTCCCGGAGTTCGGGGTCGTACGACTCGCACTCGGCGGTCGCGTGGGGACACCGCGGGTGGAACGAACAGCCCGACGGCAGGTCGGTGAGGTTCGGCACGTCGCCCTCGACGGGCGTCAGCCGGTCGGTGTCGTCGGTGAGTCGCGGAATCGACCGCATGAGGCCGCGGGTGTAGGGGTGCCGCGGATTCTCGAAGAGGGCGTCCACGCCGGCGCGCTCGACGACGCGGCCGCCGTAGGCGACGGCGACGCGGTCGCAGGTCCCGGCGACGACGCCGAGGTCGTGCGTGATGAGGATGATGCTCATCCCGTACTTCTCCTGGAGTTTGTCGAGGACGTTGAATATCTGCGTCTCGATGGTCACGTCGAGCGCCGTCGTCGGCTCGTCGGCGATGAGCACGTCCGGCTCGCAGGAGATGGCCATCGCCAGCAACGCGCGCTGACGCATCCCGCCGGAGAACTGGTGGGGGTAGTTGTCCACGCGCGAGGTCGGTTCGGGGATGCCCACGTCGGCCATGAGTTCGATGGTCCGCTCGCGGGCCGCCGCGTCCGACACGTCCTGGTGGGTCTTGATGACCCGGCTGATCTGGTTGCCGACGGTGAAGACGGGGTTGAGGCTCGTCATCGGGTCCTGGAACATCATCGCGATGTCGTTGCCCCGAATCGTCCGCATCTCGGCCTCGCTTTTTTCGAGCAGGTCGTCGCCGCGGTAGCGGACGCTCCCTCGCTCGATGCGACCGGGGCTGTCGACGAGTTGGAGCATCGACAGCGCGGTCACGGACTTGCCGGAGCCCGATTCGCCGACGATACCGAGCGTCTCGCCCTCGTAGAGGTCGAACGACGAGCCGTCGACGGCCTTGACGGTTCCCTCGTCGGTGTAGAACCGCGTGACGAGGTCGCGGATTTCGAGCACGGGCTGTTCGTCCGGTTCGGCGCTCATCGCTCGCCTCCGTCGTTGCGGGGGTCGAGCGCGTCGCGCAGGCCGTCACCGAGCAGGTTGAACCCGAGGATGGTGACGACGATGACGAGCCCGGGGAACACCGAGTACCACCACTCGCCGCTGTAGAGGTAGCCGCGGGCGTTCGACAGCATCAGCCCGAGGCTCGCGTTCGGCGGCTGGATGCCGAGTCCGAGGAACGACAGCGCGGCGCTGGCGAGGACGGCCGTCCCCATGTAGAGCGTCCCCTGGACCACGACGGTCGGCAGGGTGTTGACGGCGATGTCCTTCACGAGGATGTGTCGGTCGCTCGCGCCGAGGGACTTCGCGGCGTCGATGTAGTCCTCTTCCATCTCCTTGAGGACTGAGCCGCGCATGACGCGCGCGAAACTCGGGATGTAGACGACGCCGATGACGGCGATGACTTTCACGATGTTCGGGAGGGTGAACGAGCCGTACTCCGTGCTTCCCACCCCGAGGACGCCGAGCACCGCGATGGCGAGGATGAGACTCGGGAAGGAAAACAGGATGTCCATGAAGCGCATGATGATCTCGTCGACCCACGTGTTGCGGTAGTAGCCGGCGATTGCGCCGGCGGTCACGCCGAGCGCCATCGCGAAGCCGACGACGCCGAGCGAGACGGTCATCAGCGTCCGCAACCCGTAGATGATGCGCGAGAGGATGTCCCGGCCGTGGTGGTCGGTGCCGAGGTAGGCCGTCGTCGTGCCGACGACCTCGCCGGCGTCGTTCTCGACGAGCATCTCGGTGCCCATCGGCATCGGGTTGTGTTCGCCGTCCGGTGCCTCGAACTGCGTCGTCGGGTCGTGGGGGGCGAGAAACGGCGCGAACAGCGCGGTCAGGAGCATCGTGAGGATGATCGCGCTCCCCACGAGCGAGAGGGTGTTCCGGCGGAACTCCTTCCAGAACATCTCGAACTGACTGTGGTGCGTGCTGGGGGCTTGCGCGGCCGGCACCGCCTCGTCCGTCTGGTCTGTCGTTGCCATGTTAGTTTCCATCGTGTCTGATGCGGGGGTCGAGGTAGGCGTACAGCACGTCCACCGCGAGGTTCGCGAAGACGAACACGCTCGCGATGAACAGGATGAGCGCCTGGATGATGCGGTAGTCGCGACGGTCGATGGCCAGTATCAGGAGCTTCCCGATACCGGGGAGGTTGAACACCGTCTCGGTCAGAATCGCGCCGTTCATGAGTTGGCCGAGTCCGACGCCGATGACCGTCACGACGGGGATGAGCGCGTTCTTCGAGGCGTCCTTGAGGACGATTTCGCGCGCGCCGATGCCCATCGCGCGGGCGGTCTTGACGTAGTCCTGACTGAGCGTGTCCAGCATCTCCGAGCGCATCATCCGGGCGATGAGCGCGGAGTAGGCCGTCCCGAGCGTGATGACCGGGAGGAACAACTGCTGGAGGTTCGCCACCGGGTCGACCCACGGCGGCGTCCAGCCGCCGGTCGCCCACGGGAACGAAAACTGCACCGCGAAGATCATGATGAGGATGATGCCCAGCCAGAAGTCGGGAATCGAGATGCCCGACAGCGCGGCGATGCGCGCGGCGTGGTCAGCGGGCTTGTCCTTGCGGACGGCGCTGATGATGCCCGCCGGGATGGCGATGAGCACGGCCGTAATCATGCTGAGAATCGACAGCTCGACCGTCAGCGGGATGCGCTCGACGATGATGTCGGTCACGGGCGTCCCCTGTTGGACCGTCCACGACACGCCGAAGTCGCCCTGCAGTGCGTCCAGCACCCACATACCGTACTGGACGTACAGCGGGCGGTTGAGCCCCATCTCCAGGCGAATCTGTCTGACGAGCTCTTCGTTGCTGAGCGGGCCGAGCATCACCCGGACCGGCCCGCCCGGCGCGAGGTGAACGAGTGCGAAGACGACGACGCTCACCCCGAGGAGGACGGGAATGCTCAACAGCAGGCGCTTGAGGACGAACCGGGACATGCTCACGGCTGAGTCACCTCCTCGGTCGCCGCCGGCGGTCGACGAGTCCGACGCGAACGCGTGTGCATCGGCTCCTCACTCACCCTTCGAGACGAAGCGGTAGTTGTCCTGGAACGTGCCCACCTCGTAGTCGTTGATGGCGTTGCGCCACGCTTCGAGCTTGTTCACGTAGGCGATGTCGATCTGAATGCCGTGTTCGACGAGGTACTCCTCCAGTTCCCAGACGATTTCCTTCTGTTCTTGTTCGTCCGTCGACGCCTGCGCCTCGCGGAGCTTCGAGACGTACCACTCGTGGCCGTTCGAGAAGTCGCCCTCGGCGTCTTCGGGCGCGGCGGGGCCGCTCGGCGCGTAGATGTCTTCGAGGTCGTCCGACGGGTGGTGCCAGTTGTTGTGGTTGTGGTTGTTGTCGGCGTAGCCGGCGTCGAGCCACGACGTGGCGACCGGAATCGACTGCGCCCAGTCTTCCATCGCGGCGTGCCACGTGTCCGTGCTGTACACCTGGTTGAGGAGCGTGGACTTGTCGACGGCGGTGACGGTGGCTTCGATGCCGATTTTCGACAGCTGGTTCTGGATGACGACGGCCTCGTCTTTGAACCACGACCCCTTCGTGGCGATGATGTCCATCTCGAAGCCGTCGGGGTTGCCCGCGAGTTCGAGTTCCTTTTTCGCCTTCTCGGGGTCGTACATCTGCATCTCCTTGAGCTTCGGCGAGGTCCAGTCGCTGTCTGGGTACCACGGTCCCTTCTGGACCGCGCCCTGTCCGTAGAACACCTCGTCGAGAATCTCCTCGCGGTCGATGCCGAACAGGACCGCGCGGCGGTTGTGCCGGTTGCTCATCGGGTTGCCCTCGGACTCCATCAGGTTCACGTACAGCACCTGCGTGAAGTTGCCGGGGACGGACTCGGTCGTGATGTCCGGCTGACTGCTGAGGCCGTCGAAGTCCTTCGGGGGGACCTTGTCGGTCAGGTCGAGTTGGCCCGAACGGAGGTTCGCGAGGCGCGTGGAGTCCTCGCCGATGAAGTCGAATCTGAACTCGTCGACGGCGGGCGCGCCCTCCTTCCAGTAGTCCTCGTTCTTCTCGAGGAGGACGTGACTGCCGCTTTTCCACTCGACGAATTTGAACGCGCCGGTGCCCGCGCCGGAGGGGTCCTGCGTGAGGTCGGTCGCGAGGCCGCTCGGTCCTTTGCCCTCCGAGGTGTCGCCGCGGGAGCCCTCGGGGACGATGCCCTCCAGTCCGCGCGTGAGCCACCAGTTGAGCGTCCCGAACGGCTGGGAGAGGTTGAGCCGGAGCGTCCGGTCGCCGACGATTTCGGTGTCCTCGACGAACGGGAGGCGGCTCTTGACCGGCGAGTTGTTGTCGGGGTTGAGAATCCAGTCGACGGAGTACTTGAAGTCCTCGACGGTCACCTCGTCGCCGTTGTGGAACGTGACGCCCTCGCGGAGCGTGTACTCGAACGCGGTCCCGCCGTCGACGGGGTCGGGAACCTCGGTCACGAGGCCGGGCTGGAGTTCGGAGTCGGGGGTCAGCTCGATGACCTCGTCGTAGATGAGGCCGCCGATGGTGCTGGTCGCGGTGTCCGTCCAGAGCGCGGGGTCGAAGTTCCACGGCTCCGCGGCGAGCGCGACGTTGACGCGGACGGTCTCTCCCGAGTTACCCGACGAACTGCTGTCGGTGCTTCCACCGCTCGTTTCGGTCCCGTCGGAGCCGCCGGAGCCACCGGAGTCACCGCCGGTACAGCCCGCGAAGCCAGCCGCGCCGACCGCACTCGCGGCCGCGATAAATTGCCGTCTGTCCATGTTTATCTCGGTAATGTTGTCGTCTGCCATTGTTTTGTTGAGCTACGTACACACCCTTGTAGCGGTACGCGTGATACCTTAGCTCATGAAACACCGTTATTTATAACTTTGCCAAACTCTCACAAACTTGGCACTAATCTACACTATAGACCGGTCGGGTTCGTTGTGCTACCGCTTCCCAAACAGTTTAAGCGGGTGGTTGCAATATCGGCTTCATGGCGTACGCCAGCACGCTCTCCCTGCGAGAGTTACGACAGGACCTTCACGCCCATCCGGAGTCCGGATGGAAGGAGTTCCGCACGACCGCACTCATCGCCGCCGCGCTCGACGACCGCGAGTTCACGCTCCACCTCGGTTCCGACGCCGTCGCCGAAGACGAGCGACTGGGCGTCCCCGACGACGACGCGGTCGCGGCCGCAATCGAACGCGCACGCGAGGAGGGCGCACCCGATGCCTACCTCGACCGGATGGACGGCGTCACGGGTCTCGTCGCCGAGAAGCGCTTCGGCGACGGGCCGACCGTCGGCGTCCGCGTCGACATGGACGCCCTCGAACGCACCGAGTCGAGCGACGAGGAACACCGCCCCGCGAAACTGGGCTTCGCGAGCACGCACCCCAACGAAATGCACGCGTGCGGCCACGACGGCCACACCGCTATCGGCCTCGGTATCGCCCGCGACATCGACGACGACGGCGGGTTCGACGGCACGCTCCGGCTGTTCTTCCAGCCCGCCGAGGAGGGCGGCCGCGGCGGCAAGCCGATGAGCGAGACCGACCTGCTCTCCGACATCGACTACTTCCTCGCGCTCCACCTCGGCCTCGGCAACCCCACGGGAACCGTCATCGGCGCCTACGAGAACCCGCTTTCGAACGCGAAACTCGACGTGACCTTCGAGGGCGCGCCCAGCCACGCGGGCAACGCGCCCAACGAGGGGCGCAACGCGCTCCACGCGGCGACCGCCGCGGTCCAGAACCTCTACGGGATTCCGCGCCACGCCGACGGCGCGACCCGCATCAACGTCGGGAAGTTCGAGTCGCCCAACCCGCAGAACATCATCGCGGAAGAGGCGAGCCTCCGCGTCGAGGTCCGCGGCGGGACCGCCGACCTCAACGAGTACATGCTCGACAAGGCCCGGCGCGTGCTCGACCACGCCGCGGGCATGCACGACGTGTCGGTCGAGACGGGCCTGTACGGGAAGACGGCGACGTTCACGGCCGACGACGAGATGATAGAGGCCGTCCTCGCGTCGGCGGCCGACCTCGACGACGTGACCGAGACGGTCCCGCGACTCGACATCGGCGGGAGCGAAGACGCCTCCTATCTCATCCGGCGGGTTCAGGAACACGGCGGGAAGGCGACCTACGTCGGCATCGGCGCGAGCAACGAGTTCGGCCACCACACCTCGCGGTTCGACATCGACGAGGACGCTCTCGACATCGGCGTCGACGTGGTGTGTCAGACGATTCGAACGCTCTAACGCGGCGGTTCGACCCGGCTGTTCGACCCCGACCAGCCGCGCGTCTCGCCCGTCGTCGCCGCCGTCGACCCGTAGAATCTGCCACGAACACACACAATTATTGCACATCGTTTGCGAGTTGAGCCGCATATGCAGGCCTCCCAGCAACGACTCCGCGAGGACATCGAAGCGAACGCCCGCTTCGGCGACATCGACGCGCCGGCGGGACGCGGCCGCACCGTCCTGACCGGGAGCGACGCCGACCGCCGCGCCCGTCAATATTTCGTCGAGCGACTGCGCGACGCCGGCCTCTCGGTCCGCGTCGACGCCGTGGGCAACGTCGCCGGCCGGTGGG
>NZ_AOLM01000026.1 GCF_000337835.1 Haloferax sulfurifontis ATCC BAA-897 | reverse complement strand
CGAGAGCCCGCTGTAGGCCGCGCGCTCGTACCCCGCGGTGAGCGATTCGAGCGCGTCGGCGGGCGCGACGCCGGCGTCGACACAGCGGTCGCAGAACTCCCAGTGGGTCGCGGCGTCGTCCACCCCCGCGGCGGTCCCGAGCGACTCTCGGACGCCCGCGTAGGCGACGACCACCGCGTCGTTCGGCCGGCCGGCGTCGAGGGCCGCGGCCGCCGAGTCCAACGCCGTCGTCCCCGTCCCCGCCGGTTCCGGGTCGACCGTGTCGCCGGCGTCCGACGCGCCCGACTCGTCGGCGACCGCCGCCGTCACGGAGTCGCCGGCGCCGTTCCGCCGGAGGAGGACGGCGGCGACGAGACCGACCACCGCGGTCCCGACGACGACCCACGCGAGGTCGAACGGGTCGAACGGGAGCCCGCCGGACGCGCCGCTTCCGCCGGCGGCGGCACCGTCCGAGAGCCGGACGCTCGCCGTCGCGGCGGACGACCCGAGGTTCGTCCCCGCGCCGTCGAACGCGGCCGAGACGGTCGCGTTCTCGGCGCTGGCGTCGCTCGGGAGGTCGAACGTCGCCCGGTACGCGCCCGACTGGTCGGTCGTCGCCGACGCGACCGCGCGCCCGCCGACGCTGACGGCGACGGTCTGGTCGCGCACGGCCTCGCCCTCGTCGGTTTCGAGTCGGCCGTCGACGACGACCGTCTCGTTCCCGGTCTCCCGGGCGCTCGCGTCGAGCGTCGTCCCCTCGGTTTCGAGCGGGACCGACGCCGTCGCGGGGGCGAACGTGACCGCCCTGTCGTCGCCGTCGGGCACGACGCGAATCGAAGCCGCTCCCGTCGCGGTCGCGGGGACGGTCGCCGAGATGGTCGACCGGCCGCTCGCGTCCGTCGCCGCCGCGGTCGCCGACGACCCGGCGAAGGTCGCCGAAAGCGGGTAGTCAGCCACCGGCGTCCCGTTCGCACGAACCGCGGCGCGAACCGAGACGGCGTCGGCGTAGCCGTAGGGCGACGCGGACGGCCCGGACAGGTCCGCGGTCGCGTTCACCTGCGAGACGGCGACGGGGACGACCCGCTCTGTCGCCTGATACATCGACGCGTCGTTCGGGAGATACCGGACGACGAGCGCCGAGGTGTCGGCCGGAATCCGCGTCGGTCGGTAGGTCAGTTCGAACGAGCCGTCGGGGTCGACCGCCGACCGGACCGTCTGCCCACCGACCGCGAAGCGGGCGGTCGTCGCCGCGACCGGCGTGCCGTTGTCGGCGACGAGCGACCCCGAGACGACGAGCGGGTCGGTAAAGGAGATGTTCCGGTCGTAGTCGTCGACGCTGAGGCGTGTGGCGACGAACTCGCGGGAGACGATTTCGTCGCGCCGCTCGGAGATGTTCGCCTGCACCGCCCCGATTCGGGCGCTGGACTCCGTCAGGTCGCCGTCGGTCCGGTTCGAAATCGTCTCGAACGCGTCCGTGAGCCGGGCGGACTGCGTCTCGCCGTCCTCGGCAAGGCGCGTCAGCTCGCGGGCGAGTTCGCGGGCGCGCTCGTCGTCGCCCGCCTGCCTCGCCGCCTCGTACTCGCGGCGGGTCTCGCGGAACTCGCTGACGGTGTCGACGTACGCCCGCTGGGTCTCGCCGACGGTCCGGTACTCCTCGCCCGTGCGGTCGTCTCCGGTCTCGCCTTCCACGTCAACGTACTTGGCGAGCGAGTCGTCGTAGTCGTCGCCGAGCGCCGCCCTCGCGGCGGCGTATTCGCCCTGACTGAGTCGCAGGGCGCTCGCGCCGATGTCGCCGTTGAGTTCGCCCGAGAGGTACGAAAGCAGGCGGTCGAGCTCGTTCTCGTCGTCGACCTCGTCGGGGTTCTCGTGGAGGACGCCGGTGCTGTTGTTCGTCTCGTTCGCGGTCTGTCGCGGCGGTCCCGCGGCCGACCCGAGCGCCGAAGCGCGGCCCGGGTCGGCACCGACCGGCGCTGACGTCGTCGCGGCCGGGCCGTCTCCGGGCGGGGCGGACCACGCCCCCGTCCCCGCGGAAACGACCGTCACCGGCGCTGTCGAGACGAGACAGGCGACGACGAACATCGTCCAAAGCAACCGCGCCCGGCGGCCCGATTCTCCACGCACTACCCGTAGCCAGACGGGGGGACCTAATGGGTTTTGGCATTCGGCCGACGCTCCGCGGACGGGCGAGTCGCGCGATTCGGGGGGCTGAGCCGGGTTAACAACCGGTTTAACGGCCGATTGAATCCCGAGTTCGCCCCGGGTCGTCCGGGGCGCACTCGCAGGCGCCGCCCGCGCCCAACACAAACATTCAACTTGGCCGGCACGAATCGAATCCACGATGCTTCCGACCCGCCGGTGGGCCGCGCTCGCAGGCGTCGCCTGCTCTCTCGCCGTTTACGCGGTCGTCCTCGACGAGCCGACGCCGCTCGTCGCCGCCTGCGGCCTCGCCGCGTGGCTCGTCGTCGCGCAGGTCGACGCCGTCGAGGCGATGCGCGCTGTCGACCGCGACCTTTCTGCGACCGTCTCGGTCGAGCCCACGTCGGTGTTCGTCGGCGACCGCGCCGCGGTGACGCTGACGGCGTCGCTGTCCGAGGCCGTCGACGCGCCCGTCGAGGTCGAACTCGTCGCGCCGCCGAGCGTGAACGCGCCGGAGCGGTCCCGCCGGACGGTCGCGTTCGACCCCGGCGAGACCGAGGGGTCGGTCACGTGCAGTGTCGAGTTCCCCGTCGCCGGGCGAATCGCGTTCGACGAGGCCGCCGTCGACATCGAGGGCCGCGCCGGTTTCTTCACCGAGACGGTGACGCTCGACCTCGACGCCCGCTGTCTGGTCGAACCGCCGGCCCCCGACGGCATCCACGTCGGCCGCGGCGGCGAACTGGTCGGCGCGACCTTCGGCGACCACGCCAGCGACCAGACCGGCCCGGGGCACGTCCCCCACGAGACCCGGCAGTACCTCCCCGGCGACACGCTCTCGCAGGTCGACTGGAAGACCACCGCGCGGATGAACCACCCGTACATCCGCGAGTTCGAATCTGAGTCCGACTACCTGCTGTCGCTCGTGGTCGACTGCGGGTCGCACATGAACCGCGGGCCGACCGGGCGGACGATGCTGTCGTACGCCCGCGAGGTCGCGCTCGGCCTCGTCGACGCCGCGGAGTCCCACTCCGACCCCATTTCGGCGCAGTTCGTCGGGGACGACGCGACGACGTGGGAGTTCGGCCCCTCCTCGTCGTCGAACGCCTACCAGACGGTTCGGCGGCGACTGCTCGCGATAGCGCCGACGACCAGCCCGCGCCGCCCGGTCGGCGCGTCCCGCCCGGTCGCGCCGGAAGACGCCCGCAAGCGGAGCCGCCGCCTCGACGGCGACGACTCGGCGTTCGCGGCGACGCTCCGCCCGTACCTCAAAGACGGCGAGAGCTACGTCTCGCGGGTCAGCGACCGGCCGCTTTTCGACGCGGTGAAGTCCGCGTGCTCGCGGTCGGACCGACAGGACCACCTCGTGCTCATCACCGACGACTCGGCGAAAGTCGAGACGTACGAGGCGGTCGTCGTCGCGTCGAAACGAAGCTCCCAGACGAGCGTCTTCCTCACGCCGACGACGTTCTTCGACGACGCGGCCGAGGGCGAGACCGTCGATGCGAACGGGGCGAACGGAGCGGGCGACGCGGCCGGGTTCGTCGCCTTCGAGGAGTTCAGAAAGCGCCTCGAACGCCTGCCGAACGTCACCGCCTACGAGGTCGCCCCGAAGAGCGCGATGAGACTGGCGACGGGGTGGGCCACCGCCGCGGAGTGATACCGATGGAGACACCTGTGAACCAGAGCGAACGGACGATTCGAACCGTGTTGGACGCGAACGAGCTCACCCCGATGGACGCGGCGGGCGTCCTCTGTTTCACCCTCGCGGTGGGCCTGACAGACGGGCTGTGGGGGGTCGCCGCGGGCGTCCTCGTCCTCGTCGCGGCGGCGAGCGAGGGACCGCTCGCGTTCGTCGTCGCTCAACTGACCGCCGTCTCGCTGTTCGGAGACGCGGGCCTCGTCGCGCTCGGAGCCACGCAACTGGCCGCGTTCCCGCTCCTCGCGAGCGCCGCGTACGAGCGGCCGCCGGACCGCGCTCGACTCGCTCGGCTGGCGGCGGGTTACGTCGTCGCCCTCGGGGTCACGTGGGCGCTCTGGACGACGCTCCGGTGGGCGTGGCAGGCCGCGCTGGTCGCCGCCGTCCTCGCCGCGGCGGTCGCCTACGGACTCCACCGCTACGAGCGCGTCGCGCTCGGCCTCGTCGACGCGACGGAGGCGGAGCGATGAGCGCGGACGACGCGCGCGACCGGGAGTCGGCGTTGGCGAACGGGGACGCCCGCGCCGTCGTGTCGGCCGCCACCGGCGACGACGGCGAGGGCCGACCGAGCACCGACGAGGCGGACCACGCCCGCGGCGAACTCGCCACCCTCCGACGCGAGAACGCCCGGCTCAGACAGCGCTACGAGGCGCTCCGAACGGGCCGGTATCGACAGACCGCCGTCGCGCTGGCCGGACTCGGCGTCGCCGGCCTCATCGGCGGCGCGCTGTTTCCGCCCGTCCGGGAGACGCTCGTCGTCCTCGGCGCTATCGGGCTGTTCGCCGCCGCGGTGACGCGGTATCTCACCCCCGAGCGATTCATCCCCGTCAGTGTCGGGTCGTCCGTGTTCGGCGCGCACGCGCGCAACCACGCCGCCGTCGTCGACGAGCTCGGCCTGCAGGACGCGGCCGTCTACGTCCCCGACGGGGCGCGCGACAGCGTTCGCCTGTTCGTCCCGGAGCACCGCGACTACGCCCTTCCCGACGCCGAGGCGCTCCGCGACACCTTCGTCGTCACCGACGACGAACTGACCCGCGGCGTCGCGTTCGACCCGAGCGGCGGCGGCCTGTTCGACGAGTTCGCACGGAGCCTCGACGGCCCGCTCGGCGACGACCCCGGGACGCTGGCGCGACAGGCGACCGACGCCCTCGTGGAACTGTTCGAACTCGTCGAGACCGCGACCGCCGAGACGGACGCCGCGGACGGTCGCCTGACGGTTCGCGTCGAAAACTGCCGGTTCGCCTCGGCCGAGACGTTCGACACGCCGGTCGCGTCGTTCGTCGCCGTGGTCGTCGCCCGCGGCCTCGACGCGCCGGTCGTCGCCGAGGTCGCCGCCGGCGAGGAGACGGACTTCGCCGTCACCTGCCGGTGGGAGGTCGAAGACGACGGGGAACACGAATCGTCAGCCGACGCGGCGTCGGAGAGTGAAAGTGAGCCCGAAGAAGCAGAAGCAGAAGCCGACGAGCGACGATAGGTCGCCGGCGCGCCCTCAGTCGTCGTCGCCCGCGACCGAGGAGGTCGTCGACTCGCCGAGGCCGACTTCGGGCGTCGGCACGGTGTCGACGACCTCTTCGACGACGTCTCTGGGGTCGCGCCCGCTGATGTCCGCCTCGGTCCCGAGGACGAGGCGGTGCGACATGATGATCGGAGCCAGTCGCTTCACGTCGTCCGGAATCACGTAGTCGCGGCCGCGAATCGCCGCGGCGGCCTTCCCGGCCCGCAGGAAGGCCAGCGAGGCGCGGGGCGACGCGCCGAAATCGACCGCGGCGTGCGTCCGGGTCGCGCCGACGAGGTCGAGGATGTAGTCGAACACCTTGTCGTCGACGTGGACGCTCGTGACGACCTGTCGGGCCTCCCCGATGTCGGCGTCGTCGATGACGTTCGAGATGTCCGAGGGCTTGAGCGACGGCGAGCGGTCGAACCGTTCGAGAATCTCCCGCTCGTCTGCCCGGTCGGGGATGTCGACGACGACCTTGAACTGGAAGCGGTCGCGCTGGGCCTCCGGGAGGTTGAACGTCCCCTCGTACTCGATGGGGTTCTGCGTTGCGACGACCATGAACGGGTAGGGGAGCTTGAGCGTCTCGCCTTCGATCGTCACCTGCCCCTCTTCCATCGCTTCGAGGAGCGCCGACTGCGTCTTCGGCGTCGCGCGGTTAATCTCGTCGGCGAGGACGACGTTCGAGAACACCGGCCCCCGCTGGAGGTCGAACTCGCCGAGGTTCTCGCGGTAGATGTGGGTGCCCGTGATGTCGGCCGGCAACACGTCGGGCGTCATCTGAATCCGCTGGTAGTCGAGGTTCGCGGCGTGTGCGAACAGGTTGGCGATAGTCGTCTTAGCCACGCCCGGAACCCCTTCGAGGAGGACGTGCCCGTTTGTCAGCAACGCGATAGTGAGCGCCTCTATCGCGTCTTCGTTCCCGACGAGGAGTTGCGACGTCTCGTCCAGGATGGCCTCGTAGACCTCTTCGGGAGCACTCATATGGCAACAGTCGGGACGGCGACCACATATAACTGCGGTCTCGGCGAGCCCGCGAGACGGACGGCGGGCCGACCGCGTCCCCGAGCGCCTCGACGGCCTACGAGAACCGTCCCCGCCGGGCGACGAGCGCGACCGCGCCGACGACGAGGCCGCCGAACAGGAGTTGCAATCCGGCCGAGCCCCGGAGCGCCCGAAGCGCGACCTGCAGGGGCGGGCGCTCCTCGGCGTGCGAGAAGTCCAACACGACGGTCTGTCGGTCGGCCGCGAGCGCCGCCGCGAACGCCCGGTTGTCCGGGCGGTCGAGCATCGCGTTGATGAACACGCTCGGGTCGCTCACGACGACCACGTCGCCCGCGCCGAGGCGCTCTGCCGTCACGACGGGGTAGGACTGAAGCGTCTCGGCGTCGTCCAGTTCGCCGTCGTCGTCGCGGTCGAGATACGAGAAGTTCGACGAGCGGACGAGGACAGTGCTCTCGTTCGACGTCACCGTCGCCGGGTGGTTCAAGGTGAGTTGCGTCACGTTTCGGGTGAGCGGGTCCGCGGCGACGCGCGTGGCGACCGGGAGCGCGCCGGCGCGGTACTGGTGGCGGTCGTCGCGGAGCGGCGTCCGGTCGATGCGCGCCGACGCGCCCAGTCGGGCGAGCAGGTCGTTGCCGTGCGGCCTGAAGTCGTCGGCGACGACGACGGTCCCCCCGGCGCGGACGAACGACTCGACGCGGGCGGCCTCGGCGTCGGTGTAGCCCCGCTCCGGGGAGATGACGAACGCGACGGTTCCCGCCGGCTCGACCTCGTCGTACTCGGTGGTGTTGTAGACGACCTGCGTCTCGGCACCCGCGTCCGAGGCGACCCCGCGAATGCCCGAGCCGCCGTCCCACGCGGCGTTGAACGCGCCGTAGGTGGACGACGAGGTGCCCGCGCCGACGCCGACGCCGACGAGCATCGCGACGAGGAGCGCCGCCGCCAACAGGTGCGGATAGCCGACCTCGCGGGAGCCGAGGCGCACTCAGAACACCCCCGGCGGGAGGATGTCGAGGATGCGTCTGACCACGATGTAGCCGAAGGCGACGAGGCCGCCGCCGATGAGCCACAGGAGCCGCCGCCGCCACGCGGGCGTCACCGCGACCGGCGCGGTGAGTTCGACGACGACGAGAAAGCCGATGAGGGACACGACGAACACCAGCTCGTAGGACAGCGCGTCGAGGAGGACCAAGACGAGCGTCGCGCCGAGCATCCAGGCGAGCTGGGCGCGGATGAACCGCTCGCGTCGTGCCGTTGCCATGTACGGTCGTGGACGGGGCGGGATAACTAAACTATCGCTTGCGGGGGTCGGGAACCCCCCGGACGCCACGCCGCGACTACAGGTGGTCGAGCGGTCGGATGCCGGCTATCTGTCGGCTGACCGCGAGCGACGAGACGAGGCTCATCACGAACGCGATGGCGAAGCCGCCGGCGAGGACCGTCTCCGGGAGGACGACCACGTCGCCGAACCCGACGAGCAGTTGGGCCAGTCGGTTCAGACCGCGCGCGGCCGGGAACGACAGCGCCACCCCGAGCAGGCCGCCGAGCGTCCCGAGAACGAGCGACTGCACGACGAGCGTCAGCGACAGCGTCGACGACGACGTGCCGAGCGCCTTCAGCGCGGCGAGCTCCCGCGTTTGGTGGTAGACGTGCGACAGCAGGACGTTCACGCTGAGCGCCAGCCCCGCCAGTAGCGCGAGGAAGACGAGGCTCCCGCCGGCGGCCATGATGACCGCCTGGTCGCGCAGAATCTCCGTGAGCTGTTCCTGGTTCGTCCGCACGTCGTAGTCCGGATAGTCCGCTTGGATGTCGGCCGCGACCGCCTCGGGGTCGGCCCCGTCGGCGACGGTGAGCGTCATGAGCGTGGCCGTGTCCGCGCCGGTCGTGCCCGTCACCTCCTGAAGTTCGCTCAGGTGGACCACGACGCTCGGCGTGCCGAGGAACCGCGAGAACGTCGGCGAGACGCCGACGACGGTGAACTCGTTTTCGCGGGCGATGCCCGTGGTGCCGCCGACGTACAGCGAGTCGCCGACGGAGACGTTCATCATCTCGGCGGTCCGCTCGTCGATGACGACCTCGTGGGTCATCGGCCCGGAGTAGTCGCCGTCGGCGTAGTGGACGTCGGTCCGGTTGAACCCCGAGCCGTTCGTAATCTGGACCGACCCGCCGCGGGCGGGCGCGCCGACGCCGACGAGCGTCTCGTAGTCGGAGTCGTTGGACCTGACGTACACCGTCTGGAACGACATCGGCGTGACGAGTTTCACGTCCTCGCGGGCCTCCAGTTCGGCGTCTAACCCGTGGGCGTCGACGATGCTGTTTTCGAAGCCGCCGACGCCGGTCGGCGAGAACCGGACCGGGCCGCCGGTAATCCACACGTCGCGGCCCGCCGCGTCGAACTGCTGTTGGCCCGTCTGTATCACGCCGATTCCCGTCCCCGCAAGGAGCGTCGCCGCGAGGACCGCGAGCGTGATACCGAGGACGGTCAGGACCGTCCGCCCGCGGGCGTGAGAGAGCTGTGAGACCGCGATTCCCGCCGACGCGCGGACGCGGGAGAGCCGCGGGAACCGCGACGACGCCGGAAGTGTGCTCGCGTCCGACCCCCGGTTCGGGTCGGCGTCCTCAGTCATGCGACATCGCCTCCAGAGTGGGCGTCCGCCAGGTGAGCCACGCCGGATAGACGGAGGAGACGAGGCCGATGAGCGCCGCGACCGCGACGCTGTAGCCGACGAGCACCGGGTCGAACAGCGCGACTTGCACCCCGAGTAGCTCCCGCGTAATCGCGTTCGTCAGGTGGATACCGCCGATGCCCGCCACGACGCCGACGACGCCGCCGACGGTGGCGACGACGACCGTCTCGGCGACGACGAGCAACATCTGCGAGCTCGTCCGGTAGCCCATCGCCGAGAGCACGGCGAGGTTCCGGCGGTCGGCGTTGACTTCGAGGCCCATCATCGTGGCGACGAACAGCACGCCGACGAGGACGGCGACGACGAGCGAGACGGCGGCCATCGCGAGCGGGAGACTGGAGGTCGACGCGCCGCGGACGGCGAGGCCGGTCTGCGTGACGACCGAGGTCCGCGGGTAGAGCGCCTCGATGTCGGACCGCACGCCCGGCGAGTCGGTGCTGACGAGCAGTTGGTCCGCGAGGTCGCCGTCGGTCGAGCCGGTCATCGTCTGCAGTTCCGAGAGGTGGACGAGCGCGACCGGGACGGGCCCGACGCCCGACGACAGCGACCCCTCGCGGACGTCGACGACGGTGAACGCGGCCCGCGAGCCGCCGACGCTCGCGGTCACCTCGTCGCCGGGCGAGACGCCGAGCAGTTCCGCGGCGGCGTCGTTGAGCACGAGTTCGCCGGTCCGCGGGCCGTCGTAGCTCCCGTTGGCGTAGTGGGGGTCCCCCGGCGTGAGCGACGCCGTCGAGACGCCGACGACCGACGTGGGTTTCTCGGGCGGGATGATGCCCGCCGCGAGGACGTACTCGTCGGTCGAGCCGCCTTCGGGCGCGAGCGTCACCAACTGCGTCTGGACCGGCGTGGCGTAGTCCACCCGCTCGTCGCGTGAGAGCCGGTCGGTAATCGCGTGGGTGTCGCCGAGTTGCGGACTGCCGACCGAGACGGCGACCGACGAGGCCGTGCTGGCCTCGGGGACGACCCAGTAGTCGACGCCCTCGCTCTGGATGGCGTTTTCCGCGCCGAGGCCGAGGGCGATGCCGCTGACGGTCGTCATGAGCGTCACGGCGAGGGCGACGCCGAGGACGCTCAACAACACCTGCTTCGAGGAGGTGGTTCGCAGGCGGCCGAGGACGCGCCGCCCCGCGAGGCCGACGACGCCGAACAGTCGGTGTCGCCTAGCCATCGCTCACCACGTGGCCGTCGCGGAGGCGGACGACGCGGTCGGCCCGCTCGATGACGTGTTCGTCGTGCGTGGCGACGACGACCGCCCGCTCCGTGGCGGTCTGTTCGATGTAGTCGAGGACGCGTTGGCCCGTCTCGGTGTCCAACTCGCCGGTCGGCTCGTCGGCGATGAGCACCGCGGGGTCGGAGACCAGCGCGCGGGCGATGGCGACGCGCTGTTGCTCGCCGCCGGAGAGTTCGCCCGGCTTGTGGCCGGCGCGGTCGCCGAGGCCCACCCGTTCGAGCAGTTCTTCGGCGCGGGCGCGTCGGTCGCGCTTCGACACGCCGCGTTCGATGAGCGGGAGCGCGACGTTGCCGCGGGCCGAAAGCGAGGGCAACAGGTGGAAGTGCTGGAAGACGATGCCGATGGTGTCCCGGCGGAGTTTCGTCCGCCCGCGGTTCGACAGCGACCGGACGTCGGTGCCCGCGATGCGGACGTCGCCGCGGGTGGGCGTGTCGAGCGCGGCGAGGAGGTGCAACAGCGTGGACTTGCCGCTCCCGCTCGGGCCGGCGATGGCGACGAACTCGCCCGTCGAGACCGAAATCGAGACGCCGTCGAGCGCGCGGACCGTCGGGGCGTCGGACCCGCGGGAGAAAAACGAGTCGGACCCGCGGGTGTACTCCCGAACGACCCGCTCGCAACGGAGAGTCGCCGCCGCGTCCGCCGCGTCGGGGGGACGGTGTTCGGAGACCGAATCAGACATACTGCCACGTGGTCCCCGGCGTGACATATACTTGGTGCGTGGCCGCCGCGGGGACGGGGCTAGGGTGACGCTGACCCACCCGACCCGACCCGACGAACGTCCAGAGTCGCGGGGATGCGTCGGCACGCGTCACCCCACGGTTGAATAGCCTCGGCACCGTCCGCCTCGGTAGTGTTCCCAATCGGCCACCTCGCCCTCGGATATCTCTCGGTTTCGCTCTTCCGAGTCGGCCGTCGACGCCCGCTTCCGACCGGGTGGACGCTGGCCGCCGCGCTCGTCGGCTCGCAGTTGCCAGACCTCATCGACAAACCGCTCGCGTACTACGGCGTCCTCGTCAGCGGCCGCTCGCTCGGCCACTCGCTTCTCGTGATGCTTCCGGTGCTCGTCGTCCTCGTCGGCGTCGGCCACCGGCTTGGCTACAGCGAGCACGCGACCGCCCTCGTCGTCGCGACGCTCTCGCACTACCTCGGCGACACCTACCGGGCGCTTCTCGCCGGCGACTGGGGTTCGATGCAGTTCCTCCTGTGGCCCCTGTTCCCGGCGACCGACTACGCCTCGGACTCGATTCCGCCGTGGGTCCGCGTCTTCGAATCGCTGGGCGACCCGCGGTACAACTTCCAGTACGCCCTCGCCGCCGTCGCGTTCGGGCTCTGGCTGGTCAACCGACTCGACCGTCGGCGAGCGCGAGCGGAGCGGTAGACAAGCAAAGAAAAAACGGTGGTAACGCGAGAGAAAAGAGCGTTAGCCGACGAGTCGCCGGCCGACCGCGAAGACGACGAGCGCGCCGAACAGGAGGTACGGCGCCGTGTTCGGAACTTCCGAAGACGTCGTCGTCTGGGCCGTCGCCGACGTGGACTCGTTGGGCGTCACGACGTTGTCGGTCGTCGTCTGGGCCGTCGCCGTCGACTCGGTGGAATCTCCCGTCTCGTCGGCGTCGGTCGTCGTATCCGTCGCGTCGGTCGTCGTCGACTCGGCGGTGTCGGTCGCCGCCGTCGACGTGTCGGTCGACTCCGAGGTGGTCGTCGTGGCGTCGCCCGTGCCGCCGCCGCCGCCAGCACCGCCGGAGCCGTCGTCGGGCGTGGACGTGTCGGTCGCCTGTTCGACCACCTCGACCGTCGAGGCGTCGCTCACGCCGATGAGCTCGTTCTCGCCGAGGGCCCGGTCGTCGCCGCGGACGACCGCGTACAGCGAGTAGTCACCGGCATCCACGTCGTCGGTGGAGACGGACGCCGAGTAGTGCGTGTCGTTGACCGCCGAGGCGTCGACGCGGACGTTCTCGGAGTCGTCCGCGAGGACGACCTGCACGGCCTCGACGGACTCGCCCGACGCGACCTCGTCGAGTTCGACGGTCACGTCGAGGTCGTCCGACTGCTCGACGCTCCCGGCGGCCTGCGTCGAGACCGCGTAGGCGCGAATCACGAGCGGCTCGCCGGCGTACACCTCTTCTGTCGACTGGTTGCCGACGACGACGGCGTACGTTCCGGGGTCGAGTCCGCCGGTACCGAACTCGCGGTCTGCGTCACCGGTCGCCGACGCGGACCGCCGGATTCGCTGTTCGGAGTCGAGAATCGTGATCGTGTAGTCGCTGTCGCTCGGCGCGTCCACGGAGACCGAAACGGTGTCGCCGGCGTCGGCGCGGCCGACTTGGGTGACGGTGAACTCGCCTTGCGAGGTCGAGACGGTTCTGTCGACGGTGTCGATGGAGCCGCCGATATCGATATCGTAGTCCCCGTTGGCCCCCACGGCCGGGGGCGCGACGGCCGCGAGGAGCATCGCGGCGACCACGAGAACGGGAATCGAGACGCGGGGTCGTAGCATCATCGTTCGTTTTGCTGACCGGTGGTAAAAGCTTGTAGGCAGTTCGTCGCGCCGTCCGCGGGCGGCGCTGGTCCGGTCGAAAAAAACGAAGGAGAGACGAACCGCGCGGTGCGGTCGTTGTCGTTAGTCGTTCCGGCGGACCGCGAGGAGCGCGGCCGCGAGGAGCGCGACCACGGCGAGCGCCGCGCCGAATCCGGGAACGGGGGAGTCGGTCGTGCCGCTCGCGGTCGTCGACGTTTCGTCGTCGAAGCCGGGCGTACTGGACGCCGTGGTGGTGCCGTCGTCCGGCGTCGTCGTTGTCGTCGTGTCGTCGTCGGTCGTCGTCGTGACGACCTGCCGCGACGTCACGGCGAAGTACGAGAAGCCGGGCGTGTCGGCCTCGATGACGACCGCGCCGTCACCGCTGTCGACGACGCGGGTTTCGAGGTCTTCCCACGAACCGGCGTCCTCGTTGAACCGCCGGACCACGAGGTCGGACGATTCGACGCCGAGTTCGTCGAGCCGGCTCTGTCTGACGGTGAACCGGAGGGTCGACTGGCGGTCGCGCGCGCTGTCGGGCACGTCGATGCGCACGTAGCTGACGGCCGTGCCGCCGGGCTGTCCCACGCTACCGGGGAGCCCCGAGCGTTCGCTGACGGTGATCTCACCGGTCGTCCGCTGACTGAACGTGATGCTCACCGCGGAGACGCCCTGCCCGCCGTCGAACTGCGCGTCGAAGCCGGGTGCCGAGAACAGCCGGTCGCTGTCCGTGGTGTCGTCGTGGGGGAGGCTGTTACCGCCGCCGCCGCCACCGCCGCCGCCGACGTTCGCCTCCTCGACGGTGATACTGCCAATCGTGACGCCGTCGACCCGCAGGTCGTACGTGCCGGCGTCGTCGATGGAGACGCTGTACGTCAGCGTGCCGGAGGAACCGGGACCGACGGTGACGCTCTCGGTGGCCAGCGTCGTGCGGCCGGCCGTGAGCGCCTTGGTGTACGTCCCCTCCGCGGTGCCGGTGTTGTTCACGCGCACCTTGACCGTGAACGTCTCGTCGGTGTCCACGGTCGTCTGCGAGATGGTGCTCGCGCCCGCGTCGATGCTGAACGCCGGGGCACGCGCCGAGACGGTGACCGTGTCGATGGTCGTGCCGTTGAACGCGTAGACGTAGTCGCCGGTTCCCGGCGGGGTGTCGGTGAAGGTGAACGTCCGCTGTGCGCCGGAGGCGAGCGAGGTCGAGACGTTCCCGACCGTCGTCCCGTTCCGGGTCACGTCGCCGGAGACGTTGCCGCTCGCGCCGCCGAGGTTACCGAGTTTGACCGTGACGGTCGTCTCCTCGCCTTCGAGGAGCGACGTCGGACTGGCCGACGAGTCGCCGAGCAGTTGGATGTCGGCGGTCGGCGAACTCACGTCGAGCGCGTTCGTCGCGGTCGTCCCGTTGACCGCGACCGTGTAGGTGCCCGCGTTCGTCGGCTTGATGACGAAGTTCACGGACTGGTTCTCACCGGTGGCGAGGGTCACGGACTTCGTGACGCCGAAGTCGGTGGTGCCCGCCTGACTGGTGCCGGTGACGCCGACGTCGGTCGAGCCCGACTCGTCGCCGAAGTTCTCGACCTCAGCGGTCACCTCGACTTTGTCGCCGGTCTGGGCGGTCGCCGGGTCGAGCGAAACGGACGTCACCGCGATGTCCGGCCCCTGATTGACCGAGAACGTCGTGTCGTTCGTGGTCGTGTCGCCGTTGTTGTTGGTGACGCGCACGCTGAGCTGGTGGTCGCCCGAGTCGATTTCGGACGAGTTGAGATCGAGCGTCGCGCCGGGGTTCGGGAACACCGTCGCGTCGTCGGTCACGTCCTCGCCGTCGAGCAGAATCGTCACCGCGGAGGCGTCGATGCCGCTCTCGGGGTCGGTGTAGTTCACTTCGACCGAGAAGTTAGCGTCGCTCCCGAAGGTGGCGTTCCGGGAACTGACCCGCGTGACGTTCGGTGCCGTCAGGTCGGGCGCGACGCTGAAGTTCACCGTCGAGGCGTTCTCGTTCCCACTGCGGTCGGCCGCCGAGACGGACACCGTGTGGTTGGTGCCCGGTTCGAGACCGGTCTTGTTGAACCAGACGTTCGAGAGGTCGTCGAGGTTCGCCTCGCTCGTGACGTCGGTCCCGTCGAAGGTGACGGTCACGGAGCTGAGGTTGACGCCGCTTTCGGCGTCGTCGACGCTCGCGGTCACGTTGACCGAGGTCGTCGTGTTCGAGAGCTCGTCGCCCTCGGCGGGGTTCGAAATCTCGACTGCCGGGTCGGTGTCGTCAGCGGCGATGCTGAAGTTCGTCGTGCTCTCGACGCTGTTACCGGCGTTGTCGGGCACGCGAACCGTCAGGTTGTGCGTCTCGTCGTCGTCCACGGGGACGGTCGTGTTGAACCCGGTCGCGTCGGGCGCGGCCGAGGCGCTGATGTCCTGTCCGTCGTACAGGACGGTGACGTTCTCCGCGTCGACGCCGGTGTCGTTCACCGCGTCGCTCGCTTCCTCGTAGGTCGCGTTGAGTTCCACCGTGTCGGTGCCGAACGGGAAGGTCGTGCCGTCGGTCGGGCCGAGCGCGGTGACCGTCGGCGCTTCGCGGTCGTCCTGCACGGTGAAGTTGACCTGTTCTGTCGCCGTGTTGGCGGTCAGGTTCGTGTCGGACGCCTCGATGGTGACGGTGTAGTCCGCCGGCGGGAGGCCGGGCGTGGTGTAGTTGACCGACTCGTTCGTGACCGTCGCGTTGTCGGTCACGTCTCTGAGCTGGCCGTCGCTTTCGACCGTCACCGACACCGAAGAGGTGTTGACGTCCACGTTGTCGGAGAGCGTCGCGTTCACCGAGACCGTGTTGTTGACCTCGGAGAACTCGACGCCCTCGGTCGGGTCGTCGTAGCTGATGGTCGGCGCTTCCGTGTCGTTTGTGACCGCGCCGTAGGTCGACAGACCGGTTCGGGTCGCGGTGTAGTAGTCACCGGACAGGCCGAACGGGTCGGTCTGGAGCGTCGTCGGGAGCACCCGCGTGCCGCCGCGCTCGATGTAGACGATGTTGAAGCCGTTGCCGGAGGTGTCGAGGTCGGCGCTGAAGCCGTAGGTGACGTCCTCGATTTGGTCCTCGGTGAGGCCGGCGTTGGCTTCGAGGTATCTCGTCGCCGCCGTGCCCTGCGAGAGGGCGTTCGGCGGGATGTTCGTGTCCGTCAGCGTGACGACGGTCTGCCCGGCGGGCAGGTCCGCGTCGTCGCTGGCGTTAATCCGAATGAACGTGTTACCGCTCGAGCTCACGAGCAGGAGCGTCGACTGCTCCGAGAAGTTGTTGCTCGTGACGGTCGCCGTACTGGAGTCGCTCGCCGTGTTGCCGGCGCGGTCGGTCCCCGTCACGTCGAGCGCGTACTCGCCGGACTCGTTCGTGGCGAGCTCGGCGGTCCACGTCGTCGAGTCGAGCCGCGTGAGGGCCAGCGACTCGACGTCGTCGTTCGGGTACGTGAGTTCCGCGTCGGGGGTGTCGGCGAGCGGTTCCGTGCTCGCCACGCTGACCGAGAGGTTACCGGACTCGGTCGTGTTGAGCGTCGCGGTGACGCCGGGGTCGGTCGTGTCGACCACGACGGGCTCGGACCGTTCCACGGTAACGTCGTTGTTACCGAGGTCGGTCGCGGTCGCCGTCAGCGTGTAGCTCCCGTCGGGGAGTTCCGAGGCCACGTCGAGCGTGTGGTTCCCCGTCTCGCCGTCCGGCGTTCTGTCGGGCGTCCGTTCGAACGTCGCCGTCACGCCCGAGTCGGACTCGAACGTGTACTCGACGGTGACGCTCTCCGAGGTGCTGTAGGTGACGTCGACGCTCCCGTTCGTGTAAACGGTGTCCGTCGTCCCGTCGACGGCCGACACGTCGTAGGTCGGCTCGTCGTTGTCCACGCAGACGGTGGCGTTGGCGACGCCGGTGTTCCCGCCGGCGTCCGTCCCCACGAGCGTGAGGTTGTAGGAACAGCTGGCGACGAGCGCGCCGTCGTCGTTCGTGCCGTCCCACTCGATTTCGAACGCGCCGGTCGAGCGGGCGAGCGAGGTCACGTCGCGCGTGTAGACCTCGTCTCCGTCGTTGTTACGGACGACGAACGCCGCGGATTCGAGGTTGTCGTCGGCGCTGTCGAGCGTGATGTCGACGGGGTTGTTCGCGCTCACGTCCTCGCGGTCCTCGTCGTAGTCGGGGTCGAGCGTGAGACTCGCGGTCGGCGCGGTCTCGTCGTACTCGAACTCGAACAGCCGCGAGGTGGCGTGGCCGGCCTCGTCGACGACGGTCAGTCTCGCGGTCGTCGGCCCCTCGGCGAGCGGGACGCCGAGTTCGGAGACGTTGATTTCGAGCGTCGAGTTGGTGTTCGTCGTCGCGCCCGAGAGGTCGACGGCCGTGCCGTCGACGACGAGCCTCGTCGCGCTGGCGTTGATCCCGGACTCCGAGTCGCCGTTGCGGTCGTCCGCGAAGGACGCCGAGACAGTGCTCGACGGCCCGGCGACGTCGGTCGGCGCGACGCTCGTGACGCGCGGCGAGGAGACGAAGTCGAAGGTGAACGTCCGGGTAATCGTGTTCCCGGCCGTGTCGGTCGCGTTGACCGTCAGCGTCGTCTGTCCCTCGTCGAGGTCGCCGGTCGGGACGGTCGCACTCCCGTTGGCGTCGAGCGAGAGCGGCTGTGGGCCGTTACCGAAGTTGTACGTCGCGCGCCTGATGTCCGACTCGTCGCTCACGCTGAGCGTGATGGGCGTCCCGAAGGGAACCGCGCCCTGTGCGGGTGCCGGAAGCCGGACGGTCGGCGGGAGCCGGTCGCGCCGCGTGACCGTCAGCGTCGAATCCGCTTCGACGTCGTTGACGGCGACGGTGAAGTTGCCGACGTCGTCGGAGCCGAGCGCGGTCGGCGCGAGGGCGGTCACGTTCCTCGTGACCGTGGAGTCGGGGCTCACGGCGACGGTTCGGGTGACGTTGTAGACCTCCGTGCCCGACTCGTCACCGGTCGTCGTGTACGTGAGCCGGACCAGGTCGGAGAGCCCGCCGATGTTCTCGACGGTCGCCGAGACGGTGTAGCGCTCGGTCGTGTTGATGCTCGTCGGCTCGACGGTGACGTCGGTCACGCTCGTATTCGCGGGCGCGATGACGCGGACGGTCCGCGAGACGAGCTCGTCGTCGTCGGTCGAGAGCTCGTCGATGGAGACGTTGTAGGTTCCGGGGTCGTCGAACGAGGTCGTGAAGCTCACCTCGGTCGACTCGCCGGGCTGGAGCGCGCCGGTGTCGGACGGCGACTGCGCCTCGCCGTCGATAGTGAGCGCCGCCTCGTAGCTCCCGTTGACCTCGCCGACGTTCTCGACGGTCGCGTTCGCGACCACGTCGGTCCCGGGAACGACCTGTTGGGGCTCGACGGTGAGGTTGCTGTACTCGAAGGTCGCCGGCTCGAACACGTCGAGCGCGAGCGTGGCGTCGGCGAACGCCTCGCCGTTCGTCACGTTCTTCGACGCGATGGCGTCGTACTCGCCGGCCGTCGGAACGGTGACGACCGCGACGCCGTTGGCGTCCGTCTGGACGGTCGTGTCGCCGACGGTGACCTCGGCGTTCTGGACGGCCGCGCCGGTGTCCTCGCGCGTGACGGTGAACTCGACGTCGTCGCCCGCGACGGGCGTGGTCGTGTTCGCCGTCAGGTTCAGCTGGACGCTCTCGGCGACCTGTAGCGGCGCGCGGTTCGTCACCGACTCGGTGCCCGACTGGTTCGTCGCCACGTGCATCACGACGTAGTCGCCGGGCGTGGCTCCGTCGGGGATGGGGACCTCGACGGTCGTCCGGTTGCCCGCGACCTTGGTCACGGCCGAACCGTAGACGGTCGCGCCGGGACTGACGACGCGGACGTCGTCGAACTGCGACGTGCTGTCGTTGAAGCGGTCGAAGATCGACATCGCCGTCTGGCTCCCGACGAACGACTGCGAACCGGGAGTGACGCCCATGACGTTCGCGTCCGCCGGCATCTGACTGGTGCCGTTGACCCGCGCGATTTCGGTTTCGAGGGAGATGCTCGACCGGTCGGTCGCGTTGATGGTCTGGTCGTAGTTCGAGAGGTCGGACTCGTTGAAGATTGCGACGGTGTGGCTGACCTCGGTCGCGTCGAGCGACGAGGCGTCAACGGTGACCGTCACGTTCTGGCCGTTGCCCGCGGGCGACGGCGCGCTCACCGACGACGACCCCTGCTGGACCGGCAGGGCGTCGACGCCGACGAACGTGACGTTGCCGTCGGTTTCGAGGTTGCCGTCGCCGTTGGCGTCCGAAAAGCCGTTCCCGTCGTCGACGGTGACGACCGCGAACATCCACATGCCGGACTCGTCGGGCGTGAACGCGAACGAGTTGTCGTCCGCCGCGCCCTGCGCCGAGCCGACGACCGAGGAGGTCACGCTGTCGTCGCTGGTGAGCGTCTCAGCGACGCCGGAGATGCTCCGGGGAATCGACGCGCCCTTCTCGAGTTTGGCCGCGACGAGTTGGACGTCCTGGTCCTCGATGGCGCGGGGAGCGCCGGCGTTCGAACCGGCGAACGTGAACGGGACCTCCTGTCCGACGTTGTACACGTACATCGGGTTCTTTCGGAGGGACTGTTCCGGCCCACCTACCCGTACGTACGTGTTGACCGACTGGACCTGATACGCCGCGGCCGAATCGAGCCGCGGGTCGGTGTCGTCAGGCCGGAGCGTCAGGAACGCGCCGTCCCAGACGCTGATGTTCTCCGACGCCTGTGTCAGTTGGTCGTCGTCGACCGTGTCGAGTTGGTTAGCGGGCGGTCCCCCCAGTTGTGCCTCACCTGTGGTGGTCCCGACGCTCGCAGACACTGGGCCTGCGATAACCGAGAAAACCACGATGAGAGTGAGTGCAAGACTCAACCCTTGTTGGGAGAGCCTGCGGTAACGACTCATGTCTCACTCAACAGATACGAACGCCATAATACTTTTGAATGGAAAACTTTCTGAAAAATCGATTCGTCGTCGCGGGCGGTCCTCACGCGGTCGAAATCGACGCCCCGTCGCGCGACCCCCCAGCGTGGCCACCGCGGTCACGAACCCAGAGATACTGTCAGTGACAATAACGGTGACATCGCCCGCTGTCGGCTGTCGCGCGGCACGAGACCCACTGCGAGCCGACGACGGACGACGTTCGAGCGGTCGCAGAGGTATAACGGACATATCAGTATCACACTGAACGGCAACGCCGTCTGACGCGTTCGCGAGCGCTCGAAGACACACGCGTCGGCGTAGACGACACGCGCGAACACGGGGCGCTCGCGTTGTGAATATGTTGATTGCGCGCGTCAGCGCAGACGCGCGTCGTCTCAGCCGCGTGTCAGTCGCCGTCGCGCGTTTGGGTAACGGTTATCATCGTGGTCGTTGGAGTTGTAGTCGAAGCTCGACAGAATCTCTCAAGAGGTGGTGGGGTGAGATACTGCTCAGAGTCGTCACGAACTGTGGGTTGTCAACGAATGGCCAACAAACGATACGAAGCAGGCGAAACCGTCCCGACGGACATCTGTTCGGCTCTCGGTGTCGAGGACGCGCTGACGTTCGCCGTACCGGTCGAGGTGTACCACGGCTACGGAAGCGCGAGGCACGTCTACCCGACAGAACAGATCGAACGCGTCTCCGACCTGTTCGTCATCGACGGCGAACCCGACGAGATGACCGCCGCGGACGGAGTCCGCCTCTACACGATTCCGCACGACGCCCTCCGCTGAGTTCGACGCCGCACCGACGGGGTGTACGCGAGCCGAACTGTCCGAAATCCGACCATCGACTTCCCGGCCCGCGACACGCCAACATGCAAGCGACCGGACTGGACAGCTGGCAGACTGCTCTCTCGGTGCCGCGACGGTTGACGCGTGGGTTCCCTTTCGGGGGATAGCCGCAGGTCTCGAATCGGTCACCCATCCCCGCCGGGGAGACGCGTTGCGAGCCTCGTTTCGAGACCGGCGGCCCGTCGGTCGGTTACGACGCGGTGACTCGGCGACGCACCGACTCGCGCCCGCCGAACGTATCAACCACACATATAGTTCCGTTGTTTGAGTAATAGTTATGGCGGTACTCGTTGGATATGTGGCTGAAACCTGAGCAGTTCTGTCCCCGGAGAGTGGGCGGGGAGAGACACTACTCAAGATAATGAACAATAGTGTGGGTTGTCAACGGATGGTCAAAGACAGATACGATGCAGGGGACGCGGTGCCGTCAACTATCTGTACAGTTTCCGACGAGGACGACGAGCTGACGTTCGGCTCGACAGTCGAGGTCGACGAGGGAGAGGTGGCGTTCGCCGTGCCGGTCGAGGTGTACCACGGCTACGGGAACGCGAAACACATCTACCCCATAAAGCGAGTCGACGCGGTTTCGGACCTGTTCGCGACGGAGAGTCAGTTCGAGGAGGTGTCGATAGCGGAGAACGTTCAGCTCTACACGATGCCGCACGAAGCGCTTCGGTGAGTGGGCTGGTCGCGGGGTGGAACGGACTGCTGACGGGGCCATCGGCCGCGAACGCACCGTCCAGCCCGTACACCGGTTCCTCGACGGAGAGACGGCGCGACGAGCGGTCGCGCCGCGTGTGACTCTCGTTGACGAGGCGCTGTCGGAGCGAAGGGTCTACTTACCTGACCGTACCCATCACGAGCAATGACGCTCGAAGACGACGCCCGAGACTACCATCGGCGTCCGCCCGCGGGGAAAGTGGAGATAGCGACGACGAAGCCGACGAACACCCAACGCGACCTGAGTCTGGCGTACTCGCCGGGCGTGGCCGCGCCGTGTCTCGACATCGCCGACGACGAGAACGCCGCCTACGAGTACACCGCGAAGGGCAACCTCGTCGGCGTCGTCTCCAACGGCTCCGCCGTCCTCGGGCTGGGGGACATCGGCGCGCAGGCGTCGAAGCCGGTGATGGAGGGCAAGGGCGTGCTGTTCAAGCGCTTCGCCGACATCGACGTGTTCGACGTCGAGTTCGACCACGACGACCCGCAGGCGTTCGTCGAGTCGGTCGCCGCGATGGAGCCGACGTTCGGCGGCATCAACTTGGAGGACATCAAGGCCCCCGAGTGCTTCGAAATCGAGGAGTCCCTGCGCGACCGGATGGACATCCCCGTGTTCCACGACGACCAGCACGGCACGGCCATCATCTCCGGCGCGGCGCTTCTGAACGCCGCCGACATCGCCGACAAGGAGCTGTCGTCGCTGAACGTCACCTTCTCGGGGGCGGGCGCGGCCGCGACCGCGACGGCGCGGTTCTACGTCTCGCTGGGCATCCCCCACGAGAACATCACGCTGTGCGACATCGACGGCGTCCTCTCGGAGTCGCGGGCCGAGGCGGGCGGCCTCGACGAGTACGCAGAACCGTTCGCCCGCGGCGTCGACGACGGCGACCTCGAAGACGCAATCGAGGGCGCGGACGTGCTCGTCGGCCTCTCGGTCGGCGGCATCGTCAGCCAGGAGATGGTGCGGTCGATGGCCGACGACCCAATCATCTTCGCGATGGCGAACCCGGAGCCAGAAATCGCCTACGAGGACGCGAAAGAGGCCCGCGATGACACCGTCATCATGGCGACCGGCCGGTCGGATTACCCGAACCAGGTCAACAACGTCCTCGGCTTTCCGTTCATCTTCCGCGGCGCGCTCGACGTGCGCGCGACCGAGATCAACGAGGAGATGAAGCGCGCGGCCGCGGAAGCGCTGGCGAACCTCGCCCGACAGGACGTGCCCGACGCGGTCGTCAAGGCCTACGGCGACGGCCCGCTCCAGTTCGGCCCCGACTACCTCATCCCGAAGCCCCTCGACCAGCGCGTCCTCTACGAGGTGACGCCCGCCGTCGCCGAGGCGGCCATGGAGAGCGGCGCGGCCCGCCGCGTGCGCGACCTCGACGCCTACCGCGAGGAGCTGGAAGCCCGCCTCGGCAAGTCCCGCGAGATGATGCGTGTCGTCCTCAACAAGGCGGCGTCGAACCCCAAGCGCGTCGTGCTCGCCGAGGGCGAAGACGAGAAGATGATTCGCGCCGCGAGCCAACTGGTCGAGGAGGGCATCGCCGAGCCCATCCTCGTCGGCCGGACGAAGGAGATTCTCCGGACCGCCGAGGAGCTGGGCCTCGACTTCGACCCGACCATCGCCGACCCCGAAAGCGGCGAGTGGAACCACTACGTGGACCACCTCTACGAGCGCCGCCAGCGCAAGGGCCTCACCCGGACCGAGGCGGCCGAACTCGTGCGGAGCGACTCGAACTACTTCGCCAGCGTGATGGTCGCCATGGGCGACGCGGACGCGATGCTCACCGGGTTGACTCACCACTATCCCTCGGCGCTCCGCCCGCCGCTCCAGATTATCGGCACGGCCGACGACGCCGACTACGCCGCCGGCGTCTACATGCTGACGTTCCGGAACCGCGTCGTCTTCTGCGCCGACGCGACGGTCAACCTCGACCCCGACCAGAACGTGCTCGCCGAGGTGACGAAACACACCGCCGAACTCGCGCGGCGCTTCAACGTCGAACCGCGCGCGGCGCTCCTCTCGTATTCGGACTTCGGGAGCGTCACGAACGAGGGGACGCGCAAGCCCCGGAACGCCGTCGAGCAACTGCACGCCGACCCCGACGTGGACTTCCCGGTCGACGGCGAGATGCAGGCCGACACCGCGCTCGTCGAGGAGATGCTGACCGACACCTACGACTTCGCGGAACTCGACGAGCCGGCGAACCTGCTCGTGTTCCCGAACCTCGAAGCGGGCAACATCGGCTACAAACTCCTCCAGCGCCTCGGCGGCGCGGAGGCCATCGGCCCGATACTCGTCGGCATGGACAAACCGGTTCACGTTCTCCAACGCGGCGACGAGGTCAAGGATATCGTTAATCTGGCTGGTGTCGCCGTGGTGGACGCCCAAGCGGAGTAGCGGCCCCGAGCAGAGTAACGCGCTCCGGCCGGAGTAGCCCGGCGGGCGACGGCACACCGCGACCGCCCGCTCGGGCGCGCCAGCACGAGAAATTAAATAGACTCGGCCGAGTCAGAGGGTATGGTCGAGTTGGGTACACACACGTCGGCGTCGGAGCGCCGGTTCGCACTCGGGTGGGTCGGGATGGCCATCGTGATGTCGCTCGCGGTTGCGGCCATCGATTTCCTCGAACTCCCGTTGCAGACGGTGTACGTGTTCGCGGCGGGCGTGACGCTCCGGGAAGCCATCGGACTGGCGGTCTGGGCGCTCCGACGCTGAGGGCGGCGGAGAAGGAGCTATACTCCCGACTCCCGAACGTTCACGCGTGCCATCACGTCGCCTCGTCCTCGGGACGCTCGCCTCGCTTTTCGCCGGCTGTAGCGCGTCGTCGCCGACGCCGACCGACGCCCCGACGACGCACACGGAGACCCGGACAGCGACGCCGACGCCGACGCCGACCCCGAACCCCTACGAGTCCCACCTCGCTTCGTTCGGACGGTTCCTCGAATCGGAGTCGGTGGCCCTCACGGAACTGACCGCCGACGAGCGGGCGTCGGTCGTCTCGCTCACCTACGAGAGCGACGGGCGGAGCACCGACCGCCTCAGCGGCGAAATCGGGACCGTCGCCGGCGGGTTCTTCAGGGAGGTCGCCGCCGGATGGGCGGCGTCGCGCCTCGAAGCGACCATCGTCGCGGCCGACGACGACACGGACGCGGTCGTCGCCCGCTGGCGCGCCGAAGCGACGTGGTTCGAGGCCTACGACCGCGGCGACATCAGCGCGGACGAGCTCTCGCTCCGGGTACTGCGGACTGTCGAGCGGGAGTAACGCGGAAGAACAGGCGACGAGACGCAAAGGGGTTTCTAGCGGCGCTACGGCCGCCGACGAGCGAGTGCGACGAGCGCCGCGAGCGCCGCCGCGAGCGCCGCGGACACCGCGCCGAAACCGGGGGTTCGGGTGTCAGTCGTCGCCGGTTCCGACTCGGTCGACGCGGTCGTCGCGGTCGGCGTCGGCGTCTCCTCGGCGTCGACTTGGAGCGACCCCGCCGAGACGCCGGCGACCGCGACGTCGTAGCGCCCGACGGCGTCGGCGGCGACGGCGAACTCGACGGTCCGCGCCTCGCCGGGGGCGAGGTCGAGCGTCCGCGAGTCGCGGACCGCGCCGTCGACGGTCAGGTCGACCGTCGTCTCGCCGCGGGTCTGGCCGGTGTTTTCGACCGTCGCGGTCACGGTGACCGAGTCGCCGACGACCGCCGACGACGGGAGCGACCCGGTCGTGACCGCGAAGGCCGCCTCGGCTGGCGCGGGGGCGAGCGCGAACACCGAGAGTCCGGGCGAGGCGGCGGTGAGCCGAACCTCGCCGTCGGTCTCGGCGACGACGCTCGTCGAGAGCGCCCGCCACTCGCCGTCGCTGTAGCGGTAGAGGCGGAGGTCGGCCGGGTCGAGACCGCGGTCCGACAGCGTCGCCGCCGAGACGGAGAGGGTGAAGTCCACGCCGTCGACGGCGCTGTCGTCCACGTCGTGGGCCACGTCGAGGTAGGAAAGCGGCTCTCCGTCGAGCGCCGGCGTCCCGTCGGGGACGCTGTCGAGCGCCCGGACCGTGAGTCTCGCGTCCGACTTCGCGCCGAGCGTGAGCGAGAGGCCGTCGACTCGGACGCCGCCGGTCTCGACGTCCGAGAAGTCGACGTCGACCGGCGTGCCGGGCTTCGCGTTTCGGATGTCGACCGCGAGGCCGCCGCCACTGACGGACGTGCGAACCGACGTTCGCGCGCCGCCGGAGCCGGAGCCGCCCGACGAGCCGCCGTCGTCGTCGGTGTCGTCGTCCGAGTCGTCCCGGTCGTCGCCGGAGCCGGAACCGCCGGACACCTCGACGGACGCGTCGGCCGTCGTCCGCGTAATCGCCGACCCGTCCGCGTCGGCGAGGGTGTCGACCTCGACGCCGAGCGTCGCGTCGCCCGCCGACTCGCCGGTCACGTCGAGCGCCGCGAGCGCGACGTCGCCGGTCCGTCCGGTTCGTGCGTCGGTGTAGCCGACGACTCTGAGGACGCCCGGCTCGGGCGCGGCCGTCTCGACCGCGAAGTCGCTTTCGGCGACGCGCACCGAGACGACCGAGGGGTCGTAGGTGACGTTGACCGCGAACGCGCCGACGCCCGCGCTCGCGGGGACGTCCGCGGCCCGCAGGGTCGCCGTCGCCGTCTCGTCCACGCCGACCGAACTAACGCCCGCGACCGAGACGGTCGCCGAAGACGCCGCGCCGGCCGTGGAGACGGCGGCGGGCGCGACGCCCGCGAGGACGACCGAACAGACGACCGCGGCGACGACGAAGCGCCGCGCGAGTTCGAGATGGCTCATCGCGCACCTCCGTAGTCGGCGGTGCGATTGCCGGCGTCGTACTGGGCGACGAGCATCGCGTCGACGGCCGTCACCTCGCCGTCGCCGTCCACGTCGCCGTAGGGGTCGCCGTCGTCGACCGCGGCGACCGCGGCCGCGATGTCCGCGGCGTCGCCGTCGTCGACGGTCCCGTCGCGGGTCGCGTCGCCGACCCGAAAGCCGACGAACTCGACGGCGACGTCGAGCAGGCCGGGCGAGTCGAGCGCCACGGTCGTCCTGCTTCCGTCGCGCTCGGGCGCGACCTGCTGGCCGTCCACGGTGGCCGTCACGTCGTGGTAGCCGGACGGGAAGTCCGCGGGGTCGGCGACGCCGACGACCGCTCGGCCGTCGGGCACGTCCGCGAGGAACGCGACTTCGAACCGCGCGCGGGCGGTGGCGTTGCCGGCCTCGGTGACGAGGCTGTCGACGCTCCCGTCCGCGACGACCGACTGCGCGTCGGTGGCGGCGACGACCGTCGGGTCGTCCAGCGAGCCGTGGCGGTAGGTCACGTTGGTCTCGCCGGCGGCGGCGACCGAGACGTTCAGCGCCGGGTAGGACTCGCCGTCGACGGTGACCGAGACGGTGTGGTCGCCCGCGGTCACGTCGTCGCGGACGGTGGCTCCCGCGCGGTCGGTGCCGTCGACGGTGACGGTCGCGCCCGACGCGGGGTCGCCCGCCTCGTCGAGGACATCCACCGACAGCGCGCCGGTGGCGGCGGCGGTCGCGGTCGTCTGCGCGCGGACGTTGTTCGACTCGTTGTACAGGGGGCGCACGTCCGCCTGAATGGTGCGCTCGCCCGCCGATTCGACGGTGACGGTGAACACGTAGGTCCGCGACTCGCCCGCCGGGACGTTCCGTCCGTAGACGAAAAGCGAGTCCCCGCTCGTAATCGTGCTGTTCTGGACGGCCCACGTCCGCGTGCCGTCGGTCGATTTCACCACCGGGTTTGGGTCCGACGGGGCCGACAGCCCGGTTTCGAGGGGCACCTCGACGATGGGGCTGAACAGGTCCGTCCCGCTTTCCGTGTTGTCGATGGTCACTTCGAGTCGGTTGTCGCCGACGTGGAAGTCGGCGGGCGCGTCGATGGAGACGCCGTAGCCGGGCGCGGCCGCGGTGGGCGCGGCGACGCCGGCAACGACGACCGCGGCGAGCAAGAGCACCGTCACGGCGCGTGCGACGGCCATCTCAGGCACCTCCCTCGTTCGCGGCGTACTCGTCGCGCGCGACGAGTTGGTCGTTTTCGATTCCGACGACGAGCACGCCCGTCCCGGTCGTGTCGACCTGCACGGTTATCGGCCCGTCGGCGTTGTCCCGGAGCGTCTGGAGTTCGCTCTCGGTGAGTTCGACCGAGTCGAGCGCGTCGGTCGAATCGACGTCTATCGTCTTCGTCACGAGCGCCGGGTTCGACTCCGTGCCGAAGGCGACGGTCACGTCGTGGGTCGGGTTCGCGCCGCCCTGCCCGAGCGTCAACAGCGTGTTGATGGCGAGCGCGGTCGCGCGGGTGTAGCCCCACGAGCCGCGGTCGTCGTAGACGGTGACGAGGTAGGTCTGGCCGTCCTGCACGGAGGCGTTCGTGTTCTCCAAGCCGGTCGCGTTGAGCGCCATGAGCGCGTAGGCGGTCGTCTCGGAGGTGGTGCCGACGTCGCTCCACGAGGCGGAGCGGCGCTCGGTCCACGCCCCGCCGTCGGCTTGGGCGTCGAGCAACCACGTCCGGCCGTCGTCGATGGCGGTCTGGACGGCGGCCGTCTCGACGCCCGAGGCTTCGAGGCCCCAGACGGCGAGCGCGGTGGACATCGTGTTCGGGGTGGAACCCTCGCCCCACGCGCCGTCGGCGCGCTGGGCGGCGACGAGATAGCTCGCGGCGTCGCCCCGGAGTCGGTCTGCGGTCTGTGCGGCGGTCGCGTTGTACGGGCCAGCCTGGTCGAGGGCGACGAGGGTGAACCCGGTCATGGCGGCGTCATCGTCGAAGTAGAACTTGTCGTTGCGGATGCGGCCGTCGGCGGCCTGTTCGGCCGCGAGCCACGAGACGGTCGCGTTGGCGTCTATCCCGTCGAGGTCGGCGCGGACCGGGGCGCGGGCGCTCTGCACGGGGTCGTTTCCGACCGCGCTCGTGCCGAACAGCGCGTAGGCCGTGTAGAACACGTCGCCGTCGGGGTCGTTCCCGTACATGCTCCACGAGCCGTTCGCGTGCTGGGCGTCCTGTCCGGTCGTCAGACGGGCGACGCCCGCGCCGACGCTGTCGTTGATGCGGTCGCTGTCGTACCCGCCGGGTGCGGGGTTGCGCCGGTAGTACTGGCCGGTGTACAGCGCCCCGAGCATCGGCGAGGTCGTCTGCTCGACGCAGGCGTGGGGGTACCGCACGAGGTAGTCGAGGCCGGCGAGCGTCCGCCCGTCGGTCCCGAGGTGCGTGGTGATAGTCAGGTCGTGCTCGTAGGTCGTCTCGTTGCGGAGGGCGAGCGTCGTCGAGTCGCCGCCCGTGCCGGTGAAGTTCACCGCCGTCGTGTCGACCACGCGGGTCTTCGGGCGCTCGACGGTGAGCCGTTCGGTCGCCGTCTCGGTCTCCCCGCGGGCGCTCAGGTTCAGTTCGAGGTCGTAGGTCGCATCGCGGTTCGCGGCGGCGACCACGGTCCACTCGAAGTACGACCGGTCGTCGGTGTCGTGCTTGGTCGCGGTCTCGCCGGCGGCGAATTCGAGGCCGGCCGGGAGCGACAGGTTCGCGGTCACGTTGCTCTCGTAGTTGCTGTACCCGCGGCCGTAGACGGTGACGTTCTGTCCGGCCTGCACCGGGTCGGCCGCGGACAGCCGTCCGCTGAGTTCGTACGGCTGGCTGGTCGTCGCGTCCCCGTCGCTGTTGCCGCGGGGCGCGTCGGGGTCGTCCACGGAGGCGACGACCGCGTGCCGGCCGGCCGCGAACGTGTGGTTCCGCGTGAGAACGACCGACTCGCGGGGGTCGAGCGCCGGCACGGAAAGCGTCTCGTTCGGCGAGCCGTCGCCGAAGTCGAGTTCGACCGTTCTGGGGTCGTTCGGGGCGTTCCCGTTGTTCCTGACGTAGACGCGCGTCTCGGCCGCCTCGGTCGGGATGACCCGCCACGGAGCGTTCACCGAGAGTCGGAGGTCGGCGTAGGTGACCTCGGTCGTCGCCGCGGTCCGGTTGTCCGTCTCGTCGCCCTCGGCGACCGCGTCGTCGGGGTCGGAAACGGCGACGAGTTCCACGTCCGGGTACGCCGAACTCAGGTTGCCGCGGAGCCGGTCGGTGAGGTCGACCGTCACCGTCTCGTTCGCGCCGGCCGCGACCGTGCCGACGGTACGGGTGTACGTCGTCGAGGCGTCGTCGTAGTAGCCGACGCGGGTCCGCGCGACCAGTCGCACGTCGACGCCGGTCGCCTCGGCGGTGCCGTCGTTGACGACGGTGACGTTCGCGGTCACGCGGTCGTTGCCGAGGGTGTACGCGGGTTCGACCTCGATTCGCGGTTCGAGGTCGGGCGCGGCCGAGGCGTTCACGGCGATCGTCGTCGCGTTGCTGTTGCCGGACGCGTCGGTCGCGGTGACGGTGATGTCGTGTGCCCCCGCCGTCGCCAGCGAGAGGTTCGTCCGGTTCGCCGCCGTCGTCACCGACTGCCCCTCGTCGGTCTCGAAGGTGAAGTTGGCGACGCGGTGGTTGTCGGTCGCGGTCGCGGTGACGGTGACGTTCGCGCCGGTCCTGACCGGCGACGGCGCGCTCGCCGAGACCGTCGGCGGCACGCGGTCGACCACCGGAACGGTCGTCGACAGCGTCACAAGCGTCTGCTCGGTCGTCCCGTCGAGCACCTCGACCGAGACGGGCGCGTCGCCGAGCGTCGCGTAGGTGTGGGTCGTCCGGTTCGCGGCCGTGAAGTCGGTCTCGCCGTCGCCGAACGCCCAGTCGTAGCGAACGTCGGTCACGGACGCCGGGAACGAGCGATTGGTGACGGCGAACGAGACGTTCGTCACGTTCACGTCGGCGGGCGTCGGGGTGACGCGGAGGTCCGCGGAGCCGATGTCACGGACGGTCACGGTCGTCGTCGCGGTGTAGAGCCGGCGGTCGTAGCCGTCGAGGCCGGTGGCGCGTGCCGTGTAGGTCCCGGTCCGGTCGTACGCGTGCGAGGCGTTCCGCGCCGTCGTCTCGGCGGTCGCGCCGTCGCCGAACGACCAGCGGTAGGCGTCAATGCTGGCGGTATCGCCCGAAGCGGTCGTCTCGAAGGTGACGTTCTCGACGGCGCGCCGCGGGTTCGCGGGCGTCGCCGAGAGCGACCCAGAGACGGACGCGAGGGGTTCCACGTCGCCGAGGGCGACGAGCGAGCGGTTGATGTCGGACGACGACCCGGTCTGGACGTAGAGCCAGCCGTCGCCGCCGACGACCGCGCTCGCGACGGTGGTGTCGAAGCCGGGGGCGTCGAGCGAGTCGTTCCACACCGGCGCGCCCGTCTGCAGGTCGAGCGCGTGGACGGTGCCGTCGAACTCGGCGACGTAGACCGTGTCGCCGAGGACGGCCGGCGCGCCGAGGACGGCGCTGTCGGTGTCGTAACTCCACGCGCGCGAGCCGTTCGCGGCGAGCGCGACGACGCCTTTCTCGTCGTCGTCGTAGCCGCCGCGGGTGTCGACGACGACGCCGTCGGCGACCGCGGGCGACGAGCGGCTCTCGGTCTCGCCGGCGGCCGCGGACCACAGCGTCGAGCCGTTCGCCGCGTCGAAGGCGACGAGCGAACCGTACGTCGAGACGTAGAGAACGCCGTCCGAGACGGTGGGTGCCGCACCGCGGTGGTTCGAGAGGCTCCGGTTCCACCGCTCGGTGCCCGTGTCGGCGTCGAAGGCGTAGAGGTGCGAGCCGAAGCCGGTGTAGCGCGCGCCGTCCCAGCCCTGCGTCACGTAGACGGTGCCGTTCGCCACCGCGGGGACGGCCTGCGCGTTCCCGGTCGTTGCGAGTTCGGTCAGGTTCTTCCGCCAGCGGAGCGAGCGCGTGCCCCGGTCGATGGCGTAGAGCGAGTCCTCGGCCTCCGAGACGACGTAGACCGCGTCGCTCGTGACCGTCGGCGCGGAGAGCCGCTCGCCGTCGGTGAACAGGCCGTCGCTGTCGGCCGGAACCGACACCGACCAGCGTTCGGTGCCGTCGGTCGCGTCGAACACGGTGAGCGTGTCGCGCTCGTTGTTCGCCGCGTCGTTGTAACTGCTCACGAACACCGAGTCGCCCTCGACGGTCGGCGGGGCGGTCACCTCGTCGGGGTAGGCGCTCGCGGACCACAGCGTCGACCCGTTCGCGGCGTCGCGGGCGACGATACCGTAGCCGTTGGCGACGAACACCCGCCCGTCCGCGAACGTCGGCGACCGCGAGTAGAGCGTGGACGTGGTCTCGTTCCAGCGGACCTCGACCGGTCCGGCCGGGCCGACGCCGGCGACGTTCGCGCCGGTGTTGGCGTCGTCGTAGCCGAACTGCGGCCAGCCGTCGGTCGGCGCGGCGAACTCCTCGGCGGCGACGTCAACCGTCGCCGAGGTCGTGAACAGCGGCGTTCCGTTCGCGTTCGCGGCGGTCACGGCGGCGTCGTAGGTGCCGGGGTCGGCGTAGGCGTGGGCGGTCTCGTTGGCCGCGGTCGTCGCGTCGGCGGTCCCGTCGCCGTCGAAGTCCCAGCGGTACTCGCCGACCGACTGACCGGCCGCGAGCGAGACGTTCCGAACCGCGAACGCGACCGATTCGCCCTCGGTGAGCGCGTCGGGCGCGGCGACGAGCGTCCCCGACCCGGCGGCCGTCACGTTCAGTCGGAGCGTCTCTTCGACCAGAAGCGCCTCCGTGCGGTTGTCGCGGACCCGAACGGTCGCGTTGTACGCGCCGGCGGCGTCGTAGGTGTGGTTCGCCGTCGCGTTCGGGTGTCGGGTGGACGCGCGGTCGCCGTCGCCGAACGTCCACGTGTAGAAGTCGCCGTCGCCGACGCCGGAGACGTTCGCCAGGGAGAACCGAACCGTATCGAGATTCGCGCGGGCGGGCGTCGGTGCGGCCGTGAGCGTGCCGTCTCCGGCCGTCGCCGCGTCGAGCGTGAGCGACTCCTCGAAGAGGAACTGCTCGCTCCCGCTCCGCGCCGTGACGGCGACGGTGTGGGGACCGGGGTCGGAGAAGCCGGTGAGGACGAGGCTCGCGTCCGGATGCGTCGTGTACCCCGCGTAGGAGCCGTCGACCGTCCACGTGTAGAACGACGGCGTCTCGCCCGTGATGTTCGACAGGGAGACGTTGACCGGCACCCCGAGCGCCGGGGCCGTCTCGTTCGCGGTCAGGGTCGCCCCCGACTGCTCGGCCTCTTCGAGCGTCACCGTCACCGTCTCGTCGCCCGTCACGTCGAGCTGTCTCGTGTAGACGCGCTGGACGTAGCCGCTCGACGACGAGACGGGCTCGCCTTCGAGTCCGCCGTCGTAGCTGAGTCGTCGCGGCGGGGCGACGGCGACGGTCACGTTGCCCGTGAGTTCGATTCCGGCCGTCCCGTTCGAGAGGTGGACGTCGCCGTCGGACTCGGTGAGGAACCACTCGCCGAACTGCGAGGTGTTCACCGTCGCGCCGTTCGCGTTCGTGTGCTGGAAGGCCACGGCCGCCCCCGAGACGGGCGCGCCGGTCTCGTTGACGACAGAGAGGTTCACCACGTGCGCGTCCGGGAGCGCCGCGTTCCCGAGGTCGGCGGTCGCGCCGGGCGAGGCTCGCTGGAGCGCGAACACGTCGGGCGAGCCGTCCCGGGGAAACGCGCCGGGCGAGCCGGGTTGCGACCCGTTAGCGGCGACGTAACTCACGTCGTACGTGGCGTTCGACTGGAGCCCCGTGAGGTTGTACGCCCCCTGTGCCGATAGCTCGTCGTTGGTCGGTTCACTCCCCTCGGTCGCCGCGAGGACGACGTCGCTCGCGGCGGGCGCGCCCGTCGCGCGGTCGACCGACCCCGCGAGCGACCCCCCGGCCGCCGCCCCCGAGACCGCGACGAACGGACTCGAAAGCGAGACGAGGACGATAATCGTGAGCGATACTGCCCCTACCTGATGTCGATAGCGTGTTGTCATGCCCCACCGTGTTCCCTCCGAAACCCGCGATACTCACGAAATCCGGACTGATACCGTGTGTCATCACGGCGGGGCTATAATTCTGTGTTACTGACGTCACAGCGGTGTTTCAGGGCGTGAAACGGCGTTTCGACTCGCGGGATGCCGGCCGGTGAACGGCGTCGCTGTCGAGTGGTCGGTCGCGGCGGCGGACCACCCCGCCTCAGAGAAACGCGTCGCGGTCGGCCGGCGTCGCTTCGGCTCGATACCGCGTGTACGTCGAACGGGCCCAGTCGACCACGGCGTCGGCTTCGGCGTCCAGCACCGCGCGCGGGCGGCCGTGGTCGTCGACGACGCCCATGCCGACGCGGTCGGCGTCGAGAATCGAGAGGACGTACGGCACGCGCTCGTAGCGGTACAGAGAGATGCCGGGGGCGTCGAAGAGGTCGGCCAACTGCCTCGCCGTCTTCTCGCTTCGCGCCATCGCCTCGTAGGCCCCGTCGGTCATGACGACCTCGACGTCGATGTCGTCGTTCCGGCGGCGGTGAATCGTCGCGAGCACGTCCGGCGAGGCGGCGTGGGTCAGGATGCGGATTCTGTCGGCCGACTCGACGTGCGACACCGCGAGCCGCAACGGGGCCTGCGGGTCGCTCGGCGTCGGAGCCACGACGGTCGCGGACGCGAGCGCGCCGAGATTGAACCCGAAGTCGTCCCGCGGGAGCCACCGCAGGAGGTCGCTCTCGGCGAACGCCGTCGCCGCCTCGACCGTCGAGATGGCCGACTGGAGCTGTTCGACCACGACGACCCCGAGCGGCGTAATCTCGTATTCCTCGCCCGACTTCGCGACCCAACCGCGCTCGGAGAGCGACTTCATCACCCGCCAGACCGTCGACCGCGACGTGTCGAGCGTCGCCTGCAACTCGCCCGCGGTCGCCGGTCCCTCGTCGAGCGCCCGGAGCGCCGCTAACCGGTTCGGTGAGGTGACGAGACACCGAAGTTCGTCCACGACCCCGTCCATGGTGAACGATATGACACCGCTGTAATAGTAGTTCCCCTCTGGCGGTGCGAAATCACACGCACAGGACCCTCTGCGGCGCGGAATCGGCTTCGTCGCGTCGGCCGCGGACTGCGAACTCGCGTTCTCACTTCGAGCGAACCCACCTCAGCGGTTATGTGCGTTCGCTGAGGATATCGAACCATGTTCGACCGACTCCTCTTTCCGACCGACGGGAGCGACGGCGCGGACGCCGTCCTCGACCACGTCGTCGATATCGCCGCCGCCCACGACGCGACCCTCCACCTACTGCACGTCGCCCCGGCGGAACCCGAGCGCCGGCCGAATCTTCGCGACGGGGACGGCGACACCGAGGCTTCCGACCCCGGCGATTCGGACGGTTCCGACCCCACCGAGCGCCGCCGAACCGACGGCGAGCGGTTCGTGACCGACGCCGAAGCCCGCGCGTCGCAGTCCGGCGTGTCGGTCGTGACGAGCGTCGAGCGCGGCGAGCCGTACCGAGTCATCACCGAGTACGCGGCCGAGCGGGACGCCGACCTCGTGGTCATGCCGACCCACGGGCGGACGGGGCTGAGCCGACTGCTCCTCGGGAGCACCACGGAGCGCGTCGTCCGCCGGTCGGACGTGCCCGTGCTCACGGTCCGGCCGGACGCGGCGACCGGCCTCGCGTACCCCTACGCCGACGTGTTGACGCCCACCGACGGGAGCGTCTGTGCGACCGCGGCGGTCGCGTTCGGAAGCGAGTTGGCCGCGGCGACCGACGCGGCGCTCCACGCGGTGTCGGTCGTCAACGTCGCCGCCTTCGGCGCGGACATCCGCGGCCCGCTTCTCATCGACGAACTCGAAGAACGCGCGAGCGATGCGGTCGAAAAAGCGGGCGACGCGGCGGCCACCGCGGGCGTCGAGACGGTCAGGAAGTCGGTCGGCCGCGACGTGTCGATTCACGACGGCATCCTCGCGTACATCGACGAACACGACGTTGACATCGTGGTGATGGGGACCCACGGCCACACCGGCTTCGACCGCTACATGCTCGGGAGCGTCGCCGAGAAACTGGTCCGGACCTCGCCGGTGCCGGTGGTGACGGTCAGAGAGCCGCGAGACGAGTAGGGCGGGGTCGCCGGGCGTCTGGCCGAGTCGGCGGACGCCGGCCGCTTCCCCGTCAGTTCCGAAGCAGTCCCGTGACGCCCGCGGTCTCGGCGACGACCCATCCGACGAAGACGAGATACGCCGCGCCGAGGGCGTAGCACTCCAGCCGGGTGAGCGACAGGTCCGTCCGGAGCAGGCCGAAAAGCAGGACGGTCGCCAGCGTCAGCACGCCCAGCATGGGGACGGCGACGGCGAAGTCCACCGGGACGCTCCCGACGATGAGCACGCCGACGGGGATGGCGACCAGCAGGTCGAACGTGTTCGACCCGAGGACGTTGCCGAGGCTCGTCGCGCTGTTGCCGTCGGCGGCCGAGCGGACGCTGACGAGCGTGTCGGGGAGGCTCGTCGCGGCGGCGACGACGGTGACCCCCGCGAGGAACGTCGGGACGCCGAACGTCGCGCTGAGCGACTCGACGCTCCCGACCAGTTGGTGGACGCCGACGAGGATGACGAGGAGGCCGCCGAGGAGCCGCGCCCACTCGCGGCCGATGCCGTCGGCGACGCCCGCCTCCTCGCTTTCGTACTCCGAGACGTCCTGCCACTGGATGAACAGGTAGAGCCCGTAGAGAAGCAGGGGAATGAGCGCCACCGGGCGGGTGAGCTGTCCCGTCAGCGCCGGGCCGTCGGGGACGGGGAAGTAGATGACCGCCAGCGAGAAGGTGACGACGAGCGTGGCGACGGCGACCATGTAGAACTGCGCCTCCTTGTAGACGACGAGCCGACTGGTCTCGAGGGGGCCGTCGGTGACGAGCCCCGACAGCGCCGGAATCACGAGGATGTTGAAGATGGCCGAGCCGACGATTGCGCCGACGCCCATGTCGAAGACGCCCCCGGCCGCGGCGACGGCGACGCTGGCGAACTCGGGGAAACTCGACCCGAGGGCGACGACGATAGAGCCCTGCACGACCGCCGGGAGGCCGTAGTACGACGCGAGGTGGTCGGCGGACGCTTCGAGCCAGCCGCTTCCGAGCCAGATGAGGGCGGTCATCAGGAGAATCACGGCGACGTTCGCGAGCGGCGACGACGGGAGGAGACTGCCGAGGACCATTGGAAGCCCGTTCAGCGACGCGGGAAAAGAAGCCACCGGCACGGGTGAAAAGCAGTCCGTGGTCTCGAACCGCCGTCAGTCGTCGCCGTGGGCGGACTCGGGGGTGAACGTGACGCCGCCGATTTCGATTTCGTCGGGGACGCGGTCGGTGTCGTGCGCGCCGACCGGGGGGAGGTTCGCGTCGGCCGCCGGCGACGCGTCGAGGTCGGTCGCGGACGCGAGGCCCTCCATCTCGCCGTCGGCCTCGCGCGCGTCTTGGTCGATGCGCATCGAACAGAACTCCACGCCGCACATCGAACAGAAGCGCGCCTCCTTGTAGTTGTCACCGGGGAGCGTCTGGTCGTGGAACGACCGCGCCCGCTCGGGGTCGAGCGCGAGGTCGAACTGCCGCGCCCAGTCGAACTCGTAGCGGGCCTCCGAGAGCGCGTCGTCCCAGTCGCGCGCGCCGGGGAGGTCGGTCGCCACGTCGGCCGCGTGGGCGGCGATTCGGTAGGCGGCGAGCCCCTCGCGCACGTCCTCGCGGTCGGGGAGACCGAGGTGTTCTTTCGGCGTGACGTAACACAGCATCGCCGCGCCGGCGCGGCCCGCCTCGGTCGCGCCGATGGCGCTCGTGATGTGGTCGTAGCCCGGTGCCACGTCGGTCACGAGCGGCCCGAGGACGTAGAACGGCGCGCCGTCGCAGACTTCCTGCTGGCGCTCGACGTTCTCGGCGATTTGGTCCATCGGGACGTGACCGGGACCTTCGACCATCACCTGCACGCCGTAGTCCCACGCGGTCCGCGTGAGTTCGCCCAGCGTGTCGAGTTCGGCGAACTGCGCGTCGTCGCCGGCGTCGGCCAGACAGCCGGGTCGGAGACCGTCGCCCAGCGAGAACGTCACGTCGTGCTCGGCGAAGACGTCGCAGACGTCCTCGAACGCGACGAAAAGCGGGTTCTGCTCGCCGTGTTCTTCCATCCACTGGGCGAGGATGGAGCCGCCGCGGGAGACGATGCCCGTCTTCCGGCCGTCGGTAAGCGGGAGGTGTTCCATCAGCACGCCCGCGTGAATCGTCATGTAGTCGACGCCCTGTTCGGCCTGTTTCTCGATGATTTCGAGGAGCAGGTCGCGGGTGATGTCCGCGGGGCTGTCGACGCGCTTGACCGCCTCGTAGATGGGGACGGTGCCGATGGGGACCGGCGAGTACGCGACGTTCGCCTCGCGAATCTCGTCGAGATTCGACCCCGTCGAGAGGTCCATCACCGTGTCCGCACCGTAGTGGACCGCGGTGTGGAGCTTTTCCAACTCTCCTGTGAGGTCGCTCGTCGTCTCGCTGTTGCCGATGTTCGCGTTGACCTTGGTGGCGAACTCGCGGCCGATAACCATCGGGTCGAGCGAGTCGTGATTCCGGTTCGCGGGGACGACCGCCTGCCCCTCGGCGACCTGTTTCCTGACGAACTCGGGGTCGCGGTTCTCGCGCTCGGCGACGCGTTCCATCGCCGGGGTGACGCGTCCCGCTCGGGCGTGTTGGAGTTGTGTCGACGCCATTGATTACTTAGTGATACAACTAACTAATAACAGTTGTGACGGGCGGGTCGGAAACGAGGGACAGAGAGACAGAGAGACCGAGGACCGAGAGACAGAGCACGCGGGCTATCGGCTTACAGCCCGAAGGCGCGACGACGCGTCGCTCAGCCCTCGTAGCCGGCGTACTCCATGAGGCTCGCGAAGATATCGGAGTCCATCACCTCCTTGTAGACGACGCCGCTCAGCATGCCGCCGGGGTAGAAGTTCCCGTTCATGACGTGGTTGACCTTGTGGCAGTGCATGAGGTAGATTCCGGGCTGGGCGTCGGCCGTGAACTCGACCGTGTGGCGCTCTGCGGGCGCGATGTTCGTCACGTCCATGTCGTGGCGGGCGGCCTCCGGGACGACGCCGCCGTCCTTTTCGACGAGTTGGAAGCGGTGGTTGTGGATGTGCATCGGATGGCTCATGTAGCCCGCGTTGACGTAGTGAATGCGGACGGTGTCGCCCCGTTCGACGATGATGGGCGAGCCGTCCTCGGGGTGGAGCGTCCGCGGCGCGCTCTTGCCGTTGACGGTGAACACGTCCGGCTTCCGGTTCCGGGGGTCGTACGTCACGTTCTCGCCGGCCATCTGTCGGGGGAGCCGCGAGTCCCAGTCGCGGACGGTCATGAAGTACTCCCTGTCGGCCGGTTCGTACCCCTTGGGGTCGACGCGGAGGATGCCGTACATCCCCATCTCGATGTGCCGATGGGTCTGGTAGTGACAGTGGTAGAGATGCGTCCCGGGGACGTTCGCCGGGATGGTGTAGGTGTGTTTCTCGCCGGGGTCGACGCGGATGCCCGTCGTCGTCGGCACGCCGTCGTCTTTCCACGCCTTCCGCACGCCGTGGAAGTGGACCGTGTGCGGGCGCATCCCGTCGGTGTTGTCCAGCGTGACCTCCATGTCGTTGCCCTCGGTCGTCCGGAGAATCGGCCCGGGGACGCTCGGCGCGCCGTCGTCGGCGCTGAACGCCCACACCTGCGGGAGTTCGACCGGGCCGCCCATCGTTTCGAGGGGGTGGGCCGCGTGGCGCGCCGGCGCGCTCTTGAGGGTGACTTTCCCGCCCTGCTCGTCGACCTGTACGACCTCCGGCGGGCTGGTGTACGGCAGACTCGACTCGCTCGTCTGGGCGACCGTCGTCTCGTCCGCGCCGACGGCGGCTGAGTCACCGTTCGTGGGCGCTGTACACCCCGCGAGGCCGAGCGCTCCGACGCTTCCCGTTGCGGCGAGGAATTCGCGACGCGACACCGTCGAACCGGGTGCACCGACGTAGTTTCGCATTACAGTCGGTCGTTGGCCCGGGGGAGTGGAATACCGTCTCGCCGGTTCCCGTCGCACAGGAGTCCGGCGAACATGTTCGGCGAGGTCGATACGTACCGGGCCGAAAAACGGTCGAGTCGGGGCGTACCAGTCCGAATCGACGGCCATCGGTTCGACCGGACCCGACGCTGGTGCCCCGCGACTTTCATACGCCTCGGAGGAGTATCGGGAGCCGAACCGACGGCGCGCGGGTCGCCGCCGACCAACCCACTCTCACGCAGATGTCGACCAACCCACTCTCAGACGCGCTCGAACCGGACTTCGAGACGGTGTTCCACGCCCTCACCAGTCCGCAGTGCCGGGCCGTTCTCAAGGAACTCGACGGCCCGATGACCGCCTCGGACATCGCCGCCGCGTGCGACCTCCCGCGGTCGACGGTGTACCGGAAACTCGAACAGATGGTCGAGGCGGGACTCCTCGAAAAACGCGACCGCGGCCGCGACGCCGCCCGCTACGCAGTCGGCTTCGAGGAGGTGGTCGTGACGCGCGAACCGGGCGACCTCTCGATTTCGGTGTCGTCGCCGTCGCGGTCGGCCTCGGACCAACTGTCGACGCTGTGGTCGGCCGTCGGCGAGCAGACCGACGACTGAAGACTAAACTGACGACCGAGAACTAAACCGCCGCGTCGTCCCGCGCGAGAAACGCCTTCATCACTTTGCCCTCGGCGCGGTGGAGCTTCTCGCTCGTCGTCGACTTCGCCAGCCCCACGGCCTCGGCGAGTTCGGTGAGCGTGCACGTCCGCGGCGTGTCGTAGTAGCCCTCGGCGACGGCCGTTTCGAGGAGGGCGTACTGGTCGTCGGTGAGAAGCGACTCCGTGTCTATCGACTGGTGGATGGAGACGAGGTCGAACGGGATGCCGAACTGCGCGAGCTGGTCGCCCAGCTCCGAGAGGTTCTCGCGCGGCGCGGTCACCTCGACTGTCACCTCGCCGTCGACGATGGTGATTGGCAGTTCCAGCGGGATGCCCACCTCGCTGAGCGTGAGAATCAAAAGCGGCTCGGTCGTCTCGAACTGCACGAGCGCGCGCTCCGGTTGCGCTTCGAGAATCGTCACCGAGACGACCGAGTCGTACTCGTCGATGGTGGTGACGACCGGCTCGATGTCGGCCGCTCGTATCTCGACGAGGCCGACGCCCGTCTCGTCGGCCGGCATCGCCGCGAGGACGGTGAACTCGGCGTCCGGATACCGCCCCGAGAGGTCGGAAACCCAGACCTGCTCGGGGAGCGTGATGGAGAGTGTTGCCCGAGGCATCGGTAGTGAAACGAAGTCGTCCCCGCCGCACAAAGATAGTTCCGAACATGTTCGCCCTCCGGCCGCGTTTCGGGAACCACCGAGGCGGGTTTTTCACCGGACCACCGACCGTCGAGTGTCGAGCGGGGCGGGACCGCCGCCTCGCCACCTTCAATCATGAACCCGAACGACACCACATCTCCGACGCTCGGCCGGCGAACCGTACTTCGACTCCTCGGCGGCGCGGCCGTCTCCGCGACCGCGCTGGGAAGCGCCGCCGACGCCGCGCGGGCGCAGTCGGGGACCGACCTCGATTCGTGGTTCGCACAGACCTCGAACTACGACGGCGTGGTGGACAAGACGGGGAGTTCGACGGTGACGGTGACAGTCGGTGCGGAGGCCAACGGCGGCGCGTTCGGCTTCGGCCCGGCCGGCGTGCGCGTCGACCCCGGGACGACGGTCGTCTGGGAGTGGTCCGGGAAGGGCGGGTCGCACAACGTCGCGGCCGAAGACGGGAGCTTCGAGTCCGACCTCGTCGGCGACGCGGGCCACACCTTCGAGCGGACGTTCGACGCGGCGGGCGTCTACAAGTACGTCTGTACGCCGCACGAGACGCTCGGGATGAAAGGCGCAATCGTCGTCGGCGACGCCGGCGGCGCGACCGCGACCGAGGCGGCCGACTCGACCGACTCGGACGCCGAAAACGAGTCGGAGGCGGCCACAGACAGCGCCGGCGAGGGGGACGCCGACCTCGACGCGTGGTTCGAAGACACCTCGAACTTCGACGGCGTCGAGGCGCAGACCGGCCTCCAACGCGTGACGGTCGACGTCGGGGCGCAGGCCAACGGCGGCGCGTTCGGCTTCGGTCCCGCGGCGGTTCGCGTCTCGAAGGGGACGACCGTCGCGTGGACGTGGACCGGCGAGGGCGGGTCGCACAACGTCGTCGCCGAGGACGGGAGCTTCGAGTCCGACCTCGTCAGCGCCGGCGACCACACGTTCGAACACACGTTCGAGGAGGCCGGGACGTACACCTACGCCTGCACCCCGCACGAGACGCTCGGGATGAAGGGCGCGGTCGTCGTCACCGACGACGAGGGCGGGTCGAACGCGCAGGTCGCCGAGCCGTTCGGCGACCCCGAGACGGAGCGCCTCGGCGGCATCGCGCTGGCCGGGACGTTCGGCGCGATGCTGGCGTCGCCCGCGCTGTTCGGCGCGTTCATGTGGCTCACAGGCGAGGGCGGCGAGTCGGCGGGCGAGACGTATCCGAAGGAGAACTCGGAGTAGGTCACCCACGGTCGGGCAACGCTTTCAAAGACTGGGCGACTGCGACGCGGTCGTGACGAGACGACGGCGACAACCCGTCGCGATGGTGTCGAATATTCCCGGCGCTGTCGTCGGTCCAGAACATTGTTATCGCTACCAACGTGTTGACAGCTATGCGCCGCCGCGCGTTCCTCGCGTCCGCCCTGACCGCCGCCTCCACCCTGACCGCGGGATGTAGCTCGCTCAGTCCGCGAACCGAACACACCGACCCGGCGGTCGAGCGCGACGACAACCCCCGAGACAGGGGAATGTACCTCCAGTTCGACGGAGACGGAGACGACGGAGACCTCGCCACCGTGGGCGTCGACCCCACGTCCGGACCCCTCCCGAGGCCGCTCGCCGTCTCGATTTCACACTCTCGCGACACCGAACTTCGGTCGCTCACACAGCGGTTCGCGGCCCCCGACGGCGACGGGTCCCCGCCGAAACTCTCGCTACGGGGGCCATTCGAGGCCGGTCACAGCCCCCACCCGTCCGTGTCGCTGTTCCAAGACGGGGCGGCCGCGGTCGTCGAAGTCCATCGGTTCGGCGAACTCGCCGACGAAACCGCGTTCATGGGCCTCACGGTCACCGAATGGCCGGACTCGGCCCGCAGACTCGTCGTCGACAGTACCGTGGAACTCGTCGAGACGGGGACGTTCGAGCACACGCACGTCCTCGATGGTGACCTAGCGTTCGAGTTCTTCGCCGAAGCCGACGACGGAACCGCGGACACGCCCGATTCGTCGGGATAACTGGGAACCGTCTCGCCGCGAGCGCCCAAACGCCGCAACCGTCCTCGGCGGGCGAGACGTGTCCGAAAGAAGAGAACGCGTAAGTCGTCTGCGGGGGTGTGTGGAGTTTCCGGGGCCGGACGACTCCGTTTTCTCGCGTGGCGTGTTCAGAACAGCGACGCGAGCACCCCCGAGATATCGACGTGGAACCCCCACCGCTGGACTCCCTTGTAGCCGAGGTAGATGCCGACGATACCCAGAATCCCGGCGAGGTTGGGTGGGGCCGGAATCGGCGTTTCTATGAGGCCGAACAGGGCTCCGGCGAAGACGCCTGCCAGCAGGGCCAAAACGAGTTGCGAGGCCATAGGTGAGTCATCCGCGTTCCCCGGTAAATAAGTACAGCTATCGACGCGAGCGCGGGGGCCGTCCAGCCGCGGTTCGAAACCGAGACTACTCCACGTACACCCGCGTCACGTGGCCGCCACAGCCGCATCGCTCGACGTACTCGTACGCCACGTCTTCGCCGAGCCGCTCTGCGAGCGCGTCGTACAGGTACGTCTCCGGGTGGCCGTGGTCGCCGTGGGTGACGAGGTTGACGTGGTGGCCGGCGGTGGTGTGTTCGACCGCGGCGACGGCCTCCGAAATCACGAGGTTCCGGTCGGCGGCGTGCCGCGGGAGTTCGAGGTTCGCGGACCACGAGGTGTCGTGGACGCGGTCGGTCGCCGAGTCGGGCGTTTCGCGGTCGTGGTCGCGGTCGCGGTCGGCGGGGCGCGAGTCGGTCGTCATACGATTCGAGAGACGGCTTCCGGCTCAAAGAGCGACTATCCGAACATGTTCGTCCGGGCTGTGCGAGGCCGGGAAGCGGCGTGTGGAGCCTATAGCAGGCGTGTGAACCACGACGTGTATGGAGATTCAACGCAAGACCATCGCGAAGGCAATCGTCGTCGTGTTCGTCTTCAACCTCGCCGTGATGGGTGCGGGCGCGTGGTTCGCCTATCAGGAGGCCCCGCCCATCCCCGACGAGGTGGTCGGACCCGACGGCGACGTCGTCGTCAGCGGCGACGCGATTCGAGAGGGAAAGACGGTGTTCCAGCGAGACGGCCTGATGAACCACGGGTCGATACTGGGCAACGGCGCGTACTACGGGGCGGACTACACCGCAGACGCGCTGGACTCGAAAGTCCGGTTCATGCGGAACTACTACGCCCAAGAGCGGTACGGTGAGACCTACGACCAACTCGACTCCGCCGAGCAAGCCGCCGTCGCCGACGTGGTGAAATCCGACCTCGACGACAGCTACGAGGGCGGCGCGATTCGGTACACCGCGGCCGAGGTGTACGCCCACGAGCAGGTCCGCCAGGAGTACGTCGAGCGCTATCACGAGGGCGACCACGAGCGCGGCGTCCCCGCGAACATGATCGACTCCGAGGAGGAGGCGCGGGCGTTCGCGGACTTCGCCATGTGGACGGCGTGGTTCTCCCACACCGACCGCCCCGGCGGCACCCACTCGTACACGAACGACTGGCCGTACCAGCCCGGCGCGGGGAACGACGCCACCGCCGCCTCGATGACGTGGAGCGTCGTCGCCATGGTGCTCCTCGTCGCGGGCGCGGGCCTCGGCATCTGGCTGTACAAGTCGGTCGAACTCCCCGAGCCGTCGGCCGAGGACATCGCGGTGCCCGAACCCGGTGACGTGAGCGTCTTCCCGAGCCAGCGGGCGGCGCTCCGGTTCATCCCGGTCGCCGCCGGGTTGTTCTTGGCGCAGGTGCTGTTGGGCGGCCTGCTCGCGCACTTCTACATCGAGCGCGCCGGCTTCTTCGGCGTCGAGTCGGTATTCGGCGTGCCCATCCTGCAACTGCTCCCGTTCGCCATCGCCAAGACGTGGCACATCGACCTCGGCATCCTCTGGATCGCCGCGACGTGGCTCGGCGCGGGGCTGTTCCTCCCCCCGCTTCTGACCGGCTACGAGCCGCCGAAGCAGTCGACGTACATCAACGTCCTCCTCGGCGCTATCGTCGTCGTCGTGGTCGGCGGCCTGTCGGGCATCTGGCTGGGCGCGAACGGCTACATCGACGGCTCGCTGTGGTGGATTCTCGGCAACGAAGGGCTCGAATACCTCGAAGTCGGGAAGCTCTGGCAGTTCGGCATCCTCGCCGGCTTCCTCATCTGGGCGGGGCTGGCCGTCCGCGGCCTGAAGCCGCTTCTCGACAAGGAGCCGCCGTACGGGCTGGCGCACATGATTCTGTACGCCGGCGGCTCTATCGCCCTCCTGTTTACCGCGGGCTTCCTGTTTACCCCCGAGACGAACATCGCCGTCACGGAGTTCTGGCGCTGGTGGGTCGTCCACATGTGGGTCGAAGGGGCCTTCGAGTTCTTCATCGTCGCCATCGTCGGCCTGACGCTGGTGTCGATGAACCTCCTCAGTCGCCGGAGCGCCGAGAAGGCGGTCATGCTTCAGGCGCTTCTCGTCATGGGGACGGGCATCATCGGCGTCTCGCACCACTACTGGTGGGTCGGCATGCCCGACATGTGGGTCCCCATCGGGAGCGTGTTCTCGACGCTCGAACTCATCCCGCTCGTGTTCATCCTCTACGAGGCGCTCGGGCAGTACCGCGCGATGTCGGGCGAGTCGTTCCCGTACCGCCTGCCGTTCATGTTCATCGTCGCCAGCGGCGTCTGGAACTTCGTCGGCGCGGGCGTGCTCGGCTTCTTCATCAACCTCCCGCTCATCAACTACTACGAACACGGGACCTACCTGACGGTCGGCCACGCCCACGCCGCGATGTTCGGCGCGTTCGGCTTCCTCGCGCTCGGCATGGTCACCTACATGCTCCAGCTCTCCATCGACGCCGACCGCTGGGACGGCTCGTGGCTCCGCGCCGCCTTCTGGTGTTGGAACGTCGGCCTCGTGTTGATGGTGTTCGTCTCCGTCCTCCCGGTCGGCTTCCTCCAGTTGGAGACGGCGTTCACCGGGAGCTACGCCGCCGCGCGGAGCGTCGCCTTCTACGACCAGCCGCTGATTCAGACGCTGTTCTGGGCGCGGCTCCCCGGCGACACGCTCATCATCCTCGGGACGATCATCTACGCGGCCGACCTCGTCAGAAAGCGGTTCGTCCTCCGGCAGTCCGCCGACGACCCGAGCGTCGAGGACATGGCCGTCGCCGAAGGTATCTTGGGCGACGACTAACGGGCGAGCGCTGTCGAACCGCTTCTTTTCTGCTCGCTTGTTGAGACCGACTTCTGTTGTACGCGCACGCGTCACTGTCGCGCCAGACCCGTCGAAGAAGCGGAATTCAACAGAGCCACTGACGGCTGATTCACGTTCCCGATTTTTCACCGCCGGTGGACTCCCGACTCTCCCACGCGAGCACCAACCCCGTCACGGCCCCGACGACGACCGTCCCGCCGAGCGTCGCAATCACGCCCAGCGCCCCGAGGAACAGCGGAACGACGAGAAACAGGACCACACCTCTCACGAGCGCCGCCACCGCCCCCACCCCGACCGGCGTTTCGAATGGATTGCCCTCCATCACGACCACCGCGAGTTCGAGCAGGTACATCGGGACCGGGAGCGCGAGCAACCCCACGAGGCCGCCGACGAGCGCGCCGCGGACGCGGGAGTTCGGCCCGCCGAGTCGCCGCCAGAGCAGGCTGGCGAGCAGACCGCCGCCGAGAAACCCCCCGACGACGAGCACCGCCGTCGGTCCGGAGGGGACGGCCGGGTCGCCGCCGGTCAGAAGCGCGGTCACCGGGTCGGCGAGAACGTACCAGAGCGCGAACGCGCCGCCCGCGAGGGCGAACGTGAGCGACGGGCGGCGGCGCGCGGCGGCGAGGACCGAGGACCGAGGCATACGAGAGATTCGGCGCACCGGGAGATGAAGCTCGCGGGCGGTGAAGAACCGACGACGGGCGAAAACAGACCGAAAAACGACGCGGTCGGACGCTACTCGACGACGACCGCGCCCTTCATCCCGAGCGTCTCGTGCGGGGTGCAGGCGTAGGTGTACGTCCCGGCCTCCTCGAAGGTGTGTTCGAACGTGTGGCCGCTACTGCCCGCCAACTCCGATTCGAAGGAGCCGTCGTCGGCGGCGACGTTGTGCGAGCCGCCCTCGCCGTTCCATTCCCAGACGACTGTGGTGCCCGGTGAGACGCGAACGGCGGCCGGGCCGAAGCCGAACGCCCCGCCGTTGGCTTGCGCACCCACCGTCACCGTCACCGTCGAACTCCCGGTCTCGTCCGAGACGCCGTCGTAGTTGTCGACGTTGTCGAACCAGCCGTCGAATTGCGGGGCGCTCCCGTCGCCGGAACCGTCGTCGCCGCCGGTCGTGCCGCCGGATTCGGCGGTCGATTCGGCGGTCGTCGCGCCGCCCCCGTCCGCTTCGGCCGCGTTCGCGGCGTCGTCGCCGGAGCCGGAACAGCCGGCGAGCGCCGTCGACAGCGCCGCCGTCGCAGTCAGTGCCGTAAAGCGCCGTCTCGTGAAGGTTGTGTCGCGCGTCATCAGCTACACCTCGGCGGCGACGGATGCAAGCGGTTATCCCGAACGTGTTCGGGGTGGCTCCCGCGCGCCGCCACTTTCCGAGGGTCAGTCGCCCGCCGACCGAGTCGTCGGCATCGGGCCGTCGTATTCGGCGGGGACGTACGCACAGAGCGGGTCGCTGGCCAGCGGGTCGCCGGTGTGGGCGTACGCCCGCGAGCGACTGCCGCCGCAGACGTGGCGGAACTCGCACGCGCCGCACTTCCCGCCGAGGGCGTCGCGGTCCCGGAGCGACCGAAAGAGGTCGCTCTCGCGGTATCGCTCGACGAGCCCGCCGTCGCGGACGTTGCCGGCGGACGCGGGGAGAAAGCCCGACGGGAACAGCTCGCCGGTGTGGCTGACGAAGGCGAACCCGTCGCCCGCGGTGATGCCGAGCCGGCGGCCGATGCCGTCGGTCGGGGGGGCGTCGCTCGCGTCCCGCCGGCGCTGGATGGCGACCCGCCGGTAGTGAGGCGCTTCGGTCGTCTTGACGCCGAAGGGAGCGTCCTCGCTCACCTCGGTCAGCCACTCCATGACGCGCTCGGCGCGCTCGGGAGATATCGGGTCGAGGACGCGTCCGCGCCCGACGGGAACGAGGAAGAACACCGACCAGAGCACCGCCCCGAGGTCGGCCACGAGGTCGCAGAGCGCGGGGAGTTCGGCGACCGTCTCGGCGCAGACGGTCGTGTTTATCTGGAGCGGGAGGCCGGCCTCGCGGGCCGCGCGGGCGGCCGCGACGGTCTGTTCGAAGCTCCCGTCCTCGCCTCGAAAGGCGTCGTGCGACGCCGCCGTCGCGCCGTCGAGACTGAGCGCCATGCGCCTGACGCCCGCGTCGGCGAGGTCGGCGACCGTTTCGGGCGTCAGCGACGACGTTCCGCTCGGGGTGAGCGTCATCCGGAGGCCGAGGTCGGTGCCGTACTCGACGAGGTCCACGAGGTCGGGGCGGGCCAGCGGGTCGCCGCCGGAGAGGACGACGAGCTGTCCGGGGCCGAACTCGCGGGCCTGTTCCAGCAGGCGCGTTCCCTCCGCGGAGGTCAGTTCGTCGGGGTGTCGCGCGGGCGTCGCGTCCGCCCGGCAGTGGTCACACGCGAGGTCGCACGCCTGCGTCACCTCCCAGACGAGGACGAACGGCCGCCGCGAGGTGTCGATGCTCGACGGGTCAGCCGGGGCGGTCGCCGTCGGCGGCGCGTCCGCGTCACTTCCCGCGTTCGTATCGGTGTCGACGTGTGGCGGTCGAGACATGGCTCTGGCCGGGTGGTTCGAGGGCGCGGGAGGTGAGCGACGCCCCGAACGTGTTCGGCCGACTGGCCGGGGGAACCGAGACGAACACGTTCGGGGTGAGCTTCCTGCGCTGTCGCCCCCACGGCTTTGGTATGGAGCACGAGGCGTACCTCGACAGACTCGACGCACCGACCGACCGAGCGGTCGACTTCCTCGACGTGCGGGAGTTGCCGCCGCCGGAACCGCTCACGGAGACGATGAACCGCCTCGCCGACCTCGACGGCGAGACCGTGTTCGTCCAGCTCAACGACCGCGAGCCGAAGTTCCTCTACCCGAAGCTCGACGACCGGGGGTTCGCCTACTGCTCCGCCGAACGAGACGACGGCGTCGCCACCGCAATCTGGGTGCCCTGAGTCGGCGACTGCGCCGACTCACGTCCGGTATTACCCCTCCAGCGCCGGTCTCTACGCCGCTTGCGCCCCGAGACGTATCAACCGAGCCTAATTTGGCATAATCGTTAATGTAATAACACCCCGGGCGTTTGTACGTGGTATGAGTTCAGACCACACGAATACCACCCACTCCGAATGGTGCCCCGACTGCGGCACGAAAATGGCCTTCACCGGCACACAGCCGGCGGGGGTCGCGCAGTTCTTCTGCGAGCAGTGTCGGTACCGCCGCGACCGTTTCGTCGGCGACGACTGAACCCCCGTTCGTCTTCTCTGTATTCACGCGCTCGATAGCGGTCGCGCTTCGCGGCGTCTCACGGCGTGGTACGGCTCGCGAAGATGTTCGGAGCGCGTCTCCAAACCGGACAACCATTGTCCGTTTATACCCGTGTCCGGGCACTCGATTCAACCGGAGGGAGACAACATGCTATCTACGACTCGGCGGCGGACGCTCCAGTGGCTCGGACTCGGCGGCGCCGCCTCGCTCGCCGGCTGTGCGACCGAGGCACCGACGACCGCGCAGTCGCTCGACGAGACGGGGGAACCGACACGGCAGGGTTCGACGAACCTGGTCGACCAAGTCGCGGCCGGCCCGACGGACATCCCGGGCCCCATCGACCGGAGCGAGCCCGCGGAGGTCGACGTGACGCTCCGGCCGGAGGAGGTGACCGCGGAGGTCGAAGACGGCGTGACGTTCACCTACACGACGTACAACGGGCAGGTGCCCGGCCCGCTCGTCCGCGTTCGGCAGGGAGACACGGTGAACCTGACGTTCGAGAACCCCGAGGAGAACACCATGCCGCACAACGTCGACTTCCACGCCGTCGCCGGCCCCGGCGGGGGCGCGGAAGCGACGATGACGAACCCCGGCGAGACGGCGCACCTGCGGTTCAAGGCGACCTATCCCGGCGCGTACATCTACCACTGCGCCGTGCCGAACATGGACATGCACATCAGCGCCGGGATGTTCGGCCTCATCCTCGTCGAGCCGCCAGAGGGACTGCCGGAGGTCGACCACGAGATATACCTCGGCCAGCACGAACTTTACACCGACAAGGACGCCGGCGAGGAGGGCCAGCACGCATTCGACTACGAGGCCATGCGGAACGAGGAGCCGACGTACGTCCTCATGAACGGCGAGAAGTACGCGTGGACGCCCGACGGCCGGGGACCGGCCGCGACGGTCGGCACCGGCGAGACGGTCCGGGTGTACTTCGTCGACGGCGGACCGAACCTCTCCAGTAGCTTCCACCCCATCGGGAGCGTCTGGGAGACGCTCTATCCCGAGGGGTCGCTGACGACCGAGCCGCAGACCCACATCCAGACGCGGCAGGTGCCGCCGGGGAGCACGACCATCGCGACGATGAGCTCGCCCGTCCCCGGCGACTTCAAGCTCGTCGACCACTCGCTGTCCCGCGTCGTCCGCAAGGGCTGTATGGCGGTCGTCCGCGCCGAGGGCCCGGAGGACCTCGAGATATTCGACCCCGACCCTGACCCGCAGTAGTCCCACCGGGCCGACCGGTACTCACCGACTGACCGCTGTTTTTCTATCTGTCTCTGTTGAAGCGACCACAGCATTATGGCGTTCGCTTTCAAAATGCCAAGGATGCCAGACGACAAACAGGGCCGAGATAAGCAAGCGGCCAACGAAGAACAGCGCCAACGCGAGCGAGCGCTCCAAGAGGCGCGTGACCGCGCCGACGAACCCAAACCCGGGGAGCAACTCGGGGACCTCGACGATGCACTCGAAATCCAGGACTATCCGACCACAACGGAGCAACTCGTCGAGAACTACGGCGACTACGAGGTCGAAACACAAGGTGGGTCGAAACCAGTCGACGAGGTGCTCGCCTCGGTTGACAACGAAATTTACGACTCCGCGGACGACGTTCGCGACCGGATACAGCGATTGATAAATCGGAGGTGAGTGCGTCCGAAGTGGCCTCTGTCGTTGCGATATTTCGGTGACTTGCGTTCCGAGACGTGTCCGCTCTGTCTGTACCGCTCTTTAGCCCGCCCCATCAGCACCTCCCGTCTCGTGACCGAGACGCGCACTCGATTCAGTACGCCCGCTTAGACCTTCCCAAATCGACAAAATTGGGTCAATGATGTTACTTGAGTGGGGCGTCGTTATTCGCTATGGCTTCTGGGCGCTACCCCCGTATCACGGTTGCTGAAGGCTCTCAACCCAGCAAGGAACCCTTCCAGCTCAGCGTTGAGAAGCTACGGGATTTCTCATCCGATGCACCTGCCCAGATTCGGAGTTCATTTGAGAACCTTTCCCCCGAAGCACAAACGGTTGGCTTCGGCTCAATCCAGCCGTACTCCAGTATTTGGAGTGATGGCCAAGGATGGCTTGTTCTCATTCCGAGTGACCGTCAGGTACAGAACCACGCCTTTGGAACAGACGAACAGATTATTCCGGACCGCCCGGTCGAGGGTTGCTGGCAGACGAATCTCGTTCACTTCGTTCTTCCTGACGTGCTTAGATGGCAGTCACTCGATGCGGGAGAGTGCATTCAGACCGAATACACCGTACTGCATTACCCGGAGCGGGAAATATTGGAGGCCACGATGGACAAGTGGGTGAGCAATCGCCCCGAAGATATGGGCTGTCTTCCCGCAGAGGAACACCGCTTTACCGAATCATTTGTGCCGAAAGCTAGAGCGGACACGGCATGGGAAGCGTTTGAGTGGAGCTATACACTCACGATCGAAGAATAGCCCTCAATCTACTGATTCGGACGACCGACTCGCGCACGCTATTCAGCACGGACTCGGCAAACTATCCGGACTCGACAAACTACCACTGACTACGGATTTCAACCGCACCACCGACCTGCATCTAAACCCCGCCGGAGCGCCGCACCCCGAACGGTGAGTCGAACGTGTTCGGAGGTGGGCCTACGCCCGCGGCGACCCTACCTCGGACTATGCCAGACATTCCGTCCCTGTTCGGCGGCGGGTCGCGGGCCGACCGCTTCGACGATATCGACCAGTTCGTCCCCGAGCACCTGCCCGACCCGGACGCCTTTCTCGACGGCCACCGCGTCCTCGACGGCGACGACCACGTCGCCGTCCACCGGGTCGCCCGCGACCTGTTCGAAGCGCGGGGCGTCTACGACGTGACGTTCGGCTACAACCTCGCGCGGCTGAACCTCGACCGACGCCACCCGGACGCCGGCTTCCGCTACGCGGAGGACCGGAACGACCCGTCGGTCCTTCTCGCGGAGTTCACGCCGACGACGCCGTTCTGCCCGCAGTCGAAGACGCTCACCGTCGGCGCGTTCCGGGCGTGGAACGGCCTCGCCGACCGCCACGACTACGACCGCGTCCGGGTCCGCGTCGCACCGATGCACCAGCAGGCCGACGCCATCAACGCGGAACTCGACGCGATGGGCCCCGCTGACGCGCAGGCGGAGACGGACGACTCGGTCCCCGATACCGGGTCGCCGACGGGTGAGCGCGACGGCGACGAGTCGGGTGCGGTCTCGCTGTCCGAGGAGTTCGAGGCGGCACTGGAGCGGCTGTCGAGCGAGCCGGAGTAAGGTGGGCGTTCGCCCGCCGGTTGGCCCTGCGGTTCAGTCGTCGGCGGTCGGCGCGAACACGAGCACCGCGCTACAGTCGACCGGCGCGCGCGGCGAGATATCGCGGTCGCCGCCGAACCGCATCAGCTCTCCCGCCGCGACCTCGTGCGTCTCGCCGTCGAGGGTGAGTTCCATCCGGCCATCGACGACGTGGAAGACGATGTCGAAGCCGGGGTGGGAGTGCGCCGGCACCTCGTCGCCGGCTTCGAGGCGGAGCCTGACGGTTTTCGGGCGGTCGGTCTCGAAGACGGGCGCGTGCATCACCGGCGGGAGGTCGGCGAGCGCGGCGTGTTCTACCATTGCGGGTGAACTGTCGGCCGCGCGGTCGGTAAGCCTGCGGCCGAACGTGTTCGGAGGTAGAGCGCGGCCAACGAGGTGGCGAATGCAGGAGTTATTTTTCCCTCCCGGGAGTCGACGCGTTCGATGCCCTCCATCGTGAACGAAATCGTGTTCAGCGAGCCCTCCGGCGGCCCATTTGCACTCGTCCAGCTCTGTAGCGCGCTCGTCATGTCGGGGCTCTACTGGCAGTACGCCGTCGTGGAACAGTCCATGTCTGGCGGCTGGCTCCTGTTCATGATAGCCGGGATCGCCCTGTCCGGAATCGCGGAATCGCTTCCGAACAACCGGCGACGAGCGACCGGCATCCTGCGTCTCGCGTCGATTCTCGTCTTAACGAGCCTGCTCGCACTTCTCTTTCTCGCGCCCGAACTGCTCGGGATGTGAGAGAGTTCGAGACGCGTCTCCGACGCACTGACTCAGTCCGCGCTGTCGTCCGCATCGGCGGCCGATGCGGCCGCGCCGCCGACCAACGACTGCGGGCTGTGGACCCAGATGACTCGCAGGAGGTTCGCGGCGAACGCCGCGACACCGACGAGCACGAGCGCCCAGCCCGCCGTCTCGACGGCCGTCGAGAGACCGACGAGGTCGCTCGCGACGACGGCGGCGACGCCCGAGACGACGAGGCCCAAATCGAGGCGAGCGAGGCGAGCGCTGTAGAGGTCGTCGAGCATCGGCACGGGTTCGAGGCCGAGGCGGTCGCTGTAGCGGTGGACCCAGACGATGAAGGGGACGACGTGGTAGAGCGTCCCGAGCACGACGAAGCCGACGAAGCCGAGGCGGAACAGCGAGCCGGTCCCGGGCGCGCCGAACAGGCGGTCGCCGGCCAGCGGGGCCGCGAGCCACGCGGGAAGCGTCAGGACTGCCCACCCGGCGAGCGCGACGGCCGCGACGGCGTACCGGGTGAGCATGGGCGTCCAGTCGACCGCCGACTCGACGAGGCGATGGGCGAGAATCGCGGCGACGCCGAGAAGCGAGAGGGTCACGAGCGCGCCGCCGACCCGCGCGAGCGTCGGGTCGGAGACGAGTCGGCCGCCGGCGAGGGCGACGACGCCCGGCGGGTAGCCGACTTCTTCGACGCGCCGGAGCCACACGTCGACGCCGCGGAGCTTCGTCTGGGTGAACATCGTCGCGAGTTGGTAGAGCGCGCCGACCACGGTCGTCACGACGACGCCGAAGACGGCGAGCGTGACGTGGGCCGCGCGGACGCTCCCGTGCGTCGCGCCGACGCCGGCGAAAAGCGGGCGCGTGAAGTCCACTGCGAGCAGGAACCCGAGCGCGGTGGCGACCGCGAGAAAGCCGAGTGCGAGGCCGAAGTGGCGCTCGGTCACGTCGGAGTCGTCGAGTCGGGAGAGCGTGCGCGCGACGTTGTAGGCGAACGTCCAGAAGCCGAGGAGCGCGGCGGCACCGAAGACGGGAAGCCACGCGAACGCGCCGAGGAGGAAACACGCCGCGAGGCCGCCGAGGCCGACGCCGACGGCCCACAGTTGGGCGGTCGCGAGCCGCCGCGAGTAGAGGTCGACGCCGGACCAGACCGGGACGAACTGCGTCATCGCGCCCATGATGGTGACGCAGACCCACCCCGCGAGCAGGAGATGGACGTGCGCGAGACGAGCGGTGCCGGCGACGACGCCGGCGGCGAGGGCGACTCGGAGGCCCACCGCGGCCGTGAGGAAGCCGAGCGCGACGACGAAGTGCCGGAGCGGAATCGTCATCGGTGGCTGTCGGGCCGTGTCGACCTCGGCGGGAATGGCGCTCATACGCGGACTAGCGCGGCGCGAAGTCCTACCGGTGACGCCGAACATATTCGCCGAGGATGGAGAAACGGAGGAGCCGGGTCGGCACCGCGGTCACGACCCGCGGCCGCGACGCTACCGCTTCGGGAAGGTCGCCGCGAACTCGTTCGGGCCCTGCTTCTCGACCGCGTAGTTGTCGGCGTCGAAGGCGTCGACTTCCGCTTGCATCTCGTAGAACAGCGGTTTCGGGTCGTGGTCGTTGAGAATCGTCAGCGACTCGCCGGCGTCGAGGTCGTCGAAGGCGGCGTGAATCTTCGGATGGCGCTCCGCCGGCGGGAGGTCGCGGACGTCGAGGATGGTGTCTGCCATACGTGTCGTACCTCACGGGGGACCGCCGAGTCGGTTACCCCGAACACGTTCGCTCACGCGGCGGGTGATATCGATACTACTCGTCGCCGGGAGGGAGTAAATATACAGCTTCCACGGGGGTCGCCGGCGATGACCAGTACCGCCACGGGAGCCACGGGGCCCGCCAGTTCGAGAACTCGGGAACACGACTCCCCCGACGCATCGCGAGTTCACAGATTCGAGTGGCATCTACGCAGACAGGAATGGACGAACAGACAGACGGTCTGGTCTGGTCTGCCGACGCGCGCTCCCGGAGCCGAACTGCCGATGTTCTGGTCTGAAAGATATGTTTATACCCATTCAACATGTTATTTACTGACAAGTGTATATCACCGATAACGAATTGGAGGAGAACGGAACAGACAGACCGATGCCGGTCGGTTCGGCACCGCTCCCGTAAGCGGTCAGAACGCATATGACTCTCATCTCGGAACTACCACCACGACATGGACATCGAAGCGAGGATTAAACGTCGGCAACGCCGAGACGGAACGCCTCGCCTCCTCGTCGATTACGACTCGCTCTCGCCGGTCGCACACACCGACGACCCGGTGAACTGCGGGCCGGTTCTGGAGCGACTGCTCGACTACCTCGACCCCGTGTTCGACGGGCATCTCCCGCCGAACGCCTACGTCTACGGCCCGAAGGGGTCGGGGAAGTCGGCGGTCGTGACGGCGCTTTTCGACCACCTCGTCCGCGCGTCGAGCGTCAGCAACGCCGCCATCCACACGACGACCCGCGTGCAGGCGACGTTCGCGCCGCGGTTCGTCTACGTCGACGCGCGCGAGACGACGAGCGCGTTCGCGTTCTACCACGCCGTGCTCGACGCGCTCGTCGACGAGTCGGTGCCGAAGCAGGGCATCAAGACGGAGGCGCTCCAGTCGCGGCTCAAAGCGACGCTCGACGCCCCCCAAACGGGTGCCGTCGTCGCCGTCGACCATCTCGGAGAGCCGGGGACGCTCGACGGCGAGGCGTTCGTCGACCTCTGTGCCGGACTTCCGAGCAAGGTCAGTTGGCTGGCCATCGGGCGCGCGCCGCCCGACGAGACGGTGCTGACCGACTACACGGCCGACGAGGTCCAGTTCGAGCCCTATCAGAGTCAGGTGCTCATCGACGTGTTGATGACGCGGGCGGCGGCGGCCGGCTCGCGGCGGACGCTCGACCACCGCCTCGCCCGCGACATCGCCGAGTGGGCCGACGGCGACGCCCACGACGCGCTCGCGGCGCTGTTCGGCGCGGCCGACGAGGCGGTCCGCAACAGACACCGGAGCATCACGGCCGCCGACGTCGCCGCGGGCATCGCCGCGGTCCCCCAACCCTGCGTCTCGCTCGGCCGCGTGCTCGCGCTCCCGGAGAACCGCCAGCAGGTGCTCCACGAACTCCTCGCGTTGCGCCCCGACCAACAGGAGTCGGTACAGGCGGCGAGCCAGCACATCGCCAAATCGGTCGACCTCTCGGCGACGACGGTCAAGCGAATCCTCTACGAACTCGCCGAAGACGGCATCACCCGCCGAGTCACGGCGGAGCGCGTCGACCGGAAGGGGCGGCCGCCGAGCCGACTCGAACCGCAGTTCCCGACGGTCGTGTTCGAACGGCTGTTCGCCGCTCAGTAATCCGTTTCCACTTATCGACAAAGAATATAGTACAACTGGGTGTCACAACTCAGCATGGGACTGACTAGTAACCGACGGTCCACCGCTGGCATCCTCGCTCTCTGTTGTGGACTCCTTTCGACAATGATTGCTGTGGAGGTTATCGGCGGCTATCTCTCGTTAGAGGGACTGCCGGTCGTGTATGGCCTTCTGGGACTGTCAGCAGTCGGAACTCTCGTGTCGAATCGGTTCAGCCGAACCGCCTCGTGGAAGTCTCTGCCTCTGTACGGCGCATTGACGTTTGGCAGTTCGATTCTCCTGTTTCTCTATCTGTTCTCTCTGACAGATGCGTGATGGTCCTTGTCCCGGCGTTGGTGCATCACTAGAGCCGTCAGTTTCAACCGATGACTGGAAACTCTGTCAAAAAGAGTGTGAAACAGACAGACGGTGTAGCTCTCACGGGGGCCTCGTTATTCCATCGTACCGACGCTGAACTAACCGTTCGGTGGCGCGTGCGTAGTGAACGAAAAGCATTCGCGCGAACGAGCGGTCCGAAGGACCCGGTAGTGAAGCGATTCAGCGGTCGAGCGAATCGAGACCGGCTTTTTGGCATGAGCGGGGTTTCGCCGAGCGGTTCCCGCAGCGAAGCGAGGAAACCCGAGGCGAAAAGAGGTTCTTCTGTACGTAGCGATTTGAGCTGTCCATATTGAGTGCTGAACCGATAACCGACTCGCGCCTGTATTCAGCACGAATCCAACAACCGCCACCAGCGAAGGCATCAACAGAGTCGGAGTCGAAAACCCGCCGCCAACTCCGTCGTCGGCGTCGTGCAACGCTTACGCGCGGGGACAGAACTATACTTCGTCCACGGGACCAGTAGGTAATGACGACCACCCCGACGCCCGTCCGTGCACCGCCCGTCGGCGCTCCGTCGAACCGCTTCGGCGCGCCCGCGACTCCGCGGGGTGTATCGACCGCATGACAGACGCATCGAGTCGGGAAGACGACGTGGTCGACGCCGTCGTCGAGACGCTCTGTGCGGCCGCGCCCTCGATTCGGGCGGGACTGCCCGGCCGGCGCGTCTACGAGGAGGGGACGAACCCGAGCGGCGAGCGTCAACTGGAAGCCGACACCTACGCCGACGAACTGCTGTTGAAGCGGCTTCGCCCCCTCGACGGCGTCGGCGAGTACGCCAGCGAGGAGCGCTCCGACGTCATCGACGTCGGCGAGGGCGTGTCGGTCGCGCTCGACCCGCTGGACGGGTCGACGAACCTGAAGCCGAACAACGTGATGGGGACGCTCTACAGCGTCTACGACGAACCGCTCCCCACGGGCGGCGAGAACCTGCTCGCCGCGGGCTACATCCTCTACGGCCCGGTGACGACGCTCGTGGCCGCCCGCGACGGCGTCGTCAGCGAGTACATCCTCGAATCGGGCATCAAGCGCCCGCTCCGCGAGGAGTTGACGCTCCCCGACGACCCGGCCATCTTCAGCTTCGGCGGCCGCGTCAACCGCTGGTTCGACGAGTTCGAGGCGTTCGCCCGCGAGACCGAACGGACCGAGGGGATGAAGCTCCGCTACGGCGGGTCGATGATCGGCGACGTGAACCAGATTCTCCACTACGGCGGCGTCTTCGCGTACCCCGCACAGACCGACGCGCCGGGCGGGAAGCTCCGCCAGCAGTTCGAGGGCTTCCCCATCGGCTACATCATCGAGTGCGCGGGCGGGCGGTCGTCCGACGGCGAGAAGTCGCTCCTCTCGGGGACGCCCGAGGGCGTCCACGACCGCGTGCCGGTCTACATCGGCAACGATTCGCTCGTCGAGTCGTTGGAAGCGCGACTGAAGTGACGGACCGCCCTCGGTGGCGTGATGACGAGCCGCGCGTTCCGAGGCGACCGAACGCAGTCGGCGAGCCGACCGCTCGTCAATCGCCGCGTGAGGGCCGCGTTCGACTCGGCGCGAACGAGACATACTGACAAGTAGAAAAAATGAATCGATATCGGACACGTTTCGATTCCCGAACGTCAGGAACGGTCTGTGAACGGCTCTGTTCTCATCATCCGATTGTCGGGATACAAGCCTCAAGCGTGCTAACTCTGGATTATCTGAGACAGACGGGAATAGAATCGCACATCGAAGTCGGTCAGCCGACATGCGCAGTTAGAGCGCATGAAACTGCGTACTACCGCTGTTTATCGCCGGTTTCGTCATCAGAGACGCGCTATCGAGTCAACGACTCCAAAACAGTTTGATATTCGATACTATCCCATTCAGTTTTTATTTTTGATATGTGTTTCGAGACGGACAGAGCCGAGTACGTTCCCACAGTCGGAGCGCGGCGTATCGGCCTCGACACGCCGAACTGGTCGGATGGACATCGGACGCCGGCGAGTGCGAGTGCCCGAGAAGGATTACACGCGTACCCCTGTCATGGAAACCGGCCGGGCGGCTCAGTCGAAGCGCCCGTTGTTCGAACTCCGCGCGGCCATGTTCATGTTCACCTCGATGATGTTGGCCGTGCTCGTGACCATCTCGGGGATGGTGTCGCGGAACTGCTCGCCTTTGATGCGACTCGTCGGGCCGGACACGCTCAGCGCGCCGAGGACGGTGCCGTTGCGGTCGCGTATCGGCGCGCCGACCGCGCGGAGGCCTTCGATTTCCTCCTCGTCGTTGCAGGCGTACCCCCGCTCGCGTATCTGGTCGAGCTCGTCGAACAGCGCGTCGCGGTCGGTGATGGTCGCGGCGGTCTTCGCCGGCAGGCCGTGTTGGTCGACGATTTCCTCGACCCGACTGCGCGGGAGGAACGCGAGGATGGCCTTGCCGGTCGACGACGCGTGGAGGTTGTCCGGGCGCTGAATCTTCGACCGCTGGTACTGGCTCCCGACGGCGCGCTCGCCGCGCACCTTGAGCAGGCTGATGCGCAGGCCGTGCTGTTCGGTCGAGAGGTGGGCGTACTCGCCGGTCTTCTCGGCGAGCGCCTCGACTTCCTCCTTGCCGACTTGGTAGAGTATCTGCTGGTTGCGCACGTACTCGCCCAGAAGCAGGAACTGGAGGCTGAGGTGGTAGCTGTCGCCGTCCTTGGCGACGAGGTTGTTCTTCCGCAGGGTCGCCAGATGGTTGTACACCGTAGATTTCGAGAGGCCCAGGTAGTCGACCAACTCGGCGACGCGCGCACCGTCTAACTCCTCGAGCGCCCTGACGACGCTGACCGCCGTGTCCACCGTGCTGAGGGTCCGGGACGGGGCATCGGTGTTGGGGTTCTCGGGCATGCTACGAGAACGTCTATCCGGTGGCATAGCTGTTCCGAATATCTTGCAATCAAAACGTGGGAGTGAAATCGCTGTCGAGACCGTCGAGCTGAGCCGATATCGCTCGATGATTGTCCAACAGGCGGCGCGCCCGCGAGACGACCGGTCTCCGTGATGCGCGCGAACGAGCGCGTCACGCGTAACGCGATGGAAGCGACGCCCAGCCCTCTCGAACCCATCGCTGTCAGATGTGTGGAATCGCTTCTCTCCCAGTCTTCTGCTATCTCGCCGGTTTTGGTTCGGTTCTCACCGCGAGCCGATGTCTAAGCCGTTGTATTTACTGACAACATATCGAAACGGGGCGGTAGAGCGCTCAGTTCCCCCAGAAAGAGCCGATAGCTGGCGGGCGAGCGCTCGGCCGGTGAGGGGCAGTTGTCTACAAAAACGATACCCAGCGCCCGAGCGTGGCTATCACATCGGGGAACGCGGCCGAAGCCACGACAGGAGTTCCCGTCGAGGAGGAGTGTCACATATCGAAACTACCGGCGCGACCGCGAGGAACACCACAGAAGAGCCGCGACCATGGCAGTATGTCACCGCCACTCAGCTGAGGCGGGTCGGAGAGCGGCAGGCCGCCCACCGCGACTCACGCGCCGGCGAGGCGAGCGAGCGTCCCCGCGAGAACCGTCGCCGCGGTCGCACAGTCCGCCCAGTCGGTCCATTCGCGGGGGTTATGCGAGAGGCCGTCCGCCGACGGGGCGAACAGGAGCACGGCATCGGTGACGCTGGCAACATTTGCAGTATCGTGCATCGCCGCGGAATGCATCCGTTTCGCGTCGATATCCCCGGCCGCGGCGGCGTCGAAGGCGGCGTCGACGCAGTCGTCGGCCATCTGACTCGGGCGCTGGTCGCGGTAGCGGTCGAAGTCCGTCTCGACCGGATGCGCGGCTTCGAGTCCGTCGAGCGCCGCGTCGGCCCGCTCGGCGATGGCGTCCATCGCGCCGTAGTCCACGTCGCGGATGTCCATCTGCAGGCTGACTTCCCCGGGGACGATGTTGCGCGCGTTCGGGGCCACGTCGAACTGGCCGACGGTCCCCACGGCGGTCGGACTCCGATTTTGCGCCACGTCGTCGGCCGCGGCCCGGAACTCCACGACGAACTCGCTGGCGGCGACCAGCGCGTCGCGGCGCTCGTCCATCGGCGTCGCGCCCGCGTGGTCGGCCTCGCCGACGATGTCGGCCGCGCAGGTCGTGATGCCGGTGATGGCGTCGACGACGCCGACCGACGCGCCCGCGGACTCCAGTACGGTCCCCTGTTCGATGTGGAGTTCGGCCCACGCGTCCCACTCTTCGGCGTCGATGGTGTCGGTCCCGCGGAAGTCGATGGCGTCGAGGTGGGCTTCGAGGGTCGTCCCGTCGGCGTCGCGGAACGCGAGCGCGTCGTCGGCGTCCCGCGCGCCCGTCGCCACGGACGACCCGAGCAGG
>NZ_AOLM01000025.1 GCF_000337835.1 Haloferax sulfurifontis ATCC BAA-897 | reverse complement strand
GAGCGCGACGGGATTCGAACCCGCGACCATCGGATTAGAAGTCCGACGCTCTGTCCGACTGAGCTACGCGCCCTCGATGCCCACAAACCGTCCCTGCAAGAAAAACGAATCGGGTTCTACCCGTCGAATCGGTACAGCGACGTGACCGCCGGGAGCCGGTTGAGCATCCAGATGCCGACCGGGAGGCCGATGATGGTGAGCGTGAACAGCACCGCCACGTTCGCCCAGAGCCAGCTCAGCCACCAGCCGACGAACACGAAGTAGACGGCGCGAACGACGAGTGACCGCTGGCCGCGACCCGAGTCGGGGTCGAGCCGGGTTTTCGGCTCCTTCAACGAGAGCACCGTCGGAACGAGGTTGATGAGCGCGACGCCAAGTGGGATGCCGATGACGGTGGCGTTCAGGAACCACGCGACGTTGACGACGGCGGGCGTCGCCCACCAGCCGACGAACACGAACCAGAGTGCGCGGACGACGAACGAGCGCTGAGACATGGGCGTAGTACGCGGTCCGGGGCGAAAAGCGACGGGGTCGGGCCGGATGTGGGGGAAGGGAGGCGAAACCCGCCACCCGGAGCGACGTGAAGGGAGGCTTTAACAGCGCCAACGCGGTAACACCGGCTATGAGAGTCATCGGGACGGTCGGCCTGCCGGGAAGCGGCAAGGGCGAACTCGCCGAGGTGGCCCGCAACGCGGGCGTGCCCGTCGTGACGATGGGCGACGTCATCCGCGAGGAGTGTCGCGAGCGCGGCCTCGACCCCGCGACGGACCACGGGAAGATAGCGACCGCGCTCCGCGAGGAGGAGGGCGACGACGCCATCGCCGCGCGGTCCCTGCCGATGGTCGAAGACCTCCTCGAATCGAACGACGTGGTGGTCGTCGACGGGCTTCGGTCGGGCGTCGAACTCGACCGCTTCCGCGAGGCGTTCGGCGACGACTTCGTCCTCGTGAGCGTCGAAGCGCCGTTCGAGACGCGCGCCGAGCGCCTGCTCGACCGCGACCGCGACGACAGCGACACCGACGTGGAGGCGCTGAAAAAGCGCGAGCGCCGCGAACTCGACTTCGGCATGGGCGACGCGATGGACCGCGCCGACGTGGTCATCCAGAACACCGGCACGCTGGCCGAGTACCGCGAGACCATCACCCGACTGTTCGAAGAGGGGCCGGAAGCGCTCGCGGAGGCCGACGCGTGAGCATGATTTACAGCGTCGACGTCCGCATCGAGGTGCCCGTCCGCGACACCGAGGTCACCGACCGCGTCGGCGACGCCGTCGAGAACATCTTCCCCGGCGTCGAACTCGACCACGAACCGGGCAAACTCGTCGGCGAGACCCACGAACTGGAGCGGTTCTCCGAGCGCCTCCACGAGCAGGCCATCCTCGACACCGCCCGCCGGGAGTTCGCAAAGCGCCGCGACGACGACGGCTTTTCGTTCGCGCTGAAAAAGCAGGCCGCGTTCAAGGGCGTCGTCAACTTCTCGGTCGGCAACCCCGACGAACTCGGCGACATCGACGTGCACGTGACCGTCCGCGACCCCTCCGTCGACGAGGTCATCGACTACATCGCGCCGCCGACCGAAGACGGGCGGCCGGTGGACCCGAACGGCCGCTGAATCGGTCGACTGGACTGCGGCGGCTGGGCCGTTTCTCGCTACTCAGGCGACGAGCAACGCCACCGCGACGCCGATGAAGACGATTTTCAGCCCCGTGTTGACGGCGATGACCTTCGACCCGAACTCGGGGCCCCAGATGCCGTACTGGAAGGGTATCGACCGCTTGAACGTCGAGACGGCAAAGGAGATGATGCCGCCGATGAGCATCGTCGCCACGGCCTGCTTCGGCGTGAACGTCTCGCCGACGGCCGGCGCGATGGTCGCCGCGCCGGTCGTCGTGTCGAACGCGAAGGCGACGACGACGGGGACGGCCGCGCCCGGCAGGCCGACGAGGTTCGTCAGCGGACTGGCGAGCGCCGCGAACGATTCGAGGTCGGTCGTCCGCAGGAGGAGCGTGACGGCCACGTAAACGACGGCCAACCGCGGAACGATGCGCCGAAGCTTGTCCCACGTGCTCCGAGCGGCGTCTTCGACCGTCTCGCGGAGCGTGTCGTCGGTGTCGGCCGCGTCGCTGGAGTCGGCCGCGTCGCTGGAGTCGGCCGCGTCGCCACCGCCCGCACCGTCCGCGGCGGCCGCATCGACCGCGCCGCCCGAGCCGTCGGTCTCGGCGACCGCGACGGGGGTCGTGTTTCGGTCCGAGAGGAGGACCGCGCCGGCGACGACGCCGGTCGCGGTGATGGCGAGCGCGATGGCCGCCCGCGCGCCGACGTACATGAAGCCGACCTCGCGGCCGAGGATGGGGATGAGCACCGGCCAGTAGAACGTGAAGATGTGCTGGACGAAGCCGAAGAACGTGTTGATGGTGACGGCGACGAGGGTCGCCCGGTCGTCGAGGACGCCCGACTCGCGGAACTCCGCGAGCATCCCGTAGCCCGCCGTCGTCGAGGCGGCGGTGGTGACGATGGCCGTCCCGACCTCGTCGGGGAGGTTCGCGGGACTCGTCAGATACCGCGAGAGGCCGGCGATGCGTTCGACGAGGCCGAAGGCGACGACGAGGTTCGCGGCGAAGACGCCCACGGCGATGTAGGCGGCGATGCGCGCGACTCGCGGGAGCACCTCGAACAACACCGGGAGGACGGCCGACGACTGCACGACCGAGGGTCGGTGCCGAGCGAACTAATCGGCGTCGGTCGGCGGGGCGGTCGGCGGGGGACGGTTCGAACGTCGAGTCAGACGAGCACCTGCGCGACTCCGAACAGGACGACGACGCCCAGCACGTCGCAGACGTTGGTGACGACGGGGATGACCACGTCGTCGGGGTCGAGGCCGAACCGGTAGGCGACGTAGGTCGCAGAAAACGTCACGGCGACCGCGAGGACGGCCAGCGAAATCCCGCTCGACAGCGCGATGAGGACGACCTTCTGCAGGGCAAGCGACGTGTCGCCGGAGACGAGGAGCGTGGCGACCCACGCGCCCGCGCCGATGACGGGAAACACCGTCACCGCGAGGGCGACCGTGGCGACGGCGTTGCCCGCGAGTTCGTCGTCGCGGGGCGAAAACGAGAGCGTCCCGAGGTGGAACGACGTGGAAAGGCGCGCCGCGAGGACGCTCCCGAGGTTCCCCGCGGTCCCGATGGTGACGGGGACGAGCACGAGAAGCGACGGGTAGCGGAGCAGTTGCGCCTCGAAGCTCCCGAGGACGAGACCGCTTCCGAGTTCGACGAGCGTGAGCACGAGCAACACCGGGAGCATCGCCCGCGTGATGGCGCGGACGGTCCACTCGGTCGGCACTCAGAACACCCCCGCGACGGCGAGGACGGTTCTGACGGCGATGAGCAGAAAGAGGACGCCGAACACGTCGCCGGTGGTCGTCACGACCGGGCCGACGATGGTGTCGGGATTGCGCCCGCGGCGGTAGCCCGCGAAGACGACGCTGACGACGACGACGGTCAGGACGATGCCGGACAGCAGGCCGGCGACGATGGCGACGCCGACGAGAATCGGGAGCGGCGCGACCCGACTGCCGAGGAACGTGAGGAGGAAGAACGCGACGACGGCGGCGAACGTGCTCGTGAGCACGCCGTTTGCGAGCGCGGCCGTCGCGGCCGCCCGGAGGCGCTCGTCGCCGCCGGTGACCCGGGGTTCGATGAGCCCCTGATGGAGCGCGGTGGCGATGCGAGCGCCGAGCGAGCCGTAGACGTTCCCGCGGGTCGCCAGGAGGGCGGGAACGAGCACGAGAAGCCCCGGCACCGCCCGGAGTTCGGCCCGCATGCCCCCGAGGACGACGCCGGCGATGAGGCCGCCGACGAGGCTGGCCGCGAGCGCGGGCAAGGCTTCCTTGTAGGCCTCGACCGCCACGTCTCGCACGGTCATTGTGGGGTGCGACGGACCCGAGCGTTAAAAGTCGGCGGTATCGCGGCGAGGCACTCGCGCGGGCGAGCGCAGAAAACGCGGCGAGAAAATCGCGCGGTGGTTCAGAACGGTCCCATGCCGCCGAGACCGCCCATACCGCCACCGCCGCCGCCCTGGTTCTGGAGCTTTTTCATCATCCGTTGCATGTCGCCGTCGCCCATGTTCTGGAACTGCTTGATGGTCTGTTCCATCATGCGGTGCTGTTCGAGCAGTTCCTGTATCGTCTCTTCGTCCTGTCCCGACCCCTGCGCGATGCGCTTGACGCGGGACGCGCCGACCTTCCGCGGGTTCTCCAGTTCCGCTTCGGTCATCGAGTCCATGATGACCTCGAACGCGCGCATCCGGTCTTTCGTCACGTCCATCGCGTCGTCCGGAAGCTGGTCTTTGATGCCGCCGCCGAAGCCCGGAATCATGTCGAGCACCTGGTCGAGCGGTCCCATCTTGTCCATCGCCTCCATCTGTTTTTGCATGTCCTTGAGGGTGAAGTTCCCCTTCATCATCTCCTCGGGGTCCCAGTCCTCGTCTTCGGCCTGGGTCTCGGACATGGCGCGTTCGACGCGCTCGGAGAGCTGTTTCAGGTCGCCCATCCCGAGCAGGCGGGAGATGAAGCCGTTCGGCTCGAAGCGCTCGATGTCCTGGACCGTCTCGCCCATGCCGAGGAAGGCGATAGACGAGTCGGTCTCGTTGACAGCGGTCAGAGCGCCGCCGCCCTTCGCCGTCCCGTCGAGCTTGGTGATGACGACGCCGCCGATGCCGATGGACTCGTCGAACTGCTGGGCCTGTTCTTTCGCGCCCTGCCCGATTGCCGCGTCGAGGACGAGCAGGTTCAGGTCGGGCTGGACGACGCCCTCAATCTCCTCGATTTCGTCGATGAGGTCGTCTTCGAGCGCGTGGCGGCCGGCCGTGTCGACGATGTGCACGTCGGCGTCCTCGGTCGCTTCGAGGCCCTCGCGGGCGATTTGGACCGGGTCGTCGCAGTCGGGGTCGCCGTAGAAGTCGACCTCGGCGCGCTCGCACATCTGCTTGGCCTGGTCGTACGCGCCGGGGCGGAAGGTGTCGGTCTGGATGACCGCGGGGCGAAGCCCCTTCTTCGAGAACCACCACGCCATCTTGGCGGAGGTGGTCGTCTTCCCCGACCCCTGGAGACCGGCGAGCATGATGGTCTGCGATTCGAGCGGAATCTCCGTCGATTCGCCGATGAGGTCGACGAGTTCCTCGTAGACGATTTTCAGGACGTGGTCGCGGGCGTTCGTGCCGCCCGGCGGCTCTTCTTCCAGCGCGCGGGTCTTGATGGAGTCCGAGAGGTCCATGACGAGGCTGACGTCGACGTCGGCGGAGAGCAAGGAGCGTTGAATCTCCTTGACGATCTCCTGGACGTCGTCCTCGTCGAGGCGGGACTTCCCCCGCAGTTTATCGAGACTGCCGCGGAGGGAACTCCCGAGATTGTCGAGTACCATTGTGCCTTCCTACGCCGTCGCGTCGGTAAAGGCTTTATCCGTCGCGTTCGGGGCCAACACCTATCGGCTCGGGGGCCGACAGCGCACTCGATGACCACGATTCTCGTCCTCGACCGCCCCACGCACGGAATCCCGGCGTCGGAGTACGCCGCGGCCCTCCGCGAGCGCCTGCCCGACGCGACCGTGCGCCACCCGAAGACGAGCGCCGAAACGCTCGACGCCGCGCGCGACGCGACCGTTATCACCGGCACGTCGCTCCCCGACGACGTGCTCGACGCGGCCGACGAACTCAGACTGTTCGCCGGCGCGACCGCCGGCTACGACCATCTCCCGCTGGAAGCGCTCCGGGAGCGCGGCGTCGTCGTCACCAACGCCTCCGGCGTCCACGGCCCCAACATCGCCGAACACGTCCTCGGCTGGCTCCTCATGATTACCCGCCGACTGGACGAGGGGCTCCGCCGCCAGCGACGCCGCGAGTGGCGGCGCTTCCAGTCGTACGGCGAGTTGCAGGGGTCGACGGCCACCGTGGTCGGCCTCGGTGCCATCGGGCGGGCGGTCGTCGAGCGACTCGACGCGTTCGGCGTCGAGACCGTCGGCGTCCGCTACACGCCCGAGAAGGGCGGTCCGACCGACGAAGTGCTCGGGTTCGACGACCTCGAACCGGCGCTCGTCCGCACCGACTTCCTCGTGGTCGCGTGCCCGCTGACCGACGAGACGCGCGGACTCATCGACAGCCGGGCGCTGGAGGCGCTTCCCACACACGCCGTCCTCGTCAACGTCGCGCGCGGCGGGGTCGTCGACACCGACGCGCTCGTTTCGAACCTTCGGGACAACCGCCTCCGCGCCGCCGCGCTCGACGTGACGGAGCCCGAACCGCTCCCCGAGGACCACCCGCTTTGGGGGTTCGAGAACGTCTACATCACCCCGCACGTCTCCGGCCACACGCCGCACTACTGGACGCGCGTCGCCGACATCCTCGCGGAGAACGTCGAGCGACTGGCGGCAGAACCCGAAGACGAGACGCCCGCGCTCCGCAATCAGGTGGTTCCGAGTCCGAACCCCTGAGCTACTTCCCGCGACGAATCGTAGGCTCGCGCGATGACGACGCTCGCGTTCGGACTCGACGTCGCGACCTACCTCGCGTTCTGCGGGGCGGCGGTCGCGCTCATCCTCGCGCCCGGCCCCGACACGATGTACGTCCTCGCCCGCGGCCTCGACGGTCGCGGGCCGGGCGTCCGGTCGGCGTTCGGCATCGCCACGGGCGTCCTGTTTCACACGCTTCTGGCGACGGTCGGTGCGGCGGCGCTCTTCCGGGCCGTCCCCGAGGCCGCCGCGGCGCTCAAGTACGTCGGCGCGGCGTATCTGGGCTACCTCGGCGTCGCCGCCCTCCGAAACGACGAGTTCGACCCCGCGGTCGAGACCGAACGCGGGGCGAGCTTTCGCCGTGGCGTCCTCGTCAACGCGCTCAACCCGAAGGTCGCGCTGTTCTTCCTCGCGTTCCTCCCCGGGTTCGCCGGACAGGGCGCGGGGTCCGGGGTCCGAATGGCGAGTCTGGGGGCGACCTACGCCGCCCTCACGGCGCTGTACCTCTCTGTCGTCGCGCTCGGCGCGGACCGACTCGGGGCGAGGCTCGCGGAGACGCGGGTCGCGAGCGCGCTGAACTACGTCGGCGCGGGGACGATGCTTCTTCTCGGGGTCGTGCTCGTACTGGAGTGAGGCGGCCGAGAGAAAGAACGACGGACCGAGTACGATTACTCGTCTTCGCCGAGCAGGCGGTTGACCATCTGCTCGGGGTCGAACTTCTCGATGTGGTCGTAGCCCTGCCCCACGCCGAGGAACAAGATGGGCTTGCCCGTCACGTACGCGATGGAGATGGCCGCGCCGCCGTTGGAGTCGGCGTCGGCCTTCGTCAGAATCGCGCCGTCGATGGCGGCCGCGTCGTTGAACTGCCGGGCGCGTTCGACCGCGTCCTGCCCGGCGACCGCCTCGTCGACGAAGAGCGTGAGGTCGGGGCCGACGACGCGGTCTATCTTCTCCAACTGCGCCATCAGGTCGTTGGAAGTGTGGAGCCGACCGGCCGTGTCGCCGAGGACGATGTCGATGTCGTGGGCCTCGGCGTACTCGACGCCGTCGTAGATGACCGCCGCCGGGTCGCCGCCCTGCTCGTGGGCGATGAGCTTCTTGCCGAGCGCCTCCGCGTGCTCGCGGATCTGCTCGTTCGCGCCGGCGCGGTAGGTGTCGCCGTTGGCGAGCACCGTCGAGTAGCCCTGCTTTTCGAAGTAGCGGGCGAGCTTGGCGATGGTCGTCGTCTTCCCGACGCCGTTGATGCCGGTGAAGATGAGCGTGACCGGCTTGTCGGCCTCGGCGATGCGCTGGTCGAAGTCGAACTGCCCGACGCTGATGACCTCGTACAGCGCGTCGTGTAGCGCCTCGGAGACGAGCTGGCCGGTGCTCTGGACCTGCTTTCGCGTCTCGCCGATGAGCTTCTCGCGGATGGTTTCGAGAATCTCCTCTGCGACCTGCATCTCGACGTCGCTCTGGAGGAGCGCCATCTCGAGCTCCCAGAGGGGGTCTTCGAGGTCTTCTTCCTCGATGACGACCTTCCCCGTGGCGAACGCGGCGGCGCGGCGGAGCCGACCCGGACCGGACGAATCGTCGTCGTCCTCCTCGGTCAGCGCCGCCTTCGCGGCGTCGGAGGCGAGCGACTCGCGCGGTTCGGCCTCGTCGGCCGCCGGCCCGTCGCCCGCGTCGGCGTCGGTATCGGTATCGGCGTCGACCTCGGAATCCGGCTCCGGGGTCGCCGCGGCTTCGGAGTCGGATTCGGATTCGACCGCCGCAGACGCCGACGCGGCGTCCGCGGGAGCGTCACCGACCGCGTCGGCTTCGGACCCGGCGTCCGCGTCGCCGACGGCGTCCGACTCCGAGTCGACGTCTGCGGGTTCGGACGCCTCGGGTTCGACCGCCGCGTGTTCTGCGCCTGCTGGTGCTGATTCCGCTTCCGCGTCGGCGTCGGCTTCGGCCTCGTCGGCGGCCGCCTCGGCCTTCTCTTCGGCGGTCTCTTCAACGTCGTTACGGAAGCGGTTGAGTTTCTTCTTCAGTCCGTCGAACATCTGAATAGTAGGAGGTTGGGGTTACCTTACTCGTCGTCGCCGTCGCCGCCCTCGCCCTGCATCTGTTGCATCTGTTGCATCTGCTGTTGCTGCATCTGCTGTTGGGCCTGCATCGCCTGCTCTTCGATCTCGTCGCTCTCCTCTTCGAGCTCCTCGATCTGGCCGCGAACGCTCGCGATTTCCTCGTCGAGCGCGTCCTGCTTGCGTCGCAGGGTCTCGATGGCCGTGCTCTGTTCTTGCTCGGCGGCGTAGTTCGCGCCGAGGGAGACGACGATTTCGTCGATGTCCTGAACTTCGGCGCGGAGATACGCGTCGCCGCCGAGGGGGACCTGCACCGTCGAGCCCGTTTCGAGCGTCTCGATGGCCTCGACGGCCTCGTCGATCTCGTTCTTCTCGGTGTTCAGGTCGGAGACCTCACTTTCGAGGGATTCGATCTCCTCGTCGATGGCCTGCAGTTCCTGGGAGAGCTGTTGGAGTTGCTGCTGACCGCCACCCATCATGCCGCGGACACCTCGTTGAGCTCGACCTTCGTGCGCTTGATTCCGTGCTCGCTCCCGATGAGCGAAAAGGCGCGTTCCTGTGCGACGTTCTCGTTCGGTGCTTCCACGGTCTTCGTGAACTCGTGGACGACGCCACGGCTCGTGAAGCTGCCCGTGATAATGAACTGGCTCATGCACGTCGGTCGGGTGGCGAGCGGGAAAGGTCTTCCTACTCGGAGCGAAACTGAAGCGAAAAACGGGGGGACGCGGAGCCCTCAGTCGATGTAATCGAGGGCGTCTTCGATGCGACCCAGTTCCGGGCCGGTCGTGTCCTCGCCGACGATGTAGCCCTCGTCGTTGGCGACGAGGCCGGAGCCGACGAGCGGGCCGCCGTAGTTGATGGTGCCGATGTCGGCGCGAACGTCGAGGAGCGCTTCGAGCGCTTCGAGTTCGGGTTCGCGCGACTTCGGGTGACAGAGGACGCCGCGGTTGTTGGCGACGGCCGCCATCCCGACGGTTCGAACGTCGGCGAGGTCGCCGCGTTCGACGGGGACCTCCAGGGCCTCCTCGACAGCCGCGACGGCCTCGTCGGAGAGGTCCGCGTGGACGTACGCGCCGTAGTCGTTCGCGAGAACGACGTTGCCGGCGGCGTTGATGCGACCGGGTAGCTCGTAGACCGGGAGGTCCACGGCGTCGGTGAGGGCCTCCTTCTCGCGAGACGTCGCGCGGCTCGACACGAGAAGTCCGTTCTCGTTACCAGTCGCTAACGCACCGACCGTTCCCGACCCGCCGACGGTCGTCTTGACCAGCGGCACGTCGAGTTCCTCGGCCATCTGCTCGGCGAGCGAGTCGTCGGCGTCCGGGCGGACCAACAGCGCGTCGTCGGTCGCGCGAGCGAAGACGCCGATGTAGGACGAACCGGCGAAGGAGGCGCGAAGCACCGTTTACTCGGCCGGTTCCGCTTCGACGACCGACTCGCCGTCCTCGTCGAAACGCGCGGCGCGGACGCGGAACTTGCTCGGCGGGCTCTGCCGACCGTGCGCCCAGATGTCCTCGTTGATCTGCGTGTCGAGACGCACGTTCTCGGCGTCGACCTTGAAGTGCTTGGCGAGGTGCTCGCGGATGAGCGTCATCGAGCGACCCGCGCGTTCGTGTGCCGGAACCGCCTGCACGTCTCGGAGCGGGACGGTGACGACGCGCTCCTCGAAGTCGTTTGCGCTCATTGCTTACTCGTCCGTGTTGCTCCGCCGCCAGTTGCGACGCTTGGGGTTTCGCGTGACTTCCATGTCCGTCTTGAGCATGACCCACGCGGGGACGCGACTGTTCTGGCGTTCGAGCTTCGCCAGACGCTTCTTCTTAGACTTCGACTTCTTACCCATAGTGGGCTGTACTTTCCATCCTCCGCATAAAATCTTGTTCCTTCGCGTTTCGGGCGTGTGAGGGGCGTCCGCACGCCCGAATCGGCTGAAACGCGGTGTTCTCCCGGGCCGGCGGCGCGGACGGGCGGCCGAATCGACTCATTCAGTACCGTCGGCGCGAAAGCCGACGCAAATGAGTCGGGCCAAGACCGCCGTCGCCTTCCTCGCGCTCTCCGCCGTCTGGGGGAGCGCCTTCCTCGCCACCGACATCGCCCTCCGGACCGTCCCGCCGGCGTTCCTCGGGGCGGTCCGCTTCGACGTGGCGGCGCTCCTGTTGTTCGCCGTCGCCGTCGCCCGCGGCGACCGGGTCATCCCCGCCGTCCGCGACGAGTGGCGGCCGATTCTCGCCGGCGGCGCGTTCAGCATCGGCGCGCACCACGCGCTCCTGTTTTCGGGGCAGGTGTACGTCCCCGGCTCCGTGGCCTCGGTCCTCCTCGGCATCATCCCGCTTGCGACTCCGACGCTCACCCGCCTGACTGCCACCCGCGAGCGACTCTCGCCGCACCGAGTCGTCGGGCTCGTCCTCGGCTTTCTGGGCCTCGTCGTCATCGCCAACCCGGACCCGGGGAACCTGCTGTCGTCGAACCTCGTCGGCGCGGTTCTCGTGTTCGGCTCGGCCGTCGCCTTCGCCCTCGGCGCGGTGCTCACCCACGACAGCGAGACGGGGATGTCGTTACTCGCCGTGCAGGCGTGGATGATGCTCGTCGGCGCGGTCACGCTCCACGTCACGAGCGCCGCCCTGCCGTGGGAGTCCGCCGCCGACGCGGCGTGGACCCAGACGACGCTCGTCGCCGCCGGCTACCTCGCGGTCGTCGCCGGCGCGGGCGGCTTCCTGCTGTACTTCTGGCTCCTCGACCGGGTCGGCCCAATCGAGGTAAGTCTCCTCGAATACGTCATCCCGCTTTTCGCCGCGCTCGCCGACTGGACCGTCCTCGGGCGCGTGCCGACGCGCGCCACCGTCGCCGGCTTCGCGCTCATCTTCGCGGGCTTCCTGCTGTTCAAGCGCGACGTGATTCGGGGCGAACTCCGGCGTGTCGTGGACCGGCGTCGCGGGCGGCGACCGACCGACGACTGACGCGCCTCACAGCGAGAACCGCGTCACCGTCTCGTATTCGGGGCCGTCGGGTCCGAGGTCACTTTTCTTCAGGCGCACCTCGCGCACGCGAAACGACCCGACCGTCGACGACTCGTCCTCGACGACGCGCCGGACGAGCACCTTCCCGCGGGCGTCGTCCATGCGGGCGAGCGTGACGTGCGGCGTGAAATCGTGATTCTCGGGGTCGAAACCGAGGGCCGTCGTCTCGCGCTCGATGGCCTCGTGTAACTGCGTCAACTCGGCCGCGCCGTCGCCGACGCCGACCCAGACGACTCGAATGTAGTCCAGCGAGGGAAAGACGCCCAGCCCGCCGACCGAGGCGTCGAAGGGGCCGACCCCCGCGTCTTCGACGGCCGATTCGACCGCGTCCTCCACCTCGGCGATACGGTCCGGCGACACCTCGCCGAGGAACTTCAGGGTGACGTGCGCCCGCTCGGGGTCCGTGAATCGAAGCCCGTCCGCGTCCGAAAGCCGGTCCTGTACCGCGGCGACGCCCGCCGCGAGCGAGTCGGGGAGGTCGACGGCGAGAAAGCAACGCATGGCAGATAGTTGACTCGAACCGGACGTTAACGTTCCGCCGGGTCGCGGTCGGCGTCGGCGCGGTCGTCCGCCTCGGGCGTCCACGTCCGGGCGATACTGAACGCCTCGCCGTCCACGAACGTCACCTCGTACACGTCGGGCGTCGTCAGCCCCGTCCAGAACTCGCGGCCGTAGCGCGGGTCGTAGGCGTTGAACACGAGTGCCATGAGCGTCCCGTGGGTGCCGACGACGACGTGGCGGTCGGGGTACGCCTCGACGAGTCGGCCGACGGCGGCGACGCCGCGGGCCTGCGCCTCGGCGTGTGACTCGCCGCCGGGGTGGGACGCGTTCGGGTTCGCCCAGAGGTGTTCGACGGCCTCGTCGAACTCTTCGACCGGCGATTCCGCGAGTTCGCGTTCTCTGAGGTCGTCGTCGACGATGAGCGGGGCGTCCGCCGCGTCGGCGACGCCCTCGACGGTCGCACGGGCGCGCTCGGCGGGGCTGGTGGCGACCACGTCCGCGAGGTCGGCGAGGCGGGCGGTGACGCGCGCGGCGTCGCGGCGCCCGCGGCGCGAGAGGCCGCGGGCGCGCTCGGCGTCGGGAACGGACGGAGCGTGGGCGTGCCGGACGAACGACACGACCGTCGTCGGGGGCGCGGACATTCGGAGACGCTCGCCCGCGGGAGGCTAAAAAGCGGTCGGTGTCGTCCCGCTGACGTAGCGTTTAACCGCCGTGGCGCCCAAGCGCGGCTATATGACCGACGACGGCAAGCGACCCCACCGCTTCTCAGAGGGGCAGGGGTTCGACGAGGACTACTCCGACTTCTCGCTCGACCCGCCCGAACTCTCGGTGGACCCGACGAAGGTCGACCCGGTCGACTCGCGCGTCCTGACCGACATCCTCGACCAGCGGAACATCGACCCCGAGGACGTCGACATCGAGAAACTGCTCGACGTGGCGCTCTCGTACATGCAGATAAACCGCTTCGAGGAGGCCACAGGAGCGTTCGAGCGCGTCGCCCGGTTCGCCGGCGACGACGACGACATCGCCCAGGAGGCGTGGGTCAACAAGGGCGCGGCCCACGGCCAACTCGAAGAGTGGGACGAGGCCATCGGCTCCTACCAGGAGGCGCTCAAGCTCGACGACGACAGCGAGCACGCCGCGACGGCCCACACCAACCTCGCGTACGCGCTCTGGGAGGCCGGCCAGACGGCCGACGCGCTCGACCACGCGGAGCGCGCCGTCGAACTCGACCCGCGCTTCCCGCAGGCGTGGTACAACCGCGGCTTCTTCCTCCACGAGCGCGGCCTCAACGAGGACGCCGTCAACGCCTTCGACAACGCCATCCGCCTCGGGATGCGCACCCCCGGCGTCCACGAGGAGAAGGCGCGCGCGCTCGAAGAACTCGGCCGCGACGAGGAAGCAGAGCAGGCCCAACAGCAGGCCGACGACCTCCGCGAGCAGGCCGAAGCGGAACTCGTCGAGGAGTACTAGATGCTCCTCCGCGAGCGGGAGACCCCCGAGGGGCTCCTCGTCTCGGTCTGCGACCCCGACTGCATCGGCGAGACCTACACCGACGACGGCGTCTCGCTGGACGTGACGGAGGACTTCTACGGCGGCGACGAGGCCGAGACCGCCGACGAAGACGCCGTCGTGGACAGCCTCACCCGCGCGACCGTCGCCAACATCGTCGGCGAGGAGTCCGTCTCGGTCGCCATCGACGCCGGCCTCGTGGACGAGGAGACCGTCCTCGAAGTCGGCGGCACGCTCCACGCGCAACTGCTCTGGCTCCGCTGAGCCACCGTCGAAAATCAGTTTCTCCGGGTCGCCACGCCGTTCCGTTACGCCGGGCGCTCGACGTCCGTTATCTCGAAGCGAGCGCCGCCGCGTTCGGCCTCGGTGACGGCGACGTCCCAGTCGTGGGCGCGGACGGCCTGCGCGACGATTGACAGGCCGAGGCCGGTCCCCTCCTCGCCCGTGGTGTAGCCGGCCTCGAACACCTCGTCGCGCGCCTCCGCGGCGATACCGACGCCGTCGTCCTCGACGTAGAAGCCCGTAGCGTCGCCGTCGCCGCCGAGCACGCCAACCGTGACGGTCAGGCCGCCATCGTTCGCGCCGTGTTCGACCGAATTCCGAAACAGGTTCTCGAAGACGTGCCCAAGCAGACTCGGGTCCGCGCGGAACTCGAACGAATCGGCGACGACGAGTTCGGCCGAGCCGGTGTCGACGTGCGCCCACGCGGTCGCCGCTCGCGTTTCGAGGTCGACGGTCGACAGCTCCCCGACCGTGTCGTGGCGGGCCAACACGAGCCCGTCGGTGATGATGTCGTCCATCCGGTCGAGCGCGCCGGCGACCTGTTCGAGCCCGTCGGCGTCGACCACCTCGTCGAGGAGCGAGTCGACGTAGCCCACGGCGACAGAAAGCGGGTTTCGGAGGTCGTGGGAGAGCATCCGGGCGAGGTTCTGGAGGCGTTCGGCCTTCTCTTCGGCCTCCAGTTCCGCGCGCTTTCGGTCGGTGATGTCGAGGTGCGCAATCTGGACGTAGGTGTCGCCGCCGTCGACGAATCGGGTCGCTCGCATCGTGAACCAGAGGCGCTCGTCGGGCGTTTCGCAGGGATATTCGAAGGAGAACGCCTCCCTGTCGCCGTCGATGACGGCGCGGATACCCTCGCTGGCCGTCGTCGCGTCAGTGGCGCCGCTGAGGTCGCAGACGCCGAGGTAGTTCATGCCGACGGAACTGCTGTCGCCCTGATAGCCGTGTTCGTTGCCGAACTCCCGCCACGCGCGGTTGGTGTAGACGATGACGCCCTCCTCGTCCAGAATCGCGAGTTGCGTCGGGAGCGCGTCGAGGCTCGAAAACGCGAGCGAGGACGAGGTGGCGTTCGACATTAGGTGATAAACGAGCGTGGGCTACTTGATTCGTTTGGGTGGGTGACCGACACGTCGCCGCCGCGTCACCGTCACCGGCCACAGTTACCGGCTGGCGAAACCGAAACCGGTTTCGAAGCCGCGTGCGGACCGAAGACGTGTTGTGCCTACGGGGGTAACTCACACCCAATGAGAGTGCAGGAGTCGTACCCCGTCGACGTCGACGCCATCCGCGCGGATTTCCCCATCCTCCAGCGGAAGGTCGGCGGCGACATCTCGACGCCGGGTGAACACGACGACGACGACACGCCGCTCGTCTACCTCGACAACGCCGCGACGAGCCACACGCCGGAGCAGGTCGTCGACGCCATCGTCGACTACTACCACGGCTACAACTCGAACGTCCACCGCGGTATCCACCATCTGAGCCAGGAGGCCTCCGTCGCCTACGAGAACGCCCACGACCGCGTCGCGGAGTTCATCGGCGCGTCCGGCGGCCGCGAGGAGGTCGTCTTCACGAAGAACACCACCGAGTCGATGAACCTCGTCGCCTACGCGTGGGGTCTCGACGAACTCGGGCCGGGCGACTCGGTCGTCATGACCGAGATGGAACACCACGCCTCGCTGGTCACGTGGCAACAGATCGCCAAGAAGACCGGTGCCGAAGTGCGCTACATCCGCGTCGACGACGACGGCCGCCTCGACATGGAGCACGCGAAGGAGCTCATCGACGACTCCACGAAGATGGTGTCGGTCGTCCACGTCTCGAACACCCTCGGGACCGTCAACCCGGTCTCCGAACTCGCCGAGATGGCCCACGAGGTCGGAGCCTACGCCTTCGTCGACGGCGCGCAGTCGGCCCCGACCCGCCCGGTCGACGTGGAGGCCATCGACGCCGACTTCTTCGCCTTCTCGGGCCACAAGATGTGCGGCCCGACCGGTATCGGCGCGCTCTACGGCAAACGCGACATCCTCGACGAGATGCAACCGTACCTCTACGGCGGCGAGATGATTCGGAGCGTCACCTACGAGGACTCCACGTGGGAGGACCTCCCGTGGAAGTTCGAGGCCGGCACGCCGCCCATCGCGCAGGGCGTCGGCTTCGCCGCGGCCGTGGACTACCTCGACGACATCGGCATGGAGAACGTCCAGGCCCACGAGGAACTGCTCGCGGAGTACGCCTACGACCGCCTCAGCGAGTTCGACGACATCGAGATTTACGGCCCGCCGGGCGACGACCGCGGCGGCCTCGTCGCGTTCAACCTCGACAGCGTCCACGCCCACGACCTCTCCAGCATCCTCAACGAACAGGGCGTCGCCATCCGCGCCGGCGACCACTGCACCCAGCCGCTCCACGACAAACTCGGCGTCGCGGCCTCGACGCGGGCGTCGTTCTACATCTACAACACGAGAGCGGAAATCGACGCGCTGGTCGACGGTATCGACGCGGCTCGCGAGCTGTTCGCCTGAGTAGTCCGTTTTTCGCGGTGTCTGGGGCGAGGTCGCCCCAATGCCTTTATCCCGCTGACACGTCGTCGGAGCGTATGCGCCAGTCGCTGACCGGCTTCCTCGTCGAGACGCTCCGGGAGACCGTCGCGGAGTTCGGGGCCGCGGTGCAGGACGCCGCGCCGAAGGTGCTCACCGCGGTCGTCTTCCTCGCGCTCGCCTACGTCGGCATCAGGGCGTTGCTGTTCGTCGTCCGCGGCGTGCTCGACGGGCTGTACCCCGAAGAACAGGACCTCGTGGTCGAACTCGGCGTCGCCGTCGCGGGCGTGTTCCTCTGGTTCGGCGCGGCGCTCGCGCTGTTGAACATCGTCGGCATGACGGAAATCGCGGCGAGCCTCGGCACCGCGACCGGCTTCATCGCGCTGGGCGTCTCCTACGCGCTGTCGAACATGATAGCCGACACGGTGGCGGGCGTCTACCTGCTTCGGGACCCCGACTTCAACCCCGGCGACCGGGTGAAAGCCGACCCGGTGACGGGGACGGTCAGCTCCATCGAACTCCGAAAGACGCGCTTCGAGAACGACGAGGGCGACACCGTCGTCGTGGCCAACCGCGACGTCGAAAAGAAGTGGACGAAGTACGACGCGCCGGCGGCGGAAGACGCGTCGGCGTCGGACGCGACGTAAGCGACGAATTCGGCCGAATCGCCGGCCCCGGAATCCTTTTACGGCGCTCGGGCGTAGCCCCGACGAACACCAATGGGCATTGGCTCAGACATGTATCGTCAGCAGATAATGGACCACTACAAGAACCCCCGGAACCACGGTCGGCTGGAGTCGCCGACGTTCACCCACACCGGGGAGAACCCCTCCTGCGGCGATACGATTACGATGGACGTGCAGCTCGCCGACGACGGCGAGACCATAGAGCGCGTCGCGTTCTCCGGCGATGGCTGTGCCATCAGTCAGGCGTCCGCGAGCATGCTCACCCAGCGACTGCCGGGCACGACGCTCTCGGAACTGGAGGCGATGGACACCGACGACATCACCGAGATGCTCGGCGTCGACATCTCGCCGATGCGCATCAAGTGCGCCGTGCTCGCGCGACAGGTCGCACAGGACGGCGCGAAGATTCACGACGGCGAGATAGAAATCGAGCAGACGAAGACCGAAGACGGCGACGACTGAGCCGACTTCGGCCGGCGGCGACACGGCGAGCCGAACGCGATTCGAGCTATTCTGCGTCCGTTCCCGCGCCGAGCGCCGCCGCCAGCGCGACGAGGTAGCCGAGGCCCGCCTTGACCTCGGGGTCGCGGGTGGCCCGAAGCAGGCCGACCGCGCCCACGGGCGTCGCCTCCGCGTCCTCCGCGTCGCCGACGGCGCGGAGCAGGCGCTTCATCCCGGCGACAGTGTCCGGGTCGGAAGCGTCGTCTGCGACCTCCGCGAGCGAGGTGCCGGTCCGCGCGAGCGACCGGACCATCTCGTCGTCGAGCGCGCCGACGCCGAGTTCGAGCACGTCGATGAGGTCGTTGACGAGGCCGAGCCGCTCGACGAGGAGCGCGACCTCTTCCGGGTTGTTCTCGATGGCCCGGACGAGTTCGTCGGGCACCTGCTGTTCGGTCGTCGTGGTAGATTCGTGGTCCTGCATTGGTCTCACCTCAGAGCATCCCCCTGGCGGTCAGCCAGTACGATTCGTTGTACGCGTGTTTCGCCCAGTGGATGGGCTTCGACGGCTGGCGCATCGTCGCGGGCGTCTCGTAGTCGAACGAGACGAACGACGCCTCGTCGAGGCCGGTCTCGACGAAGCAGACGGTCTTGCCGTCGTACCGCTTCGTCGGCGTGCGGCCGCGGACTTCCGCGGCGATGCGCTCCGCGACCGCGAAGGCCTGGAAGTGCGCCGCGCTCCCGGCTTTCGGGATTGGGAGCGCCGCCGTGTCGCCGATGGCGTACACGTCCTCGGCGGCGGTCGCGCGGAGGGTCCGCTGGTCGACGTCGACCCAGCCGGCGTCGCCGAGGCCGGAGTCGACGATGAGCTCGTCGCCGCGGTGCGGCGGGATGCCGACCAGCAGGTCGTAGTCCACTTCCGCGCCGCTTTTCGCTGAGACGACCCGTTCGTCCGGGTCGATGGCGTCGACGACGAAGTCGGTCTCGACGCGGACGCCGCGCTCGGCCAGAATCGGGTCGGCCCACTCGGCGACCTCGGGCTTCCCGTGGCTCCGCTCCATCGGGTAGGTGTAGACGAGGTCCGTGTCCTCGCGCAGACCCTGTTCCCGGAGCCAGTCGTCCACGATGAACGTGAATTCGAGCGGCGCGGCCGGGCACATGTGGGGCGTCCCGACGACGCTCAACACGAGGCGACCGCCGTCGAACTCCGCGAGCGCGTCGCGGAGCCGTTCTGCCCCCTCGGCGCTGTAGAAGTGGTGTGCGCCCTCCCGGAAGCCGGGGACTGCGTCGGGGTCGAGCTTCGCGCCGGTCGCGAGGACGAGCGTGTCGTAGTCGAGCACCTCGTCGCCGTCCTGACAGTAGAGGCGCTTTTCGTCGGTTTCGACCCGGCGGACGCGGTTAGTGACGATATTCACCCGCTCGTCGACGAGGTCCCGCAGGTCGCGGACGCCGTCCTCCGGCTCCGCGACTCCGAACGGGACGTACAAGAACACCGGCTTGTAGACGTGTTTCGTGTCGTCGGAGACGAGCGTCACCTCCACGTCACCGGCGTCGATTTCCGATTCGAGTTCCTCGGCGAGACGGTTCGAAACGACCGTCCCACCCGTGCCACCGCCAACGACTACGATTCGATGCGTCATGGAGTTCACCTACCTAAACGATGGGCCGCCGACGGGATAGTATTGCAATCTGTTTCCAACATTGTGAGAACCGCGAGACGGGGCGGCCGCTCGGGGAGACGAGACGACGGGGAGAATGTGGGGTGAGACGGAGGGGCTGTGGGGGAACGGAGACCGTGGAGTCGTGTGAAACCGGCCGACCGAGCGACGGCTTACTCGGGCTTGAGACCGGCGTCCTGCACGCGCATGATGGCCTCGCCGTCGGCGAGGTTCGGCGCGTCCACGAGGCGGACGATACGCTTGTCACCCTTGGACTTGCGGAGGTAGATGCGGAACGTCGAGGTGTGGCCGAGGATGTTGCCACCGATGGGCTGGGTCGGGTCGCCGAAGTAGGAGTCGGGGTTCGACGCGACCTGATTCGTCACGAGGATGCCCGTGTTGAACAGGTCGCCGATGCGCATCAGGTCGTGGAGGTGCTTGTTGAGCTTCTGCTGGCGCTCCGCGAGCTCGCCGCGGCCGACGTACTCGGCGCGGAAGTGGGCGGTGAGCGAGTCCACACAGAGGAGACGGACCGGCCACTCGGTGTCCTCGTGTTCGCCGGCGAGTTCCTTGGCCTTCTCGGCGAGGAGAATCTGGTGGTTGGAGTTGAACGCCTTGGCGACGTGAATCTTGTCGAGGACGTCGTCGACGAGCGCCTGCATCGTCTCTTCGTCGTCGACCGAGCCTTCGATTCCGCGGTCTTCGAGCGTGGCTTCGAGCACGTCGTCTTCGAGGCCGCGGACCATGTCGTCGATACGCTCCGGGCGGAACGTGTCCTCGGAGTCGATGAAGATACACCCGCCGCCGAGGCCGCCCTGCTCGGGCGGAAGCTGGACGTTGACCGCGAGCTGGTGCGTAATCTGGGACTTCCCGGCACCGAACTCACCGTACACCTCGGTGATGGACTGCGTTTCGAGGCCGCCGCCGAGGAGTTCGTCGACTTCGTCGATCTGCCAGCTCAGCTTGCCGATTTGCTGGCGTCGTTCGAGGACCATCGAACCGGTCTCGAAGCCACCGACGTCGGCGGCGTCGCGGGCCGCGTTGATGATGTCGGAGGCCGTGCTGGAGCCGATATCGGCCTTGTTCGACAGTTCGCCGGGGCTGGCGACCGCGATGGACTGATAGCTGTCGTAGCCGGTGTCTGTGAGTTTGTCGGCCGTCGCCGGGCCGACGCCGGGGAGACTTTCGAGGTCGTCTTCTGCCATACCCAGTCGTTCCGCCTATACCCTCATAAACCCTCGTTAACAGCGAGGTGAAAGTGAAATCGAGAGACGCGGCGGGGCTGTGAGACAGGCTATCGCGGAGGTTCAAGGGCGATGTCGCGAAGGAACGGACAGAGCGGAACAGAAACGGGGGACGCGCCGAACCGACCGGGAGCGCGGGCTAGCGTGAAAGTAAAACCGAATCGAAAAGGTCGGTCGCGAGCGAGTCAGGCGAGCGTGGTCAGTCCCACGGGTGGCCGTTCGGCGTCGACGGCCACAGCGGGTACCAGTAGCTCTCGTCGTCTTCGATTTCGAGTTCGCCGTCGAGGACGGATTCGAGTTTGAACTCCAGGCTCTGGTTCCGCGTCGAGGTTCCCTGCGGGGCGAAGGGGTAGTACGCCCCGCGGCGGAACGAGTAAATCCAGTAGGCGCGGTCGCCGTCGCGCTCGAAGCCGAACAGGGCGGCGAGCAGGCGCGACCCGTAGCCGCGCTCGATGAACTCGTCGGCCGCGAAGTGGACGCTCGTCACGAGGTCCTCGGGGTCGTCGTCGGCGAGGACGACCCAGTTGTAGCCGTGGCCGTCGGTGTGCCGGCGGAACTCGGTGCCCGTCTCCTCGCTTCCGGCGGTGAGGATGTCCTCCACGGCGTCGACGGTGTCGGCGAAGTCGGTGCTGTCGACGGAGGAGAAACACAGCGCCGCCTCGTCGGCCGAGTCGAATCGGAGGTCGGCCTCCATCGTGAGGTACGCCGTGCTCATCCCGAAGAGGTCCTCGGGGTCCGCCTTGGTGGTCGCGTCGGACTCGGCGCTGATGCCGAGCATGGCGCGGAATGAATCGAACAGCCCCATCGGCGCTTAGACGGTCTCCATCTCGCGCTCCATGTCGCGGAGGCGCTCGACGCGGTTCTCGGTGGAGGGGTGGGTGCTGAACAGGCGGCCGATGAAGTCGGACTTGATGGGGATGATGAAGAACGCGTTCATCTCCGAGGTGTCGCGCATGTCGCGCTTCGGGACGTTGTCCATCCGGCCCGAAATCTTGAGGAGCGCGGACGCCAGCGCCGAGGGGCGGCCGGTGATGACGGCGGCCCCGCGGTCGGCGGCGTACTCGCGGTACCGCGACAGCGCCCGAATCAGGAGATACGAGATTATCCAGACGACGAGCGACGCGAGGATGGCGACGATGACCGGCATGTTCTGTCTGTCGCGGTCGCCGCCGAAGAACCAGCCCCAGCGGACGATGAGGAAGGCGATGCTGGAGAGGAACGACGCGATGGTCATGACCATCACGTCGCGGTTCTTCACGTGCGCGAGCTCGTGGGCGATGACGCCCTCCAGCTCGTCGTCGTCGAGGGTGTCCATCAGGCCGGTCGTGACGCAGACGGCCGAGCTCTTCTGGGAGCGACCCGTGGCGAAGGCGTTCGGGACGCGCGTGTCGGCGATGGCGACCTTCGGCTTCGGGAGGTCCGCCTGCTGAGAGAGCCGACCGACCATCGCGTGGAGCTTCCGCGCCTGCGGGCCGTCGTCCTCGTCGACGACGGACGCGCCCATGCTGTACAGCGCGATTTTGTCGCTGAAGAAGAACTGCGCGAAGAGGAAGACGCCCATGAACCCGGCCATGACGGCGAGGCTCTGGAAGTAGGCGAACAACACCCCCGCGAAGACGATGTAGAGGGCGAACAGGAGGAACATCGTGAGCGCCATCCGCCCGCGAAGTCCCCAGTCCGGTTTCCAGTTCATACCACGTGATTAGTAATCCGGCTAATAAACGCTGTTGGAGTGCGAAGCCCTCGCACGCGACCGTCCGAATCGTGAAGAATCGGGACACACCGTTTTGCCGCGGGAGCGCGTAGCTCGGGGTGACATGTTCGCCGATAGGGAAGACGCGGGCCGCCGGCTGGCGGACCTGCTCGACGAGCGAGAAGAGACGGCGGACCTCGTGTTGGCCATCCCGCGCGGCGGCCTCCCCGTCGGCAGAGAGGTCGCAGACCGCCTCAGAGCGCCGCTGGACGTGGTCGTCGCGTCCAAGGTCGGCGCGCCGGACAACCCCGAACTCGCCGTGGGGGCGGTCGCCGGCGACGGGAGCGCGTGGTGGAACGAGGACCTGCTTTCGTATCTCGACGTGGGCGACGACTACCTCGACCGCGAGCGCGAGCGCGAGGCCGAGGCGGCCAGAGAGAAGGTCTCTCTGTACCGCGGCGGCGACCCGCTTCCCGACGTGGCCGAAAAGCGCGTGGTCGTCGTCGACGACGGCGTCGCCACGGGCGCGACCGCCCGGGCGTGCCTGCGGCAGGTCGTCGCCGGGGACGCAGAGCGCGTCGTCCTCGCGGTCCCGGTCGGGCCGCCGCACACGCTCTCGGAGCTCGAAGCCGAGTGCGACGCGGTCGTCGCGGTCGAGTCGCCGGAGGCGTTCGGGGCCGTCGGCGCGTTCTACCGCGACTTCGCGCAGGTGTCCGACGAGGAGGCCGCGTCGTACCTGCGCGACGGGGCGGGCGAGCACTGAGACGCGTCGGCGGCGGCCGGAGGTCGCGCTCGGGCGACGACGGCCGACGCTCGCCGTCGCGCCGTGACGCCGAACTTAAGCGGTCGAACGGACTAGAGCCGTCAATGAGCGAATCCCGCGACTTCTGCCCTCGGTGCGGCGACCCGGTTCCGGAGCGGCCGGAACCGCTCCCCGGGATGCCGCGCGAGCGAGACGACGTGCTCTGTGACTCGTGTTACTTCGAGGACTTCGACCTCGTGGACGCGCCCGACGAGGTGCAGGTCCGCGTCTGCGCGCAGTGCGGCGCGATTCACCGGGGCAACCGGTGGGTCGACGTCGGCGCGCGCGACTACACCGACATCGCCATCGAGGAGGTGTCGAACTCCCTCGGCGTCCACCTCAACGCCGAGGAGGTCCGCTGGGGCGTCGAGCCCGAGCAGGTCGACGAGAACAACATCCGAATGCACTGTCACTTCTCGGGCGTCGTCCGCGGCACGCCGCTGGAGGAGTCTATCGTCGTCCCGGTGAGCATCGCCCGCGAGACGTGCCAGCGCTGTGGTCGCATCGCCGGCGGCTACTTCGCCAGCCTCGTGCAGGTCCGCGCCGACGACCGGACGCCGACGACGGAGGAGGCCGAGACGGCAATCGAAATCGCCGAGTCCTACATCGCGGAACGCGAGGAGAAAGGCGACCGAGACGCGTTCATCTCGAGTATCAAGCGGACGCCCAACGGCCCGAACATCAAGATTTCGACCAACAAGATGGGAAGCGGCGTCGCGAAGCAGATTCGCGAGCGCTTCGGCGGCACCATCGAGGAGCACCCGACGCTCGTCACGGAGGACGGCGACGGCAACGAGGTCTACCGAGTCACGTTCGTCGCCCGCCTGCCGCGGTACACCGCCGGCGACGTCATCGACCCCGAGGACGGCGACGGGCCGGTCCTCGTGCGGAGCAACCGCGGCCGCCTCAAAGGGACGCGCCTCACCTCCGGCGACCCCTACGAGTCGGAGTTCGAGGAGGGCGAGCGCCCCGAGGCCGAGGACCTCGGCTCCGTCGAGGACGCGGAGGAGACCACCGTCGTCACCGTCGAGGACGAACACGCCGTGCAGGTGCTCGACCCCGAGACGTACGAGGCGAAGACCATCCCGCGGCCGGACTACTTCGACCCCGACGCGGCGATGGTGCCGGTCCTCAAGAGCCGGTCGGGACTGCACATCCTCCCCGAGGAAGTCGTCGACGACGAAGACGAAGAATAAGCGGAGAACAACCAGGAGAGAGGCGGAACGCGGCGACGACGGCGTGTGCGCTTTTTACGGCTCGCGGTCCGAATCGGCGACAAAACCGAGAGCGCGGTCGCTGGGAAACGGGCGACAATCGAACGACGGAGCAGAATCAGTCGGCGCTGGCCGGCCGGTCCGCCGAGAGGGACGCGGCCGGAGCGTCGTCTTCGTGGACGGGCACGCCGTGGCGCTGGAGGGCGAGAAGCAGGTCGTCTTCGGAGTAGCCGGAGCGAGCGGCCGCCTGCGAGAGTGTGAGTGCCCCACTACGATACAGTGTCATCGCCGTGGCGAGTGCGTTGGTGTGCATGGCCGATACTCCACCATTCAGGGGCATTGGTGTTAACTATTTCGTGAGAAAGCGTGTCAAAGACAAAGTTAGGTGAACTATAGCTTTACATACGTCACCAAATATCCGAGACTCGTTCGGTAAACGACTAAGAGCATTAACAATCATTGAGAAAATGTATCGGAGGCGGCGGCTCTCTTGGACACTGTGGCGATTTTTGCCTCTCGAACGGGACGAGATGGCATGACACCGGGAGGGCGGGTTTTGCTCGGCGGGACGCGGTTATCACTCGTGGAAACCGGTTCAGAAACGTTAATTACCGACCGACCGTCGCACGCCCATGGACAGACAGCAGTTCCTCGCGCTGACGCTCGTCGCGCTCATGATTGGGTCGGCGCTGTTCTCTGGGGCCACCCTCTTCCTGTAGTCACTCGCCCCACACGTCGGAAAGCGGGTGGTTGCTCCGGCCGCCGTCGTCCGAGCCATCGGCCGAGCCGCCGCTTTTGCGACCACCGGAACCGCCGGCCGACGCGCCACCGGAGCCGCCCGCACGACTTCCCGAAGAACCCGAACCGCGAGTCGAGTCGCGCCGCGAGCCGGAGCCCGCACCCGACGCTCCGGACGACCGGCTCGTCGAGCCGCCGAGGTTCGCGGTCCCGCCGACCGCGTCGCCCGCGTTCCCCCCGCGGCCGCCGGCCGCGACGGGGTCGAACTCGGGGAGGTCCGGTTCCGACATCCGGTCGACCTGCGCCGCGAACCAGTCGGGCATGTCGGTCCGCGTCTTGTCGAACAGTTGGAGCAGACTGCTGTCGGCGACGTAGGTGTCGCCGTAGTCGTCGGGCGCGCGCACGACCCGGCCGCAGGCCTGAATCACGGTTCGGAGGGCGGCGCGGCGGTACCACGCCCACTGGCCGTCTTCGAGCCGGCGGGCGACTCTGGAGTCGTTCGTGTTGAGATACGGCGCTTTGCAGAGCACCTGCCAGCGACAGAGGTCGCCTTTCAGGTCCAGCGCCTCCTCCATCTTCACCGAGAGGAACACCTTCGGGCGGTCGGTCGCCTTCCACGTCTCCAGTTCGACGTTCCGGTCGTCGCGGTCGTGGCCGCGAACGCGGTTGCCGAGACCCATCTCGGCGAGCCGGCGGCGAAGCTCAGCCTGAATCGCATAGGAGTGACAGTGAATCAGCCCCTTCTCGTCGGGGTGTTTCGCCATCAGGCGAACGGCGAGCCGGGCGATTTTGGGGAGCGTCTCGTCGCGGTGCTCGTAGGTCATCTTCCCCTGTGTCACGTCGTACAGCGGCCGGTTCTCGACGGGGAAGGTGTGTTCGACGTCCACGAGCGCGACCTTCGAGGGGTCGAGGCCGACAGAGCGGCAGAACGCCGCCTTGTTGAGGATGGTCGCCGACAGGAGCGCGAACTTGTTCCCGCGGTCCCAGACGGTGTGTTTGAGGTACTTCGCGGGGTCGAGCGGCTTGATGGCGATGGGCGACCCCTCGCCGTCGTGCTGGTCGACGACCCACGTCGTCGGGCTCTGGGGGTCGCGGTAGTCCTCGACGAACCACTGCAGTTCGCCGATGAGTTCCTGCAGGCGGTCGCGGCGGGCGGCCTCCTCGGGCGTCAGTTCGGACTTCGTCAGCAACTCGTCTTTCTCGCGCTTGCAGACGCCGACGAGCGCCTCCGCGAAGCGCGAGGCGCGCTCGACGGGGTCGCCCGCGGCCGCCACGTCGGGGACGCCGATGTCGTCCCACACCGGCACGGTCCGGGGCTTCAGGTCGATCGTCGCGTACATCTCGGCCCACTCGGCCAGACCGTGGGCCTCGTCGACGACGACCACGTCGCGCTTTCGGAACACGTCGGAGCCGGCGGTCTGCATGAAGTACGCGAGCGTCATCGCCGCGATTTGGCGGTTCGACGCGATGGCGCGGTCGGAGAAGTACGGACAGCGGTGCCGGACCGAGCAGTCGAAGCCGCGCTTGCGGGCGCAGGGAGCGCGGTCGACGGGGGTGTCTTCCTCCCCGCAGACGATGCAGTTGTAGTTCGACTTGCCGCGGATTATCTTGAGGTCCGAAAGCAGGTCGTCCTCGGCCACGTCGTCCAGTTGCGACACCTGCGGGGTCGTGTAGTAGGCGTCGGTCGCCTGCGCGGGCGAGGTCTCGTCGACGGTCGCCGCCGACCCCGCGATGGCGCGGGCGAGAAGCGACTTGCCGCTCCCGGTCGGCGCGCGGACCAAGACCACGTCGTTGCCGTCGGCGAAGGCGTCGCGGATGTCACGCAGGGCCCGCTCCTGCGCGCCGCGGAAACTGGGGGCCGGAAACGAGTCGATGATGCGCGACGGGTCCACGGTCGATGGAGTCCTCGGACGGGCCTAAATCCACCGCTCCCCTCCAGAAGCGGTATGACGGGTGCTGGAAGAACGGTACAGCCCAAGCTGTTCGAGCGGACGAAGGCCTCCGAGGATTGACCACAGGTACGCGTTGGCGAGTGAAGCCGCGGCTCAGAAGCGTTGAGGTGGAAGAGTCCAATAAACGGCTACTCAGACTCTCCCGTTAATCCTTAATCCAAGTACAGCTACGCCAGTTTCGAATATAATTGTAACGGTTCCAGAGAGGTATCGGGACGAAAGGGAATGTTCCCCTTATATTCTGGAGCCGATTCTTCGTAGTGGACTACGCCTCTACAGGAGTACCACGAGGGTACTGAGGGCGATGAGGACTTTCAACAGCCAGTAGGCCGTCTTCAGGACCTCGCGTGCCCTGCTCAGTTTCTCCCACGTTGAAAGGGAACTGAACTTCTTGCTCAGCGTAGCCCACCGCCGACGGAGGATACCTCCTCCACTTTCTGTGGACATTTTCGCGTAGTCTGCCCACGGCTCAGAGTCCACCAGAGCGGGCTCCCAACGTTAACTGGATTAAGGATTAACGGGAGAGTCCGTCCAACTTCGTCCGGCGGTGGGTCTTGACGCCGCAACCTCTCGGTTACGGCTTAAACGGTAGTAATCGTGATTGTGGGTTATACTTTATCACATCGTGGTAGACGAAACTCGACGACCGCTTTCGGTTCGGACGCCTCTGTCTCGTGTCGCAGTCGAAGCGGGCGACGGAAGCGAGCGTTAGAGCGCCGCCACGTCTTCGGCCGTCGGTTCGCGGTCGCCCGGCAGTCGCTCCATGCAGTCGAAACAGAGGAAGTGCTCGGAGCCGTCGACGAGTTCCAGCGTCATCCCGCCGGACGAGGACGTGGGGAAGTTCCAGAGGTCGCCGATGCCGCCGGCGATGCGGACGCCCTTCCCGCAGGCGTCGCACGGTTCGGAGGTCATGAGAGAACCGAAGGCCCGAGGCGGCAAAAGCGCCCCGCCGCGTCGTCGGGGCCGGAATCGACCGGCGTCGCCGTGCCGCCGGGAGCTTCTTGTCGGCTGGCGTATAACTTTCGCGGCATGCGCGTCGACTGCGAAGGCTGTGCGGGGTGTTGTATCGACTGGCGGCCGGTCGCGCCGGTCGCGCTCGACCACGAGCGCCGCGGGCCGCGCGCGCCGCTCGACGACACGTACAACCTCGTCCCGCTGACCCGCGACGAGATTCGTGACTTCGTGGCGGCGGGACTCGGCGACTCCCTCACCCCGCGGCTGTGGGAAGCCCCACCGGGCGAGGGCGTCGAAATCGACGGCGTCGAACTCGCGGCCATCGACGGAAATCCCGCGTTCTTCGTCGGGATGCGGAAGCCGCCGAAACCCGTCGCGCCGTTCGGACTGGAGCGGACGTGGCTCCGCGCCTGCGCGTTTCTCGACCCCGAGACCCTCCAGTGCCGCATCCACGACACCGAGTTCTACCCCGACGAGTGCGCCGAGTACCCCGGTCACAACCTCGTCCTCGAACAGGAGACCGAGTGCGAGCGCGTCGAGCGACACCACGGCGGCGAGCGCCTGCTGGACGACGCGGCCCCGGACGACCTCCACGGCCTGCTCCTCGGTCCCCACGCCCTCGGCGCGAAACTGTTCGTCCACCCCGAGCCCGAGCGGTTGGCGGGAACTATCGAACACCTCGAAACCCGCGACCTGACTCCGGAGGACCGCGCGGAGTTCGTCGGCGTCGCGGTCGGGTCGCACCCCGGTTCGACCGAGGTGGACGAGGAACGCGCCTCGCGGGCGCGTGCGAAGACGCTCGAAAGCGAGTCGTGGGCGGGCGAGACCGTCGCCGCGTGGAACGCGGTCGCCGGTCGCCTCGGGAGCGCGGCCGCCGACGCGCCCGACCCCGACGAGGTCGAAGTCGCTCGCGGCGCGCCGGAGACGCCCGGGTGGGACGCGGTTCGCGGCGGCGACTAAGCCGCGGGTGACGGGGGGAGAGGAGGCGGCGGGTGACCGGCAGGGACCGGGCAGTTGCCGGCGGGTCTGACGGGCGATACGTTAACATCGTGAGCGACGCTACCGTGTATCATGAGAGTTCTCGTGACCGGGGCGACCGGGTTCGTCGGCCGGCACCTCGTTCCCCTCCTCCTCGACGCCGGCCACGACGTGGTCGTCTTCGTCCGCGACGCGGCGCGCTACGACGGTCCGCCCGGCGCGGACGTGGTCGAAGGCGACATCTTCGAGCCGGCGACGCTCGACCCCGCGATGGCGGGCGTCGACGCGGCGTACTACCTCATCCACTCGATGCACGCCGGCGGCGACTTCGAGGCGCGCGACCGACTCGCCGCCCGCAACTTCGTCGACGCGGCCGAGTCCGCCGGCGTCGGGCGAATCGTCTACCTCGGCGGCCTCGGCGAGGACCGCGATCGGCTCTCGGCGCACCTGCGGTCGCGCCGCGAGGTCGAACACATCCTCGCGTCGGGCGCGCCCGCGCTCACGACGCTCCGGGCGGCCATCATCGTCGGCGCGGGGAGCGCGAGCTTCGAGATGGTCCGCCAGCTCGCCACGCGCCTCCCGGTCATGGTGACGCCGCAGTGGGTCGAGACGCGGTGTCAGCCCATCGCCATCGCGGACGTGGTCGCCTACCTCGCGGGCGTCCTCGACCACCCCGAGACGGCGGGCGAGACCTACGAAATCGGCGGCCCGGACGTGTTCACCTACCGGGAGATGCTCCAGCGCGTCGGCGCGCAGTTGGGTCACGCGCCCCGAATCGTCCCCGTGCCCGTGTTGACGCCGCGGCTCTCGTCGTACTGGATTGGGCTCGTGACCGACGTGGACACGGGCGTGGCCCGGCCGCTCATCGAGGGGCTGAAAAACCCCGTCGTCGTCGGCGACGACCGCATCCGCGACATCGTCGAGGTAGAGGAGACGCCGTTCGACGCCGCCGTCGAGCGGGCGCTCCGCGAGGAGCGCGGAACCCGAGAGAACGCCGCGGAACCGGAGCCGGAACCGACGACCCCGACGTGAGCGGGACGCGAACCGCCCGCCCGCGCGTCCCGAACGCCTCCAGCGCGGCGGCGATTGATATACCGCGGGGCCGTAGGAGCGGGATATGAACGACGCCCCGGAGTACGGCGAGACGTGGGTGTACGAGAGCATCGTCGGCGCGCTCCCGGGCGTGAACATCGGCGAGGCGGGCGCTATCGCCCTCCAAATCGCCGTCTTCGAGGTCGCGGTGCTCGTGTTCGCGTGGGTGTACGACCTGTGGGCCGCGGCGGTCGCGGGCACCGCGGCCATCGTCGTCGCGGCCGCGGGGAGCGTCGTGATGCTCCGCATGGGCGAGTGGACCCGCGCCGCGAGAGTGCCCGCGCCCTATCGACGCCTGCTTTTCGGGTCGAGCATCGAAGTCGTGCTCGGCGTGCTCGCGTTCGTCGCGCTCGTGACGCACCTGTTCGTCTTCGACCCCCGGCAACCGGGAACGCCGCTCATGACGACGCTGTTCGGCCCCGAGCCGCCGGTCGTGGTGGTCTACCTGACACTGCTCGTCCTCTGGGACCTCTGTTACCGAATCGGCACGTCGTGGTGGGCGGCGGTCGTCGGCCTCTGGGGAGCCGTCCGCTATCGGTTCGACGGTCCGACCGCGAAGACGGTCAGGCGAGTGAACCTGCTAAACGTCGGGTTCGCGGTCGCGCAGGTGCTGTTGCTCCCGTTCGTCGCGGACCAGCCGGTGCTGTTGCTCGCGGTCGGCGGACACGTCGTCGCCGTGACCGTCGTCTCGGTGACGGCGGCGGCGCTGACGAGGACGTGAGGGACGCAGGAACAGGACGTGAGGAACGGGTCAGTCGTGGGACTTCATCCGCTTGAACTGTTCGAGTAGCGCGTCGGTCGAGTCGCCGGAGTCGTACTCGACACTGCCGCGGTAGGTCTTCCGGTCGTCGTCGGTCCCGGGTTCGACCTGACTCGTCATCCGCTCGCGGCGTTCGTGTTCGGCTTCGTCGTATGCCCCCATTGACATGGTTCGACTTACCATGTGTGGCTGTAGCACATATAGCTATCGGAGACATTCACAACCGTGATGTTCGTGGCGGTCCGGGCGACCCGAACCCGGAGACGGGGGGGATGGGACCGAAATCTGGAGCCGCGGCGGGAAAGGGTAAAAGCAATCGCCGAACTACACCGTGTGTGGCACGCCCGCTTCGCTTTCGTTACGCCCCCGGACGTTGGGACGAGTCGCGCATCACCCGCGACGTCTTCCAGCCGCTCGACGCCAACCTCGGTGCCGAGATGGGTGCGCCGTGGTACGCACCGCCCGACGGCTACGAGGCCCGACGGTTCGACATGGACAACGGCGACACCGCGCTGTTCGCGTGGTCCGACGACCACGCCTACTGGATAGGCAACACGGAGACGCCGAGTTCGCTGTGGCGGACCGACAAGGAGGGCTTCGCCGAGGCTCCCTTCGAGGTCTCCCGGTGGGCCCAGCGCGAACTCATCGCCGAGCTGTTCGACCAGTCGCCGTGGCTGAAGCCCTATCCGCATCTCTCGTGGTTCTTCCTCCCCGTGTTCCTCTCGAAGGACGGCCGCGAGACGACCCGCGAGTTCTTCCGCGACCACGCCGCGGGCTTCCCCGACGCGACCCGCGAGGAGGCGCTTGCGTTCTACGAGTCGTTCTTCGCCACGGGCGTCCTCGACGAGTACCGCGAGGTCATGGCCGGAAAGCTCGGCACCTCGGAGTACTTCGACCCGATACGGATGGCCGCGGCGATGGGCGAGTTCGACGTGGCGTACCTCCTCGACGAGGCGGGGTACGACATCACGCCCGAAATCGCCGTGACGACCGGCCACTCCATCGACTTCCGCGCGGAGAACACCCCCGCGGGCGGCGCGCTCATCGAGGTGACGCGCCCGCTCCCGCCGAACCGACGCTCCGTGAGCAACCCCATCGCCGCCATCCGCGACACGGCGCAGACCAAGACCAACGGCGAGGGCCAACTCGCCGAACACGGCGGCGGCGTGACGCTGTTCGTCGACTGCTCGTCGTTCCCCGACGACGACTGGGCCGCCATCATGGGCGAACGGCCCGACGTTCGGCACCGACCGGCCGTCGTCTTCCGCCTCCGGCCGTCGGGCGAGGTCGAAGGCTACTCGAAGGGGTCCGTTCCGGTGGACCTGCCGTGGCTCTCTGACTGACGGGGTCGCTCTATTCGGCTGTCGTCCGCCTCCGCCAACGAGCGACGGGAGTGCGGTCGAATCAACGAACTAACGAGCGAAACGGCGAGCCGACGGCTCGGGAGTCACGGTCAGAAAGAAAAATCGGAGTGAGACGGGGCCGACCTCAGAACGAGACCATCTCTGGTCCGTTCTCACCGAGCGGGGAGGGGTCGCGGTCGCTGTAGTACCGACGACCGATTGCCTCGTGGCCGACGCCGGTGAAGAGGGCGTCCCGCACGTCCTGCGGGCACGTGTACGTCTCGTCGCCGAGACGGGCCAGAATCTGTGCGACGGTCTCCTGGCCGTTCTGTAGCTCGATTACTTTGTCGCCGTACCGCTGGGCGAAGTCGGTCGAGCTAATCGGGTATTCGTGGCGATCGATGGCGTCGCCGAGTCCGTTCAGGCGCATTACACCCACACATGAACTCTCACCATCCTTAATGATTTTCCATGTATTTGATTAGTGGCATTGGAGTCCTTAATTGTCCTTAATGACGTTCGGGGCGCAACGTTTGTCTCCCCCTCGCTCCGACCACGATGCATGGACGACAGCCCGCCGGTCGCGGACCTCCATCTCCACACGACCGCCTCGGACGGCCGGCTCACCATCGACGCGCTCCCCGACGCGGCCCGCGCGGGCGGGGTGGACGTGGTGGCCGTGACGGACCACGACCGCTATCACCCGGACCTCGACGCGCCGGTGGTCGAACGCGACGGCGTGACAGTCGTCCGCGGCATCGAACTGCGCGTCGACGCCGGCGACCGCCGGGTCGACCTCCTCGGCTACGGCCTCAGGGAGCGACCCGCCCTCGTCGAGGTGGTCGAACGACTCCAGCGCAACCGCGTCGAGCGGGCGCGCGAAATCGTCGCGGCGGTCGAAGCGGAAACCGGGGTCGACCTCGACATCGACATCCACGACGGGGTCGGCCGACCCCACGTCGCCCGCGCCGTCGACGCCAGCGAGGCTCCGTACGACTACCAGGGCGCGTTCGACGAACTCATCGGCGCGGACGGCCCCTGCTACGTCGCGCGCGAACTCCCGACGTTCGACGACGGCGTTTCGGCCCTCCGAGACGCCTGCGACGTGGTCGGCCTCGCACACCCGTTTCGCTACCGCGACCCCGCCGGCGCGCTCGAACTCTGTGCCGACCTCGACGCCGTCGAGCGCTACTACCCCTACGGGTTCGACGTCGACTGCGACCTCGTCGAGGAGGCCATCGAGCGCTACGGCCTGCTCGCCACGGGCGGGAGCGACGCCCACGACGAGACGCTCGGTCGCGCCGGGCCGCCGGAGACCGACTTCGCCCGGTTCGCCGCGGCGGTAGACGGTCTCTAACCGTGTTAGTCCGTGAATAACTCGGAACGTGCCGTGGGGCGTAGAGTTAAATCCTATCGGAACTGAAGGGGCGGTATGCAGTGTCACTACTGCGACCGTGAGGCCGCATACGCCGCCGAGAAAGACCACATTAAGGTCGGCCTCTGCGAGCGACACTTCCGCAAGCGGGTCGAGGAACTCGCCGAATCCGAGGAACTCGCCGCCCTGAAGGAAAAACTCGATATTAACCGAACAAAGTGACGGCCGCTCCACGGCAGTCCCTCCACTAGCGCCTGCCTACCGTCGCCGCGCCGGGTCGCCTCGCGCGGCCCCGCGTCCGCTCACGCGAGTACCTGACCACCGAACACGTACAGCGCCGCGAGCGCGCTCTCGAACGCGACGGTCCCGAGCGCCGAGAGCGCGAGGAACCGCTTCGCCGACATCCCGGACAGCCCGGCCGGCACGGTGAGCATCCCGCGCGTGAACAGCATCGCGTTGCTCAGCGGAACGACGACGGGTCCCCAGCGGTCGAACCAGCCGTCGAACCGGTCGAGTGAGTCTTCGCTCACGCGGAACCACGACCGCGACAGGAGGTACTCGCGGCCGCCCCGCTTGGCGACGAGGAACAGCCCGACCTGACCGACGGTCGCGCCGAGCACGGCGACGCCGAGAATCGGGAGCAACAGTCGGTCGCCGACCAGCGCCAGCGCCCCGGGTACGAGGAGTTCGCTCGGCGCGACGTAGAGGAGCATCGCGCCCTCCAGTACGAACACGAAAAAGAGGGCGACGAGGGCGAGGTCCGACGCGAGGAGGTCCCGGAGGAAGTGGGGGAGTTGGGCGGTGAAGGCACTCATGTCCTGTGTGTTTCGAGCGGCATCGTGTTCATTATGGTTTGGATAACGCGGCGCGAACCGACGGGAGCGACGGCATTTTGCCGCCGCCGACCGAACCCCGCGTATGGAGTTCACCGACCGCCCCCGCAGGCTTCGAACCGACGGGATTCGCCCGCTCGTCTCGGAGACGACGCTCGACGCGACCGACCTCGTCGCGCCCGTCTTCGTCGACGCGACGACCGACGAGCGCGTCCCCATCGAGTCCATGCCGGGCCACGAGCGCGTGCCCGTCGCCGAGGCGGCCGACCGCGTCGCCGAGGTGCGCGAGGCCGGCGTCGAGGCCGTCATCGTCTTCGGCATCCCCGAGTCGAAGGACCCCGAGGGGTCTCGCGCGTACGCGCGAAACGGGGTCGTACAGGAGGCCGTCCGCGCCATCACCGCCGAGACGGACGCCTACGTCATCACCGACGTGTGTCTCTGCGAGTACACCGACCACGGCCACTGCGGCGTGCTGGAGGACCACGCCGAGGACGACCCGACGCTGACGGTCGAAAACGGGCCGACGCTCGACCTGCTCGCGGAGACGGCCGTCTCCCACGCCGAGGCGGGCGCGGACATGGTCGCACCCTCGGCCTCGATGGACGGGATGGTCGGCGCGATTCGCGCCGCGCTCGACGACGCCGGCCACGACGAGATACCAATCATGTCCTACGCCGCGAAGTACGAGAGCGCCTTCTACGGTCCCTTCCGCGACGCGGCCGACGGCGCGCCGGCGTTCGGCGACCGACGACACTACCAGATGGACCCGGCGAACGCCCGCGAGGCGCTTCGCGAAGTCGCACTCGACGTGGAACAGGGCGCGGACGTGCTGATGGTCAAGCCGGGCCTGCCGTATCTCGATATCGTCCGCGCCATCCGCGAGGGCTACGACCACCCGGTCGCCGCCTACAACGTCTCCGGCGAGTACGCGATGCTCCACGCCGCCGCCGAGAAGGGCTGGCTGGACCTCGACGCGGTCGCCCGCGAGTCGCTTCTGTCGATGAAGCGAGCGGGCGCAGACCTCATCATCACGTACTTCGCAGAGCGCGTCGCGCGGCAACTCGACTGAGACGGCGGGCGGGTGAGCCGGCCGGCTCTCGGACGGCCGCTCGACCCGCGGAACGACGCGGTTCGAGGGCCGAACCACGGGAAACGATACCAGGGCGCGCACGGCCAAAACACACTTGTTAGGCAACATTTTCCTGAACGTTCGTCCACCGAACTCCGGAGAATCTCAAAATCCTTGGACGATATACAACCTTATATGCGTAATATTCTAGCCTATTTTGTGCAGTTGTGGTATTACGCCTTGCTAAATTTGACAAAACCAACCCCACACTTTATGTACTGACTCACCATGAAGCCGAACCGTGATGAAGCACCAGAATCCACACGGATACGGAGAAAAAGTAACTGAACGGTCACCGGAGACCGCATGGGGTGGTCAGTCGTGATACCGCTCCAGGTCGACCCGGGCGTTATTGCGCAGGGGGTCAACTACGTCTGGATCCTCGTCGTCTCGTTCCTCATCTTCTTCATGCAACCGGGCTTCGCGCTCTTAGAGGCAGGGCAGGTACGCGCGAAGAACGTGGGCAACGTGCTGATGAAGAACATGACCGACTGGGCGCTCGGCGTGCTCGTCTACTTCCTCGTCGGCGCGGGGGTCGCGACAATCGTCGGCGGCCTCACGTCGTCCGGCGGCTTCGACGTCGCCGCCGCGTTCTCGTACATCGGCGACTCCGGCGCGTGGATTGACTGGCTCTTCGGGGCCGTCTTCGCCATGACCGCCGCCACCATCGTCTCGGGCGCGGTCGCAGAGCGCATGGACTTCCGCGCGTACATCGTCTTCGCGGCGACCATCACGGGGTTCATCTACCCCGTCGTGCAGGGCATAACGTGGTCCGGCGGCCTCCTCTCGAGTGGCGGCTACATCGGTGCCGCCCTCGGCGTCGGCTACCTTGACTTCGCCGGTGCGACCGTCGTCCACATGTGCGGCGGCGTCGCCGGTCTCGTCGGCGCGAAGATGGTCGGCCCGCGTAAGGGCCGCTTCGACGCGAACGGCAACAGCCAGCCCATCCCGGGCCACTCGATGTTGCTCGCCGTCCTCGGCACGCTCATCCTCGCGTTCGGCTGGTACGGCTTCAACGTCGGCACGCAGGCGACCGTCCTCGCGACCACCGAAAGCGGCGGTCTGGAGTTCATGGGTGCCGCGCTCGGTCGCGTCGCCCTCGTGACGACCCTCGGCATGGGCGCCGGCGCGGTCGCCGCGATGATCGTCTCGACGAGCTACCAGGGCAAGCCCGACCCCCTCTGGATGGCGAACGGCCTGCTCGCCGGCCTCGTCGCAGTCACCGGCGCGGTCCCCCACGTCACGTGGTGGGGCGGCCTCATCCTCGGCGCGCTCGGCGGCGCAATCGTCCTGCCGGCGTACCGCTGGACCGTCGACTCGCTCAAGATCGACGACGTGTGTGGCGTCTTCGCCGTCCACGGCGTCGCGGGCGCGGTCGGCACGGCGCTCATCCCGGTCTTCGCGGTTAGCGGCTTCTCCGGCACCCAGCTCGTGATGCAGGTCGTCGGCGTGGTCGTCATCGCCGCGTGGACCATCATCGCCTCGGCCATCGTCTTCGCCATCGCGGACGCCGTCTTCGGCCTCCGCGTCTCGGAAGAAGAGGAAGAAGAGGGCCTCGACGCCGGCGAACACGGCGTCTCGGTCTACCCCGAATTCGTCGGCGACGCCGGTCCCGACGGCGCGCTCGGCTCGCCCACGGCGACCGACGGCGGGAGCGACGTGCGCACCGACGGTGGCGTCGTGAAAGACGAGACCGTCGAAGCCAACGGAGGTGACAGCCAATGAGCGACGAGGCCGACGAACAGGGCATCAAGATGGTGATGGCCATCATCCGCCCCGACAAGCTCTCGGACGTGAAGACCTCGCTCGCCGAGGCGGGCGCGCCGTCGCTCACCGTCACTAACGTCTCCGGCCGCGGCTCCCAGCCCGCCAAGAAGGGCCAGTGGCGCGGCGAGGAGTACACCGTCGACCTCCACCAGAAGGTCAAAGTCGAGTGCGTCGTCGCCGACATCCCCGCCGACGACGTGGTCGAGGCCATCGCCGACGCCGCCCACACGGGCGAGAAAGGCGACGGGAAGATATTCGTCCTCCCCGTCGAGAGCGCGGTCCAAGTCCGCACCGGCAAGGAGGGCAAGCCGGCGGTCTGAGCGCGCACCCTCGGCCGAAACCGACTCGAAGTCTCCTTTCGCCGCTCTCGCCGCGGTCCGCGCGAGTGCGCACTCGACCGGGGTTCGACGAACGCCCCGCGTCGTTTTAATTACTTTTCCGACACTACGTTCGTAGGATTGCGTGGCAACATTTGTCCACAGAGTGCCAACCTTACGTCCTTATACAAGACATACTCCATCTTATATCGGACATACGTCTCTCAGAGGGCCTTTTTGTAGACGTTTGTCAACGCGAACCGTTATATGAACGTATGTAGATAGCATCTCTCATGGTTCGCGAGACATTCGGTCGCGAATCGAGCACCAATATGAACGACTGTCCAACTTCCCAGCTCGAACCGCTCGCCGGAGGCATCGTATGTTGACACCCCTGCAGACCGACCTCGCCTCGGTCGTCGAGGGCGTAAACCTCGTGTGGGTCCTCACGGTCACGTTCCTCATCTTCTTCATGCACGCCGGCTTCGCCATGCTCGAAGCCGGGCAGGTCCGCGCGAAGAACGTCGCCAACCAACTGACCAAGAACCTGCTGACGTGGAGTATCGGCGTCATCGTGTTCTTCCTGCTCGGCGCGGCCGTGTCGTCCATCGTCGCCGCCTTCACCGGCGGCCCCGCGACGACGATTTCCGGGGCGTTCATGAGCCTCTACGCGCCCGAGGCGTCGGCGACGACGGCGTGGGTCGACTGGCTGTTCGGAGCCGTCTTCGCCATGACCGCCGCCACCATCGTCTCCGGTGCCGTGGCGGGCCGCGCCCGACTCCGCGCGTACCTCACGTACACCATCCTCATCGCGGGCGTCATCTACCCCGTCGTCGTCGGCTTCACGTGGGGCGGCGGCTTCCTCTCCGCCCTCGGCTTCCACGACTTCGCCGGCGGCATGATCGTCCACGGCATGGGCGGCATCGCCGGCCTCACCGCGGCGTGGATTATCGGCCCGCGCATGGACCGCTTCAAGCCCGACGGCACCGCGAACGTCATCCCCGGCCACTCCATCACGTTCGCTGTCCTCGGCACGCTCATCCTCGCGTTCGGCTGGTACGGCTTCAACGTCGGCACCGCCGCCGCGCCGCTGGCGTACGCCGACGGCGGGGTCTCGCTCGGCTCCTTCGCCTACGTCGGCCGCGTCGCCCTCGTGACGACCCTCGGCATGGCCGCCGGCGCAATCGGCGCGGGCGGCGTCGCCATGTACAAGACCGGCAAGGTCGACACGCTCTACGTCGCCAACGGCGTCCTCGCCGGCCTCGTCGGCATTACCGCCATCGCGAACGACATCGTCTGGCCGGGCGCGCTGGTCGTCGGCCTCCTCGCCGGCGCACAGCTCCCGGTCGTCTTCGAGTTCGTCGAAAAGCGCCTCCAAATCGACGACGTCTGTGCGGTCTTCCCCGTCCACGGCTCCGCGGGCGTCCTCGGCACGCTCCTCTACCCGGTGTTCGCCGTCCCGCTGTGGCACGACGGCGCGTCGTTCGTCTCGCTCGCCGTCCCGCAGGTCATCGGCGTCGGCGTCATCGCCATCTGGACGTTCGTCGCGACCGCGGTCGTCTTCGGCGGCTTCCGCGCCGTCGGACAGGTCCGCGTCTCCTCCGACCACGAGCGCGAGGGCCTCGACACCGCCGAACACGGCGTCGACACCTACCCCGAGTTCGGTTCGCCCGACGCCGACACCGGCATCCGCACCGACGGCTCCGGCGTCCCGAGCGGGGATGGATTCATGACGACGGGCCGGGAGGACTAACCCATGAGTGATTCCGACCTGCCGAACGACGGTGACATCAAGATGGTGATGGCCGTCATCCGCCCCGACAAGCTCTCCGACGTGAAGACCTCGCTCGCCGAAATCGGCGCGCCGTCGCTCACCGTTACCAACGTCTCCGGCCGCGGCTCCCAGCCCGCGAAAAAGAGCCAGTGGCGCGGCGAGGAGTACACCGTCGACCTCCACCAGAAGGTCAAAATCGAGTGCGTCGTCGCCGACATCCCCGCCGACGACGTGGTCGAGGCCATCGCCGACGCCGCCCAGACGGGCGAGAAAGGCGACGGGAAGGTGTTCACCCTCCCCGTCGAGAGCGCGGTTCAGGTCCGCACCGGCAAGACCGGACGCGACGCCGTCTGAATCTCGCGGCCGTTCTCTCGTCGTCGGTCGCGGTCGACGGGCGTCCTCCCTCGGTCGAAGATACCCGCGGCCCCTCGCGGGCCGAGCGCCGACCCCACGCGAAACCGTTTTTCCGCTCCGCACCGAGCGTCGTGACGATGAGCGGTGGCTCCACGTGGTGACTGTCGCGGTCCTCGGCGGACTCGCCGTCGCGCTGTTCGGGATGGCCGCCGTCGGCCTGCTCGCCGACCGGTACCTCGCCGAACCCGACGGCCTCCGCGCCGACCTCCTCGTCAGCGACGCGAACAAGTGGGCCGTCTTCGCCCTCCTGTGCGGTTACGTCCTCGTCGTCGAGGGGCGGCCGCTGTCGTCGATGACCGGCCGCTCGCTTGCCCCCCTCGCGTTCGTGGCGGTGGTCGGCGGCGGCGTCTTCGTCCTCTTCGTCGCGAACGCGGTGACGACGCCCGTCTTCGACCGACTCGGCGTGGGCGGTCTCGACGAGGGGATGGCCGGACTGGCCTCGCTGTCGGTCAGACACCGGCTGTTCGTGGCCGGGACCGCCGGGATTACGGAGGAGGTGCTGTTCCACGGCTACGCTATCGAGCGCCTGCTCGAACTCACCGGTAGCCCGCTCCTCGCGGGCGGCGTCTCGTTCGCCGCGTTCACCGCGAGCCACGCCGTCGGCTGGGAGCGCGGCGCGGTCGCCAGAATCGCCGTCCCCGCGCTCCTGACGACGGTCATGTACCTCCTCGTGCGCGACGTGGTGGCGCTCGTCTGCATCCACGCGCTCAACGACGCGGTCGGTCTGCTGTTGGCCGGGTCGGTCGAGGACGCCGGCGACGCCGAGGGCGCTGACGCCGCCGCCGACGGGACGGCCCGATAGGTCGCCGCCGGAGCGAGCCGAGAGGTCGCCACGGTCCCGAGTTCCAGTCGAGCGGGCGTCTCCCCGTCCGGTGGTTCGCCGGTGGCAGGTGCGGCCGGCCCAGTAAGGTCTTTCCCGCGAGCGGCCGAACCGCCGCGCATGAACCACGACGAGTCAAGGGCGCTGTACGACCGCGCGCTGTCCGTGCTCGCGGGCGGCGTGAACTCCTCGGTCCGGGCGACGCAACCGTACCCGTTCTTCGTCGAGCGCGGCGACGGCGCGCACGTCATCGACGCCGACGGGAACCGCTACGTCGACTACGTGATGGGCTACGGGCCGCTCCTCTACGGCCACGACGCGCCAGAGCCCGTCCAGTCGGCTGTCCAGAAGCACGCCGCCGCCGGGCCGATGTACGGCGCGCCGACCGAAATCGAGGTCGAACACGCCGAGTTCGTCGAGCGGCACGTCCCCTCCGTCGAGATGCTCCGGTTCGTCAACTCCGGCACGGAGGCGACCGTCTCGGCGGTCCGCCTCGCCCGCGGCGTCACCGGCCGCGACAAAATCGTCGTCATGCAGGGCGGCTACCACGGCGCACAGGAGTCCACGCTCGTCGAGGGCGGCCCCGGCGGCGCGAAGCCCTCGACGCCCGGCATCCCCTCGTCGTTCGCCGACCACACCATCCCCGTCCCCTTCAACGACGAGGAGACGGTCCGCGAGGTGTTCGAGGAACACGGCGAGGACATCGCGGCGGTGCTGACCGAGCCGATTCTGGCGAACACGGGCATCGTCCACCCGGTCGACGGCTACCTCGAAGCCCTCCGCGACGTGACCGAGGACCACGGCGCGCTCCTCATCTTCGACGAGGTCATCACCGGCTTCCGCGTCGGCGGCCTCCAGTGCGCGCAGGGCAAGTTCGGCGTCACGCCCGACCTCACGACGTTCGGGAAGATTATCGGCGGCGGCTTCCCCGTCGGCGCGGTCGGCGGGAAGGCCGAGCTCGTCGAGCAGTTCACCCCCGGCGGCGACGTGTTCCAGTCGGGCACCTTCTCGGGCCACCCGGTCACGATGGCCGCGGGCCACGAGTACCTGAAGTACGCCGCCGAAAACGACGTGTACGGGCACGTCAACCGCCTCGGCGAGAAGCTTCGGGCGGGCATCACCGACATCCTCGAAGACCAGGCCCCCGAGTACACCGTCGTCGGCACGGACTCGATGTTCAAGACGGTGTTCACGCGCCACGGCGCGGCCGAGCGCGCCGACGCCTGCGCCGACGGCTGTGCGCAGGTCGAGTCGTGTCCCAATTACGACGCCTGTCCGAAGACCGGCGCGGACGTGTCGAACGCCGAGACCGACCGCTGGGAGCGCGTCTTCTGGCAGGAGATGAAAGACCACGGCGTGTTCCTCACGGCGAACCAGTTCGAGTCGCAGTTCGTCTCCTACGCCCACACCGACGAGGACATCGAGGAGACGCTGGAAGCGTACAAAGCGGCGCTATAACCCGAATCGACGATTCACCGGCCGCGCGCTTTTTTCACGACTCCGGTCCGGTCGCCCGAGAGAGTCCGAGGTACGCCGGGAGTCCGATGACGACGGTCAGTCCGGCGGTGAGGAAAAGCGGGGCGACGCCGGTCGGGTCCGGCGCGAAGATGAATCCGAGCGGGAGCGCGACGACGAACGCGACGCCGAAGACGAGCGCGGGGTGGAGGGACCTGTTCACGTTCGAGTCGTCGCCGCGGAGACCGAAAACCGTTCGGCACGCCGAGCGACGGGGCGAGCCGGCCCGCGCGACCGGCGTTCGCTCGCGCAAATGCAAGCCGATGCGACCCCGACGCGACCCCGACGCGGACCCGGCTCACTCGACCCGGAGTCGCGCCTCGGCCGCCCGCCACAGCGGCGGGTAGGTCAGGGCGACGCCGACGCCGAGACAGACCGCCCACGAGACGAGGACGCCGACCGGGTTCCCGCGGAGTTCGAGGAGAATCAACAGCGGAATCCAGAGGGCGGTCACGACGAGGCCGACGCCCCAGACGCGGGCGACGAGGCGGAGGCGAAGCGGGCGCGCGAGGAGGAGAACGAGACCGACGAGTGCCGCCGCGGCGAGGCCGGCGAACCACGGTGGTTCGACGCCGACCGACGAGAGGAACACGTCGAGGGGCGCGACGACCGAGGTCAGGCCGAACAGGAGGAGCGCGACGACGACGAGGTCGCCGACCTGCCGGACGGCCGAATCGAAGGCGGGCATCGTCCGGGTCGTCGCGCGGGGACCGTATCGGTCTTCCGTTCGGGTTCGACCCGGCGCGCGGGAGCGAACTGGTGGGCTTTTCAACGCGGGGGCCGGACTGACCCGTATGACTACAACACTTCGCTTGGCGACGCGAGGGTCGGCGCTCGCTCGCGCACAGGCCGCGAGCGTGCAGGGGGCGCTCGCGAGCCGCCGACTCGACGTCGAACTCGTCGAAGTCGAGACCACGGGCGACCGGATTCAGGACGAGCTCATCCACCGACTGGGCAAGACCGGCGCGTTCGTCCGCGCGCTCGACGAGCGCGTCCTCGACGGCGAGGTCGACGCCGCGGTCCACTCGATGAAGGACATGCCGACCGAGAAGCCCGCCGACCTCGTCGTCGCCGGCGTGCCCGAGCGCGCGCCGGCCGGCGACGTGCTCGTGACGGCCGAGGGCCACGACATCGACGACCTCCCGGAGGGGGCCGTCGTCGGCACGTCGTCGCTCCGCCGACAGGCCCAACTGCTGAACTACCGCGAGGACCTCGAAGTCGAACCGCTCCGCGGCAACGTCGACACCCGCATCGAGAAACTCCTGGCGACGCACCTCCAGCGCGAACACGAGGCCCGCGTCGAAAACGACAAAGAGCGGCAGGAAAAGAAGGGCAAGACCGACCACGACGAGGCGTTCGACGAGACCGCCGACGAGTGGTTCGAGGGCCTCACCGAGCTCGAACGGCAGGCGCTCGGCCGGAAGGTCGAAACCGAGTACGACGCCATCGTCCTCGCCGAGGCGGGGCTCAAGCGAAGCGGGCTCACCGAGAAAGTGAACTACGAGCGCCTGCCGCGGACGACGTTCGTCCCCGCGCCCGGACAGGGAGCCATCGCCGTGACCGCCGCGGACGCCGAGGTCATCGACCTCATCCGCGACAAACTCGACCACCCGCGGACCCGCGTCGAGACGACCGTCGAGCGGACCATCCTCGCCGAACTCGGCGGCGGCTGTATCGCCCCGGTCGGCGTCCACGCCCTCCTGCAGGGCGAACACGTCCACGTCGACGTGCAGGTGCTTTCGACCGACGGCTCGGAGTCCATCAAGACCTCGCGGGACCTCCCCGTCGGCAACCACGCCCACGCCGCCCGCGAGTTCGCGGCGGCGCTCCGCGACCGCGGTGCGGGTCAGTTAGTCGAGGCCGCCCGCGAGGAGGCCGAGGAGTGAGATGACGGGAGACGACCGCTCGAACGGGGACTCGGGGGAGTCCGCGGAGGGCGTCGGCACGGTCCACCTCGTCGGGAGCGGCCCGGGCGACCCGGAACTGCTGACGATGAAGGCCGCCCGCCTCATCGACGAGGCGGACGTGGTGCTCCACGACAAGCTCCCCGGCCCGGAGATTCTCGGGATGATTCCGGCCGAAAAGCGCGAGGACGTGGGCAAGCGCGCCGGCGGCGAGTGGACCCCACAGGAGTACACGAACAACCGACTGGTCGAACTCGCCCGCGAGGGCAAGGACGTGGTGCGCCTGAAGGGCGGCGACCCGTTCGTCTTCGGCCGCGGCGGCGAGGAGATGGAACACCTCGCCGACAACGGGATTCCCTTCGAGGTCGTGCCGGGTATCACCTCGGCGGTCGCCGGCCCCGGTTCGGCGGGCATCCCCGTCACCCACCGCGACCACGTCTCGTCGGTGTCGTTCGTCACCGGCCACGAGGACCCGACGAAAGACGAGTCCGCGGTGGACTGGGACGCGCTCGCCGCGACCGGCGGGACGCTCGTCGTCCTCATGGGCGTCGGCAAGCTTCCGCTGTACACCGCCGAACTCCGCGAGGCGGGCGTGGACGGCGACACGCCCGTCGCCCTCATCGAGCGGGCGACGTGGCCCGACATGCGCGTCGCCACCGGCACGCTCGACACCATCGTCGACGTGCGCGACGAGGCCGACATCGAGCCGCCCGCAATCACCGTCATCGGTGAGGTCGCCGCAACCCGCGACCGCGTGAAGCAGTTCCTACAGGGCGGCGGCGCGGACGCCGTCGCCGAGGCCGACGCGACCGCCGGAGGTTCGGGAGGCGACGAATGAGCCAGCAGGTCCGCGCGGCCGTCTTCCGCCCCGACGACGACCGCATCGAGCGCGCCGTCGAACTCCTCGACTCGCTCGGCGCGACCCCGGTCCCCGACCCGATGCTCGCAATCGAGCCGACGGGCGCGACGCCCGAAGCCGGCGAGTTCGTCGTCCTGACGAGCAAGACCGGCGTCGAACTCCTCGACGAGGCCGGCTGGGAACCGGGCGACGCGGTGCTGTGCTGTATCGGCCCCGCGACCGCCGACGCCGCCCGCGAGGCCGGCTGGACGGTCGACCGCGTCCCCGACGAGTACACCTCGGCGGGACTGGTCGACCACCTCGCGTCCGACGTCGACGGCGCGACGGTCGAAGTCGCCCGGAGCGACCACGGCAGTGCCGTCCTCACAGATGGCCTACGCGACGCGGGCGCGGACGTTCACGAGACCGTGCTGTACCGACTCGTCCGCCCCGAGGGAGCCGGGAAGTCGGCCGAGCTGGCCGCCGCCGGCGACCTCGAAGCCGCCCTCTTCACCTCGTCGCTCACGGTCGAGCACTTCCTCGACGCCGCCGCGGAGCGGGGCGTCCGCGAGGAGGCAATCGCCGGCCTGAACGACGCGGTCGTCGGCGCAATCGGGCCGCCGACCCGCGACACCGCGGAATCCCACGGCATCGACGTGACCGTCGTCCCCGACGAGGCGACGTTCGAAGCGCTCGCGGTCGCCGCGGTCGAGACCGCCGCGCCGACGTATCACGAGTGACGTGACGGGAAGCGAGGCGGAAGACGGGACGAGAGACGGCTCGTGGCGCGCGGTCGGTTCGGTCGCCGGCTGGCAGACCGCCGCGAGCCTCTGTTACTACGCCATCTTCGCGGCGACCGGCTTCGTCCGCGACGCGTTTTCGGTCTCCGAGTCGCTGGTCGGGCTGTTCCTGACCGCCGGTCTGCTCGGCTACACGGTGTTTCTGTTCCCGAGCGGCGCGGCCGTCGACGGCTACGGCGAAAAGCCCGTGATGGTCGTCGGCCTGCTGGCGCTGTCGGTCGCGCTCGTCGGCGTCACGTTCGCGCCGCCGTCGTACGCGCTGTTGCTCGTGACGGTGGCGCTCCTCGGGGCGGCCTACTCGACCGCGATGCCGGCGTCGAACCGCGGCATCGTCGCGGCCGCGCCCGCCGGGAGCAAAAACCTCGCCATGGGGCTGAAGCAGGTCGGCGTCACCGTCGGGAGCGGGGCGTCGTCGCTCGTCGTCACCGGCGTCGCCGTCGTCGCGGCGTGGCAGGTCGGCTTCTGGGCCATCGCCGTCTTCGCCGCCGGCTACGCGCTCCTCTTCGCGACGCGCTACCGCGGGAACCCGGGGACCGGCCGGCTCGAACGCCCCCGGCTCGCCGGCCTCGGCGGCAACCGCGCCTACGTCGCGCTCGTCGCCGCCGCGCTGTTCATCGGCGCGTCCATCTTCTCGATGCTCGGCTACACCGTCCTCTACGTGCAGGACGTGGTCGGGACCGGCCCCGCCCTCGCCGGCGGCGTCCTCGCGGCGACGCAGGTGACCGGAAGCGTCGGCCGCATCGGCGCGGGGAGCCTCGCCGACCGCCTCGGCGGCCCCCGCGGCGCGGCCACCGTCGCGCTCGTCCAACTGGCGGGGTCGGTCGCGCTCTTTTCCCTCCTCGTCGGAGCCGGCGGCTCGTTCGCGCTCACCATCGCCGTCTTCGTCGCGCTCGGGCTCACCATCCACGGCTCGACCGGCGTCTTCTACTCCTGTCTGAGCGGCGTCGTCGACGACGGCGACATCGGCGCGGCGACCGCCGGCGGCCAGACCGCGCTCAACGTCGGCGGCCTCGTCGCCCCACCGCTTTTCGGCTTCGTCGTGGAGTCGACGGGCTACGGGGCCGGCTGGGCGCTCGTCGCCGGCTCGACGGTGCTCGCGACCGTTCTCCTGTTCGTCGTCAGGCGGCGAATCTGACCGGCGGTCGCGCTCGGTCAGGTCCGCGGCCGCGGGCGAGCCTTCTTATACCGAACCGCGGCAACGACGACACATGTCCGCCGTCGAACTGGAGTGGAAACGAAGGGGTTCCGTGCCCGAACTGCCAGCGTTTATGCCGGAGAGGGCGTGAGTACCACACCAATGGACGGACCCGTCCCCGAACTCACAGAGCACGCGGCGGCCTGCGCGGCCCGCCTCCGCGACGCCGACCGGGTGCTCCTCGCCTCGCACATCGACGCCGACGGGTTGACGAGCGCCGGCATCGCCTCGACCGCGCTCGAACGCGCCGAAATCCCCTTCGAGACGGTGTTCTGCCGCCAACTCGACGCGGCCGCCGTGGCCGACATCGCGGCGACCGACTACGACACCGTGCTGTTCACGGACTTCGGGAGCGGCCAACTCGACATCATCGCCGACCACGAGGCGGCGGGCGACTTCCACCCCGTCATCGCCGACCACCACCAGCCCGCCGAGGGCGTCGAGACCGACCACCACCTCAACCCGCTTCGGTTCGGCCTCAACGGCGCGAGCGAACTCTCCGGCGCGGGCGCGAGCTACGTCCTCGCGCGGGCGCTCGAACCCGAGGGGAGAGATAACCGCGACCTCGCCGCCCTCGCCGTCGTCGGCGCGGTCGGCGACATGCAGGACACGAACGGCGAACTCCGCGGGGCCAACGCGGGCATCGTCGACGAGGGCGTCGAAGCCGGCGTCGTCGAGGAGGGAACCGACCTCCGCATCTACGGCCGCCAGACCCGCGCGCTCCCGAAGCTCCTCCAGTACGCGACCGACGTTCGCATCCCCGGCATCTCGAACAACGAGGCCGGGGCCATCGAATTCCTCACCGAACTCGACGTGCCCTGCCGCGACGACGACGGCGAGTGGAAGCGGTGGGTCGACCTCACCGGCGACGAGCGCCAGACGCTCGCCAGCGCCCTGATGCGCCGCGCCATCGCCAGCGGCGTGCCCGCCTCCCGCATCGACGACCTCGTGGGGACGACCTACGTGCTCTCTCGGGAGCGAGAGGGGACCGAACTCCGCGACGTGAGCGAGTTCTCGACGCTCCTGAACGCGACCGCCCGCTACGACCGCGCCGACGTGGGGCTGGCGGTCTGTCTCGGCGAGCGCGACGCGGCGCTCGACCGGGCGCGCCGGCTCCTGCGGAACCACCGCAAGAACCTCTCGAACGGCCTTCAGTGGGTGAAAGAACACGGCGTCCGCGTCGAGGACAACCTCCAGTGGTTCGACGCAGGCGACGAGATACGCGAGACCATCGTCGGCATCGTCGCCGGGATGGCCGTCGGCACCGACGCGACCCGAAGCGGGATTCCGGTCCTCGCGTTCGCCGACACGGAAGGGGGCGAGGTGAAAGTCTCCTCGCGCGGGTCGTACGTGATGGTCCGAGACGGGTTGGACCTCTCGGCGGTCATGCGCGAGGCGTCGCGGGCGGTCGGCGGCGACGGCGGCGGCCACGACGTCGCCGCGGGCGCGACGATTCCGAAGGGCGAGGTCGAGGCGTTCATCGCCGAGGCGGACCGCATCGTCGGCGAGCAGTTAGCGAAGAACCCGGATTAATCGTCGACCGGGTTCGACCCGAACCGCGCGGGAACCCAGTTTTGGCTGTCGATTGGCGGGCGCTCGTACCCGGAGTCGTCCTGTCGGGACGGCAGTTCGATCGGGTCCGGCGTGAGGTCCTCGTAGTCGATTTGGTCCAGCAGGTGCGAGATGCAGTTGAGTCGCGCGTGGCGCTTCACGTCGGCGTTGACGACGTGCCACGGGGCCTCGTCGATGTCGGTGTGTTCGAACATCGCGTCTTTGGCCTCCGAGTAGTCGGCCCACCGCGAGCGCGCTTCGAGGTCCATCGGGCTGAGCTTCCAGCGGCGCTTGGGGTCCTCGTTTCGCTTCTGGAAGCGCCGTTCCTGCTCCTCGTCGCTGATGGAGAACCAGTACTTGACGAGGACGATGCCCGAGCGGACGAGCATCCGCTCGAACTCGGGGCAGGTCCGTAAGAACTCCTCGTACTCCTCGTCGGTGCAGAATCCCATCACCCGCTCGACGCCCGCGCGGTTGTACCAACTCCGGTCGAAAAGCACCATCTCGCCCTCGGTCGGAAGCTGTTCGACGTACCGCTGGAAGTACCACTGCCCCCGTTCGCGCTCCGTGGGCTTGCCGAGCGCGACGACCCGCGCCACCCGCGGGTTGAGCCGGCGGGTGATGCGCTTGATGACGCCGCCTTTCCCCGCGGCGTCGCGCCCCTCGAAGACGACACAAACCCGCAGGTCGTGTTCCTTTATCCAGTACTGGAGTTTCACCAGTTCCTCTTGGAGGCGGTTCAACTCGCGTTTGTACTGTTTCTTCTTCAGGACGCCCTCGTCGTTGTAGCGAGGGTTGTCAGTGGACATAGGCGAACTGAGTGCGCTGTGAACAAATAACAGACGGGGGACAGGGACGAGAGCGGGGGCGGCGCGGCGACTCAGAGGCCCGAACAGACCTGCTCGCCGCTCACGATTTCCGGGACGACGACCTCGTCGGCTCCGGCGCGACGCGCGAGCGCCTCGTCCATCTGGTCGCCGGCGCGGACGACGAGTTTGGCGTCGGGGGACAGCCGACTCGCCGCGATGGCGATTTGGATGTTCACCTTGGAGTCGTCTATCGCGCCGACGACCGTCGCGGCGCGCTCGACGCCCGCGTCGGCGAGTCGGTCCTCGCGTCGGGCGTCGCCTTCGACCGCGAGCAGGTCCGCGTCGAGCGCGCGCTGGTACCCCGCCTCCTTGCTCTCGACGACGACCACGTCGCGACCCATCTCGCGGAGCCGCGCCGCCACCGTCTTGCCGAAGGTCCCGTAGCCGCAGACGACTACGTGCGATTCGAGTTCCGCTATCTCTCGGTGGAGTTTCATCTGGTCGAGTTCCTCGCGTATCTGCCCGCCGAAGGCCGCGGAGACGAACGTCTCGCAGGCCCACGGCCCGGTTCCGATGAGGCCGGTGAGAATCACGATAGCGTACGCCTTGACGAGCGTCGCCGGCCCCTCGTGGGTCTGGTAGTGGAGTTCGATGCTGGTCGGGTCGAGTAGCCAGAACGCCGCGTCGACGAGGCCCGCGCCACCGAGGACGCTGAATCCGCCGACGCCGGCGACGACGAACGCCGCGACGGCGACGAGCGGTCAGACCATTCGCCGGAGCAACGGCCGGTGCGCCAGCGCGTCGATGAGGATGCGGCGGTCGTTCACGGGGGTGCGGACACCTCGGGAGAGCGCGACCGGTCGGGTTCGTGCGGCCCGCAATCGCGGGAAACCGGGGTGTTTGACGGCAAAGGAATACGGATATTTCCAGTACTATATGAATTTGACTCGTGTTCGAGTGCATATTCGATCATGTAGTCAGTATTCGAAAACCCACCAAGCATAAAATCGTTCACCCTTAAACAACCCAATATTCTGGCTATGACTCCCCGATTCGGGGTCGGGTACAATTCGATATAGCGGAATGTGATTTATCATGGCCGGTAATGGGAGAGGGCCCGACCGAGTGTCGACTGCGCTCGCGTTCCGTCTGCGGCTCGAAATCCGCGAAATCCTCATATCGGATGGTTGTGTATGTCATGGCACCGGCACGCATGCCGGAGTGGGGTGAACGATGGCGACTGCCAACTCGAACGAGGCCGAATACGACTACCCGGTCGGCTACGAACCGGAGGTACAAACAGAGACGGTCGAACTGGACCGTCGAACCGTCGAGCGACTCGACGCGCTGCGCGAGGACGACGAGTCGTACGACGAACTGATAACCGAGCTCGCGTCCATCTTCGCGGCGAGCGAACTCTCCGCCGCGCGCGTGGACAGCCCGCTCATCGAGTGACGCCCCGCGTCGCTCGATTTTCCGTATTTGAGGCGCCCTGAGAGTTGAATCGCCGTTCGGGGGCGAGCAGTCGATAAATGCTACGTTGCTATACAGAATCTCCAATCCCGACGAACCAACCGTCCGATTTTTTGCCGGGAGCGCGAAAGCTCCGGGTATGACCGACTTCGACCCCGAGAAGTTCGAGGACAAGTACGCCAACTACTTCCCCGAACTCCAGCGCGCGTACAAGAACGCCTTCGAGACGATGAACGACGAGTTCGACTCGTCGCTCATCCACGGGGTCGACCAGCAGATTCTCAACGAGTCGGAGCCGTTCTACGAGGACGGCGACTTCTCCGTACGGCTCCCCGAGAACCCCGCCGAGCGACTGACGGCGGTCGAAATCGACGACGACGAGCTGGAAGCCGTCCTCGACCGCTACGTCGACGAGATAGAAGGCGAGCTCCGGCGGGTCTTCGGCGTCGAGGCGTAACCCCGAACCAAAGGCCTAAGCACGTTCACCTCGAAGCCGCGTGCATGAGCACGGAGACGCAGGACGGCGAGGACGACCTCAAAGAGCGTGTCGTGAACTTCCTCCGTCGGAACTTCCCGCAGATCCAGATGCACGGCGGTAGCGCGGCCATCCGCGACCTCGACCGCGAGACCGGTGAGGTCACCGTTCTCCTCGGCGGCGCTTGCTCTGGGTGCGGTATCTCCCCGATGACCATCCAGGCTATCAAGACCCGCATGGTCAAGGAGATTCCCGAGATCAACGAAGTCCACGCCGACACCGGCATGGGCGGCGACGGCGGCATGGGCGGCGACAGCCGCGGCGGCAGTCCGTCGTTCCCCGGCGACACCAGCGACGACACGACTGATATCGAGGACGACCAGGGCCCGCAGGCTCCGTTCTAACTCGACGGTTCGGACGTTTTCGTCCGGCGGCGGCCGAGAACAGGAGTTTTATCGGCGACTACTCCCCACCCTCGGGTATGACTGCCGAGTCGCCCGAGAACGTCCTCTTCGTCGTCATGGACACGGTCCGAAAGGACCACCTCACGCCGTACGGCCACGACCGCCCGACGACGCCGGGCCTCGACCGCTTCGCCGACGAGGCGACCGTCTTCGAGCAGGCCGTCGCGCCCGCGCCGTGGACGCTCCCGGTCCACGCCTCGCTTTTCACCGGCATGTACCCCAGCCAGCACGGGGCCGACCAGGAGAACCCCTACCTCGAAGGCGCGACGACCCTCGCCGAGACGCTCTCGGCGGCCGGCTACGACACCGCCTGTTACTCCTCGAACGCGTGGATAACGCCGTACACGCACCTGACCGACGGCTTCGCCGAGCAGGACAACTTCTTCGAGGTCATGCCCGGCGAGTTCCTGTCGGGGCCGCTGGCGAAGGCGTGGAAGACGATGAACGACAGCGACGCGCTTCGGACGCTCGCCGACAAGCTCGTCAGCCTCGGCAACACCGCCCACGAGTACCTCGCCGGCGGCGAGGGCGCGGACTCGAAGACGCCCGCCGTCATCGACCAGACCATCGACTTCGTCGACGGCTCCGAGGAGTTCTTCGCGTTCGTCAACCTCATGGACGCGCACCTGCCGTACCACCCGCCCGAGGAGTACAAAGAGCGCTTCGCGCCCGGCGTCGATTCGACCGAGGTCTGCCAGAACTCAAAGGAGTACAACGCCGGTGCCCACGAGATTGGCGACGACGAGTGGGAGGACATCCGCGGCCTCTACGACGCCGAAATCGCCCACATCGACGACCAGCTCACCCGGCTTTTCGACCACCTGAAAGAGACCGACCGCTGGGACGACACGATGGTCGTCGTCTGCGCCGACCACGGCGAACTCCACGGCGAACACGGCCTCTACGGCCACGAGTTCTGCCTGTACGACCCGCTCATCAACGTCCCGCTCATGGTCAAACACCCCGGCCTCGACGCGGACCGCCGCGACGACCAGGTCGAACTGGTCGACCTCTACCACACGGTGCTCGACTCGCTCGACGTCGAGGGCGGCGAGCCCGCGAACCCCGGCGACGACGCGGTCGGTCTCGACCGCACCCGCTCGCTCCTGTCGGCCGACTACCGGGAGTTCGCGCAAGCATCGAACGACGACCCCGGCCAGCGCCGAGACGGCGAGTACGCCTTCGTCGAGTACTCCCGCCCCGTGGTCGAACTCAAGCAGTTAGAGGAGAAGGCGTCGAGCGCCGGCATCACGCTCCCCGAGGACTCGCGGTTCTACTCCCGGATGCGGGCGGCACGCCGGACCGACGCCAAGTACGTCCGAATCGACCGCATCCCCGACGAGGCCTACCGCATCGACGCCGACCCCGAGGAGTCCGAGAACGTCGTCGATTCGGACGACGAGGCCATCGCGGAGACGGAAGCCGCCCTCACCGAGTTCGAAGCCGCCATCGGCGGGGCGTGGACCGACGCGCTCGACACCGACGTCTCGGACGACTCCGTTGACCAGATGGACGACGAGGCACAGGACCGACTGCGCGACCTCGGCTACCTCGAATAGCCCGCCCGCGGCGCGTCTCGGGTCCGACCCGACTACCGACTACCGGAGCCCTGCTCCCCGCTCCCACGCCCGGAGAAGCGCCGCGAGCGTCCGGTTCGTCGGCACCTCGAAGCCGTGTTCGGCGGCGATATCGACCACCGCGCCGTTGATGGCGTCCACCTCGGTCCGCTTTTCCGCCGCCACGTCCTGTAGCATCGACGAGCGGTTCGCGGCGGTTTTCTCGACCACGCGGTCAAGCGCCTCGCGGGCGACGCGGTTCGGGAGCGACACGCGCTCTAATCGGGCGACTCGGGCCGTCTCGCGGGCGGCTCGGTGTGCGAGTTCGCTGGCGTCGTCGCCCGCGAGCGCGCCGTTTTCGACCCGCGAGAGCGCGGTGACGGCGTTGATGCCGGCGTTGACGGCGAGTTTCTCCCAGCGCCGCCGCGGCATGTCGGTCGCGACAAGTGCGTTGAGCCCCGCGTCGCGGAACGCCTTGCCGACGCGCTCGGCGAGGGGGTCGGGGCCGCCGTCGAGCGCGCCCAAGACGATTCGGCCGACGCCGGTGCATTCGATGCGACCCGGTTCGACGAGCCGCGCTCCGTAGGTCGCCGTGCCCGCGAGGACGGGCGCGTCGAGGCGAGAGGCGAGCGTCTCCTCGGTGAGTCCGTTCTGGAGCGACAGCACCGCGCCCACGTCGCAGTCGGCGAGCGCGTCGGCGGCCGCCGCGGTGTCGAACGACTTGACCGTGACGAGCGCGAGGTCCGCGTCGTGGCCCGTCTCGGTCGTCGTCGCGGCCGGCGAGACGTGCGCCGACTCGGCACCGACGATATCGAGACCGGCCGACGACACCCGCGCGGCGTGCGGGTCGCGCGCGACGAGCGTTACGTCGTGGACCGGCGCGAGGAGGCCGCCGACGAGCGTGCCCAGACTGCCCGCGCCGAAGACGAGGATACGCATGGCTACCCGTTCTCGGCGGACGACAAAAATGGCGAGTTTCGCGGTGTGAGAGACGAACTGGCCGAGAGAACAAACGAGGCTTATTTTCCTGATTGGCTCCAGTTTCGTGCTATATTTGCCAGTCGAACGCCCGCGTGTTAAAAATCACACGCCATATGGTGGACACCTACGTAAGAACGTCTCTGTCCATAGCCCGAGTAACATGAACGCATCGAGTAACTGCGTATCGCTCGTCGGCGCGGTGGCGACGCGCCGATTCCCGGCGGCCGGCCCGAGGGGGAGAGCGCCGTGAGCATTCGAGACGAGTTCCAACATCAGCGACTGCGCGCGAAGTGGAAAGTGATGGACGGGCTTATCGCGGCAAAGAACCGCCTGCCCCTCGATACGTCGTCGGTCGCGGACCGGTTCGGATACGTGCTCATCGCGCCGAGCATCCTGTTGGTTAGTTTCCTCGCCGTCGGGATGGTCATGCTCGCGTGGTACAGTGTGCTCACGTACGACACCATCGAGATATTCGTCTACGAACTCACGCTGGACAACTGGATGCGCCTCGTCGAGACGGGGGCGTTCCACACCGTGTTCTTCAGGACCCTGCTGTACTCGGCGCTCGTCACGGTCGGAAGCGTCGGGCTCGCGGTTCCGTACGCGTATCTCGTCGTTCGCACGAGGCGGCCGGTGTTCCGGTACGTCCTGCTGTTCGGCCTGTTCGTGCCGTTCTTCACGGGAGTCATCATCCGAGCGTACGGCTGGCTCATCGTCCTCGGGAAAAACGGCCTGCTGAACTGGGGACTGAACGCGCTCGGAATCGAGACGGTGAGCATCATCGGAACCCCCGCCGCCATCGTCGTGGGGCTCCTGCAGTATCTGATGCCGTTCGCGGTGCTGATGTTGACGCCCGCGATAGCAAGCATCGACAGCGACCTCGAACGCGCGGCGCAGAACTGCGGGGCGAACAACTGGGAGACGTTCAGACACGTCGTGTTACCCCTCTCGCGGCCCGGAATCACCGCGGCGACGATCGTCGTGTTCACGCTGTCGATGGCGAACTACGCCATCCCCAATCTGCTCGGTGGCGGGACGAACAGCTTCGTCGCGAACTTCATCTACAGCAAGGTGTTCGACATGATGAACTACCCGTTCGCGGCGGTGCTGTGTATCATCCTCGTCCTCGTGGCGTCGGTGTTCGTGTTCGCCGTGTTCAAACTGTACGGAACCGGGACCCTCGGCGTGGAGGCGGGCGAACAATGAGCGGACTCCTCCGTCGGTTCGGCACCGACCACCCGTACCTGGCGGCGTTCACGCTCTTCGAGTTCGTCTTCCTGATTCTCCCGTCGGTCATCATCCTCGTCGTCTCGCTGGGAGCGAACCAGATTATCTCGTTCCCGCCGACCGAACTGAGCCTCAGGTGGTACGCGTCGCTGATTCAGGAACCGGGGTATCTCGAACCGTTCTTCAACAGCGTCATGGTCGCCGTCTTCTGTACGGCCCTCGCGATTCCCATCGGCGTGATGACGGCGCTCGGCCTGAACCGATACGACGTCAGATTCGAACACGGAATCCAGATTTACCTCCTGTTGCCGTTTACCGTCCCGCTGGTCGTGTCGGGGTTCATCCTGCTCATCATCTTCGGCCGGTTGGGGTGGATCGCCGAGCTATGGGCCGTCGGGCTGGCGCTGACCATCATCAACATCCCCTTCATGATATGGAGCGTCTCGTCGAGCGTCAACGCGTTCGACTCCACGCTCGAAGACGCCGCACAGAGCCTCGGCGCGGAGGAGATACAGACGTTCAGATACGTGACGCTCCCGGCGCTGATGCCCGGCGTCATCTCGGGGTCGTTCCTGATGTTCATGCTCGCGTTGAACGAGTTCATCGTGAGCCTCATCATCACGACGACGGCGACCGAAACGCTTCCCGTCGCGATTTACGGCGCGATTCGGGGGAACATCAGCCCCCAAATCGCGGCCGTGGCGAGCATCTACGTCATCATCGCCATCGTCGCCATCGTCGTCGCGGACCGCGTCGTCGGCCTCGAGCGGTTCCTCCACAGCTAACGGCGGAACGCTTTTTTCCCGGGGGACGCCGATCGCGGGCAGTTACTCGGACAGGTCAGCTATCGCGTCGAGTTTCGCCCGAAGTTCGAAGTTCGTGATTGCCGCCCGCGCACAGCGGTTGGCAACGGCCGCGGCCGCCGGTCTGTCGGCTCCAGCGAACCGCGCGTGAATGAAGCCGGCGTCGAAGAAGTCGCCCGCCCCGCAGGCGTCGACCGACGCGGCCGGTTCCGTCTCGACCCACGTCGCCTCCGACTGCCCGTCGGCGACGAGACAGCCGCGGTCGCCGGCTTTCACGACGCAGGCGTCGGCTCCGTCGGCGACGAGCGTCTCCGCGGCGGCGACGAGGTCGTCACACCCGGAGAGGCGACGCGCTTCCGCGTCGTTCGCGAACAGGGTGTCGACGTGCGGGAGGAGCGCTTCGGCCGTCGAGAGCCAGTCGCCGGGCGACCAGTTCGTGTCGAGAAACACCGGGCGACCGCGGGCGGAGAACTCGCGGGCGATGGCGACGGCGTCGTCGCCCCAGAGGTACGGGGCCTGTGATAGCCCGGCGACGAACAGCGCGTCGAACCCGTCGGGTGTGACGGCGGGAATCGCGCCGTCGGTCATCGCACCCCGGTGGGTGACGAACGAGCGGTCGGACTCGAACAGGAAGCCGGCGGCGACGCTCACCGTCGCGTCCGGCTGTTCGACCACGCGGCTCGTGTCGACGCCGCGGGCGTCGAGAAACGTGCGCCAGTGCGTAGAGAGCACGTCGTCGCCGACGTAGGTGACCGCCGCCGGGCGACTCCCCAGCGCCGCGAGGCCGAGCGACGCGTAGCCCGCGGAGCCGCCCGGCCGCAGTTCGAACGACGGCGCGACGAGTTCCTCCCCGCGGTCGGGGTAGCGGTCGAGACCGGCGAAGACGGCGTCGACGATGGCGTCGCCCAAGACGAGCACGTCGGCCATCGTCGGGACACCGCCGGCGGGCGCGAGCGAGTCGGTGAGGGGTCACACATGAATGAGAGTCCTGCCGTCTGTGAACGCCGGGCGACGACGGCCGGTCGCCGTTCAGGGGGCCTCGTCGGGCGCGACGAGTTCGACCGGGTGGGTCACGTCGCGGGCGAGGAGGTCGGTCAGTTGCTCGGTACACGAGGTGCCGCTGGCGACGACCACGCGGTCGCCCGCGTCGGCGAACTGGTCGGCGAGCTCCGCGCCCACGTCCATCGAAAGCTCGTAGTACTCCGACTTGTAGCCGAAGCTCCCGGCCATCCCACAGCACTCCACGTCCGAGGTGACGACGTCGAATCCGAGGTCGTCGAGCACCGCCTCGGTGTACGTCTCGACGCCGAGCGTCCGCTGTTGGCAGTGACTGTGGTAGGCGACCGGCGCGTCGGGGGCCGCGAGGGCCGCCGGGTCCGCGCCGTTCGACAGCAGGCCGAACACGTACTCCATGACGTCGTAGCTGTGTTCCGAGAGCCGGGCGTGGGTCTCGTCGTCGAGGAGCTTGCCGTACTCCCGGCGCATCATCGCGAGGTCGGACGGTTCGACGACGACGACGTCGAACGACGAGTCGAGATACGGCGCGAGGTCGCTCGCGACGGCCTCGGCCTGCCGGGTCGCCGTGGCGACCATCCCCTGCGAGAGCGGCGCGCGGCCACTCTCTATCGGGGTTGCGAGTTCCACGTGCGCGCCGAGTGCTTCGAGCGTTCTGACGGCCGCTTTCCCGCGGTCGACGAGGACGTAGTTCGTGTAGGCGTCGGGATAGAGCACCACCTTGCGGGTCGCGGTCGCGTTCGGCGCGCGCGGTCGCCGGGACTGGAACCAGTCGACCAGCGTCTCGCGCTGGAACGTCGGGAGCTCCCGGTCCGGCGCGACGCCGAGATACCGGTCCATCAGCGACCGGACGGGACCGAGGTCCGCCACCCAGTTCGACAGCGGTGCGGTGGCGCTCCCGAGTCGCGCGAGCGTCCCGAAGTTACCGAAGAGGCGCTTTTGCGGCGTGACGGTCCCCTCGGCGTCCGGCGTCAGCCCCTCGACGAGGAATTCGAGGTCGGACGGCGTCGCCTCTCCGTTGAGTCGGTCGCGGACGACCGTGTTTATCCACGGGATGTCGATTTTGACGGGACAGGCGTTCACGCACCGCGAACAGCCGGTACAGAGGTCGTTGAACTCCGCGGCGCTGTCGAGGCCCTCGACGCCGGCCTCCCAGCCGGTGGCGATTCCCCCCGTGTACGTCTCGCCGCCGAAGGCGTGGCCGCCGACGTGCTGGAAGTTGCCGCAGGAGTTCGCACACGCACCGCACCGAATGCAGTAGAGCGTCTCGCGCAGGTGGTCGTCGTCGCGCATGGCGAGCCGGCCGTTGTCGATGAGCACGAGGTGGAACTCCCGCTCTGCGTCGCCGCTCCCGAGCGGTTCGTCGGGGTTCTCGAAGTCTATCGTCGGGGTCTCGACCGGCGGCGTGAGCATCGAGACGTACTGCGAGATGTCCTGTCCCGTCGCGGCGCGCGAGATGAGGTTGACGAACGGTTCGAGTTCGGCGGCGCTCGGGAGGATTTTCTCGACGCCCGTGACCGCGACGTGGGTGTCGGGCGTCACCGCCGACTTCCGGGCGTTGCCCTCGTTCGTCACGATGGTGATGGTCCCCGAGTCCGCGAGGACGAAGTTCGCGCCCGTCATCCCGACGTCCGCCTCTCGTATCCGGTCGCCGAGGTAGTCCCGCGCGAACTCGGTGAGTTCTTCCGCCGTCTCGAAGGGGACCTCGGGGTCGAACACGTCGTTGAACAGGGCCGCGACCTCCTCGCGGGACTTGTGAAGCGAGGGACCGACGATGTGAGACGGGCTCTCGTCGGCGACCTGGAGGACGAACTCGCCGAGGTCGGTCTCCCAGACGTCCACGCCGGCGGCTTCGAGCGACTCGTTGAGCTCGATTTCCTCGGTCGTCATGGATTTCGACTTCACGAGCGTCTCCGCCTCGTTCGCCTCGGCCACGTCGCGAATGTAGCGGTTCGCGTCGGCGGCGTCGTCAGCGACGTACACCGACCCGCCGTTGGCCTCGACGCTCTCGCGGAGCGTCTCGATGAGCGACGGGAGGTTCTCGATGGCGGCCTCCTTGATGCTCCGGGCCTCGGTTCGGAGCGTCTCGAACTCGTCGAACCGCTCGATGGCGTCGTATCGGCCCTGATTCAGGTGCGTGACGTTCTCGTAGACGGCGTCGCCCTCGGCGTCGAGGAGTTCGCGGAGTTTTCGCGCCTTCCGTCGGCGCTCGGATTGCGCGCTCATTGGTCTGTGAGAACGACGACTTCGACGTGTTTGGGGCCGTGGACGCCCTCGACGAGCGCGCCCATGTCGCCGGTCGAACTCACGCCCGTGGCGAACACCGCGGAGCCGCCGGCGGCGAAGCGCTCGCCGACGGAGGCGGTCGCGGACGCGACGTCGGGGAGGATGTCGCTCTCGCGGACGACGGCGAGGTGCGTCGGCGGATAGAGGCTGACGGGTTCGGTGCCCGCGTCGTCGCTGTCGATGACGAGCGTCCCGTGTTCGGCGATGGCGTGGCCGACGCCCGTCACGCCCGTCTCGGCTTCCCGAAGCAGGCGAGGCGTGGGCGGCGTCTGGACGACGGTGTCGTCGAGCGAGACGCCCTCGAGGTGGAGGGGGACGCCGACCGCGGGCTCCGTCACGAGCGAGTCGATAGTCGAGGCGAACCCCGCCGTGTCGGTCCGCGTCAGCGGAACGTCGATGGCCGCGAGCGAGGACGCGAACAGTTGTGTGTCAGTATCACTCATTGACCACCAGTTCTCGGAGACACACTAAGAGCTACCCGCTCCGTATGGCGGTCGCCGGCCTCGCCGCCACATGGGGGATTCGGGTTTATCCGCACGGCCGTTCAGGTCCCGGGTATGAACATCGACACGGACAGACTCCGACGCGACCTACAGGAGAACGCCGCGTTCGGGGACGTCGACGCCGACGGGGGCGTCGGGCGAACCGTCCTCACCGGGAGCGAGGCGGACCGGGGCGTGCGAGAGCGCTTCGTCGAGCGCCTCGAAGCGGCCGGCCTCGACGTTCGGGTCGACGCCGTCGGGAACATCTTCGGTCGCTGGACGCCGCCTTCGTGCGACCCGTCGGCGGCCCCCGTCGCGTTCGGGAGCCACCTCGACTCCGTCCCTCGCGGCGGTATCTTCGACGGCCCGCTCGGAACGTACGGCGCGCTCGAAGGCGTCCGGGCGATGCAGGAAGCGGACGTCGCCCCCGCCCGCCCGGTCGAAGTCGTCTCGTTCACCGAGGAGGAGGGCGGTCGGTTCGGCGTCGGGACGCTCGGGTCGTCGGTGGCGACGGGGAAAATGGGCGTCGACGAGGCGCTCGCGCTCGAAGACGACGACGGCGTCACGCTACGCGACCACCTCGACCGAGTCGGCTTCGCCGGGAGCGACGCGGTCGACCCCGCCGAGTGGGACGCGTGGATGGAACTCCACATCGAGCAGGGGACGCGCCTGACCGGGGCGAACGCCGGCGTCGGCGTCGTCGACTCCATCACGGGCATCACCAACTGCGAGGTGGCGGTGACCGGCGAGGCCGACCACGCCGGGTCGACGCCGATGTACGAGCGGTCCGACGCGCTCGCGGCCGCGTCCGAGTTCGTCCTCGACCTCGAACGCGCGGCGGAGGAGCTGGCGACGACGAGCGAGGCCGCCGTCGGGACGGCCGGAAAGGGAACCATCGAACCGAACGCCCGGAACATCGTCCCGGCCGAGGTCCGACTCCAACTCGACATCCGAGACGTGGAACACGAGACGATGGACCGCCTCGTCGAGCGCTGTCGGACCAGCCTCGCGCGACTCGAACGCAACAGGGGCGTCGAGACGTCGATGTCGCGGTACCGGGACAGCCCGCCGAGTCGGATGGCGGACCGGTGTCTCGCGGCGGCGGACGCCGCGGCGGCGACGAGGTCGGTCGACGCGCTCCGCCTGCACTCGGCGGCGATGCACGACACGGCGAACCTCGCGGCGGTCACGGACGCGGGGCTCCTGTTTGCCCCCTCGCGGGACGGCGTCTCCCACTCCCCGCGGGAGTGGACCGACTGGGACGACTGCGCGACTGCGACGGGCGTCCTCGCCGAGACGGTCCGCTCGCTGGCGTCGGACTGAGCCCGGCGACACCACCATCCGGAGGGTGGCGTTTTTTTAACTCGTTCTCGGAAGTTCGACCGTGACACGTTACGCTATCAACCCGCCGGAGCTCAAGGACGCGCGCAGTATCGGCTACAATCACGCCATAATCGACAGCCAGCAGTTCTACATGGCCGGGCAGGTCGCGATGGACGCCGACTCGAACGTCGTCGGCGACGACATCGAGACGCAGGCGCGGAAGGCGTACGAGAACGTCGGGATTCTGCTCGACGCCATCGGCATGACGTACGCCGACGTCGCCAAGGTCACGACCCACATCGTCGACGCGAAGGAACACTACTACGACGGCTACAAAGAGGTGTACCTGGAGACGTTCGAAGAGCCGTATCCGTGCCACACCGTCCTCGGACACGACCAGTTGGCCAACGAGGACTACCTCGTCGAAGTCGAGGTCGAACTCCCGCTCACGGAGGCCGACGTCGACGCCATCGAGCCCGACGGCGACGTGGTCCGCGAGCTCTGAGCGCCGCCATACGGAGGTGAGTCGGTTTACTGTCCCGGACGCGCACCCGAGTGTATGATGAAGCGACCCGGACTCTCGGGGCTCTCGACGAGAATGCCGCAGTCGGGAATCCGCGAGGTGTTCGACGCGGCGCAGTCGTACGACGACCTCGCCGACCTGAGTATCGGCGAGCCCGATTTCGCGACGCCCGAGCCGATAGCCGCCGCCGTCTCCGAGGCGGTCGGCACCGGCGCGAGCAGTTACACCGAAACGGTGGGGCGGCCGGAGTTACGCGCCGCGCTCGCGGAGAAGCTCGCCGTCGAAAACGGCATCGACGCCGCCCCCGAGTCGGAGATTATCGTCACGCCGGGCGCGATGGGCGCGCTGTTCGCCGCGGTCAACGTGCTCTGTGACCCCGGCGACGAAGTGCTCGTCCCCGAGCCGTACTGGCCGAACTACCACGGCCACGTCGCCAGCGCGAACGCCCGGCTCGCCCCGGTTTCGACCGACGAGGCGTTCGTCCCCACGCCGGACGCCGTCGAGGCGGCGGTGAGCGACGACACGACGGCGATACTCCTGAACTCGCCGGGGAACCCGACCGGGGCCGTCATCCCGCCCGACCGGCTCCGGGCGCTCGACGACGTCGCGGCCGAACACGGCCTGTGGGTCATCGCGGACGAGACGTACGAAGACCTCGTGTACGACGGCGCGACGCACCACTCGCTGGCGAGCGACGGCGATCGGTTCGACCGAATCGTAACGGTTCACAGCTTCTCGAAGTCGTACGCGATGACCGGGTGGCGAATCGGATACGCGAGCGCCCCCGAGCGCGTCATCGACGCGATGCGCGTCCTGCAGGAACACACCGTCTCGTCGGTCCCCGAGCCGGCGCAGGTCGCCGCGAGCGCGGCGTTGGCGAACCGGTACGTCGTCGGCGAACTCCGCGAGGCGTTCGCCGAGCGGCGGCGACTCGTGCTCGACCGACTGGCCGCCATCGACGGCATCGACCCGGGGACGCCGCGCGGCGCGTTCTACGTGTTCGCCGACGTCTCGGCCCACACGACGGACAGCCGGGCGTTCGTCGAGCGCCTCATGTCGGAGGCCGGCGTCGCCTCCGTCCCGGGTGCGGTCTTCGGCGCGGCCGGGGAGGGGTACGTGCGCTTTTCGTACGCCGCGGACGTCGAGACGCTGACGACCGCGATGGACCGACTGGAACGCGCGCTCTGAGCGGGCGAGCCCGCGGTCCACATATGGAGGTTGTGGGTATATTCGCCCGTCTCGGGTTCACTCGACCATGACTGAGACGGTACGCGCTGTCATGCTCGACCCCGACTGGTTCGGCGACGTCGAGTCCGAGCGCGCCCACTTCGAGCGGTTGCTCGGGTCGTCCGTCGTCGTGGACGCGGTCGACTGTACCGACGCGGAGATACCCGACGCGGTCGGCGCGGCGGACCTCCTGCTCTCACACGACACCGGCGTGTCGGCGGAGAGCATGGACGCCACGGGCTGTTCGGTCGTCTCGCGGTACGCGACCGGTATCGACGGCATCGACGTCGAGGCGGCGACCGACCGCGGCGTCCGGGTGACCCGCGTGCCGACCTACTGCAACGACGAGGTCGGGATGCACGCCGTCTCGCTCGCGCTCGCGCTCGTTCGAGGGCTTCCGACGTACGACGCCGCGGCCGCCGACGGGCGCTGGCACTGGGCGGACGCGATGCCGATTCGGGCGGTCTCCGAGCTCACGTTCGGTCTCCTCGCGTTCGGGAACAAGGGCCGGTCGGCCGGGGAGAAGGCGCTCGCGCTCGGCTTCGACGTCTGCGCGTACGACCCCTACGTCGACGACGGCGACATCGAGGCCGCGGGCGTCCGGCCCGTGGGCTTCGAGGCGCTCCTCGCGGAGGCGGACGTGCTCTCGATTCACGCGCCGCTGACGGACGAGACGGCGGACATGATAGACGCCGACGCCATCGACGCGCTCGACGACGACGCGATTGTCGTGAACACCGGGCGCGGCCGCGTCGTCGACGAGGGCGCGCTCCTCGATGCGCTCCGGGGCGACAGGCTCCGCGGGGCGGGACTCGACGTGCTCAGAGCGGAGCCACCGAACCCCGAGAACCCGCTTCTCGACCGCGAGGACGTCATCGTGACGCCCCACGCGGCGTGGTACTCGACGCGAACCGCGGAGAAACTGCGACGCCTCGGCACGGAGACCGCGGTCGCGGCCTACCGGGGAGACGCCGTCGAGGGACTCGTCAATCCCGAGGCGCTCGACCGGTAAACGTCGGCGGAAGACGTCTCAAAAACGCGATACGCGGCGGGGTCGCGGGACCGTCTCGCGTCGGAACCGCGCTTATTCGTCGTCTTCGTCGGGGTAGACGAATCCGTCGCCGACGTTCCAGCCGACGGTGACGCTGTCGCCTCGGTCGTGGACGACGCGGGCGTCCGCGGACTGGTCGATGAGGCGAACCGTCTCGCCGAAGGCGGGGACGAAGACGTGGTACTGCGTCCGGTCGCCCTCGAACGACACCTGTTCGACGGTCGCCGGGTACGTGTTGTCGCAGTCGGCGTCGAGCGCGACCTGTTCAGCGCGGATGGCGACGACGACGTCCGAGAGGCCGTCGACGGTCGCCGCGGGAACGCGAACCGTCCCGTCGGCCACGGAAACCGTCGCCACGTCGCCGTCGACCCCAGCCACGGACCCCGACAGGAGCGTCGTGTTGCCGATGAAGTCGGCGACGAACGGCGTGTTCGGCGAGGCGTAGATGTCCTGTGCGGAGTCGAGTTGCTCCAGTCCGCCGCCGTTGATGACCGCGATGCGGTCGGCCATCGAGAGCGCCTCGGTCTGGTTGTGCGTGACGTGGACGATGGTGAGCTCCGTCTCCTCGTGGATGCGCGTCAGTTCGGCGCGCATCTCCTCGCGGAGTTTCTTGTCGAGCGAGGAAAGCGGCTCGTCCAACAGGAGCAACGTCGGTTCGTAGACGATGGCGCGGGCGAACGCGACGCGCTGTTGTTGGCCGCCCGAGAGCTCGTCGACCGGCTTGTCCGCGTAGTCGACCGGGAGTCGGACGAGCTCGAGCACGTCTTCGACCTTCCGGTCGATGTCGTCTGTGTGCTCGCGCCGCATCTTGAGGGGGAACGCGATGTTCTCCTTGACCGTCATGTGCGGGAACAGCGCGTGGCTCTGGAACACGAGCCCGATGTCCCGCTCGTACGGCGGTTCGTCCGACACCGGTCGGCCGTCGATGTAAATCTCGCCGGACGTCGGCTTCTGGAATCCCGCAATCATGTGCAGGAGCGTCGTCTTCCCCGCGCCGCTGGGGCCGAGTATCGTGATGAACTCCCCGTCGGTGATGGGAATCGTCACGTCGTCGACGGCGCGGAGCGTGCCGTACTCTTTCGTTACGCCGTCGATACGAACGACAGTCTCGCTCGAATCGGTCACTGTGGAGTCGAATTGCTGGGTGGCCATCGTCTACTGTCCGTACCTCTGCGTTCCCGACGGGACAAAAGACGACCCTCCACACGGTGGTGTCGTTATAGTCATGTGAGGAAGTACCGCAGGAGGTTCTTGATTATCTTGTTCTCCGCGCGCCGGAGGTGTTCTTCGAACGTGCGCCGGGAGACGCCCATCTCGTCGGCGATTTCGCCCGTCGTCGAGCCGCGGGGAATCTCGTAGTACCCCATCTCGACCGCGAGCGAGAGCGCGCGCTGTTGGCCGTCGGACAGCGTCGGGAGCGCGGAGTCGAGCATGAGTATCGGGATGTCGGGCGCGATCGAGCGAATCTCGCGTTTGGCCTCGACGGTCACCCGGTGGCTGTCGCTGATGCTGTGGTAAACGCCCGAAAGCTGTTCTTCGGTGAGGGCGAGCACGCGGGCGAAAAGCGCCACGTCGCTGTACGTCAACGGCGGCAACGAGAGACACTGGTGCGGCTGTAAGTACCCCTCTAACAGGTTGTCTCGGTAGTCGAGAAGACACGAGTCCGTGATGAGCACCGCTTCTTCGTCCTTGTAGACGATTTCCTGAATGCCGACCGTGTCGTCGAACGTCTCGACCGGCGTCTCGATGTCGGACCCGCTCACGTAGACGAGGTCGCAGTACTGGTTGCACCACATCTCGACGTGCACGTCTTTTCCGAGCGTCACATCCGCGTACGGGCTTTGGTGGTCTATTCGGAGAGTTGCTTCGTACATTAGCTACCTATTCGGCAGTTTGTTACCCGTTATACTATTTATAGGCACCTCCATTTGCACATTTGTCCACCACCACGATTTCGGAAATGTTCATTGAAAAGACATAAACGGCCGCGCGTATCCTCGCTCATCGAATCGACAGAACCAGAGCTGAAGGCTCACAGAAACCGATTTCACCGCATGTTTCATTCCAGAGCCGACCGAGTTGTTGTGCTCGTATTCGACATAGTTGTAGACATACACTATGAAGTGCCTAATACACTACAAACAGCCACATAATTCGGGTACAACTCACTACACGAACTGTTCGTGTCGATTTCCTGTTAAAGCTCTCCACATATGGAGGGTGGCCATGTATGACCGTCACCCCACATGGAATACCTACGCATGAGAAAGCACACCAATTCACAACCGTCGGCGCGAGCCACGGGACGGTCTCGTCGCCGGTTCATCTCGGCCGCGGGCGCGACGGCGCTCGCTGGACTCGCGGGCTGTACCGGGGGAGGCGGTTCCGACGGCGACTCGGGCGGGGACGCCTCGTCGGGGACCACGACCGGAACCGAGGACACGACGCCGCCGAAGCCGGACAGCATCACGGTGCGGGCGTGGGGCGGCGCGTGGCAGGAGAACCTCGACAAGCACATCGCGCAGGCGTTCACCGACGAGACCGGCATCGAAGTCGAGTACGACAACTCGACCGAAGAGGAGATGCAGGGGAAGATTCGCACCGCGATTACGCAGGACCGAACCCCGCCGGTCAACGTCAACTGGTCGCTGTCGAAGACGAGCTACCGGTCCTACCAGATGGGCCTGATGGAACCGCTCGACACCGAGGTGGCTCCGAACCTCGAAGGACTGCTCGGCGCGAGCAAGCCGGAGGTAGAGGACGCGGAGTGGCCGTTCGTCAACCTCTACTCGTACACGTACGCCCTGACGTACAACACCGACCTCGTCTCGAGCGAACCGACGTCGTGGAGCGTCTGGTGGGACGACGAGTGGGAGAACTCCATCGGGCTGTACCCCGGCGGTCACGGGATAACGCCGCTCATCGCCAAGATGACCGGGACCGAACTCGGGCCGGTCGAAGAGATGACGCCCGTCTGGGACGAGTACACCGCGCTCAAGCCGAACGTCGGAACGATCGGCGACGACTCGCACCTCACGCAGAACCTTCGGCAGGGAGAAGTCGCGATGTCGGTGATGCTCCCGGCGAACATCATCAACGCGCAGGACGACGGCGCGCCCGTCGACTACACGATTCCCGAGGAGGGCGCTCGCGCGGGGAGAGACACGATGTGGACGCCGACGAACCAGGACGAACGGTACGTCTACTGGGGACAGAAGTTCATCGACACCGCCGCGAACGCGGAGAACCTCGGCCCGTGGTCGACGGAGCTCGGCGTCGCGCCGCTCCACGCCGACGCGACGATTCCGGACTGGATGCGAGACTCCGTCGCGTTCCCCACGAGCGAAGAGCAGTTCAACCAGATGATTACGGTCCCGCTGGACCTGCTGATAGAGCACCAAGCCGCGTGGGAGAGCAGAGTCAACGAGATGATGCAGGCGTAAGTAGACGGCGACGGTCCCGCTCCGGTGCAGTTCTTTTGAAAAACCGATAGCCGAAGCGCGAAGTCAGCGACGCTCGGCGACTCGCTCGCGTGCGAGTTCGTCCGCCGTGACGAGGGCGTCTCTGACCGCCCGCGGCGTCACCTCGAACGGCTCGTTGTGAATCGTCTCGTAGGGTTCGCACGTCGGCCTCGACGACCCGACGGAGGCGCACCTCCGGACGGTCGCCGAGGCGGACGTCCGCGAGCGTCACCGGGAGACCGACGTCGAGCGAGAAGTCTATCAGGTCGACGAGTTCGTCGGTCTCGCGGCCTTCGAGGACGAACTGGGTGAGCGTCCCCAGATTGACCTTCTCGCCGTGGGTCGCGCCATGGGTCTCGGCCACCTGCGTGAGTCCGTCGTGGACCGAGTGGGCGGCCGCCAGCCCCCCGCTTTCGAAGCCGATGCCGCTCATGAGCGTGTTGGCTTCGACGACGGCTTCGACGCTCTCGGTGACCGCGTCGCGCTCGACGGCGGCGACCGCGCTCCGTCCGTGTTCGCGGACGGTCTCGTAGCACGTCCGCGCAATCGCGTGCGCGGTGCGCGTCGAGTGGCCCTCGAAGACGTTCGTCGCGTGCGCCCGAACGGCGGTGTCGGCTTCGAACCACGTCGCCATCGCGTCGGCCATGCCGGACCGGAAGTGCCGAGTCGGCGCGCCCGCGACGACGGCGGTATCGACCACCACGAGGTCGGGGTTCGCGCCGTGGAACTGGAACTCGTCGAACTCGTCGGCCTCGGTGTAGAGGACCGAGATACTGCTCGTCGGCGCGTCGGTCGAGGCAATCGTCGGCACGGTCACCAGCCGCGAGCCGGCCTCGGCTCGGACCGCCTTCGCCGTGTCGAGCGCCCGCCCGCCGCCGACACCGACGACGACGTCCGCGTCGCCCGCCCGCTCGGCGATTCGAGCGACCTCCGCGTGCGTACACGCGCCGCCGAACTCGATTCGGTCGACGGTGAACCCGCTGGCTTCGAGGCCGGTCGAAAGCGACTCGCCGACGAGGTCGAAGACGGTCTCGTCGGCGAGGACGACCGCGCTGGTGCCGTCGGCGTCGACGTAGGAGCCGATGGAGTCGAGCACGCCACACCCCTGAACGTAGGCGCTCGGGGCGTTGAACGTTCGAATCACGGGGTGTGCCTCACTACCGTCGTGGGGTCGCTGTTCATGCGTGAACACGCACCGAGAAACGCATCAACGCACTACAGCCATACGGAGGGCGATATATACGTCGCGGCGCTCCCGGTTCGATGCCGCCGCGAACGCCGGGAGCGCGGCGCTATCTGACGGTGTACCCGCCGTCGATGACGACCGTCTCGCCGGTCATATACGAGGAGGCGTCGGACGCGAGGTAGACCACGGTGCCGCCGAGGTCCTCGGGGGGAGCCATCTCCTCCATGAGCATCTCCGAGAGCCACGCCGACTCCATGTCGGGGTTCTCCGCGAGGAGTTCGTCGACCATCTCGGTGCGGATGTAGCCCGGGGCCATCGCGTTCGCCCGCACGTCGTACTTCGCCCACTCGGAGGCCAACTGGCGGGTGAACGAGACGACGCCTCCCTTCGACGCGTGATAGACGACCTCCTCCTGCGGGTAGTTCGCCACGAACGCGGACATCGAGGCCATGTTGACGATGGTCCCGCCCCCGCCGTCTATCATCGCCTTTCCCGCGTGCTTCGTACAGAGGAACACGCCGGTCAGGTTCGTCTGGAGCACCTCGTTCCACGTCTCCAGCGACATCTCGTGGGCCGGGGCCGTCCGGGCGATACCCGCGTTGTTGACGAGGATGTCGATGGAGCCGAACGCGTCGAGCGTCGCTTCGACCATCGCTTCCACGTCGTCTTCGTCGGTGACGTCCGCGGGCACGGCGAGCGTCTCGACCCCCGTCTCGGCGGCGATTTCCTCGGCGGCCAGTCGTCCCTCGCGTTCGCTCCGGTTGACCAGACAGATGTCGGCGCCGGCCTCCGCGAGCGCCACGGCGAGCGCCCGGCCGATGCCCTTGCTCGACCCGGTTACGATTGCGGTTTTGCCGTGCAGTGTGAACTCATCCAAGACAGACATACACACGGTACCGCGGTAGAGACCACTAATCGGTAGCCGCCGAATGGCGGGTCAAATGGGGGTCGGGTCGGGAGACGTTGCTTACTCGAATCGCTTCCGAACGCTCTCGGCGTGGGCTTCGAGCCCTTCGAGTTCGGCCAGCGTGACGATGGTGTCGGACAGCGAGTCGAGCGAGTCGCGGTCGAGGTGCTGGACGGTCCGCGACCGGACGAAACTGTCCACGGAGAGGCCACCGGTGGTCTTCGCGCCCGCGCCGGTTGGGAGGACGTGGTTCGTCCCGCTGGCGTAGTCACCGGCGGCGACGGGGCTGTACTCCCCGACGAAGACGCTTCCGGCGCTGTCTATCGCGTCGACGGTCGCCTCGTCGTCGGCGGTCATCACGACGAGGTGTTCGACCGCGTAGGCCTCCGCGAACGCCGTCACCTCGTCCATCGAGGGCGCGACGAAGACGCCGCTGGTCTCGTTCGCCAGCGCCTCGCGGATTATCTCGGGGCGAGCGCGGTCGGGAACCTGGGCTTCGACCTCGTCGGCGACCGCCCGCGCGAGCGATTCGTCTGGGGTGACCGCGACGACCGACGAGTGCGGGTCGTGTTCCGCCTGCCCGACGAGTTCGGCGGCGACGAGCCGGGGAGACGCGGTCTCGTCGGCGACGACCAGCACCTCGGTCGGTCCGGCAATCATGTCGATGGCGACGTCGCCGCGAACTTCGGCTTTGGCGGCCGCGACCCATCGGTTCCCGGGGCCGACGACCTTCTCGACCGGGGGTATCGTCTCGGTGCCGTAGGCGAGCGCGCCGATGGCCTGTGCGCCGCCGACGCTGTACACCTCGTCGGCACCCGCGAGGCCGATGGCCGCGAGCGTGACCGGGTTGAGTTCCTCCGCGGGGGGCGTCACGACGACGACCTCTTCGACGCCCGCGACCTTCGCCGGAACGACCGTCATAATCGAGGTCGACGGATAGGTGGCGCTCCCGCCGGGGACGTACGCACCGATTCGCCGGAGCGGGCGGAACTGCCGACCGAGTCTCGCGCCGCCGAAAGAGTCCGTCCAGTCGGTCCGGACCTGCCGTTCGTGAAACGCGCGGACGTTGTCGATTGCGGCCTCGATAGCCTCGCGTAGCTCGGGTTCTATCGCCTCCGCCGCCCGCTCCGTCCGCGCCGTGATGTCGAGCGTGTCGACCTCGACGCCGTCGAACTTCTCGCTGAACTCTCGAAGCGCGTCGTCCCCGCGGTCCCGAACTTCCTCGACGATACCGCGAACGTCCGCCCGTATCTCGTCGATTCCCGCGTCTCTGTCGAGAACCGACGCTAACTCGGACTCGTCGAGGGCGTCGAGTGACTGGATGTCCATGATAGTAGTCTCTCGCTTCGGTTTTCGCATTAATTGACACCCGCCATGTGGGAATCCGCGTTCGAGGCGGTGTCGGGCACTCTCGGGGGCGATGGGCGAACACGGACACTAAAAAAGGAGACGGCGACCGGACCGCTCAGTCCTCGGTCCAGTAGTAGAGTTGCTCCCGTTCGGCACCGCAGTTCGGACAGGTGTCGGGCAGTTCGTCGAGGTCGCCCATCTCGCCGCAGTCGCTACACCGCCACATCAACTCGGCCTCGCCGAACTCGTGGCCGGCGCGCTCGTGTTCGATGGACATCCCCGCGAGGCCCTCGCGAATCGTGACGTAGAACCCGTCCTCGTCGAACCCGCGGATGCTACCGAGTTTGCTTCCGTCTTCGGCGTACACCGTCATTCCCACCGTCGGCTCTGTCTCGTCAGCCATATGCAACTATTCGTCGCGCGAGCGAATAAAATGGAACGGCCGAATCGATATCGAGCGTCCGCAAGAAACGCGGCCACTCCGGACGCGGTATAAGTAATAAATCAAATAGCGCGATATAGAATTGAGAGTCACCTATTCGAGATTGACGAAATATAACCGTTAGAAAGCGGCATCAAGTGGTGAAATAAACGATGCTACTCGGTCAGAAAATCGACTTCTCACGAAATCAATGGTTGCACTAGACGTTCCGAAGAAAACAACGAGCGAGAGAAAGAGATGTCACTCAGTAGTCGCGGACGGGGGAGAGCTACGTTTCGGCTTAGGTCACCGGCCGCAGGTAGTTCGCCACAATCGTGGAGAGAACATCAGCCGAGATTCTCGGCGAGGTCGCGTACACGACCGAGTCATCCTCGTCGTAGGTCTCAACATCGAAGCCCAGCTCGTACTCCTCGTGTTTGATGGCGCGGTCCACAGTCATCCACACGTCGAACAGAAGGGACGCGTAGAGGACGTAGAACAGCCGCACACCGCCGTGACCGCTCTTCGTGAACGCGAGGAAGTCCTTCGTCTTCTCGAAGCCGATCTCAATCAGCCACCGATTCGTGTAGCCGCGCTCGTGCTTCGCCTTCCGCCTCCGAACCGGGTCGCTAAACGACTCGGAATCGGGTCCACGGAGCAACTCAATGGCGTTCTCGGCATCGATGTCCGTCCGACTCGTCGAAAAGGCGACTCGGTCGGTCACCGGGTCCTTGACGTCCACGACTCCGCCGTTCTCGTAGTCCCGCTTCGGGAGGCCGACCAGCGTAGTCGCGCCGTAGCCGTGTTCCTGACTGTGCTGGCGGTAGTTCTTCACCACCGAGATGTCGCCTTCACTCTCGTCCATCCGCGTGGTGATGTCCCCGCGACCGGGCTTCTCCTGGAGGACCGCCTTCTTGACGCTGTCCTCTTCGCGGATGTTCATCACGTACGGGATGTTGAACTGGTCTTCCGTGCGGAAGGCGTTCCCGTAGTGGAAGAGTTGCTGGACGGCGACCTGCGAGTACGCCGAGTCCATGTAGACTTCCGAGACAGTGACGAGTTCCTGCCCGCGCTCGATGAAGCGTTCGACGTGATCCTCCAGCTCGTCCTTTCGTTCGAGCGGCTCCATCGCGTAGATCAGCGGGCACGAAGGGTGCGCGATAGCGGCGGCACCGAACTCCCACGCGTACTTGAACTCGTCACCGCTCTTCGTCCCGTGGACGTACCGAACCACGTCGTTGATTCGTTCGGCCGCCTCCCGCTTCTCGTCGTCGTGGAATCTGGCCTTTCGGATCTTCTCGGGGTCTTCGCCGACAAGACACTCGATTCCTTCTTCTTCGATGTACGCGTACGTGTCCTTCTTCTTTCGGTCGCTCCACCCGTGGTACTCGGGATCAGCGATGGAAGGGATCGTGACGCGCTTCCACTTCGCATCGGATTCGATGGTCGTCGTGTCGATAGCGAGCGGGACAGGCGAGTCGTAGAGACCGACCTGCTTGTCCAGGGCCTCCACGACACCGTCGATAGCGTCGGCGTACATGGAGAGCATCTCACCGGCGGACAGGCTCTTCACGAGGTCGAGGACAGTCCGACCGTGTGGCGGATCGTCGTCATCGATTTGCTGCCATTCGAAGGTGTCTCCTCCCCCGTGGACGCTGGAGCTGGTGAGCGCGCAGTGGGCGAGGAGTTTGAAGAAGACGTTCTTGTCGTGCGAAACGCCGCCTTCCCGGTTGAACGAGTAGTTCGGCGTGATGTAGCCGACCATCTCGTTGACGATGCGCCGGATCTGGTCCTTCGTGAGTTCCTGCGTCTCGTCGCGCTCGTCGGGCACCAGGAGCTCGGTTGTCTCGATGAGGCGGTTGTTGTCGTAGGCCCATTCGCGTACGTACGCCACGACTTCGGTGACGAATGCGCGGAGATCGGGACCAAAGCGGTCGTTCCATGCCTCGTTAAAGTTCGTCTGGTGTGGACACCGACGCGTCCCGTTGAAGGTTCCGTAGCCGAGTTCCCGACGGGTGTTCGGCCGGTCGGAGAGCTCGGAGACAATGTGACTCCGGTACTCGATGCCGCGGAGCATCCCCCAGATATACGAGCGTACGAGGGCCTCGAAGCTGTGAATCCGGGGGTGGTCACTCCATTTCCTGTCTTCGAATCGGGCGAGATCGATACCAGCAGTGGCGACGCACTCGGTGAGAGAGTGACCGTTCATCAACCCGGCGTAGATCTGCATTGCCACGTGCTTCGGACGGTTGATCCGAAGCTTCGTGAAAATTGGGTGGGGATGATGTCCTTCGTCTTGATAGGTCTCTTTGTACGTCTGATACACTAAGTGCCGGAATTCGTCTTTCTCAGTCAGTTCACGGCCCGGTGAGAAATAGTGAGTCGGACCCTGAGGTGAGGGAGGGGATGGACCGCAGGAAGAGGATTGGGAGGGCGATTGATAGGAGGACAGCGTTCGTTGGACCACGTCTGGCCGGCTTTAGTTCAAGTTAGTATATAAGTCTCCTGCCCCAGAATATCATTCCTCTGTCTCCTTCAGAAGGGTCAAGATTAATTCGGATTGCTCTCTTGGGTGCGCATGGTCAGTCTTCAGTTCAAACGCTGGAATTACCTCACCACAAAAAGGACACTCCGTCTGTTCCGTTTCCTCTGCTTCTAACGCTCTTTTGAGTATTTTCCGATCCACCATGGTTTGTTAAAATTGGTTGAGCTTTCTAACTCGGCGTGTGTTCGGACGTCATTATACTCACATTACCGGAAGACAGGCCATCTCTGGCTGTTCTTCAACTTCCCCGTGACAATCTTCACACAGCGAGATGAGGTTTTCAGGGGTGTTTGCTTCCTGTATTGATTCAAACCATACAAGTTTCTCTTTGTGATGTACTTGTAATCCAACGGAGGAATCCCCACATCTCTGGCACTGGTCGTTATCTCGCTCCAGAATCCATTCTCGAACGCGCTCCCATCGCCCACCGTAATTAACCTCCTTTTGAAGGATTCTTGAGCCAACTTTGCACTCGCGGCAAGCATACCGCAACTGCAGATAGGCAAAGGCCTCTGAGCCGCACTCAGGACACTCAATAACCTCATACATTCCAGATTCACCGTCTCTGGCGATTGCTGGGACATCAGATGTAGGGCGATCCTTCACTTTCGGGAATGGGCGTTCAATCATCGATTTAGTTGAGGCCGTCGCCATAATCCACACAATCGTTCCCATCGCTATAAATCTATATGTTGTAAAGTCCGATGTCAATTACACCGTTAAGAATACAAGCGTAAAGGACAACATCAACATAGAGGACAGAGACGTGTCTATCACAGTGCCACACGAGTTGAACCGCGCGGACAAGCGTATCCTGCGCGCCCTTGAGAACGGTGTCCGGAATCCGAGTTGGCTGGCTGAACAACTGGATTACTCCCGGCAGTATGTCCACCAGCGCCTCCAGCTACTCGTTGCAGCCGAGTACGTGAACAACCTCGGGCACGGTCTCTATGAGCTGGAAGAACTGCCTAACGGGTTGGGTCAGGATTCAAAAGACCAGTAGCTAATCTCTTCTGAACCCTTACCGGGAACTGTTATAATACTGTAGTCTGTCGTTGCGACATACAAATGCGGGTTCGCCAGCGACAGCTCCTGTACGGAACAGTCTTCGGTTTAGCTACGTTCTTAGTCGGTTGGTTGATTACGTACGTTCTCACGCCTTCTGACCTCCTGACAGAGTTTCCACGGTGGAAGGTGACACTCTGGGTGTTCCTCAGTGCCCATTTCGTTTCTATTTCTGGCCTCCAGTTAGGCGGGCTCAGTTCTGCGTTCACCCAGGTAGACCTGATCACTCAGATTCCGACACTGCGAAGTCTGCGGGTCGTCCCGATCCTGTTGACCGCGCTCGGGGGAGTGATGATGGTTGAGGCCATGAACTACACGACCCGGTTCAAGTACCTCATTCAGAACAGTGGAGCGCTCCTCACAGGATACCTCGCGGCGGGGCTTTTGGCATTCGTCATTTCTGAAGCACAGCCAGGTGTAGCGTTGATTATCGTCCTCGCTGTTCTTCTCGCAGGCGGCGCGTACATCGGCGGTACAGTCACTCAACGGTTCACCGCGGGTCTGCCCGTGTTCGCGGTAACGTCGCTGGGTGGGGTCGTTCTAATCGGGCTGCTGGTCGTTCTGGGCGGTCTCGTAGTTCTCCAATCGATAGCCCCGCTGGTCGGGGTTTCTCTCGTCGGAGTTACTGTCGGAGCTGTGCTGGCCTGGACGGCACGGAACGTCCCTTCGTAGGGCCGGACCGTTTTCCAAGCGACTAATAAGACGAGACGGGTAGCTCATGCAGACCTGTGACGACGTACGCCGTTCTCAGCCCGCCAGACGGTTCGACACTCCATTCCCGTGAGCGCCGCTTCGCGGCTGACCTCTGCGACCAGCTGCTCTACCTCACGCCCGGCAGCCTCGATGAAGAGCCTGATGGGGAGATTGGCGACCTGACGCCGACGGAACTGGCGAACGCCGTCTACACGTCCACGCGCGGCCGCGACTGGAACGAGGACGACGAGATGTACATCCTCGTAGAGCCCGCGCTGCTGGACATCGAGACTCGGAACGCGTTCCGGCGGTCCCTCCGAGTCGTCTTCCAGCGGTTTGACCCCGAGGTGTGCTTCCCGTACGACGTCCTCGAAGACGTCGGGAAGCGGGCGGCGTGGCTCACGGACTCCCTGGAGGCCGGGGAGATCGTCCGGCCGGGCGGGGTGCGACGGCAAAGCGTCACTGGCGTGGACGAGGGCCAGACAGACCTCACTTCCTTCTAGAATTCTGGTAATTCAGCCGGGTTCATCGTTACTTAGCAGAGGCGATTGACAATATTGTCCGAAATTCGGACGTGTAGAACCGTGATGGTCTAACGGTTATCAGCCCCCAATCTCGAATAGGTGGAGAGTGCGACAAACGCGTCTCGAGTCGATACGATTGAATGGACACAGCCCGCGTTCGGGACCCGGCGATTCCGCCGACTGCTTGGAGCGCGAAACGGCCGGCGCGCTTTGCCTGTCCTCGCGCGCACGAGAAGCAATATATGGTCGCTACAGAACAGAATCGGCTAGTGGTGTACGATTCCGAGAGCAAACGGTGATTCTCATCACACCCAGCTGTGCGGGCCGAAACAGGGTTTTGACACATTTTGTGGAGGAACACATCCCCAGGCCAACAGATAGAATCTGTGAGGCTATTTTTGGAAGCTCCGAACCATAGTAGACACAAACAATCCGATCCAGAATGTTCCCAAGAAGCTTTGAATGGAAGAAACTAATCGAACGGTCGAATCAGACTTTTCAATGCCTCCAGTCACCAGAAAGGCAGTGAAAGACTGGATGCTAAGAATGAGGTATTCAATCCCTCCAATGCTGATTTCAGACTCAGTAAGTTTGTAAGTGGGAACAAATAGCGAAGCGGGAACAAGATCAGTTCTTGGTAATTGAGTCCGGTACAGCACCAACTCAATATGGTGATAAGAGATATTCAGCGTCTCCTGGTATGAGAGGTCCACTGGATGCATGCCATACCAAACTGCGAATCCAATTACGGTCAGTACCGACCAAATGAAAACAAGACTTGGACTCTCAGCATACCTACTGGTGATGTAGAAGATGTCATTTGTAACAATCCCATATCCGGCTTTGAGTTTTGAACGCCAATCGCTATGTGATTGGATATCGTTCAGGTATTGATCTCGGCGACATCGTAATTCCTTGATGAAAAACTCAGTCGCCGCCAAGCCGCTCCCTTGTTTCTTAGCACCCTCCTTTGCTTTTGAATAAGTGGACTCTAGATGAGGTGAATGAATATGTTGGCCATCAAGAATTCCACCTTCGATAACCCAGTCGTTAGCTCGGAACAGATGTCTGTGCTTAGAGAAATCAAACCCGTCAAATGTGGTGTTATCTATGAACAGGTAATCAATGGGGTGATCAACATTCTCTGATTGTAAGTCAACTCTTCCTAAGACTGACTCAGATAGTTGTATGTAGCATTTTTGTCGAATATTGAATTGTCCCTTTTCTATGACAGAGTCATCAAGTACGCAAGTGATATTTCTATATGAAGGGGCCAGTTCTAATTCCAAGTGGTTGAAATGACTCTCCATTGCATTAATATTGTTAGTCGCAACACAGTCTACGATTTCAAACCGACCGTTAACTTCGCAATCTGTGAAGACAGCAGCAAAGCCCTCTGCTGCATCAAGGAGTTCTTTGAACAGTTCCAATTCAAGTGACTCATTGTATTTTGCTAACTCAGAACAGTTGATTCCCTCCGCATGAGTATGAGTGGTGTCAGCTCGGAGAGTGAGAAAATCACGCCGCCCAAACGTTACCGATTTGAAAACAGTTCGGTCGTTGAATTCCGCACTACGAAAGCCAGCAACACCGATATTTGATGATTGGAATCTCACTCCACCATCAAACGTTACTGAATCAAATTGTATGCCAATTTTAGCAAATACATGTTCAAACGAACCCCCATTCAAGAATTCAGCCTCAAAGAAAGAGACACCCGCAAAAAAATCAACTCCAGTAAAGATAGCCAGTTCTTCGAAAGAGGTCCCCATGAAGATAGCAGAGGATTTGAACCTTGCCGCGTTTTCAGCAGTATTTTGTTGTATTTCTCGTATATTAACTTCCTCTGGAGGGAGTTCAGAGAAGTTTGCAGTCTTTCGGAAGGTACTCGCTGTGAAATTAGCTACACCAAATTCAGTACCCGTAAACCTACATTGCTCATTGAAAGTGCAGTCTTCTAGCGTCAGGTGGGGAATAGACGAATCTAGTATAGTGAGTCCCTGGTGGAGATCTGCGTTACTACCCTGGATTTTTGAGATCCGGCACCCGATTATTTGAAGATCATGATCTAGACTGGTGTTTCGGATATCCAAGTCTGAGATATACGTCGCAGCGATAATGATCGGTGAATCGTCATCAATAAGCTGTAGAATACTATCCAGTCGAAGGCTGATCTCAACGTGAGTGCAGACAAGTTCTGCGACACCGGCTTGGTTTATTGTTGACAGATATGCGATTCTTTTCTGACTTTCCTCTGGGAAGATCTGATCCAAAACCGGAGGGAGAGTATGAAATACACAGTAAGAGCGATTTGGTAACGATGGGTAGGGACACTTCCAAGACTGAAGAGCAGAGCAATCCTTGTGATACAGAGAGGGGTAGAATGCGAAGTCACACATCGTTCAATTCATTCATTCAATTTCAAACAACTATAATTAACTCGTTAGTGAAGTTCACATGAAGTCCGCGATACCCGACTGTTTGTTTTTGTCGTTCTCGAAGACCGATTCGAGGCTCTTTTCGAGCACTTCGAGCCGCTGTTTCGTGTAGTCGCGGCAGTCGAACTCCTCTGCCACCTGAATCGCGGTGTCCATGTACTTGTTCACGGAGCCCTGGTGGACCGTCAGGTTCACCCGGCCGCCGCACTCCCGGCAGTCGCCCGAAAGCGGCATCCGCCGGTACTTCTCGCCGCAGTCGAGACACCGCGTCTCCTGCCGCGAGAAGGCGCGGAGGTTGCCGATGAGGTCCGGTAGGAAGTGGTACTCGATGACGCGCTCGGCCACGTCCGTCTCGTCGACCGCCCGGAGCTTCCGCGCGAGGAACAGCTGGGCGTCCATCTTGTCCATCATCGACCCGAGGGTCTTGTACGCCGAGAGGTCCGGGCCGGCGGCGATGTCCGTCGTGTCGTGGGTGTGGTCGAAGCCGGTGTACTCGCGGTCGGTCCCGAGATACTCCTCAGCGATGGTGACCTCGTCTTCCCAGTCGTCGGGGTCTTCCATCCGCAGGGTCGCCTCGTAGAACTCGCGGGGGTACTGCCGCACGATGTCCATGTTGTGCGCCTCGTCGTCGATTTCCGAGGGGTCGATGCGCGAGGACATGACGAGCGGCGCGTCCATCTGTCCGCCGCGCTTGTCGGGGAGATATTCTTTCGAGAAGTTGAGAAGACCGTCCATGAGGAGCATGACGCAGTCTTCGTCACCGTCGCACTGCGCGACGTGGAGGTCGTTGGCGACGAGCGAGTTGGTGTCTTCGACGGTCAACGAGTAGGTGTGGTCGATGTCGCTTTCGAGGTATTCGACCGAGACGACTTCGTCGAGCCACGTGTCCCCGCCGTCCGAGAAGAGACGCTGGCTTCGGACGCCCGTGTCGTCGAGCGCGCTCGCCAGCGCCTCGCTCTTTCGGGGGGGGTGGAATCCGACCTCCTCGGCGAATCGGACCGCGTTCTCCGACGTGAGTTTGAGGACCCACGAGTCGAACGTCGGGACCTCGTCTCCGTCGTAGAACTCCGCCACCGCACCCGTCTGTGGCGTTCGGCGCTCGGAGTAGGTCTTCGAGGCGATGCCGAAGCGTTTGAGTGCGGCAACGAGGTCGCGTTTGAGGTCGTCGCTCACGGTGTGCGCGCGAATCTCCACGCGGTCCGAAGACGCGCTTCCGTCGCCGGAGAAGTACGCCGACAGGAAGGACCGAAGCACCGGCTCGGGGCCGGTGAGTACCGAGTCCGGGACGCGTTTGTCCTCGGCACGCGACCCGCATCCGATGACGTCCGCAAACAGCGACTGGACGAGCCGACTCGAAACCGTGACCTTCCACTCGTTCTCCTCGAACGCGTCGACGCCGAGTGCTTCGCTAACGGTATCGAGGATACGTTTACGGGCGAGTTCGTCCGGGATACAGATTGTCGTCTGGTAGAGGTTTCCGTGCGATGCCCTCGTGAATCCTTCTGCGGCGTAGTACCCCAGTACAGTTCCGAATGATTCGTCGATATCGAGCACTCTCGAAACGGTCGCGGTATCGCGACGGACACCGAGAGATAGCTCACGCGGAAGCACGTCGACGACCGTTTCGACGTCACCGAGAACCTCCACGAACACCGATGCCGGAACGCTGTCGCGAGAGACCCAGTTGTAAACCGTCGACTCGCTCCGTCCGAGTCGCTCGGCGACCGGTTTCAGGTAGCCGTTTGCTTCGGTATGCTCGTCGAAGAGCGAACGGATTCGGTCCGCGCCGAGCCCCCGAACCATCAGGTCTTCGGCCGGTATCGACTCGCCGTGCAGGAACTCCGCGAGCAAGTCGAACTGCGCCGGGTCCGCGTCGATGTCGACGCGCTTAGGCGACGGAAGTGCGTCGCCTTCGTCGAGTTCGTGCGCGGGAATCCGGGTGAAGCCGCCCTTGTCGGCTCGAATCACCGTGTGGTCCGGAGTGACCGTTAGTTCTCTCCCACCACGAGTCTCGATTCGTACGAGGTGGTTCTGTGCGACGTGCTTAGAGACGGCTTCGACCGGTTTGATGGTCTCTCTGCCGCTTCTGGTCAGAGACGGAACGTACACGTCTCCGTCCAGTTCCTGAACGAGCGTCCCGAAGTCGTCGGTCTCCGGCTCATCGAGTCGTTCCTCGACGAGCGTTCGAACCTCGTCGTATCGCCACCGGTCGGTCTCGTCTCGGTACCAGACCTTCGTCTCCGGGTGGAAGCAGTTCCGGCGCTTCGCGGCGTGGAAGTACGGATGCGCGTATCCGACAGCCGCTGTCGTGAAACCGACAACCCTGCCGACGACCGCGGCGGAGGTGTGGGGGGCCATCCCGAAGACGAGTTCGCCGATGAGGTCGTCGCGCTCTTCGATTTCGTAGAAGCGCTCGAGGCCGTAGAACTGTTCGAGGAGGTCGTCTACGAAGTCGGCGGTCTGCATCATGTGCTGGGCCGCGCCGTTCGAGAGGACGATGTCCTGGACTTTGAGTTCGACCAGCTGGTCGTCGAACCGGAGGGGTTCGCCGTCGATGTCGGTCTCGTAGCCGAGTTCGCGGAAGTGGTCGGCCGTCACGTCGAGTTCCTCGGGGCGGACCGCGGTGACGGGCAGGTCGGTCATGTCGTAGCGGACGGTACCGTCTTTGAACGACGACACGTCGTGTTTCGCCCGCAGGACGCCCTTCTCGATGGGTTCGGGCGTCTTGTTCGCGGAGGTGAGACCCTTCACACCTTTGAGAATCTGGAACGACGACTCCCGCTCGCCGACGCGTTCGAGGGCGTCGCGGTACTCGGTGTTCAGGTCGATGTCCTGCCACTCGGCGCTCTCGACGTCCCAGTCACAGCGCTCGCAGTAGACGCGGCCGGACTCGTCGGGTTCGAGGACGGTCCCGCAGTCGTCGCACTCGTAGTGGGGTTCGGTGTGGCCGCCGCAGTCGGGGCATTTCGACTTGAAGCCGAACGCGCCGCAGTCGGGGCACTTGCGCCGGCCGAGGCGGACCGAAATCTGGCCGCGCTTGCCGGACTCGCCGCGGTGTCTGGCGGCGTCGCCCACGTCGCGCTGGCTCCCGCCGGCCTCGCCGATGGGAAACAGCGTGTGGACCGCGGGCGAGAGGTCGCGGCGCTCGGACTTCTCCGGGCGGCCCATGCGGTTGCCGATGCGGGTGGGCGCGCGCTCGCGGACGGTGAAGGGCGCGACCTCGTTGACGGCCTCGACGGCGTTGTCGCCGCCGTCCCACGTGCGGGCGTGCTCGGAGAGATCATCGAGTTCCCACGTTCGCTCGCGGTCGTCGGTGAGACCGAGGCTCCGGGCGAGCGGTCGCCAGACGGGGACGCGAAGCGTCTCGTCGGTCTGGCGGTGGGCGACGAGCAGGTGTTCGAGCGCCTCCCGAATCTCGGGCGTGTTGTCGAGGACGAGCGTGCCCTCCAGTCCGCGCTCGGGTTCGTTGTCGTGTTCGAGCGGGGCAGTCGTGCCGCCGTCGGCCTCGGCGGCGACGACCTCGCCGGCCGCGACGGCGTCGGCGAGCGCGTCGAACCGCTCGACCGAGATGTCGTGCCAGAGGTAGGTGTAGACGGGATGGAGCGGGGCGTCGAACTCGGCCGCCCACGAGAGGGCGTCCTCGACGGTGGGGTCTTCGAGGTCGACGGCGGGGTCGTCGCGGAGCGCCTGCACGTTGGCCTCGGTCGCCTCGAAGTCCTGAATCCACCACTCGAAGACGTACGAGGCGGGCGCGAGCGGGTGGTTGTTCTCGACGAACTCGCCGAAGTTGACGAGGTACTCGCCGAGGTCGAGAATCTTCTCGACCCCGTTCTGGAGCTCCTCGGCCTCCTCTGGGTCGTCGATGCGGCGCACGTCGCCGTTGGCGAGTCTGACCGTCGGCCCCTCGATGGAGTCGACGGGGACGACGCCGCCGGCCTTGCCGGGGCGCTCGGTCTTGATTTGGGTGCCCGTGGCGATGAAGTCGTCAACGATGTGCATCGTCGCGGGGTGGACGCCCGCGGTCGCGAAGCCGTGGTTGCGGGCGCGGCCGTACCGGAGGCGGAAGCCGCCGGGCGCGGAGGGGTGGCCGAACACCGGGCGGCCAGCGATGAGATCGCGGAGGAACTTGGTCGCGGGCTCGACGCGGGTCGGCCCGTCGGGGGCGTCGCTCTCGGCGTCGTCGGCGTCGGCATCGGGGTCGGCGTCCGCCTCGTCGGCCTCGTCAGCGTCGTCTCCCGCGTCGTCGGCCTTCGCGGCCTTCCCGTCGTCCTTGCCGATGGTGCCGTCGATGAGGTCCTGGAGCCACGGCCAGTCGACCTCGTCGAGCTGACGGGTGTAGCGCTGAATCTTCGGGGCCTTGAGGGCGATTCCCTCGGCCATGACGAGGCACATGCCGCCGCGGGCGGAGTTGGTGTCGACGCGTTCGAGGTCGCGGTAGCCCGAGACCTCCTCGTCGCCCGTGGCCTCGCCGTCGAGCATGATAGGCATGTTCTCGGCGATGAAGCGCGACTCCTTGTCCTTCGGCGAGTACTGGAGACCGGTCTCCTTGTCGTAGAGGTTGACCTCCTCGACGTAGCGCTCGACCTCGTCGCTTCGGGCCTTGTACTCGTCGATGTCGAGGAGCGAGCGGGCGTAGTCGGCGACGAGCACGGACAGCGCCTGTGCGGTGCCGCCCGCCGAGCGAATCGGGCCGGCGTAGTAGACGTTGACGAACTCGGTGCCGTCGTCGTTCTCGAGGATTTCGACGCGGTCGATGCCTTCGATGGGCGCGGCGACGACCCCCTCGGTGAGCAGGGCGACGGCGGTTCGGACCGCGCCCTCGACTTTGCCCTCGCGGGAGTCGTAGTCGCCGACGTTGCCGTCGACGAAGTCGGTCACGAGTTCGAGCGCGGCCTCCTCGCGTGACATCTCGCCTTCGAGTTCGCGGACGCGCTCTGCGACGCCGTCGATGCCGAGGATGTTCTCGACGCGGTCGGCCATGTCCTTGGCGACCGGAATCTCGACTTCGGTCTTCGGGTCGTACCCCGTCGCCTTCGCGGCCTCCGCGAGCTCGAACGCCTCGTCGAGGCGGGCTTCGATGCGACGGAAGTACCGGGTTTCCTCCTCGCGCACGGTTACAGCCAGAGGTCGAGGTCGGTCACCGCGTCGTGGTCGCGTTCGAGCGGTTCCTCGAAGGCGCGGAGGTTCAGTTCGCCCGCGAAGACGGTCGCCGAGTCGAGGTGACCCGCGAGCGCCTGGCCGCTCCGTCGGGAGAGGATCGCGTGCGTGTGTGCGAAGGGCTCGCCGTCGAGGAGCGCGACGTTACCCACGCAGGCGGCGACTTCGAGCGGCTCGTCGAACGTCACGGACTGGTACTCCTGGTCCGTCTGGTCGTAGAACCAGAGTTCGGCGTCCTGGACGGCACCCATGGCGTTGAACCACGCGGACTCGATGCCCTTGCGCGCGCAGAACTCCTCGATCTCCTCGCGCCAGTCCGCGCCGTGTTCGAGACGGGCGAGGTACTCCTCGCTCACCGTCACCGCTCGAGCGTTCATGTAGCGTACCACGAGCGAGTCGGACTAAAATGTGAATGGTCTGCTCGCCGGGGAGGCGAACGGGGCCGGAGCGATTACCGCCACTCGTCGAGCGCGAGCGCGTCGGCTACGTCAGAAGCGAGCCACGCGTCGTCGCGGGAGATATCCGCGATAATAAGACGCTGGCCCGTCTGAGAGCGATCCACCGAGGCCATGACCTCGGCGCCCGAGTCGTCGACGGAAGCCGTCGCATCCGGCGTCATGTATGATACATAGTGACACCCCTATATAAGTGGACCGAAACGACGGGGCGAGACGAGCCGGGACGGCCGGTTCAGTCCCTCAGAACAGAGGGTGAAACCTGAAACGAGTTTTGTAGGGAGTCTCGTGGCAGTTTTCGCCGCTTGGGTATGGAACTACGTGCTTTCCACGCTACACTATATCAAACAAATCGAATACGGTAAGTTTATCCACGCGCCGCGAAAATTTTGTTCTGAATGCCAGACACTAACAAACTCTCGCGTCGCCGTTTTCTGAAGGCAACGGGGGGGGCCGCCACGGCCGCCGCCCTCGCCGGTTGTACCGGCGGTGACGGTGAAGAGACGACGACCGAGTCCGGTGGCGGGGAGACCGAGACCACCCAAGAGGACACGGGCACGGAGCTGTCCGGTTCGGTGTTCAACCGCATCCTCGACGGGACCATCACGACGATGGACCCCGTCGCCGCGACCGACACGTCGTCGGGCATCCTCATCCAGCAGGTCTTCGACTGCTTGATGTCCTATCAGAACGCCCTCCCGACGGTCGAAAACGAACTCGCCGCGGACTACACGGTCTCCGACGACTTCACGACCTACACGTTCGAGCTCGCGGACGCGACCTACCACAACGGTGACCAGGTCACCGCCTCCGACTTCATTTACGCGTGGGAGCGCCTCGCGGCCTCCGAGAACAGCCGTCGCGCCTACTTCATCCTCGACTCCGTCGGCGTCGAACACGAGGAAGACGACGAGGGCAACTACGTGCCCGGGACGCTCGGCCTCGAGGTCGGCGAGAGCGAGAGCGAACTCGTCGTCAACCTCGCAGAGCCGTTCCACGACACGCTCGAGATGTTCGCCTACACCTCCTTCGCCGCCCTCCCCGAGGGCATTCTCGGCGACATCGAGGAGTACGACGGCGAGATGGAGTACACCGAGTTCGCCTCGAACAACCCCATCGGCGCGGGTCCGTTCGAGTTCGCCTTCTGGGAGCAGGGCACCGCCGCGGCCGTCTCCAAGTACGACGACTACTACGGGCAGGTCGCGCAGGTCGACAACGTCCGCTGGCAGGTCATCGAGGACGACACGGCCCGCTACAACTACGCGATGAACGAGAACGCGGACTACTTCGGACTGCCCACCGCGCAGTACGACCCCGGTCTCGTTCAGGTGGAGTCGACCGACGAGTACGGTCGTGAAGTCGGTCAGTACGGCCCCGTCCGCAACGGGAAGACGCTCAACTACGTCGGCGTCCCGACGCTGTCTATCTACTACGTCGGCTTCAACATGGAGAAGGTCCCGAAGGCGGTCCGCCAGGCGTTCGCCTACGTTCTGAACCAAGACCAGATGGTCTCCGAGGTGTTCAAGGGCCGCGGCTCCCCGGCGGAACTGTTCACGCCCCCGACCATCTTCCCCGGCGGCGCGCAGGCCGCGAGCGACCTCGTCAGCTCCGACTACCCGTACAGCGCGGGCGAGACGGACATCGAGGCCGCCCGTCAGGTCATGGAGGACGCCGGCTACGGGCCGGACAACCAGTACGAGATCCAGTGGACTCAGTACAACAACAACGCGTGGGAGGAGATGGCGAGCATCCTCCGCGACCAGCTCGCGTCCGCCCACATCAACATGCAGATTCAGAAGGCCGACTTCTCGACGCTCCTCGAGCGCGGCCGCAACGGTCAGCTCGAAGCGTACACCCTCGGCTGGATCGCCGACTGGCCGGCCCCGGACAACTTCCTCCAGCTTCTGAACCCGCCGCAGACGGACACGTCCGAGCAGGGCCCCATCTCGTACGTCAACTGGACGGCCGAGAACGGCGACGCCTACCAGCAGGCGACCGACGCCTACCAGCAGGTCGTCGACAACCCGGCGCCGACCGACGAGGCCCAGCAGGTCCGCAACGAGGCCTACGTCGACATCGAGACGGCCAACTGGGAAGACGTTGCGATGTTGCCGGTCTACAACCAGAAGGAAGAGACGTTCTGGTACGACACCGTCGAAATCGAGCCGTTCGGTGGCATGGGTCCGAGCCGCCAGAAGCTCAACAACGTCACCCTCAACCGATAACGCCGGGGAACACGGGCACGCCCTCGCGTCCCGTCCGAATCGAACTCCCGGATATTTTTGACAAGCGTATAGTTAGTCGCTACTATGTGGCATAATCTGGCGTTAGAGTTGCTGAAACAGCAGTATTGGGACTTCGAAGCGCAAGACATAACCATACCACTCAGTAAACCCTTACAATAATGTCCGCTCGAACGGTCTGCGAGGTGATGCCATGAGTCGATGGCAGTACTTCCTCCGCAGGGTACTGATGTCGATTCCTGTCGTCATCTTCGGGACGACGATTACGTTTGCCCTCATCCGCCTGGGGCCGCTCGACCCCGTGTCGGCGATTCTGGGGACGCAATACAACCCGCAGGCGGCAGAACAGATTCGAACGAACCTCGGATTGAACCAGCCGCTCTGGAGTCAGTACCTCGACTTCATGTACGAGCTGTTCACCTTCCAACTCGGCCAGTCGTGGGTCATCGCGCCCGGGACGACCGCGTACGAACTCATCGAGATCTACGCGCCCCGGACGATTTGGCTCGGCTTCTGGTCGGTGCTCATCGCGCTGTTCGTCGGGATTCCGCTCGGCTTCTACGCCGGATTGAACCCGAACACGCCGTCCGACTATGTCGCCTCCTTCGGCGGAATCGTCTGGCGCGCGATGCCGAACTTCTGGCTGGCAATCATGCTCGTCACGGCCCTCTCACAGCTCGGGACGTGGACGAACGGCCTGTTCACGTGGCAGACGTGGATCGTCAGGACGAACGTCGTCACGCCGCCGGCGCTGGGCTTCTTCCAATCGCCGGTCGAGCAGTTCCTCGCCGACCCCGGCGGGTGGACCGAGTCGTTCATCCGGGCGACGAAGCAGATCGCCCCGGCGGCGCTGGTCCTCGGGTCGGCGTCGATGGGTAACGAGATGCGTATCGGCCGCACCGCCGTCCTCGAAACCATCAACTCGAACTACGTCGAGACCGCCCGCGCGAAGGGTGTCTCCGGGCGCTCGCTCGTCTGGAAGCACATCTTCCGGAACGCGCTCATCCCGCTCGTGCCCATCATCACGGGCGAGGCGTTCCTGCTTCTCGGCGGGTCGGTGTTCGTCGAGACGGTCTTCGCCATCAACGGCCTCGGGTGGCTGTTCTTCAACGCCGCCATCAACGGGGACCTGCCGCTCATCGGGACGCTGATGTTCATCTTCATCCTCATCCTGGTCGGCACGAACATCCTGCAGGACTTCCTGTACACGATTATCGACCCGCGCGTCGGGTACGACGGGTGAATCACAGTGAGCACGACAACCGAAACCGAGATTCCGCTCCGACAACGAGTCGCTGAGAACCCCCAGCCAGCGCTGATTTGGGCCGCCGTCGGTGCCGTCCTCATCGGCGTCGAGCTGGGCGCTATCCTCCAAGTCGTCGGCGCCGTCGCCGGCGTGGTCGTCAACCTCCTCCCCGGTGACCCCGGCGCGTCCGCCGTCCAGTCGTTGCAGGCGGCGTTCAACGCGGTTCCGACGCTCGTCTCCCGCGACGTGATTCCGAACCAGGGCTACTGGAACGGAACGGGCTACGAGAACACCTTCCTCGGGCTCTCGCCCGCGGTCGCGTGGTTCATCCGGGTCGCGTTCGTCTACGCGTACGCCTTCGCAGTGCTGGCGTGGGCGTGGAACGGCTACACCCGATTCCGCCGCCACTACCGCCGCGTCGACTGGACGCCGCGGGACGACGTGGTCAACCGCTTCCGGGGTCACTCCTGGGGCAAGTTCGGGCTCGTTATCGTCATCACGTTTGTGGTCATGGCGGTATTCGCGCCCGCGCTCGGGCCGACCACGATGGAGCGGAACATCCTCCAGCCGTACGACTACGAGGTCACCTACTGGAGCGAAGACACCCAGAGCACCGAGACGGTCCTCGTCGGCGAGGCCAACCTCGGCTCGGGGTCGCAGGGCGCGGGTGACGAGAACGTCGCGCCGCTGACGTACGACGACTACGGGCGGTTCCATCCGTTCGGCACGGCGACGAACGGGAAGGACCTGTTCACACAGGTGGTGTTCGGGGCCAGGATATCCCTGACCATCGCCGTCGTCGCCATGGGCATCGCCGGGCTCATCGGACTCGGCTTGGCCATGATAACGGCGTACTACAAGGGGCTGGCGGACTTGGCGACGGTGTTAGTCTCCGACTCGGTACAGGCGTTGCCGGTCATCATGGTCCTCATCTTGATGCTCGTCATCTTCCAGAACACCTGGGTCAGGGAGTTGTACGACGGCGCGGTGCTCATCATCCTCATCTTCAGCGTCGTCTACTGGCCGTTCATCTGGCGGTCGATACGTGGCCCGGCGCTCCAGGTGTCCGAGGAGGACTGGATCGACGCCGCGAAGTCGTTCGGACAGACGCCGACGCAGGTCATGCGCAAACACATGGCACCCTACGTGTTCAGCTACATGCTCATCTACGCCTCGCTCAGTCTCGGTGGAATCATCATCAGCGTCGCCGGGCTCTCGTATCTCGGGCTCGGCATCACCGCGCCGACCCCCGAGTGGGGGCGGCTCATCGCCAACGGACAGCAGTACGTCGCGAGCCCCTCGTGGCACATCTCGCTGGTTCCCGGCCTCCTCATCACGCTCGTCGTGACCGGGCTGAACGCCTTCGGCGACGGCATCCGCGACGCCATCGACCCGCAGGCGGACACCGGTGACGAGGCCGCCGCCACGGGAGGTGGCGCATGAGCACCGAACAGGCGCGTTCGACCCGCACCGGGGGCGAGCCCCTGCTCTCCGTCGAGAACCTCCGGACGTCGTTCTACACCGACAAGGAGGTCATCCGAGCGGTCGACGGCATCTCGTTCGACATTTTCCGCGGCGAGACCGTGGGCATCGTCGGCGAGTCCGGCTCCGGCAAGTCCGTCACGGCCCGCTCTATCATGCGACTGGTCGAGAACCCCGGCCGCATCGAGAACGGCCGCATCATGTACGACGGCGAGGACCTCCTCGACAAGTCGCCGAAGCAGATGCGCTCCATCCGCGGCGGCAGTATCGCCATGGTGTTTCAGGACCCGCTGACGAGCCTGAACCCCGTTTACACCGTCGGCAACCAGATCAAGGAGGCGCTTCGCCTCCACCGCGGGCTGAGCGGGTCGAAGGCAACGAAGGAGGCAATCGAACTGCTCGAAGCGGTCGGGATTCCGGACGCCCACCGTCGCGTCCGCGAGTACCCCCACCAGTTCTCCGGCGGGATGCGCCAGCGCGCCGTCATCGCGATGGCGCTCGCGTGCGACCCCGAACTGCTCATCTGCGACGAGCCGACGACCGCGCTCGACGTGACCATCCAGGCGCAGATTCTGGAGCTCCTCGAAGAGCTTCAAGAAGAGCGCGACCTCGGCATCATGTTCATCACCCACGACATGGGCGTCATCGCCGAAATCGCCGACCGCGTCAACGTGATGTACGCGGGCGAAATCGTCGAGAGCGCCCCCGTCGTCGAACTGTTCGAATCGCCGAAACACCCCTACACGCAGGGGCTTCTCAACTCCATCCCCGGACAGGGACTCGACGAGAACGAGCGCCTCGCGACCATCGAAGGCGACGTGCCGACGCCGAACGAGGACCCGACGTACTGCCGGTTCGCCCCCCGGTGTCCGAAGGCGTTCGCCGAGTGCGACACGGTCCACCCCGAACCCGTCGACGTCGGCGACGGCGCGGGCGACCACCGCGCGTCGTGTCTGCTGTACCCCGAAGACCTCCCCACGGAGGAGGCGGTCGCCGTCCACCGGGAGGGCGGACAGCGCGGAGGTGACACGCGATGAGTACCACACCCACTGAAGAAGAGCGACCCACGACGGCGCGCGGAGAGACCATTCTCGAAGTCAACGACCTCAAGACCTACTACGAGGACGGCGGCCTCCTCGGGAGCAATCCCGTGAAGGCGGTCGACGGCGTCTCGTTCGACATCCAGCGCGGCGAGACGCTCGGGCTCGTCGGCGAGTCCGGCTGTGGGAAGTCCACGCTCGGCCGCACGCTGATGCGCCTCGAAGAGGCCACCGCGGGCGAGGTCAAACTCAACGGCACGGACATCACCACGCTGTCCGGCTCCGACCTCAAGCAGTTCCGCAAGGACGTGCAGATGGTGTTCCAGGACCCCGATTCGAGCCTCAACGAGCGGATGACCGTCGGCGAAATCGTCCGCGAGCCGCTCGACGTCCACGACTGGAAGACGCCGTCCGAACGCCGCGAGCGCGTCCGCGAACTGCTCGAAACCGTCGGCCTGCAGGAACAGCACTACTACCGCTACCCCCACCAGTTCTCCGGCGGCCAGCGCCAGCGCATCGGCATCGCCCGCGCGCTCGCGCTCGAACCGGAGTTCATCATCCTCGACGAGCCGGTGTCGGCGCTCGACGTGTCCGTGCAGGCGAAGATTCTCAACCTGCTCGAAGACCTGCAAAACGAGTTCGGGCTGACGTACCTGTTTATCGCCCACGACCTCGCGGTCGTCCGCCACATCTGCGACCGCGTCGCCGTGATGTACCTCGGCAACATGATGGAAATCGGCCCGGCCGACGAGCTGTTCGACGAGCCGGCGAACCCGTACACCCACGCGCTGTTGTCGTCGATTCCGGAGCCTGACCCGACGGTCGAGCGCGACCGCATCACCCTTCGCGGGACGCCGCCGAGCCCGCGGGACCCGCCGGCGGGCTGTCCGTTCTCGACGCGCTGTCCGGTGAAGATTCGCCCGGCGGCGTACAGGGACATGGACCCCGACGTCTGGGAGCGCATCGAAATCTTCCGCGAGGTGCTTCGGGAGCGCTCGCGCGCGGACCCCTCGCTGAGCGACCGCGTCCGGAAACTGCTCGGCCGGGAGAGCCACCGCGCCGGCATGGACGAGATCATCCCCGAGCTGTTCGGCGACCTCGACGTGCCTTCGGACGTGATGACCCACGTCCGCGAGGCCGCCGACTACGCCGAAAACGACGACGAAGACGCCGCGCGGACCTACCTCCGCGAGGAGTTCGGAAGCGTCTGTGACCACGAGCGGCCCGAACAGCTCTCGGTGGGCGACCGAGGGCGGCTGAGCCTCTGTCACCGCCACGACGCCGAGTACGAGGAGCCGGCGACCGTCTTCGAGACGCTCGTCCGATAGCCATGGAGTTCGACCCACGCCGATTCGGCGTCAAGGCCATCGACGCCGTGGCCTACGCCGTCGCCCTCACCGGCGTGGTGTTCGTCGTGACCGCCGTCGTGAGCACGCTCGCCGGCAACGGACTGCCCGGCGCGAAGTGGCTCATGTTCTTTCTCGGATTCGCCATGTTCGGCTACTCGTCGCTGAAGGTTCGCCCGAAGGCGGCGTGGAAGCGCGGAGACGGAAGCGGCGGCACCGGCGGCACCGACGGCGGCCTGTTCTCGGGGAGCGACGAGCCCGTCGGCGTCGAGAAGCTCGTCGGGGACGCCCTCGACGCGATACTGCCGCCGCGACTGCGACCGGCGACCGGCGACGAGCGGCCGTCGAGCGGGGTGAAACTGCTCCTCGCGTCGGTCTGTATCCTCGCGGCCTCCTACGCGATGGAGGTCGTCTTCGAGATCAACTACTGACCGGTCGGGGGCGCCCGCGACCTTCGATGCCTTTTACCATATACGTCGTCCAGAACGGGTATGGCCGAACTCGGAGACGACGAGACGCCCGAGGTCGAACGCATCGCCGGCGAGGCGGACCGTCGCCGCGAGGCGTGGGGCGCGACGCTCGACGACATGGCCGCGATGGCCGACGACTTCGAGGACGAGGGGTGGACGACGGTCCGCATCGCCGCGGGCGACAGCGGCCCGTTCGGTCCCTCCAGCGGGAAGGGCGACGAGGGGGCGTTCGGCCTCGCGTACGTCATCCCCGGCGACAAGGCCGAGACGGTCGCCGAGCTGTTCGAGGCGACCACGTTCCCCGAGTACGAAGTCTACCGCGCGGAGAACGACGGCCGCGTGTACATCGTGACGGCGCTGTTCTCGCCGGAGACCGAGACCGCGGTCTTCATCGCGGGCGCGTGGGACCTCCGCGAGGCGCTTGAGTGTGCGACCGTCGCCGTCGAAGAGGGTCGGATGTACTCCTATCTCCAGAAGCTCGACGGCACCATCGTTGGCGTCGTCGAACACGACGACCCCGAGAAGTTCTTCCCCAACCTCGACGCGATTCGGCGGTACGCGCCGAACGGCGGCGATGGCGACGGCGACGGCGAGACCGACGACGGCAACTGAGCCGAGAGCCGTTCTGCTTCTGCGCCGTGTGCGCATCCCCTGTCCCCCGGCCCCCGCGAGCCGCGGCGGACGCCTGTCAGCGAGGCGAAAGCGTTCGCAGAGTACATTAGGCGGGGGGAAGAAAGCGGGTGTATGAAAGTAGCCGACGCGATGACCCGCGGCGAGGAGGTCGTGACGGTGTCCCTGCCGGGCACCCGCGACGACGTTCTGGAATACCTCCAAGAGCGTGGGTTCTCTTCCGTTCCCGTGGTGAAAGAGACCGACGAGGGGACGAAGTACCGAGGGCTCATCTCTCGGGAGGACCTCATCGAACACCCCGACGAGGACCAGCTGGCGGTGCTCGTCCGCGAGGTGCCGACCGCGAGCGCCGACGACGACCTCGAAGCCGTGGCCGCGACGATGGTCTCGGAGGGCGCGCGCCGAATCCCCGTCGTCGACGGCGACGCCATCGAGGGCATCCTCACCGTCACCGACGTGGTCCGGGCCATCGCCCGCGGCGACATCGACGGCGAGACCGAGGTCGGCGACCTCGCCACCCGCGACGTGAACACGACGTACGTCGACGTTCCCCTCCACATCGTCGAACGCGAGATATTCTACGCGAACGTCCCCTACGCGGTCGTCCTCGACGACGAGGCCTCGCTGGCCGGCATCGTGACCGAAGTCGACATCATCGAGGTCGCCCGCGTCGTCGAAGGCGAGGCCGGCACCGGCGACTCGGTCGCCAATCAGGACGACGAGTGGATGTGGGAGGGCATCAAGGCGGTCGGCAACCGCTACATCCCGACCCGGAACGTCGAGATTCCGGCCGAGCCGGTCTCGAAGTTCATGAGCGACGACCTCGTGAGCGTCGCGACGCGCGTCACCGCCAAGGACGCCGCCCAGACGATGATCCGCGAGGATATCGAGCAGATCCCGCTCGTCTCCGGCGACGAGCTCATCGGCGTCGTCCGCGACGTGAACCTGCTGGAGGCGCTGTATGAGTGAGGGCGACGAGTCCGCCGCGCTCACCGAACTCGCAAAGCGCCGGGGCTTTTTCTTCGGCTCCTCGGAGGCCTACGGCGGCGTCGGCGGGTTCTACACCTACGGCCCGCAGGGCGCGGCCCTGAAGTCCAACGTCGAGGAGGCGTGGCGCGAGCGCTTCGCCGTCCAGGAGGGCAACCTCGAAATCGAAGCGCCGACCATCATGCCCGAGCCGGTCTTCGAGGCGTCGGGCCACCTCGACGGCTTCGACGACATGCTCGTCGAGTGCGCCGAGTGCGGCGAGTCCCACCGCGCGGACCACCTCATCGAGGACAACTCGGAACTGGAAGACGCCGAGACGCTGTCGCCCGAGGAAGCGGCCGAGAAAATCGCCGACCTCGGACTCGTCTGTCCGACCTGCGGCGCTGACCTCGCCGGCCAGTCGGTCGAGGACTTCAACCTCATGTTCGAGACGAACATCGGCCCCGGCTCGTCGACGCCGGGCTACCTCCGGCCCGAGACGGCACAGGGCATCTTCGTGGAGTTCCCGCGCATCAAGGAGTACGCGCGCAACAGCCTCCCGTTCGGCGTGACGCAGGTCGGTCGCGCCTACCGCAACGAGATTTCGCCGCGGAAGAGCATCGTCCGCACCCGCGAGTTCACGCAGGCCGAACTGGAGCACTTCATCGACCCCGAGCGCGACGAGGCCGACCTTTCGGCGGTCGAGGACGTCGAGGTGCTTCTGTACCCCGCGACCGAACAGGAGGCCGACGACGGCGACTACGTCGAGACCACCATCGGCGAGGCCGTCGAAGACGGTATCATCGGCAACGCGTGGCTCGGCTACTTCCTCGGCATCGCCCAGGAGTGGTACGAGACGGTCGGCGTCGACATGGACCGCTTCCGCTTCCGCCAGCACCTCGCGGGCGAGCGCGCCCACTACTCCTCGGACTGCTGGGACGCAGAAAGCGAGGTCGACGGCGACTGGATAGAGATCGCGGGCTTCTCCTACCGGAGCGACTACGACCTCTCGAAACACGGCGAGTACGGCGACGACGACTTCACCGTCTTCCAGCAGTACGACGAGCCGAAGACGGTCGAGCGCGCCGTCGTCGACCCCGACATGGCGACGCTCGGCCCCGAGTTCGGCGCGCGGGCCGCCGACGTGGCCGAGGCGCTAGAGACGCTCGCCGAGCGCGACCCCGACGCCTTCGACGCCGACGAGGTCACCCTCGACGTCGACGGCGAGGAAGTCACCGTCGACACCGACGTGGCCAACTTCTCGGTCGAGACGCAGACCGAGGCGGGCGAGCACATCACGCCGCACGTGGTCGAGCCCTCGTTCGGTATCGACCGCACGGTGTACACGCTCCTCGCGCACGCGTACGAGACCGACGAGGTCGACGGCGAGGCGCGGAGCTACCTCTCGCTTTCGCCGTCGGTCGCGCCGACGAACGTCGGCGTCTTCCCGCTCGTGAGCAACGTCGACGAACTGGTCGACCTCGCGGACGACGTGGCCGAAGAACTCCGCGCGGCCGGCTTCGCGGTCGTCTACGACGACTCCGGTAGCATCGGTCGACGCTACCGCCGGCAGGACGAGGTGGGCACGCCGTTCTGCATCACCATCGACCGCGACGGGCTCGAAGGCGACGGCGCGAACACCGTCACCATCCGCGAGCGCGACAGCGGCAAGCAGGTCCGACTGCCCGTCGACGACCTCGTCGGAACGCTCGTCGGCCTGCGCGCCGGCACCGCCTCGTTCGACGACGTGCTCGACGACAACGAGGTCGTCGAGGCGTAACCCGCCGTGGGGCGACCGAGCACCGCCGAGGTGAAGCGGCGACTGGTCCACGCGAGCGGCTCGGGGATGCCGCTTTTGTACCTCCTCGGGCTGGTCGAGTGGCGTACCCTCGGGTATCTGTTCGTCTTCCTCGCGGCGGTCGTCAGCGTCCTCGAACTGCTCCGGCTGTTCGGCGGTCTCCAGTGGGCCGTCTACGACGAACTCACCCGCGAGTACGAACAGGACAACGTCGCCGGCTACGCGCTGTACGTCTACAGCCAGACCGCCGTCGCGCTGGTGTTCGGCCCACACATCGCGGTGCCGGGGATGCTCATGCTAACCATCGGCGACCCGATAAGCGGCCTCATGGGCTCCGCGCCGGTGGGCGAGCTGAAGTCGGCGCGGACGCTCGCGGCGATGTTCGCGGTCTGTTTCATCCTCGCCGCGCCGTTCGTGATTCCCGTCTCGGGAGTCGCCGCGGGCGGGCTCGCCGCGGCCGCCGGAGCCGCCGGCGCGACGCTGGCCGACGGCGCGAAGCCGGTCGTCGCCGGCTACGTCATCGACGACAACCTCTCGATTCCGCCGGTCGCCTGTACCGCCATCGCGGTGACGCTCTGGCTTCTCGCCTGAGCGGAAGGCGGCTTTATTTCGTCCGCTCGCTAATCGTCGAGTCATGACTGTCTACGAGAGCGACCTTCCGGGCGTCGGGAAGAAACACGAGGTTGAGCTCGGCGACGGCTCCCGGCTCGTCATCGTGACGCACAACACGGGGAAACGAGAGGTGTTCCGGCGCGCGAGCGCCGACAGCGACTCGGAGAAGCTGTTCGAACTCACCGACAAGCTCGCCCGGCAGGTGGGGACGCTCCTCGAAGGCGCGTACTTCCAGCCGGTCCAGACCGAGACCATCGAGACGCTTCTGGGCGACAACACGCTCATCGAGTGGGTCGAAGTCGGCGCGGACTCCGACATCGCGGGGAAGACCCTCGGCGAGTCCGACCTCCGGCAGGCGACCGGCGCGTCCGTCATCGCCATCGAGCGGGGCGACGAGGTCATCACCTCGCCCGGCGGCGACGCGATGGTCGAAGCCGGCGACACGCTCGTCGTCATCGGTCCCAAGACGGCCTGCCGCGACTTCGTCGCGCTCGTCAAAGGGACCTGATGGCGGCGGCGCTCCTCGAATTCGGCTACCTGTTCGCCGTCCTCGCGGTCGTCGGAGCGGTCGCGCTCCGCCTCGGCCTGTCGGTGATTCCCCTCTACGTCGTCGGCGGCGTCGTCGCCGGGCCGTACGTCGCCGGGCGGTTCGGCCTCCCGTACGTCCCGAACGGCGAGGTCGTGACGATTCTGGCGGAACTCGGTATCGTCCTCCTCCTGTTTTTCCTCGGCTTGGAGTTCAGCCTCGACCGGCTCCGGGCGTCCGGGGCGAAAATCGGCCGCGCGGGCGTCATCGACCTCGCGGTGAACCTCCCCATCGGCGTCGCCATCGGCCTCGTCCTCGGGTGGTCGCCGGTCGAGGCGCTCCTGCTCGGCGGCATCGTCTACATCTCGTCGTCGGCCATCGTGACGAAGACGCTCATCGACCTCGGGTGGATTGCGGACCCCGAGTCGGAGCCGATTTTGGGCACGCTCGTCTTCGAGGACCTCGCCATCGCGGTCTACCTCGCGGTCGTCACCTCGCTCGTGCTCGGCGGCGACGGCGGCGTCGCGGCCATCGGCCGGTCGCTCGCCATCGCCTTCGGCTTCCTCGGCCTCCTGTTCGTGGCCGTCCAGTACGGAACGGCGCTTTTCGCCCGCGTCCTCGACGTGGAGAACCAGGAGGCGTTCGTCCTGCGGGCGCTCGCGGTCGTCGTCCCCATCTCGGGCGCGGCGCTCGCGCTCGGGGTGAGCGAGGCCGTCGCGGCGTTCTTCGTCGGCATGGGCTTTTCGACGAGCGGCCACAGAGAGCGGCTCGAACACTTGCTCGTCTCCGTGCGCGACGTGTTCGCCGCGGTGTTCTTCTTCTGGATCGGCCTCGGCACCGACCCGACGCTGTTGGCGGCGGCGGCCGTCCCGCTCGCCATCGCGGTCGTCGTGTCCACGCCGTCGAAGGTTCTCTCGGGCTATCTCGGCGGTCGGGCGTACGACCTCTCGGCGCACCGGTCGCTCCGGGTCGGCGTCGGGATGGTCCCCCGCGGCGAGTTCTCGCTCGTCATCGCGGCGCTGGCCGCGGCGGGCACGACGCCGGTGATGCGCGAAATCATCCCGGCGTTCGCCGTCGGCTACGTCTTCGTCATGAGCGCGCTCGGAACGGTGCTGATGCAACGGTCGGACCTCGTGGAGCGACTCGTCTTCCGCGGCGGCGCGGCGGACGGCGACGCCTCGACGGAGAGCGCCTGAGTCGCCCGGCGCGGTTTCTGCCCGTCGGTTGCGGCCGCGACGAACGCGACCGACTCGAACGCCGAGGCCGACTCGACTGACTCGGCCGGCCACAGAACACTTACCCGAGGAGCCGTCACGTTGCGGGTGCTATGACCCTTATCGAGTGGCTCGTCATCGCAGTCGTCGTGGTCGCGCTCGTCGCGCTCGTCCTCGCGCTCGTCGACAACGAACTGCTGGTCGAACTCGCCGGGGAGTTGCTCGACTGAGGAAACGTTTGCGTCGCCGGAAGCGTTTAATAGGGACGACGTCGTAGCGTTTCACAACAATGGCGACTCGCAGTACTTGCGCCACTTTTGCCCCACTGCGAGCCGCGGCTGTCCGACCCCGACGACGGGCCCTTTAGGGCCACAATCATCATCTCCTTCGGGACACGTCGAAATCTCTAATCTCCATTTTTCGTGCCTATAGGCATCTCTACCTCTTAATTTCACAGATTGAATGCAAAGAATTTATCTGTATGTCCCCGCCACAGACGAGTACATGAAGAAAGTCGCACTCGCGTTCTCGGGCGGACTCGACACGACAGTCTGCGTCCCGATCCTCGAAGAGGAGTACGGATACGACGAGGTCGTCGGCGTCACGGTCGACGTCGGCCAGCCCGAAGAGGAGTTCGAGGAGGCCTACGAGACGGCCGAGGCCCTCGGACTGGAACACCACGTCGTCGACGCGAAACAGGAGTTCGCACAGCTCTGTCTCGACTCGGTCTGCGCCAACGCGGACTATCAGGGCTACCCGCTCGGCACCGCGCTCGCGCGCCCGGTCATCGCCAAGGCCATCCTCGAACTCGCCGAGGAGCAGGGCTGTGACGGCATCGCCCACGGCTGTACGGGCAAGGGTAACGACCAGCTCCGTTTCGAGGCGGTCTGGCGCGCCTCCGACCTCGAAGTCATCGCGCCCGTCCGCGAGATGGGCATGACCCGCGAGTGGGAAATCGAGTACGCCGCCGAGAAGGACCTCCCGGTGCAGGGCGGCAACGAGGGCGTCTGGTCCATCGACACGAACCTCTGGAGCCGTTCCATCGAGGGCGGCAACCTCGAAGACCCCGGCTACGTCCCGCCGGAGGACATCTACGAGTGGACCGACCAGCCCTCGGACGAGACGGAGCTCATCGAAATCGCGTTCGAAGACGGCTACCCGGTCGCCGTCGACGACGAGGAGCTCGAACCCCTCGAACTCATCTCGCTTCTCAACGAGAAGGCCGGCAAGCACGGCGTCGGCCGCACGGACATGATGGAAGACCGCATGCTCGGCCTCAAGGTGCGCGAGAACTACGAGCACCCGGCCGCGACGACGCTCCTGAACGCCCACGAGGCGCTAGAAGGGCTCGTCCTCACGAAAGAAGAGCGTGACTTCAAGGCCACCGTCGACAACGAGTGGTCCCAGAAGGCCTACGAGGGCCTCATCGATGCGCCGCTCGTGGGCGCGCTGAACGCCTTCGTCGAGAAGACCCAAGAGCGCGTCACGGGCACCGTGACCATCAAGTTCGAGGGCGGACAGGCCCGCCCGGTCGGCCGCGAGTCCGAGTACGCCGCCTACTCCGAGTCCGCCGCCTCCTTCAACACGGAGACGGTCGACGGCATCGAGCAAGCCGACGCGACGGGCGTCGCCAAGTACCACGGCTTCCAGGCGCGTCTCGCAAACCAGAGCGCGAAGAAGCAGAAGCCCGAACTCGCCGCAGACGGCGGTAGCGACGAGTAAGATGGCAGGCGAGGACGGCGACTCCGAGGGCGTCATCCGTCGGGACCGCTTCAGCGGCGGCCCCGCCCGCGGGTTCATGTCGAGCCTCGCGGCCGACGAACGCATCTTCGAGGCCGACCTCGCCGTCGACCGGGCGCACGTCGTGATGCTCGCGGCCCAAGACATCATCGAGGCAGAGGTCGCGAGCGAGATTCTCGCCGCGCTGGACGAGGTCGAGGCCGCGGGCCACGACGCGCTTTCGGGCGGCGAAGACGTCCACGAGGCCATCGAGGCCGCCGTCATCGACATCGTCGGCCCCGACGGCGGGAAGATGCACACCGCCCGCTCGCGCAACGACGAGGTGGCGACCTGCATCCGCTACCGCCTGCGCGAGGACGTGCTTTCGGCCCTCGACGCCGCGCTCGCCCTGCGCGAGTCGTTACTCGAGACGGCCGCCGAACACACCGAGACGGTGATGCCCGGCTACACGCACCTCCAGCCCGCGCAACCGACGACGGTCGCGCACTTCCTGTGTTCGTACGAGCGGGCGGTCGCCCGCGACTGCGCCCGCCTCATGTGCGCGTACGAGCGCATCAACCAGTCGCCGCTCGGGTCGGCGGCGTTCGCGGGCACGCCCTTCGACGTGAACCGCGAACTCGTGGCCGACCTGCTCGGCTTCGACCGCGTGATGGAGAACTCGATGGACGCCTCGGCGACCCGCGACTTCCTCGCGGAGACGCTGTCGGCGCTCACGACCCACGCGGTCACGCTCTCCGGTCTCGCCGAGGACCTCGTGATATTCTCGAACAAGGGCCTCGTCGAGCTGTCGGACGACTACTCGTCGACCTCCTCCATCATGCCGCAGAAGAAGAACCCCGACACGATGGAGCTCGTCCGCGCCGTCGCGGGCGACGCGGTCGGGGAACTCACCGGCCTCCTGACGACGCTGAAGGGACTGCCGCGCGCGTACAACCGCGACCTCCAGCGCGCCCACAAACACGCGTTCCGCACCGTCGACGACGTGGCCGAGGCGGCCGCGGTGGCCGCCGGCGCGGTCGGGTCGGCGACGTGGCCCGAAGGCGAACTCGCCGCGGCCGCCGGCGACGGTTTCTCGACCGCGACCGGCGTGGCGGACCTGCTGGCGATGGCCGGCCTCCCGTTCCGCACGGCCCACGAGGTCGTCGCGGAGGCGGCCGCCCGCTCGGAGGGAACGCCCGACGTGGCAACACTTGACGCCGTCGCTACGGACGTATTAGGTGAGTCACTCTTTACGCACGTGACAGCCGAGGCCGTCGAAGCCGCGCTCGACCCGACCGAGAGCGTGGCGAGTCGCGATTCGGTCGGCGGGCCCGCGCCCGCCGCCGTGGAGGCGACGCTCTCGACGGCCCGCGACGAGCTCTCGGACGACGCCGCCGCCGTCGCCGACGCCCGCGACTCGCTCGCGGCGGCCGCCGAGGGCCTCGACGAGGAGGTTTCGAGCTATGTCTGAGTCCGGACGCGCGACGCCCGCGGGCCTGCTTCGACGACCGCGAGCGACCGCGCCGCGACGACGACCACCACGCCCGACGCGGGGGACGGGTCGACCGGTCCGACGACCGGTCCCGTCTCCGGCGTCGAGTGAGCGTGGCACCCAAGCTCGACGCGTCGTTCGGCCGGCCCGTACGTTCGGCCGATTCGACAGATAACACCCGTTAGAGACTTCTTTGCGTTAATTTTCCACGCGTAATTTTCGACGCCTTTAATACCGTCCGTCGACCAGCCACGGATGTAATGAGCGACACCATCACCGCGGAAGACCCGCTGAGCGGAGAGGAAATCGAACTGCCGTCCGACGTCGAAGTCGGCGAAATCATCGACAGCCCCGCCACGGGCGCAGAGCTGGAAGTCGTCTCCCTCGACCCCGTGACACTCGAAGAAGCGCCCGAGCTCGAAGAGGACTGGGGAGAGTAAATTGCACGTTGGACTGCTCTATTCCCGGATTCGCCGCGACGAGAAGCTCCTGCTCAACGAGCTTCGCGACCGCGGCCACGAGGTGACGAAGATAGACGTTCGGAAAGAGCAGTTCGACCTCACGGAGCCGCCGGAATCGTTCGACGGACTCGACGTGGTGGTCGACCGCTGTCTGGCGACGAGCAGGAGCATCTACATCACGCGCTTCCTGCAGTCGTACGGAATCCCGGTCGTCAACTCCCACGAGACCGCCGACATCTGCGCCGACAAGGCGAAAAACAGCCTCGCGCTCGCGGACGCGGGCGTGCCCACGCCGAACACGAAAGTGGCGTTCACGGTCGAATCGGCGATGGAAATCGTCGAGGAGTTCGGCTACCCCTGCGTCCTCAAGCCGGTCGTCGGCTCGTGGGGTCGCCTGATGGCGAAAATCGACTCCGAGTCGGCCGCCGAGGCCATCCTCGAACACAAGTCGACGCTCGGTAACTACGAGCACAAGGTGTTCTACATCCAGGAGTTCGTCGAGAAACCGGGCCGCGACATCCGCGTGCTCGCCGTCGACGGCGAACCCGTGGCCGCGATGGTCCGCTCGTCGGACCACTGGCTCACGAACGCCGCGAAGGGCGCGAGCGTCGACGAGTTCGAACTCGACGACCGCGCGAAGGAACTCGTCAAGCAGGCGTCCGACGCGGTCGGCGGCGGCTTACTCGGCGTCGACCTCATGGAGACGGGAGACGACTACACCGTCCACGAGGTCAACCACACCGTCGAGTTCAAGGCGCTCAACGACGCCGTCGAGACGGACGTTCCCGCGACGGTCGTCGACTGGCTCGAAGCCAAGGTCGACGGCGAGCAGTCGCTGGCGGAGGTCTCGGCGTGAGCGACCGGCTCACCGCGGGCGTCGTCGGCGGCTCCGGCTTCACCGGCGGCGAACTGCTCCGCCTGCTCGACGGCCACCCGAACTTCGACGTCGAACAGGCCACGAGCCGCTCTTACGAGCGCAAGACCGTCGGTCACGTCCACCCGAACCTTCGTCACCTCGACCTCCGTTTCACCTCGCCGGAGGACCTCGAATCGGTCGACGTGCTGTTCACGGCGACGCCCCACGGCGTCTCGATGGAGCACATCGACGCCTTTCAGGACGCGGCGGACACCGTCGTCGACCTCTCCGCTGACTTCCGCCTCTCGGAGGCGGCGCAGTACGACGAGTGGTACGACGGCCACGTCTGCCCCGAATACCTCGAACAGTCGGAGTACGCGCTCCCCGAACTTAACCGCGAGAACCTCCCCGGCGCGGACCTCATCGCCGCGGGCGGCTGTAACGCGACCGCGACGATTCTCGGCCTCAAGCCGCTTTTCGACGCCGGCATCCTCTCCGGCGACGAGCAGGTCGTCGTGGACGTGAAAGTCGGCTCGTCGGAGGGCGGCGCGGGCGCGAGCAAGGCGTCGTCGCACGCCGAGCGCTCGGGCATCGTCCGGCCCTACGCGCCGACCGGCCACCGCCACGAGGCCGAAATCGAGGAGTACCTCGGCCTCTCGGTCTCGTTTACCGTCCACGCGGTCGACATGGTTCGCGGCGCGGCGGCGACCTGTCACGTCTTCCCCGACGGCCCCGTCTCGAAGGGCGACATGTGGAAAGCGTTCCGCGGCTCCTACGGCGACGAACCGTTCATGCGCACCGTCGCCGGCGGCGGCGGCGTCTACCGCTACCCGGAACCGAAGTCGGTCGCCGGGACGAACTTCGGCGAGGTCGGCTTCGAAATCGACCCCGGAAACCGACGACTCGTCGTCTTCTCGGCCATCGACAACATGATGAAAGGCTCCGCGGGGCAGGCGGTCCACGCCGCCAACATCGCGCTTGGGCTGGAGGAGACTGCCGGACTCGACTTCACCGGCTTCCACCCCATCGGCTCGCCCTGACCGCACCGCCCCCGAACGGACTCGCCCCCGACACACGATTTACGCACCATTTCGACTATGACAGGATACACACGCGAGGAACTGCTCGCGGCACACGAACAGCTCGTCGACAACGAAGCGAATCTACTCACCGATGGCGGCAAGGAGCCGCCGGTCGTCGTCAAAATCGGCGGCGCGAAGGCCGTCGACCCGAAGGGAGCCGTCTCCGACGTGGCCCACCTCGTCGCCAACGGCACCGACGTGGTCGTCGTCCACGGCGGCTCGACCGCCGTCGACGAGACGCTCGAAGAACTCGGCGAGGAGCCGACCTACGTCGAGTCGCCCTCGGGCGTCTCCGGCCGCTTCACCGACGAGCGCACCATGGAGGTCTTCTCGATGGTGATGCCCGGAAAGCTCAACACGGACCTGACCGCGCTGTTCCGCGAGGCGGGCGTCGACGCGCTCGGCCTCTCGGGCGTCGACGGCGGCCTCCTGACCGGGCCGCGCAAGTCGGCCGTCCGCGTCGTCGAAGACGGCAAGAAGAAGATCAAGCGCGGCGACCACTCCGGGAAGATTACCTCGGTGAACGCGACGCTCCTCGAAACGCTCCTCGACGGCGGCTACACGCCCATCGTGACCGTTCCGATGCTCGCCGACGACGGCGTGCCGGTCAACGCCGACGCCGACCGCGCCGCCGCCGCGGTCGCGGGCGCGCTCGGCGCGAAACTCGTCGTCCTCACCGACGTGAAAGGCGTCTACGCCGACCCCGACGACGAGTCCACGCTCATCGAGACGGCCGACACGCCCGAGGGGTTCTCGGCGCTCGAATCGGCCGCTGAGGGGTTCATGACCAAGAAGGTCATGGCCGCGAAGGAGGCGCTCGACGGCGGGGCCGCCGAGGTCGTCGTCTCCGACGCGAACCTCAACGACCCCATCGTGACGGCGCTCAACGGCGGCGGCACGCACGTGACGCCCGGCGCGCTGGTCGAAGCCGAGGGGGCCGAACAATGAGCGGCTTCGTCTTCAACGAGAAGCCCATCGCCATCGAGTCCGGCGAGGGGCCGTATCTCTACTCGGGCGACGGCACCGAGTACCTCGACTTCGGCGCGAGCTACGCCGTCGCGGCGCTCGGCCACTCCCACCCAGCGGTCACCTCCGCGATTCAGGAACAGGCCGCGAAGCTGACCTACGTGCAGGCGTCGTACCCCGTCGAGGTCCGCACCGAACTGTACGAGAAGCTGGCGACGCTCGCGCCCGGCGACATCTCGAACGTCTGGCTCTGTAACTCCGGCACCGAAGCCAACGAGGCGGCGATGAAGTTCGCCCGCTCGGCGACCGGCCGCGAGAAAATCGTCGCCACGAAGCGCGCCTTCCACGGTCGCACCCTCGGGAGCCTCGCGCTGACGTGGAAACAGAAGTACAAGAAGCCCTACGAGCCGGTCGCCGGCGGCGTGGAGTTCGTCAGCTACGGCGACGAAGCGGAACTCGCCGAGGCCGTCGACGACGAGACGGCCGCCGTGTTCTTAGAGCCGATTCAGGGCGAAGGCGGCATCAACCCCGCGACGGCGGAATATCTCCAGACCGCCCGCGACCTGACCGAGGACGCGGGTGCCGCGCTCGTCTTCGACGAGATTCAGACCGGCATCGGTCGCACCGGGTCGCTGTGGGCCTGCGAGAACGCCGGCGTCGTCCCCGACATCCTCACGAGCGCGAAGGGCATCGCCAACGGTCTCCCGCTCGGCGCGACGCTGTGTGCCGACTGGATTGCCGACGGCGCGGCCTCCCACGGCTCGACGTTCTCCGGCGGTCCCGTGGTCTGTGCGGCGGCGAACGCCACCCTCGACACAATCGTCGAGGAAGACCTGCCGGGCCACGCGGCCGCGGTGGGCGACTACCTCACGACGGAACTCGAAGCCGCCGTCGAGGAGCACGACCTGCCGGTCCGCGAGGTCCGCGGCGACGGCCTCATGGTCGGCGTCGAGGTCAAACGCGGCGCGAACCGCACGCTGAAGCACCTCGCGCTGTCCGAGCAGTTGCTCGCGCTCCCGGCGGGCCGGACGGTCGTCCGCTTCCTGCCGCCGCTCGTCATCGAGGAGGAACACGCCGACCGCGCGGTCGACGCCATGACGAACGTGTTATCATGAACGCCGAAATCGAACGCGAAGACGACGAGGCAGACGTGGAGAACGCGGGAGCGGCCGACGCCGAGACCGACGCGAGCGCCGTCTCCGACGACGGGACCGACGCCCTCGACGAAGGCGAGTGGGCCGAGGCGCGCCACCTCCTCTACGACATGGTCTCGACGCCCTCGGTGTCGGGCGAGGAGGAGGCGGCCGCCGAGGTGCTGAAGGCGTTCTTCGAGGCGCACGACCGCGAGGTGTGGATAGACGAGATCGGCAACGTCCGCGCGCCGGCCGACGACGCGGTGCTTCTCACCTCCCACATCGACACCGTCCCCGGCGACGTGCCGGTGAAGATAGAAGACGGCGTCCTCTGGGGTCGCGGGAGCGTCGACGCGACCGGACCGCTCTGCTCGATGGCCGCGGCGGCCGTCGAGACGGGCGTCTCGTTCGTCGGCGTCGTCGGCGAGGAGACCTCCTCGCGCGGCGCGTGGCACCTCGTGGAGGACCGCGAGGAGCCCGACGCGGTCGTCAACGGCGAACCCTCGGGCTGGGACGGCGTCACCCTCGGCTACCGCGGCTTCCTCTCCGGGACGTACATCTCGACGAGCGAACTGGGCCACTCCTCGCGCCCCGAGGAGAACGCCATCCAGTCCGCGGTCGCGTGGTGGTCCCGCGTGGCCGACTTCTTCGACGAGGAGCGCGACGGCGTCTTCGACACGGTGACGACCAAGCCGGTGCGCTTCGACGGCGGCCCGAGCGACGACGGCCTCGCGGTCGAGGCGACGGTGGACGTGCAGTTTCGCGTCCCGCCGCGGTACACCATCGACGACGTGCGCGAGGTCGCGGAGAGCGAACTCACCCGCGGCGGCGTCCACTGGAACAAACCCATCCCGCCGGTCATGATGAGCCCCCGCACCGACGTGGCGCGGGCGTTCCGCGTCGCCATCCGCAACGTCGGCGGCGTGAAGCCCCGGCTCCTCCGCAAGACCGGAACCAGCGACATGAACATCTTCGCCGGGACGTGGGACTGCCCGATGGCGACCTACGGCCCCGGCGACTCGGACCTCGACCACGCCCCGAACGAACACCTCGACCTCGCCGAGTTCGACAGCGCCATCGACGTGCTCGTCGACGTGTGCGAGCGCCTCGCTGACGACTGAGGCGAGCCGAGCGGCGGCGACCGAACGACCGAGACGACGAACCGACACGGAGACACGACACACGACACAATGCTCGAAACCACCCACTTCACCGACATCGACGACATCAGCGCATCGGAGTTAGACCGCGTTCTCACCCACGCCGCCGACATCAAATCCGGCGACGACGAGACGCAACTCACCCGAGCGACGCTGGCGATGCTCTTCGAGAAGCCGAGTACCCGGACGCGTGTCTCCTTCGAGACGGGGATGACCGAGCTGGGCGGCCACGCGCTGTTCCTCGGCCCGGAGGACATCCAGCTCGGCCACGGCGAGCCGCTTTCGGACACCGCGCGCGTGCTGGGTCGCTACGGCGACGCCATCATGGCCCGTCTGTTCGAACACGAGGACCTGCTCGAAATCGCCGAGCACTCCGACGTGCCGGTCATCAACGGCCTGACCGACGACGCCCACCCCTGTCAGACGCTCGCCGACCTGCTCACCATCCGCGAGCACGTCGGCGACTTCGACGAGGTGTCCGCGGCGTGGGTCGGCGACGGCAACAACGTCGGCCAGTCGTTCGTCCTCGGCTGTGCGATGGCCGGCATCGACCTCACCGTGGCGACGCCGCCGGCGTACGGCGTCGACGACGACGTGCTCGAAAAGGCGGACGAACTCGGCTCGGCACCGACGATTACGACCGACCCCGAAGAAGCCGTTTCGGACGCGGACGTGGTCTACACCGACGTGTGGATTTCGATGGGTCAAGAGGACCAGCGCCACGAGAAACTGCAGGCGTTCGAGGGGTTCCAGCTCAACGAGGAGTTGCTCTCGGGGACCGACGCGAAGGTCATGCACTGCCTGCCGGCCCACCGCGGCGAGGAGATTACCGGCGACGTGCTCGAAGGCGAGCGCTCGCTCGTCTGGGACCAGGCGGAGAACCGCCTGCACGCCCAGAAGGGCCTCATCGTCGAACTGCTCGAAGAATAAGCGAGTCCGCCGCTTACGCCGGCGCGCCCGCACTGCCTTCGGCGTCCGTCTCCGCCTCGGACGGAATCAGCCCGAGTTGCCGCATCGTCCCGAAGTAGTCGAAGGCGTCCCACTGTTCCGCGATTCTGTCGCCCTCGAAGCGGTAGATAGTGATACCGCTCGACTGCCAGTGGTTCCCGGTCGGTTCCGCGGTGAGGTACGACGGCGCTTCGTTCGTCCCTTCGAGCGTGTAGCGGACGGCGACCCGGTCGCCGGCGGCGAACAGGTCGTCGACGGTGAATTCGAGGTCCGGCGTCCCGTCGAGGACCGCCTGAACCATCTCGCGCGCGCCGTCGACGCCGCGGTCGCCCATCGGGTCGTGCATGACGAAGTCGTCGGTCGCCAGTTCGTCGAAGGCCGCCGGGTCACGGCCGTTCCACACCGCCTCTTCGACGTGCCGAACCGTCGCTTTCATCTCGGCTGTCGGTATCGGGTCCATCTCGGTTCACCCGGTGTGAGTACGTCCGGACGAAGCATAGAACATTTGTCAGTTGTTTCTGTGAGTCTTGTCTGTCGGCCGGTCGCCGCCGAGAAAAAGGCGGGGTGGGTGCTCCGAGCCTTTTAATCGGATGGCGGCCGAGATTCTCCCGTGGCCCACGCCAACGGCGCACCCGACGACGGCGACGCGGACGGCGCGTGGCGGTTCTTCCCGTACGACGAGCCGTACCCCAATCAGGAGGCGGCGATGGCCGGCATCGCCGACGCGCTCGACGACGAGCGGAACGTCCTCCTCGAAGGGGCGACCGGGACCGGGAAGACCATCTCCGCGCTCGTGCCCGCGCTCTCGTACGCCCGCGAGCACGACAAGACGGTCGTCATCACGACCAACGTCCACCAGCAGATGCGCCAGTTCGTCGAGGACGCCCGCGCCATCACCAGAGAGGAGGCCATCCGCGCGGTGGTGTTCCGCGGGAAGTCCTCGATGTGCCACATCGACGTGGGCTTTCAGGAGTGCCAGACCCTCCGAGATACGACCCGGAGCATCGTCGAAAAGGAGTCCGACAAGGCCGAACTCTCCGAGCAGGCGCAGTCGCTCCTCGACGGGATGCGCGAGGGCGAGTCCGGAGCGGCCGACGCGCGGAGCGCCGTCACGGACGAACTCGACGCCCTCGACGACGAACTGGAGGAGTTGAAAGAGGGCAACTACTGCGAGCACTACTACAACAACCTCACGCGGAACACGGACCAGTTCTTCCAGTGGCTGTTCGACGACGTGCGGACGCCCGACGAGATTTTCGAGTACGCGGGAAAGCAGAACCTCTGCGGCTACGAACTGCTCAAGGAGGGCATGGAGGGCATCGACCTCGTCGTCTGCAACTACCACCACCTGCTCGACCCGATGATACGCGAGCAGTTCTTCCGGTGGTTGGACCGCGACCCCGACGACGTGATTACGGTGTTCGACGAGGCGCACAACATCGAGAGCGCCGCCCGCGACCACGCGAGTCGCGCGCTCACCGAGAACACGCTCGAAAGCGCGATGAACGAGCTGGAAGACGAAGACGACTCGCGGGCCGAGAGCGCCCGCAACGTCATCGGGACGTTCCTCGACGCGCTTCGCGACAGCTACGAGGAGGCGTTCGGCTTCGGCGAGCGCGAGCAGGTCGGCGAGAACTGGTACGACCTCTCTATCGCCAATCAGGGCCGCCGCGACGACCTGACGATGGAGTTCCTGCAGTCCTACGAGGGCCGCGGCATCGACGTGGAGGTCGAACTCGCCCTCCAGTTGGGCAAGCAGTTGGACGAGCAGTACGAAGACGCGTACAAGAACGGCGAGGCGACGACGCGCAAGGAGTGCCAGACGCTTCAGGCGGCGAACTTCATCGCCGACTGGACGGAGATGGGCGGGGAACTCGGTCGCCATCCGATGCTGTCGGTCCGCCGCGACGGCGGCACCGACGAGATTTACGGCCGCGCCGAGCTGTACACCTGCATCCCGCGAGAGGTCACCAGAGAGCTGTTCGAGGAGGTCCACGCGAGCGTCCTGATGTCGGCGACGCTCCGCCCGTTCGACGTGACGGAGGGCACGCTCGGCCTCGAAAACCCGGTGACGATGGCCTACGGCCTCGAATACCCCGAGGAGAACCGCCGGACGTTCTCGGTCTCACTGCCCGCGCTGTTCTCCTCCGAACGCGACGACCCCGGCACGCAGGAGACCATCGAGGAGATGCTCGCTGACGCGGCCGCCTTCACGCCGGGCAACACGCTCGTGTTCTTCCCGTCGTACGCCGAGGCGGAGCGCCACCACGAGCGCCTGCGGACGAATCCGGACGTCGACGCGGAGCTGTTTTTGGACGAGCCGGGCGTCCGCGCCGAGGAGTTGCGCCGCGAGTTCGTCGGCAAGGACGGCGCGGTGCTTCTCACCTCGCTGTGGGGGACGCTCGCCGAGGGCGTGAGCTTCGACGGCGACGACGCCCGAACCGTCGTGGTCGTCGGCGTGCCCTACCCGCATCTCTCCGAGCGGCTGGAGGCGGTACAGGCCGCCTACGACCGCGCCTACCGCGGCAAGAGGGACGCCGGCTGGCGCTACGCCGTCGAGATTCCGACGATTCGGAAGACCAGACAGGCGCTCGGGCGGGTCATCCGCGCGCCCGACGACTTCGGCGTCCGCGTGCTGGCCGACAAGCGCTACACCCGCGAGAGTTCTTCCATGGGGAAGTACGGCGTCCGCGGGTCGTTCCCGGTCGAGGAGCGCGCCGAGATGGTCGACATCGCGCCGAACAAACTCAAGTTCGCGATGCTGAACTTCTACGCCGACCGCGACGCCTACGACGGCGACCCGCCGCGGCCCTGAGCGCGTCGCGCTCGCAGTCGGAGCGACAGCGACGGCGACCGCCGTGCGATTCTTACCTGTTCGAACCAACACAGGGTGATGAGTTCGACCCCTCCCGGACCGAAGGGCCTCCCGCTGTTCGGCGCGAGCAGACAGTACGCCCGCGACCCGTTCACGTTCCTGACGGCCGTCGCGGACGCCTACGGCGACGTGGTCCACTTCGACCTCGGCCCGCTCGACACGTACATGCTCACGAACCCGGCGGACGTCGAGACGGTGCTCGTGAGCGAGGCGTCGAAGTTCAGAAAGCCGCAGTTCCAAGACAGAGCCATCGGCGACCTGCTGGGCGACGGCCTGCTGATGAGCGAGGGGGCGACGTGGAAGAAACAGCGCCGCCTCGCCCAGCCGGCGTTCGACGTGCGGCGAATCTCGACGATGGCCGGTATGATGACCGACCGGACGGCGTCGATGCTGTCGTCGTGGGGCGACGGCGACGTGGTCGACGTGCAGTTGGAGATGGCGCGGCTGACCGTCGAGATAATCGTCGACGCCATGTTCGGCACCGACCTCGACGACGAGCGCGTCCGGCGGGTACAGGAGAACCTCGAACCGCTCGGCGCGCGGTTCGAACCCGACCCGCTTCGGTTCCTGACGCCCGACTGGGCGCCGACGCGGGAGAACCGCCAGTACAAGGAGGCGCTATCCGAACTCGAATCGCTCGTCTGGGACATCGTCGAGGAGCGCCGCGGGACCGAGTACGGCGAGACGCCGGCGTCGTCGGTGTCGGCCGGCGCGACGGGCGAGGAGGGGCCGATGGACCTGCTTTCGATTCTGCTCCGCGCCTACGACGAGGGCGAACAGACGGAGAAGAACCTCCGCGACGAGCTGATGACGATGCTCCTCGCGGGCCACGACACGACGGCGCTGACGCTGACGTACGCGTGGTATCTGCTCTCGCAACACCCCGAGGCGGAGGCGAAACTCCACCGCGAACTGGACGAGGTGCTCGACGGGCGGACGCCGACGTTCGAGGACGTGCGAGAACTGGAGTACACCGAGCGCGTGCTGAACGAGGCGATGCGGCTGTACCCGCCGGTGTACGTGATGTTCCGCGAGCCGAAGGTGGACGTTCGCCTCGGCGGTTACCGCGTCCCCGCGGGGTCGGCCATCATGCTCCCGCAGTGGGTCGTCCACCGCTCGGACCGGTGGTGGGACGACCCGCTTTCGTTCGACCCGGACCGCTGGGCGCCCGAGCGGACCGGCGACCGCCCGCGCTTCGCGTACTTCCCGTTCGGCGGGGGACCGCGCCACTGCATCGGCAAACACCTCTCGCTCCTCGAAGGGCGGCTCATCCTCGGCACCGTCGCCCAGCGGTACGAACTCGACTACGTGCGCGACGAGCCGTTTTCGCTCCGCGGGTCGCTGACGATGCACCCCGAAGAGCCGATGGGGATGCGGCTCCGGGCGCGCGACTGACGCGCGGACCGGCGGCTCGACGCGCCGTCGCTGGGAGTCGGGGGCTCGCGGTCAGGCAGGGAGCGAAATCGAGGCGGCGGTCTCGCGGAACGACGAGTCGTAGACGTCGAGCTGTGAGACGGTCCACTCGATGGGGTCGAGCGGCTGGCTTGCGACCGCGCGGGCGTCGGCGACGCTCCCGCCGCGGGCGAGCGTGACGTGCGGGACGTAGTCGTCGCCCTCGATACCCTCGATAGCGCCGAACTCGTCGGCGAGCGCGCGGTGCAGGTCGAGGAGGCCGGGGCTCTCGACCGCGAGGTAGACGACCGGCGCGGCCCCGCGCGGCGGGTCCTCGAAGAACCGGATGTCGGTCACGCGGGCCTCGAACGCCGGCTGGCCGGCGAGCGCGTGCCGCAACTGTTCGCGTAGGCGGTCGAGGTCGTCGTCTTCGAACCGCTTACAGACGAGCGTGTGCCGGTCGCGAACCCGGTCGAACGAGGCGAGGTACGGAAACAGGTCGGACGCGAGGCGGGCGACCCGCCCCGGAACCGGGACGTTCAGACTGTACACGCCCGTGTCTCACGCGAGAGACACAAAGGCGTATCGTCGTCGCCGCGGAGGGCGGTTAGATTCGGTCGAGGAGCCAGAGGACGATGAGCGCCGCGACGACGAGGCCCAAAAGCGGCTGGAGCGGGCCGAGCAACGCACCGAACAGCCCGAGCACCTCGCCGATGATTTCGAGGACGAGCCAGACGAGGACGAGCAGGAGGATGATTTTCAGCAGGTCCTCCACGTCGATTCGGCCGCGGTTCGTTCGCATACGGGGCCGTGGGGCGTTCGCGGACAAATAGCTGGTGGCCGGGTGGGGGAACAGCCGGGTAGCTTTATTCCGCCTCGGTGTCACTCTCCACCATGGACAGCCTGTTCTACCAACTCGGGAAGCTCTCGGCGTCCTCGTCGTCGTCCTCGTCGGGCGCGGCGCGGGTCGACAGCGAGCCCGGCCGAATCCCGCGGTGGCTCGGTCCCCTCGCGGTCGCGGTGGTCGTCTTCGGCCTCGCCGTCGTCGTCTTCCCCGTCACGCCGCTGACGCTCGCGGGCTACGTCGCCCTCGCGCTCGCCGTCGCCGCGGTGTACGACGCGGTCGAAATCGTGCAGGCGTACGAAAAGCGGACGCTGACGGTGTTCGGCGACTACAAGGGCATCCTCGAACCGGGGCTGAACGTCGTCCCGCCGTTCGTCTCGAAGACCTACCGCTTCGACATGCGGACCCAGACGCTGGACGTGCCCTCCCAAGAGGCCATCACGGAAGACAACTCGCCGGTCACGGCCGACGCCGTCGTCTACATCCGCGTGATGGACCCCGAACGCGCCTTCCTGCAGGTCGACAACTACCGCCGGGCCGTCTCGTTGCTCGCACAGACGACGCTCCGGGCCGCCCTCGGCGACATGGAACTCGACGACACACTGGCGCGACGCGACCACATCAACGCGCGCATCCGCCGGGAACTCGACGAGCCGACCGACGAGTGGGGCGTCCGCGTGGAGTCCGTCGAGGTCCGCGAGGTGAAGCCCTCGAAGGACGTCGAGAACGCGATGGAACAGCAGACCTCCGCCGAGCGCCGCCGCCGCGCCATGATTCTCGAAGCACAGGGCAAGCGTCGCTCCGCCGTCGAGAAAGCTCAGGGTGACAAGCAGTCGAACATCATCCGCGCGCAGGGCGAAAAGCAGTCCCAGATTCTCGAAGCGCAGGGTGACGCCATCTCGACGGTGCTTCGGGCCCGCGCGGCGGAGTCGATGGGCGAGCGCGCCATCATCGACAAGGGCATGGAGACGCTGGCGAACATCGGCACCTCACCGTCGACGACGTACGTCCTGCCGCAGGAACTCACGTCGCTTCTCGGTCGCTACGGGAAGGGGCTGAGCGGTTCCGATATACAGCAGGCCGCAGGCCTCGAAAGCAAGGCGTTCGACGAGGAGACCCGCGAACTCCTCGGTCTCGACGACATCAGCGAGATACTCGGTGAGCTGGACGGCATCGAGACGGCCGATATCTCCGCGGACGCGGTCGACATCGAAATCGAAGACGGCGGCGTCGAAACTGAACGCGTCGAGTGAGCGAAAAATCCGATACGCGAATCAGTCGGTGACCCGTTCGGCGCACCGGGGCCGGTACAGCGTCGTGGCCGGTCTGCGGGGGCGACCGACGTGGGTCCCGTCGTCCGGCCGTCGCGGTTCGGCGAGGCGCGAGGCGGACGTGAGACGGGAGACCGCTCGGTGCGTCGAGTTCGGGTCGCGGCTGATTCCCCACCCGTCCGGTCGAACGAGAGTCGGAACCTTCGGGAACGTCCCCCCGAACGCGGACGAGAGACGGGTGTCGGCGTCCCACCACCGGTCTGCGGTTCGCGCAGACACCGTACTAAACGGGATAAACACTATTAATCATCTAGGTCGTTGAAACGTCGAGCGACCCGCTAAACCCCCAACCCGAGCGATTAATCGCCTTTATTTCTAGTTTTTACGACGTAGAATAATTTAACCCCGCTCGTCACGGACCGTGTGGTATGCAACAGCAGTCGTCGGTCGGGACGCGGTCGCTGTCGGCGTCTCGCGCCGAGATGAGCGAGATTCTGATGCCCAACGACACGAACAACCTCGGGCGCGCCCTCGGGGGACGGATTTTGGAGTGGATGGACGTCTGCGGGGCCATCGCCGGCCGGCGCTTCGCCGAGCGGCAGGTGGTCACGGCGTCGATGGACCACGTGGACTTCCTCGCGCCCATCGACGTGGGCGACGTGGTGACCGTCGAGGCGTACGTCTTCGACACCGGTCGCACCAGCATGGACATCAAGGTCGACGTGACGGCCGAGCGCCCGAGCGAGGGCGACCGCCGCGAGACGCTCACCTCCTTTTTCACCTTCGTCGCGCTCGACGACGACGAGAAGCCGGTTCCGGTCCCGGACCTCGTCTGCGACTCCCAAGAGGAGCGCGAACTGCGCGACTCGGCGCTCCAGAAGCGCCGCGAGCACCGCGCCGCGCTGGCGGAAGAGTTCGAGTAGGGCGGCCCGCTCGCGGGTCTTATTCTTCGTCCGCCGCGCGGACGGTCAACACCGGCGCGTCGGACTGCCGGACGACGCGCTCGGTGACGGAGCCGACGAGGTAGTGGTCGAGGCCGGTGCGGCCGTGGGTCGCCATCACGACGAGGTCGATGTCGCCGTCGGCGGCGTAGTCGACGATAGTCGAGTGCGGGACGCCCTCCACGACGGTTCGTTCGGTCTCGACGCCGTCGGGAAGCGCCTCGATTGCGGCGTCGGCCGCTGACTCGGCGCGTTCGAGTTCTGACTTCTCCCACACGTCCGGCGCGATGCCGGCCGAGGGCGATTCGAAGCGGTTGCGCGAGTCGGCCACCGACAGCACGTGGACCGTCGCGCCGTAGGTCTCCGCGAGGGTCGCCGCGTGCTCGATGGTCGCGTCGGTCGCGTCACTGCCGTCGGTCGGAAGCAGGATGTGGTCGTACATGGGTGGACGTTCAGAATCGGGGACTGTGAAAGTGGTGCCAGCGAGGTGGTTCGGACGGGTCCGAGTCGTTAGATACCCAGCGCCATCAGGAACAGCGCGACCGAGATGACGGCGAAGAGGACGCCGACGAAGTTCTTGATGACGCTGGTCTCCAGCGCGTTCGACACGTAGGGAGCGATTTGGCCGCCGAGGACCGTCGCGGGGACGGTGAACACGACCATGTTCCACGGCGTCGTCGCGAGGCTCAGCGAGTGGCCGCCGACGAGGCCGCCGCCAAAGACGTGGACGAGCGACGCCAGAATGGCGGTCAGCGCGACGACGATGTGGTTCGTGCCGATGGCGACGCGGACGGGGACTTTCGTGCCGAGCATCGAGATGATGCCGAGTTCGCCGATACCGAAGCCGGCGAGACCCTGGAACATCCCGCCGACGCTGTAGTTGGCGAAGCGGCGCAGGTAGCCGCCGCGGGTGTAGGTGTAGTCGTCGCCCTCGCGGTCGACGCGGGTGACGGTCCCGTCGTCGGCCGTGTTGACGCCCGCGGGACCGAGCTTACCGGGGTCGTTGGGGAGGCTCGCGGAGACGCCGCCGTCGGTGGCCGCGGCGTGGTCGGAGCCCGACGAACCGTGGTCCTCGTGACCGAGGTCGGCGGTGAAAAGCAGGTACGACGCGGCGAGCAGTGCGATGCCGAGCAGTGCGTGGAACACCACGTCGGGGATGACGAACGACAGGAGCGCGCCGCCGACGACGAACGGAATCGACCCGCCGACGAGCGTCAGCGCCAGTCGACGGTCGACGAGGCCGTACTGGATGAAGGCGACGGCCGAACTGGAGAGGCCGAACGCCTCGCTGATGAGGCCCACCTTCACCAGCGTCGACGAGTCGAGCGGGTGCGCGAAGATGGGGAAGATGAAGATCAAGAACGGGACGAAGAGCGCCGACCCGCTGATGCCGACCGTGTTCACGATGGTCGCGCCGGTGAGGAACACCGGGAACAGCCACCAGTACTGGAGCCAGTACTCCATGCCTGCACCCGACGGCGTCGGTGCCATGGTCAACACCGAGGCGAGGAACAGCAGGGGAGCGATGAACACGAGGATGTGTTGGTACTTCAGGAACGACTTCTGGACGTGACTGAGAGACTGAGAGCTCATGGTTCTCGTTGTTGTCAGTACGCAGTAGCGTCCGCGTGCACTCGCGTGGAGTGACGCGTCGAAAACAGCCCGTTTGCCGAGTCACCAGCGGCACCGACCCGCGCGTGTTCACCATCTCCCGAGGATGCGACCGCGTCGCACACCGGATGGACCGGCGTGCGGTGGTCGCCCGAACTGTCGAGCACGGAGTGCTCGAATCCGCGGACCATTCAGGTAATGCCTCCGTTGGGGTAGGCGTGGTGAACGGTGTGGGTTGCAGGCTCGTCCGCCGAGGTGCGGATCACGGTGGAACAGGCATAGCGAGGTCGGAGTAATAAGTCTTGATGTCGGCCCACCATTTTGGGTACTGTCCACACACCGACGCGCGTCGAAAAACCAGTAACATGTGTTTCTATCCAAAATCTGTGTTCACTCGTTGAGTTCGAATGCCCGTCTGACCAGCGCCCGTTCGGTCTCGTACGTCAGCCGGTCGAGGGCTTCGGCGGGGGTGACCCACCGGCGCGCGTCGACCTCGCCGCCGGGTTCGAACGGGTGCTCGGCGGCGACGCGCATGTGCCAGACGAACACGCCCTTCGGGCCGCTCCGTGTCCCGGCGTCGTCGGGGACGCGGTACTCGTAGCGCCCGGCGAAGCCGCCGCAGTCGACCGCACAGCGCGTCTCCTCGCGGACCTCTCTGACGGCGGTCTCGACCAGCGTCTCGCCGGGTTCGAGCTTTCCCTTCGGGAGCGACCAGTCGCCGTAGCGCGGCCGGTGGACCAGACAGAGTCGGCCGTCGTCGCGGCGGAGAAGCCCGCCGGCCGCGAACGTCAGCGTTGGGGGTCGAGACACGGCCGGTCAGAACTCGTCGGGCGGTGCGAGGCCGCCGTCGCCGTCGCCGTCGCCGTCGTGTTCGTCGGGGTACTCGGGCGCGACACCGTCTTCGAGCGCGTCCACGTCGAACTCGCGGCGGAGCGTCTGGATGCGGTCGCGGATGTCGGCGGCGAGTTCGAATTCGAGGTTGTCGGCGGCCTCCTGCATCCGGTCTTCGAGGAAGGCTATCTGTTCGACCGCCTCGTCGGCGTCGGCGGGTTCGTCGCCGGAGACGCCGCGGGTGTCGGTCTTGCTCCCCGGCAGGTTCGTCTCGCCGACCTCCTTTTCGATGGTCGTCGGGGTGTAGCCGTGTTCCTCGTTGAACGCCTGTTGGATGCGCCGGCGGCGCTGTGTCTCGGAGATGGCGGCCTCCATCGCGTCGGTCATCTCGTCGGCGTAGAGCACGACCTCGCCGTTGACGTTGCGGGCGGCGCGGCCCATCGTCTGGACGAGCGTGGTCTCCGAGCGCAGGAAGCCCTGCTGGTCGGCGTCGAGGATGGCGACGAGCGACACCTCGGGGATGTCGAGGCCCTCCCGGAGGAGGTTGATGCCGACGAGCACGTCGATGTCGCCGAGGCGGAGCGACCGGATGAGTTCGTGGCGTTCGAGCGTGTCGGTCTCGTCGTGCATGTAGGCCACGTCGACGCCGGCCTCTTCGAGGTACTCAGTGAGGTCCTCGGCCATCCGCTTCGTGAGCGTCGTGACGAGCACGCGCTCGTCGCGGTCGACGCGCTCGTCGATGCGGGCCATCAGGTCGTCGACCTGCCCGGTCGCCTCCGTCACCTCGACTCTCGGGTCCACGAGGTGGGTCGGCCGGACGATTTGCTCGACGATTTGGTCGGAGTGCTCGCGCTCGTAGTCGCCGGGCGTCGCGGAGACGAAAAGCGCCTGTCCGACGGTCTCTTCGAACTCCTCGAAGGTCAGCGGGCGGTTGTCGTAGGCCGTCGGCAGGCGGAAGCCGTTTTCGACAAGCGAGTCCTTTCGGGACTTGTCGCCGGCGTACTGGCCCTTTATCTGCGGGAGCGTGACGTGCGACTCGTCGATGACGGTGAGGAAGTCGTCGGGGAAGTAGTCGAGGAGGGTGTAGGGCGCGTCGCCCGGCTCGCGGTCCGAGAGGTGGACCGAGTAGTTCTCGATGCCGGAGCAGTGGCCCGTCTCGCGGAGCATCTCGATGTCGAAGGTGGTGCGCTCTTCGATGCGCTGGGCGGCCACGAGGTCGCCCTGTCGCTGGAAGTGCTTCACCCGCTGTTCCATCAGCTCCTCGATTTCGGAGATTGCGCCTTCGAGCTGTGCTTCGGGGATTGAGTAGTGTTCCGCCGGGTGGACGAGCACCGCCGGCTCCGACGACTTCACCTCGCCCGCAAGCGGGTCGAGCTTCAGCATCCGGTCGATTTCGTCGCCCCAGAACTCGATGCGGACGGCGTAGCGGCCGTACATCGGGAACACCTCGACGGTGTCGCCGCGGACGCGGAACGTCCCCTGCCGGAAGTCCACGTCGTTGCGCTCGTAGTTGAGGTCGACGAGCGCGCCGAGCAGTTCGTCGCGGTCCATCCCCTGGCCGACCTCCAGTCGGAGGGACAGGTCGGTGTAGTTCTTCGGGTCGCCGAGGCCGTAGATGGCCGACACCGAGGCGACGACGATGACGTCGTCGCGGGTGAGAAGCGACCGGGTCGCGGAGTGGCGGAGCCGGTCGATTTCCTCGTTTATCGACATGTCCTTGTCGATGTAGGTGTCGGTTTGTTCGATGTAAGCTTCGGGTTGATAATAGTCATAGTACGATACGAAATATTCGACCGCGTTGTCGGGGAACAGCCCCTTGAACTCCTCGTACAGCTGGGCGGCGAGGGTCTTGTTGTGCGCGAGGACGAGCGTCGGCTTCTGAATCTCCTCGACGACCCACGAGACGGTGTTGGTCTTGCCGGAGCCGGTGACACCGAGCAGGGTCTGTACGTCGGCGCCCTCGCGGAAGCCGCGGGCAAGCGCCTCGATTGCCTCGGGCTGGTCGCCCGCGGGGTCGAAGGGGGCGTCGACGCGGAATTCGCGGTCTGCGTCGGGTCTGTCGGCGGACAGGGGACCGGACTCGCTCATTGCCCGTCCTTGGGCCGCGGCGTACTTGAGCGAGGCGGTGCTTGTCGCCGGAGGAACGGTTTTGGGGCGGGCTGTCGAACGTTCCTGTATGACCCGAGCCGAACTCGAACGCGCGAGCAACCTGCTCAAGGAAGCCGCCGAGGCGACCGACGGCGACGTACAGGAGCGACTCTACGAACAGTCCGACCAGCTGGCGAAGCTGGCGACGCGCGAGCAGGGACCGGACCACGGGCGACTCGCCCGGCACATGACGGTCCTCCACGACCTCGCCGAGGACCTCGACGGCGACGTCGCCGAGACGGTCCGCGAGGCCCGAAGCGAGGTCCTCGAATACCGCAAGGGCGTCCCCGGCGTCTGACGACCGGCTGACAAACCCCTTCGTTTCTACTGGAACTCACCCGTTACGCCGCCAGTCGGCGCTGTCGGCACTCGGTGAGCGAAGACGGATTTCGCGCCGAGCGGGTCGCCCCGCGACCCCGGATATGAAAAAGCGAGTCAGCAGACGTTCTTCGGCTTGACGCCCATGCCTTCCAGCGTCTCGACGTACTCGTCGTAGGCGGCTTCGACCACCGCGTCGGCGGCCTCGCGGGCGACGGCGTCGTCTTCGACGAGGTCGGAGACGGCGGCTCCGAGCGCGTCGAGTTGGTCGTTGAGGTCGGACTTGAGCGTGCGGAAGTCGTTTGCGGCCATCGGGTCCGCGTCGCCGACGAAGAAGCCGACCATCTGCTCGACGGTCTTCAGCGACACGAGCGCGCGGGCGAGCGCGCCGCCGAGGCGGCCGTCGGTCGTCTCGAACTCGGCGAGCACGTCGTAGACGTTCGGCTTCGACCCGTCCGGCTCCGCGTCGACGGTGTCGGCGTGGTCGCGGGCGGTGTCGGCGAGGTCCGAAAAGAGCGCGGCGGCCTCGTCGTTCGGTTCGTCGTCGGCCCACCAGTCGAACAGGTCGGCGGCGGCGGCGGCCTCGGCGGCGGCGGCCGCGCGGACCGCGTCGCCGTCCATCTCGCCGCCGGTGACGGCGTACAGCGCCTTCGAGGAGCCGAGTCGGGAAAGCGGCGTCTCGTGGTCGTCGCGGAGGGTGTCGAGGAGTTCGGTCATACGGCCCCGTATGGTCGTCTCGGGTTTGTACCCATCGGCGGCGGCGAGTCCGGCTCGAGTCTGCGACGGGCGAGGAGGTGACTGGCAAGTCGCCCGCCGAGTCGGCCGGTTCATGACATCCAACCGAGCCGAACCCGTTCGAATATTAAACATTATGTATTGTATTATCATGAAATAACTCGGGCTATGACAAACGCTATCAGGCAGGCGGCGGAGCGCAGTTCGAAACTGGTCGAACAGTACCTCCCCGACGCGTTTCTGTTCGCCATCATTCTGACGGGCGTGGCGTTCGTGCTGGCGCTGGTATCGGTCGCGCCGGGCGAGGGGACCGGCGTCGTCGGACACGCCGGAAACCTGCTTCTCGACGGCTGGTACGGCGGCTTCTGGAACCTGCTTTCGTTCGGGATGCAGATGACGCTCATCCTGATGACGGGCTACGCGCTCGCGCAGACGAAGCCCGTGGACTGGCTCCTGACGCGGCTCGCGCGCGTCCCGAACACGGAGCGCGGCGCGGCCGCGATGGTTCCGGTCGTCGCCGCCGCGGCGTCGTTCGTCCACTGGGGGCTGGGCCTCGTCGTCGGGGCGCTTTTCGCCCGGAAGATAGCGACCGAGATGCGCGGCATCGACTTCCCCATCGTCGTCGCCGGCGCGTACTCCGGGTTCGTCGTCTGGCACGGCGGCCTCGCGGGGTCGATTCCGCTCCTGTTGAACACCGAGGATAACTTCCTCATCGAAGCGGGCATCCTCGACACGACGTTCGGCACCGGCGGGACCATCTTCACGGTCGCCAACCTCGCGTTGGTCGTCGCGGTCGGCTTCCTCTTCCTGCCGGCGCTGTTCGCGCTCATGTACCCGACCGACGAGACGAAGAAGACGCCGATCGACCCCGCGGAGTTCGAGGCGGCGACCGACGGCGGCGAGCAGACGACGAGCGGATGGGCCTCCACGGCCGTCCCCGAGGACGCCTCGCTCGCGACGCGCATCGAGCACTCGCTCGGCATCGGCGTGGCAATCGGCCTCGTCGGCCTGCTCGCGGTCGCGCTGTACTTCTTCGAGGGCGTGCAGAACGGGACGATGCCGTGGAACAACCTCAACCTGAACATCGTCAACTTCGGCTTCCTCTTTCTCGGCCTGCTGTTCCACGGGACGCCCAAGGCGTACATCGAGGCCATCGTCGAGGCCGTCGAGAACGTCTGGGGCATCATCCTCCAGTTCCCGTTCTACGCGGGCATCATGGGCATTATGGCCTACGCGCCCGAGGGGTCGGTCAGCCTCGCCACGCAGATCGCACAGGGCATGGTCGCCGTCGCGCCCGACGGGACGCTCCCGGCCTTCGCCTTCTTCACCGCCGGCCTCGTGAACTTCTTCGTCCCCTCCGGCGGTGGCGAGTGGGCCGTCATCGGCGAGACGCTCGTCACGGCCGCGAAGGCGTCCGGCGAGTCCATCCCGCGGGTCGCCGTCGCCGCCTCGTGGGGCGACGCGTGGACGAACATGATTCAGCCCTTCTGGGCCATCCCGCTTCTCTCCATCAGCGGCCTGTCGGTCCGCGACATCATGGGCTACTGCGTGATGGTGCTTCTCGGCGCGGGCGTGCTCGTCGCCGTCGGCATCAGCGTCCTCCCGATGTAAGCCGCAAAAAGAACCGTACGGTCGGTCTCGAAACGAACTGAGGCCGAGGCGGCTCAGTTACCCTTCTCGACGGGCGCGCCGACGAGGTTGCCCCACTCCGTCCACGAGCCGTCGTAGTTGGTGACGTTCTCGTAGCCGAGGAGTTCGTGGAGGGCGAACCACGCGATGGACGACCGCTCGCCGATGCGGCAGTAGGCGATGGTGGACTCGTCGCCTTCGATGCCCTGGTCCGCGTAGAGGTCGCGGAGTTCGTCGGCGGACTTGAAGGTGCCGTCGTCGTTGACGGTCGCGGCCCACGAGATGTTGCTCGCGCCGGGGATGTGGCCGCCGCGCTGGGCGGTCTCCTGCAGTCCCGGGGGCGCGAGAATCTCGCCGGAGAACTCCTCGGGCGAGCGAACGTCGACGAGGGGAAGGCCCTTGTCGACCGCCTTCTCGACGTCGTCGCGGTACGCGCGGATGTCCTCGAAGGGACCCTTGGCGGTGTAGTCTCGCTCCGGGAAGGACGGGACTTCGTCGGTCGTCGGATAGTCGTTGTCGACCCAGTAGTCGCGGCCGCCGTTCATCAGGTGAACGTCCTCGTGGCCGTAGTACTTGAACTGCCAGTAGGTGTAGGCGGCGAACCAGTTGGAGTTGTCGCCGTAGAGGACGACCGTGGAGTCCTCGGAGATGCCGTGCGAGCCGAGGAGGTCCTCGAAGTCCTCCTTGGTCAGCACGTCGCGGGTCGTCTGGTCCTGCAGTTGGGACTCCCAGTTGAACCCGATGGCACCGGGGGCGTGACTCTCGTCGTACGCCTCGGTGTCCACGTCCACTTCGACGAGTCGGTACGCCGCGTCGTCGCTCTGGAACTCGTCGAGGTGGCTCTCCACCCAGTCCGCAGAGACGAGTACGTCCTTCGCGTAATCGGAGTTTGACATCGCGTTTCCCCGTACAACAGGAAGACCCATAACTCTCACAGCGACGGCATGTACGGCCTGACCTCGGGTGATGCGGCAATATTGACCTACATATGGCGGGGGAGACGGCGAAAGCGACTCGGAGAACAACCGTCACGCGCTATCTGAGTCCGGTATCCGACGGAACCAGCAACAACGTCCGCTACCCCGGACACGTGGCGAGGGGTGTGAGGAGGGGCGGACCTAAATCCGCGGCCCGGAAACGTGGGGTCATGGTAGACGTGGTCTCTTCGGATTGGCTCGCGGACCGGCTCGGCGACGTGCGCGTCGTGGACGTGCGCGACGGCTGGGAGTTCGACGGCATCGGGCACCTCCCCGGCGCGGTCTCGATACCGTTCGACAGCTTCCGGAGCGCCGACGGCGACGTGGGGATGCTCCCCGGCCGCGACGCGTGGACCGACCTCCTGTCGGGCGCGGGTATCGCGGCCGACGACGACGTGGTCGCCTACGACGACACCCACGGCGTGTTCGCGGCCCGCTTTCTCGTGACCGCGCTCCTCTACGGGCACGACCCCGACAGGCTCCACCTCCTCGACGGCGACTTCAGCGCGTGGAACCGCGAGCGCGAGACGACGACGGAGGCGACCGAGGTCGCGGAGACGGTCTACGAGATAACCGAACCGGCCGAGACGCCGCTCGTGGACTTCGAGGCGGTCGAGGCCGCGCTCGACGACCCCGAGACAGTCACCGTGGACACCCGCGACCCCGCGGAGTACGAGGAGGGGCACCTCCCCGGCGCGGTCAACGTCGACTGGCGCGAGCTCGTCGACGACGAGACGCGCGGGCTGAAGCCGCGGGACGAACTCGACTCGATTCTGGAGGCCGCGGGCGTCACCCCGGACCGGCGGGTCGTCCTCTACTGCAACACCGCCCGGCGCATCAGCCACACCTACGTCGTGCTCTCGCATCTCGGCTACGACGACGTGGCGTTCTACGAGGGCAGTCTCACCGAGTGGGAGGCCCGCGACGGCGCGGTCGTCGAGGACTGACGAGCAGGGTCACGACTGGAGCGAGTCGGCGGCGTCACCGCCCTCGGTCCCGGCGGTTCCGTCGCTCTCGTCGCCATCGTCGCCGCCCCCACCGACGCCGCCACCCCCATCGACGCGTAACTCCGCGCCGAGCAGGTCCACGGACTCGACGAGGAGCGCGACGACGAGCGGGCCGGCGATGATGCCGACCGGGCCGAGGCTGAGCAGGCCGCCGACGAAGCCGACGAAGTAGAGGCTCCCCGGCAGGTCGGCGGTCTCCTTGGCGAGCCGCGGGCGAATCAGGATGTCCGGGAGCCACGCGACCGCGAAGCCGCCGACGGCGACGACGAGCGCGGCGGCGACGAGGTCGCCGACGGCGACGTGGTAGGCCGCCATCGCCGCGAGCAGGACGCTCGGGCCGACGATGGGGATGAACTGGAGGACGGCCGCGACCGTCGCGAGCGTGACGACGTAGTCGTAGCCGAGCGCCCAGAAGACGACGAGGCCGATGGCGAACGTGCCGACGGCGGTCGCCGCCTGCAGGACGTAGATGGCGAACAGCGTCTCGCGGGCCCGCTCGTTGAGCGCCGTCGCCGCGTCCCGGTAGTCGGCCGGGACCAGCGCGAGGAGCGTTCGGCCGACGGCGTCGCCGCTGAGGAGGAGCGCGAACACGAGGAAGCCGAACAGCGTGAGCTTGATGAGCACCACGGGCGCGGCGGTGGCGGCGGCGCGGCCGACCGACTGGAGCAGGCCGAGGCCGACCGCGACCACGTCGTCCAGCGTCACCGTCTCGACCATCCCGAGGAACTCGACGGTCACCACGTCGGGAAGGAGCGCCGCGAGTTCGAGGATGTCGCTCAGCCGGAGAAAGAGGATGACGAAGAGCGGCGCGAGCACGACGACGACGCCGACCGCCGCGACGACGGTGGCGGCGAGGCTGGCGACCCACCGGGAGGCCCCGCGCGCTTCGAGGCCTCGCCTGAGCGGGACGAGCAGGTAGGCGACGGTGATGGCGAAAAACACCGTCGCCAGCACGTTCGCGAGCATGACCGCCGCGAGGAGCGCAAAGAGGGCGAGCACGCCGCCGAAGACGTACGGACGAGAAGCAGTCACCTCCGATGATACTCCGGCAGAGGGTAAAGTCGTTCTCCCGCGACGAGGCTCGAAACCGACGGTTTCGGCCGGGTACCGCCCCGGGAACATCACTCCCGTTAAGTACCACAGAGTACAACAACCGAGTAATGAGACGACGTAGCTTCCTGAAGGCCGCGGGGGCGGGAGGCGTCTCCGCGCTCCTCGCCGGCTGTGCCGGGACCGGCGGCGACGAGGCGACGACCGAGGCCTCGGGCGACGCGACCGAGACGACAACGACGACCCAAGGGACGACCACGGGCGGCGAGTCGCCGACGCTCACCGTCGGCACCTACGGCTCGTTCGTCGACGCGCCGAGTTCGAGTCCCGGGCCGTGGCTGAAAGAGGCGTTCGAGTCCGAGTTCGACGCGACCCTTGAGTGGCAGACGCCCGACTCGGGCGTGAACTACTACATCGAGCGCGCCCTCCGGGGCGTCGAGTCCGGCGCGGACCTCTACGTCGGCCTCGACGCGCAGATGCTCGTCCGCATCGACGAGAACCTCGACGACGCGCTGTTTTCGCCCGCCGAGGGGCTGTCCCGACTCGGCGACGTGAACGAGCAGTTGAACTTCGACCCGCAGGGCCGCGCGGTCCCCTACGACACGGGCTACATCTCGCTCGTCTACGACGAGACCTACGGCGACGGCGACGGAGACTTCGTCGCCCCCGAGACGTTCGACGGCCTGCTGGAGTCCGAGTACGCGGGCGCGCTCCTCGCGCAGAACCCCACGTCGTCGGCGACGGGACAGGCGTTCTTACTCCACACCATCGACGCCAAGGGCGAAGACGGCTACCTCGACTACTGGGCGAGCCTGAAGGAAAACGACGTGCGCGTCCTCGGCAACTGGGAGGACTCCTACAACGCCTACTCGAACGGGGAGGCCCCGATGGTCGTCTCGTACTCGACCGATCAGGTGTACGCCGCCGAGTCCGGCGAGGACATGGCGAGACACCAGATTCGCTTCCTGAACGACGAGGGCTACGCCAACCCCGAGGGGATGGCCCCCTTCGCCGACGCGTCGAACCCCGACCTCGCCGCCGAATTCATGGACTTCGTGCTCCGGCCCGAGGTGCAGGCCGAAATCGCCGTCCGCAACGTCCAGTTCCCGGCGACGACCACCGCGGAACTCCCCGAGGAGTTCGCGCAGTACGCCCAAGAGCCGCCGGAAGCCGTCACGTTCTCCTACGACCGGCTTCAGAACAACCTGAGTGACTGGACCGACGCGTGGGCCCGCGAGTTCGCCAGCAAGTGAGGTGAGCCGGTGAGCCGCGTCTCGGCCTCGGTTCGACGGGCCGCCCGCGCCCTCGAACAGCGACTGCTCACCCTCGTCGCGGCGCTCACCGCCGTCGTCCTTCTGGTCCTGTTTTACTACCCCGTCGCCACCGTCTTCGCCGACGCCGTCCTCGCCGACGGCCGACTCACTGTCGAACCCATCGCGGCGGTGCTGACGAGCGAGTTCTACCTCGTCGACATCATCTGGTTCACGGCGAAGCAGGCGTTCTACTCGACGCTCGCCAGCCTCGCGCTCGGCCTCCCCGCCGCGTGGCTGTTCGCCCGCTTCGAGTTCCGCGGCCGCGAGACGCTCCGCTCTCTCACCATCCTCCCGTTCGTCATGCCCTCCATCATGGTCGCCATCGGCTTCGTGGCGACGTTCGGCCGCAACGGGACGCTGAACCGCGCGCTCTCCCTCGTCGGCCTGCCGCCGGTCGAACTGCTGTTCACGCTCGAAGCCATCATCGTCGCCCACGCGTTCTACAACGCCCCGCTCGTCGCCCGCGTCGTCACCGCGGCGTGGGAGAGCGTGGACGCCCGAACCGTCGAGACCGCCCGCTCGCTCGGCGCGGGCCCGCGGCGGGCCTTCCGCGACGTGGTCCTCCCGCAACTCCTGCCGTCTATCGGCGTCGGCGCGACGCTGACGTTCATCTTCACCTTCGCGTCGTTCCCCATCGTCCTCGCGCTCGGCGGCTTCCAACTGGCGACCATCGAGGTGTTCGTCTACTCGCGGGTGCGAGACCTCGCGTACGCCGAGGCCGCCAGCCTCGCGGTCGTCGAGACGGCCGTCTCCATCACGCTGACCGCCGTCTACCTCCGATACGAGGCGAGCCAGCGGTCCGCCGGCGGCGCGGCGAACCCGCTTCCCCGGCGCTCGGTCCTCCCGTCCGACTGGACGCCGAAATCGACGCTCCGGACGGTCGGTATCGCCGGCTACGCCCTCGTCGTCGGACTGGTGTTCGTCGTCCCCATCGCCAGCATGGTGCTGGCGAGCGTCACCGGCGGCGACGGCGGCTTCACCCTCGCCAACTACGCCTTCCTCGCCGAGCGGCAGGCGACCGGCGCGAGCTTTCAGGTCAAGCCCCTCCCGGCCATCCTGAACTCGCTGGGCTTCGCCGCGGGGACGCTCGTCGTGGCCGTCCCGATGGGCGTGACGATGGCCGTCCTCACGACCCGCCGGTACCGCGGGCGCGGCCTCATCGACGTGCTCTCGATGGCCCCCTTCGCCGTCTCGGGCATCGTCGTCGGCCTCGGCCTGCTCCGCGGCCTCGTCTTCGGCGTCGACGTGCTGGGGACGCGAATCCGCGTCACCGGCGCGCTCGCCATCGTCGCCGCCCACGCCGTCGGCGCGTACCCCTTCGTCACCCGGAACGTCGCGCCGCTTTTCGCCCGGCTCGACGGCCGGCTCGTGGAGTCCGCGCGGTCGCTCGGCGCGACCAGAACCCGCGCGCTCGTCGACATCGAACTGCCGCTCGTCTGGACCGGCGTCGTCGCGGGCGCGGCGTTCGCCGTCGCCATCAGCATCGGCGAGTTCGACTCGACCATCATCCTCGCGGAGGGGGCGGGGAGCTACACGATGCCCGTCGCCGTCGAGCGGTTCCTCGGCCGGCGGCTCGGCCCCGCGACGGCGATGGGCTGTCTCCTGCTTCTCGTCACGTCCGCCAGCTTCCTCGTCGTGGACCGCTTCGGCGGCCGGTGGGGCGAGCTGTGAGGGGGCCGGAGGGCGAACCGGGGCGGACGCAGAACGCGAACCGCGGGGGAGCGCCGGAAGTGAGAATTATGCCCGTCCGCCGGCGAGGGGAGCACGTGACTTCGGAGGCGAACCCGTGAGACTCGAACTCGACGCGGTGTCCAAGCGCTACGGGTCGGCGACGGCGCTCGATTCCGTCTCGCTGTCGGTCGACGACGGCGAGTTCTTCACGCTCGTCGGGCCGTCCGGCTGTGGGAAGACGACCACGCTCCGCTGTATCGCGGGGTTCGAGGCCCCGACCGAGGGGGCCGTCCGCTTCGACGGCGAGTCGATGGCCGGCGTCGCGCCCGAGTCGCGGGGCGTCGGCGTCGTGTTCCAGAACTACGCGCTGTTCCCGCATCTCAGCGTCGGCGAGAACGTCGCCTACGGCCTCCGGTTTACCGACCCGCCGGGCGGCGGCTCCCGCGACGACCGCGTCGCCGAACTGTTGGACCTCGTCGACCTCGCGGGGTTCGAAGACCGCGACCCCGACTCGCTTTCCGGCGGGCAACAACAGCGCGTCGCGCTCGCCCGCGCGCTCGCTCCCGGCCCGGACCTGCTCCTCCTCGACGAGCCGATGTCGGCGCTGGACGCCCGACTCCGCGACCGACTCCGCCGACAGGTAAAGCACATCCAGTCGGAACTCGGCGTGACGACCGTCTACGTCACCCACGACCAGTCGGAGGCGCTGGCGGTCTCAGACCGGGTGGCCGTCCTCAACCGCGGCCGCGTCGAACAGGTCGGCGACCCCCGCGAACTCTACCACCGACCCCGGACGCGGTTCGTCGCGGAGTTCCTCGGCGAGAACAACGTCCTCGACGCGGTCGTCGAGTCTCGACCGGAAACGGGGGGGATTCGCGTCGGCGTCGGCGACGCGGTGTTCACGCTGGCCGAGGGCCGGCGCGTGCTCGGGCGGGCGGGAGCGGTCTCCGGCGAACGCGCTGAAAACGATGCGAAAGACGGAAGCCGGCCCGCGCGTCCCGAACCGGGCGACGAACTCACCTTCTGCGTCCGACCCGAACAGCTCCGGGTCGGCGCGGGGACGAACCAGATACGAGGAACCGTCGTCGACACCGAGTTTCAGGGGGCGACGACGCGGGTCAGACTCGACTGGGGCGAGACGGAACTCGTCGTGGCGGTCGACGACGGCGGCGAACAGTCGGACGCGGGGTTCGAGATCGGGACGACGATGGAGGTCGGATTCGACCCGGCGGCGGCTCACATCGTCGAGTAGCGAGGGGAGTCGTTTTTTCGCGCCGTTCAGTCAGGGCGCGACGCCGACGGTCAGGAGCGTGCCGAACGTCCGGTAGCGCTCGACCATCGCCTCGCGGGTCTCCCAGTCGTCGGTCGGGAACTCGGCGGCCGCGGGGATGTCGATGTCGAGGTCGGCGATGGAGTCCTGTTCGGCGACGTGGAGGCCGGCGTCGCGGAACGCCTCGCGGTACTCCGCGTGGGACCAGCGGGTCATGTCGATGGAGATGAGGTCCTGCCACTCGTGGGAGTGGACGTTCTCCTCGTAGTAGTTCACCGCGCAGTAGAACGTGCCGCCCGGCCTGAGGACGCGGGCGACCTCTTCGAGGGTGTGGTGCGGGTCGGCGGCGTAGTAGAACGCCTCCATCGACCAGACGTGGTCGACGCTGTCGTCCTCGAACGGGAGGTCGTCGAAGTCGCCGACGAGAAACGAGAGGTCGTCGGTGTCGGTGTACGCGCGGGCGTTCTGGACCATCTCGGGCGAGCCGTCGAGGCCGAACCCGCGGCCGATGCCCTTCGTGTCGCGGAGCGCGCGGAGGGCGTAGCCGCTTCCGGTTCCGAGGTCGACGACGGTGTCGCCTTCCTCGACGGGCATCCGCGCGAGCGCGTGCTTCGCGGTGTGCCAGTGTCGGTCCTCCATGCCCTTGTCGCGGCCGTCGGCCGCCCAGGCGTCGAACTCGTCGCGGACGCTCATACCGGAGCCTCGCGCGCCGGAGTGAAAATGCGTTCGGACCGGACCGCACGGGCGGCGAGTCCGGCGACGACTCGGTCGCGTCCCCCCGTCGCGCCTTTTAATTACCGCCGTCACGACGACCGGTGTATGGTCGGAGTCCGCCGCCGGTTCGCGCTCGCCGACACCGCCCAGCAGGTCGTCGGCGGCTTCCTCCTCGCGGGGCCGTTCGTCGTCACCGAGGAGGTGTGGGTGCTCGCGCGGAGCATGTCGTTCGCGCAGGCGCTCCTCACGCTCTGTATCGTGCTCGCGGTCGGCTACGGCGCGCTCTACAAGGCCGACGACCGCGACCCCGACAGAGAGCGCGAGGTCGGCGGGATTCCCGTCCGGTTCATCTCGCTCATCTCCGTCTCGTATCTCTCCGTGTTCATCCTCGCGCTCGCGTTCGACGCGCCGGGGACGTTCCTCTCGGACGTGTCGGGACAGAGCCTCGTCACCGTCCTCGGATACGAAGTCGACCTCGCGGTGCTCCGAATCACGCTCAAGGCGACGAGCGTCGGCGCGGTGTTCAGCGTCATCGGCGCGGCCACCGCCGACTCGCTGTTCTGACCTCGCCGAGAGGCGTGAACATACGTTACGATTCCGGGACGACGCCGGTCACACGGCATGAAGGATTAAGTCGGCAGGGTAACTGCTTGGGGTATGGATTACGAGCTCGCCATCGAAGACGCGCCCGAGACGATTCCGGGCGGCACAGGTATCTTGCTCCTTCATCCGAGCATCGGCGAGACCGACCGCATCGACACGGACTTCTTCAAGGTCGACACCGACCACTTCCTCGTCATCTCGACGCGGACCACCGCGCGCGAGGTCGAACAGAAGCTGGAACACTACGAGGTCGACGAGTCCAGCGCCACTATCCTCGACACGCTGTCTATCGAGCGCGGCTACTCCCGACGCAGTTCGGACAACATCCACTACGTCGCGTCCCCCGACGACCTCGACGCCATCGTCGAGAAGACCCGGCAGTTCCTCGAAGGTCACGACGGAAAGCTCCGGCTCAGCGTGGATTCCGTCACGGAGATGGCCTACTACGCCGACGAGGACGGCGCATTCGAGGCGACGAAGCAGATTCTCGAACTCCTCGACGAGTTCGACGCGGTGGGGCTGTTCCACCTCTCGAAGGAGGTCCACGACCAGGAGACGCTCGACCGCTTCCGCGAACTGTTCGACGGCGTCGTCGACCTCAACGAGGACGGCACCGTCACGACCGAGTTCTGAGGCGAAACGCGACGCGACCGGCTACGCCGAGTCAGCGTCGTCGGCGGTCGGGTCGGCGTCGCCGCCCGATTCCGCGTCGTCGTCCGCCGCGAGTTGCTCGAACGTCTTTTCGGCCCACTTGACCGCGTAGCTCGGCCCGTGGTCGCGGTACGCCGCGGTGTCCAGCGCCGAAAACGGCGCGGGCAGGTCGCGCTCGTGTTTGACCGCCGAACACGCGAACTCGGTCGCCTCGGCGAACGAGAGCCTGCCGAGCGCGACGAGCCGCGGGAGGTTTTCGAGTCGGTCGTCGAGCCGGCCGCCCGCGTCGACCCACGCCTCGTGGAGGCGGTCGTATCGGCCCTCCCACGACGCGAACGCCTCGCGGGTGTGGAGCCCGACCCAGCCCTCGTAGAGCGCGGCGGCGACCTGATACGTCTCGCTCGGGCCGAGCGGCGTCGCCGCGGCGAGGTCGCGGTAGCGCTCGCCGAAGAAGGGCAGGAACTGTTCGGGAATCTCGTCGGTGCCGGCCTGCACGAACGCCTCGGCGACGAGGAAATCAAGAAAGTCGTCGGGCGTCCCCTTCGCGCGGTACTTCACCAGCACGACCGGCGGCGTGGTCTGCCGAGACCACGTCACCGTGCCGTCGCCGGGCATCCCGATGGTGAAGTCGGACGACGCGTAGCGCCGGAGCTGTTGGGGCGCGTCGTCTGGTAGCCACTCGGCGGGGTACGCCGCCGGGGAGAGCGACTCGACCACCAGCCCGAGGTTCTCCGCGGCCTCCGGGGGGACGGTGTCGAAGTCGCCGGCCACGTCCAAGACGAGCGCGCCGGGGGCGTACTCGTCGCGGACCGATTCGAGGTCCGACGGCAGGGTGCGCGTCTCGAACATCCGCTCAGGCGATGCTCATCCCGATGAACACGACGGCCAGCAGGGCCGACACGCCGACGGTACCGAGCACGATTTTCGTCGCTTGGCTCATAGTGGCACGATTAGGGGGCCGCCGCTTAACTTTTACACTCTGTCGTCGGCGAATCTCCAGTCGAAACGGAGGGGTTCGGGGACGCGCCCCACGGGCGACGGTCACACGGTCCGGTCGCGTCGCGGACGCGAGAGAGCACACAGGCTCGTCGCCGTCGCGGTCAGGGGACGAGCTGTTCGCCGTCGTCGTCGAGGATGCGGATGGCCTCGACGGGGCAGACGCGGGCGGCGAACTTCGCGTCGAACTCGGCGTCCTCGGGAACCTCGCGGACGAAGACGCCGTCGTCGGTCTCCTCGGCGTCGACGAGGTCGGCCTTGCCGTCGTCGACGTTCTTCTCGAAGCCCTCCCACTCGTCGACACACTGGAACATGCCGATGCAGGTGTCGCGGTCGTACTCGACTTTCATGGGCAATCGTACCGCCGGGCCGTACAAAGCCCTGCCGACGCGGGACGCCGATTCGGCGGCGGCGACGAGCGCCGCGACGGCGCGGCCGACACCGCCGACAGCGCCGCCCCCGCGACCGACCCGACCCGATGGCTTAAACCGGGGGACGGTCCAAGGGGGATGCAATGCGAACTGCGGACCTGACGGGCCTGCCGACGGGGATTCCCGAGGCCCTCCGCGACGAGGGCATCGAGGAGCTGTACCCGCCGCAGGCCGAGGCCGTCGAGGCCGGCCTGACGGACGGCGAGAGCCTCGTGGCCGCCGTCCCGACCGCGAGCGGGAAGACGCTCGTCGCCGAACTGGCGATGCTGTCGAGCGTCGCGCGCGGCGGGAAGGCGCTGTACATCGTCCCGCTTCGGGCGCTCGCCTCCGAGAAGAAAGCCGAGTTCGAGCGCTGGGAGGAGTACGGCATCGACGTGGGCGTCTCGACCGGTAACTACGAGTCCGACGGCGAGTGGCTCTCCTCGCGCGACATCATCGTCGCCACGAGCGAGAAGGTCGACTCGCTCGTCCGGAACAACGCGGCGTGGATGGACCAACTCACCTGCGTCGTCGCCGACGAGGTCCACCTCGTCGACGACCGCCATCGGGGGCCGACGCTGGAGGTCACGCTGGCGAAGCTCCGCCGGCTCAACCCGAACCTGCAGGTCGTCGCGCTGTCGGCGACCGTCGGCAACGCGGGCGTCGTCGCCGACTGGCTCGACGCGAAGCTCGTCGAGTCCGACTGGCGGCCCATCGACCTCAAGATGGGCGTCCACTACGGCAACGCCGTCTCCTTCGCCGACGGGAGCCAACGCGAGGTGCCGGTCGGCCGCGGGGAACGACAGACGCCCGCGCTCGTCGCCGACGCGTTAGAGGGCGACGGTGAGGGCGACCAAGGCTCCTCGCTCGTCTTCGTGAACTCGCGGCGCAACGCGGAGTCCGCGGCCCGCCGCATGGCCGGCGTGACGGAGCGCTACCTCACCGGCGACGAGCGGAGCGACCTCGCGGAACTCGCCGCCGAGATACGCGACGTGTCCGACACCGAGACCTCCGAGGACCTCGCCAAGGCGGTCGCCAAGGGCGCGGCGTTCCACCACGCGGGGCTGGCCGCGGAGCACCGCACCCTCGTGGAAGACGCCTTCCGCGACCGACTCATCAAATGTATCTGCGCGACGCCGACGCTCGCCGCCGGCGTCAACACCCCGAGCCGACGGGTCGTCGTCCGCGACTGGCAACGCTACGACGGCGACTACGGCGGGATGAAACCGCTGGACGTGCTCGAAGTCCACCAGATGATGGGCCGCGCCGGTCGGCCCGGCCTCGACCCCTACGGCGAGGCGGTGCTGTTGGCGAAGGACGCGGACGCCCGCGACGAGCTGTTCGAGCGGTACATCTGGGCCGACCCCGAGGACGTGCGGTCGAAGCTCGCGGCCGAGCCCGCCCTGCGGACGCACCTGCTCGCCACGGTCGCCTCCGGCTTCGCCCACACCCGCGAGGGACTGCTCGAATTCCTCGACCAGACGCTGTATGCGACCCAGACCGACGACCCCGAGCGACTCGGGCAGGTGACAGACCGCGTGCTCGACTACCTCGAAGTAAACGGGTTCGTCGAGTTCGAAGGAGAGACGATTCGGGCGACGCCCGTCGGCCACACCGTCTCGCGGCTCTATCTCGACCCGATGAGCGCCGCCGAAATCATCGACGGCCTCGAATGGGCGGCGGACCACCGAACCGAGAAGCTCCGGGCGCTCGCGGGCGAGACGCCCGAGAAGCCGGAGCGAGACCGGAGCGACTCGGACGACGAGCCCGGCGGCTTCCAGCGGGCCAGCGAGATGGTCGCCGACGACGGCGGCGGTGGAGCCGGCGACGACGGGGACGGCGCGGACGACACAGACGGCGGCGGCGGGGACGCCGACGCGTTCGAGACGGACCGGACGTATCCGACGCCGCTCGGCCTCTATCACCTCGTCTGCCGGACGCCGGACATGTACCGGCTCTACCTGAAGTCCGGCGACCGCGAGACGTACACCGAGCTGTGCTACGAGCGCGAACCGGAGTTCCTCGGGCGCGTCCCCTCCGAGTACGAGGACGTGGCGTTCGAGGACTGGCTGTCGGCGCTGAAGACCGCGAAGCTCCTCGAAGACTGGGTCGGCGAGGTGGACGAAGACCGCATCACCGAGCGCTACGGCGTCGGCCCCGGCGACATCCGCGGGAAGGTCGAGACGGCCGAGTGGCTCCTCGGCGCGGCCGAGCGGCTCGCCTCCGAACTCGACCTCGATTCGGTGTACGCGGTCCGCGAGGCGAAAAAGCGCGTCGAGTACGGCGTCCGCGAGGAACTGCTCGACCTCGCCGGCGTCCGCGGCGTCGGCCGAAAGCGCGCCCGCCGACTGTTCGAAGCCGGCGTCGAGAGCCGCGCCGACCTCCGCGAGGCCGAGAAATCGCGCATCCTCGCCGCCCTCCGGGGCCGCAGGAAGACGGCACAGAACATCCTCGAAGCCGCGGGTCGAAAGAACCCGTCGATGGACGAGGTGGACGAAGACGACGCGCCGGACGACGCCGTGCCCGAGGACGCCGGCTTCGAGACGGCCAAAGAGCGCGCCGACCAGCAGGCCAGTCTGGGTGATTTCGAATGAGGCTCGTCGAGGCCGAGGCGACCGTCGCGAACCTCGATTCGTTCATCGCGGCGGTCGGCGAGATAGCTGACGAGACGGGCGCGACGGTGCAGGCGTTCGACGCCCGGTACGTCGTGGACCGCGAGCACCTCGAACGGGCGACCGAACTCGCCGACCGGGCCATCGCCCGCGGCAACGAAATCGCCCGCGATCGCGCCGTCGAAATCCTCCTCTACGCCAGCGGCCGCCGGCAGATCAACCGCGCGTTCGAAATCGGCGTCTCGGAGGGGACGCTCCCCGTCGTGATTCTCGTCGACGGCGGCGACGAGGCCGAAGCCGAGGCCGCGCTGTTCGACCGACTCGACCTCGAACCCGCAGAAACCCTCGGCGACTACGACGAAGCGCTCGTCCGCGACGTGTTCGACGTGGGCGAGGCGGAGTTGCGCGTCGCCGACGGCGACCTCCCCGCGCTGGTCAGAGAGCGAGTCGCGCTCCTCGCGGTCGACCGCTAAACGATTTTCGCGGCCTGTACCGTCCGTATTCGAGAGTTTGAGAGTCTGTAATGGAAAACTCCACTCGAAACGGACCCCCTTGGTTTCTGAAACCTACCCCTTCGTTTCAACTGGAGAACAAGGGGACGGCGTAGCCTCATCGGGAGTAGAACGCTGAGAAGTAGTCCCACCAGGATTCGAACCTGGGTCGTTGCCCCCAGAAGGCAACAGGATTGGCCACTACCCCATGGGACTTCGCATCAGTTCGTACTTCGCGGGTATTTGTAAACGTTGCGTGTCGATTCCGCCGTGGGATTTCGTCGCACGGCGACGGACAGACGTGCATAAACCGCCAACTATTTGCCCTTATTCTATCCACTGTCGTGTATGTACGTCGGACGTTTCGTCGTCGTTGGCCCCGGAATCGGTGCGTATCGCGTCTCCTCTCGGTCCTTCCCGAACCGACAGGTCGTCGACCGGGACGACGCCCTGACCGTCGGGCCGACGCCCGACGCCCCCGAGACCGACAACCCCTACATCGCCTACAACTGCGTCCGCGAGGGCGGCGACTACGTCGTCGTCGGCAACGGCTCGCAGGTCGACCCCGTCGCGGAGAAACTCGACCTCGGCTACCCGCCGCGGGACGCCCTCGCGGAGATTCTGCTCGCGCTCGACTACGAGAAGGACGACTACGACACGCCCCGCATCGCGGGCGTCGTCGGCGACGACGAGGCCTTCATCGGCATCGTCCGCAGGGACGCGCTCGTCGTCGAAGCCGTGACCGAGCCCACGCTCGTGGCGACCTACGAGGAAGACGACCCGCGGGCGTTCGACCTCGACGCGGAGACCGCCGCCGACGCGGCCCGCGAACTGTACGACCACGAGTTCGAACACGCCGTCTGCGCCGCCGCCGCGACCGTCGGCGACGCGGTCGAGACCGCCTTCTACAACGGCGAGTAACGCCGCCCCGGCCCGAGATTTTTCAGCCGCGACGCCGTACACCGAGCCATGCGTCTGGGCGTCATCTCGGACGTGCACGGGAACCTCCCGGCACTCGAAGCGGTGCTCGAATCGATGCCGCCGGTCGACCGATTGGTCTGCGCCGGCGACGTGGTCGGCTACAACCCGTGGCCCGAGGAGTGCGTGTCCGAACTCGCCGAGCGGGACGTTCCGACGGTCTCGGGGAACCACGACCGCGCGGTCACGTCGGGTACCGGCTTCCGCTTCAACAGCATGGCGGCCGCGGGCGTCGACTACGCCCGCGACGCGCTGTCGCCGGCGTCGATGGAGTGGCTCTCCGCGCTCCCGAACACGCGGCACGTCGCCGACGAGCGGGTCAAACTCGCCCACGGCCACCCGAGCGACCCCGACCGCTACACCTACCCCGACGACTTCTCGCCGTCGCTCCTCGACGACGAGGATCTGCTGGTGTTGGGCCACACCCACGTACAGGGCCACCGAATCTACGACGACGGAATCGTGCTGAACCCCGGAAGCGTCGGCCAACCCCGCGACGGCGACCCGCGGGCGGCCTACGCGGTCGCCGACCTCGACGCGATGGAAATCGAAGCCGAACGCGTCAACTACGACATCGACCGCGTCGCGGAGCGCGTGCGCGAGGTCGGCCTGCCGGAGCGGTTGGCGAGTCGGCTGTACGAGGGAAAGTAGGGAAAAAAGCGAGTAGCCGTCCCGAAATCGTCAGTTCGACACCGGTTCGAGCCGCGCCGAGAAGTGCCGAAGCTCCTTCATCGGCGGCTCCTCGACGATTTCGAGGCCGCCGTACTCGCCGGCAGAGGCCATCACTTTCGCGGCCGTCTCGGCGACGTGTTCGAGGTGCTCGCGGCTGTAGGTGCGCCGCGGGAGCGCGAGGCGCACGAGGTCCGGGCGGTCCGTGCCGGGGAACGCGAATCCGCCGAGTTCGACGCCGCGGACGCCGCCTTCGAGGTAGAGCGCGCAGACGAGTTGCTGTCCGGGGTACTCGTCTTTCGGGACGTGCGGGAACACCTCGCCGGCGTCGAGGTAGACCGCGTGCCCACCCGTCGGCTGGTAGACGGGGACGCCGGCCTCGACCAGCAGGTCACCGAGTTCGGCCACCTGCTCGACCCGGTCGGTCACGTACGGCGGCGTGACGGCCTCGCGGAGGCCGACGGCCATCGCCTCGATGTCGCGCCCCGAGAGGCCGCCGTAGGTGGGAAAGCCCTCGTAGAGGATGGCGCGCTGTTTCGCGTGCTCGAACACCGTCTCGTCGCGCATCGCGGCGAAGCCGCCGATGTTGACGAGGGCGTCTTTCTTGCCGGACATCGTAATCGCGTCGGCGTGTTCGAACTGCGCGCGGGCGATTTCGGCGACCGAGTGGTTCTCGTAGCCCGCCTCGTTGGTCTTGATGAAGTGGGCGTTCTCGGCGAACCGACAGGCGTCGATGACGAACATGGCGTCGATGTCGCGGGCGAACTCCGCGGTGGCGCGGATGTTCGCCATCGAGACGGGCTGGCCGGCGACGGAGTTGTTCGTGATGGTGAGGACGACGACGGGAATCGCGTCGGCACCGACCTCCTCGACGAGCGCGTAGCCCGCGTCGATGTCGAAGTTCCCCTTGAACGTCTCCGTGGAGTTGGGGTCCCGTGAGGCGGGCGACGGGCAGTCGACGGGTTCCGCGCCCTGATTGACGACGTGGGCGCGGGTCGTATCGAAATGGGAGTTGTTCGGCACCACGTCGCCGTCCTCCAAGAGGACGCCGTAGAGGACGTTCTCCGCGCCGCGGCCCTGATGGGTCGGCACGACGTGCTCGAAGCCCATCACGTCGCGGACCGAGTCGGCGAGGCGGGCGAACGACTCGCTTCCGGCGTAGGCCTCGTCGCCGCGAATCATCGCCGCCCACTGCTCGGCGGACATCGTGCCCGTCCCCGAGTCGGTCAGGAGGTCGATGTACACGTCGCGGGCGTCGAGGTTGAACGCGTTGTAGCCGGCGCGTTCGAGGGCGGCCTCGCGCTCCTCGCGCGAGGGGAGTTCGATGGGCTCGACCATCTTCGCCTTGTACGATTTCATGCCCGCAATAGGCCCGCGAACGTGAAGTAATCGGCAGGCGGAAAATCGAGGGACGACGACCGGTTTCCGGCGCTCGTGGACGGGTGTGTGCATCGGTGTCGCCGGCTGTTCCGCTCTCGCCACGAACCGCCACGAACCGACCTCGGCGGCCGTCGTGGCTCACCGGCCGTTGGCGTCGCTGGCGGGGACGCAGTCGCGCGAAAACAGCGTCGAGAGGTAACGGGGCGGGGCCGGCTCAGAACTCGTTTTGGATGATGCCGAGCGTCTCCTCGCGGTCGTCCCACGCCACGAAGATGGCGACGGAGGTCGCGGAGGTGATGGCGTCGTGGATGTTGATGCCGGCGTCGGACAGCGGCTGGACGATGTCGAGGATGACGCCGGGGCGGTTCGGGAGTTCGCCGCCGGTGACGCGGACGACGGCGATGTCGTCTTCGACGGTGACCGAGGACAGCGCGTCGTCGGCGATGACGCGGTCGTGGAGGACGGCCTCGGCCCGGTCGGAGTCGTCTTCGAGGACGTAGAACGTGATGGAGTCCATCCCGGAGGCGACCGAGTCGACGTTGATGTCCTCCTCTCGGAGGGCGGCCGAGAGGTCCGCGAGGATGCCCGGTCGGTTGCGAATCGCCCGCCCGGCGACGGTGAGACACGCGAGGGGCTCTTCCTGCATGTCGATGAGGTTGTGGAACTCGCCTTCGATGAGCGTCCCGCCGGTGAGCAGGTCGCCGTGCTGGTAGTGGACGACCCGAACGTCGAGCGCCGCGTCCTTGTACGACAGCGCCGACGGCGCGACGACCTCGGCCCCGCGGAACGAGAGGTTCCGAAGCTCGTCGACGGTGATGCGGCCGACGTTGCGCGCGCCTTCGACCACCCGCGGGTCGCCGGTCATGACGCCCTCCACGTCGGTCACGATGACGACCTCGTCGGCGTCCATGTAGTTGCCGAGCATCACGGCGGAGGTGTCGGAGCCGCCGCGGCCGAGCGTCGTGATTTCGCCGTCGTGGTTCTGCGCGAGGAAGCCGGTGATGACCGGGACGACGCCGTCGAGTTCGGCCGCGAGCTTCGCGGCCCGCTCTCTCGTGGCCTCGACGTCGACCTCGCCGAGGTCGTTGGTGATGACCGGCCACTCGTCCGTGCCGGGTTCGACGAACAGAGCGTTGACGCCGCGGGCGGCCAGCGCCGCCTTGAGCATGCGCACGCTGGTCCGCTCGCCCATCGAGACGATTTCGGCGCGGTCGCGGTCGTCGGCCTCGAACTTGATCTCGTCGAGGAGGTCGTCGGTCGTCGAGCCCATCGCGGAGGCGACGACGGCGATTTCGTGGCCGTGTTCGACGGCCGCGGCGATGGAGTCGGCGGCGCGGTTGATTCGGTCGCCGCTACCGAGCGAGGTGCCGCCGAACTTCGCGACTACGCGCATCGTCCCTCCGGTGCGTCGCGTCGCTTCGGGGCTTCGTTGGTAAACATGCGAGGGGCTAACGCGGGGGGACGTATAACTATGTCCTCCGATTCAACCGTTGCCGTCACCCGCGAATCCGGCGCTGAGACGGCCCGTACCGACGCCTCGCGGGCGGAGATTTATCACCGACGCCGCGGAAGGTTCGGACATGGATGTCAGAGACGCCGTCGACACCGACGCCGAGGCGCTCGCCGCCGTCGCCGACGCGCCGATACGAGCGATGCGGCGGCTGATACGCGACCGGACGGTCCGCCTCGCCACCGCCGAGACGGGGTCGGACCCCCACGCCGACGCGCCGGCGGACGACGAACCGGTGCTCGGGTTCGTCGGCTTCGACGTCCGCGACGGCGTCCTCCACGTCACCCGGCTCGGCGGGACCGAGACGGCGGTGCGGCGACTGCTCGAAGAGCCGCTCCGCTTCGCCAGCGCCGAGGACCTGCCGGTCGAGGTGCTCGTCCTCGAATCCGAGACGCCGCTTTGCGACGCGGTCGAGCACGCCGGCTTCGACCGCGTCGGCCACGGTCCGCGGTTCGAGGGGTCGCCGACGGTCCGGTACGTCCTCGACGAGACGGGGTAGTCGGTCGTCGCGGGCGGCGAGAACCGACCGAGGGCATACATACCTCCCGCCCGTCAGGTGGCCCATGACCGAACGACGCGGGAGCCGACGACCGGAAGTGAGACGACTGTGACCGCGGCCGAAGAGCTGTTCGTCTCGCTCGCCGGCTCGGACCCGGTGATGCAGGGCCTCCTCGGCGGCGTCGTCATCGCCGGCATGAACATGCTGGGCGCGCTCCTCATCCTCGTCTGGCGCGACCCCTCGAAGCGCTCGCTCGACACGCTCCTCGGCTTCGCCGCCGGCGTCATGCTCGCCGCGAGCTTCACGAGCCTCATTCTCCCCGGCATCGAGGCGGCGGGCGGGAATCCGATTCCCGTCCTCGCCGGCTTCGTCATCGGCGTCGTCGTCCTCGACCAAGCCGACCTGTGGATTCCGCACGTCCACATCCTCGTGACCGGCAAGACCCGGGCTGACGCCCCGGAGACGGACAAAAAGATGGCATCGGTCATCCTGTTCATCGTCGCCATCACCATCCACAACATGCCCGAGGGCCTCGCCGTCGGCGTCGGCTTCGGCTCCGGCGACCTCGGGACCGCCATCCCGCTGATGCTCGCCATCGGCATCCAGAACATCCCCGAGGGGCTGGCCGTCTCCATCGCCGCCGTCAACGCCGGGCTTCGGAACACGACCTACGCGACGTTCGCGGGCATCCGCGCCGGCCTCGTGGAGATTCCGCTCGCCGTCTTCGGCGCGTGGGCCGTCCAGTACGCCGCGGCGTTGCTCCCCTACGCGATGGGCTTCGCCGCCGGCGCGATGCTGTTCGTCATCTCCGACGAAATCGTCCCCGAGACGCACTCGAACGGCCACGAGCGCGTGGCGACGTTCGGGACGATGCTCGGCGTCGTCGTGATGCTCTATCTCGACGTGACGCTCGGGTAGTCGAATCGAGTCAGCGCGACCGAATACGGCGGCCGTCGGAGCTGTGAAACGGGAGTTCGAGTGGAAGCGAAGGGGTTCGGTGGTCGGGTCGCCGACGGGGAAGCCGGCGGCGAACCCGCGTCAGTCGTCCGCGAGCGGGGGCTCCGACGGCACCTCGTGGTCCGAGAGCCCGGCGGTCGGCGCGAGGTACTCCGCCGGGTCGAACGCGTCGAGGTCGTCGCCGGCGGCCACGCGCGCCGGCCAGTCCGGGTTGGCGAGCGCGCTCGTCCCCAGCGTGAACAGGTCCGCGCCGGCGTCGAGGGCGGCCCGCGCCGCGTCCGGGTCGCCGAGGCCGCCGTTGGCGACGACGACCGTGTCGTCCGCGACGTACTCGGCGGCGGCCTCCGCGAGCGACGGGGC
>NZ_AOLM01000024.1 GCF_000337835.1 Haloferax sulfurifontis ATCC BAA-897 | reverse complement strand
GGACTGTCAACCCCCCGCTTACCGTCTCGTCGTCCCGGTTCAGCCGTTGCGTCTACGACGGACGGCCTGCACGGGATCGACGACCCGCGGGTCGGTGGATTGACTGCCCTGACCGCGCGCTCACCTCGAGGTTCACCCCCGCGCTCGTCTGTGAGGGACACCTGTTGGCGACGCGCCGCGCCGGACAAGCCGGCGAAGGCGCGGCGGCGTCGCCGTGAGACGATTGGTGTCGGTCAGTCTGTGAGAAGACTGCGGCTGGAGAGTCGTAGTGTCGGAAGAAGACGCCGAGTGAGCGCCTTTCAGAGATCAACAATGAGTAGTAAGAAGCAGTTCCATAATGAAGTTTCGCACACCAACCACCATCGAGCGGTCGACGACGACGTGGTCGATGAGACGCCAGCGCTCCATCCCACAGTTGAACTCGAAATCCAGGCCAAAGTTGACCTGAACAATCCGGACGCGGTTGGTCGGGGGCTGACCCTCGCGGAAGAAGAGCGAATGGCTGCACGTGAGTGGGAGATCGAACAGACGCGTGACCGGTGGGACCGGAGACAGACGTCGAGTCGGGAGGCGCGGACGGCGACGGCGGTGGAGCAACAAAGTATCGAGGCAACGAGAGCGTTCAAGAAACGCGCGGGGTGTGTCAATCGGTGGGCTGACCCAGAAGAACCGGACCCACGTGAGCAACTGACGGCTGAACAGTTGGGCGTCGTGAACAGAGAGGCAGGACGAATGCAGTCGAAACTCGATGGGTGGTCGCGGGCGGCGATCAGTCGGCGACTGGCCGAGGTAATCGCAGACGGGCAGTCGATGATGAGTGCGGTCGTGGGTGTGTTCGAAGAGTTCCAACAGGCACCCGGGACGGTGATTCCGATTGCGGCGGTCAGCGAGGTCAGCCGTCGAGAGGTGTCGATTGAAGGTCGTGTGAAGACACTTTGGGAGCCTATGAGTAGCGCGATTCAACAAGTGGGACTCATAGAGGATGAGACTGGAACGACAAAATTCACTATTTGGGCTAAGTCGAGAAAATCGGTTGTGAGAGAAGGCGAGCGGGTGACGCTGCGGAACGTCGCAAAGAGCTGGTACGGAGGGCGCGTGTCGGTGGCTGTGACGGGGTGGTCGGACGTCAGATTCCCAGAACGCAAGGCGTGGTGGGCTGAGTAGGTGTCGCCGGCGGTGTGTTCTTTTTTACGTCTCCACCAGCCCAGACCCCACCTCCCCACCCACCGCTCCGTGCTCGCACCTGCGGTGCTGCGCGCGCAGCCACGACCTCTCCGCACGGTTTTGGTTGCTCTCTATCTTGTGACCAGTTTCCTTGTGTTGTGCACCAGAACTATTACTGGTAACATGAATTAGGATGTCAATGGAAAACGATGATTCAGTCACGGAGTTCTCTTCTGAATTCATCGCTGAAGCGATTCATCAAGGTTTGACAGGGCTTGATGATGAGGCTGCCCATGCGATTGGTGCTGGACTAGGTGCGATCACGAGCGGCTCTCCAGTAACGGGTGCTGCGTTGGGTGGATTAACTGGATACCTGTTGAAAAGCGGCGCTGCGGGGTTTTTAGCAAAAAACTTTGCAACAAACAAAACTAAAAAATTAGACACTAAGTTACGAGACTTTGCCGAGGAGATGCAAAACGCGGACAAACGCCATCAGCGGATTGGTGCCGTGGTTGCTAGCCAGCTCACGTCATTCTTGCCAAACGGCGATAAGTATGCAAAAGCGGCTCTCCAGGCGGGTGGGGGACAATACCAGGAACTTGCAGGGCTACTCGAAGATTACCAACGAGAACCTGAACTCCAAGCGGAACTAGAAGCCTCGGTTACCCGTCTTTTCGGGAAAGATGGTGAGTTGCAAGTCTCTGAGCTACAGACTCTTTTCGGGGTTGATTCAACTGAGAAATCGCTGTCTCTATTTTTTGAATTCAGTAAAGCATTAACAGCAAAGAAGTCGATTGAAGCAGTTGATGAGGTCACCGAAGTACAACTTGCAGTCAACGCAATTAGTGACGAACTGAAAACATTACACGAGACGGTCGAAGAAGAGTTTCAACAGCGCTTGCAGTCTGATTTGCGAGATGCCGGCTTTGTTCGTCTCACACCGGTCTATTACCGTCAATACCCTCCAATTCCTAAACAATGTTATAATCGCCCTTTTCGCCTCTCAGAGGTTTCTGAGGGCTATGCGATTGAACGCCAGTTACCAGAGACAGCACCAACAGAGACCCTCTCTGAGAAACTATTGATGGAACTCAAAACCGGTGCCCCTCAGCTACTCACCGGTTCAAGCGGAAGTGGTAAAAGTACGGTCTGTAAGCAAGTTGCAACGAAGTGGCACGACCGTGGACTCGGGGCAGTTCTCTATCGGGAGGCACAAAAAACGGAATTTAGTCAGCGTGGAAAGCTTGAGGCACAGATTTCGAACTTGAAATCCGAAGGACGGGTCTTAGTTGTTGTCGAAGATGTACTTAGAGAGGAACAAAGTGACGTACTGAACTCAATTGAGCGGTACCAACAAGATGAAGAAGTGGCTTTCCTCTGCGACGCCCGTGACGCAGATATTGAGACTGCTACTAAGCGTATGACTGCTCAGCAGACATCTCACAGCCGACGTGTTCGTCATCTTATTCCTCAATTCAGTCACCACCCTCTCCCAGATCCAAGTCTTGACGACTGTCGTGTACTAATAGACTGTTATCAGAGGGCTACTGGAGACGATGTTATCTATACCGCTGACGAGTTGTGCACTCGAGTAGAGGAGCAGAAAGACACCAAGGGTGGTCTTCTTTTACTGACCTACTTGCTCATTCACGGCTCGGAAGATAGTCATGACCCCCTTACAGAGCATGCCCGGGCAACGGCGCTTCGATTCGAATGTAGTAACTTTGTCACTTCAAACCCGATTGAGCGTGACCTTCGAGATGTCGTCGCAGACGCTGCACTCGCAGTAAATGTGCTCAATGTGAGCTCACTAAAGTTCTCTCCAGAGTTTCTGTTTACACTTGGGTATGATCGGCGGCGAACCGATCGGGCCCTTAGCATCCTTGAAGATGAAATCCTATTTCGTGCTGAAGAGTCATACAGCCTACGCCATGAACTCTGGTCGCGAATTTATCTTGAAACCGTCATTGATGAACGGGGCTTGTCGGTTATGCCACGTGTCTGCCAGCTAATCGGGGGGATCTTAGACCTCAGAGACGAAACTCATCTCAAGACTCTGCGGACGAGTTTCCCCGATTCAAAATTCCTTGATTCAGTTGATGCAACACCAGACAGTTCTGTTGGAGTGTTCATTACTGTCCTCTACAAGGTTGGTGTTGACTATCCATCTCTTGTTCAACTATTTGATTCTCCTAGACAACCACTCGTTCCAATCGGAGATTTACCAAACGATATCGAAGGCACTATTCGACTCACCCGCGCAGCAGCAGCGATTGGAGCAGGTTGCCTGACAGACGCAGTAGCAGATCTTGAAGCGATCATTTCGGATACTGATTTTTTGATAGAGCAGCGCTCAAAAGCCCATCTACACAAAGGTGATTTGGCTACTCAAAGGGGTGAGTTCGACGAAGCAATGGACGCATATCTAACAGCACACAGTCTGTTAGATTCGGTTAACGAACCCTGGTTGGAAATATTGGTTCTTGATAATTCAGGGTTTGTCCATCAAGAAATTGGTGAAAGCCAGAAAGCGATTGAGCTTCATCGACGTGCTTTCGAGCTAGCAGTAGAAAATGAACTGAAATGGTTTGCCTTCGCCACAGCAAACCAGGTTGCACTCGCGTGTCTTGAGGCTGGACACATTGATACTGCTGACGAGTGGCTTGACATCGCTGAATCACAATTAGATGAAAATGCTATTGGTGGCTCTGTAGACAGTACATTAGCTGGTAATCAAGCATTGTTGCACATTGAGAAAGAAGCATACTCGGATGCGATTCGTGCTGCTGAGCGGGCTATAAAGCTCTATCAAGAGCGAGGTGATCAAATTGAAGTTGCTCGGAGTAAGCAGAATATTGCGAATGCACTTCACTCACAATATAAAAACGGAGACGGCGAACTGAACGGCGATTTGAAACGTGCTGAACAGTTACTCAGCCAAGCATTCGACACGTTCCAAGACGCAGGGTACTATCGAGATCTTCAAACTGTACTCCATACCCTTGGGAGTATTTACGAATCACAACATGAGTTTGAAAATATAAAACCATATGTTGAGCGTATTGAACAGATTCCAGAGGGGGATGAGTATATTGACCTCGATGAATTCCAGCGAGCACTAAGTCCACCTGATAACCATCTCCCAGCACGTGAGCCCTTTCTTTCGGGACTAGTCTGTGTTCGGGCCGCCTTTGAGAGTGGTGAGGTACAGGATAGTAAGACAACAACGCTTGAGCAAGCACTCAAGAAATTCGTGAAAGCGATTGAACATGCAGAGACTCATGAGCCTCGCTGTACGCAGTATGACATCGGACACCGAGCGAGAGTTTTCAAAACTGCAATTGTAATTCTCATAGACGGGAAAACAGAAGCTTCACTACAAGATTTAGACCTGGTTGAGCAAAGCCGACTCTATTCAATTGAAGAGATTCTATACGATACAATTACTCAACATCTTGAGCCAAACCAGTACAGCACGTTATTAGAGAGGAGTTCGGGTATACACCCTAATTCGTCTTCAGAGATTGCTGCTGTGGCGGCAAGATATCTTTGTACAGCGCTCATTTACGGTGCTTCAGTAGTTGACCCAATTAGGTCACTTCCTCGGCAGGAAGATGGCTACGGTAATCTAGTTGAGATTGAGGGCATCCAATCTGGTGGGGCAGATGTTACTGATTCGGATGTAGAAACTACTGAAGATGACAGTCATGACTGATGGCGGTCGGTACGGAAAGTGAACGTGGTGACGTTTTGACTCCAGTTGTGGACTGCTCTCCTATTGCAGACTGGTCGCACTTGTTTCAACAACTGATCGGGTGCACTCGCATCATCACTAAATCCAGCTGCCCAATCACCCTAGAATTTAGTCAATTGCTGACATTAGAAGCGGCCATGGCACGAGAAATGAAGTGCAGTTCTTGCGGAAACGTCCAGTCATACAACAACATTGCAACGGCCCCAGATCGGTGCCCAAATTGCAACCAGCCGTGGCAGCCGAATTACTAACTCGATATTCTCAATGTCCGTCTCGCCTACCATTTACGCTGTGGTATGAGAAGCGTCGTCCTGTAGTGCACCGCGGCCGCGGATCGTGTTTCCACGATCAGAGAGCCGAGCCGCTGCAGATCGGCTATCATCTGGGTCGAAGTCGTAGAGCGTCAGCGCAGCCTGGGCGATCTCAAGGTTCTGCTCAATTTGCTGCCACCGAGTGAGGTCTGCCCACCCGTCAGCACCGGACTCCAATTCCAAGGTCAGCTCGTCGACAGTCGTCGCGTCGTACTGTTCTTGGATCGCTTGCCGTTCATCTTTTAGGTCTCGAATCGCCTGTCGAATCTCGTCTTTCGTGTGCTCGCGATGAATGTCGGCAATCCGCCGCATCGCCAACATCTGCGGTGCGCGCATGTAGCGAGTGGCATCGTCCGCTGCGATCACCTTGACACGCCCAGTCTCAGCGAGCGCTGAGAGGTGCTTCCGTGCAGTTGGTTCACTCACGTGGGCGCGTTCAGCAACTTCGCTGGCAGTTTGCGGGTTGGTTGTAACGTCGATTACCTGTCGAATCCGCTCGAACGTCGTGGTGTCTGCTTTCCAGTCAGCAATGACTGCCTCGTTGACGTCACCTTGCCACGGTGTTGTGGAGGAGTCTACTCCGGTCATTGGTCGTCGTACGAGCGCAGTAAGTAAAATGGCTTTGCTGGAGTTTGCTGATTTTATCTGCCCCCTTCGGGTGCGGGGCGGCAACTCGCCCTGCTGATTCGAAATGTCACAGCCAGACACAGCTCCACAGACAGCGACGTTCAGCGACGCACCCACTCGTGCCGACGAGATGCATGACGCACTCGATGACTGGATTACCGATCTCCTCTCCGAGACGACTACCGCACGCGCAAGCGAGGCGTTCCAGCGGTGGCTTGACGCCCAGAGCCGGTTTCACGGCTACTCGGCGCGGAACAGCCTGCTCATCTCGTTGCAATGTCCGGACGCGACGCACGTCGCGGGCTACCGAACCTGGCAAACCGAGTTCGACAGACAGGTCTCGGAAGGTGAGTCGGCGATTTGGATCTGGGCTCCGATCACGGCCAAAGTGTGTCCGGCCTGTGGCGAACCGAAGTCCAGCCACGACGACGACTGTGAGAGCGACGGTGTGCCGTACTCTGAGTGGTCAAGTCAACTGCGCTCGTTCAAGCCAGTCCCCGTGTTCGACGTATCACAGACAACCGGCGAGTCGCTTCCGTCGTTGGAGACTGCCACGTATGGTGATGCGAACGGCCTCGTCCCCGTGCTCTGTGCTGCGGCGGAGTCGCTTAGGTTGGATGTGTCGGTCGTCTCCCCGAGTGAATGGTTCCACGGCGCTGCGCGCGGTGTGTGTGAGTTCCCGCACGGACAGCGACCGAGCGTCGCAGTCAGACAGCAGCCGAATGAGGCGGACATGGCTACGACGCTCGTCCACGAGTTCGCTCATGGATTGTTGCATGCAGACCGGACGAGCCTGCCAGAGCAGTCGCTGCGCGAAGTTGAAGCCGAAGCAGTCGCGTATCTCGTCGGTCGCCAGTTCGGATTAGATGTGTGTAATTCGGCGTTCTACCTCGCTGCGTGGGCGGGTGAGGACGCCGATTCGGTTCTCGAACGGCTCAATCGGATTCGGTCGGTGACGGTGTCGATACTCGGGGCGGTTAATGGTGCAGTCAGAGGGAACCAACGAGGCCGGTAGTGTGGAGACGCGGGTAGCCTCCCGAAGAACCGCACTGGCTCCAGTTTCACTCTGTACCTGGCGCCCATAACTGCCCCAGCCAACCATGACACATGATTCGGGACGCTGAGGTGCTCGACGAGGGGTTTGTCCAACGACCTAACATCGGGATGCGGAACTCACGCACTTTGAGTCCGTCCTCCGGCCGTTTGTGGACGGGGCGTCTGGCCAGTCGGTTATCATCACCGGCTTGACGGGTGCTGGGAAGACGGTAACAGCAAAATACGTCAGAAACCAGCTCACAGAGGCCGTCCCAACGGTGCAGGCGATCCATCTCAACTGCTGGTGGAGTCATACACAGTTCCGTGCGCTCTATCTGATCCTCGACAACTTCGGGTTGGCGACAGACATCCACCGCGGGTCGACACTGCACGACGAACTCATTTCGCGACTCGAAGCGTACGACAAGCGCTCGTGAATGCGTTGCGCTCCGCGAAGAAGCGCCGTCGACATACGATGCCGGGTTCTACGCGACGGCGCTGATTCGGGGCGGCAACGGGCGTGTTGGCTCTGTGTGGGTGGAACCAGGCACGCATCGAACGAGCGCTCGCGGACACGACTGAGACATCGCTGGCCCGATGGGCGTGAGCGACCGCCGAGCAATTTTATCGCCCCCACACAGGGTGCGGGGGCTCACCACAAGCGCTCGCCGTTCCAATGACTACGAATCGACCACCCACCAGACAGTCCGCAGCGTCAGCCACTCACCGTGGCCACGACCTCGTTCGTGTGACTGAGTGGCTGCCAGGAAGCAAGCCAACTAACTACGATATCGAACTGTCCGACGGCGACGGCTATCGAACGCGCTTTTGGCGCTGTCGGAACTGTGGTCACGAGCGGAATCGGCGCGACGAGTTCCGCGAGTCGTGTTGCGCGACACCCGATCGCCCGCTCGTAAGCGACGGCGGCTACGCAGTTGAGGATCCGCGGACGTGGAAAGCACTCACCGAATCGATGACCGCCCGATTCGGGACCGTCGGTCCGCGCTACGATGTCGAGTCGTCGAGCGGGAACACTTACGAGGTAGATATCGCGGCGGGCACGTGTACCTGCCCAGACCACCAGAAACGCGGCGTCGAGTGCAAGCACCTCAGACGGGTGTTGTTCGAACTCCGGACGCGCATCCTGCCTCAGCCGGACGGCCGCTTCGCACGATGTGCACGAGAGTCGCGACGAGAGACGAAGACGATTCGGCAATCGCGGTGAATTTTATCTCCCCCCTGGGGGGTGCGGGGACACTCACCTCGCACTTCCGATGGCAACGAAACACACCGAACACGACAGTGGTATCGCCGAACAAACACCGACCGGACACGAGATTCTCGTCGTCACCGAGTGGGATGATGACGTCACATCGTCGCTCGAAACACTCGCGCAGTTCGACCAGAGCCGGCGGCGCGTCTGGCGCTGTGTCCAATGCAGCGAAGAACGGAATGAGCCGTCTGGGTTCGAACAGGACTGTCCGTCCCAGTCGGTGTAGGTCGTGTCGGCGCGACGACGACACGCTGCAACCCGGAGCGCACCGCCAGCCAATTGTATCTCCCCCTGAGGGGTGCGGGGTGGCGAATCAGGCCATCTCACGACCGACAACCATGTCTCTGAGAGAAATCTACGAGCGATCCTTCGACGAATCGTGCGGAAAATCCATCGACGCTAGCGAGTGTCCCGAATGTGACGGACGACTCACGACAGACGGCGGTGAAACGGCCTGTGAGGGATGCGGCCTCATCGTTGACCAGTACTATTTCGACCACACGCACGGTCCGCGTGTGTTCGACGAGGACCCACACTCAGTTCCGCGAACGGGTGGCCAAATCACCCCAGCGCGACATGACAGAGGCGTCTCCGCAGAAATCGGCTACAACCGTGATGCGAACGGCCAGACGGTGTCTGCCAAGAAGCGGCGACAACTCCACCGACTTCGGCGCGAACACCGTCGAGCACGCTTCGAGACGAAAGCGGAGCGGAATCTCGCGACGGCGCTCAGTGAGATTAGCCGGATGGGGAGCGCACTCGACCTCCCGTGGAATCTCATCGAAGAAGCCAGTCAGCTCTACCGGCGCGCCCAAGACGCAGACCTCATTCGAGGACGGTCAGTCGAGATGATTGCTGCGGGGAGCCTGTATGCGACGTGTCGTCGTCGTGGCCTTCCACGCCCACGTGATGAAATCGCGAGCGTCGCGCGCTGTTCGTGTGCCCAGGTTCAGACGGGCTATCGGGCGCTCAACAGCGAGTTAGGAATCGATGCACAGGTGGTCACCGCGCGGACGTACGTCACTCGGCTCGGATCGGACAGCGGACTCTCCTCACAGGTGCAGTCGCGGGCGTACGAACTCGCAACGAGTGCGGATGAGGAAGGGATTACAAACGGACGAAACCCGGCTGGTGTCGCGGCAGCGTGTCTGTACCTCGCGGGAAGTGAGTTCGATGTGGGACCCACACAGACTGCACTCGCCGCACTCGCGGATGTTTCGGTGCCAACACTCAGAGCGCGCTACGTCGAACTGACAGCACTGGCGTGAGGAACACGACGACAGCCGTCTACTTAGGCATCTTCGTCGTCCGCGTTGTCAGCAGACGGCGGGCGTCGCGAGAGTCGGTCGAAGCGTGATTGAGCGGCCTCGGCTCGCGCCTCGGTTTTGTCGGGTTCGTACTGGCCACCGTCATATTCGCCGTCGACGACCGAAATCGTCACGACTGCATTTTGGGTTCTTGCTCGCCACGGTAACGCATCGCGGTCGACGACGAGTTGGTCGATATCCCGACCGTCAGATTCGACGAGCAATACCGCGTGGTCATCCTCGAATCGGTCGACTGTCGCCGTGTACGTCCCGTCTGGAATCATCAATATGTCTCCTCAACTACGACCGCGCCGGTATTATCTACCACGGTGATGGTGTCGCCACCGTTGTTCCAAATGGCCGACCCTGAACCCCAGTAGTAGTCTGTCGACGTATCCGTCCCAGTCCCGGTGTGGAGGTTGACCGTCGCACCTGCGTCAAGTGTCGTCCCCGATGGGAAGGTGTACGTCCGACCTGCGGCATCGGAGACAGTCCATCCGGAGATATCGAGCGTCTCGCTTCCGGTGTTCTCGAAGACGATGTACTCGTCGTTCAGATTGTCCGTATCTGTCCCCGACGCGTCGGCGTGTACGTCGGCGACGGCAAGCGACGCAGATGCCACCCCGGTCTCGGTCTCAGTCCCCCCGTCGGTTGCGACCGGCGTGAGCGTCGCGACCGTCCCGTCGGTCGTGATGGTCGTCCGCGCCGTCACCTCCCCAGTCATTTCCGGTTCGATAGCCGTCCCCTCGCGGAGTTGTGTCGGGTCGGTCGGTGCATCGCGTTGGGTGCGAACGGTGACTTGTTGGCCGTCGCTTTCGAAGACAATCGTCCCGTGCGTTGCCGTCCAGTACGTTGGGATGGACTGCGCTGCCAGGTGGGACAGCGTCTCTTCGTTTGGATGTCCGTATTGAGAGTCGTATGCGCTCGAGATGACGGCGACGTTCGGTTGGACCGCCGCCAAGAACGGGGCCGTCGTACTTCCACCCGAACCGTGGTGGCCCGTTTTGAGCACCGTCGCGTGCAACTGCGAGCCGTACGTGTCGACGAGATACTCTTCGGCTTCGTGTTCTGCGTCGCCGGTAAACAGGAAGCCCGTCGACCCGAACTGAGTCATGAGGACGATGCTGTTCTCGTTGCGGTCTTCGTTTGCCAGGTAGCCTTCGGGTGGCGATAGGACCTGTGAGGTCACCGCACCCATTTGGATTTCATCACCGGCCTGTGTTCGATAGAGCGGCACGTCGTGTTGTTCGACGGCGTCGAGATATGTGTCGTACGTATTTGATGTAGAGGTAATCCCGGGGTCGTACACCGCACCAATGCCGTCCGCCTGCGTTTCGAAGTAGTCGGCTCTGTTGAAATCCTCAGAGAGTTACATGTTCGTCCCGTAATTCGACGGGATGAAGGCCCTCCCGAAGTCGCAGATTCTCCGGTTTACTGAGAAGGCGATCCATCTGGCACGCCGGGCGGTCTCTCGGTACTCCTCGAAATTCTCTAAACACCGCTATACACTTCCGCAGCACGTTGTTCTGCTCTGTCTCAAAGTTCGGAAGAACACGACCTATCGTGGTCTGCTTGACGAACTGATCGAGATGCCACGCATTCGTCGAGTTCTTGGATTAGCTGAGCTTCCTACGTCATCAACGCTCTGTAAGGCGTTCAACCGACTTGATATGGCCGTATGGCGTGTTTTGTTGGCTCTCTCAGCGACGCTACTTCCGACAAACGGTATCGTTGGAGTCGATGCTTCGGGGTTCGACCGCAGCCACGCCTCGAAACACTACACGAAACGAACTGAACTCACGATTCAGCAGCTCAAAGTGACGCTGCTGGTCGATACGAAAGTGAACGCAATCCTCGATCTACATGTGACGACGACACGAAAACACGATAGCCAGATTGCGCCGTCGTTGATCAAGCGCAACCGCGAAAATATTGGCATTCTGCTCGGTGACAAGGGCTACGACGACCAGAAGATCAGACGGCTTGCCCGGCAACACGAGGTTCGTCCACTGATCAAGCATCGTGAGTTCACATCGCTCCACAAGGCATGGAACGCACGGTTGAACGCTGATCTCTACGGCCAGCGGAGTCAATCAGAGACGGTCAACTCAACGCTCAAGCGGAAGTACGGTGCGTTCGTTCGCTCACGACTGTGGTGGAAGCAGTTCCGTGAACTCACTATCGCCTGTCTCACGCACAACATCGACAAGACGCTCTGAACGTTAGATGTAGAGTAGAATCGGAAAGCCTACCTACACTGATCGTACCAAGCGACTCAAAAATAGGTTCCAAGACCAATTCCGATTGCAACACCGGCGGCGATTTTCGCACAGGTTTGCCAAGACTGCGAGCTGAAGCTATAGAGGAGGAATCCAACAGGAACCGCTCCGATAGCCGCAGCAGTCCAGTCTGGAATATACTGAAATGGATTCATCCAGAGGTAGAGCACAGTAATACTTACTCCGCTAATAAAAGCGAAAATACGGCTCCACTGAAACTCTGACCAGTTTGGCCCATTAGGTGAATATTCTTTTCCGAGAAGATCACGCTTGGAGGGCATACTTAGAAGTCTGCTCTCCGGCTCATATGTTTTTTGTAGCGCATCAGTTGTGGCCGAATGACAGACTCCCAACTCCCTGAGCAAGACCCATAGAGTCGGAACAGCGACCGATCTGCATACGCATCACACAATTGTTCCAGATCAGAATATATTTGAAAAATAGGATTTCAACAGAGCCAAGTAGTCGATAACAGCCGCGTTCCCACCAATATGGTCCGCATCGGAATGGGAGGTTACGAGATGGTCGATGCGGTCGATCTCGTGTGCTTGGAGGTACGAAAGCACGTGTTCACCGTCGTCTCGGAAATCGCCGGTATCGATCAGCATTGTCTCACCATTGGGTGCGACGAGGAGCGTACTGACTGACTGGCCGACGTTGATGAAGTGGACGTCGAGTGATCCATTGACCGACGCGACAGTCTGGGTTGCCTGTGTTGTCGCAGTCGGTGTCGGTGTTGCTGTCGACGATGCGCCTGCCCCCGTCTCAGATGTGGGGCCACTGGCACCGGTACAGCCGGCGATGAAGACAAGGAGGACGACTGCAATCGTCCGAACCTGGAGAGTCATACGACGACATCGGCTGCAGGTGGTTTATGCTTTAGTCGTCGCCGAGTGGGCTTCCTACTTGGTCGTGTACGCTGGAGTCGTGAGTAATTTTATAACAGCCGACAGGGGTGTCGGCTGTATTCAGTCGACGATTCCGTATGAGACGAACGAAATCAAGAGACGCGATAGATCGTGTTGGGATATACGCTCGTATTGGCGACGTTCCTGAGATTCACCTGCTGTCACGGCATCAGCCGACGTACCAGGGCCGAGACACGTGGTCCGAATTTTGTGAGGAATACGAGTACGGGCGTGGCTCTGGTCTACGGTACAACGAGGCAGTCGATCGAGTTGGATCACATTGGCTCGAACATATGGACGAATTGCAGCGTCATCATGCCCTTGCGACGCCAACACACGTTGAGCGTTGGTGTCGACGCCTTCTGGATGATAAGTCAGCTGCAACCGCGTACAATTACTGGGTTCGTATCAGGCGCTTCTACGATTGGTTGTTGTGGCATACCAACCACCCACATCGGTATTCTCCAGTAATGCTTGCTGTCGTCGCCGGTGGTGCTGCTGACATCTGGGATGTGAAAATTCAGAAATGGGAGACTGTTCGCCCACGGCACAAGGGAGGTGATTCTGCGTGACTGAACAGCCGCCAACACCTCGTGAGACGTTAGCAGAGGAGTTTAGTCAGTCGACCGACCCACTTGCCGCGCTTGAACCAACGTTCAACAAAACGACCGTCGACCCATTCGAGGTGTTCTCCGAGGAAGTGCTAAACACACGAGATCTCTCATCAGCAACTCGAGGATACTTTGCGTATGTCTTCGACGAGTGGCGCTCACATATGTGTGAGATAGGACGACACCCGGCTTGTCCTGCTCTCGAACACGTCGAGGCCTACATTGAGATACAGCGTACACCAAAAAAAGAGGGTGGCCGCGGAAACACGGCACGAACGGTTAAAGAAAAACTGCGCAAGCTCAACCGGGCGTATCAGTACTGGCAGGCAGACCCCGTGTTCCCACATAAAGACGGTTACAATCCATTCGAGCTAGCCAAGAAACGGGTTTCGTTGCGTGTCAAGAAGACTAAGGAACATCGAAAGGTCACGATTTCAGAGCTCCGGGATATGATTGTCTCAGTAACCAATCTCCGGGAGAGGACACTCATTATGCTTCAGTTGAAGCTTGGCCTGCGCGCTGGTGAAGTTTCGAACCTTCGTCTCGACGACTTCCGGCTAACAGCGTCGCTTACAAATGAAGCATATCCAACGCTGGGGTCGCATGAAGCATTAGGCACGAGGACAAACCTCGTGTACATCCCGTCGCGAGATGAGCGGGACGGGAATAAATCGGTTCGACCGCGGCTCCTCCCGTTAGATACAGAACTACGGTCGCTTCTGGACCGCTACCTATACGCACGACCCAAGAACGGTGAGCCATGGTTGTTTCTGTCGAAAAAAAGCCACACCCAGATAACTGTGAAAGGTGTGAACAAGGTATGGAAGATGAACTTCCACCCGAAGTATGCAGAAACGGACGCGCATCGACCGATTACAAGTCATTTCGGTCGGCATCGGTTCACCACGTATTGGCGTGTCGAACAAAACCTGAACCGGCAACTCGTGAAATATCTCCGAGGCGACCGGACTGGTAGCTTTACGAACAGTAGTGGGATCGATGCATATCTTCACGCCTACTACGAAGATATTGAAGCAACATACCGAGCGGATATCTACAAATTAATCGAGGAAGCGTAGTACTGTCCCTCTTAGGAACGATGGTCTATCCTACAATTATCTCACCGGGTCACTGAACCCTTCTCATTCGCCTCGCACCGCCTGAATCCGAAGCACCACCTCGGTCCCGCCCACCTCGCGGCGGTGGTACACGACTGTGCCGCCGAGCTGGTCGATACCCCACTTCACCAGCCAGAGGCCGAGACCGCTCGCGTGTCTGAGTTGCGTCTCGCCGTGGGCGTTGATGGCGGCGAGTTCGCTCGCGTTGATGCCGGGCCCGTTGTCCTCGATTCGAATCACGAGTTCGTCGTCCTCCCAGCTCGCCGTCACGGAGACGACCGGCGTCGACGACCCGTTGTGCTCGACGCCGTTTTCGACGAGTTCCCGGACGATGGGTTCGAGCGTGGGCGCACAGACCACGTCGTTGTCGGGGAGTTCGAGGAGCCGGACGTTCGCGCAGGCGAAGTCGGTGCGGACGGCGTCCGCGGCGGCGCGTATCTGGACGGCGGCGGGGTGGAGTCGAGCGTCGCCGTTCCCGTCACTGCCGCGGGTCGCGCCGAGTTTTCGCGCCTTCTGGCTGATGTTGACGAGCGTCTGCGCGTGGTCTTGGAGCGTCTGCGCGTGGTCCCGCGCGTCGTCGAACTCGCCGCCGTCGATGTCGTCCAAGACGAGGTTGGCGTAGCCTTCGAGGAGGTTCGCCTCGGTCCGGAGGTTGTGGCGGAGGACGCGGTTCATCACTTCGAGTTGCTGGAGGTTCAGCCGGCGGTCGGTCACGTCGCGGAAGACGAGCGCGTGGCCGATATCGCGGCCGTGATGGTCGCAGAAGGAGCTCGTCCGGAGTTCGAAGTACCGCTGGCTCGACCCGAGTCTGACCGTGACTTGGTCTGTGTCCCGCTGGTCGGGCGAGAACTCCTCGACGACGTCCCCGACGGGACGGCCCTTGAGCTCGGCGGGGGTATCGTTCAGAACCTGCGCGGCCGCCCGGTTGACGTCGGTGACGCGCCATTTGGTGTCGGTGACGACCACCGCGTCGGCCATCGTCTCGACGACGCGGTCGCGGGCGACCCACCGCGGGACCGGCCGGGATTCGAGGAGTTCGTAGCGGCTGATTGCGACGGTGCAGGCGAGCCCCGCGAACGCGAACGCCGCGGGAGTCATGTCGATCGCCGCGCCGTAGAGTTCGAGGAGGGTCGTCGCGAAGTTCCCGAGCACGGGCATCAGCGTCCCGAGGATGAGGGTCGTCGCCTGCAAGCGGTAGATGTTCGGCATGTCGAGCGCCGTCCGGAAGATGACGATTGCGCCGGCGAGCCACAGCAGGTAGCTGTATCCCAGTACGATCCAGTACAGCGGCCCCCACTCCGTCTGGAGGACGGTGATGGTCCGTCCCACGGCGGGAACGACGCTGACCGAGGTCCACATCATGTGGTGTGCGGAGTTGGTCCAGACGGCGAGGAGGCCGACCGCCGGGAGCAACGAGAGGACGCAAAGCGACGGCGGCGAGGTAAAGCGGTCTCGGCCGGCGTAGGAGAACGCGAAGAAGAACCAGGCGATGGGGGCCGCGAGGACGCCGACCCACTGCAGGTCGGCGAGCGTGAGCTTGAGCGCCACGTCCGAGACGACGAGTTCGAGGAGATAGCCCGACGACCACCAGCCGCTGGCGAGCGCGAGGACGGCCAACCCGCTGGCTCCGGGCATCGCCCGCCGCCGCCACGCGAACAAGGCGACGTAGCCACTTACGACCCCGGTGGTGACCATCAACCCGACGACGACGACCACGAGGGGGGTCGGCTGTGTGAGGAGTTGGGAACTCACCGTTCCCCCGAACACCAACTGGCCGATGGTTCCCCACTCGTGGTTCGGAGTCACTACAGTGGTAATTCACACGGTGTAACAAAAGAGTATTCGAGAATCTGCGGTGGCTGTCTCGACGCGGACCGGCGCCGCGTCGGTCCAGCGTCTCGGCTCTGGTCGACGCGTCACCCGAGCGTCCCGCCGGTTCCGGCGACCGCGGCGACGACCGCGATGCCGACGGCCATCAGCACGCCCTCGGCGTCGCGGAGCGTACAGAGCCGCTCGACCGACCGGTCCGTCCCGGTGAGCGCGTAGGTGATCCACGTCGAGTAGGCGACCGCGGGCAAGAGCGCGACCGGGGCCCACGCGGGAACCACGCCGGCGCGCGCCGCGGCCCACACGAGTCCGACGGAGACCAGTTCCAGTGCGTAGAGGCTCAGTTGCGTGCGGCGGACGCCGATGACCGTCGGCAGGGTTTCGACGCCGTTTCGCGCGTCGCCCGACACGTCACGGACGTTGTGCACCTCGACCGAGATGGCCGAGCGAAGGAAGAACCAGACCGCCGCGACAGTCGCGCCGGCGGCGTATTCGGACGTCGTCGCGGCGACCGCGAGCGGGGCGAACCCGACGAGGACCGCCCACGCGAGCGACACCGAGGCGGTGTTGACGAGGAAGATGTCTTTGAGCCGGTCGACGGACGGAAGCGGGACGAGCGGGGCGCTGTAGAACACCGCGACGACGCCCGGGAACAGCGTCAGCCCGAGGCCGTAGACGCCGCCGTGCCGGACGGCGAGCCAGAGCGCGCCGACGATTGCGAGCGCGGAGAAGCCGGCGTACAGCCGCGGGTGGGCGGCGACGAACGCGGTCCGCTCCGCGTAGTTCTCCTCGTCGGCGTCGAGGTCCGCGAGCTTGTCGAAGTTGTAGATGCCGACGGTGATGAGAAAGCCGACGGCGAGGGCGACGTTCGGTCCGATACCGGCGAGCGAGGACGCGACGAACACTTCGGCGATGGTCGACGCGCCGAGGAACACTGAACTGTGGACGACCGCACCGTACAGGCGGGGTGGAACGATTTGCATCACACCTTCGAATCGTATCGCCGGCAAATTAGTTGTGAGGCGGACAACAGTTCTTCCCGGTCGAACAGTTTTCTCCAGTTGTCCGCTTCGCGCTCGCGGACGAACGTGTTCGGGGCCGCGCTCATTCCCCCTCGGCGCGTACGAGGACGCATGAAGACGCCGACAGCCGGGCGGGCGGAGACGACGGCGACGGGAGAGACGGCGGCGACAGCCGAGCGAGTGGAGACGACCGTCGAGGTCAAACTGACCGGCCACGTCAGGTCGGCCGCGGGCACCCACCGGACGGAGTTCACCTTCGAGGGCGAGACGCTCCGGTCGTTCCTCGAGGCGTTCTTCGCGGCGTACGACGTGCGCGACCTCGTCATCGCCGAGCGCGAGGCGGACGCGACGACGCGGGGGTGGGCGCGAGTGGAGCGCCCGCCGGGGACGTGGCGGAAGAACCCCGAAGGGGAGCAGACGCGGCCCTACGCTCGCGTGCTCGTCAACGGCGTGTTCAACGAGAACCTCGACGGCTTCGACACGCGACTCGAAGACGGCGACCGCGTCGCGCTGATGAAGCCGTTTCTGTTCTGCCTGTGAGCGGGGTCGCGGAGGGGGTCAACTCGGGCGCGGCCGCGAGTCGTCCGCGACGCTTGACAGCCGCAGGACTGACGTCCCCGGCCGACAGATAGCCGGTATGTCATCGCCCTCCACGGACGACTCGACTCGCGAACGCGGCCCGGACGAGGCGTTCTGCCGCGACTGCGGCGCGGTCATCGACGCGCGCGCCGAAATCTGCCCCGAGTGCGGGGTCCGCCAGCGCGACCCGCCGAAGTCGTCGGTCGACTCGGCGCTCGACGACCTGTTCGACGGCGGCAACCCCTTCGTCGCGGCGGTGCTGTCGGCGATATTCCCCGGCCTCGGACAGCTGTACAACCGCGAGCTCGAACGCGGCCTCGTCTTCGCGGTCGGCTTTATCGTCGCGTCCGTCTCGGTGATGGTCCTCATCGGCTTCCTCCTCGCGCCCGCGGTGTGGCTCTACGCGGTGTACGACGCCTACACGCGGGCCGAACTCCGGGCCGAGGAGTTGCGGCAGGAGTCGGAGGGGGACCGCGAGACGGAGATTTCGGTGAGCGAGGCGGCGAACGACGAGCGCGAGGAGTAGACGCGGGACCGCTGTCGAGCCCGTCGCCGTCGAGGTATCGGTTTCGAGCGTTCTGCGGCGACGGTTGGACGCGATGAAGTCGCAGTGTCACCGGCTGAGATGCCGCTCAGCGGGTAACTAAGACGATACCGAGAACCGCGAACGCGATGCCCGTGAGTTTCGTCAGTGTGAGGTTCTCGCCGAGAACGACGATTCCGATGACGGCCGCGACGACGAAGTACATGGCTCCGAGGGTCGAGACGACGGTCGTCGAGCCGTGGGTGAACCCGATGTACATCGAGATGAGGCCGATTCCGGTGAACAGCCCGGCCACCCCGGCGAGCAGTCCGCCCCTCGCCGTCACTGCGAGCGACGCGTCCGAAACGACGATGAAGCCGAACGCGAGAAGCGCCGCGACGAGATACGAGATGGCGGCGGCGGTCCGCGGGTCCATGGACTCGGAGGCGGCGTTGCCCACGACTATCCAAATCCCCCACGTCACCATCGTAATCAGGCCGAACAAGACGGCCGAGTCCACCTCAGCGAATCCCATCGGTGACGCCTCGCGTCGCTATTCAAAAGAAACCGGACCTCAATTACCATCGGTGTATATACGGGGCGGCTACCTGCGTGTGGGACTCGGTTCGGCGAGCCGACTACGCGAACTCGTCCGAGAGGTCGGCGTCCCAGTCCGGCGGGAGGAGCGGGTCGGGGTCCTCGTGGACGAACTCGACGCCCTTGTCGGGGTCGAGCGGGTGGACCTTCGTCCGCATCGTCTCGCCCGCGTCGAGGAGCGAGAACATGCGTTCGGACTCCGCGAGCCGGTAGTACAAGGGGAGACAGACGGCGACTTCGTCGTCGGTGGCGCGGACGACGAGCGCGAGGTAGACGAGACCGCCGGAGACCGCGCGGAACGCCTCGTACTCGTCGAACGTCGCGCCCTCGACGGCGGCTTCGAGGTCGGGGTAGACGTCGTCGCCGACGACCACGTCGAGACCGACGTGTTCGACCACTTCGTCACCCGTGCCGGGGACCGGAACCACGTCCCCCGGGAGGGCGACGACGACGGTCCAGTCTCGCTCCCGATAGTCGTCGGCGAGCGACTCGCACTCTGCGACCACCGTCTCCCACGTGCCCGACTCGTCCGAGAGCGGATGTTCTTCCATGCGGCATGGTGTCGGAGTCCGCTACCTAAACTTTGGCTTCTCTCGCCGCTGTCGCTCGCGTTCGCGCGTCACGCGGGAGATCGCGGTTCTCCTGCGACTTGTCAACAACCGCCCATCAACTGGCAAAAATTGAAAAGGTATTTCACTCCATGCAGGTCATTCCCATTCAATGAGGAATCTACTCTCTCTTTCGGACCTCCGAACACAGTTCTCGACCGGCCGGGGTCGAGTCAAGGCCGTCGACGGTCTCGACCTCACGGTCGGCGAGGGCGAGACGGTCGGACTGGTCGGCGAGTCGGGGTCCGGAAAGAGCGTGACGGCGCTGTCGGCGATGGGGCTCGTCGACGACCCCGGCGAAATCGTCTCGGGCTCGGTCGAACTCGAAAGCGCCCGGCTCGCAGACGAGTTCCGCGCGGAGTACAACAACCCCGCCTTCGTCGACGGCGACGTGGTCAACCTCGTCGACGCGCCCGAAGAGGCGCTTCGCGCCGTCCGCGGGCGCGAACTCGGGATGATTTTCCAGGACCCGATGACCTCGCTGAACCCCTCGCTGACGGTCGGCGAGCAGGTCGCAGAGAGCCTCCGACTCCACCAGTACGGCGGCCGCCGCAAGGACTCGTGGTTCAACGCGGTCCGCGAACTGCTCCCCCGCATCAGCCGCGACATCGACGACGAAATCGTCGAGCGGACCATCGAGGTGCTCGAATCGGTCGGCATTCCCGAACCCGGCGCGCGGGTCGACGAGTTCCCCCACGAGTTCTCCGGCGGAATGCGCCAGCGCGTCCTCATCGCCATCGCGCTCGCCTGCCAACCGCGCGTGCTCGTCGCCGACGAACCCACGACGGCGCTCGACGTGACTATTCAGGCGCAGATTCTCGACCTCATCGACGACCTGCAGGAGGACCTCGGCATGTCGGTGCTCATGATCACCCACGACCTCGGCGTCGTCGCCGAGACCTGCGACCGGGTCGCGGTCATGTACGCCGGCGAAATCGTCGAGGAGGGGCCGGTCGAGGAGATTTTCCACAACCCCTCGCACCCCTACACGTACACGCTCCTCGAATCGCTCCCGAGCGAGGAAAAAGAGCGTCTGACGCCCATCGAGGGCAACGTGCCGGACCTCATCGACATGCCCGAGGGCTGTCACTTCGCGCCCCGATGCCCGTGGGCCAAGCCGGAGTGTACCTCCGGTGAGATACCGTACAAGCAACACGGCGGCGACGCGGTCGACCACCGTTCGAAGTGCGTCCTCGACGACTTCGACACCAGCGAGTACGGCGGCGACGCCATCGAGTCGTCGACGGGCACCGAGCCGACCGACAGGCCGCTTCTCGAAGTCGACGGCATGCAGAAGTACTACGAGCAGGCCGACGGCATCCTCGACCGGTTCCTCGGGGCCGACGACCGGAGCGTGAAGGCGGTCGACGGCATCGACTTCACCGTCTACGAGGGCGAGACGCTCGGACTGGTCGGCGAGTCGGGCTGTGGGAAGTCCACCGCCGGGCGGAGCCTCCTGCATCTGACGCCGCCGACCGGCGGCCGCGTCGTCTTCTCGGGGACTGACCTCTCGGACCTCGACAGCGACGAACTCCGGGCGATGCGCCGCGACATGCAGATGATTTTCCAGGACCCGATGTCGTCGCTCGACCCCCGGATGACCGTCGGCCAGACCATCCGAGAGCCGCTCGACGTCCACGACCTCCCGGTGTCCGACCCGGACGTGCGCGGCGAGGTCGACGTGACCGTGACCGGCATCGACGCCGGGCGCGTCTCGGTCACCGCGAGCGACGAAATCGACGCCATCGTCGGCTCCTCGAACGGCGTCGCAACCGCCACCGTGACCGTGGCCGTCGCCGACGGCGAGGTCGACGTGGCCGTCGAAGAGCGCCTCCGCGCCGAGGTCGAAGTCGAGCGCGAGGGAGACGCCGTCTCGGGCGTCACCGTCCGCGTCACGCCGGGCGACTCCACGAGCGAGCGCCGCCGTCGCCGGGTCCACCAACTGCTCGACGCGGTCGGCCTCGAAGTCGGCCAGTACGACCGCTACCCGCACGAACTCTCCGGCGGCCAGCGCCAGCGCGTCGGCATCGCCCGCGCGCTCGCGGTCGACCCGGACTTCATCGTCGCCGACGAGCCCGTCTCCGCGCTCGACGTGTCCGTGCAGGCGCAGATTCTCAACCTGCTCGAAGACCTCCAGGAGCGCTTCGGGCTGACGTACCTGTTCATCGCTCACGACCTCTCCGTGGTTCGCCACATCTCCGACCGCGTCGCCGTGATGTACCTCGGCGAAATCGTCGAGGTTGCGGAGACCGACGAGCTGTTCGACGACCCGAGACACCCCTACACGCAGGCGTTGCTGTCGGCGATTCCGGAGCCCGACCCGGCCGCCGAGACCGGCGACCGCATCATCCTCGAAGGCGACGTGCCGAGCCCCATCAACCCGCCGTCGGGCTGTCACTTCCGGACGCGGTGTCCGCAGGTCATCCCGCCGGCGGACCTCGACATCGAGCAGGCGGCCTACCGCGAGGTGATGGACCTCCGCCAGCGCGTCGAACGCGAGGCGCTGGACGTCGAGAGCGCCCGCGACGCGGCGCTCGATGCGGGCGACCCGAGCGCCGAGGCGACGGTGAGCGCCGACGGCGGCACCGCCGACGCCGGCGCCGTCGTGGACGAGCTCCGCGAGTCGCATCTGTCGCATTCGCTGTCGCCCGAACTCCGGGGCGTCGTCGACCGCGCGCTCGAACGCGTCGTCGCCGACGACTGGGAAGAAGCGGCCGAGATTCTCCGCGAGCGGTTCGAGAGCGTCTGCGAGCGGGACGCGCCCACGCTGGGTGAACAGACGCATCCCGCGGCGTGTCACCTCGTCGACGAATAGGCGGCGAGCCGGCCCCAATACGGGGTCTCGTCACCTGTCAGACGTTTTTTGATTGTCTCGTATTTTTACCGGAACAGGTCGGTTGTGTCACTCGTTCCCGCGAATAGACCTTCGTTATTTTTATAGGGGTACATCGATAGGTACACGTATGTCACAAGATGGCAATAACGTCTCGCGGCGTCGGTTCCTGACGGCCGCGGGGACCGCTGCAGCGACGGCCGCGCTCGCGGGTTGTTCCGGCGGCGGCGGCGAGGACACCACCACCGAGTCGGGCGAGACGACCGGCGAGGGCGAGACGGACCAGACCGAGCAGACCGAAGACGACGGTTCGGCGTCGGTCCTTCGCTACGGTCGCGGCAGTCACTCGCCGACGCTCGACTTCCAGAACAGCACGAGCGGCGAGGTCGCCAAGGTGACCGAACAGCTCTACGACACGCTCATCAACTTCGAGCCGGGGCAGTCCACGCTGACGCAGGGGCTCGCCACCGAGTACTCCCTCGAGGGCCAGTCGGCCTCCATCACGCTCCGCGAGGGCGTGATGTTCCACAACGGCGAGGAGTTCACGGCGGAGGACTTCGTGGCGACGTATCGCCGCTTCGTCGACAGCGACTACGAGTACTACGCCGGCGACGACTACGTCTCGGCGTACGGGCCGTTCACCCTCGGCTCGTGGATCGACGAGATTCAGGTCGACGGCGACTACTCGATGACGATTCAGCTGACCCAGTCGTACGCGCCGTTCCTGCGTAACCTGGCGATGTTCGCGGCGGCGGTCCACTCCCTCGCCGCAATCGAGGAGTACGGCACCGACCTCAGTTCGAACCCCGTGGGCACGGGTCCGTTCCAGCTGAGCAATCTCGACGACGCGAACGAACTCATCCGCCTCGAAGCCAACCCCGACTACTGGGGCGACGGGCCGAACGTGGACGAGGTCGTCTTCGTCACCATCGGCCAGAACTCGACGCGCGCCCAGTCGCTCGCGTCGGGCGAACTCGACATCATCGACGGGCTCGGCGCGCAGTCGTCCGTTCAGGTCGAGAACGCCAGCAACGCGAACCTCGTCCGCACCGAGGGAATCAACATCGGCTACATGGCGTTCAACATGGCGAGCCGCGAGGAGTTCCGCGACCGCCGCGTCCGGCAGGCCGTCAGCCACGCCATCAACACCGAGGCCATCGTCAACGAGATTTACTCGGGCTTCGCGACGCAGGCGAGCCAGCCGCTCCCGCCGAACGTCCTCGGTCACAACGACGACATCGACCCGTACCCGTACGACCCCGAAGAGGCCCAGCGCCTCCTCGAAGAGGCCGGCTACGGCGACGGCTTCTCGTTCGAACTGGCGACGTTCCAGAACCCCCGCGGCTACAACCCGTCGCCGATCCAGACCGCCGAGACCGTCGCGTCCAACCTCGGCGACGTCGGCATCGAGGTCGACATCAACCAGCAGTCGTTCGGTCCGTTCCTCGAATACACCGCCCAGGGCCGCCACGACGCGTGTTTCCTCGGCTGGTACACCGACAACGCCGACCCGGACAACTTCATGTACGTCCTCCTGCACCCGCAGGTAGAGGAGGGCGAACTCACGGAGGGACAGGACTGGGTCAGCTTCGACGCCGAAGGCTACAACACCAGTAACCGCTCGGCGTGGGCGAACCGCGAGTACATGGACCTCGTCGAACAGGGTCAGAGCACCTACGACGAGGCCGAGCGCGAGTCGCTGTACAACGAGGCGAACCAGATCGCACACGACGAGGCCCCGTGGGTCTACCTCGACTACGCGGACGAGCTTCGCGGCGTCTCCAACCGTGTCAGCGGGTTCCAGGTCGCCGCCATCAGCGGTCCGTACCTCAACCTCGTCAGCCTGAACTGAGGCACTGACCGCGCTTCGACTTTCATGATTTCCACACGATTCGTACTCAAGCGGCTGCTGTTGCTCGTCCCCGTACTGGTGGGAGTGGCGTCGCTCGTCTTCTCCATCCTGCATCTCTCGCCGGGCGACCCGGCGCTCACCATCGCGGGCGAGCGCGCCAGCGAGGAGTTCGTCCGGCAGGTCGAAGAGAGCCTCGGCCTGAACGACCCAATCTGGGTGCAGTACGGGCGCTTCCTCGCCGACGCCGCGCAGTTCCAGTTCGGCGAGTCCTTCATCATCCAGCGGAACACCCCGGTCCGCGAGGTGCTCGCCAACAAACTGCCGGTCACGCTCGAACTCGCTCTCTACGGCCAGCTTATCGGTATCTCGCTGGGCATCCCGCTCGGCATCCTGAGCGCCGTCAAGCAGGACAGCATCACGGACCACCTGACCCGCATCGGCGCGCTCGCCGGCATCAGCGTGCCCATCTTCTGGAGCGGTCCGCTTCTCATCCTGCTGTTCGCGCAGATGCTCGGATGGCTCCCGACGAGCGGCCGCATCTCGGTCCTCTACAACGTCGAGGCCATCCGGGTGACGGGGCTCGTCACGATTGACACGCTCCTCGCGGGCAACTGGGACATGTTCGTCTCCGCGGTCCGCCACATGATTCTCCCGGCGTCGGTCATCGGCGTCTACTCGATGGCGCTCATCTCCCGGATGATGCGCTCGTCGATGCTGGAGGTCATCCGGCAGGACTACATGCGGACCGCCCGCGCGAAGGGCCAAGGCGCGAAGATAACGGTCCTGAAACACGGCTTCCGCAACGCGATGATTCCCGTCATCACGGTCATCGGCATCCAGTTCGGTGGCCTGCTCGGCGGCGCAGTACTCACGGAGACGGTGTTCGCCATCGGCGGCATCGGGACGCTCCTGGTCGAGGCCATCAAGGTCGGCGACTACCCCATCGTGCAGGGGACGGTCCTGACGTTCGCGTTCCTGTTCACGCTGGTCAACCTCGGCGTCGACGTCACCTACTCCGTCCTTGACCCGAGGATCGAACAATGAGCACGGAAACCACGACCACGAACGAGACGTCGACCGAGGTCGACCAGCGCGGGCTCGTCGACCGCCTCACGGCGTCGCCGTTCGTCTCCCGCCTGCTGTCGAACCGCCTCGCGCTCGCCGGCATCGCCATCATCGTGGCGATGGTGGTCATCGCGCTGTACGCGCGGCTGTTCTTGGACCTCGACGTCATCACGCAGTCGCAACTCGGGACGAACCCGAACCGCGCGCCGCCGAGTCTCGACTTCCCCTTCGGGACCGACGGACAGGCCCGGAGCCTCCTGCCGCGGGTGGCGTACGGCGCGTGGTACGCGATGCTGTTCGGCACTGTCACGGTCGCCGCCTCGACCGTCCTCGGCGTCGGCCTCGGCATCGTCGCGGCCTACTACGGCGACGTGACCGACAACGTCATCATGCGGACGATGGACGTGCTTCTCGCGTTCCCGTCGCTCCTCTTGGCGCTGGCGCTCGTCGCCATCTTCCCCGACGACCTCGGGCTGTGGCGGGCGGTCGCCGCGCTGACGCTCGTCTACACGCCGCGGTTCGCCCGCGTCGTCCGCGGGGCCGCGCTGACCGTGCTCGAAAACGAGTACATCGACGCGACGGTCGCGCTCGGCGCGGCCGACCCGCGCGTGCTGGTTCGGCACGTCCTGCCGAACTGTCTCGCGCCCATCACGGTCCAGAGCACGCTCAACTTCGGGCTGGCCATCATCGACCTCGCGGCGCTGTCGTTCCTCGGCTTCGGTGCCGCGGCCGGCACGCCCTCGTGGGGCCTCATGCTCTCGAACGGCGTGAGTCAGGGCCTGCTCACCGGCGTCTGGTGGTGGTCGTTCTTCCCCGGATTCTTCCTCGCGCTCACCGTGCTGGGGTTCAATCTCCTCGGCGACGGCATGCGCGACGCGCTCGACCCGCGAATGCGCGAAGCGGTCGACTGACCGCCCGTGTCAGCGCCACCGGAGCCGGGGGACGCAGACGCGCGTCCCGCGCTCGAACGGGCGGCGGTTCGGTTCCGCCTCGTCGGCACCGCGGCCCTCGCGGGCGCGCTCGTCGCCGCCGTCTGGCTGGCCGCTCGGCTGGTCGTCGGTGACTTCTCGGCGAGCGTCGAGACGACGTTCGCGCTCGGCTCGCTCGCGTTCGGGTTCGGCCTCCTCGGGTGGTCCGGGGCGGTCGCACTCGGCCGCGGCATCGAGTCGATGCAGGCGCACCTCGACACCGGAACGGGCTGGACGGAAGCGGACGCTCGGCGGGCGATGGCCCGGATTCTCGGGTTCGGACTCGGCGTGATGCTCGGGGCGACGGCGGTCGGTTCCGCCGTCGCTGTGTTCGTCGCCGCCGCCTGAGTCGGCCGAACGAAGACTCGGCGTCAGGCCTTCGGCAGTCGAAGCTCGATAACCGTCCCGTGCGGCTCGTTGTCCACGATTTCCATCGAGCCGTTGCTGTTCGTCACGGCCCAGCGGACGAACCAGAGCCCGAGCCCGTTCGTGTGCCGAAGCGGCGACTCCCGACCGGAGTTGAGCGATTCGCGTTCGAGCGACGGAATCCCCGGTCCGTCGTCGGCGACGCGGATGACGACCTGCTCCGGGCCGTCGTCCTCGCTGACCGAGAGCTCGATTTGGACCTCGTCGCCGCCGTAGACGACCGCGTTGTCGATGAGTTCGTTCACCGCGAGTTCGAACGTCTCGTGGGCGCACGCTCGCGTGTCCGCCGGCGAGTCGACGGTGATGGTCGCGTCGGGGTAGCTGAGCCGAGCGCCCTCGACCACGTTGCGGACGCAGTCGGCGACGTTCTGCGGTCGCACTCGCTCTGTCACGTCGGGGTCGAGCGCGGAGCTGAACTTCCGGGCCGTCTCGGCGAGCGAGAGCAGTTCGCTCGTCGCCCGCTCGATCGCCGCCGCCGACTCGCGCACGTCGCCGTCGTCGGTCCGCTCCAGCACCATCGTCGCGTGCGCCTGCGCGATGTTCATCTTGTTCCGGAGGTTGTGTCTGATGACGCGGTCGAGGACCGAGAGCCGGCGTTCGTGCTCTTGGAGTTCGGTCACGTCGCGGCCGACGCAGACGATGCCCTCGAACTCGTCCTCCGAAGACTTCGCCGCGATAGTCGTCTGAAACCGTCGCTCCGCGCCGTCTCGGTCGACGACGACCGTCTCCATGGTCTCTTTGTCGCTGTCGCCCGCGAGAAGCGACGCGATGGACTCCAACAGCGCTTGCGAGTGGTGCTCGCCGAACACCGTCGAGACGTGTTCGCCGACGAGGTCGTCGGGGTCGCGGCCCAGCAGATCGGCGGTCGCACTGTTCGCGAGGACGAACCGGAGGTTGTCGTCCAGCGTGTAAATCGGGTCCGCGGTCGTCTCGACGATGCGCTCGTAGCGTTCGAGTTCTCTCGACCGGGCCTTCCGCTCGGTGATGTCTTGGACGGTTCCCCGGAAGACGGGGCCGTCGGTTTCCGGCGTCGTGACGCCGCGGACGTTCACCCAACGCACCCCGCCGTCCGTCGTCACCAGCCGGCACTCGACCGACTGCTCTTCGCCGGTCGCAACGAGGCGCTCGAACGCCGCTCTAGCCTCGGGTTCGTCTTCGGAATGGTAGAACGAAAACGCCTCTTCGAGGTCGAACGTCTCGCCCGAGTCGACGCCGACGAGTTCGGCGAGCCCGCTCGTGAACAGGACGTCTCCGGTCCGTGTGTTGACCTCCCACGCACCGACCGAGGCGATTCTCTGGCTCTGGTCGAACAGGTCGAGCAATCGCTCGCGCTCGCGCACCTGTTGCTTCTGTGCTGTCACGTCCTCGATGGCGGCGATCACGCCGATTCGCTCCCCGTCGCTTCCGGTCAGGGGGGCGGCGTTGACGACGAGCCATCGGCGCTCGTCGGCGACGTCGATGCCGTGTTCGTAGCCACTGACTATCTCGCCGGTCTCTCTCACCCGGTCGAAGGGGAGGTCCTCGCGGCCGAGCGGGTCCCCCCGCTCGTCGACGAGGTCCCACTCGGGCGCGTCGTACGGCTGTCCGAGTACGACCGACCGCCGCAGACCGAGAATCCCCTGGGCCGCCTCGTTGGCGCGCACGATGACCTCGTCTTCGTTGAGGACCGCGATGCCGACCGGGCTCGTCTCGAAGAGCTGTTTGAGCGTCTGCGTCTCGTGGACGAGTTGGTTCCTGAGCGCGTGGCGGACGGTCGCGTCGGTCTGGAACCCGACGAAGTGGGTGAGTTCGCCGTCGTCGTACACCGGCGATATCTTCAGTTCGTTCCAGAACGGCGTCCCGTCCTTCCGGTAGTTGGTGAGGCTGACCGTGGCGCTCTCACCGCTTTCGACCGCCTCGCGAAGCGTCTCGACCGGCTCGGAGTCGGTTTCGGCCCCCTGCAGGAACCGGCAGTTCCGGCCGATGGCCTCCTGTCGGTCGTAGCCGGTCATCTCCTCGAAGGCGTCGTTGACGTACGTGAGCGGTTGGTCGCCGTCGGCCTCGGTGATGGTGATGCCGACGGTCGCGCCGTCCATCGCGCGGCGGTACAGCGCGAGTTGGAGCGACTGCCGTCGGGTCTGGAGGAGCGACTCGACCCGCGACCGGATGACCGCGCTCGGCGCGGGCACCGCGAGCACGTCGTCTGGGACGTCGCTGAGGCGTCGCGCGGCGACGCGCTGTTCGTCTTGTTCGACCGTCAACACGACTGGCACGAAGCGGTCGCCCGCGTCCGATTTGCGCGCTTCGAGGTCGGCGGTGACGGCGGGGTAGGTCGCCATGTCGACGATACAGAGGTCGAACTCCGGGAGTGGGGGTCCGTCCTCGCGGCCGCGCTCCCAGACGACGACCTCGTACGCGTCGAGGAGGTCCGCCAGTAGCTCGCGGTCGCGAGCGCCGCGAACTGCGAGGAGTATCCGTTCCTCGCCGGACGCGTCACGCGCGGAACGTGCTCCGTTCCGGGACGCGTCTTCGTTCACGGTCACTCAGCCTCGTTCCACGTCGGCGTCCCCGTGAGGATGCCTCGAAGCCCGTCGAGCGGTTCGCCGACGGTGATGCCGTCCGTCCCGATTTCGAACGACCGGAGCGTCGGCTCGAAGCCCCCGAACCGCTTTTTGAGGACGCCGACGGCCTTGCGAATCTCGCCGCGAACCTCGATGTAGCGAATGAACAGGATGTTGTCCGCGAGGTAGCTCACGTGGTTGTCCGAGGCGTGGAACGCGCCGGTGACCTGCTGTACCTCCTCGGTCAACACGACCGTGACGCCCATGTTCTTGAGGTACCGCGCCAGCGCGTGGAGTTCGCGGCGGATGTCGCTTCGCTCGTCGGTGAGGCTGAGTTGGTAGCCGGCGGTGCCGTCTATCAGCACGAATTTCGTGTCGTTGGCCTCGACCTCGGCGCGAACCCGCTGGGCGAACTCGTCGGTCGAAAGCGAGAGTGGTTCGACCGCGTCGACCCGGAGGTCACCCGCCTCGACGAGGTCGTCTATCGGGATGCCGATGGACTCAGAGCGGTGTCGGAAGCTCCGTTTGCTTTCCTCGAAGAGGTAGATTGCGGCGCGCTCGCCGCGTTCGGCCGTCGCCCGCGCGAACGAGGCCCCGGTGGTGGACTTGCCGACGCCGCTCGGGCCGCTGACGAGCGTGATGCTCCCCCGCTCGATGCCGCCGCCGAGCAGGGCGTCGAGGTCGTCGATGCCCGACGAGAGCGGCTCGATAGTGAACTCGCGGTGGTGCGAGTCGGGGACGAGCCGCGGGAAGACGCGCATCCCGTGACCGCCGTCGATTCGCATGCCGTGCGGCCCCGCCTGAGAGTCCGACCCGCGGAACTTCTCGATGCGGACCGACCGCCCCGAATCGGACCGAGACAGCGATATCGAGCTGTCACAGAGGTACGCGAGCGTCTCGTCGGTGTCGCCGCTCGACGGCTGGCTCGTGAACAGCGTCGTCGCACCCGACCGCTTGAGGTAGCTCAGGAGCGACGAGACGAGCCGGCGGAACTGGTATCTGTCCGACGAGAGGCGACCGAGTTGGCTCAGCGGGTCGATGACGACTCTGTCGGGGTCGTGTTCCTCGATTGCCTCCCGGAGTTCGTTCGCCGTCGACTTCCCTTCGACCTCGCCCGGCGACAGCATCGTGTAGGCCTCGTCGTCGAGGAACGCCTCGGGCGACGGCCCCAAGTCGAGAATCGGAACCTCCGAGAGGTCGAATCCGAGCGTCTCGGCGTTCGCCCGGAGGTCGGCGTCCGACTCCTCGAAGGAGATGAAAAGCACGTCCTCGTCGTTTTCGCGTCCGGCGGTCAGGAAGTGGTAGCCGACGATGGTCTTTCCCGCCCCCGATTCCCCGCGGACCATGTACGTCCGGTTCGGCACCAGCCCGCCGTCCAGTACCGCGTCGAGCCCGGATATTCCCGTGGAGAGCCGCGGGGGGAAATTCGTCATGCTCTACACATCTGTCCGACGGACCAAGAAACTACCACCGTCTCGAACTGCCACGCCCCGGAACAGCACGCCTCAGTGGGGCGTCGGAACGAGAGCGTGCGTTCGGGGAGCCGTGGTGTTCGGCCGGTGAGTGGTGACGTCCGACGAAACTCAGGCGGCCTCGGCCTGCGTCGCGGTCTTTCGAATCTCGTCGAGGACGGAGTCGAGAGCGAGCACGTCGGACAGCGCCTCCATCGCACTGGAGAAGGGGACGTCGAGCGCGTAGCTGTAGTAGTTCCCGCGCGAACCGGTGCGGTTCTCCTCGGCCGAGAGGATGCCGAGCATCCGGAGGTCCGAGAGGTGGTTGTGGACCGACCGCTGGGCGAGCGGGTCGATGCCGGCGGAGTTACACAGCCGGAGGTACTCCTGATAGAGGTCGCGCATCCGACACGGCGTCTCGTCGTGGGCGGCCTTCGAGACGACCGCGAGGAGCGCGAAGTGGCCGTTTTCGGTGAGTTCGCGCATCCCTTCGACGACGCGCTCCTGTTCGAGTTTCTGCCGGGCGATGTCGACGTGGTCGAGCGTGATTCGCTCGTCGTCTTTGTTCTCGGCGTGTTCGCCCGCCAGCCGCAGGAGGTCCAGCGCCTGTCGCGCGCTCCCGCTGTCGCGGGCGGCGAGCGCCGCACAGAGGTTGAGCACGCCCTCCTCGCAGGCGTCCTCGGCGATGGCGACCTCCGCGCGCGATTCGAGGATGTTCTGGAGCTCGGGCGCTTGGTACGGCGGGAAGTGGAGTTCGCGCTCGCAGAGGGTGTCCTGCACGCGCGGGTCGAGCTGGTCGTGGAACTTGAAGTCGTTCGAGATGCCGATGAGGCCGACCTTGGCGTCTTCGAGTTTCCCGTTCGACCGCGCCCGCGGGAGTTCGTAGAGGAGTTCGTCGCGGTCGCCGATGGAGTCGACTTCGTCGAGGACGATGAGCACCGTCCCGCCCACGTCGTCCAGCTCCTGAAACAGCTTCTTGAAGACGGTCTGTTGGGGGTAGCCGGTCGAGCTAATCTCCGCGCCCGGCGGTCGAAGCTCGTTGACGAGTTCGACCGCCACCTGGTACGAGGAGTTGAGCGTCTTGCAGTTGATGGAGATGACGCTGAGGTCCACGTCGTCGTACTGCGAGACGTCTTCGAGGAGCATTTCGAGGAGGAACTCGGTGACCGCGGTCTTTCCCACGCCGGTGTTGCCGTACAGGAAGACGTTGTTCGGCTCCCAGCCGTCGACGACCGGTTGGAGCGCGTCCATGTACTCCGAAATCTCGTCGTCGCGCTCCTCGATGCGCTCGGGCTTGTAGGACTCCCCGAGGGCGTCCTTGTTGGTGAAGACGTTTTGTTTTCGCTCGAACCGGCGCATTAGCGTCGGTCCGTTGTAGCGTCCCCTTATTTAAAACCCCGATTTCATCTGATTCATGTGAATTGCGGCGGTGGTATCGGTGGGTGATGGGCGGCGTGTTCGGTCGGGACCGGTGTCTTCCGGATGGCTCTTGCTACCGTATACCGTGGCTCACGTGAACTCGTTTGAACAGACACACACCACTGTTACAAGTGAACGAGAGTACGCGAGAGTGACTAGTAGAACAACAGAGCACGCGTTCAACTAAAGCGCTGACATGTATCAATGCTCAGGAGGCGAGTCTCGTTCGCCCGTGTCTGCTGTGGTCGACGCGCAGACGACCTGAAACGTGCCGAATCACCTGCAACGGTGGTGGGTGACGAGGGACGAGTCGCGCTCGCGGTTCACTTGCACCGGTGCTCTCCCCACGCGGTTGCCGATGCCACCCCCCCTCGCGGCGTCACCGCGCTTCACGTGCAACGGTGGTGTCTGTGTGTCTTCTCCGCCCCTCGTTCTCGCCGTCGATTCACTTGTAAACGTGGTGTGTGGGTGTCGAGCCTCGACTTTCGTCCGCGTACCTCCGGGCGGTTCACTTGTATGGGTGGTCTGTCTCGTCTCCTTCGAGTGGTTACTATCCCACAATCTGAGTGATTTCAAGGATCTGAAGTGAGAGAAGTGCCACAACGCCCAAAACGACAGCCCAGAATCCTATGTCGCCGACCTCGAAGTCGGATGGAGAGCCAGTAATCATCTCGTATACGGATGCACTCACCAGTCCTATTCCAGCGATGCTACCCAAAATGATTGGCAGGCTTGTGCTCCCGTCGGCGAGAGCGGAGACCGATTCGATTGCGAAGACTGCACCATATATCGCCAGGAGTGCGTTAAATATGTAAAACCGTTCCATGCGGTAGTAGTGATGAAGTATTAACATAAATCGCGAGGCCGAGTGTGTGACCGACGCGCGCGCTGTATTCAGCACGGCCTCAACAAGCTAGCCGCGGTTGAGGAGTTCAACAGCACCATCCGGTTCGGTCGGAGACCGAGGTGACGCCGTTCGCCCACCGACGACCGCTCCGTCCCTCGAAATGTCTTTACCTCGTATACTGTTACCTATCAGCGTGGACCGTTCCGCCCTCCGCGCACTCGCACTCGCCCTCCTCGCGGTCGTCGCCCTCTCGGTCGTCGCCGCCACCATCGACTCGACCGTCGTCACCAGCGGCGGCCCGATAGGCTTCGGTGGCGGCGAGACCGGCGGCGCAGTCACCGGAGACACAGACCGGACCGGCGTCCAACCGACCGGCGGTTCGTCCGGCAGTCTCAGCATCCCGACGCCGTGTCTCCCGTGGTTGCTCTCGCCCGGAATCCTCGCGGCCGTCGCCCTCGTCTTCGCCCTCCTCGGCGTGTACGTCTACCGCGAGACCGGTTCTCTGCTCCCGCCGCTCGCCATCTACGCGGCGGTCGGGCCGCCGGTCGTCCTGCTTTTCGCCCTCCTCACGGCGTGTCGCCGCGAGTCCTCGTTTTCGTCTCGCGCCGCGGCCGCCGCGCGGAACGTCTCGTTTCTCCCCGCCGGTGGCGGTGGCAGTCTCGGCGGTGGTGGCGCGGCCCAGAGCGTTTCACCGCCGACGGTGCTGTTCGGCCTCCTCCTCGCGGTCGCACTCGTCGTCGCGGTTTTCATGCTCGTGACGGGGACCGGCGACTCGCCCGAGGCCGACGGCGAAGCCGCCCCCGTCGACGAGGACGAAGGGCCGGACGTCGCCGCGGTCGGGCGGGCCGCCGGGGCCGCGGCCCAGCGCATCGAGGACGGCGACGCGGACGTGGAAAACGAGGTGTTCCGCGCGTGGGGCGAGATGACCGCGCTCCTCGACGTGCCGAACCGCCGCGCCGCGACGCCCGCCGAGTTCGCCGACTCGGCCGTCGACGCCGGCATGGACCGCGACGACGTGAGCGCCCTGACGACGTTGTTCGAGGAAGTTCGCTACGGCGGCTTCGAGGCGACGCCGGAGCGAGAACGCCGGGCGGTCGACGCGCTCAGGAACATCGAAGACGCCTACGCCGAGTCGGCGGAGGGCGACCGATGACGCTCGCACGCCGGCTGTTCGTGTTCGTCGGCGTCGTCGCCACGGTCGCCGGGTTCGCGGTCATCGCCGGCGTCTCGCTCGGCCTCGAACTGACGGACGTCTTCCTCGGCCTCGTCGCGGCGCTCGCGGCGTTGCAGGGCCTTCGGTACGTCCAACACCGCCGCGACACGACCCCGAACACCACGGTCACCGGCGACCCGGAAGCGCGGATTTCGGTCCCGGTTCCCGGTTCCGACTTCGACGACGACCTCGTGTCGGCGGCGGGTCGGCGAACCCGCTGGGCCGCCCGCGAGCGGGTCGTCGACCGCCTCGAAACCCGGGCCAAGGGGGCGCTCGTCGCCCGCGGCGGTCACGCTCCCGAGGAAGCGGCCGCGCTCCTCAAAACCGGCGGGTGGACCGACGACCCGGTCGCCGCGCGATTTCTCGGCGCGTCTGTCTCGGTTCCGCTTCGACAGCGCGTCCGACTCCTGCTGTCCGGTCAGTCGTCGCTTTCCGACCGCGCCGAACGGACCGTCGCCGCGATAGAGCGAGTCGGCACCGCCGACGACCCCGCGGGTGAGCGCCGATGAGTCGCGGCTTCGACACCGACCGCTGGACCGGCCTCGACGGTCTCGTCCTCGTCGCGGCCGCCGCCGGCGTGTTCACCCGCGAGCCGTCGCTCCTCCTCGCGGCCGGCCTCGGCGTCGTCGTCCTCGCCTACGTCCGGGTCGCGGCGATTCCCGAGGTGTCGCTCCGCGTCGAGCGCGACCTCTCGGACGCGACGCCCGACCCCGACGACGAGGTCGAAGTCACGCTCCGCGTCACCAACGAGGGGCCACGGACGCTGTTCGACCTCCGCGTCGTCGACGGCGTGCCGCCGGCGCTCGGCGTCGCCGACGGTTCCGCCCGACTGGGGACGGCGCTCCGGCCGGGGGCGACCGCCACCGCGACCTACACCGTCACGGCCGTCCGCGGCGAGCACGCGTGGGGCGAGACGGTCGTCGTCGTCCGCGACCCGAGCGGGGCCGTCGAGTCCCGCGAGACGGTCGACGCCGAGACGACGCTCCGGTGTGAGCCGGAACTCGCCGCGACCGCCGACCTGCCGCTCCGCGGCCTCACCTCGAAGTACGCCGGGCGCGTCGAGACCGACGTGCCGGGGTCGGGACTGGAGTTCGCCTCCATCCGCGAGTACCGCCACGGCGACCCGATTCGGCGCATCGACTGGAACCGCCGCGCCCGCACTGGCGAACTCGCCACGGTGGAGTTCAGAGAGGAGCGCGCCGCGGCCGTCGTGCTCGTCGTCGACACCCGCGCGGAGGCGCACGTCGCCCCCGACGACGGGGCCGAGACCGCGGTCGAGCGCTCCGTGGACGCCGCGAGCGTCGCCTTCTCGGCGCTCCTCGACGGCGGCGACAGCGTCGGCGTCGCGGCGTTCGGTCCCGACGAGTGCTGGCTCGCCCCCTCGTCGGGCGTCGACCACCGCGCCCGCGCCCGCCGGTTGTTCGCCACGCATCCGGCGTTCGCGCCGACGCCGCCGGACGGGGCGTTCTTCGCCTCCGTCGCTCTCAGACGGCTCCGTCGTCGACTCGCCAGCGACGCGCAGGTCGTCTTCTGCTCGCCGCTCGTGGACGACTACGCGGTCTCGGTCGCCCGTCGGTTGGAGGCCTACGGCCACGCCGTGACGGTCGTCTCGCCGAACCCGACGACGACCGCGACCGTCGGCGCGCGACTCGCGCGCATCGAGCGCGACCTGCGGCTCCGCGAACTCCGGCGGAGCGGCGTCCGCGTGGTGGACTGGAGTGACGAACCGCTCGGCGTCGCGCTCGCGCGGGCCGAAGCGGGGTGGTCGCGGTGAGCGAAATCACCCGCAAACCGACCCGGACGGGGACCGCGATGGCGCTGTCGGCCGCCGGATTCGCCATCCTCGCGCTCGGCTTTACCACGTCGACGGCGGCGGTCGGCGGCCTCGCCGCGACGGTCGCGCTCGCCGCCGGACTGGTCCGGGGTTCGCGGCGCATCGTCGACGCCGCGGGCGGGCTGTTCTTCCTCTCGCTCCTCTTTGCGGGCGCGAGCGGGGCCGGGACGGAGGCGCTGTTGCTCGCCGCGGTCGGGTCGATACTCGCGTGGGACCTCGCCGACAACGCGCGCTCCGTCGGCGACCACCTCGGCCGCGAGACCGACACGCTCCGGCTCGAACTCGTCCACGCGGCGGCGACGCTCGTCGTGCTCGCGGTCGGCGCGGCCGTCGTCTACGGCGCTGACCGGGCGGCCGCCGGCGGCCAGCCAATCACGGCCGTCGTCTTACTGCTGGTCGGCGTCGTCGCGCTCGTGGCGGTCGTCACGCGCTGAGCGGCCGTCCGCGTTGGTTTCCAGCTATTCCAGCGTCGGCACGGTCACCCGGCCGAGCACGTCGTCGACGACGTCCGATTTCCGCACGTCTTCGACCCGCGCGTCCGGCGTCAGAACGAGGCGATGGGCGAGGACCGACTGCGCGACGCGCTTTACGTCGTCGGGCGTGACGAACTCGCGGCCCTCGATGACGGCGCGGGCGCGGGTGGCCTCGAACAGCCGCTGGGTCCCGCGGGGCGAGACGCCGATGCGGACCCGGCGGTCGGTGCGGGTCTCCCGCGCCAGCTTCGCCATGTAGTCGAGCAGGTCGTCCTCGACGCGGACCGACTCGGGCGCGCGGCGGACGGCGGCGACGGCGTCGCGGTCGAGGACGCGTTCGACGCTCGGACTCTGTTCGCTCCGACCCGCGCGCCGGTGGAGAAGTTCGACCTCGCCGTCGAGGTCGGGATAGCCGATGGCCGATTTCACGACGAACCGGTCGACCTGCGCCTCGGGCAGGGTGAACGTCCCCTCCTGTTCGACGGGGTTCTGCGTGGCGATGACGAAGAACGGTTTCGGAAGCTTGTGCGTCTCGCCGTCGACGGTCACCTGCCCTTCCTCCATCGCTTCGAGGAGGGCCGCCTGCGTCTTCGGCGGCGCGCGGTTGATCTCGTCGGCGAGGACGACGTTGGCGAAGATTGGTCCCGGCGAGAACTCGAAGGTCCGCTCGCGCTCGTCGTAGATGTTCGTCCCGGTCACGTCGGCGGGAAGCAGGTCCGGGGTGAACTGCACGCGGGAAAACGACAGCCCGAGCGCGGTGGCGACGCTCCGCGCGGTGAGCGTCTTCCCGGTTCCCGGAACGTCTTCGAGGAGGACGTGGCCGCGGGCGAGGACGCCCGTCAGGACGGTTTCGAGGAAGGATCGGTCGGCGATGACGGCCTCCGAGACGGCGTCGAGCACCTCGTCGCACGTCTCGCTGGCCGTGTCGATGTCCATACACCTCTCGGGTCTGCGCGCGACTTATTCCCGTTGGTCGGTGGGGTCGGGTCGGCCGGTCGGTCGCCCGTCGTCCGTCGCCGACCTCGCCCGCTCCCGGTTCCTGCCGGCGCAGACCCGCCGACCGCATCCGTGTGACTCTCCGCCGCGGCCCTCGGAAATCGAAACGGATTAAACTATCCGCGAGAGAGACAACGATGGAAGCCGAGGTAGCCTAGCCCGGCCAAGGCGGTAGATTCGAAATCTACTGTCCATTCGGACACGTGAGTTCAAATCTCACCCTCGGCGCTTCTTCCGAACGTCACCCTGCGAGAGACGTTCATGTCTCTCGCCCCGCGTGACGAGGATGTGCGACGACCCGAAATTTGAACCAGCGAGCGAACGCAGTGAGCGAGTGAGGCTCAAATCTCTCCCTCGGCGCTTCTCGCGGCCACAACGTTCTGAGTGGCGCGTCTCGTCGCGCCACCGTGTCTCAGTCCTCGATATCTTCTCTCGACTCCCACCGCTCCCGATGGACGAGTTCGCTCGTGTCGATGCGCTCGCGCCAACCCTCCCGCTGAAGCACCGGCTCCTCGGGAAATCCGTCTTCGGGGTAGCCGACGCAGAGATACGCAATCGGCTCGACGTGGTGCGGAATACCCAGCACCTCGCGGACTTCGTGCGGGTAGAGAAACGACACCCAGCCGACGCCGACGCCCTCGGCCCGCGCGGCCAGCCAGAGGTTCTGCACCGCGAGGCACGTCGAGTAGGCGTCCATCGCCTGCATCGTGTTGCGCCCGAGGACGTGCGGCGCGTCCCGCGTCGGGTCGCACGTGACGCAGATGTTCACCGGGGCGTCGGTGATGCCCTCCAACTTCAGCCGGCCGAACTCCGATTTTCGAGGCTCTCGATAGCCCTCGCGGGCCGCCGCAATCGCCCGCTCCGCGATGGACGCGATTTCCGCTTTCGTCTCGTCGTCCTCGACGACGACGAAGTCCCACGGTTGCGAGAAGCCGACGCTCGGGGCGTGATGGGCGGCGTCGAGCAGTCGCGCCAGCGTCTCCTCGGACACCGGGTCGTCGCCGAACCGCCGGATGTCCCGCCGCGCGTAAATCGACTTGTACACTCCCGACCGTTCGCGCTCCGTGAACCCAACCATCGTTTCGGTAGTCCAGACTGGATTGCAAATCGGTTCTGATACGCCAGACGGCTCACGCTTCGCCTGCCGAAATAGTTACTAATCAGACACGAATGGTGGACCGTATGGACGCCACACTCGAACACAGACTCGAAGTCATCATCGCCCTCCTGTTCCTGTTGCTCACCATCGAGGTCTACCGACTTGCCGGCTACTTCGGCGTCGCGTTCGTCATCGTGGCCACTCTCATCACCTTCGGACTGGGCTCGAAGCCGAGTTCGACCTGAGTCACGCTCTCCCCCGCGTGAGCGCCTCCCCCCGCGCAGTCCCTCGATTTCACTTTCACTCTACTAGGATGCGATACATATCCCCTGCCCGCGTCGGCCAACGTATGAGTGCGAACGTAGCAAGCGCGGACACGAGCGAACGGGGCGGGACGCGACGCATCGACGTGACGACGGTCCGGACCGGCCGCGTCGCCGACTTCGCGGAGACCGAACTCGGCGACGACGCTATCGGGTTCGAGCGCCGCGGCGGCTGGACCTACCTCGTCGCCAAAGAGACGCAGTAGTCCGGGTTCGGACTCGGTCGTCCCGGAGTAGGGAGAAAAACGCGGGAGCGGACGCGACGGTTTAGTTTTCTCAGTCGTCTGCCGACGCGGGCGTCGGCGACGTGTGGTTCGGCGCGAGCAGTCGGTCGAGCGCGTCTACCATCGCCTGAACGCTCGCTCGCGTGATGTCGGCGTGCGAGGCGGCGACGGTGACGCTCCGGTCGCCGAGCGACATCGTCACCTCGACGGTCACGACGGCGTCGGTGCCGCCGGTGATGGCGTCGACGTGGTACTCGTCGAGTTGGGCGTCGGCGTCGGGGCCGAGCGCCTCGCGGACGGCCTTCACCGCGGCGTCGACCGGGCCGGACCCGGTGCCCGAGGCGACGCGTTCCTCGTCCTCGACGCGGAGGCGGACGCTCGCGGTCGGGGTGCCGCCGCCCGAGGCGGCCGTGAGGTCGAGCAGTTCGACCTGTCGGGCGCGCTCGCGGCCCTGGACGTCCTCTGCGAACGCGAGGAGGTCGGCGTCGGTGACGCGCTTGCCGCGGTCGCCGAGTTCCTTCACGCGCTCGACGACGGCCGCGACCTCCTCGTCGGTGGCGTCGACGCCGTGTTCCTCCAGCGCGGCCTTGACGCCGGCGCGACCGGCGTGCTTCCCGAGGACGAGGCGGCGCTCGCGGCCGACCGTCTCCGGCGGGTACGGCTCGTACATCGCGTCGTCCTTGAGCGTCCCGTCGGTGTGGATGCCGCTCTCGTGCGTGAACGCGTTCTGGCCGACGACCGCCTTGTTCGGCGGGAGCGCGACGCCCGTGGCCTGTGCGACCTTCTGGGCGAGCGCGTACAGTTCGTCGAGTTTCACCGTCTCGACGTCGTAGCAGTGGTCGAGCGCGATGGCGACCTCTTCGAGCGCGACGTTGCCGGCGCGCTCGCCGATGCCGTTGACCGTGGTGTGGACGAGGTCGGCACCCGCGGCGAGGCTGGCGTGGACGTTCGCCATCGCGAGGCCGAGGTCGTCGTGGGTGTGCGTCGAGGTCGGACCCAACTCGGCGAGTCGGGAGACGACCTCGTAGGTGTGTTCGGGGCTCGTGTGGCCGACCGTGTCGGCGAAACAGAAGCGGTCGGCGCCGGCGTCGTGGCTGGCGCGCGCGAGCGATTCGAGGAACTCCGGGGCGGCCCGCGAGCCGTCCTCGCCGATGACCTCGACCCAGAGGCCGTGGTCCTTGGCGTAGGCGACGAGTTCGTCGGTCGTCTCGACGACGTCCTCGCGGGTCGTCCCGACCTTCGACTCGACGTGGCGGTCGCTCGCCGGGACGACGAGCGTGATGCCGTCGACGTCGCAGTCGAGCGCGAGGTCGACGTCGTTCTTGACGCCGCGGGCGAAACTCGTCACCGTCGCGTCGAGGCCGAGCGACGTGACGCGCTTTATGGTCTCGCGCTCGCCGGGGCCGGTGCAGGCGCTTCCGGCCTCGATGTAATCGACTTCGGCGCGGTCGAGCGCCTGGGCGATGTCGGCCTTCTGGGCCGGCGTCAGCGAGACGCCGGGGGCCTGCTCGCCGTCGCGGAGCGTGGTGTCTAAGAGCTGTACTGAATCAGAAGTGCGTAGCTCGGGGGTCTTCCCGAATCGTTCGTTCACGGTAGAATCGTGTCCTTGTGGGTTAGAACCGTCGAATTTCACAGCCAGCCGTCTCGCGACGACTTACTCTATCCTCCGTCGGTGTGGTAGGTTCCGACATAGTAGTTGAACACATTTGTCGATGAAGGGATAAAAGAGATGGTTCCGACAGAAATTGGTGTCTCTCCGGGGACCGCGCTGGACGGGCGTTGATTCGAGACCGGCGAGTCACTCCGAAACCTCGACCAAGTCGCCCGGTTCGACGCTGTCGGCCGCCCCCGCGGGGAGTTCGACGATGGTGTCGGCCATCCCGAAGCCGATGCCCGTCCACGCCGACAGCCGCTTTTTCTTCGTCACCTCGTCGCCGACGAGCCAGAGCGCGTCGATGTCGAAGGGGACGAACACCATGTGGAGGCTGTGGCGGTCGGCGTCGTCGAACCGGAAGACGAGCGCGTAGTCGTCCGGCACGGAGCCGCGGAACATCAGCCCGCGCGCCTGCGAGAGAAACGAGTCGGCCGTCTCGACGTTCGACGCGAGGGTCGATTGGTCTCCGTTCTGTCGGTGAACGAGTCTCACGGGGCCGGCTTCGACGGCGGACGTGATGAAACCACCGCCGAGACGGCGGGCCGTCCGCCGCCGAGAGCAACGTTTAGGCTTGCCCCGCCCCGAACGCGCGCCATGGAGCGGACGCCGACAGGGACGCCCGTGGGAGTCGACGACCCCTACGACCACGCCGGCCGTTGCGACCACCTCACGAGCGACGGCGCGTGCCGGCTCGCCCGCGAGTACGCCGACCGCGACCCGGCGTTCGCCCGCGAGCGCGCCCGAGCGGACTACGACTGCGTCGCGGCCGCCGAGGGCTGTGACTTCCGCGACTGCCCGCACTACGCCTCGACGACGAGCGGCCGCGAGTGCGTTCGGTGCGGCCTCGAAGAGGTCCGCATGGCCCACGATTCGACCGCTCGCCCCTTACTCGAAGAACACCATCTCTCGTACGGCGGCCGCGGGGGTGACGGCGCTGGTGACGGCGATAGCGACGAACCCTCCCACGAGATTACGGTCGCGCTGTGTCGGTGGTGCCACACGAAGGTCCACAAGTCGTTCGCCCGCATCGACGACGACGCCTCACCCGACGTCGAGGCGCTCGCCGAGCGGGAGGGCCGCCGGACGAAGGAACTCGACGAACTCGGGTTCCAGACGGCCCGGGACCGCGCCGGCGACGAGTGAGTCGCCGTGGCGACTCCCGTCTCCAACCGCCCTCGACGTGCCAATCTGATGCACGGATACGCGTATCTCGACCACTCTTCGATTGACTTTTAGGCACGGTGGTCCAATCCGGGACATGACCCGCATCGTCGTCATCGACAACCACGGGCAGTTCACCCACCTCGAACGGCGCGCGCTCCGCGACCTCGGCGTCGACACCGAACTCGTCGACAACGACACCGACCCCGCGGACATCGACGCGGACGGCATCGTCCTCTCCGGCGGCCCCGACATGGACCGCATCGGCCGCTGTCCCGACTACCTCGACCTCGACGTGCCCGTCTTGGGCATCTGTCTCGGCATGCAGATTCTCGCGGAAGAACTCGACGGTCGCGTCGGCTCCGGCGACTACGGCGGCTACGCCGACGTGGACGTGGAAATCCTCGACGAGGACGACCCCCTTATCGGCTCGCTCGCCCCCGAGACCCGCGTCTGGGCCAGCCACGCCGACGAAGTCAAGGAGGTCCCCGAGGGCTTCACGCACACCGCCACGAGCGACGTGTGTACCATCGAGGCCATGAGCGACACCGACCGCGACCTCTACGGCGTCCAGTGGCACCCCGAGGTCGCCCACACCGACGAGGGCGAGGAAGTGTTCGAGAACTTCATCGACATCTGCGAGCGATAGCCGGCGTCTGCGAGCAGTAATCGAGAGCTGAGCGGTCGGCCGTCTTCGACGCGACCGCGACCGCGTTCTCCGCGGTGACTCGTCGCGTTCTCTCCTGTCGCCGCGACTCACTTCTCCTGTCGCCGCCGCGGAAAACCGCATCCCGGCGACGCGACGCAATCTCTCACGGTCGTTTCTCGGACGCAAGCCGAGACATTTACCGGCCTCCGTTCTGTCTGTTCGGGAAATGACCTCCACCCAGAGCGACCTCGCTGGGCTCTCGCGGTTCATCTTCCGCGCGCCCAGCTGGTACACGAGTCTCGGGTTCGCCCTGCTCGTCGCCGCGATGGCGGGTATCGGCGCGTTCGACTCCGGGGACCTCGCCGGGTCGTGGCGGGGCATCTTCTTCCTCGGGAGAGACGCTTGGGAAGGCATCTTCTTCATCGGGATTCCGACCGTCGTCGCGGCGTTCGGCACCACCGGCGTCGACCGGTTCGTCGGCGGGAAGCTGACGCACAACCGCTCGTCGCTCCTCGCGCTCGCCGGCGAGGTAATCATCGTCACGTTCCTCACCGGAGCCGCCATCGTCTCCGTCTTTACGGGCCTCGGCCAGACGTTCATCTTCGACGCGCTCGTGGTCGCCCTCGCGTCGGTGTTCGCCTTCCGCCTGCTCATCGTGATGGCCGTCTCGCGGTCGTCGTTGCTCATCGCGGCGGTCCCGGCGAGCATCCAGACGCTCACGTCCGCCGCCCTCCTGTTCGTCTACAGCGGGACGCTCCGCTTCTTCGAGGTCGGCGGCCCCATCCTCGACGCCTATCTGATGCCCTACCTCGCCCGCCCCGACCGGGCCCCGCCGGAGCTGTCGGCCATCGCGCTGAGTCACTTCCAACTCCTCGCTATCACCTGCGTGATGTACGCCATCGGCGTCTACGTCTTCCTCCGCATCGTCGACCGCCCGTGGCGTCGCGGGCTCGGCGTGTCGGTCCTCGACTTCATCCGCGGGTTTATCGGCCACATCGCCGAGGGCACCCGCGAACTGGAGGACTTCTTCGAACAGCTCGGACAGGAGGCCATCGTCCCCGTCACCGTGCTCTCGTTCGAGCGCGAGGACGGCACCGAGAAGGCGCGGTTCGTCCTGCCGATGATTCACCCCGGGCCGATGGGCGAAATCGGCGGCGGCAACTTCCCCGAGCGCGTCGCCCGCCGGGGCGAGGGACTCGTGTTCCCGCCCCACGCGACCGCGGGGCACGACTTCAACCTCGTGACCGAACGCGAGGTGGACGTGGTCCTCGACGCGGCCGACGACGCCTACGAGCGCATCGAGTACAGCTCCGACGTGACAGAAAGCGTCCGCGTGCAGTCCGGCGACGCGAAGATGCTCGGTCAGCGCTTCGGCGACGACGCGCTCCTCGTCTCGACGTACGCCCCGCAGTTCGCGGACGACGTCGAGTACGCGGTCGGCCTCTCGGCGTCCGCAGAGGCCCGAACGTCGGGACTGCGCGACGTGCTTCTCGTCGACGCCCACAACTGCAACAACGGGCTTCAGGGTCCCGACCTCGGCCACGTCACGCCGGGGAGCAAGCGGTCGTTCGACATGATTACCGCCGCCGGACTCGCGGGCGAGGAGCTCTCGGCGTCGCCGTCCGGGTCGCTCTCGCTGGGAACGGCGTTCGACCCGACCGACTGGACGACGCGGGAGGGAATCGGCCCGCTGGGCATCCGCGTGGCCGCGACGACCGTCGGCGACCAGACGACCGCGTACGTCCTCATCGACGGCAACAACATGGAACCGGGCCTGCGCGACCGCATCGTCGAGGGGCTGACGACCGGCCCGGACGCGAGAGCCGACGTGGCCGAGGTGATGACGACGGACACCCACATCGTCAACACCGTCGAGGCGGAAAATCAGGTCGGCGCGGCCATCGACCCCGACGAACTCCGCGAGACCATCGAGCGCCTCGTCGACGACGCGCTCGCGGACGCCGAGCCGGTCGTCGCCGGCATGGCGACCGAACGCGCGGAGGTGACGATTTTCGGCAACGACCGCACCGAGACGCTCGCCAGCCACGCCAACGTCGTCGTCTCGATGGGCGGGGCGCTCGCAATCGCGCTCATCCTCGCGGCGATGGCGGTCAGCCTGCTCGTGTTCTTCCTCGCGTAGATGACGCCGGCGGCCGGCGGCTCGTCTTCGTCCGGCGCTCCCCCACCTCTCGTTCTCTGCGGTTCCGGCGTCGCCACTCGCGGGTCGATTCGAGCGACGAGCGACCGCCCGCCGTACTACTTCAGCGAGAGCGTTCGCGTCTCGATAGCGCCGCAACTCGGACAGACGCGCCGGTAGAACACGCTCGACCCGGTCGTCTTGGCCGACCACTCGCCGTCGTCGTCGGTGAAGCCGCACTTCGAACAGGTGAGGTCGGCCTCGCTGTATCGCTCTCGTAACCGGTCCAACGCGGTCGTCCCTCTCGGGGTTCTCCGTATTGACATGAGGTAACATACATCACTATCATGTTTAATTGTGTCGGGTGGTTTCACACCGGCCAGTGGTGATTCTTGCGGAATCCAAACTTCTGTGAGCGAATCGCTTCGCGTTCGTTCCGCGCGACGGCCGCGACAGCGCGGCCGCTCGCCGGGAGAAACCGAGTGCGGGGGGTGCCCGCGAGAACGTCCCTTACTCCTCGTCGGCGTCGGCGTCGGCGTCGGCGGCCGCGAACAGCTCGTCCACGGCCTCCTGCGCCGTCAACGCCGCCTCTTCGGCGACCGCCTCCGCGTCGTCGGCGTCGTCGGGCGCGTTGACGTACACGTCAACGTCGAGGACGCCGTCTTCGAACGTCACGGTGACGTCGAAGTCCTTGACGCGAGACTGCTTGAAGCGGGCGAAGATGAGGCCTTCAGCCGCCTCCGCGGCGGTCTCGACCACTTCTTCGTCCGTCGGCTGTGGCATTTACGCGCCGCCGGGGCCCATCGGACCCGCGCCGCCCGCGCCGCCCTGGAGCATCTGCTGGAGTTCTTCCTGCAGGCTCTCGAACTTCTCCTGCACGCGCGTCTCCTGCTTCGTGAGCTGTTCGACGCGCACTTCGAGGTTCTCGACCTTCTCTTCGAGGTCGTCTTTGGCCGACTCGTAGTCGGTCTCGATGAGGAGTTCGCCGACCTCGCGGTACATCTTCGAGTCACCGTCAATCTCTTCGAGCGTGGTGAGCGCCGTCTGCGCCTCGTTGAGCGCCGTCTCGGAGGACTGCTTCTGCTCGGAGACGTTCTGGGCGGTCTCCTGAAGGTTCTGCAGTTCTTCGAGCTTCTCCTGGGCTTCCGGCGGTAGACTTCCCTGCATACCCGAACCGACGGGACGCCGGCCCTAAAACACCCGCGGTCTCCTACGCGGACTCCGACAGCGCGCTCCCCGCCGAAGCGACGCGCTCTGCGGTCTCTACGAGGCGTATCCACGAGTTCACGCCCGCTCGGAGCGCGACGAGGTCGCCGGCCTCGACGGTGACGATGACGGTCCGCCCCTCGCGGGCGACGCGCGCACCGGACCGAGCGTCGTCTATCTCACCCGTTTCGACGGCGACGCTTCGCTCGACGACGCGCGCGCGCCGCTCGGTAGAATAGTCGAATTCGAGCGAAGCGCTGTGCGCTGGGCGCACGCTACTCGACGGCGACTTCTTTGACGTTGGGCGACCGCTCTTTCAGCAGGACGCGGTGGCCGCAGTACGGACAGCGGACGCCACCGAACTCGTCCAGTTCGACATCGCGCTTGCACCGGGAACACTTGTAGCTCATTGTGAGATGGAAAGCGTCGAGACTACTTGGGAGTTATTCGTCCTCGCCGGTGAGCGCGGCGCGGATGGAGCGGCGGACCTGCTTGCCGGCGGGGGTCTGCGGGCGGTAGGTGCCGCCGGTGAAAACCTCGCCGGTCTCCTCGTTCTTCCAGACGCCGGTTTCGACGCGAGTGACGTCGTCGCCGTCGACTTTGGAGTTGCGCATCTCTGCTTCGATTTCCTTGACGCGGCGTCGAGCGACGCGGCCGTACCGCGCGCCGAAGCGCCCGGAACTACCGACGGATCGTGCCTTGTTGTCGGCCATAGTACCGCGAACTACCTCGCCGGTATGGATAAACCCTACGAGTCGTCTCGGGACCTGACGGGCCTAGACACCGCTTTGTCGCCGGCGCGCGTACGGGAGGCCATGACACAACACGTGGTGGTGGGGGCCGGTCCCGTCGGACTCGCGGTGATGGAACAGCTCCGAGAACGCGGGGAGGACGTGGCCGCGGTGACCCGCCACGAACCCGACTTCCTCCCCGAAGGCGTCGAGAGCCGCCTCGCCGACGTGCTCTACCCCGACCGCGCCGTCGCCGCGTTCGCGGACGCGGATGTCGTCTACCACTGCGCCAAACCGCCGTACGACGACTGGCCCGAACTGTTCCCCGACCTCACCCGCGGCATCGTCGCGGGGGCCGAAGCCGCCGGCGCGCGCCTCGTCGTCGCCGAGAACCTCTACATGTACGGCCCGGTGCAAGTGCGGCTCACCGAGGACCTCCCCTATGCCGCGACCGGCCCGAAGGGACAGACCAGAGCCGAGTGCGCCGACATCGTCCTCGACGCCCACGAGGCGGGCCGCGTCGAGGCGACCATCGGCCGCGCCAGCGACTTCTTCGGTCCGCGCGTCCGCGAGTCGGTCGTCGGCGAGCAGGTGTTCGGAGCCGCCGTCGCCGGCAAGCGCGCCAAGGTGTTCGGCGACCCGCGACTCGCCCACACCTACACCTACGTCCCCGACTTCGCGCGGGCGCTCGTCCTCCTCGGCGAGCGCGACGAGGCGCTCGGCGAGGTCTGGCACGTCCCGAACCCCGAGACGGTCTCGACGCGCCGCTTCGTCGACCTCGTCTACGAGGCCGCCGAGGTCGACCCCGGCTTCCCGCGCATCATCGCCGCGCCGGGGCTCGCGCTGACCCTCGGCGGCTACCTGAGCGCACCGCTGAAAGAGCTCTCGGAGATGCGGTACGCCTTCGAGGAGCCGTACGTCGTCCGCGACGCGAAGTTCCGCGAGGCGTTCGGCGACGCCGTCGAACCGACCCCCCTGCGAGACGCCATCGCCGAGACGGTCGCGTGGTACGAATCACAGGGGGAGGCGGGCGAGACGGAGCCGATTCACATCGAGACGGCCCCGGAGGGCGCGACCGAGTCGGCCTGAGTCGGTCGTCCGACGCTCCTTTCTTCGCTACTCGCCTTGTAACCCGTCTTCGCGCAACGCCTCGTTCAGGTCGTCGCGGACGCGCTCGCCCGTCTCGCGGTTCATCGCCGTCGTGACGATGCGGTTTTCTTGGACGCTCGACCCGTCTCGCAGGAGGAGCCTGACGTTCCCGTTGTCGTCGGCGCGGGTGACCTTCGCCCGGAGCCCCGTCCGCGACCCGGTGCCGCCGGCGTCGATGGGGCCGGGGATGACCTTCTTGACGTGCGGGTGGCCGGCGACGACGCCGATTGCCCGGCGACCCCGCCGCCCGCCGATGAGCGTGCTGTGGCTCCCGCCCAGTTTCTCCGCGGGCGGGATATCGACGACTTCGAGCGTCCGCTCGCCGCGGGTGTCGAGGACGCGCTGGACGGGGTCGTCGTCGGAGACGCGGTAGAACTCGTGGTGGAGTTGCGCGCGCGTCTCGCGAAGCGGCGCGCGCGCACCCGCGGCGTACACGGTTTCGGGGCGCTTGCGCCGAATCTCGTCGGCGACGAGGCCGGCGAAGTTCCGGAGCTGGACCACCTTCGTCTCGTCGTCCGACTCGGGTATCGTCGTGACCGTCGTCTCGCCGAGCACGTCTTCTTCGTCGAGGAACGTCAGCGTCGCGCGGTCGGCCTCGAAGACGGCCACGACGGCGTCGCAGTTGGCGGTGTTGCAGGTGAGACAGTAGTCTCCCGGCTTCTCTAACGGGTTTCCACACCGCCGACAGTGCATATCGACGTGTCGGGCGTGCGCGTACAAAAGGTCGTTTATGCGGGTCGGGGCGGGCGCGCCGCGGCTCCCGGCGCGCGACGCGCCCGGCGAAACATATTCGTCCCCGTGTCCGAGAGACCACTCCGTATGCGCCGCCGCGCCCTTCTCGCGTCGCTGTCGCCGCTCGCGCTCGCCGGTCTCGTCGGACTGGTCGCGCTCGCGGCCGACCCCGAGACGACCGTCCGCCTCGCGACGCAACTGGGCCAGTCGGCGCTCGACACGGGCCGCGGGGTCGCCTCGTATCTCGGCCGGGCCGCGCCGCTTTCGACCGCGCTGTTCGCCGCCTTCGCGTGGGTCGCCGCCGGGAGCTTCCGCGCCTTCGTCGCCCACCGCGACCCCGCGGACACGCGGACGACCGCCGAAATCGCGTTCGCGCTCGTCGCCTCGGCGACCGTCCCGCTCGTGGTCGTCTTCGCGCGCGACCGGCCGGTCGTCGTCGCCGGCGCGGGCGTCGCGCTCCTCGCCGCCGCGGGTGCGGTCTTCGCCGGCCGCTCGAACGCCGAGGGCGTCGTCACCGGGTCGCTGTACGCGATGGCTCCCGTGGCCCTCGCCAGTGTCGTCGCGGCGCTCGTCGCCGGGCCCGCGGTCGCCCGGACCGCCACGCTGGCGCTCCCGCTGGCCGTCGGCTACGCCCTCGGCGTCGCCAGCGCCCGCGGCCGGTTCCGCCTCGGCGCGGCGGTCTCGGCGCTCGCGTTCGCCGTCCCCGCGTGGTCGTACTTCCCGCCGGCCGCGGAGGCCGCCGGCTTCGACCCGGTGGCCGTCGGCCTCGCGGTCGGCTTCGCGGTCGCCGCGACGCTTCTCTCGCTTCCCTTCGCGGCCATCGGCTACGCGACCACGCGCACCGCGGACGCGACGCGGCAGGCGGGAGCCAGTCCCGCCGCGAACGCCGTAGAACAGTAGGCCCGCGTCTCGGTTCGATTGTGAGTTCGCGTCTCGGTTCGATTCTCAGAGGTCGAGCGGTCCGGCCTTCAGGTACTCGCGCATCACGGCCGTCGCGTACGAGCCGTGGGGGAGCGCGAAGTCGAAGACGAGGTCGTCGCCAGCGCCGTCGGCGTCGTCGGCGTCGCCGCTCTCGCGGTCCACGTCGAGGTCGGTGCGGACGAGAATCGCCCGGCGCGTCCCGGTCGACCGGAAGTTGCCGGGGAGGTCGAAGTCGCCCGGTTCGAGGTCGAGGTCGTCGAGGACGGCCCGCTCGATGTCGCCCTGTTCGCCCTCGGCGAGTTCGGTGTCCGTGCCGACGAGCGGGGCCGTGACGAACGCGCGGCCGCGCTCGATGTGGCGGCTCATGACGTCGACCCGGCGGCCCGTCGCGGTCTGAAGCCGGCTCACGTCGGGGAGTTCCAGTCCCTCGGGCGCGTCGCGGTCGGCGAAGCAGACCACGTCGCCCTCGACGGGTTCGTCGAACGGGAGACCGCGGTCGAGGCGCTCCGAGAGCATCCGGTTGAACGCGTAGGACTGCGCGGCGTTGACGAACAGCCGCTGGAGGTTCGACGGGACCGATTCGAGCGCGTTGCGCCAGTCCTCGTCGGTCTCCGCGCCGTCCTCGGCGAGTCGGTGGAGCATCCCTCGCTCGTAGCCGAGATAGCCCGGAATCGCGTCGAGCGCGCGGTGCCAGTCGGGGTCGGCCGACGCGGCTTCCTCGTCGACGACGGCGCGGCCCTCCTGTGTCTCCTCGGGTTCGTCCTCGGTCGGGCCGCCGCAGTACGCCAACACGGCCTCGCGCCACTCGCCGCGGACGACGTGGAGGCCGACTTTGTGCGTGATGGGGCGGATACTGCCGAACCGCTGGTGGCCGAAGAAGTTCGGGACGCCGACGCGGCCCTCGCGGCCGCCGAAGTCGGCGAGGGCGTCGGTGACGGCCGCGGCGTTGTCGGGGTTCTCGGGGTCGCGGACGCGGATGCGGAAGCCGTTGCCCGCGAGGTCGCCGAAGTCGAGCGTGCGGCCGAGGCGACCGACCACCTCGATGTCGGCGTTCGGAATCTCGGGCACGTCGGCGGCGTCGCCGCCGTTGACGGTGAAAAGCTGGGTCGTCACGGCGTGTTTGTCCTTCGTGCCGGCCCACGAGACGCGCTCTCTGCTCGCGTCGAGTTCGTCAGAGAGCCGACCCGCGAAGTCGTTGGTGTCCCAGCCGCGGAGGGTGACGCGGAGCACGAGGTTCGGGAAGTCGCCGGTCGGCGCGTCCGGCGGGCGGACGTTCAGCGAGTCGAGTTCGAGTTCGCGCACGCGGAAGTCCTCGGGGGCGACGCGAAGGCGGCCGCCGACGCCGTCGGCGTCGCTCACGTAGCTGTCGATGCCGACCGCGCGCTCAAGCGGGTGTGCCTCGCGCATCAGTACAGCGAGAGGTCGCCGGTCACGCGGTCGATTTCGTCGTCGTCGGCGGGGCCGACGGCGAGCGCCGTCACCGTGCCGGGGTCGAGTTGCGTGTGTCCCGCGTCGCGGATGATGGCGTGGGGGATGCCCGCCCGCTCGGCCTTGTCGGCGAGTTTGAACAGTTCGGACTCGCCGTTGGCCTTGAGGACGACCTTCTTCTGTCCGCCGCCCTTCCAGCGCTTCCGGGTCTGCGAGTCGGTGTCCTCGTAGGCGGACAGCGAGGCGTGGGCGACCTGCGCGGCGAGCTTTCCCCGGCCCATGCCGAGGTCGGCGCGTGCGACGATGGCCTGTTTCATGCCCGCTACTCCCCGCCGACGCGGTAAATGTCCTCCCATCGCGGGCGTCGCGCCGGCGGGCAGAAGGCATTTCCCCGACATCTCCGTGGTTCGACCGATGGCAGGTCCCCGAACCCCCCTCCGCAAGCCGCGCGAGTACTTCGCGTCGCGGCCGCGACCGCTCGACGCCGGGCGGGCGCTCGCCGTCGTCGCGCTCGTGACGCTCGTCGTCGCGGCCGCCACCGGGAGCATCCTCGTCACGTTCACCCAACAGCTCGACCAGCGGGTCAGCGTCGACAACCCGGACCACGCCCCCGACTGGATGTGCGAAAACTACGAAGAGGGCGGCCCGTTCGCCGACATGGACGCGCCCGCGGGCTGTGACCCGTCGGTGCCCGAACAGCTCGACGAGCGCCTCGGCGACCTCGTCTGGCAGGAAATCTCGTGGGTGCCGTGGGCGATGCTCGTCGGCGTGCCGCTGTTCTGGCTGTTCGAGGCGGCGATGCTCCACCTCGGAACGTCGCTCGTCGGCGGCGAGGGCGACTTCACCGAGACGCTGACGGTCGCCGCGTGGGGAATGGTCCCAAGCGCGGCCCGCGCCCTCGCGCTCGCCGGCTACCTCGCCTACGCCCTCCCGCGAATCGACCTCCCGTCGACGCCCGACGCCGCGGTCGCCGCGATGCAGTCGGCGCTCTCCGGATTCGGCCTCGTCAGCGGGGCCGTCGTGGTCGTCACGGTCGCGTGGGCGACGTACGTCCGGACCTACGGGATGGCCCGCGCCCGCGACCTCGACGTCGGGTCGGCCGCGGTCGTCACCGTCGGCCTGAGCCTCGTCGGCCTCCTGTTCGAACTCCCCTGAGCCGCGCCGAGAAGGTGGATTTACTTGTCCGCGACGCGCTCCCTTCGAGTATGATACTCTCCGACTCGGACATCCTCTCCCGCCTCGCCGAGGGTGACCTCGTGGTCGACCCGATAGACGACGTGGACATGCAGGTCCAGCCCGCGAGCGTCGACCTCCGTCTCGGCACCGAATTCCTGGAGTTCCAGCGCACGAACATCTCCTGTATCCACCCGAACCGCGAGAGCGAGGTCTCCGAGTACGTCCGCGAGACGCACGTCCCGGAGGGCGACGACTTCATCCTCCACCCCGGCGACTTCGTCCTCGGCACGACCAAAGAGCGCGTGGAGATTCCCGCCGACCTGCTGGCGACCGTCGAGGGCCGGTCGTCGCTCGGCCGCCTCGCGGTCGTCATCCACGCCACCGCCGGCATCGTCGACCCCGGCTACGAGGGCCAAATCACGCTCGAACTGTCGAACCTCGGCACCGCGCCGGTCGCGCTCACGCCCGGCATGCGCATCTCACAGCTCGTGTTCACGGAGATGAAGTCGCCCGCCGACCGCCCCTACGGGGTCGAACGCGGCTCGAAGTATCAGGGCCAGCGCGGGCCGCAGGCGTCACGGCTCAGCTCCGACCCCGAGTTCGGTGGCGACGAATGAAGTTCATCGAGGAAATCGTCGTGGACGCGTTCCTCCCGACGTTCCGCGCGCTCCTCGCGGAGGACCTCCGCGACCGCGGGTTCACCCAGTCGGAGGTCGCAGAGGCGCTCGGCATCAGCCAGAGCGCCGTCTCGAAGTACGCCCACGGCGAGGTCGCCACGAACGAGCGGGTCGCAGACGACCCTCGCGTCGTCGACCTCGTCTCCCGCGTCGGCGACGGCCTCGCCACCGGCGACATGACGCCCGTGCAGGCGCTCGTCGAGGCCGAGGTCCTCATCCGCCAACTCGAAGAGGGCGACTTGCTTTCGGACCTCCACGAAGAGGGGATGCCCGAACTCGCCTCCCACGACGGCTTCCGGAGCATCCACGACCCCGAGGGCCGGCTCCGAACCGTCGAGCAGGTCCGCTCGTCGGTCCGCCGCGGCCTCCGCATGCTCACGAACACCTCCGGCTTCGCGGGGCTCATCCCGAACGTCGGCTCCAACCTCGTGGAGTCGCTCCCTGACGCCGACAGCGTCGACGACGTGGCCGCCATCCCCGGCCGCATCTTCGACGTGAAGGGGCAGGCGACCGTCCCCGGCGAACCCGAGTTCGGCGTCAGCGGCCACGTCGCGGGCGTCCTGCTTTCGGCCCGCGCCGCCGGTGCCGACGTGAACGCCGCGCTCAACATCGTCTACGACGCGGGCGTCATCGAGGACCTCGAAGCCGCGGGCTACGAGTGCATCGAGTTCGACCCCGACGCGCCGACCGACCCGGTCCGCGAACTCCTCGCCGGCCGAGACCTCCCGGAGACGTTCGTCGTCTACCAGAGCGGCGGCTACGGCATCGAACCCATCACGTACATCCTCGGCCCCGACGCGCCCGCCGTCGCCGACGTGGTCCGCGTCCTGCTCTGAGGCTCCCGTTTCATGACTGCCGAACAGTCCCGTTCCCGTTCCCGCCCTCGTTCCGGCTCTCGCTCGCCGTCGTCTGTCGCCCAGTCGTTCTACACCCGCTGGGCGACGCTGTACGACGCGCTCGCCCGCCGCGCGCCCGGCGTCGGAAGCGTCAGAACCGAAGCCGCCGACGCGCTCGCGCTCTCTCCGGGCGAGACGGTCGTCGAGATGGGATGCGGAACGGGCGCGAACCTCCCGTATCTCGCCGAGCGCGTCGGTCCCGCGGGGACCGTCGTCGGCGTCGATTTCTCTCCGGGTGTCCTCGACGTGGCCCGCGAGCGGACCCGCGAGTACCCGAACGTCCACCTCGTCCGCGCCGACGCGACCCGACCGCCGGTCCGACCGAACGACGCCGCCGGCGTCCCCGACGCCCCGGACGCCGTCCTCGCCACGTTCGTCTCGGGGATGTTCGACGACCCCGGGGCCGCGGTCTCGTCGTGGGCCGACCTCGTCGGGCCGGGCGGTCGGCTCTGTCTCGTCGACCTCGCGGAGACGACCGACCCGCGCTGGCGACCGCTCAATCCGGCGTTTCGGGCGCTCGTCCGCGTCACCGCGCCGCCGGGGTCGCGCACGATGCGCGCGTCGCCGACGAAGATGCTGAACCGGCGGCTCGTCGCGGCCCACCGGGCGCTCGAATCGCGGTGTCGGGTGACTCACGAGACGACCCACGCGCTCGGCTTCGCTCGGGTTCGTGCGGGCGCGGTGGAGTAGCAATCGCCGTCGTGCGGTCCGACCGGCCGACAGAAGCGATATGTCGCCCCGCTGTCGACGGGTGGTATGGCCTCGTTCCTCGCGGAGCTTCTCGGCGCGCCCTTCAACGCGTTTCACCTCTTGTTCTTGGGGCTCGTCGGCTACTGGGTGTCTCTCGACGCCGCCGAGCGAGGGAGCAACGCGAGTCTCCTGTGGGCGCTCGGCTGTGTCGTCTTCGAACCGCTCGTCGTCGGGTATCTGCTCTACCGGAGCCGTATCGGCGGGCGGACTGAGCCCGCGGGCGTTCAGGAGCGGCTCGTCGGCAGTTTCGTTATCGGTCACTTCGTCGCGGCGCGGCTCTGGTTCGCATTGCGACTCCTCGACGTAATCGCGTCGGTGGCGTACCCACCGGTCGTCGAGTTGCAGTACTATCTCGCGTTGCTCGCCGTCGGTGTCGTCCCCGGCTTTCTGCTCGTGTGGAACCGTGGGTGGGCGCGACTCAGGCGAACGCTCGGCTGGGTTCACGAGCAGGAACGCGAGGGAATCTAGTAACGGAAAACGGGTCGGGAGCGACCCAGAACGAGTGTCAGAGGCGTCGGGGGAGCCGACAATCGGACCGTCGGGAGACGGTCAGTCGTCGGCCGGAGCGGGACCGGAGATGCTCACCTCGGGCGCGTCGCGGCCGAGTTCGTCGAGACAGGACTGCGCCGCCTGTCGCCCGGACAGCAACATCGCGCCGAACGTCGGGCCCATCCGCGGCAGGTGGTGGGCGGTGGCGACGGCCATGCCGGAGGCGACGACGCCGGGGTGGACGACGCCCGTCGCGTCCACGATGCTGTCTTCGCTCTCTGCGACCCACATCGAGTCGTGGCCGGGGGAGTCGTGGCCGGGCGCGCCGTACTCGCCGTCGGCGGTCTTGTCCATGCCCGTGTTGTGTTCCTTGGCGTGTTCGATGCCGTCGACGTCGAGGACGCCGCGCTCGGAGAGCTTCGAGAGGACGACGGCGTCGTGGCCGGTCGCGTCGAGGACGAGGTCGGACTCGACCGCGATGGGGTCGACGCAGGTGAGTTCGCGCGGGAGCGCGTGGACCGGCGTCCAGTTCATGACGATGCCGCCGACGCGGTCACCCTCGCGGAGGACGACGTCGGTGAACTCCGTCATGTTCTGGATCTTCGCGCCGGCGTCGCAGGCGGCCTTGATGAGCGCGGAACAGGCGTGCGGGCCGTCGGCGACGTACAGCCCCTCGGCCTCGTCGCTCTCCTCGTAGGGGACGCCGAGTTCGTCGAGGACGCGCTGGGCCGGGTCGCGGACGGTCACCTTGTTCATGAGGAAGCCGCCCAGCCAGAAGCCGCCGCCGAGGTAGTTGTTCTTCTCCACGATGGTCACCTCGACGCCGCGCTCGGCGAGTTCCTTGGCCGCGACGAGCCCGGAGGGGCCGCCGCCGACGACGATGACCTCGGTGTCGGTGCGCTCGCGGAACTCCTCCATCCACGAGTCCGAGATCGCGCGCGTGACCTGTGCTTCTGTCGCGTCGGTGAATCCGTCGAACGACATACTACCTAGTGATACAACCTAGTAGTAAAATCTGGTGGTCGCGGTCGCGGCGACCTAGATATATCACGTTCTATTGTGTATGTTACTGTCATGGCGTACGTAGTCAAGATGCCCAAGCTTGGGTTAGAGATGAAGTCCGGCGAGCTCTCGGCGTGGCTCGTCTCGGAGGGCGACGAGGTCACCGAGGGCGAGCCAATCGCCGAAATCGAGTCGGAGAAGACGACCGCGGAGATTGACGCCAAGGAAGACGGCGTTCTGCGGCGCGTCGTGCTCGCCGAGGGCGAGTCGACAGCGCCCGGCGGCGCGCTGGCCATCGTCGCCGGGGCGGACGAGGACATCTCCGGGTTGGAGGCGGACGCGGGCGTCGGTGCGGGCGGCGACGAACCCGCCGCGACCGACGACTCCGCGGCGGACTCGGGCGCGGCCGAGGCGACCGAGACGGCGGCGGCGACGGGGGACGCCTCGTCGGTCACGAAGCAACGCCCGAGCGGGTCGGATGGCCCGTCGGGGAACGGCGAGGTCCGCGCGTCGCCGCGCGCGAAGCGACTCGCGGACGACCTCGGGGTCGACCTCACGACCGTCGAGGGCTCCGGGCCGCAGGGCGCAATCACCGAAAGCGACGTGGAAGCCGCGGCGGACTCGGGCGCGGCCGCCGAGGCCGACGACTCCGGGGCGGCCGCCGACACGGCGGACAAGCGCGTGTTCGCTCCGCCGAGCGCCCGCCGCCTCGCCCGCGAACTCGGCGTCGACATCGGGGCCGTCGAGGGGACGGGACAGAACGGTCGCATCACCGAGTCCGACGTGCGGGCGGCGGGCGGCGCGAGCGCGGCGGCAACCGACTCCGCGGCGGCCGCCGGGGCCGAGGCGACCGCCGCGAGCGAACCGGTCGAGACCGAACGCCCGCTGTCGGGGATGCGCCGCACCATCGCCGACCGCCTCGGCGAGAGCTACCGCGAGGCGGTCCACGTCACGGTCGACCGCCGCGCCGACGCGGAGGAACTGCTCGCCGCGGCGAACGCCGCCGACGACGCCCTCGGCGTGGACGTGTCGATAACGGACGTCCTACTCCTCGCGCTCTCGGCGTCGCTCGACGAACACCCCGAGTTCAACGCGACCTTCGAAGACGGCGTCCACAGGCTCCACGGGGAACACAACGTCTGCATCGCGGTCGATATCGACGAGGGACTCATCGCGCCGGTCGTCCGCGACGTCGCCTCGCTGTCGCTCGCCGAACTCGCCGAGACCCGCGCCGAGGTCACCCAGCGGGCGCTGTCGGGCGACTTCACGATGGACGACCTCTCGGGTGGCACGTTCACCGTCTCGAACCTCGGCGTCCTCGGCGTCGAGTCGTTCGACCCGGTCATCAACCCGCCGCAGGTCGCCATCCTCGGCGTCAACACGATTCGCCGGGAGGCCGTGCCGACCGACGACGGCGACGTGGCCGTCCGCCGGGTCATCTCCTTTTCGCTGTCGTTCGACCACCGCATCGTCGACGGGGCGGACGCCGCCCGCATGCTCGGCACGCTCGTCGAACACGTCGAGAACCCGTGGTCGCTCGTCATCGCCGCCGGCGGACGGTGAAAAAATCGCAGGTCGAACAACCGCAAGTCGAACCGGTCGGGCGGGCCGAACCGACTCGGCCCCGCCGTCTCACCCGAGCCTGAAGCGCCCGTCGTCGGCCGCCCGTTCGAGGACCGCCTCGACGTCGACCAGTCGCGGGCCGTCGCTCACCGGGCGGAGGCGGACGGTCCCGTTTCGCACCTCGTGTTCCCGCTCGCCGTCGACGCTTATCACCCCGCGGTCGACCTCGAACGCGTAGTCCTCGCCGTCGTCGAGGACGCGATGTTCGACCACGTCGACCGTCGAGAGGCGTCCGGGGACGGTAATCGCTCTGACCGCCGTCGCCGGGCCGGTCGCCGCGTCCGCCGCATCCGGCGCGTCTGTCCCGTCACCCCCGTCACGGGCCAGTCGGAAGCCGACGCCGCCGGGTTCGTCCGGTCTGTGCGTGACGAGACCGCCGGCGATGCCCGACAGTCCGATTTCCGCGGGCGACGACCGCGAGACGACGCCGCCGACGATGTCGCTCGGGTCGAGAATCGCCCGCGTGCCGACGAAGGGGCGGTCGAGGACGCCGACGGTGGCGAGGCCGCGGATGACCGTCGTCTCCTCGGACCGGACGACGTCGACCTCGACGGTCCCGTGGCGCGTCGTCGCCGCCGCCGCGGAGACGGCCCCGCTTCCGACGAGCGCGGCGGCCGCGCCCGCGACGGTGCCGTCGATGGGCGTCGGGACGACGTTGTTCGTCCCCGTCGAGATGCTCACGACCGGCACGTCGCCGATGGTCTGGGCCACGTCCCGCGTCGTGCCGTCGCCGCCGAGGACGACGACGGCGTCGGCGTGGTCCGCGAAGTGGGCCGCGGCCGCTCGGCTGTCCCGTCCCGACGCGGTGACCGTCATCTCCACGAACTCGACGCTGACACCGTCGGGCGCGTCGTCGACGATGCGGTCGGCGAGGCCCGTGCTGTCGGGCATGACCAGCACCTCCACGTCGTCGACGAGCGTCAGCCCGGCGAGGACACAGCCCGCGGTGCGGCGTTTCGCGTAGTTGTTACTGACGCTCGCGCCGCCGGTGAGCCGGCGGATGTCGCGGCCGGCGGCGGGGTTGACGACGAGCCCGATAGTGGTCGTCACTTACACGATGCGGTTGATTGCGGCTTCCACGTCGGAGCCGTGTGGGAGCACCTCCGCTTCGAGCGCGGGGCTGAAGGGGATGTGGACGTCGGCGACGCCGACCCGCTGGATGGGCGCGTCGAGGCTGTAGAACGCGTTCTCCATGACGCGCGTCGCCACCTCGGCGTGGGTCCCGTACGACAGCGGGCTCTCGTCGGCGATGACGAGGCGGCCGGTCTTCTTGACGCTCTCGACCAGCGTCTCGGTGTCCATCGGGTACAGCGACCGGAGGTCGACGACCTCGACGCTCGTCTGTCCCGCGAGTTCCTCGGCGAGTTCGAGCGACTCGCCGACCATGCGCTGGGTGGCGACGACGGTCACGTCCTCGCCCTCGCGCTCGACGCTCGCGGTGCCGATTGGGATGGTGAAGTCGTCGTCGAGCGGTACCTCGCCCTTCTGTTCGTATATCTGCTTGTTCTCGAAGACGATGACCGGGTCGTCCGACCGGATGGCCGACTTCAGGAGCCCCTTGGCGGACGCGGGGGTCGCGGGCGCGACGGCCATCACGCCGGGGAAGTGGGCGAACCACGTGTGAATCGTCCCGGAGTGCTGGCTGGCCGCGCCGCTCCCGCCGCCCTCTGTCGTTCGGACGGTGACGGGCATCTCCGTCTTGCCGCCGAACATGTAGCGGTTCTTCGCCATCTGGTTGATTATCTGCTCGGAGCAGACGCCGATGAAGTCCGAGAACATGATTTCGACGACCGGCCGCGTCCCGGTCGCCGCCGCGCCGACCGCCGCGCCCATGAAGCCGGCCTCGCTGATGGGCGTGTCGCGGACGCGCTCCTCGCCGAACTGCTCGACGAGGTCGCCCGTGACCTCGTAGACGCCGCCGAACGCGCCGACGTCCTCGCCCATGACGAACACGTCGTCGTCGCGTTCGAGCTCCTCGCGGAGGGCGAGTCGAATCGCCTCCCGGATGGTCATCTCCTCCGTCCGGTCCGGGCCGGTCCCGCTACCGGTCTCGGTGCTCATCGGTCCTCACCTCCGTCGGCCCGCATGCCGCTGGAGAAGTCGCTAATCTCCGGGACGGCCGCGTTGAACATGTCCTCGTACGCCTCGCTGGGGTCCGGGTACGCCGCGTCTTTCGCCTTCCCGACGGCGTCTTCGATCTGCTGGTCGATTTCGGCTTTCATCTCGTCGAACTCGTCTTCGGTTATCGTCCCCGCCTCTACGAGCCGTCGCTTGAACGTCTCGATGGCGTCGCGGTCCTTCCAGATCGCCACGTCCTCTTCGGTCCGGTACGGCTGTTGGTCGCCCTCGAAGTGGCCGTGGTACCGATACGTCTCGGCCTCGATGAACGTCGGCCCCTCGCCGTCGGCGGCCCGCTTGCGCGCCTCCTTGACGGCCTCGTAGACGGCGGTGATGTCCATCCCGTCGACGGTGAAGCCGGGGATGTTGTACGCCTCCGCGGTCTCGCTGAGGTTCTGGACGTTGTGCTGTTTCTCGACGGGCGTCGCCTCGCCGTACTGGTTGTTTTCGACGAGGAACACCGCAGGGAGGTTCCACGTCGCCGCGAGGTTGATGGCCTCGTGGACCTGTCCCTGTGCGACCGCGCCGTCGCCGAAGAACGCCAGCGCGACGGTGTCTTCGCCTTTCAGGTGCGACGTGAGCGCGGCACCCGTCGCCAGCGGTGGCCCCGCGCCGACGATGCCGTTCGCTCCGAGCATCCCCGCGTCGACGTCCGCGATGTGCATCGACCCGCCTTTGCCGTTACAGTAGCCGTTGGCCTTACCGTACAGTTCGGCCATCATCAGGTCCGGGTCGAGTCCCTTCGCGATACAGTGGCCGTGACCCCTGTGTGTGCTCGTGATGTAGTCGTCCGATTCGAGGGCCGAACACGCGCCGACCCCGACCGCTTCCTCACCGACGTAGAGGTGGACGAACCCGGGGAGTTCGCCGTCGCTGAATAGGTCGGCCGCCTTCGTGTCGAACGCCCGAATCGTGAGCATCCGGCGAAGCGCCTCGCGCTGTCCATCCTCCGTCTCGATGTCTAGTACCACCATGCGACGTACCAACAATTGCCATAATCTATGATGACTTTTACTCAACGTGACAGTTCTCGATTCAGTCTCGCGAATCTAACTGTGTAATCGAGTAGCATGGACGTGGCCCGTTTGTGATGGAAATCACACATGTAGCGGCGACCGCGCGATGGCGACCCCGTTCGACGCCCGGTTACACCGATGTCGCCTCCCAACTTTTGGTGCTCACGTCCCAACGGACGGGCATGCAAGTACTCCAGGTCGTGGTCGCATGAACATGCTCTACGAGGGCGAGTGGCGAACCGACAAGTTCGTCGCCAACAACGAAGACGGCGAGTTCGAGCGCCAGACGACCGAATTCCGCAACTGGGTCGGCGAGGACGAGCGGTTCCCGGTCGAGGCCGGCCGGTATCACCTCTACATCTGCCGCGCGTGCCCGTGGGCCCACCGCACCGCGATGACGCGCGCGCTGAAGGGCCTCGAAGACGCGGTTTCGCTGTCGCTCGTCGAACCCGTCCGCATCGACGACGGCTGGGAGTTCTCCGAGGACCTCCCGGACCCGCTGTACGGCGAGGAGTTCCTCCGCGATATCTACCTCCGCGCCGACGACGAGTTCACCGGGCGCGTCACCGTGCCCGTGCTGTGGGACAAACAGCGCGAGACCATCGTCAACAACGAGTCCCGCGAGATAATGCGGATGCTCGACGAGGCGTTCGCCCCCCTCGCCGACAACGACGTGGACCTCAACCCCGACGGCTACGAAGAGGAGGTCGACCGCCTCATCGACGAGATTTACGAGCCGGTCAACAACGGCGTCTACCGCGCCGGGTTCGCAACCACCCAAGAAGCCTACGAGGAGGCCGTCGAGGAGCTGTTCGACGCGCTGGACCACTGGGACGAGGTGCTCGACGACCAGCGGTTCCTCGCGGGCGACGTGCTCACCGAGGCGGACGTCGCGATGTTCGCGACGCTCATCCGCTTCGACCACGTCTACCACACGCACTTCAAGTGCAACAAGAGGGCTATCCACGAGTACGATAACCTCTGGAACTACACGAAGGAGTTCTACCAACTCCCCGGCATCGAGAAGACGGTCAACATGGACCACATCGTCCGGCACTACTTCGTCAGCCACGGCGACATCAACCCCAAGCGCATCTACGGCGTCGGCCCCGACCTCGACTTCGAGGCAGAACACGACCGCGACCGCCTCCCCGCGGACCTCCCCGCGGCGCTGACGGCCGACGACTGAGCCGTCTCCGCTCGGTTTTCGCGCTCGTCTCCGCCCCGTCCCCGTTCTCGTCGCCTCCCGCGACACCCTATTCCCGCTTGAAGCGCTATCACTTCACATGGCAAGCCGCGCGCCCCGCGCGCTCCGGCGGGTCGAACCGCCGCCGCGGGCGGTCGACTGGTCCATCTTCGCGCTCGTCGTCTTCGAGACGCTCTCGGGCGTGTTGAGCCTCGGGGCCGGCCACCCGGCCAACGGCCTCCTGTTCGTCGTCCACGGCGTCGCCGGACTCTCGCTCGTCGTTCTCGTCGGGTTCAAGCTCCACCGCGTCCGCCGCCGCGTGCTCGACTCGCGGCTCCGCGACCGTCACACCGCGCTCTCGGTGCTCCTTGCCGTCGTCGCGCTCGCGGCCCTCGGCACCGGCGTCGCGTGGGTGCTCGGCGTCGAGGTCCGAATCGCCTTCTGGACGCTTCTCAACGTCCACATCGGCCTCGGCCTGCTCGTGGTCCCGATTCTGTTCGTCCACCTCCGGGCGCGCTTCCGCCCGCCCCGCGCGGTCGATTTCGCGGCGCGCCGCCGGGCGCTCCAGTACGGCGCGATACTCGTCTTCGGCGCGGCGACCTACCGGGCGACCGAGACGGTTGGGTCGCTCCGCGGCGTCGGCCGCCGGTTCACCGGGTCGCGGCCGCTCCCGCCCGGCGGGGGAAACGACGCCTTTCCGGTGACGAGTTGGGTCGCCGACGACCCCGACCCGATAGACGCCGACTCGTGGTCGCTTTCGGTCACGGGGTTGGTCGACCGCCCGCTCGAACTCCACCGGAGCGACCTCGCGCCCGACGAGACGCGGTCGGTCCTCTTGGACTGCACGAGCGGCTGGTACACCGAGCAGAACTGGACCGGCGTGAGACTCGGCGACGCGCTCGATTCCGCGGGTGTTCACTCGTCGGCGCGGTGGGTGACGGTCCGGTCGGTGACGGGCTTTCGGTGGTCGTTTCCAATCGCGGAGGCCCGCGAGATGCTGTTGGCGACGCGCGTCGGCGGCGACCCGCTCTCGCACGGCCACGGCGCGCCGCTCCGACTGGTCGCGCCGAACCGCCGCGGCTTCCAGTGGGTCAAGTGGGTCGATTCGGTCGAGGTCCGTCGGCGACGCGACCCGGCGCAGTGGTTCGCGGTGCTGGTAAGCGGGTTCAGCTAGCGGCGCTCACCACGGGAGAATCCACAGTATGTCGACGAGGCGGTCTAAAATCGACTGTTCGCGCTCGTCGTCGGTCCTATCGTCGGTCGACGCCTCGTCGGCGTCCGGGCTGTCCGGAGCGCGCGTCGCTGGAGGGCATACTCGCCCCATACTCGTCAGCGTACGAATACCTTCTGTGACCCCGTGCGCCGCATCGAGACCCGATGACGAGCGACGAGCGGCACGGTTCGGTCGGTGACGGAGGTTCGCAGACCGGTTCCCATCGCGGTCGCCGGAACGCCGCGGATTCTGTGTGTTCGACCGTCAGGCGTGCGCGGAGGCCTCTGTCGCCGCGTCGCGGGTCGCGGCGCGCCCACCGTGAGACCGCCACGCGACGAGGCCGGCACCGAAAAGCAGGAGGCCGCCGGCGACGAGCAAGAACGGTTCCGCGCCGAGGACGAGTCGCGTCGTCCCGTCGAACGTCTGGACCGTGGTGTAGAGTCCCGGCTCCCGGACGTAGTGGGACACGGCCACGAGCGAATAGCCGACTTCGACACCGCCGACCGCGACTGGGAGGGCCGCGGCGTACTTCCATCGGAGTGCGGCCAGCGCCCCGACGACGCCGACGCCCCCGAGCCGCGCCAGCAGGTACTCCTCGTGGTTGAGCCGACCGCCCCACCCCGTCGTTATCGTCCCGTCGTATCCGGGTTCGACGTGGAGCAGTTCCTGATGGATTCCGGCGACGACGGCTCCGAATCCGACGACAGCCATCACGACTGCGAGGGTTCGCTGACGGTCCATATCGTCACGACTCGTGTCTCTCAGAAATAGCTTTGCGACCGGTCGGGCCTCGCCCGTTTCTCACTCGTCGCCCGTTTCTCACTCGTCGCTTCCGCTCCGAATCGCCCGCTCGGCCGCTTCGAGCGCCTCCGCCGCGTCGAACTCGGCGACGATTGCCTCCAGTTCCTCGCGCGTCGCGCCGGCGTCCCGCAGGTCGCGGGCGTGAGCCGCGATATTCGGCACCGCGCGCACGATGTTGTCCACGATGGGGACCGTGGCGACCTGCGCCGACCGCGACATCGGGTTGAGGTCGACGACGATTTCGACTTTGTCCATCGCGCCGAGCGCCTCGGCGCGGTCGCCGTCCTCCAGCGGGACGACGACCACGTCGGCGCTCCCGATGCCGTCGGCGTCGACCTTCGCGCGCTCGTGGTCGATGCCCGGGATCCGCCCGTCGGCGGTGAGTCCCTTTACCTCGTTCGCGCCGTGGTCGCGCAGGTGGTCCGCGATGGCCCGCATGCGCTCGTCGGTGCGGTTGAACAGGTTCACCTCGATGTCGGCGTCGACGGCCGCGGCGAGGTCGACGATTTCGCCGGGACAGAGCGCCGCGACGTTCCCGTTGACCGAGATGACCGGCTGGTCCGCGAGCAGGAGGTGCGCCGCGGCCGTCCGCGCCGCCTCGTCCGCGCTCGGAATCGTCCGCTCGCCGAGCAGGTAGTCGAACGCCTCGCCGCGCCCCTGCGCGATGAGTCCCTGCCGGCTCGTGATACCCTTCTCGACGCCCTCCTCGATGCGGTGGCGGGTGAGAAGCGACTGGTATCTCGGGTGGCTCTCGGGAATCTCGATGTCGCTCATTGGTGGTGGGTCGTCGCCGCGACAGTAACACGTTTTCTCATCGGGACGGCTGGCGGTCCAACACTCTGCGGCGGGTCTGCGAGGCTCTCGTGGCCGTCAGTCGCTCCGAAGCGTCGCGCCGGCAGGGTGGACGCGACACCGCTCCGGGTCGTAGCCGGCGTCCGACAGTCCCGACCCCACCGCGAACACCGTCTCGCCGAGCATCGCCATCGAACCGTCGCCGCCGGCCGCGCGCACGTCGTCGATGGCGGCCTCGACCCGGTCGGTCAGCAAGCCGGCGTCGCGGGCGAACAGCCGCGATTCCGCGACGAAGCGGTCGAGCGTCGGTTCGGCGCGGAGCGCTTCGAGGGCCGTCTCGCCGGCGGCGGTGAGCGCGGCCGTGTCCCCGGACAGCACGTCGGCCGTCGAGAGTCCGCCGAAGGCGACGTACTCGATTTCGGGGCGCGCGGGGATGCCGTCCATCCGGCCGTAGTCCGGCGCGCCCGGTTCGACCCGGACGGGCATCCCGCCGCGGGCCTGCGCGACCACGTCGCCGAGGCCGGTCCCCGCGCGGACCTCGGCGACGTGGGCGAGGGTGACGAGCTCGTTCTCCGACCGGCCACACCCGAAGACGGCGTTCGCCGCGAGCGCCGTCCCGAGCGCCATCGCGCCCGAGACGCCGAAGCCCGCGCCCAGCGGGAGGTCGCTTTCGGCGTCGACGGCGGCGGTCACACCGAGCGCTCGAAGCACGTCCGCGACGGGCGGCATCTCGACCGCCTCGCCGTCGAGGCTGACGGTGGTCTCCTGCGCCGGTTCGACCGTCACGGTGACGCCGTGGGAGAGCGTCAGTCCCGCGCCGCGAGAGCCGGCGACCGCCGGGTCGTCGGCGGGGTGGGCGCTGAAAAACCCCGTCACGTGGCCGGGCACGAACGCCGTCGCGTCGTCGCTCATCGGTGTCTCTACGACGGGGGTCGGTTAACGGTGTTGCGTTTCGTCGCGTCCGAGTCGTACCCGCCTCGTTCGCGGTTCGCGCTCAATCGCGGTCGAACTCCGTCTCCCGCTTTGTCTCGCTCGCGTCGCCCTCACGCCGGCGCGCCGTGGCTGACTCCCGAGCGTCAGCGACCGTCTCCGTCTCCAACAGTCGCTCGACTTTCGACTCGAACTCCTCCTCCGAGAGCTCGCCGGTCGCGTAGCGCCGCCGGAGCGTTTCGAGCGCGTCTTCGGTCTCGGTCGTCATCGACTCGTCCGCGTCGTCGCCGCGGCGGGACTCGTAGATGCGCACGAGGGCTATCGCGGCGGGGAGCACGCCCGCGAAGCCGACCGGGAAGACGACCCAGAACCACCACTCTCCGAGTGCGAGCAGGCCGAACCCGACCAGAAAGATGAGCGCCACGACGACGCCGGCGACCAACTGTTCGAGCGCCGAGTCCTCGTCGTCGCCGGCGTCGTCGATGGCGTCGTCGACGATTCGCTTCGAGTCGGTCATCGGTCTCCCCCGCGACGACGGTCGTGCATGGTGCTCTAACGCGTCCGGGAGATAACGACTGTTTCGCAAAAAAGACGGCGCGTCGGTGGTTCGCCGTCGCCTAGGGCGACAGGCGCTGACGGTCTCGCGGGAACTCACTCGCAACGCTTCGCGTTGCTCCCTGTCCCCGCTCGTCAGGTGCGTCTCTACGGAGAGAGACGCTGACGGTCTCGCGGGAACACCGTCGGACTCACGTCGTTCGTCCGACGAGCACCCACTCGCAGAAACGCCTTCGTCTACGGACTCAGGCGTTGTCTGTCTCGTGGGAACAGAACCGCTTCCCGGATGTTCTCCAGTCCGAGCATCGTCATGATGAGCCGCTCGCCGCCGAGCCCGAACCCTGCGTGCGGGGGCATGCCGTACTTGAACATCTTCGTGTAGTACTCGAACGCGTCGGGGTCGAGACCCTGCTGTTCGAAGCCGGCGACGAGGTGGTCGAAGCGGTGTTCACGCTGGCCGCCCGAGACGAGCTCCATGTTCGGGTGCATCATGTCGAAGCCCGTCGAGAGCGTCTCGTCGTCGTCGTGGTCCTTGATGTAGAACGGCTTGATCTCGCTGGGCCAGTCGGTGATGAAGTAGTGCTCGCCGACGTCCTCGCCGAGCGCCTTCTCGCCCTCGGTCGGGAGGTCGTCGCCCCAGACGAGCTGTTCGTCGAGCTTGCCGGTCGCGTTGATGCGCTGGATGGCCTCCTCGTAGGTGAGCCGCGGGAACTCGCCGGACGGCGCTTCGAACTCCTCTTCGAGACCGAGCGCTTCGAGCTCGTCCTGACAGCTCTCCTCGACGGCCTCGTAGGCGGCCGTGACGACGGCCTCGCACACGTCCATCGCCTCGGTGTGGTCGATGAACGCCGACTCGAAGTCGATGGAGGTCGCCTCGTTGAGGTGGCGGGGCGTGTTGTGCTCTTCGGCGCGGAAGATGGGGCCGACCTCGAAGACGCGTTCGAGTCCGGAGCCGACCATCAGCTGTTTGAACAGCTGGGGCGACTGGTTCATGAACGCCTCCTTGCCGAAGTAGGTGATGGGGAAGAGTTCGGTGCCGCCTTCGGTCCCCGTGGCGACGATTTTCGGCGTGTTGATTTCGGTCGCGCGGAGGTCGCGGAACTGCTCGCGGACGGCGCGCTGGACCTCGGCGCGAATCTCGAAGATGGCCTTGACCTCGTCCTTGCGGAGGTCGAGCGTGCGGTTGTCGAGGCGCGTCGAGAGCTCGGCGTCGACCTTTCCGGAGGGGTCGAGGGGAAGCTGTGCCTCGGCCTCGGCGATGACGTCGAGGCTCTCGGGCGTGACCTCGACGCCCGTCGGCGCGCGCGGCTCTTCGGCGACCTCACCGGTGACGGAGATGACGCTCTCGCGGTGGACGCCGAGACCCGTCTCGACGAGGTCGTCGTCCATCTCGTCTTTCTCGAACTTGACCTGGATCTTGCCGGAGGTGTCCCGGAGAATCAGAAACGCGATGCCGCCGAGGTCACGGATTTCGTGGACCCAGCCGGCGACGGTGACCGTGTCACCGGGCTCGGCGTCGGCCGTGTACGTTCGGTTTCGCATACGACGTGGTTCCCGACCGTTCGTCTTAAACATCGTGTCTTCGCCTCGCTCGGAGGCGTTCGACCGTCCACTCTCTCGCCCGCTGAGTCGAACGCGAGACACGACTTCTCGTGGCAGTCGGTCCCGCGGTACTTAGTCCGCGGCGCGCGTCGCCCCGGTATGGCTCCCGACTCATCCGACGCGCCGGCGGACGAACCGCGCACCGACGACGATGCTGACACCGACGCCGACGCGCCCTCGGAGTCCGACCCGGCACCGAACGCCGCTCGCGCCGCCGACCTCGACTGGTCCGAAAGCGGGCGCGGGGACCGCTTCGCGTTCCGCCGGAAGCGACTCGCTGACCGCGCCGGCGGCCGCGACCTCGGCTGTTCGCTCTACGAAGTCCCGCCCGACAAGCGGCCGTGGCCGACGCACTACCACGAGGGCAACGAGGAGGCGCTGTACGTGCTCTCGGGGTCGGGAACGCTCCTGACGCGCGAGGGCGCGGCCGACCTCGACCTCGAACCGGACACCTACGTCGCGCTCCCCGCGGGGGCCGACTACGTCAGGCAAATCGAGAACGACGGCGACGAACCGCTCCGGTACCTCGCGCTCTCGACGATGAACCACCCCGACGTGACCGTCTACCCCGACTCCGACAAAGTCGGGGTGTTCTGCGGCGCGCCGCCGGGCGGTGACAAGGTCGCCCGAACGCTCCACGGCTACTTCCCGCGAGACGCCGAAGTCGGCTACTGGGACGGCGAACCGACCGACGAGGAGTGAACCGGCCGCGCGCCGGGTCACGGCGACGGCTCCGGCGCTGAGATTTATATACGAACCCGCGACCATCTCGCCTCGGACATGGACGTTTCAGACCTCGAAGCCGCGTTCGCACTCCCGCTCGCCGAAGACACCTCGGTCGACACGGCCGTCATCGGCGTCCTCTCGACGCTCGCGTCGCTCGCCACGCCGCTGGCGAGCATCTTGCTCGCGGGCTACGCCGTCCGCCTCGTTCGCGCCGGCGACCGCGAGGCGGCCGCGCTCCCCTCGTTCGACGACCTCGCCGGCATGGTCGCAGACGGCGCTCGCCTCTCGGCCGCGCTCGTCGCGCTCCAACTCCCCGCGGTCGGCCTCGCGACCGCCGCCCTTCCGGGTTCCGGGCCGTCGCTCGCGACGCTCTCGTACGCGACCAACCCGTCGATGCTCGGGCTCCTCGGCCTCACCCCGCTCGACACCGCCACGCTCGCCGCGGCCGGTCTCGCTTCGCTGGCGGGTTCGTATCTCTCGCTTGCGGCGACGGTCGCCCTCGCCCGCGAGGGGTCGCTCGCCGCGGCGATTCCGGCCACGCGCGACCTCGCGTTCGACCGCTCGTTCGTTCGCGTCGCCTCGGCCGTCGCGCTCGTCGTCTTCGCCGCCAACCTGTTCGTCGCCCTCTGCGCCGCGGTGCCGGTCGCCGGAACTCCCCTCGCCGCGACCGCGTCGTTCCTCTTTCTCATCGTGTCGGCGACGCTCCTCGGTCGCGGCGCGCGGGATGCGCCGTCGCTCGGTGCCGACGCGACTCGGGAGTCGCACGCCGACGGCGTGAACGCGGAGTCGGTGGAGTCGACGGAGTCAGCGGAGTCGGTGCCGTCGGCGTAGAAACAGAAACCGCGCCCGTGGGGATTACTCGGCGACGAGTTCGGCCGTCGCGTCCTTCGCACCCTCGACCGTCTCGCGGACCGCGTCGACGCCCTCGTCGTGCAGGAGGTTGCCGACGACGATCGCGTCGGCGTGCTGGCCCATCTCGTAGGCCGACTCGTAGTCGTGGATGCCGCCGCCGTAGAACAGCGTCGCGTCGTCGAGCGCGTCGTGGGCCGCGCCGACCTTCTCGGGGTCGCCGTAGGTGCCCGAGTACTCGACGTAGATGATTTTCTGGCCGAACATCTTCTCGGCGACGCGGGCGAACGAGGCCACGTCATCGGCGGACTGGTCGGTGTCGGCGTCGGTGTACTCGGCGACCGACGACTCGGGGTTCAACACGATGTACGCCTCGGTGTGGGTGCGGTCCCAGTCGAGGCCGTCTTCGATGCGGACCCACTCCTTGTGCGCGCCGGTGATCCAAAACGAGTCGCTCGCGTTGAACACCGTCGGGATGAGGTAGCCGTCCAGCGCGTCGTCGTCGATGACGACGCCGGGGTTCGACGGCTCCTGATAGATGGGCACGTCGTACTTCGAGGTCGCCTCGATGACGCGCTCCATCTTCTCTTCTGTGATGTCGAGCGTGCCGCCGATTTCGAGGGCGTCGGTGCCCGTCTCACACACGTCTTCGAACGTCTCGCCGTCGACGAGGTCCTTGTCAGGGTCGATTTTGGTGATATGATCCCAGTCTTCCCACGGATAGCTCATTGGTCGCTCTATGCTTGAGGTGGCGTAAAAAGCGTGCGGATGAATTGGACGTACATACGGCCAAGGGTGAATTTTAACCTACCTGTCACCAAATGCGGTGTACGATGGACGCTGTCGCGGCGACTGAGTACGTCGAACGCCGAGCGATGGCCCTGTCCGCAGAGGAGTTCGAGCTACTCTGCGAGTCGGTGCTCTCAGAGTCGCTTCCCCCGGCGCGGTTCTCGGTCACCGCGTTCCGTCAGGACGGCGGTATCGACATCGATGGACGCATCAGAAACTCGCTTTTGGACGTTTCGCTCGGCGTTCAGGCGAAGCAGTACGACCCACGCAACACGGTCGGTTCGCCCGCAATACAGCGATTTCAGGGTGCACTGGCCGATACGGGATGCGACACCGGGACGGTCGTCACGACGAGTTCGTTTACCACACCAGCCGCCGAAAGCGCCGAACGAGCGGGGATACACTTGGTGGACGGCCCCGAGCTGTTCGAGTCGATGGTCGACCTTCGCGTCGGCGTTCGCCGGCAGAGTACTCGGTTCGAACCCGACGAAGAGTTCTGGAACCTGTTCGGGGAGGCCGACGAGACGGGTCCGATTCCGTCGAAACGAATCCCACTCGCCAATTCGTTCGAAACCCTCGACACGGTTCTCTCGTCCATCGGTGACTCCCGCGGCGAGAAAGACGATATCGTCGAGTCCGCGGGCGTGTCGCCCCGTCACGCGGACCTGTACGCGATTGCGGGCTGGATTCTCGGGTTCGTTCATCAAGAGTGGCCCGACGAGGGCACCCACAGACAGCGCCGCTGGTCGCTCACCCGAAGCGGCGCTCGATACGTCGCCTATCGAACGGCGGAACTCGCTGATGAGGCCGAATCCCTCCTTCTCGGCGGGATTCGAAACGCGGAGATAATCGAGCGAATCGTAGATTCGCTCGTGGAATCGGGGTCGTTCGGACACGGCGAGCTCGTTGACTTCATCGCGTCCGAGTCGGAGCTATCTCGGAGTAGTGCGAAGCGCCGGGGGAGTTCGGTCGGCGTTTGGCTCGCTCGGCTCCCCGAGGTTTCGGTCGAAAATGGCCGGGGAAAACGATACGTCTGGAACGGGAATTAATCGGCCGCAGTCTGCCACTTCCGAACTGTATCGGCCCCCACGCCTTCGACTTTCGCGGCGACGTCGTCGGGTTCGGACGCCTTCAGCGTTTTCACGTCCTCGATGCCGGCGTCTTTCAGCTTCTCGGCGGTCTTCGCGCCGATACCGCTGATGCTCTCCAACTCGGAGCCGCCCTCGCCGTTCTGCTGGGCCTGGTACTCGCGGTAGTTGCAGATGGGACAGCCGAGTTCCCACGGCTCGCGGTCGCCCTCGTAGGTGATGCGGAGCTCCGGGAGGTCGTGTTCCTCGCAGGACTCGTCTGTCACCTCGATGTCGCCGCGGCGGGGCAACGGGAGGGAGTAGTCGCAGTCGGGATAGCGGGTACAGCCGACGAGCCGGGAGCCCGACCGGAGGCGCTTGATAGCTAGCTCTCCTCCTTCCTCCGCACCACACTCGGGACACGACCCGATGACGAGGTCGTCTTCCTCGTCGGCCTCCTCGGCCTTACAGAGCGGACAGCCGTGGACGAACGTCTTGCGGCCGGCGAGCATCTTGATGTGGTGGAGGTCGTGGTCCTCGCAGGAGTCCTCCATGATGAGCGGCTTGCCCGTGGAGGGAAGCGGCAGGGTGTAGGTGCAGTCGGGGTAGGAGTCACAGCCGATGAAGTACGAGCCGCGGCGGCTCTTTCTGACGACGAGATCGCCGCCGCAGTCGGGGCAGCTGCCGACCGTCTTGTCGGCCTTCAGCGAGTCCTGGAGCTGTTTGCCGAGTTCCTCGCGGGACTCCATCAGCCCCTCGAACACGTCTCCGAGCATCTCTTTGGACTCCTCGGTCACGTCTTCGAGGGTGGCCTCGCCGCGGGCGATAGCCAGCATGTCGGATTCGAGTTGCGAGGTCATCTCCTCGCTGACGATGAGTTTCGCGAAGTCCTCGGAGGCCTCCACGACCGCCCGCGCGAGCCGGGTCGGCCGCGGCGGGTCGCTCTCGATGTAGCCGCGGTCGTAGAGCTTCTGAATCACGTCGTGGCGGGTCGCCTTCGTCCCGATGCCCATCTGTTCCATCGTCTCGATGAGCCGCGACTGGCCGTAGCGCCGCGGGGGCTGGGTCTGCTTGGCGTCGAGGTGCGTGTCGGACAGCACGAGCGACTCGCCTTCCTCGACGTCGGGCACGAACGACTCGGTGGAGTTGAAGTACGGGTAGACGTCGTGGTAGCCCGCTTCGAGCAGGCGCTTGCCGTTGGCCTTCAGCGAGAGCCCCTCGACCTCGGCGACGACGCGGAGGTGCTCCCAGACGGCGTCCTCGGCGACGGTGGCGAAGAAGCGCCGGACGACGAGTTCGTACACGTCCCACTCGTCGTCCGAGAGGTCGGACGCCGAGGGGAGTTCGCCGGTCGGGTGAATCGGCGGGTGGTCGGTCGTCTCGTTGTCGCCCTCGGTCGGCTCGATTTCCTCCTGTTCGAGGAGGGACTCGGCGTCCTCCTTGAACCGGCGGTCGCCCTCGAACGCGCCGAGCAGTTCGCGCGGGTCGAGGTCGTCGGGGTACACCGTGTTGTCGGTCCGCGGGTAGGTGATGTAGCCGGCCGTGTAGAGGTCCTCGGCGATGCTCATCGCCCGCTGGGCGGAGTAGCCGATAGAGCCGGCGGCGCGGATGAACTGCGTGGTGTTGAACGGCGCGGGCGGCGTGTCGGCCCGCGTGCGGCGATTGACCGACGAGACCTCGGCGGCCTCGACGCCGAGGAGCGTCTGGTAGGCCGACTCGGCGGACTCCTCGTCCCAGATGCGCTCGGCCTCGGTGCCGTCGTCGTCGAGGTAGAAGTACTGCGCCTCGAAGGACTCGGCGTCGCCGTCGGCGTCCTTCGTCAGCTTGGAGAACAGCTCCCAGTAGTCCTCGGGGTCGAACGCCTCGATTTCGCGCTCGCGGTCGACGATGAGCTTCAGCGTCGGCCCTTGCACGCGGCCGACCGAGATGAAGTCGTTGCCGAGTTGGCGGGCCGAAAGCGAGAGGAAGCGCGTGAGCGCCGCCCCCCAGACGAGGTCGATAATCTGTCGGGCCTCGCCGGCGGCGGCGAGGTCGAAGTCGAGGTCGTCGGGGTTCTCGAACGCCTCCGTCACCTCGCGGTTCGTGATGGAGGAAAACCGCACCCGGTCGACGGGCACGTCCTCGTTGACGTCGCGGACGAGTTCGTACGCCTCCTTGCCGATGAGTTCGCCCTCGCGGTCGTAGTCGGTCGCGATGGTGACCTTGCCCGCGCGGCGGGCGAGCCGGCGGAGCGCGGCGACGATGTTCTCCTGCGTTGGGTGTTTCTCGACGGGCGCGCCGATGAGTTCGACCGGCTCCACGTCGCGCCAGTCGTTGTACTCCGGCGGGAAGTCCACGCCGACGACGTGGCCCGACAGCCCGATACAGCGCTTGCCGCCCCACTTGTAGACGTTCACGCCGTTCATCCGCTCCGCGGAGGCGGTCTCGCCGCTCAGGATGTCGGCGATGCGCCTCGCGGCGTTGTCCTTCTCCGTGATGATGAGTTCCGGACCCCTGCTCATTGAGCGGCGATATGATGTGGGGTGTCCTAAACCTTTCGTGCCGAATTCGTGCAGTAGCGGCCCCGACGCGCGCGGATACGGGCGTGCGAGTGAGCGCCCTCGCGCGCGAAGGTGTGTGTCTGCCGACGCGTCCGCGACACGCCGCGTCTCCCGTGTGAATTCGCCGATTCGCTCTGCCGACTCGTCGCTGGGACCGACGACGACACCCGAGACGACTGCGACACCCGAACGTGCCCGCGACACCCGAACGTGCCCGCGACACCAGAACCGATAACCCCTTCGCGCCGAACCCCGAGACCGTGTCGGGTGATTCGCGAATCGACATGACCGAGGGGAAAATCGCCCCCAAACTGCTCTCGCTCTCGTGGCCGCTCGTCGCGGGGAACCTCCTTCAGACGCTGTACAACCTCGCGGACGTGTTCTGGGTCGGCCGCGTCGGCGCGGACGCCGTCGCCGCCGTCTCGCTCATGTTCCCGACGAGCTGGATGTTCGTCTCGACCGCGATGGGCATCACCGCCGCGACCATCGCCCTCGTCTCGCAACACGTCGGCGCGGGCGACGACCGCGAGGCCGACCGCGTCGTCGGCCAGACGGTGCTTCTCACCCTCGCCGTCTCGGTCGTCCTCGCCGTCGGCGGCTTCGCGCTCAGATATCCGCTTTTGGAACTCATCGGCGCGGAGGGTGCCGTGTTCACCGAGGCGCTCGCCTACATCGAGGTCGTCTTCCTCGCACTGCCGCTCACGTTCCTGTTTTTCGCGTTCCGGGCGGCGCTCCAGGGCGCGGGCGACACGAAGACCGCGATGTGGCTCATGGTCGCCTCCGCCGGCCTCAACGTCGTTCTCGACCCGATTCTCATCCTTGGCTGGGGCCCCATCGCGGGGATGGGAACCCGCGGCGCGGCGATTGCGACGCTCATCGCCCGACTGTTCGCCACGGCCGCCGGCGTCTACATCCTCCTGCGCGGCGACTGGGGCGTCAGGCTCCGACTCGCCGACCTCCGACCCGACCCCGAACGCCTCAGAAAGCTGGTCGATATCGGCTATCCCGCGACCCTCGACGGCTGGGCGCGGAGCTTTTCGGCGGTCGTGATGGCCGCGTTCGTCGCCCGGTTCGGGCCGACGCCGACCGCGGCCTACGGTATCGGCGTCCGCCTCATGTCCGTCTCGTGGACCGTCTCCGGCGCGGTCGGGCAGGCGACGGCGACCGGCGTCGGGCAGAACCTCGGCGCTCGGACACCCGACCGGGCCGCCTCGGTCACCTGGACCGCGATGGCGGGGACGATGGGACTGCTCTTTGCGGCCGCGGCGCTCGTCGTGGCCTTCCCGGCCGAGGCGATGCGCCTGTTTATCGGCGAACAGGCCGTCGTCGACGAGGGCGTGACGTTCCTCCGCATCGTCGCCCCGTCGTGGGCGTTCTTCGGTGGCGTGATGGTGATTCAGGGGGCGTTCCGCGGCGCGGGCGTCACGAAGGCCGCGATGGCGCTGTCGTTCCTCTCGCGGTGGATTTTCCGCGTGCCGGTCGCCCTCGCGGTCGCGTTCACGTGGACCGTCTCGGTGCCGGTCGTCGGCTCCGTCTCGGGGCTCGCGTGGGGCGTCGAAGGCCTCTGGTGGGCCTACGTTATCGGCGCTGTCGCCTCCTTCGCGGTCGCCGTCGCGTGGTTCCGACTCGGCACGTGGCGCGAGGGCGTCCTCGACCGCGGGGCGACGCCGTCGGCGGGCGACGATTAGCCTCGGCCGCCTTCGAGTACTCTCGACTCCCCTCGCGACGCCGACGGGTCGTAGCCACGGCCGTCGCCTTTTGGCAAGGTAGAATCATGTATGACCGGGTACAATAGAGACGCATGGCTCACACGCCTGAGTTACCGGACCGATACGTCTGCACCGACTGCCACGCGGTCTACGCCGGGTCGGTGAGGCACGAGGAAGGGATGTACCACTACAGCGCCCCCGACGAGTGCGCCGCCTGCGACTCGACGGAGTTCGTTCGGTTCGACCAGTACGTGAACCACGTGCTCGGCTGAGCGGCGCGACGAATCGAGGGTCGAAGGACAGAGCGAACCTGACGCGCGCCGCGTCGGTGCGGCGTCGCTTTCTGCGGTCGGTCGCGTTACTCGTCCAGTCGCTCGCGGAGCAACTGGTTCACCGTGCCGGGGTCGGCGCTCCCCTTGGACTTCTGCATGACCTGTCCGACGAGGAAGTTCAGCGCGCCGCCCTCGCCGTCGTGGTAGTCCTCGACGGCGTCGGGGTTCTCGTCGATTGCCTCTTGGACGAAGCCGCCGATTTCGTCGTCGTCGGCCTTCCCGAGACCCTCCTCGTCGACGATGGTGTCGGGGTCTTTGCCCTCGTCGAGCATCTCGCGGAGGACGATTTCCTCGGCGTTCTTCGTCGTCACCTCGTCGGCGGCGACGAGCTCGACGAGTCGCGTGAACTCGTCGAGGCGGTCCGACACGTCCGTGATGTGCATGTCGCGGTAGTTGAGTTCGCCGAGGAGGTTGTCGGCGACCCACGTCGCGGCGAGGTCGGCGTCGAACTCGGCGGCCACGTCCTCGAAGAAGTCCGCGACCTCCTTGGTCGAGGTGAGCTTCGAGGCGGACTCCTCGTCGATGCCGTACTCGGTGTGGAAGCGCTCGCGGCGGGCGTCGGGAAGCTCCGGAATCGGAATCTCCTCTTTCCAGTGGGCGACCTGGAGCGGCGGGAGGTCGGCCTCGCGGAAGTAGCGGTAGTCCTTTTCTTCTTCCTTCGAGCGCATCGAGACCGTGATGCCGCGGGACTCGTCCCAGTGGCGCGTCTCCTGTTCGACAGCGCGACCGCGCTTGATGGCGTTCTTCTGGCGGGTGACCTCGTAGGCCAGCGCCTTCTCTGCGCCCTTGTGGCTGGAGATGTTCTTGACCTCGGTGCGGTTGGCCGCTTCGAGCGCCTCGTCGGAAATCGCGCCGTCGTCGTCGACCTCGTCGGCGGGGACGAGCGAGATGTTGGCGTCGATGCGGAGCGAGCCGTCGCGGGTGGCGTCGAACACGCCGAGATATTCGAGCACCTCTTCGAGCTTGGCGAGGAACGCGCGGGTCTCTTGGGGGCTCCGGAAGTCGGGCTCGGTGACGATTTCGACCAGCGGCGTGCCGGCGCGGTTGTAGTTGACGAGCGTGTAGTCCGCCGTGTCGATACTGCCGCCTTTGTGCTGGAGGCTCCCGGGGTCCTCTTCGAGGTGGGCGCGGGTGATGCCGATGTCGCGGCGGGTGCCCTCGACAGACACCTCGAGCGTCCCGTCGGCGCAGATGGGCGCGTCGTACTGGGTGATCTGGAAGTTCTTGGGCAGGTCGGGGTAGTAGTAGTTCTTCCGGTGGAAGCGGGTGTCCTCGGCGATGTCGGCGTTCAGCGCCTTGCCGATTTTGACCGCCGACTCCACCGCCGCCTCGTTGAGCACCGGGAGCGCGCCCGGTAGCCCGAGGCAGACGGGGCACACGCGGGTGTTCGGCTCCTCGTCCTCGGCAGGCTCGGTCGAACAGCTACAGAAAATCTTCGTGGCCGTTTCGAGTTGAACGTGGACCTCCAACCCGATGACGACCGCGAGTTCGCGCTGTTCGAGCGCTTGCGCAGTCATTGGCCGCGCTTCGACGGCGGTGGGCTAAAGACTAACGGGACTGGTCGCAGAGCCGCTCGGCCGCGGGTGGTGTCCCGCCGCGCGGCCGTCACACCTGACAGACAATTACTAACGAGGTTTTATATACCGGCGTTTCATCTCCACGATTCACAGACTTTGTTCACATATGACAAACGATACCACTGCTGATAGATGGGCACCGATTCGGACCGCCGGTCGGCTTTCGGCGCATCTCCGGACGCATCTGACGGTCCTTCTCATCGTCGTCGTCGCGGAACTCATCGGCACGATAACGTTCCCGCTCGGACCGGGTCAGGTCGTGCTCCTGCCGCTTCTGTACGCTGTCGTCCTCGGGCTCGGCGTCAGTTACAGCGTCCTCGGGTCGGTCATCGAACCCCTCCGGTCGGTCGTCGACGAGGACGTGAGCCGCATCGCCTCGCCGCTTCTCGTCATCGCGCTGATGCCGCTCGGCGTCAAGTACGGGACGCTCGTCGCGCCGTCGTTCTACGACCTCGTGGCGGCCGGGCCGGCGTTCGTCTTACAGGAGTTCGGCAACCTCGGCACGATTCTCATCGCGCTCCCGCTCGCCCTGCTTTTGGGCCTCAAACGCGAGTCCATCGGCGCGGCGGTCAGCATCGCCCGCGAACCGACCCTCGGCGTCATCACCGACAAGTACGGCATCGAGTCGCCCGAGGGTCGCGGCGTCCTCGGCACCTACATGACCGGTACGGTCCTCGGAACCGTCTTCTTCGGCCTGCTCGGGGGTTTCGCCCCCGCGACGGGGCTTCACCCGCTCGCGCTGTCGATGGCCTGCGGCATGGGGTCGGCGAGCATGATGACCGCCTGTTCCACGTCGCTGGCGGCGGCCGCCGGCGGCGCGGGCGTCGCCGAGGACCAGATTCTGAGCTTCGCCGCGACGAGCAACCTCCTGACCGGCATCACGGGACTCTACATGGTCATCCTCGTCGGTCTCCCGGTCATCACGCGCCTGTACGCCGTCCTCGCGCCCGTGTTCGGCCGCGACACGGCCGCGGCCGACGGAGGTGAGTGAGATGTCGATGTCCACGCCGGAGTTATCCGTCGAATCGCTGAAGATGTTGCTCGTGGTCGCGTTCCTGACGCTGACGGCCAACTTCATCGCCACCGGCACCGGCTTCGTCGCCGCGCTCCCCGGCATGGCGCTCATCGTCCTCATCGGTCTCGTCGCCCTGCTCATGGGGCGGCTGATTCCGCTCGACCTGCCGGCGTTCGCCTACGCGATGATTCTCGCGTTCGCGCTCGCACTGCCGTTTTCGCCGGTTCAAGCGCCGTTTCTCGCCGCCGTCGGCGAGGTCGACTTCCTCGCGACGACGACGCCGATTCTCGCCTACGCGGGGCTCTCTATCGGGCTCCAGACCGGGAAGATGAAGGAGGTCAGCTGGAAGCTCGTCCTCGTGGCCGTGTTCGTCTTCTTCGGGACGTTCTTCGGCTCCGCGCTCATCTCGCAGGCCGTGCTCTCCGCGCAGGGGATTATCTGATGGCGACCCCCGCAACCTCCGCGACCCCCGCGACCGACCGCCGCGCGCGCCGGAGTGAGACGCGATGACCGGCGACGACCGAACCGCGACCCTCAAAGCGCGCGTCTGCGACGCTATCGACGACCGCGCGGACGAGATTATCGCCTTCGCGAAGGACGTGCAGGCGGAGCCGGAACTCGGCTACAAGGAGGTGAAGACGACCGAGAAGGTCGTCTCGCTGTTCGAAGACCTCGACCTCGACGTGGAGACGGAACTGGCGATTACCGGCGCTCGCGCCCGAGCGGGGTCGGGCGACTTCGTCGCCGCCGTCCTCGGCGAACTCGACGCGCTCGTCAACCCGGACCACCCGATGGCGGACCCCGAGACCGGCGCGGTCCACGCCTGCGGCCACAACGCCCAACTCGCACAGCTCGTGGGGACCGCGTTCGGCCTCGTCGGAAGTGGCGTCGTCGACGACCTCGACGGCGCGGTCGAGTTCGTCGCCGTCCCGGCCGAGGAGTACCTCGACCTCGACTACCGGCGCGGCCTGCTCGAAGCCGGCGACATCGAGTTCTTCGGCGGCAAACAGGAGCTCATCCGCCGCGGCTACGTCGACGACTGGGACGCCGCCGCGATGATGCACGCCGGGAGCGACACGCCCGAGCGGACGATTACGAGCGACTTCTCGACGAACGGTTTCGTCGGTAAGTTCGTCACCTACCGCGGGACCGAGGCGCACGCCGGCGCGGCCCCCGAAGAGGGCGTCAACGCGCTCAACGCCGCGATGCTCGGGATGAACGCGGTCCACGCCCAGCGCGAGCGCTTCCGCGACGAGGACCACGTCCGCGTCCACCCCATCATCACCCGCGGCGGCGACGGCGTCAACGTCGTCCCCGCCGAGGTGACGATGGAGTCGTACGTCCGCGCGGCCTCCGTCGAGGCCGTCGCCGAGGCGAACGAGTCGGTCAACCGGGCGCTCGCCGCCGGCGCGATGGGCGTCGGCGGCGACGTGGAAATCGAGGACTACCCCGGCTACATGCCGCTTCGGACCGACGAGACGATAGTCGCGTTCTACGACGAGAACGCCCGCGACATCGTCGGCCCCGACGCGGTCACGGAGGGGTCGCCGCACCTCTCGGGGTCGACCGACATGGGCGACATCACGCAACTCGTCCCCGGCATCCACCCGTGGACCGGCGGCTTCGAGGGCGCGGTCCACGCCCGCGACTTCCGCGTCGTCGACGAGGAGATGGCCTACGTCATCCCCGCGAAACTCACCGCCTGCACGCTGGTCGACCTGCTCACCAGCCACGAGGCGATGGCGGCGGTCCGCGAGGCGAAAGCCGAAAAGCGCGGCCGCGAGGAGTACCTCGACGCGGTCCGGTCGCTCCGGGCGACGACGACCGAATCGTACCGCGACTGAGCGCCCGCCGACGGCAGGCCGGCGACGCCCAGAGCGACCGACGACGCGGGTCCGGGGACGTTCCCACTCGCACACGTATCACATTTTCGGTGATTGTCTGACGCACATTTATGTCTCACGCGCGGGGCTATGTTACCCATGAGTAACCGGGTGGAGGAACTCGAATCCAAAGTCGCAGAACTGCAGGCCGCCGTGAACGGGCTCACCGAGGAACTCGTCGAGACCAAAGAACGGCTTCGACAGCTCGAAGACGCCAACGACGTGGAGGTCCCCTCGCGGGCCGCGACCCGTCGCGGCGACTGGGAGACCGAAGACGACCCCGCCGCGGACCCCGCCGCGGAGACCGCCGAAGCCGACGAGGTGGCGTCGGCCGACGGCGATGAGACTAAACCCGACGAGGCCGACGAGACTGACGAAGGCGACGGCGAGACGCCCGACGACGACATCATCGTCGCGTAATCGGGCGCGCCGTCCGAGCGAGCGCGCCCCGTGTTCATGCGGCGCGCTCCACCTGCGGGCGTCGCCCGCGTGAACACCAACCCATGCACATCAAAGAGCTCGTCCTTGACGGTTTCAAGAGCTTCGGGCGGCCGACTCGCATCCCGTTCTACGAGGATTTCACGGTCGTTACGGGCCCGAACGGTTCCGGCAAATCGAACATCATCGACGGCGTCCTCTTCGCGCTCGGCCTCGCCCGCACCCGCGGGATTCGCGCCGAGAAGCTGACGGACCTCATCTACAACCCCGGTCACGCCGACGGGAGCGACGAGGCCGCGAAACAGCCCAAAGAGGCCAGCGTCACGGTCGTCCTCGACAACTCCGAGGGGACGCTCGACCGCTCGCAGGTCGTCAACGCCGCCGGGACCGACAAGGTCGGCGACGTCGAGGAGATAACCATCAAGCGCCGCGTCAAGGAGACGCCGGACAACTACTACTCGTACTACTACCTCAACGAGCGCTCGGTCAACCTCTCGGACATCAAGGACCTGCTCGCGCAGGCGGGCATCTCCCCCGAGGGCTACAACGTCGTCATGCAGGGCGACGTGACCGAAATCATCAACATGACGCCCTACCAGCGACGGGGCATCATCGACGAAATCGCGGGCGTCGCCGAGTTCGACGAGAAGAAAGACGCCGCCTTCGAGGAGTTGGAGGCGGTCGAAGAGCGCGTCGACGAGGCGGACCTCCGCATCGAGGAAAAGGAGACGCGCCTCGACCAACTCGCCGACGAGCGCGAGACCGCGCTCACCTACAAGGGACTCCGCGAGGAGAAAGAGGAGTACGAGGGCTACCTGAAGGCCGCGGAACTCGAAGACAAGCGCGACGACCTCTCGCGGACCGAATCGCGCATCGAGTCCACCGAGGCGGACCTCGAAGACTTGCAGGCCGAACTCGACGAGCGACAGGGGAAAGTCACCCGCCTCGAAGAGGACCTCGAAGACCTCACCCGCGAAATCGAGCGCAAGGGCGAGGACGAACAGCTCCGCATCAAGTCGGAGATGGAGGAGATAAAAGGCGACATCTCCCGGCTGGAGAACGCCATCGAGGCCGCCGAGGAAAAGCGCGACGACGCCGAGGCCGAGCGCCGCAAGGCGTTCATCGACATCGACCGCAAGCAAGAACAGATAGACGACCTCGAAGACGACATCCGCGAGGTCAAAGTCGAGAAGGCGTCGGTCAAAAGCGACATCCAGTCCAAGCGGGTCGAACTCTCCGAGGTGCAGGCCGAAATCGACTCGGTCGACACCGAGTTCGACGAGCTGAAGTCCGAACTCGCGGCGAGAAAGGAGACGCTCGACGAGCTCAAAGACGAGAAGAACGATCGCCAGCGAGCCAAGGACCGCCTGCTGGACGACGCGCGCCGCCGCTCGAACCAGATTTCGGAGACGCGGGACGAACTCGAACGCGCCCGCGAGCGCGTCCCCGAACTGAAGGCGACGATCTCCGACCTGCACAGCGAACTCGACACCGCCGAGAAGAACAAGGCGAAGATAGACGGCGTCATCGAGGACCTGCAGGTCGAGAAGGCCGACCTGAACGACGAACTCTCGGAGGTCACGGACGAACTCCAGACCAAGCAGTCCGAGTACGCCCGCCTCGAAGCCCGCGCCGGCAAAGACGGCGACAACTCGTGGCCCAGAGCGGTCACGACCATACTCAACGCCGGAATCTCCGGCGTCCACGGCGCGGTCGGCCAACTCGGCTCGGTCGACGGCGAGTACGCCAAGGCCTGCGAGACGGCCGCCGGCGGTCGCCTCGCCAACGTCGTCGTCGACGACGACGGCGTGGGGTCGTCCTGTATCGACCACCTGAAGTCCCGCAACGCGGGTCGCGCGACGTTCCTGCCCATAACGAAGATGGACAACCGGGGCCTCCCGCGCAAGCCGAACCGCCCCGGCGTCGTGGACTTCGCCCGCAACCTCGTCGACTACGACAGCCAGTACGAGTCGATTTTCTCGTACGTCCTCGGCTCGACGCTCGTCGTCGAAGACATGGAGACCGCCCGCGACCTGATGGGCGACTACCGCATGGTCACCCTCGACGGCGACCTCGTCGAGCGCTCCGGGGCGATGACCGGGGGCTCCGGCGGCGGCTCTCGCTACTCGTTTTCGAAGTCCGGCGAGGGCAAACTCGACCGCCTCGCGAAGGAGATTACGAAGCTCGAAGACCGCCGTCGCTCGCTCAACGAGGAGATTCGGGACATCGACGACGACCTCGACGACGCCCGCGGGCGGGCCTCCGACGCCGCCGACCGCGTCCGGACCATCGAGCGCGAAATCGAGGACGCAGAAGAGGACATCGAGGAGGCCGAAGCCGAAATCGACCGGCTGAACGACCGCATCGACGAACTCCAGTCCGAACGCGAGTCCGTGGACGAGCAGATGTCCGACCTCGACGACGAAATCGCCGACCTCGACGACGAAATCGAGACGGTCGAGGCCGCCATCGAGGACATCGAGACCGAGCTCGCGGACTCCGAGATTCCGAAGCTCACCGCCCGCGCCGACGAGATTCGCGCGGACATCGACGACCTCGAAGACCGGATGTCCACGCTCGACGGCCGGCTCAACGAGGTTCAGCTCGAAAAGCAGTACGCCGAGGACGCGGTCGACGACCTCCACGACACGGTCGAGGCCGCCCAGAACCGCAAGGCCGAGGCCCGAAGCTCCATCTCCGAGGCGGAGTCGAAAATCGAGGAGCGCGAGGACGACCTCGAAGCCAAGCGCGAGGCGGTCGCCGAACTCGAAGAGGAACTGGTCGACCTCAAAGACGACCGCAAGGAGCTACAGGCGGACCTCCGTGAGGCCCGGAGCGCCCGCGACGAGAAGAAAGACCGCGTGAACGCGGTCGAATCCAAGCTCGAAAGCATGCGCTCGGCCGCCGAGCGCCTCGAATGGGAAATCGACGAGCTCGAATCGCAGGTCGGCGACTACGACCCCGACGAGATTCCCGACCACGACACCGTCGAGTCGGAAATCGAGCGCCTCACCGAGGAGATGGAGGAGCTCGAACCGGTCAACATGCTCGCCATCGACGAGTACGACGACGTGAAAGCCGACCTCGAAGACCTCCGGGAGCGCCGCGACGTGCTGGTCGAAGAGCGCGACGCCATCGCCGACCGCATCGACCAGTACGAGTCCCAGAAGAAGGCGACGTTCATGGAGTCGTTCGACGCCATCGCGGAGAACTTCACCGATATCTTCGAGCGCCTGTCGAACGGGACGGGCCGCCTTCAGTTGGAGAACCCCGAAGACCCCTTCGAGGAAGGGCTGACGATGAAGGCCCAGCCGGGCGACAAGCCCATCCAGCGCCTCGACGCCATGTCCGGCGGCGAGAAGTCGCTGACGGCGCTCGCCTTTATCTTCGCCATCCAGCGGCACAACCCCGCGCCGTTCTACGCGCTCGACGAGGTGGACGCCTTCCTCGACGCCGCGAACGCCGAGCGCGTCGGCCAGATGGTCGACGACCTCGCGGGCGACGCCCAGTTCGTCGTCGTCTCGCACCGCTCCGCGCTCCTCGAACGCGCCGAGCGCGCCATCGGCGTGACGATGCAGGGCGACAACGTCAGCGCCGTCACGGGTATCCAGTTCGGCGGCGACGAGGCCGGAAGCGACGGAAGCGACGCGGACGGGTCGGGCGGCGGCGACGACTCCGGCGGCGACGACTCCGAGGACGGCGCGGACGGTAGTGACGGCGGCGAGGCCGACGCGGACGTGGAAGCGGAGGTTCCGGCGGATGACTGACGACATCCCCGAGCTGAACCTCTCTCGCGGGCGCGGCAAGCGCGACGCGGGCGACGGCGGTGACGACGCGGTCTTCTCGTTCGCCGGCGACGACGCCGCGTCCGATTCCGAGGCGGACGCCGCCCCCGCCGAACCCGACGCGATGGACGAGGTGCTTCCCGAGGACGTCTCGGAGACTGACGACGACGAGGTGGAACCGGTCGAACTCCTCGTCCAACTCGCCAAGGAGGGGACTATCGACCCGTGGGACATCGACATCGTGGAGGTCACGGACGCTTTCCTGAACCGCCTCGACGCGATGGACCTCCGGACGACCGGCCGGGCGCTGTTCTACGCGAGCGTCCTCCTTCGGATGAAGTCCGACGAACTCCTCGCGCCGGACGAACCCGACGAGGAGGAACTCGAACCGTGGGAACTCGCCCTGCAGGGCGGCGACGAGGGCCACCCCGGCGACCCCGGCGACGGCGGCGGCGGCCCGCCCGGCTTCGACCCTATCGACGCGCTGGAAGACGAGATGGACCGGCGGCTCGAACGCAAGCAGGCCCGCGGGTCGCCGGAGACGCTGGACGAACTCGTCCGCGAACTCCGGGAGGTCGAACGCGGGTCGTGGTGGAAGCGCCGCCGCGAGTACGACACCTCCGAGTCGCCGCGCGGCTTCTCCCGGGGGACGCAGACGCTCGACTACCACACGCCCGGCGAGATGCGCGGCGCGGGCGAACCCACCGAAGACGACGTGACGGGGACCGCACACAACGAGGACATCGAGGCGGTCGTCGAAGCCGTCGGCGACGTGCTCGCCGACCACTACGAGAAGGGCCGCGACGAGGTGCTGTTCGCGGAGATACGCGACGTGGCCGACACCGTGATGACGACCTACCTCGCGCTCCTGTTTCTGTCCCACCGGGGCACGGTCTATCTCAAGCAGGACGACCTGTTCGGCGACCTCTGGATTCGGAACCCCGAGGTGTTCGACGCCGACCCCGGCGCGGGGTCGGAAGTCGATTCGGACGCGGCAGACGCCGACAGAGCGGACCCGGAGGCGGTCGACCGCGGTTCCGACGCCGCCGCCGGCGACGGTGACGACGCCGACGACCCCGAACTCGAAGCCGAGGCCATCGCGGACGACTAGCTATTTTATCCGACCCGCCGTCACTCTCGGACGTGCCCCACCCGACCCTGCTCTCCAGCACGCTCCGACGGCTGACGGTCGCGGTCTCGGTCGTCACGTCGACGCTGTTCGCGGCGCTCGCGGCGGCTATCCTGTTCCCCCAGTCGGCCATCTGGACGTGGGCGCTCCTGTTTTTCTTTCCCATCTTCTGGTTGCACTGCTACTTGCCCGGCTACGTCTCGTACAGTCCGACCTCGTTCGGTCGCGTCCGCGAGGTGGTCACGTCGCCGGGGGCGGTCCGCGAGTGCGTCGTCTGCGGCGAGGCCGACGACCGGGGCGTCGTCCGGGAGTTCAGCACGCAGTTCGTCGCCGCGGGCGTCCCGCTCGCGACGACTGACCGCGGGGAAAACGAGTACTGTACGCGCTGTCACGCGGTCGAGTTCTCGCCGACCGACGAGGCGGCGCGCGGCGAACGCGAGGTTTCGGAGCCGGAGAGCGATTCGGCAGAATCCGCGGAACTGAACGACTGAATCCCCGGCTCAGTCGACGTACTCGTCGATGAGCGGCGCGAGCTTTTCTTTCGTCTCGGCGGGGATGGCGTCGTCGGGCGTGTTGATGGTGCCTTCGAGCGCGGAGTGACTGTCGGTCTCGTGGCCGTCGGGAATCTTGCGGATGGCGGCCTCGACGGTCTCCTTGATGGCCTCCTCGTTGGCGGCGGCGTTCTTCAGCACCTCGTCGAGCGTGACTTCGCTGTCTTCCTTCCAGACGTCGTAGTCGGTGACGCCGGTGATGGTCGCGTAGGCCATCTCGGCCTCGCGGGCGAGTTTGGCTTCGGGGATGGTCGTCATGCCGATGACGTCCCAGCCCTGCGCGCGGTAGTGCTCGCTTTCGGCCTTCGTGGAGTACGACGGCCCCTCGATGCAGACGTAGGTGCCGCCCTCTTGGACCTGCGCGTCGGTCGCTTCCGCGGCGGCCTCGGCGAGGATGGAGACGAGTTCCTCGTCGTACGGCATCGCGAAGGGCTGGTGGACGACGATGCCCTCGTCGAAGAACGTAAGCGGGCGGTGTTTCGTGCGGTCGTAAATCTGGTCGGGGACGACGAGCGTCTGGGGCGGCAGGTCCTCTTTGAGGCTCCCGACGGCGTTGCTGGCGAGGACGTGGGTGACGCCGAGTTTCTTGAGCGCGAAGATGTTCGCGCGGTAGGGAAGCGTCGTCGGCGAGTGCTGGTGGTCCGGGCCGTGTCGCGGGAGGAAGACGACCTCGCGGCCGGTGTCGCCGAACTCGCCGACGACGGGCGTCGTCGAGGGCTCGCCGAACGGCGTCTCGACGGGTTCCTCGCGGGTGTTCTCCAGCGGGAGCGCCTCGTAGATACCACTGCCACCGATGAATCCGATTTTCATACTCGAAGGTCGGGCAGAGCGCACAAAATCGTGGCGAATCCGGGGCTACACCACGACGCCGTGGTTCAACAGGTAGATGAGCACCGACAGCGCGGGCACGCTGAGAAGCGTCGTCGCGAAGACGGCCGCGGAGACGAACTCCGCGAGCGAGGTGGCCGAGCCGGTCCCCGAGGCATCGCCGAACTCCGCGACGAGGATGAGCGGCGTGACCGCGGCGGGCATCGCGGATTCGAGGACGAACGTCCGCGCGACCGTCGGGTCGCCGAAGCCGGCGACGAGCGCGATACCGACCGCGACGGCGGGCGCGACGACTATCTTGAGCGCGGCGACGACGCCGACCTCCGAGAGCGTCGAGCCGAGGTCGGCCCCCGCGAGCTGGATGCCGAGGATGAGGAGCATCATCGGAATCGACGAGTCGCCGACGAGCCTGAGCGTCTCCATCGCGGGGACGCCCGTCGGCGGGACGACGCCGAGCCAGCGAGCCGCGAGGGCGGCGACGACCGCGTAGACGAGGGGAATGCGGGCGATGCGTTCGAGGCCGACGCGCCACCCCGGCGCGCCGCCGTCGCGGTCGGCCCCTCGCCCGGCGATGTACACGCCTAACGTGTAGATGAGGACGCTCTGGACGGCGAGGTAGACGACGGCCGTCGAGCGGCCGGTGTCGCCGAAGGCAAAGGAACTGACGGGGATGCCGTAGTTCCCCGAGTTCGGAAAGGCGGCGACGAGAACGAGCGCGCCGAGGAGGGGCTCGGAGACGCCCGCGAGCCGGGCGACGCCGCCCGCGACGAGGAGCATGGCGACGTGGTAGGCGACGACGCCGGCGGTGATGGTCGCCAGCGTCTCGCCGGCGAGTTCGGTCGTCGCGAGGCTGTAGAACACGAGCACCGGCGCGAGGACGTACACCGTCACCGTGTTGAGCGGTTCTGGGTCCACGTCGCGGACGCGCCCGAGGAGAAAGCCGACCGCGCCGATGGCGAGAATCGGCAAGAGCGCACTGACGAAGATAGAAAACAGCGACATGCGCGTGCCGACGAGCGGCACCCAAAGGAACGTTTCGCTTCGGGCGAGACCGGGCGGTGGGCGACTGTGAGAGGTCGGAGGGACGTCGAAGCAGACGGTCGAAGCGGTCGGATACGTGGCCCCGTTGGTATTCTCGTCTGGTGATAGTTTGTCGAGACTGTGCTGAATCCCCGGTGTGAGTCTTGTGTCCAGTGTCCGTGCGAACAGTCTGTTACCGGCGTGTACTGTCTCTCCGTCTTACTCTGGCCGAAACGAGTCGTCGGGGTCGAACCGGCTAAACGTCCGAAATAGCTGACCGTACGAAATCTCATCTATTTAGTATATATGCTCAGGAGTCGTCGTTACGGTGAGGTTTGTAATGTCTACAAAACGCGTAGCAGCCGAAGACGACGTCCGAGCCGCATCCGACCAGTTCTACGGGGCACTAGAAGCGATGGCGAACGGGAACGCCGACTCCATGGCGGACAGCTGGTCACACGAGGACGACGTGACGACCATGCATCCAATCGGTGGGCGGGAAACGGGATGGGAGGCCGTCTCCGGGTCCTTCGCCGGCGTCGCATCGGCGAGTTCGGATGGCACGGTCACCCGGTCGGACCAGGCCATCCGCGTCATCGGCGACGCCGCGTACGAACTCTGTACTGAGTCGGTGTCGTGGACGTTTGCGGGTGAACCGATGTCCCTGGAGGGTCGGACGACCAACGTCTACCGGAAGGAGAAAGGCGAGTGGAAGGTCGTCCATCACCACGCCGACCTCCACGCCGAGTTCGCCGAGAAAGTGGCGAACATGGGTGCCTGAGCGACCGACCGCCGGACGTCCGTACGATTCGACGGCCGCTTCGCCCGACATCCGGTCCTGTTTTCGCCCGTGAGCCGCGACGGCGTCTCTACGGGCGGTCGCAACCGCGCTGACTACATCCGCCGTCTGGGTCACACTCGCCCTGTCGACCTCAAGAGAATTCAACAGCGCCGAAGCAGTCGAACGAGGCCGGAGCGAGCGACCCCGCGTTCAGGCTCCGACGCCGTCGTTTTCGAGGAGTCGCCACGCGCCGTCGCCGGTGGACTCGACGTAGCCGCGGCGCTCCATCTCGGACATGACTTCCGGCATCCGGTCGGGTTGGGCGATTTCCATCTCGATGCGGTCCACGTCGTGGAACTCCGCGAGGTAGTGGCGGACGTCTTCGAGTTCGAACGTGTCGTCGTCGGCCTTCGCCATGACGCCCGAGGTGAGGTCTATCATGTCCTCGATGAAGTTCCACGGGTAGACGACCCACGCCCACGCTTCGAGGCGCTCGCCGACGTAGTCGGGTTCGAACTCGCTGGTCTGGAGGAGTTGGAGCGTCGCGGTCCGGACCTCGCCCGCGTTGCGCTCGTTGACGTACTCGTGTGCGCGCTTGATGGAGCCGCCGGTGTCGGCGATGTCGTCGATGATGAGCACGTCCTTGCCCTCGACGCTCCCTTCCGGCATCGGGTAGCGGACCTCCGGCTCGTTCGACTTCTGGGCCGTCCCGACGTAGTGTTCCATCTTCAGGCTCGTCAGGTCGTCCAGCCCGAGGAAGTCACAGATACACCGGCCCGCGAACCAGCCGCCGCGGGCCAACGCGACGATGACGTCGGGTTCGAACTCGGATGTCTTGACCTCGTCAGAGACGTCGCGGCAGAGGCCGTAGATGTACTCCCAGTTCGTGATAGTACAGTTAAACTCGTCGGGGAGGTCGCCCATATCTTCCGTTCACCGTGCGTACTGCCGCGCCTGACGCCCTTTAATCTGTACGACTCGCCCCGCCCGTGTGTCGGCGTGCCAAAACCGCTCGAACCGGCGTTATTCAACAACTAACCGGGAAATCCGTCGTTCAGGCGGACACTAACGTATGTTAACAAGGGGCATAGTTATATCGAGCGCAGGAGTATGCGGATTTGTAGGTGAAACAGGAATGCACACGTGTGGTAACTGTGGTGAGTTCGTCTCCCGCGACTTCGTCCGCGTCTTCGGCAACGACATGGACGAGGTCGTCGGGTGTCCCGGCTGTATGAACATGCGCGAAGTGATGCAGGGCGACGGCGCGGCTCAAACGAGCGGCCGCGTCCGGTGGACCCGCGCGTGAATCGGTCGCGGTCGACCAACTCGCGCCCGAACCGCGCCCGCTCGTATCGCCCTCCTCCCTTCTCACACGACCCGACCGCCGACCCGCTGGTTTGATACATCGCCGTGCAGTGCGCCTTTCCATGGATAGCCGACGCGCCCTCCTCGTCGACGCTTTCACGACCGAACCGCTGTCCGGCAACGCGGCCGGGGTCGTCCCCGACGCCGACGGCCTCGACGCGGAACAGATGCGCGCCGTCGCCGCCGAACTCGGCGCGAGCGAGACGGCGTTCGTCTGCTCGTCGGCCGCCGCCGACCGCCGCATCCGCTATTTCACGCCGCAACAGGAAGTCGACCTCTGCGGCCACGCGACTATCGCGGCTCACGCCCACCTCGCGGCCGAGCGCGAACTCGAACCGGGCACGCACACGCTGGAGACGAACGTCGGCACCCTCGACATCGAACTCGGCGACCTCGGCGAGGTGTGGATGACGCAGGACGCGCCGACGGTCCGGCCCTTGGAGGTCGACTACGACCGCCTCGCGGCGGCGCTCGGCGTCGACGACGCCGCCCTCCGCGACGTTGGCGCGGACCTCCCGGTCGCGGTCGCCTCCACCGGGCTTCCCTTCCTCGTCGTCCCGGTCAACTTCCTCGAACACCTCTCGGGTGCGGACCCGGACGACGCCGCCATCGCCGACCTCGCCGCCGAACACGACACGGCGGGCGTCTACGCCTACACCTTCGACGCCATCGACGGCGACTCGACGCTCCACGCGCGGTGTTTCGCGCCCGGCATCGGCATCTCCGAGGATCCCGCGACCGGCACCGCCGCCGGCGCCTGCGGCGCGTACCTCCGGCAGGTCGGCGCGTTCGACTCCATGCCCGACGAACTCCGCATCGAACAGGGCCACTTCGTGGACCGCCCGGGAACCGTCCGCGTGCGGGTCGGCGCGGAGATTCGCGTCGGCGGCCGGGCGGTGCAGTCGCTCGACGGCGAAATCGTCGTTCCGGAGTTCGCAGACGACGACATCATCGAAGCCTGAGACCGCAGTTCGAAAACGAGACGAGACGCGAAGAGACGCGAAGGGAAGAGAGGCGTCGAGACGAGACGAGAGACGACGGCCCGCGACGCCGGAGCGGCCTCAGCCGATGTACCGGAGGTCGTCGTCGCTGGCGATGGTTCCCTGCTGTTGCTGTTGCATCTCCTGGATCTTCGCGGCGACCTCCTTCATCTCCTCCGCGCGCTCTTCGAGCGACTCGAAGTCGACGCTGAAGTCGAGGAGGTCCTGCAGGACTTCGATGACGACCTGCGCGCTCTGGGGGTCGACGAGGTAGCCGCTCGTCTCGCCCATCAGGCAGGTCGCGTCGAGCCCGCGGCGACCGCCGAGGCCGAGAAGCAACCCGGAGACGCCGACGACGCCGCCGGCGGGTTCGTCCTCGCGGAACTCGACGCCCGCGTCTTCGAGTTCGTCGAGGCGGGACTCGTCGGCGACGGCCCCGAGGACCGACGGCTCGTCGACGAGTTCGCCGGTCGGGACGCCGCCCAGCGCGAACAGGCGCTCGACGCCGAACTCCTCGGCGATGTCGAGGAAGGCGTCGGTGAGGTGGTAGTGTCCCTCGTTCGACTGGGCCTGGTGGTCGCCGGTGAGAAGGAGGAGGTCCGGCCCCTCGCCGGGCGTCTCGACGGCGTGAATCGCGACGTGAGTCAGCTCGGCGACGCCCTCGTCGATGGTCACCTGCGGCGGGAACACGTCGGCGTAGACGCGGCGGACCAGCGTGGCCTCCTCGAACTCCTCCAGCAGGTGCTCGACGGCGAGTTTGCCGACGTTCCCGACGCCCGGTAGCCCCTCGATGAGCACGGGGTCGGTGAGGTCGACCTCCTCGACAGCCTCGATTTCGATGTCGTCCATGCACGTAGTGGCGGACGCGCCGGTTAAGAGAGCGTCGGTAGCCGAAGCCGGCTACTCCGACTCCTCGGCGAGACGGCGCTTCCGCGCGCGGCGATACTCGCCGTAGGGGTCTTCGGGGTTGTACGGGGCGGGCGCGCTGTTCTCCGTGGGTGCGCCGCACTCCGGACAGGTCTCAGAAAGCGAGTACACCGGGCGGGCGTGGCGGTCGCGCCACGCGCTACACACCCGGATGTCCGATTTCATGCGATTACTCTTCGTCGCCGCTACGTTCGCGGTGGTACTCCGCGGTGCCGCCCGCGGCCTCGATGACCTCGCGGGCGCGAGCGACGCTCGATTCGAGCTCCGTCTCGGCGGTCTTGTAGTCGGGCGCTTTGACCTTGACGCGGTACTCGGGCGCGCCGACGTACGTGACAGACAGCTCGATTTCGTCGCCGATTTCGCCGTCGCCCTCGGCGGCCTTCAGGGCCTCTTTCACGTCGTCGACGCCGTCGCCCGCGGGCGAGCGCAGGTCGACGTAGCCAGTGACGTTGACGTAGGGCACCGACACGTTCTGACGCGCGGTGTCGACGATTGCTTCGAGTTCGTCGTCGCCGAGTTCGACGCCTTCGAGCGCCTCGATACCGTGAATCGCGGCCTGCTCGAAGCCGTCGTAGAGCGACTCGAACTCGGCGAGCAGGGCGTCGGCGATGGACTGGTAGCGGTCGTCGGCGATGTCCTCGCCGAACGCCAGCGCCATCCACTTGTCGGCCTTCTGCTCGTTTTTCCACTCCTGAATCTTCTCTTTGCGCTGGTGCTCGTTGACGTCCTTGATCGAGAGGTCGATCTGCTGGGAACTCTCGTTGACTTCGAGCACTTTAGCGACGACTGTCTGTCCCTCGCGGACGTGGTCGCGAACGTTCTTGATCCATCCGCTGGCGACCTCGCTGATGTGGCAGAGGCCGCGTTTGTCTTCGTACTCTTCGAGGTCGACGAAGACGCCGAAGTCCGCGATATCGTCTACCTTTCCGACGACGAGTTCGCCGGGGTCAGGCCATCCGCTGTACTTCATACGAGGTCCTCCGGGGAGTTACGCCTCAAGTTCGTCGCTGTCGCGACGCTCGACCGTCTCGACGACCTCGCCGTGGAACTCGGCGTTGCCGCCGGTCGGCGTGGCGAGGGTCGTCCCGCAGACGGCGCAGTTGACGACCGAGGAGGCCTTTCCGAAGACGACCTGTTCGTTCTCGCAGTCGCTACACGCGACCTTGTAGAAGTTTCCTGCCATGATTTACTCCTGGAACTCCAGGCGACCGGCGCGCCAGCCCTCGCGCATGTGGGCCTTGCCGCAGTCGGAGCAGATGTACTTCAGGTGGGTCTTCTTCGTCGGCTTGTCGCCACCGGGGACCTTGGAGAACTTACCGGCGTTACCGATAGTGGCCTTGCCGCGTCGCGTCTGACGGGCGTTCCACTTCATCCCGGTCGGGCGTCCCGTCCGGACTTTCTCCACTTCGTGTTCGTGGTGTCCCTTGCAGTTCGGGCAGTACGTGTTGAAACGGCGTGGCATCTGCATAGATATCGACCTTGTGGTGGGTTTTGGTGTGGCCCGTTAAAACCCGTTTGGTTCGACGCGGCCCCTGAACCCGCCGCGACCGGGCGTTCGCCATGTTACGTGTGGGCAGGCCACGGAGGGGGCGCGACCGCGACGCACCCGCCTCGCGGGGCACGCCCGAAGCCGAAGCGATTAAGCGGTGACTGTACCAATCCCGGCACATGAAGAAGCTCATCATCCACGGCGACCCCGGCGTCCGGCGCGACGGCGTCATCGAGCACGACGGCGAGGAGTACGTCCTGTTTTCCGTCGACCGACAGGGCGACTGGCACGGCCCCGACCGCGTCCAGCTGTGGTGTACCGTCGGCACGGAAGACGAGCGCGAGGCGTTCGAAAAGCGCGAGTTCGTCCCGCACTGGCTCGACACCGAGGGCGTCGACGCCGAGGCCGTCGAGGTCGTCCGCGAGCGCGGCGCGGCCTAAGGTAGCCTCGCTTCTTCTACCTCGTAGACCGCGACCGACCCCGACCGGTGGACCGGCGTCAGCCACGCCACGTCCGTCTCTATCTCCCCGTAGCGAGCGCGCTCGCCCGGGCCGACCCACACGTACTGCACGTCGTACTGCTCGATGAGCCGCGCCCGCGTCGACTCGCTTCCGACGTACATCGCGTCCACGTCGCGCACGCGGTCGTAGTACGCCTCGGGGCCGCGGTAGCCGACTTCGTGCGCCCAGCCGGCGACCGTCGGCACGCCCGTCAGGCTCGATTCGGGGTTCCCGCGCCAGCCGTACATGACGGTCTCGCGCTCGTCTGTCACCGTCTCGGACCACGTCGTCCCCGGCGCGGTGAGCATCGTCGGGTTGCCCTCGACGGTCTCGTCGAGCCACGCGATGGCCGTCGACTCGTTTCCGTGCCGCCACTCCGCGAAGGCCGTCGCATCCAGCGTCTCCTCCTGTCGGGGCGAGTTCGCGTGGTCGACGACGGCCAGTCCCCCGTACACCGACGTGGAGGCGACGAGGAGGACAACGAAGCCGACGCCGGCGACCCGGACCGCCCCCCCGCGAACGCCGAGGTCGACTCTCGGGAGCGACACGTCGCCCGCGGCGACCGCGTCGCCGACGAAGCCGGCCAACACGGCCCCCATCGCGCTCCCCCAGAGCACCCACACCTGCATGTACGTCTTGAACACCGTGTTCATCCGACCGGGGCCGGCCTGCTCGTTGACGTAGACGAGTTCGACGAGCGTCACGAGGCCCGCGCCGGCGACGACGAGCACCGTCTCGAACCGCGGGTCGTCGGCGAACCGGAGGAGCACCCACCCGACGGCGACGAGGGGCGCGACGAGCGCGAGCGCGGCGAACGACTGGGCGGCCGCGACGACGGTCAGCGCCGCGACGCTCCCGATGAGGACGGCCCACTCGCGCCTGCCGAGTCCGTCTCGGGAGCCGAGGCGGCGGACGTAGTACCCCGCGAACGCCGCGAGGAACGCCCCGTGGACGAGCGCCAGCGCGCCGAACCCGCTTCGCTGGTCGGGCGACAGAAGCTCGACCGTCCGGGCGCTCCCGCCGCCCGCGACCGCGCCGAGGAGGAACGGACTGGCGAGGCCGGCGGCGGCGACGCCCGCGAGTCCGACCGCCGCGACCGCGCCGACGAGGCGGGCCACTTCACCGGCGACTGGGCTGTCGCCGACGACCGAGCGAACGCGCTCCCGACCGGGAAATAACGTCCACGGGCGTGCGGGCGCGAAGACCGTCCCGAGGAACAGCACGCCGAACACCGACGGGAAGCTCCACGTGTCGACGACGACTTGGAGCGCGCCGACGAGCGTCGTCGCGGCGACGAGGAGTCGGCGCTCGCCGACCGCCTCCTCCGGCGTCCGGAAGTACGCAAAGGCGAGGCCGGCCGCGAGGAGGAGGAACGGCGTGCCCATCATGTGGGCGTGGAGGTCGCCGTTGAGCCACGCGAAAAGCGGGAACTCGTTGATGGTGCCCGGAATCACGCGGCTCGCGTCCCAGTACGAGAAGCTCGACGTGCCCGCGAGCACCTGCGAGACGGTGTACTGCGAGCGCTCGGCGACGGCCTGCGCGACGGGGCGGCGGAGCCCCTCGGGGAGCGCGGCGAGGAGGAAGCGCCCCGCGGTGACGAGATTGCTGGCGAAGCCGACGAAGAACGCCGAAAGCAGGCCGGCGAGTCGGCCGTTCGCGCCCGCGGCGGTCGCGACGCCCCGTCCGAGTTCGAACGCCGCGGTGACGAGGAGGCCGAAGAAGCCGGCGAGCGCGAGGTTGTAGGCGAACGACGGGTCGGTGCCGGCGAGCCGCGCGAGGAGAGTCGAAACGAGGTGGCCGCCGTAGTAGTAGCGGACCGGCTCGCCGGCGAACCACATGTCCTCCGGCGGGAGGACCGACGCGCGAGCGAGCGACTGGAGGAGGCCGAAGTCGAGGAACTTCTCGCCGCCGCCGGCGTGGACTGCCGGGTCGAGCGCCCGGAGCGCCACGGCGAACAGGAAGGCGACGAGGAACACCGCGGCCGCGTCGGCGACGGCGCGCCGGTCGATGTCGAGGCCCGGCGCGAGTCGGAGGTCGCCGCGGCGGAGCGCGCCGAGGTCGAGACCCGCGACTGCCGAGGCGACGAGGAGCGTCCCGACGCCGGCGACGAGGGCGGCGGAGCCGAACGAGAGGTGGCCGACGTAGTAGGCCGGGAGGGTCAACGCGACGAGCGAGACGGGGAGGGCGAATCCGGCACCGCGGCCCGGAAGTCGTCGGAACAGGCGGGTAGCGAGTGGAAGGCCGACCGCCCAGAGGGCCGCAAACAGCAGTAACCACCGGACAACGAGGGCGTACTCCATCTGTCCGATGACTGCGCCGCAGGTGCAATACGTTTTGTGATGGCCGGTGCGTCACAGAGCGGTTCGCTTTTTACCCCATTGAGTGAATGGTCGTGCATGTCGCAGTCTGTCGGGGTGGTGGTCCCCGCCTATCGGCCCGACCCCGAGCGTCTGGTCCCCTACGTCCGCGCCCTCGTCGAGGCGCTGGACCCCGATGCGGTCCGCGTCGAACTCGACGCGCCGCGGTCCGAGACGCTCGACGCCCTCGACGACCTCCCCGCCGTCGCCGACGTGAACGCCGTCGACGCCCGCCGCGGCAAGGGCGCGGCTATCACCGCCGGATTCGAGTCGCTCGGCACGGACGTCCTCGCGTTCGCCGACGCCGACGGGAGCACGCCGGCCGCGTCGATGGCCGACGTCGTCGCCGCCGTCCGCGACGGTGCCGACCTCGCCGTGGGGTCGCGCCGCCACCCGAACGCGACCGTCGCCTCCCACCAGACGGTCGCCCGGCGCTACCTCGGCGACGGCTTCGCGTGGCTGGCCCGCCACCTGACCGAGGTCCCGCTGTACGACTACCAGTGCGGCGCGAAGGCCGTCACCGCCGCGGCGTGGAACGACGTTCGGACCCACCTGTACGAGTCGGGGTTCGCGTGGGACATCGAACTCATCGCCGTCTCGGGCGCGTTCGGCCACCGCGTGGCCGAGGTGCCGGTCGTCTGGGAGGACCAGCCCAACTCGACGGTCTCGCCGGTCGACACGACGCTCAAGATGGCCCGCGGGCTCCTCCGGTCGCGCCACCGCGCCCGGACGATCCGCGAGGACCGCCTCCACGAACTCCTTGACGCTCGGAGCGACGAGCGGAGCCTCGTCGAGCGGTTCTCGGCGGAGGTCACGGATGACTGACCGCCTGTCGGAACTCGCGTCCGGCGTTCGGTTCGGCAAGTTCGCCTCCGTGGGCGCGGTCGGCGCGGTGTTCGACCTCTCTCTGAGCAGTCTCCTCATCGTCTTTTTCGGCGTCGCCAACGAACTCGCGAAGCTCGCGGGCGCGGAACTCGCCATCGTCGTCATGTTCGTCATCAACGACCGCTGGACGTTCGCGGGGGCCGGCTCGGACCTGCTCACCGCGAAGGTGCGGCGCTTCGTGAAGTCGAACCTCGTCAGGAGCGGCGGCCTCCTCGTGCAGGTGCTCGTCGTCCGGGCGCTCGGCGAGGTGCCGCTGTCGATTCCGGTCGCCGGTCTCGACCTCTGGGAACTCATCCCGCTCCCCCTCGCTATCGGCGCGTCGATGCTCCTGAACTACGTCGCAGAAAGCCTGTTCACCTGGCGCATCGCGGCCCGTTCGAGTCAGCGCGACTCACGGTGAAAATTGACACACGGCTCCCGAAACAGAAGTCTTAACAATAGCAGACTCGTTTGTTGATTCAGCGGGATGGGATAGCCAGGAGATTCCGCCGGGCTCATAACCCGGAGATCGGTAGTTCAAATCTACCTCCCGCTATGGTTTTGCCGACCTCAACTCCTAAGCGCCGAGTCTCGGCTCGGCGCGACCCACGAGGTCGGCCACATAGCTCAGTAGAGTTGAACCGGGGAGCGTCAGCGACCGAGGTTCAAATCTACCTCCCGCTATTCTCCTGAAAACTACACCCCAAGCGGCGCGTTTCATTGCGCCGCGGCGGCCCGTTTTTCGTGGTAATCCCAACAGGTAGTTTGAACCAGAGAATCGAGCGAAGCGAGATTCGCGTCGTTCAAATCTACCTCCCGCTATGGTTTTGCCGACCTCAACTCCTGAGCGCCGAGTCTCGGCTCGGCGCGACCCACGAGGTCAGCCGCATAGCGCAGTAGAGCTGAACCGGGGAGCGCCGCGAACCGGTGCGAATGAGGTCTACGTCTACGTTCTCGAACTCGCGACAGCGTGAGTCCCGAACCTTCAGAAGTTTCAAATTTGAAACACATATTGATAATCACTCCGCGAGTAGGGCCCGAGTATGCCCTCTACAGATTCGGGAACAGAGCTTTGGTCTGCGGTCCAGCGAGCGATACTCGGCGGACTCCTCGCCATCGTCGCGATACTCGGGTTCGGTTGGACACGCCAACTGGGAACCGGAAATCTCCTCGTGGGTAGCTTCGGACTCCTCCTGTTCGTGGGTGCTGGCTACTGGATACTCTCCCTCTTTCGGATGGGTCTCGACGAGTGAGGGCGAGACTTCGCGCCGTCGTCCCAATCGACCGCTTTCGAAGGAGATTTTCGACCCCGACCCAACGAGAGCACAATGAGCGACCTCGAACGAATCTGCGCGGTCGGCGACGTGCCCGACGACACGACCTTTCTCTTTCGGGTCCGCGCGGCCGACGACGCCGACGCCGAGGAGCGCGAGGCCATCCTCGTGCGCACCGACGACGGCATCCAAGGGTGGCTGAACTACTGCATGCACCTGACGCACATCAAACTCGACAAGGGCTCGGGCGCGCCGATGCGAAACGGCGAGGTCATCTGCCAGAACCACGGCGCGTACTTCGAGGCCGACACGGGCTACTGCAACTACGGCCCCTGCGAGGGCGCGGTGCTCGACGACCTCGAAATCACGGTCGACGGCGACCACGTCTTCCTCGCCGACGACGAGTTCGACTACGTCGGGCAGGGCGAAATCGAGACCGACCCGGCCGACCGGAGTTCGAGTTCGAACGTCGAGTTCTGACGGCGAGCGCGGCGGCGCGACTCAGTTCTCGTCGTCGCCGACACTGTCGCCGTCGCCACCGCCACCGCCACCGCCGTAGTGGCGTCGCTCCACGTAGTCGTCGTAGAGCCGCGAGAGCAGTTTTGTCACCGGGCCGTCGCCGACCTCGATGCCGTCGACCGTCTCGACGGGTCGGAGTTCCCACGTCGAGTTCGTGAGGAACGCCTCGTTCGCGTCGCGCACGTCGTCGGGCGTGAAGCGCCGCTCCCGAATGGGGATGCCCTCCTGTCGAGCGAAGTCGAGGACGACGCGGCGGGTGATGCCCGGGAGGACCGGGCCGTCGAGACTCGGCGTGCAGAGCGCATCGTCGTCGACGAAAAAGAGGTTGCTCGTCGCGCCCTCGGTGACGTAGCCGTCGGCGTCGAGCATGAGCGCCTCGTCCGCGCCGGTGACGCGGAGTTCGACGCGCGCGAGGATGCCGTTGAGATAGTTGTGCGTCTTCGCCCGCGCGGGGAGCGACCGGTCGGGGGC
>NZ_AOLM01000023.1 GCF_000337835.1 Haloferax sulfurifontis ATCC BAA-897 | reverse complement strand
ACGGTCGGCCGGGCGGCGACGCTCGCGGTCGGGATGTGCCGCCGCGACGCCGACCTCGTCGGCGCGGGGATGGACGACCGCGTCGTCACGCCCGCGCGAGCAGAACTCATCAACGGCTACCACGAGGTCCGCAAGGCCGCCCTCGACGCGGGCGCGACCGGCGTCACCGTCTCCGGAGCGGGCCCGTCGGTCCTCGGCGTCTGCCAAGCCGCCGACCGCACCCGCGTCGCCGGCGCGATGCTCGAAGCGTTCGACGAGGCGGACGTGGACGCCCGCGCCTACAAGACGCGGGTCGGTCGCGGGGCCGAAGTATTCGAGTCCTGAGTGGTACAGAGCGAACCACACTCACACGCCACCTTCGTCTTTTCTCGCGTCTGAGCTACTGTAACGCGTTATCGCGGTCGCTGGTAACACGATTCCGAGAAGACTTTTCTCACTATCACGATATATTCGAACCATGGAACGAGCACTCGTCGTCGTCTCCCCCGAAGAACGGTCGCACCGAATCCTCCGCGAGGCCGGCGAACTCGCCGCCGGGAGCGGCGCGGAGCTCGTCGTCCTCACCGTCCTCCCGGACGAGGAGTTCGAGCGGACCCGCTCGGCGCTCGCCAGCGTCGGCTCCCCGGACGTGGTGTACGGCATCGACCAAGCTATCGAGTCGGCCACCCGCCGCGCCAAGCGCGTCGCCCGCGAGGCGTTCGACGGGCTGGATCTCGACTACCGTATCGTCGCCGACATCGGCCCCGAGGCGGACACCATCTTAGAGACGGCCCGCTGGGAGGGCTGTGACCACCTCTTTATCGCCGGTCGCCGCCGGTCGCCCGCCGGGAAGCTCATCTCTCGGGACATGACGCAGTCGGTCATGCTCAACTTCGACGGCCCGGTCACCGTCCTCCTCGGCGAGGAGTCGTCCGACGACGCGAAGGGGAAAAAAGAGGGGAAGTCGGGACTCCTCGCCTGAGACGGGCGTCGCGCCGAGACAGAGAAAAGCGGAATCGGAATCGGAATCGAAAACCGAGACGGTGAGTCAGCCGTCGTCTGCCGGGCGTCGCCGCGTTAGACGCCGCGACCCTGCAGTTTGTCCTCGTCGGCCATGCCGACGTTCGCCTCGCCTTTCATGCCCTTGCCGATGCCGGCGGCGATGTCGGCGAGCGTGTCGGGGTCGTCCCAGTTGTTGACGGCCTCGACGATGGCCTCACCCATCTGTTCGGGGTCCTCCGCGCCGAAGATGCCGGAGCCCACGAAGATGCCGTCGCACTCGTGGTACATCATGAGCGCGGCGTCCGCGGGCGTAGCGATGCCGCCGGCCGCGAAGTTGACCACCGGCAGGCGACCCATCTCGGCCGTCTCGTGGACGAGTTCGGCGGGCGCTTCGTGCTCGCGGGCCCACTTCTCGCGCTCGTCGAAGTTGAGGCCGGTCAGCGACCGAATCTGGTGTTTGATGGTGCGCTGGTGCGTGACGGCCTGGTTCACGTCGCCCGTGCCGGCCTCGCCCTTGGTGCGAATCATCGCCGCGCCCTCGTTGATGCGGCGGAGCGCCTCGGGGAGGTTGCGCGCGCCGCAGACGAACGGCGAGGTGAACTCGCGCTTGTCGATGTGGTAGTCGTTGTCCGCCGGGGTGAGCACCTCGCTCTCGTCTATCATGTCGACGCCGATGGACTCGAGAATCTGCGCCTCGGTGAAGTGGCCGATGCGGGCCTTCCCCATCACCGGGATGGAGACGGCGTCGATGATCTCTTTGACCGTCTCGGGGTCGGCCATCCGGGAGACCCCGCCGCGCTTGCGGATGTCCGCCGGGACGGCTTCGAGCGCCATGACGGCGACCGCGCCGGCCTCCTCCGCGATTTTCGCTTGCTCTGCGTTTACGACGTCCATGATGACGCCGCCCTTCTGCATCTGGGCGAACCCGCGCTTGACGAGTTCGGTCCCGCGCCGAAGCTCCTCCAGGTCGGTCTCCTCTGGCATATCCGTCGCTTGCGACTGGGTTTACTTAAGCGGTCGCTTCCATCCGTCAACCGTTCGCATTCCGCACAGGTCGTGTTTCGCGCTCGGGTCGAGTTGTGGTGATTCTGTTGAACTGCTCTGTTTTTTGACAAATGTCGCGTGCAACACTCAGAGGACGAGTCTCGTATCTCCTCAAGAGTTAATCTCCAAACACAGAGTTGAGAGTAGCGAACGTAATCCCAGCAGTGATGCCGTACAAAAGTCCTCTAGAGAGAGGCTGATTCAATACGAATGAGTAGATTAGCCCTGCTACAACGCCGGATGCGACTAAGTATATAAAAAACGTAGTGGGGTGTGAATCAACCCACGAACCATTACTGTCGTTTGATTCCGGGCTTTTCATATGGTATTTTGTACACACGTGAAAATAAAACGTTGACCGACTCGCGCGCTATATTCAGCACGCCCTCAGCAAGCTATCAGCGGCTGAGGATTTCAACAGTGCCGCCAGCGTAATCCCCGCCCGCCGACACCGGCCGCAGTCACCGAGACCGGCATCACTTTTGTCCACCCCCGCTTCGGCGTGGGTATGGACGCGGCGACCCGACTGCGCCGACTGCTCGACGACGACGGCCTCCCGGCGGGGACCGACCTGCCGCGGTGGCTCGCACCCCTGCCGGAGTGGCTGGAGAACTTCGGTCTCAACATCGCCTGGCTCGTGGTCGTCATCAACCTCGTCGGGACCGCCTTCGGCTTCTGGTACTACGGCTACCAGTTCAGCATCGAACCGGTCGTGATGTGGCCGCTCGTCCCCGACAGCCCGGTCGCCACGCTGTTCATCGCGCTGTCGCTCGCGCTCTGGAAACTCGGACGGTCCAACGAGTACGTCAACGCCCTCGCGTTCTTCGGCTGTCTCAAACTCGGGCTGTGGACGCCGTACGTCCTCCTCGCGTTCAAAGCCGACTTCTCGTACCTCCACTGGGCGATGTACAACTTCCTCTTTTGGAGCCACCTCGCCATGGTCGTCGAGGCGTTTCTCATCCAGCGGTACGCCGAGTTCCCGTCTCTCGCCGTCCTCGTCGCGGTCGGCTGGTACGGCCTCAACGACCTCGTGGACTACTTCGTCCCCATCGCCGGCACGCCGCACCACACGCTCATCCCGGCCGAGCCAATCGTCGACGGCGTCGTCCAGCACGTCTCGCCCGCCCACGAGTACGCCGCGGCGGGCGCGGTCCTCCTGACGGTCGCGGCGACGTTCCTCGCGCTCGCGACGCGGGTCGCAAAGCTCGAACGAGGCGTCATCGACTGACCGGGAACCGACGCGCTACCGACTGACCCGGACGTAGCCTTTTGTCCCGCCGACCCTAACCGACGGGCCATGCGCCTCTTCGACCGCGTGGCCGACCTGCCGCTAACCGTCGAGTCCGTCTCCCGCGACCGCTTCGAGAGCGACACGTCGAGCGGCTTCCTCCGCAAGACCACGGTGTTCTCGCTCGCCGGCGACGGCGCGGTCGGCCGCGGCGAGGACGTGACGTACGACGCCGAGGACCACGACGCCCTCGCGGACGCGCCCGCGGACGCCTTCGACCTCGCCGAAAGCTACGACTCCTTCGCCGACTTCTCCGCGGCGCTCGACGGCGTCGACCTGTTCCCGACGAAACCGCCCGAACGCGAGACGGCCGAACACTACCGGCGTTGGGCGCTCGAATCCGCCGGCCTCGACCTCGCGCTCCGGCAGGCCGGAACCGACCTCGCGTCCGCCGTCGGCCGCGAGCGCGACCCGGTTCGGTTCGTGGCGAGCACCCGACTCGGCGACCCGCCGTCGGCCGACCGCGTCGAGGCGCTCCTCGACCGCGACCCCGACTGCGAGTTCAAACTCGACCCGACAACTGATTGGCACGACGAGCTTGTGTCGTCGCTCGCCGCCCGCGACTGCGTCCGCATCCTCGACCTCAAAGGGCAGTACGAGGGAACCGAGGTGGACCAAGCCCCGGACCCGGAACTCTACGAGCGCGTCCTGTCGGGCTTTCCCGACGCCGTCGTCGAGGACCCGGCGTTCACCGACGAGACGCGCCCGCTGTTCGACGGCCACGAGGGCCGCGTCTCGTGGGACGCCCCGATTACCGGCGTCGAATCCGTGAAATCCCTCCCGTTCGAGCCGTCGTGGCTAAACGTCAAACCCTCGCGATTCGGCACGGTCGAGTCGCTGTTCGACACCATCGAGTACGCCGACGAACGCGGGATGTCGCTGTACGGCGGCGGCCAGTTCGAACTCGACGCGGGCCGCGACCACGTCCAACTGCTCGCGTCGGTGTTCTACCCCGACGGTCCGAACGACGTGGCCCCCCGCGAGTACAACCTCCCCGACCCGCCGGCGGAACTGCCGACGAGTCCGCTCGTGCCGTCGGCTGACCCGTCCGGGCTGGAGTTCTGAGAACCGAAAAACAGTCGCGCCAAACGGACGCGCCGAGGGGTGCGCTGGCCGCGCTCACTCGCCTTGCTGGACTTCGAATATCTCGTCGGCGACGAGGCCGTGGGCCTCTTCGTGGACTTTCGCCCCGGCCTCCTTGTTCGGTGCCTCGAAGAGACAGAACACCGCGCCGTCCGTCTCGTCGACCCAGTAGTGCTTGTAGTTCACTCCGTACTTGCCCTGCGTCTCCAGGTCTGCACGGTGGGCCTCGGCGACGTCTTTCGCACTCCCCTCTACGTTCCGGTGTACGTCCATGTATAGCGGCATAGGAGCTAGTGTATAGCACTCCGGAGCTCATAACCGTTCTTCGATAGTTACCAGAATATTCTGATATAACCGTCACGCCCCGAGCCAGCTTGGAGTATCGCCGGTTCGAACCTCACAAAACCGCCATCAGATAGCCGTCAGATGCCTACTATCGTCGCCGCCGACCTCACTCCTCGCTCGTCCGGAACTCGTCGCTGTCGGCGTGGGCGCGGACCCACAACTCGCCGATTCTGGAGAGGCGCGTCCGGTAGGACTTCCCGCGTTCCTCCTGTTCGATGTAGCCCTTGCCGCCGGGGCCGAGGCGGTCGACGTTGTAGATGACCTTCGACCGGAAGGAGTCGGTGTACTCCTCGTTCATCTCGCGGGCGAGCGCCTCCGCGAGTTCGGAGACCGACCCGAACTCGCCGTGTTCGCCGAGTTTGAACAGGATGACCTCCTCGAACGGCTTGACGTTGGAGAACGACGCCACCGGGAGCTCGACGATGTGGCGGCCGTCAATCTGCTTCGCGCCGATGGTCGTCCCGCGCTCGTCGAACTCCGACAGCAGGTCGGAGGTGGCGTCGAGGCGCTCGCGGATGCGGTCGGCGTCGATTTCGCCGGATTCGAGGAGGTCCGAAAGGAGCGCCCGCTCGGTTCGCAGTTCCTCGGCGAGTTCGGTTTCGAGGTACTTCTCGGGGGCCGTGTAGTAAGTGTGGATGCGCTCGCGGTCGGCCTGTCGCTCGACCATGATGGAGTGGGCGGCGGTGGCGAACGCGAAGGAGACCGGCCGGGGCATCGCGCTCACGTTGACCCACACCTCGCCGGGTTCGTCGTCGTCGCCGCGGAGTTCGTCGTCGGCGTCGAGTTCGGCGTTGATGAGGTCGTACGCCTGCTCGAACGCCGCGTCGTAGTCGTACACGTCGTCGACGATGACGCGTTCGGTCTCCGCGCCGAGGAGGTTCTCGAAGTCCTTTTCGAGTTTGCCCGAGAGGTTCCGCGAGTACTCGACGTTCGCCTCGCTCCCGACGGCCCCTTCGAGGAGGATGACGCGGTCCACGTCCAACTGATCGCGGATGAGCGGCGCGATGAGTCGGTCGTAGTCGAACCCGACGGGAACGATGTGCGTCTGCATACGTGGTACGGTGGTGTGGCAGTTATAAAAAGTCCCAGACTGGCGGCCATTGGTATGCATATTCCCGGTGTTTGCCGCCGCGTCCTCGTGAGATTTCAGACGTAGAGGCCTTCGATCTTTTAGTTTTCTCCCGGTTTCGGAATGAATACGTGGGTTGGCGCCTCTGAACGAAGCTATTTGGGTTCGAGAGTGGTAATTGCCGCTGTAAACCAACACTCGAGCGGGTTCCCGAGTATCGTTGGTTGACTCTGTATGGCTCTGGCGCGCGAACGCGACGGAAATCATTGCTACCAGAGTCCAACCAGAGCGCAGACAGTCCGTCGTGTGAGAGTTCAGAGACTCACTGAGTAAGGAGCTACCGGGTGACTGGCAGTATCAGTGTTCCCCAATAGTCCGTTCGCCGCCGAGGATACGTCGGTACACGTCGTCACCCTTCGCCTCGGCTAACTCGCCGCAGAGTTCGCGTAGGTATTCGGTGAGACCGTTTCCAAGTAATATCGGTCGTAAAGCCCCAAATATAAATAAACGCTGTATTTAAGTATGTAGTTAATGGACAGCATCCCCGGTGTTTCAGCGATACGTTATGCATATGCCGAGATTTCGAAGAATGGAGATGACCGCTATTGGTGGCGTGACCGCTTCATCAACCGGGTTGTTAGCCCAACACAACAGCGCATCTATGGACGTGGTAATGCAATAGACCCCTTTGGTGGGGAACACAGATACACTGATTGGGATGTTTTATTCGTTCTCGATGCATGTCGCGCCGACCTGTTTGAAGAAACAATACCGGACTCTGGTATTAATTATTCTTCTTATGAGGTGGTGGAAAGTCCTGCTAGTTCAACACCTGAATGGACAAGCCGACTTTTTGAAGGCCGCTCATTTGGGGATATAGTTTATATTACAGCAAATCCGTGGACGGCCCGTGTAGCACCGGACTCATTTCATGACCGTATAGATGTTTGGCACGACGATTTTGACGACGATGTTGGAACAGTACGTCCGGAGGCAATGATTAAGGCCGCTAAAGCCGCAGTAGACGATTATCCGAATAAACGGATTGTCGTCCACCTCATGCAACCTCATATCCCATTTATTGGCGGAGCCGAAGTCGATGAAGGCTCAAAAAATAACCCAGAACAGGTAATCAATGAGCAGATAAAAACGACGGGCAAAGAAGGACCGTTTGGCAAGCTTCGATATGGTGACGGGGATATCAAGAAAATTTGGTCAGAGTATAAGTCCAATCTCGATCTTGCTTTAAAGAACATCAAGAATATCATAAATGACATAGACGGTCGTATAGTGTTGACTGCAGACCACGGGAACATGTTCGGTGAAATAGCCTGGCCATTTCCGATTCGTGTTTATGGCCACCCTGATGGCCTCCGCTCTTCACCCCTGGTAGACGTGCCCTGGGCCGTCCTAGAATCAGATTCACCTCGTCCAACAATCACGGACGATGGTGCCAAACATGTTCCCTTACCTGGCGAGGAAAACCAACTATCCAATAAATTAGAATCACTTGGGTATAAATAAGAGTATCTGAGTCTTGAATATAATTCAAGGATGGGATGTATCCACGAATCTTATCTTAATTTCTCTGAATATCCGATTTTGTGTACGAATATGGCTGAAACATGTGGGTATGCCTCTTTGATTTTAAGTAGGAGTGATCGGAGCCGTTACCCAGTCAAAGATTACCTATCAACTTGTCTGTGTATCCACCAACATTTGCCTCTTCCTTGGAGATTTCCCACCCATACTCGCCTCCAAGTTCGGGACTGGGCCCCCTCGTCTTCTGGTAATCTGAAACCTGGTGATTCGTCCTCTTCGACTATACATTATTCTTCGTCGCTGTCGTCGAGTATGGCCGGACAAGCAAAGCGCGTACAACCGGGAATGGTTCTGACGTCGCTCGCAACGGGTCCAGAACCCGACGACTCATCCGACATCGAAGCTGTGACTGACGGCAACGGAATATCCGCGTTTGAGACTGTCTCGGTGTCGACGTTTGGTATGCCGAAAGAGATTACAGAGGAGTCGTCACCGGAATCGATGCCCACAGACCAAACGCTTCATTCACGAGTTTGCCGAGTAGAAAATGTGCCCCTCGCGTGCGACCTTCTCTCTCAGACCGGGGACATCACAGGAGTCTATAATATCGATGTGACAGAAGAGTTCCGCCACCGAGGTCTCGGTGAAGTGAGCTGGACGGGAAGGAGGAAGTGAGCCCAGCGTGCTACACTCTTCGGAGATAGGGCACAGTCTCTACGAACAGGTGGGGTTCGAAACAGTCGTCGAATGTCACCAGTTAATCTCTTATTGAGAGACATCCAGCTTGCTTCACCCTTGAGGAACACTGCTGTTCATTGGGTGGCGAGTCGGTCGTAGTCGAAGCCGACGGGAACGATGTGCGTCTGCATACGTGGTACGTGTGCGGGGTCGGTTATGAATCCGACCAACTGGCCCGACTGTCACTCCCCGTCCCACACCGCGTGGCCCCAGCGCTCCCACGCCAGCCACGCCACCACGCCGCCGACGAACGCGACGCCCAGATTCACCGCGACGCCGACGAGGCCGATAGCGACCACGAGGGGGTAGCCGTCCGCGCGGGTCAGGCTGGTCAGACTCGTTCGGGCCAGTTGCAGGCCGATGATCGCTAGGATGACGCCGAGCATGGCGACCGGGTAGGCGGCGACCACGTCGGCGGCGAACAGGGCGACGAGGACGTAGCCGACGCCGAGAATGACGTTCGCTCCGGCGGTCCGCGCGCCGAAGGCGTACTTGCCGGCGACGCCGCCACTGCCGTGGCACATGGGGAAGCCGCCGAAGGGGACCGCGAGGAGGTTCATCGCGCCCATGCTGGTGGCGAGTTCGTCGGCGGAGATGTCCCGGTCGAAGTAGTCCGCGAGCAGGACCGACGTGGCGAGCGCGGCGTTGCCGACGGTCATCGCCAACTGTGCGACCGCGGCCTCCGCGGCCGAGAGCGAGAGGTTCCCGAGCGAGAACAATCCGGCGTCGCCGACCGACGGGACGGTGAGCGACAGGTGGCCCACGTCGGCGAAGGCGACCGCGCCGCCGACCGCGAGGACGGCGAGGGCGCTCACGTTCGAGCGTCTGGTGAGGAGGGCGACGGCGGCGACCGCGACCGCGAGACCGGCGAGCGGGAGGTCGCCCGCGCCGAGTTCGAGGCCCGTCGAGAGGAGGACGAGCGCGACGCCGAACTGGACGCCGCGGACGACGGGCGCGCCGATGTAGCGACTCACGCGGGCGAGCGAGCGGGTGCGACCGATGGCGAGGAGGACGACGCCGAGGCCGAACCCGGCGAGGAGCGCCTCGCCGGTCGTGACCGTCTCGGCGAGGACGAGCGCGGCCAGCGCCTTCATCGGCTCGACCGACAGCGGGGCCGCGTAGTACAGCCCCCAGACGACCTGAAACACGCCGAACCAGATGAGCACGACCGCCAACGAGAGGTCGGTCAGGCGGGCGACGGCGACGACGATGGGAAGGACCGTAACCGAATCCCCCACCGCGCCGGTGAACTCGTGCCACTCGAAGTCCACCGCGAGTTCGTCGCCGTACGGGAACGAGACGCCCATTTGGGTGGTGATTCCGTCCCGACGGGGAAATGTATTTGCGTAATCGGGAGATGGAACGATGGTCGCCTGAGGAAACCGAATAGAGTTACGCCGCTCTCGACGCCCCGCGACCGTCGGTGCCGACGCTCACTCGAACGTCGAGCGGTCGAAGTGGACGCCGCCGCGGAGGTAATCGACGCCCATGAACAGCATCACGGGAGCGAGCAGAAGCGCAAACAGCCCGCCGAAATAGGGGTCGCCGCGGGCGTCGAGGACGGACGAGAGACCGTTCGCGAGCACGGCCAGCCCGAAACAGACGTAGCCCGCGCCCGCGACGACGTGCCACCGGAGGATCGTCGACCCGAGGGCGACCGACTCGCGGAGGCCGGCGACGACCAACAGCACGCCGGCGGCGACGAACAGCGCGAACCGGGCGACAGAAAGCGGGTGGGAGAGCGCGCCGAGAAGCGCGAGACCGCCCGCGATGAGGAGGTCGAACACCCCGACGACGGCGATGAATCTGCGGTCCATGTGCGCCGCTCTCGACGCGGAGATGTAAAACTAGCCACAGCTCCGGGGCCGACAGGTCGGCGGCGAGCCAGCAGACCGCTCACCGCGTCGACGACAGGTCGCCCGACTCGACGACGGTGGCGAACTCGCCGTTGAGGTGCGCCAGCGCGGTGCGGTGCATCTCGTCGGCCGAGAAGTGCTCGCCGTCGTAGCTCTCGCGTTCGAACGTCGCGGTCGCGTCCGCGGGGACGAACACCTCGAAGCCGAGGTTCTCGGCCATCCGAGTGGTCGTCGAGACGCAGTGGTCGGTCGTGAGACCGCAGACGACGAGCGTCGAGGAGTCGCGCTCGCGGAGCCACGCTTCGAGGTCGGTCCCGATGAAACCGCTGTTGACGCGCTTCGTGAACACCGGTTCGTCGGCGGCGGGGTCGGCCTCTGGCTTCCACGCGAAGCCCTCGCGGTCGCTCCGAAGCGGCGAGTCGGGTTCGGTGGAGTCGTGGCGGACGTGGACGACCGGGCGGTCGGCCGCGCGCCACGCCGCGAGCAGGTCGGCGACGCGCGCCTCCATCTCGGGGTTGTTGCGGTCGCCCCACGCGGGGTCGTCGAAGCCGACCTGCATATCGATACAGACGAGCACGGCGTCGGCCGGGAGGGCGGCGGCGGTCATCGGTCGGCCCTCGAATCGGTGGCCGGCATCAGTCGTCCGCCGGAGCCATCGGCACTTTCGGGTGCTCGCGGGTGATGCGAATCGGGCACTCGTCGGGCGCTTGCGACTCGTCCGACGAGAACATGTACTGCGGCCACTCGCGGTCGCCCTCGACGCCCCAGTCGCCGAGGTCGGCGTGCGGGCAGACGCCGTCGTACTCTTCGATGCGGCCCTGAATGACCTCGCGGGCCTTCTGGCCGGCCTCGGTGTCGGCGGTGATGCCGTCGAACAGCGCGCGCGGCTGGAAGGTGATTTCGAGGCCCCACGGGCAGTAGCGACTGACGCGCTCGTCGTAGAACGGCGCGCGGGTCGTCGGGAACATCGGCTCGCCCCCGAAGGAGAACTCCCACGTCGGGTCGTCGGGGTCTGTCGGGATGTCCGCCGGCCACGGTTCGGGGTCGTTGACGTGGAGGAACTGGAGGATGTGCCAGAGATGTTCGTGGTAGTCGGCCTCGGTGAGGTCCGCCGCCGGCGGCTTGAAGAACGTGACGAGCGAGCACGCTTCGGAGTAGTCCGGGTACACCTCCAGATACTCGAGGAGGCTCTCGCGGAGCGCCAACAGCGCGTCCTTGTCGGTCATCGAATCCACGAAGGTGTAGAGGGCGTCGCCGTTTCGCTCGGACTCGACGCCGAAGTAACACGGGAACGGCGCGCCGTCGCGGTCGCCGAGCATCGTCTCGCGGAACGTCTCGTAGTGCTTTCTCGCCCAGTCGGGGAGGTCGCCGTCGTCGAGGCGGCGGCGGAGCACGTCCTGCTCCATGAGCACTTGGTGACCCGACTCGTTCATGCGCGTCAGTTGGAGTCAGCGGCATTGAGAGTTCGGGTTCGCCGGCCGAACCCGGTCCTCGAAACGACGGGGAACGACCCTCGGTCTGGCGGTCGAAGTCGCCGTCAACCCCAGCTTCAGAGCTGGCGGTCGAGCTTCAGATACCGCGTCTCGTACCCCATCGACTCGTAACACGACCGGGCGGCGTCGTTGTCGGCGTGGACGCTCAGCGCGGCCCGCTCGCACCCGCGGTCGCGGCCCCACTCGTGGGCCCGTTCGAGGAGTTCCGTGCCGACGCCCTCGCCCCGGGCCGCGGGCGCGACGTAGAGGTCTTTCACCTTGGCGACCGACCCGCGGGCGAACACGGGCGGCGACTCGGACGCGGCGACGGTGACGTAGCCGCGGAGCGACCCTTCGTCGGAGTCCGGTCCCGCCCCAGACTCCGTCGCCGACTCCCCGTCCGCGACCGCGACGAACGTCTGAACGCCCTCGGCGTCCACCTGCTCGGACCGGTAGTCGAGCGCCTCGGCGCGCGCGTCGACGTCCTCGGCCAGCGCGTCGTAGCTGTCGATGTCGCCCATCTCCGCGGCGAACGGAAGCCACAGGTCGTCTACCAGCGCCTCTACCTCGTCGGCTCGGAGCGGTCGAATTCCCATGAGCTACCGACGACTCACGGAGGTATCAAAAGAGTAACCATGTTCGGGTGTCGGTGCGGCAGGGGCGAGGCGGAGCGGGGCGGGGCGGGCGTCAGCGGCCCACCGCGTCTCGGCCGGCTTCGGCCGCCTCACTCGATTTCGAGGTCGCCCGCGTCGGCACCGTCTTCCGCGCCCTCGTCCCATTCGAGTTCGAACTCGACGCTCAGTTCGCCGGGGCTCCCCGCGGGGCCCTCGCGCTCGGCTTTCACCTCGAACGTCGGCGACGCGGGCGGCTCCATCGTGACCGTCTGGTCCCCAGATTTCAGCGTAATCGGCTCGCCCGCGTCGAGCTTGTCGGCGACGGCGCGGAGGTACGAGGCGATTTCGGCGCGGGTCTGTCGGTTCTCGGATTTGAACAGCACTTCTTCGGGCATGGAGAGACGTTACTCGCGCAGGGGGATAAGGTTCGGTGCGGTCGAACCCGGACCGGCGGCGGTCCGGGCTCAGTCGGCCCGGAGGCCGTCGGTGAAGCGAGACTGGTTCTCCTCGGGCGCGGCGGCGGTCATCGCGGAGACGCCGACGGTCAGAAGCGCCGACAGCGCCATCCCCCAGAGGGCGTAGTCCCACGTGAGGTAGGTCGCGCCGAACAGCGTCACCGACCCGACTTCGATTGCGGGGACGAACACGTGCGCGAGGTAGAACGCCTGCGAGCCGAGGATGCCGGCGAACATGCCCGTTCGGGTCGTCTTCGCCCAGTAGAGCGCGACGACGACCGGCAGGGCCATCTGGGCGAACCCGCCGAAGGCGGTGTCGCCGACCGAGACGAGCGTGCCGGGCCGGAACAGGCTGGCGACGAAGGTGAGCGTGGCGAACAGGGCGACGCCGATTCGGGCCAGCCACGCCTCGCGGGCCTCGCTCGCGTCGGGATTGACGAACGGCCGGTAGAGGTCGCGGGTGAAGTACGACGACCCAGACAGGAGCATCGAGTCCGACGACGACATCATCGCGGCCATCGCGCCGGCGATGACGAGCGCGGCGAACCACACCGGCGTGTACTCGTTGAGGAGCACGGGGAGGACGTTCGCGCCCTCGGGGACGGTGACACCGAGGCCGGCGGCCCACGTGCCGAGGATGAACGCGGGCACGAAAAGCAGGACGACGAGCACGGGCCACAGGGCGAACGAGCGCTTGAGGACGGCGCTCGACTTGGCGACGAAAAAGCGCTGGTTTATCTGTGGGAACATCGCCACGCCGAAGGCGATGGTGACGGCCGACGAGATGATGAACTGCGGCGAGTAGAGGCCGCCGCCGAGCGCGAGGAACTCCGGTTCGTTCGTCGCGAGGGCGTTCGAGAGCGCCGTGGGGCCGCCGGCCGCGGTGGCGACCCAGCCCACCGCGAGCCAGACGACGCCGAGCATGAACAGCCCCTGCAGGGTGTCGGTCCACGCGACGCCGCGGAGCCCCGCGATGACGACGTAGGCGATCATGAACACCGTGATACCGGCCGCGCCGGCCCAGTACGGGACCATCCCGTTGGTCAGGCCGACGATGGCCTCGCCCGCGCCCATCTGCTGGAGCATCACGTACGGGAACAGCCAAAACAGGCTGATGCCGGCGACGAGGGCGCGCAGGCGGGTCGAGCCGAAGCGGTCGCCGAGCATCTCGCCGAGGGTGACGTAGCCGTGGGCGCGGCCGACGAGCCACTGCTTGTAGCCGACGACGTACCAGAGGATGGCGAACAGCACGCCGTCCATGACGCCCATCACGAGAATCCACTCGGGGCCGGCACGGTAGGCGAGGTCGGGGCCGCCGAAGAACGTGAAGGCAGAGAGGAGCGTCGCGAAGGTCGTAAACAGGAGGACGACGGTCCCGATGGAGCGGCCGGCGAGATAGTAGTCCTCCGCGTCGCGGCTGGTCAGGCGGTAGGCGAGTAAGCCGACCGCGAGCGCGACGACGAGGTACGCGCCGACGACGCCGAGTTGGATACCGAGCGCCGACACCATCAGCGACTCTCCCCCTCCCCGACGATACCGCGGTCCCACGCCGTCCGGGTGAACAGGTGGAAGACGACCGCGGTCAGCCCCATCCAGCCGATGTGCCACCAGAGCCACAGCGGCAGGCCGGCGAAGACCCCGCTGTCGCCCCAGAGGAACCACGGGACGGCGAACGTCACGAGGATTGCGAAGACGGCAACCCAGCGGTAGTCGATGCGAACTCGCGTCATTCGTAGGAACGATAATCGATAATGAGGCGTAAATCTTACTCTATCGACCTACGTTGCCCCGTATTGAAGAACTATTTTCTTCAACACCGGCCGTCGAACGACCGGGACCACCCACGTCGCGGGCGGCGGAGCGGCGGTTTCGTCGGTCGGTCGGCCGCGGCGGACCGAGCGCCGAAACAGTTTCCAGCGGCGCGGACGAGCGGACTCACATGAACTTCGGCATCCAGCTCTACTCGCTTCGAGACCTCGACGAGCCGACCGCGGCGCTCGTTCGCCGCGCCGCGGACGCCGGGTTCGACGGCGTTGAGTTCGCGGGCGTCGACGACGCGGCGGCGGTCCGCGCGGCGCTCGACGAGACCGGGGTCGCCGCTCCCGCCGCCCACGTCCCCATCGAGGACCTCGAAGCCGACCTCGACGCCGTCTGCGAGCGCTACGGCGCGCTCGGCGTCGAGACGCTCGTGGTGCCGTACCTGCCGCCGGCGGCGTTCGCCGACGCCGACGCGGTCGACGAGACCGCACACCGGCTGGACGACCTGACCGCGAAGTGCGACGACCGGGGCGTCAGACTGCTGTACCACAACCACGACCACGAACTCGTCACGGTCGAGGGCGAACCCGCGCTCGACCGACTCGCCGAGGAGTCGGGAATCGGCTTCGAACTCGACCTCGCGTGGATTCTCACCGCCGGCTACGACCCCGTCGCGTATCTCGACCGCTACGCCGACCGGACCCCGGTCGTCCACCTGAAAGACGTGGTGGTCGACGCCGACGCGGAGCGCGGCGGACGACCCGTACCGCTCGGCGAGGGCGAACTGGACATCGACCGCTGTCTCGCGGCCGCCCGCGACGGGTTCGTCGAGTGGGCCGTCGCCGAACACGACTTCCCGGAGGACCCGGCGGCGTTCTGTCGGGACGCCGGGGGTTTCGTCGCGACGCACCGAACCGACGAGGGGGCGTAACGAATCGGGCGGGCGGCGACGCCGGCGGGAGAGCGCCCGTTCGCCGAGGACACAGCGGGTTCGGGGGCGACGGCGAACGGCCGGGCGACGTTCGAATCGTCGGCCACGATAGATATTTCCCTCGGGCGCAACTTATATAATGACGTTCGTGGGGACGACCCATGACGCCATCACAATCACCACATCACCACCCCCACCGGGGTGACTTCACCAATGGACGACACTGCAAAATATCTCATTCACGCTTCCATCTCCGCCGACGGGGTCGTCGAACGGAGCGACGTCGTCGGGGCCGTCTTCGGCCAGACCGAGGGCCTCCTCGGCGACGAGCTCGACCTCCGCGACCTCCAACAGTCCTCTAAAGTCGGTCGGATAGACGTACAGATAGACTCGGAAAACGGCCACTCGTTCGGCCAGATGACCATCGCCAGCAGTCTCGACAAAGTCGAGACGGCCATCCTCGCGGCCTCGCTGGAGACGCTGACCCGCGTCGGCCCCTGTCAGGCCGTCATCGAAGTCACGAACATCGAGGACGTGCGCGAGGCCAAGCGCCGGATGATCGTCGAGCGCGCCAAGGAGCTCCTCACGGAGTCGTTCGACGACACCGTGATGTCCTCGACCGAGATTCTCGAAGAGGTCAAAGAGAGCGTCCGCGTCGAGGACATCACCGAGTACCACGGCCTGCCGGCCGGTCCCCGCGTCGCCGACTCCGACGCCATCGTCGTCGTCGAGGGGCGCGCCGACGTGCTCACCCTCCTCCGCTACGGCATCAAAAACGCCGTCGCCGTCGAGGGGACGAACGTCCCCGACGCGGTCGCCGGCCTCACCCAAGAGCGGACCGTCACGGCGTTCCTCGACGGCGACCGCGGCGGCGAACTCATCCTGCGCGAACTCTCGCAGGTCGGCGACGTGGACTACGTCGCGTTCGCGCCCGACGGCCGGTCGGTCGAGGACCTCGACCGCGCGTCGGTCGTCCGCGCCCTCCGGAACAAGGTCGCGCTCTCGTCGCTTCCCGACGACGGCGACGGGGACTTCCGGGCCGCCGTCGCCGCCGTCAACGGGACGGGGGAGGCCCCGACGGACCCTCGCACGGAGTCGCCGACGACTGAGGCGTCGTCGACTCCATCCGCAGACGGCCCCGCGAACGGGTCGGCCGATGCGGTCAGCGAAGCGCCTGCCGAGGGCGGCAACGGTGGCACCGTCGCGGTCGAAAAGCCCGCGGACGCCGCGAGCGCACGCGCCGACGCCGCTCCCGACACGGAGGTGTTCTCCGAGTCCGAGGTCGAAGCCGTCGCCGAGGCGGTCGAACCGGCGGTCGAGCGGCCCTCGCTCGCCGACCACGTTCGGGAGGTCATCGCCGACGAGAGCGGCATGGCCCGCCTGTTGGACGCCGACCTCGGCATCGACGACGAGGTCGCGGTCGAGACGGTCTACGACGCCGTCGAGTACGCCGACCCCGCCCCGGCAATCGTCGTCGTCGACGGCGAGGCGAGCCAGAAGCTCGTCGATATCGCGGCCCAGCGCGGCGTCGGACACGTCGTGGCGCGGTCGGCCGGCGAGTACGTCAAAAAGCCCGTCAGCGTCCGCGTCAGAACCGCGGACCAGCTCCTCGACTGAGGCGGAACGAGACGGCACCCAGCACGACGCCGACCGAGGCGACCTGCCCCGGTCAGTCGAGAACGAGCCGAAGCCCGTCGTCGCCGTCGAAGGCGTCGGGAACCCGAGCGTCCCGGCGGAACCCGAGCGCCTCGTAGCAGGCGCGCGCGCCGCCGTTCTCCGGATGGACCAGCAACGTGAGCGGCGCGTCGGCCGCGTCGGCGTCAGAACGGTGCGCATCGCGGAAGGCCTCCACGAGCGCGGTGGCGCGCCCCTCGCGCCGGTGGTCGGGCGAGACGGCGAGTTCGGTCAGATGCGTGCCGACGCCGAGGAGGTAGCCGACCGGCCGGTCGGCGGCGTCGACGGTGACGAGGAGCGTGCCGACGGCGGGCCACGCGTCCAACAGCTCGGGCGAGGGGTGGGAGACGAGTCGCTGGAGCGATTCGACGGCCGGCACGTCGGCGGCGCGGGCGGGGCGAACACCCGTCGCGGCCGCGTCGCCCCCCGTCACAGCGGAATCCAGACGACGACCGCGCCCAGCGCGCCGGCGAGCGTGGCGAGGAAGTTGACCGCCTGATTGCCGAGGCCGGCTCCCTCGACCGTCGCGCCGAGGAGGCTGTCGACCGTCATCCCGACGAGTCCGCCGGCGAGGACCGCGACGGCGGCCGTCTGCGCCGGCAGGGGAAGCACCAGCACGCTCACGCCGGCAACGAGCGCCGCGCCCAGCGCGCCGGCGACCTCGCCCTGCCACGTGACCGCGCCGTCGGTCCCCGCCGGGACGGGCTTGAGCGAGGTGATGAGCCGCGGCTGGTCGAACAGCCCGCCGATTTCGCTGGAGAGCGTGTCGCTCATCGCGGCGGCGGCCGACCCGGCGAACGCGAGGACGAGCAGGTCGCTGACGAACGGATAGCCGAGGGTCTGCGCCGCGGCGTAGCCGACGACGGAGACGAGCGAGACGCCAGAGTTGCCGAGGACGTTGCCGGTGCCGCGAGCGCCGTCGTTGCCCTCGGCGACGCCGCGTTCGGCCTTGCTGTCGTACCGGAACTTGGTGGCGAGCGCGCCGACGCCGAAGAAGGAGACGAGCACGAGCGCCCAGCCGAAGCCGCCGAAGACGACCGCGAAGAGGAGGAGGAGCACGCCGGTTATCATGCCGGCGACGGAGGCCGTCCCGAGCGCGTAGGCCGCGTAGCCGAGCGCGACCGTGAGGGCGAGCGCGACCGCGGTCTGCGTCGGCGACACCGGCCCCGCGAGCACCTCGACCCCCCAGAGGACGAGGCCGATAGAGAGCATGACGAGCGGGTCGTCGCGCTCGTAGAGGACCGTCCGAAGCACCGCGCCGACGAGGCCGCCGACGGCCGCGAGCAGGACGAACCGAGAGAGGAGCACGGCGTCGCCCGTCAGCGACGCGATGGCCGCCTGTCCCGCCGTACCGGCGAGCACCGCGCCCCCGACGAAGCCCGCCGCGCGAAGCGACTCGTCGGACGTTCTCGAATCCACCAGTTGCGCGCCGAGGTTGCCGTAGGCGAGTATCAACACCGCGGCGGCGAACACCGAAAGCGGCATCGTGACGCGCGGGACCGTCGCCAAGAGGGCGAGGCCCGTCGCGGCCAGCGCGAACCCGGCGAGCCCGTTGAGCCGGCCGTCCTGCCGGTCGCCGGGGCGCGCGAACAGCTCGAAGAGGGGGCCGTCGTCGACGACGAAGGCCGCCAAGAGCGCGACTGCGGCGAAGGGCGCGAAGGCGGCCGCGCCGAGACTGGGGGCCGCGAGGGCCAACGTCCCGACGACCGCGAATCCGCCCGCTCGCCGTACCGTGGAAGTCACACCATCCGGTATCCCCGACGCGCACTTAACCCTCCCGACATCACCGACGACCGCACAACCGCGGGTCCGCGGGCCGGCGTCGGACGGGCCGAATCTCGGGGGCGACGCCGAACCCGAAGCGTTAGGAGAATCGCACCGAGAACGACTCTCGTGGGACTGTACGACTCCTATCTCGCCCTCCGGTTCCGCCTCGACGACGCCGACGCCCCCGAGCACGTCGCGCTCGTCATCACCGAGCGCGACCTGCTGGAACAGGGCGCGTACGACACGCTCGAAGCGTTCGTCGGCTGGGCGTTCGAGTTCGGAAGCGACCGCGTCACCATCTCCGTGAGCGTCCTCGACGAGGCGGTCGTCCCGACGCTCGCCCGCGAACTCCGCGACCTCGACGTTCCCCAGCGAGTGGAGGTCCGCGAACCGGGCGACACCGAGCGCGCCGACGCCCCCGTGCAGGTCAGCATCGGCCTCGGCGGGAAACGCGAGTTCGCGTCAGTCGTCCGGTCGCTGGCCGAGGAGGTCGACGAGGGCGCGCTCGACCCCGACGACATCGACGCCGCGGGCATCGAACAGCGGCTCGTGTTCCCCGACGAACCCGACTTCGTGGTCAAGACGGGCGCGGAGCGCCTGTCGGACTTCATGATCTGGCAGTCCGTGTACGCGGAACTCTACTTCACCGACGTGAACTGGCGGGACTTCAGGAAGCGCGATTACCTCCGGGCGTTGCGGGACTATCAGGACCGCCAGCGGAGATTTGGCCGGTAGGCCAAATCCCGTGGCTGGACGCGGCCGCGTCGCCGACATTCCCTCCTGACCACACAGATATGTTGATTGAGTAGCAACACGAACCCAATGCCCTCCACCCCGACCGACAGGACAGACCTCCTCCCGCTGCCACCGCCGCCCAGCGAGTGGCTCGAAGACGGCCACGTCCTCCTCGCGCTCTCGCTGTTGCTCATTCTCTGGCTCAATCGGCCGGTCGCGCCGGACTGGCCGTGGGCGCTCGTCGGCGTCGCTGTCGTCCCGCCTGGCTGTTCCTCGAATCGCGCCACGAGGGGTGGCGCTCGTGGGTTCCGACCGTCGCCTACGCCGGGGTGGTACTGCTGTTGGGGCCGCGTTACGAAGCCGAGTTCGTCGCCATCGTCCTTGGACAAGTCGCCACGTTACTGGGATGGTTCTGCTGGCGGACGTACCGGCGGCGGGTTCGCCCGCCGGAGTGACCCCCGCCGTCGCTCAAACCGCCGTTTGTGCATACAGAAGACATATCGTTAGACAGTTGAACGCTCCGGCATGAACCGCCGCGAGATGCTGGCGTTGTCGGGGGCGCTCGCCGCCGCGACGATAGCCGGCTGTACGGGCGACGGGCAGTCGCCCGCCGAGACCGAAACCGAGGCAACGGCCACCGCGACTGCGACGACAGCCACGCCGACAGAGGGTCCGAGCGACGAACCGCCGACCGGCGAACCGAGCGTGAACGACGAGCGACTCGCCGCGCTCGCGGCCGGCAACGCCGAGTTCGCCCTCGACCTGCACCGACAGGTCGCGTCCGAACAGGGCGGCAACCAGTTCCTCTCGCCGTACAGCATCTCCGTCGCGTTGGCGATGACCTACGCGGGCGCTCGCGGGACGACCCGCGAACAGATGGAAGCGACACTGCGCTACACGCTCGGGGAGGACGTTCACTCCGCCTTTGCGGACCTTCAGGCGGCGCTCGAAGCGCGGGAGACGGCTCGGGACCCGGTCGATGGCGGCGAAGCCGACGCCTTCCGACTGGCCGTGGCGAACGCGCTGTGGGGCCGCGAGGGGTTCGCGTTCTCGGAGGAGTTCCTCGACCGCCTCGAATCGAACTACGGGGCCGGGCTCCGGCGGGCCGACTTCGCCGGCGACCCGGACGGCGAGCGAGCGCGAATCAACGGGTGGGTCGCCGACCGGACGGAGGGCCGAATCGAGGACCTGCTTCCGGCGGGCGCTGTCACGCCCGACACGGCGCTCGTGCTCACCAACGCCATCTACTTCATGGCGCAGTGGGCGCACACGTTCGACCCCGAGGACACCGAGGACGGGACGTTCACCGCGCTGGACGGGTCCGAGTCGACGGTGCCGCTCATGCGGCAGGAACTCAAGGCGAACTACGCCGACCTCCCGAGCGCGCAGGCAGTCGAACTCCCGTACGTCGGGCGAGACGTGTCGATGGTGCTTCTGCTCCCGGACGAAGGCGAGTTCGAGTCGTTCGAGCGAAGTTTGACCGCGAGCCGACTGTTCGGCGTCTTCGAGGAGATGCGAGAGCGAATCGGCGACGTCGTGCTCCCGAAGTTCGAGTTCGAGACCGAGGTCCAACTCTCCAAGGCGCTCTCGAACCTCGGGATGTCCGCCGCGTTCGGCTCGGACGCCGACTTCGGCGGAATGGTCGAGGGTGACGGGTCAGGCCTCGCCATCGACGAGGTGTTCCACAAATCGTTCGTCTCTGTGGACGAGGAGGGGACGGAAGCCGCGGCGGCGACGGGCGTGGTCGTCGAAAGCTCGTTGCCGCCGAGCTGGGGCGAACTCCGGTTCGACCGGCCGTTCCTGTTCTGCGTCCGCGACCGGCCGACGGACGCGATTCTGTTCTACGGTCGCGTCGTCGACGCCGGGACTGCGCAGGGAGACGGATAACCGCAAAAACAGCCCAAATCGACCGACTCAGTCGGCCGTCTCGTCGGTCCGCTTGGCCAACTCCGCGGACACCTCGTCGGCCCCCGACGAGGGGAGTTGCTCGCGGAGCCGACCCGCGACGGTGCGGGCGTCCTCCAACTCGACTTCGGCGACGGCCCGGACGAGCGTGACAGCGCGCTCGGTCCGGGTGCGTTGCCACGACTGCTCTCTGGACTCGTAGGTGCGGATGCCGCGCAGGAAGTCGACCTTCGAGAACTCCGGCCAGTAGGGCGCACAGAAGTAGACGGCGGCCTCGTTGCCGTTGGCGTGCCACGGCAGGAAGTTCGAGGTGCGCTCGTCGCCGCCGGGGCGGATGATGAGGTCCACGTCGCGGACGGGCTTTCTGGACAGGCGGCGGTCGACCGCCGACACGTCCACCTCGTCGGGCGAGAGGTCGCCGCGCTCGACCGCCCGGCAGACGTCGCGGGCGGCCCCGAGGAGTTCCGCCCGGCCGCCGTACGCGAGGGCGATGTTGAGGGTGAAGCCGTCGTAGTCGGCGGTCCGGGACTCCGCGTACTCGACGGCGTCGCGGACGCGGTCGGGGAGCATGTCGACCTCGCCGATGGCGCGCACGGCGACCTCGCTCTCGTGGACGCGGTCGGCGTCGGCGAACTCGTAGAGCTTGTCTTCGATGAGGTCGAAGAGGGGTTCGCGCTCGTGGTCCGGCCGGTCGAAGTTCTCGGTCGAGAAGGTGTACAGCGTCAGCTCCTCGATGCCGAGTTCCTCGCACCACGTCAGCACGTTCTCCGTCGTCTGCGCGCCGGCCTTGTGGCCGTCGGGGGCGTCGTCGCCGTTCTTCCGGGCGTACCGGCGGTTGCCGTCCTGAATGATGGCGACGTGGGTCGGTCCGTCGTCTATCTCCCGGTCGAGCACCCGCTCGTAGGCGCGTCGAAAGCCGCGTCGGACCCACCCGAACATACACCGTCGGTCGTCTCCCGAGGCAATGTGTCTTGTGGGTTACACCGTCGCACGGTGCGCGGGCGACGAATCGCCACCCGTTTGTACCTCCCCGAGAAGACTCGGACATGAGCGAGACCATCGACGAGGACCTCTACCAGCGGACCCTCGCGCTCCTCGAACCCGGCGACATCGAACTCGTCGGGGCCATCGTCCACACCGACCTCACCAGCCGCGAGGACCTGGAGATGCAGGAGCTGACCGTCGAAATCAACGAGGTAATCGCCGAGCACGCGGGGAAGGGCGACGCGTGGATTTACGCCGGCAACGACGACACCGACTTCTCGTCCAACCAGTTCCAGGGCCTCTCCGTCGAGGACGACGAGTTCGTCTGGGAGTGCCAACAGCTCGTCCGCGACGGCACGTTCGACCTCGTGTTCTACTACGAGGCCATCGCCGACCAAGACGCCATCGTCGAGGGGCTCGAAGCGCTCGACGACGTCGACCGCGTCACGCCGGTCCCCTGAGGCGGTCAATCGACGCGGGGCGCGGCCCGTCGACGCTCGAACGTCCTTTTTTTACTTCACGAGCGGGGGCGCTCGCCCCGCCCGCGTCGACCGTTCACGGTCGGCTCGCCGGGCGTTCGGTTCTGTTCGCTACGGTGAGAACAAGCGAGGCGTTTATCCGCCTCGCATCCCGAGTGACGCGCATGATACAGGCGGACGCGGACCTCTCTCGTCTCGACCGCGCCATCGTCAACGCCTTCCAAGGCGGGTTCCCCGTCGTCGGACGTCCCTTCGAGCCAGCGGCGGCCGCGCTCCGCGAGCGCGGGGTGGACGTGTCGGCGGCCGACCTCTGCGAGCGGGTGCGGACGCTCGACGAGGAGGGCGTCCTCTCGCGGTTCGGCGCGCTCGTCAACGCCGAGGAAATCGGCGGCACGGCGACGCTCGTCGCCATGCACGCGCCGCCCGAGCGGTTCGACGAGGTGGCCGAGCAGGTGAACGCCCACCGCGAGGTCGCGCACAACTACGAACGCGAGCACCCCCACCTGAACATGTGGTTCGTCGTCTCGGTCGCCGACGAGTCGCGGGTCGAGGAGGTGCTCGGCGATATCGAAGCCGAGACGGGCCAAGCGACGTACAACATGCCCAAGCGCCGCGAGTTCCACGTCGGCGCGAAGTTCCTCCTCGACGGTCCCATCTCGGACGGGGACCTCGACCTCTCGCATCTCGGCCCCGACGTGGAGCCGACGGACGCGCGCGCACTGACGCCCGACGAGCGCGACCTCGTCATGGAGATTCAGGGCGGCCTACCGATTACGGAGACGCCCTACGCCGACGTGGCGGAGGCAGTCGGGCAGGACCCGGCGTGGGTCGTCGAGACCATCAAGCGGTTCAATCTGGAGGGGAAGGTCCGCCGCGTCGGCGTCATCCCGAACCACTACGCGCTCGGCTACTCGGAAAACGGGATGACCGTCTGGAACGTCCCCGACGACCTCGTGATGGAGGTCGGCCCCGAAATCGCCTCGCTGGACTTCGTCACCCACTGCTACCGCCGGCCGCGACACGAGGGCGTCTGGCCGTACAACTTCTTCGCGATGACCCACGGCCGCTCCGAGGCGGAGAGCGAGGCCCGAATCGAACAGGTGCGCGAGGTCATGAGCGACTACTGGGACGTGGGCGACGACGACTGGGACACCCTGTTCTCGACGCGCATTCTGAAGAAGACGGGAATCAGGCTGGACGAGCGAGCCGAGGCGAACACGAAGTGAGATGATTCCGCTTGTCCACGACCTCTCCGACGAGACGGTCGTCGTCTTCGGCGGGGGCCCGTCGGCGCGCGGAAGGCCCGCCGGTTCGCCCGCGAGGCGCGGACCGTCGTCGTCAGCCCCGCGTTCGGAGACCGCGACTTCGGCGACGCGGAGCTCGTCCGAGCGGCTCCCGCGCCCGACGAGGTTCCCGGCTGGGTCGAGCGGTTCGCCCCGGCGCTCGTCGTCGCGGCGACCGACGACGACGCCGTGAACGACGCGGTCGTCGCGGCGGCCCGAGACGCGGACGCGCTGGTCAACCGGGCCGACCGGAGCGGCGAGCGCGACGCCGGGAGCGTGGTCGTCCCGGCCACCGTCGAGGACGGCGACGTGTCGGTCGCCATCACGACCGGCGGGGCGAGTCCCGCCCTCTCGAAGCACCTCCGGGAGCGCGTCGAAGCCGAACTGGAGGGAGCCGGCGAGATGGCCGCGCTGACCGCGGAGCTTCGCGCGGAACTCAAGGCGTCCGACCGGTCGCCGGCCGAGCGCCGTGATGCGATTCGCGCGGTCGTGCGAGACCCGTCGGTTTGGAAGGCTTTACGTACCGGCGATGCAAACCCCCGCCAAGAGGCAGCGCGCGTGATACGAGACACACAGCGAGGTGATTCATGAGAGATTCGGGCGTCATCTCCGGTGTGAGCGTCGCCCACGACCGGGCCAGCGTTCGCGAGATTGAGGCCGCGTCGAGCGACGACGTTCGGACGGTCGTCGAGCGACTCCTCGCCCGCGACGGCGTCTCCGAGGCGTTTTCCCTGCAGACGTGTAACCGCGCCGAGGCGTACGTCGTCACCGACGACGCGACCGACGGCCGCCGCGCGCTCGACGACTTCGCTCCCGACGTCCGAGACGGGAGCGTCCGCTACATGGACCACGAAGAGACCCTCCGCCACCTCATGCGCGTGGCGTCGGGGCTCGAATCGCTCGTCCTCGGCGAGGACCAGATTCTCGGACAGGTCAAAGCCGGCATCGAGGCCGCCCGCGAACGCGACGCCATCGGCCCGATGCTCGAAGACGCGCTCATGAAGGCCGTCCACGTCGGCGAGCGCGCCCGCGACGAGACGGCAATCAACGAGGGCGCCGTCTCGCTCGGGAGCGCCGCCGTCAGGCTCGCCCGGGCCGAACTCGACGCCCCCGTCGGCGGGGTGGACGCCCTCGTCGTCGGGGCCGGCGAGATGGGCACACTTGCGACGAAAGCGCTCGCGTCGGTCGACGTGGGCGACCTCGTCGTGGCGAACCGGACGGTCGCCAACGCCCGCCACCTCACCCGCGAGGTGCCGGGCGTCTCGGAGGCCGCCGGACTGGACGACCTCCGCGGTCGCCTCCGCGACGCCGACCTCGTCATCACGGCGACGAGCAGTCCCGACTACGTCGTCACGCCGGACCAGTTGGACGACGCCGGCGAGACGATGCTCATCGACATCGCCCAGCCGCGGGACGTCGACCCCGCCGCCGCCGACATCGACGGCGTCCGCGTCCGCGACATCGACGATTTGGAGACGGTGACCGACCGGACCGCGGAGCGCCGCGAGGAGGCCGCCAGCGAGGTCGAGGCGATGATAGACGAGGAGTTCGACCGCCTGCTCGCCGCCTACAAGCGCAAGCGCGCCGACGAGGCCATCAGCTCGATGTACGAGGCCGCAGAGCACGTCAAGCGCCGCGAGGTGTCGACGGCGCTGTCGAAGCTCGAAGCGCAGGGCGACCTCACCGACGAACAGCGCGAGACGGTCGAGTCGCTCGCGGACGCGCTCGTCGGGCAGATTCTCGCCGCGCCGACCAAGAGCCTCCGCGACGCCGCCGGCGACGACGACTGGACGACCATCCAGACCGCCATGCGGCTTTTCGACCCCGGCTTCGACGACCTCGGCGCGTCGGACTCGGCCGGGCCGTCCGAGCCGTCCGGGCCGTCCATCGAGTTCTCGGGCGACCCGCCGGAGGACCTCGACCGCGAGGCGCTCGAAGGCGAGGTGCCCCGGCGCGTCCTCGAACAGCTCTCCGACGACTGACGGTCGGCCGAAGCGGACGCCGAGCGAACCTTCTTATCCGAGCGCGGGACCACCCCGCGTCGATGGCACGCCGACCGAAATCCACGAGCCTCGCGCGACGCTCCCGTCTCGACGCCGACCGCCGACTCACCGCCGCCCGCGCGTTTTCGGCCGTCGGCCGGCATCTCGTGCACCGCCTCCGGGCGCGAGCGCGTCGCCGCCTCGTCGAGGCGACCCCGAGACGACGGGTTCACGGCCTCGACGGCGTCGCTCGGGCGACTGTCGTCGGCACCGTCGCGGAAGTCGCGAGCGGCGGGCCGGCGGTCGAGGTCTGGCGGGGCGACGCGAGCGCCGGCGACGACCGACGAGGGGAGGGCGGTCGGCCGGTCGTCGGCCGCGCGACGCGCCCGTTCGTTCTCCGCGACTCGACCGGCGAGGTCCGGGTCCGCGTCCCGCCGGCCGGCCACGTCGCGCTCGGCGGCGGAGAAGTGACGGGAGTCGTCGCCCGCGGCGACGAGGTGTCGGTCACGGGATGCATCGTCCGTGGCCGCGACCGCAAGGGGCGACGGCGCCTGACGGGGCCGCGGTTCGTCCTCCGGGCGGGCGGAACCTGACAGTCCGGCAGAATCCTTATCGGGGTGCCACCCGACGGGTTCGGCATGGCAGACCTGCTCTCGGACGACGAAGTCGACGCACAACTCGGGTCGGATTGGGAACGCGACGGCGACGAAATCGTCCGCGTCTACGAGTTCGACGACTACCTCGACGGCGTGGCGTTCGCCGCCAGCGTGGGCGAGGTCGCAGAAGAGGAGTTCCACCACCCCGAGATAACGATTCGGTACCAGGAGGTCGAAGTCCGCCTCACGAGCCACGAGGAAGGCGGCATCACGGACAAGGACCTCCGGCTCGCCGACCTGTTCGACGACGAGCTGTGAGCGACGAGGGGACCGCGGCGCTCACCTACGTCTTCCGGGTCCGCTTCCGCCTCGACGCGGCCGCCGGCGTCGAGACCGACCCGCGGGAGTTCGAGACGACGGTCCGCGTCACTCCGCCGCCGCCCGGCGAGGAGGGCTGGCTGTTGTTCCGCGACGCGCTCTGGCGGGGCGAGGTGAACGACGAGCGCCACGCCCGCGACCTCGCGGCGTCGTGGCTCGACGCGAACGTCGTCTCGTGTTCGTTCTCCGAACTCCGGGCCGACGAGGCGTCGCTGGACGACTTCCGCGAGGCCGTCGCCGCGGACCTCGACGCGTTCAACGCCGACTCGGTCCGGGAGGTGCTCCACAAGTACTTCGGGAGCGCGATTCGCGTCGAATCGAGCGGTTCGTGACGCGGGGGAAGACATTTATCCACGCCTGACGTACTGTGTTGTCCGAATGGTCGCCGATGACTACGATTTCTGGCTGTTCGACCTCGACGGAACCCTCGTCGACGCCGACTGGTCGTACACGCGCGACGTGTTCGACCGCGTCGGCGACCGACTGGGCCGGCGGTTCACGGACCGCGAAGCCGAGACCATCTGGCACGGGCTCGGCGGCGCGCGCGACCCGATGCTCCGCGAGTGGGGTATCGACCCCGCCGAGTTCTGGCCCGCGTTCCACCGCGAGGAAGACCCAGCGAAGCGAGCTGAAGTGACGTACCTCCACGACGACGCCGAGCGTCTCATCGAGGAGATTCACGCCGCCGGCCGCCCGGTCGGCATCGTCACCCACTGTCAGCAGTTCCTGACCGACCCCGTGTTGGACCACCTCGACGTGCGCGACTGGTTCGATACCGTCGTCTGCTGTACCGAGGAGACGGGGTGGAAACCCGACGCCGCGCCGGTCCGCCGCGCTATCGGTGAACTGGGGCTGGACGACCGACTCCTGACCGACGGCGGCACCGCGGGCGTCCTCGCCGGCGACGGCGAAAGCGACATCGGGGCCGCGTGGAACGCCGGCTTGGACGGCATCCACGTCGAACGACACGGCCCGGAACACCGCGGGCGATGCGTGCTCGGCGAGTACCGCGTCGAGAGCTTCGACGACCTCGTCCGGTCCGGCTGAGGTTCGACTCGGCGGGCGAGAAAACGAAGACGAAGATGGAGAGCCGACGCTCAGGAGAGCGTCCGCTCGGTCGACGGGCGGGCGAAGATGTCGCCGGTGCTCGTGACGGCGACTTGGATGTCCTCGTAGGGGAACCGGACCTCGATGCCGGGGCGCTCTTCGTCTTCGACGACGGGGTGGAGCAGTTCTTCCAGCGCGTCGGTGTCGATGTACTCGTACAGCGGCGTCTCGATGGCCGAGAGTCCGCCGTAGGACTCGACGGACTCCACGATGACGATGCCGAGCTCTTCGTCGCCGAGCCACTGCCCGACGAGTTCCCAGTCGTCGTCGACGCCGAACGACGCCTCGGCGGTCGCGGCGGCGTGTTCTTCGAGGGCCCGCGTGACCGCGGAAACCCCGACGGCGAGCGCGGAGTCGACGCTGTCGTCGTCGACGAGGTCGCGGACCCGCTGGAGGACCGTCGCGAGGTCGCCGGGACCGGCTTTCTGGACGTACTCGGTGACGCCGGCGGTCGTGGCGACGTCGGCGACTTCGGGCCACTCTTTCGCCGTGAACAGGAGGATGGGGATGTCGGCGTGTTTCTGTCGGACTGCCTTGACGAGCGGCACCCCGTTCGGGAGGACGAGCGAGTCGCTCACGACGCAGTCGACCGACTCGGCGGAGATGACGTCGAGCGCCTCGGTCGCCGACTCGGCGGTGCGAAAGGAGACGGCGTCGAGTTGGCGGAACGCGGCGGTCGAGAGGGCGAGCATCTCGGGGTCGTCGTCGACGTGTAGGACCTTCAGAGGGCGGTTCATATACCAGATATACACGCTACGTGGATAAAAACGTTCCACTTAGTTTATACTTCAGCGAAACGCGAATATCTGAACCGCTCCCGGCGGCTTTCTAAAACGTTACCGCGGCGCTTGGCCCCTCTCGACTCCTGCGAGGGCGGCAAACACGTCGTCGCTCGCCGCGAGCGCGTCGCGGAACGAATCGACGCCGGGTTTCTCGGCCCGGTCGGGGTTCGCGAGGACGGCGACCGGCTGTGTCCCGAGCGAGACGAAGTCGAGCCCGAGCGAGTCGGCGGTCGCGCGGAGGCCGAGTCCGGCGTCGGCGCGGCCGGCGGCGACCGCCCGCGCGGGGCTTTCGAACGCCTTCGACCCGCGGTCGAACCCCTCGATGGACTCGACGAGTTCGTGGCGGGTCGTCCCGCGCTCGTCGGCGAGAGCGGCGACGGCGTTGCCGAGGTCGGTCCGCAGGCCGGAGTTCGAATCCCGATTGATAAAGCGGAGGTCGCCGTCCACGAGGTCCGCGAGCCCGGAGACTCCATCGGGGTTGCCGGCGGGCACCACGAGCCCCCATTCGCGGGTCCACGAACCGAGTTCGACCGCGTCGATGCCGTCGATTGCGTCGCCCCGGTCGCCCGCGACGACGGCCACGTCTGAGATGCCGTCTCGGAGCCGTCGCAGGCCCTCGCGGGAGCCGAACGGCAGGTACCGCGGCGACGACACCCGGTCGAGGACGCGCGAGAGCGCGGGGTCGTCCTCGCCGACGCCGAGCAGGTCCGGCGCGCGAACGTCGGGCGAGAACAGTTGGACCGTCACCGACTCGCCCTCGGCGAGGTACTCCACGTCGGCCGGGACCTCGACGACGCCGTCGGCCTCGACGAGGCTCGTCGTCGCGCCCGACCCCTTGTCGACGGGGTAGACGAGCGTGTTCCCGTCGCCGTCGTCGACGAGGCCGACGGGCATGAGCCGCGTCCGCCCCTCGGCGTACCGCTCGCGGGCGGCCATCGCGCCCTCGACCGTCGCGGTCCGGGGTTCCGGGAGGCCCGCGGCGTCGCGGACCGCCGGCGCGACGAACGTCCGGAAGATGGTGAGCGCCGAGACCGGGTACCCAGGCAGGCCGATGTAGGCGCTCCCCTCGCCGAGCGTGCCGACGAGCATGGGTTTGCCGGGCTTGACGGAGACGCCGTGAAGCAGGAGTTCGCCGCGCTCTTCGACCACGCGGTAGATGACGTCGACCGCGCTCGCGGACGTCGACCCCGACGAGAGCACGAGGTCGCACTCGTCGGCCGCCCGGCGGAGCAGGCGCTCCATCTCCTCGTAGTCGTCGCCGGCGTGGGGGTAGAGCTTCGGCACGCCGCCGGCCTCTTCGACGCCCGCGGCGATGGTGTAGGAGTTCACGTCGTAGATTTCGCCCGCCTCCGAGCGCAGTTCGTCGCCCGGCCGGACGAGTTCGTCGCCGGTCGAGACGATGCCCACGGTCGGCTTCCCGCGGACCGGCACCTCGTCGACGCCGAGCGCCGACAGCAGGCCGATTTCGCGGGGCGTCAGGCGCGTTCCGGGGCCGAGCGCGCGAGCGCCGGCGGCGATGTCGGTTCCGGCGGGCATCACGCTGTCGCCGGGGGCGACCGCCGAGTAGACGACGAGCGAGCCGTCTCGCTCCTCGGTGCGCTCGACGATGACAACGGCGTCCGCGCCCGGCGGCATCACCGCGCCGGTGGAGATTTCGACCGCGGTCCCGGGGTCGACCGCCACGTCCGGTTCGTTGCCGGCGTGGACCGCCCCGGCGAGGTCGAGTTCGACCGGGTCGGCCTCGTCCGCGCCGAAGGTGTCGCGGGCGCGGACCGCGTAGCCGTCCATGCTCGCGCGGTCGAAGCCGGGCACGTCGAGTTCGGCGTCGATTCGCTCGGCGAGGACGCGGCCGCGGGCGTCTTCGAGCGCCACGGTCTCCGCGTCGGGCGTCAGGTCGAGCGACGCGATGGCCTCGCGGGCGTCCTCGGGGGAGGCGAGGTCGCGGAACTGCTTTCTCATGCGGACCACTCCCAGCCTTCGACGGCGACCGTGTCGCCCTCGTCGTAGCCCTCTACCTCCTCGGGGACGACGACCCACCCGTCCGCGAGCGCGACGCTGGAGAGGATACCCGACCCGCTCGTCCGGGTCGGCTCGGCGGTCGGCTCGTCGCCCGACGCGTCGAGTTTGACGCGGGCGAACGTCCGCGTGCCGGGCGAACTCGGGAGCTTCTTCGTGAGCGTCGCCTCCTGCGTCGGCAGGGGACGCTCGGGGAGCGAGCCGACGTGCTTCAGCACCGGGCGGAGGAACTGGAAGGCGTTGACGACGCAGGCGACCGGGTAGCCGGGGAGCATCACGACCGGCGTGTCCTCGACCACGCCGACCGCGACGGGGTGGCCGGGTTTGAGGGCGACGCCGTGGACCAGCACCTCGCCGATGTCGTCGACCACCTCGGGGATGAGGTCGCGCTCGCCGACCGACGACCCGCCGGTGGTGACGACCACGTCGTGGTCGAGGTCGGCCTCGACGGCCTCGCGGAGCAGGTCGGCGTCGTCGACGACGATGTCGCGGTAGCTCGCCTCGCCGCCCCAGCGCTCGACCAGTCGGGAGACGGTCAGGCCGTTGGTCTCGATGACCTCGCCGGGGCCGGGGTCGGACTCGACGAGTTCCTCGCCGGTCGGGATGACCGCGACGCGGGGGCGTTCGAACACCGTCACCCCCTCGACGCCGACGGAGCGAAGCAGGCCGATATCGGACGGGCGAAGCTCGTGGCCGGCCTCGAAAAGCGGGGTTCCCTCACGCACGTCCTCGCCGCGCTCGCCGACGTTCTCGCCCTCCGCGAGCGCGTCGAACACTTCGAGTTCGTCGCCGAGGCGCTCCGTGTGTTCGACCATCACGACGGCGTCGGCCCCGTCGGGTACGTCGCTACCGGTGTGGACGCGGGCGGCGGTTCCCGGCTCGACCGGGCCGTCGACGATTCGGAGGACGTTCGGCGAGCGGCCGCTCGCGCCGAAGGTGTCCGACGCGCGAACGGCGTAGCCGTCCATGGCGGCGCGGTCGTAACCGGGCACGTCGGCGGGCGCGACCGCGTCGTCCGCGAGCGCCCGGCCGTCGGCCTCGGCGAGCGGTCGGCGCACGGTTCGGTCGTGCGGCGTCGCCGCCGCGAGAAGCGCCTCGCGGGCGTCCGACAGCCGCGTTCGTTGCTTGAACCCGGCCGTGCGTCGGTCGTCGTGGTTCATACCGGCCCTTCGGTTCGGGGGGCAAAAAGCGTCGGCCTCGGAGGCGTCGGCTGGCGGTTTCCGAGTCGGTAAGTGGTTAGTATCGCCCTTGCGCTCGCGCGAGCGCGCGAGACCGCCGGGTTTTTCGACCCCGACTCCCTATGACCGTTCATGTCAGCACTGCGCGACGCGCTGTCCGACCTCCCGGACGCGGTGTTCGCCGACCTGTTGGAGTCCGAGACGTCCTACCTCTTGGTCCTCGACCTCCCGGGTGTGACCGCCGAGACGGCGGAGCTTCGGGTCGAGAAGGGCCGCCTGGTCGTCGAAGCGCGACGCGACAAACAGCTCCCCGCCGAGTTCGACTACGTCCGCGAGGAGCGCCCGCTGTTCCTCGACGCCGAGGTCCCCCTCCCCCCGGACGCCGTGGCCGACGAGGCCGAGGCGTCGATGGAGCGCGGGACGCTGGAAATCCGCCTGCCCAAGCGCGAGGCCGCCTCCGAGCGGACCATCCCCATCACCACCGGCGACGAAGACGCCTGACGAGGCGGGTGGTCACGCTGGTCAACCTCCGCGCCTACTGGCGGTTCCTCGTCGTCCTGTATCAGTTCTTCCCGCTCATCGTCGCGTACACCCGTGACAAGCGGAAGTACCTCCTGTTCGGCGGCGGCCGACGCGTCACGACCGAGATGCGCGTCAAGCGCGCCGACGTCCTCCTCGAGTCGCTACTGACGCTCGGGCCGACGTTCATCAAGCTCGGACAGCTCCTGTCGACGCGCCCCGACATCCTCCCCCCGGAGTACATCGAGGTGCTCGGAACCCTCCAAGACGACGTGCCACCCGCGCCGTGGGACGACTCGAAGGCCGTCCTCGAAGCGGAGCTCGGCCCCGTCGAGGAGGCGTTCGACGCGTTCGACACCGAGCCGATAAGCGGCGCGAGCCTCGGACAGGTGTACGTCGCCGAGTACGAAGGCGAGAAGGTCGCCGTCAAGGTCCGCCGCCCCGGCATCGAGGACCTCGTCGAGGCCGACCTCCGGGTGATTCGGTGGTCGATGCCGCTTCTCATGCGCTTTATCGGCGAGGGGCGAGCGTTCTCGCTGGAGAACCTCGCCGACGAGTTCGCCAAGACCATCCGCGAGGAGATGGACTACGCCGAGGAGGCCGAGACGCTCCTCGAGATTCAGGAGAACTTCGCGGACGACGACACGCTCGTCATCCCCGAGCCGATTCCCGAACGCTCCGACGATCGGGTGCTCACGATGGAGTACCTCCCCGGAACCAAGATAAACAACATCGAGGCGCTGGACGACCGGGGAATCGACCGCACGGAGTTGGCGACGAACCTCCAGCGAATCTACCTCCAGATGATCGTCGACGACGGCGTGTTCCACGCCGACCCCCACCCGGGGAACCTCTCCGTGACCGACGACGGGCGCATCATCTTCTACGACTTCGGGATGCACGGCGAGGTCGACCCGTTCATCCAGGAGAAAATCGTGGAGTTCTACATCGCCGTCGCCAACCAGGACGTCGACGGCATCCTCGACACGCTCATCGAGATGGGGACGCTCAGCCCGAACGTCGACCGGCAGGTGATGGGCGACGTGATGGAACTCGCCATCGCCGACGCCCGCGGCGACGACATCGAGCAGTACCGCGTCAACCAGATCCTCGAACAGGTCGAATCGACCATCTACGAGTTCCCGCTTCGGCTCCCCCGGAACCTCGCGCTCGTGCTCCGGGTCGCCGGCGTCGTCGAGGGGGTTTGTGTCACGCTCGACCCCGAGTTCGACTTCATCTCGGTGGCGACCGACTACCTGACCGAGGAGGGCTACCGCGAGGAGAGCGTCCAGAAAATCATCGAGGGCGTCGGCCAGCAGGGCCAAAAGACCGCCCAGTCGCTGTTCCGGGTGCCGCCCAAACTCGAACGCGTCCTCGACCGGGCGGACCGCGACAACCTGACGCTCAACGTCCGGCTGGAGGACAACCGCGGCGTCCTCGACAAGCTGGCAAAGCGGCTCATCTACGGCATCTTCCTGTCGTTCGGCTTCGTCTCGACGGTCATCATCTACGCGCTGAACCCGGAGAACCTCGTCGCGGTGGGCGCGGCGGGCGCGCCGACGGCCGTCGTGGCCCTCCTGCTTTGGCGGTCGTTCCGTTCGCGAAAGGGCATCCGGACGACGCCGCAGTTCACCCGGCAGAACCTCAAAGAGCGCCGCAGAGAGTAATCAAAGCTGAGAATCGGGCGCGTAATTTTATCGGCTCGCGGGGACACGCTCTCTGCCATGACGGAGTGGCGACCGGTGCTCGTGGGGGTGTGTCTCGCCGCGTGCACCGAATCGCTCGTCTACGCGATGACGGGGCAGTTCACCCTCGTCGGCGGGGTCACGGGGAGCGCGCTCGCCGGCTACGTCGTCGGCACGGACCCCGCCGACGGCGGGTGGCACGGCCTCATGGCCGGGGTCGCCTGGGGGTGTCTGCTGATGCCGCTTTCGGTGCTTTTGACCTTTCTCGAACGGACGCCGATTCTGTTTCCGTTCCAGTACGTCATCCCGCTGGTCGAGACGCCCGGCGAGCTGACGACCGCCATCATGCTCGCGCTCGCACTGCCAAACGTCGCGTCCGGCGCGCTCGGGAGCCGCGCCAGACGCGACGCGACGGGGACGTGGTTCGACCCGGAGATGGCCGAGGTCGACGCGGTCGAAGACGCCTGACCGAACCGGCCGACGCCCGCGATTTTCACGGTAAGGAGTCGCGTGCGAAGACGGTTCCAAACCGTTTATACCTTCCATCCGATAACGGAGAGACATGGCGAAAGAGCAGAAGCAGGTGCGCGAGCTCCAAGAAGGAAGCTACGTCATGATGGAAGAAAAGCCGTGCAAGATCAACGCCTACAGTACCGCCAAGCCCGGTAAGCACGGTAGCGCGAAGGCGCGCGTCGAAGCCCGCGGCGTCTTCGACAGCAAGAAACGCTCGCTCTCCCAGCCTGTCGACGCGAAGGTGTGGGTGCCCATCATCGAGCGCAAGCAGGGACAGGTCGTCTCCGTCACCGGCGAGGACGCCCAGATCATGGACCTCGAAACGTACCAGACGTTCACGATGCGCATCCCCGAGGAGGAAGACCTCAACCCCGAAGACGAGATCGAGTACCTCGAGTACGAAGGCCAGCGAAAGATCGTCTAAACGGGGGCCACAGAGATGTTCCCCGGAGCAACCGCAGACCGCGAGGTCGCCGACTACGTCCTTCTCGGCGCTCCGCTCGACATCTCGACGTCCTTCCAACCCGGAACCCGGTTCGGACCGAACCGAATCCGTCGGTTCGCCGAGTCGTTCGACGACTACGACCGGCGCACCGACCAGTTTTTCACCGACTTGCGCGTCCACGACGCGGGCGACGTCCGCGCGTGGGACGACGCACCTGAGTACGTCGAATGGCTCTCCGGGAGCGTCCGCGACGCCGTCTGGGACGACGCCGTCCCCGTCGTCCTCGGCGGCGAACACACCGTCACCGCCGCCGGCGTCACCGGCGTCGAACCCGACGTGTTCGTCTGTCTCGACGCCCACCTCGACCTGCGAACGGAGTACGACGGCAACGAGTGGAGCCACGCCACCGTCACCCGCCGCGTCCTCGACAAACTCGGCGTCGACGAAGTCGCGATTCTCGGCGCGCGAACCGGCTCGCCCGACGAGTGGGAGCGCGCCGACGCCGACGACGTGACCGTGGTCGAACCCGAGGCCGTCGCCGACTGGGACCCCGACTTCGAGGACGACCAGTCCGTCTATCTGAGCGTCGATATCGACGCCGCTGACCCGGCGTTCGCACCCGGCACGGGCACGAAAGAGCCGTTCGGCCTCACCTCTCGGGAGATGCGAGACGTGGTCCGAGCGGTCGCGCCCCACGCCGACGGCTTCGACGTGGTCGAAGTCAACGACCGCGACGACGGGCAGGCCGCGTCGCTGGCGGCGAAGCTCCTCCGGGAGTTCGTCTTCTCGCACGCCGCCGGGCGGGCAGACGAGTAACCGACCCGCGGCGAACCCCGTTCCTTACAAGTTCCCGAGTCACGACTCCCCGATATGCAACTCTCCGACATCGTCGCCCGACTCGACGAGACGCTCGCCACCGACGACTTCGCCGACGTGGACGCCAGCGCCAACGGCCTGCAGGTCGGCCCCGACGAGAAATCGGTCGAGAAAGTCGCCTTCGCCGTCGACGCCGCGGAGGCGACCATCGACGCCGCGCTCGACGCCGACGCCGACCTTCTCGTCGTCCACCACGGTCTCGTCTGGGGCGGCCTCGACCGGCTGACCGGCCGCGACTTCGACCGCGTCGAGCCGCTGATTCGCGGCGACCTCGCGCTCTACGTCTCGCACCTCCCGCTGGACGGCCATCAGGAACTCGGCAACGCCGCCGGCGTCGCCGACCATCTCGGCCTCGCGGACACCGAGCCGTTCGGGTCGCTCGGGCCGATTCACATCGGGCAGACGGGGACCTTCGAGTCGCCGCAGACGGCCGACGAGATTCGGGCGGCGCTCGACGACTTCGACGGGAGCGCGGGCACGACCGTCCTCGACTTCGGTCCCGACGAGATTTCGTCGGTCGGGGTCGTCACCGGCTCCGGCGTCGACTGGCTGGACGAGGCCATCGACCGCGGCGTCGACGCGCTCGTCACCGGCGAGGGCAAACAGAAGGTGTACCACGAGGCGCGCGAGGCCGGCGTCTCGGTGTTCCTCGCGGGCCACTACGCGACCGAGACGTTCGGGGTGCGGAGCCTGCGGGGCCTCGCCGACGAGTGGGGGCTGGAGACCGAGTACGTCAGCCACCCGACCGGGCTGTAAGGGCGACCGAACGCCTGCCAACCCGCCGCACGGCCTCGCCGGACCGGGGCGTTCAAACGCTCGGCCGACGCACTCCCTCGCATGAGCGACCACGACGATGACGGCTACGAGATGCCGGACCGCGAGGAGTTCACACACGACCCGCTGGGCCACGCCGAGGTCCGCGGCGGCATGACCGTCGGCGAGTTAGTCGAGCAGTACGGCCGCGCGGGCATCGGCGCGGCCGACGTGCACGAGGCCGCCGACATCTACGCCGAGATGCTGGCCGACGACGACTGCACGGTGTTCATGTCGCTGGCCGGCGCGATGGTCCCGACCGGGATGCGCAAGGTCGTCTCCGACCTCATCCGCGACGGCCATGTGGACGCCCTCGTGACGACGGGCGCGAACCTCACCCACGACGCCATCGAGGCCATCGGCGGAAAGCATCATCATGGGTCTCAGAACCACGGCGAGAAGACCGAACGCGAGCACGACGAGACGCTCCGCGACGAGGAGGTCGACCGCATCTACAACGTCTACCTCCCGCAGGAACATTTCGCGCTGTTCGAGTCGCACCTGCGAAGCGAGGTGTTCCCGGCGCTGGAGGAGGAGGGAACCGTCAGCATCGCCGACCTCTGCCGCGAACTCGGCCGCGCCAACAGCGAGGTCAACGACCGCGAGGGAATCGAGGAAGACGCCGGCGTCGCCGCCGCGGCCTACGAGTCCGACGTGCCCATCTACTGCCCGGCGGTTCAGGACTCCGTCCTCGGCCTGCAGGCGTGGATGTACTCGCAAACCTCGTCGTTCTCGCTGGACGTGCTGGCCGACATGACGCCGCTGACCGACCTCGCGTACGACGCCGACACGGCCGGCTGTCTCCTCGTCGGCGGCGGCGTCCCGAAGAACTTCACGCTCCAGACGATGCTCGTCACGCCCGGCGCGTACGACTACGGCGTCCAGATTACGATGGACCCCGCCGCGACCGGCGGCCTCTCGGGCGCGACGCTCGACGAGGCGCGCTCGTGGGGCAAACTGGAGAAAGACGCCCGCAACACGACGGTCCTCGGCGACGCGACCATCATGCTCCCGCTTCTGGTCGCCGCGGCGCGCGAGCGAATCGAGTAAGCGCCGCGAGGGTTTCGACCGACCGCGATTGCCGAGACCGCCGCGACCGTCGAGACGGTCCGCGCCGACCGGCCGTCGCGTCGCATCGAGTCAGGTTGGATACCTTTTTACCCGGCGAGCGCCCTTCCATGCTAACGAATGGCACGAGAGGGAGGACGGGGCGCTCGGGTCTGTCTCGACATCTGGCACCCGGACTGCTGGACGCTACAGGTGACCGCGGAGACGAGTGGGGGGCTCCTCGGTCACGGCGTCCACGAGATAGACGGCCTCGCCAACGGCCGTTTCACCGCCTACGCCGACACGACCGAGGAGGTGGACGAACTCGTCGCGGCCGTCCGCGCGTCCGACCTGACCGAGTCGGTGTGGGAGACCGACGACCACGCCGGCGACGCCGGGGTGCCGGGGAGCGCGGCCCGTGGTATCGTCGTCCGCTACGACCTCGGGAACTCCATCAACGACGCCCTCGTCTCGCGGGGGTTCATCCCCGACGAGCCGGTTCGCATGCAGGGCGGCCGCGAGCGCTGGACCGTGCTCGTCCACGAGACGCGGCAGACCGTCCACGAGCGGTTAGAGGAGATTCGCGAAGAGCGGAACGCCGACATCGACGTGGAACTCATCACCGCCCCCGAGGACGGCGGCGGCATGTTCCGCACCGACGCGCTCTCCGAGCGCCAGCGCGAGGTGTACGAACTGGCCCGCCGCCGCGACTACTACACGTGGCCCCGCGAAGTGAGCGCGGCGTCGCTGGCGGGGGAACTGGACATCTCGAAGGCGACGCTTCTCGAACACCTCCGGAAGGCGGAGTCGAAACTGCTCGGCGACTACTGAGCCCGGGTTCGGGTCCCTCGCGTCGGGTTCTATCGGGAGAGCGGCGCTCGCTCTCCCGCCGCCCCACTCATGAGAGGGAGGGGTACTTTGCCCGACAACCGACCCATGTGATAGCATGTCATCGGTAGACGTGAACGACGGACGGAGTCTCTCGCGGGACATCGGACTGTTCGGCGCGGTGAGCACCGTGGTAGCGGGGACGCTCGGAGCCGGGCTGTTCGTCACCCTCGGCACGGCGAGTTCGACGACGGGACCGAGCGTCATCCTCGTCGTCATCCTCTCGGGACTGCTCGCGATGAGTATCGCGCTCAACTACGGCTGGATGGCGACTATCTTCCCCGGCGCGGCGGGGTCGTACGCCTACGTCTCGCGGGCGTTCGACAGCCGCCTCCCCGGGTTCGTGGTGACGTGGTCGAAGTGGCTCGGCTACATGGCCGCCGACGCGGTTCTCGCCATCGGCTTCGGGAGCTACTTACAGGTGTTCTATCCCTCGGTGGACCCGACGCTCGCCGGCTTCGGCCTACTGACGGTCCTCTTTCTGGTCAACCTCGTGGGCGCGAAGAGTTACAGCCGCTCGCAGAACGCCATCTTCGGCTTTCTCATCCTGTCGATACTCGTGCTCGTCGGCCCCGGGCTGTTGAACATCGACGCCGCGAACTACCAGCCGTTTTTCACCGGCGGCTTCGACGGCTTCGTCGCCGCCGCGGTCCCGCTGTTCTACGCCTACATCGGCATCGCCGTCGCCGGGCAGATGGGCGCTGAGGTGAAGAACCCCTCGCGGAACCTCCCCCTGGCGATGGCCGGCGGCACGGCCATCCTCATCTTCCTGTACGTGCTGACCGCCGCCGTCATCTACGGCGTCGTCGGCGACTACACGGTCCTCGCGAACTCGGCGCGGCCGCTCTCGACCGCCGCGGAAGTCTTCCTCGGTGACATCGGCACGGCCATCGTCGGTATCGGCGGCCTGCTCGCCACCGCGTCGTCGGTCCACGCGGTCATGGCCGCGGGCATCAAGATGCCCTACTCGTGGGCGTGGGACGAGGTGTTCCCCAAGAAGTTCTCGGCGGTCTCCGACCGCTTCGGGACGCCCCACTGGTCGCTTCTGACGCTGTACGTCGTCGCCTCCGGCCTCACCTTCTGGAGCACCGGCCTCAGTCAGGCCATCGCCATCGCCACGTTCAGCTACCTCATCGCCTACGCCGCGGTGTCGATAACGGTGCTGTACGTGCTCTACAGCCGCACCGACCTCCGCGCGGAGGCGGGCTTTTCGCGCCCCGCGCTCCTCACGCTGACGGGGCTCGTCGGGTCGCTCGGCGCGGTCGGCCTCCTGACCGAGGCGTACAAGGGCTCGCTGTCGATTTACGTCCCGTGGGTCGCCGTCGGCCTCGTCGTCTTCGGCGTCTACTGGTACCGCGGCCAACAGAAGGACCACGACGTCGAGGCCATCCTCGGGACGCTCCCCGGCGTCCCCTCCGACGAGTACAACCCGTCGGTCCGCGGGGTGAGCGATGACTGACGACGCGACGCCGCGCGGGGACCGCTCGGGCGACTCCGACCTCAACCCGGACACCAGCCTCGACCTCGACGCCGCTCCCCGCGTCGACCCCGACGAGACCATCGACCTCCTGCAGGAACTCGTGCGGATTCCGAGCCCGTACTTCGAGGAGGCCGAGATAAGCGAGTTCGTCTACGACTGGTTGGACGCCCGCGGGCACGACCCGGAGTACCACCACGTGAGCGAGCCGGACATCACGGAGTACGAGGGCGACAACGTCGTCGCCCGACTGGAGGGGTCGGACCCGGACGCGCCGACGCTCCTGTTGAACGCCCACATGGACACCGTGAAACTGGTCGAAGACTGGGACGAAGACCCGTGTTCGGGCCGCATCGAGGACGGGAAACTGTACGGACAGGGCGCGTGCGACATGAAAGGCGGCCTCGCGGCCGTCATGGTCGCGTTCGACGCCCTCGCCGACTGCGACCTCGCCGGCGACGTGCTCCTCACGGCCGTCGTGGACGAGGAGGGCCCCTACGGACTCGGCACCGACCGCCTCATCCGCGACGGCGTCGTCGCCGACTGCGACGCCGCCATCGTCACCGAACCCGGCCCGATTCTCGCACAGGAAGACATCGAGAACCCGGCGCTCCTCCTCGGCGCGCGCGGTCGCTACTTCTACGACATCGACGTCCGCGGACAGGCGGCGCACGGCTCGAAACCCGAGACCGGCGTCAACGCGGTCGTCGAGGCCGGCAGACTCGCGGCCGCGCTCGACGACCTCGACGTGGGCGACCACCCGAAACTCGGGTCGGGTTCGACCTGCCCGCTGAAAATCGAGGGCGGAAGCCAGACGCTGTCGGTCCCCGAGCGCGCCCGCCTCATGGTCGACCGCCACGTCGTCGTCGGCGAGACGCTCGAAGACGCTCGCGCCGACGCAGAACGCGCCGTCGAGGAACTCGGCTTGGAGAGCGAGGTCGACGTGGGGTTCCGCGAGTCGCCCGACGAGGGCATCCGCTACGGCCCCTACGTGACGGACGACGACCACCCGCTCGTTTCGGCCCTCTCGGACTCGACCCGCGCCGTCTCCGGCGTCGACCCCGCCTACGGCTACTTCTCCAGCGTCGGCGACTTCAACTACCTCGGCGACCGCGCCGGCCTCCCGACGGTCATCGTCGGCCCCGACGGCGAGAACATCCACGCCGCCGGCGAGTTCGTCTTCACCGACGACGTGGTCGACGTGGCCGACATCGTCGCCGACGCCGCCGTCCGATTCCTCGGCTGAGGCGGCGGTCGGCGTCCGGGTCCCCCGTATCGACTTCGGCCCCGCTTCGCCGCGCGCGTTCTCAACGCCGAGAACCGGGCGCAAACACATAACAGCCTCGCCCGGCACCTCGGACGCAATGACTGCGCCCCGTCTCACGTCGGTCGTTTCGGACCGCTCCGACGTCGAACTCGCCGCCGTCTTCGAGCGGGTCTGGGGGGCGCGAGGCTACGAGACGCGCGTCCGCTTCCGCGGCCCCGACGTGCACGTGGAGGCCACCGGGAAGACGCCCGAGGGCGCAAAGCGCGACCTCCGAATCTGGATTACGACGACGGGCACCGTCACCGCGGACAAGGCGAGCGCGTTCGTCCGGCGGTGCGAGCGCGCCGGCATCGAACCCTACGTGGCGGCGGTCGGCGGCGGGCGAGTCGCCTCCGACGCCCATCGGCCCGGCCTCGTCGTCCTCGACGCGCCGGCTATCGCCGTCGAAATCCGCGAGGCCGGCGTCGAGTCGTTCGTCCGCGACCTCGCCGCCGGGGCGAGCGGTGCGGGCGGCGACGGCGACAGCGAGGCCCTCGACTCCGAGAGCGAAGGCGACGACCCGGAGGCCGACGGGGCCGACCGACTCACCCGCCGCGAGGCGCTCAAGAAGGCCGGCACCTACGTCGCCGGCGGCCTCGTCACCTACCTCGCCGTCGAGCGCGTCTCGGATGTCGTCCAGCAGTCGCCGGAACTCCGCGCCGCGGTCGCCCGCCGCGCGGCGTGGCTCGACGCCCGCCTCCCGGACGTGCGCCTCCCGACCGTCGAGTGGTCGCTCCCGACGCCGCAACCACTCTCGGAGGAGTCCACCCTTCCGAACCGAACGACCGCGGTCGCGACGCCGGCGAACGCGACGGCGATTCCCTACGCCGACCTCCGGACGAACCCCGAGTCGTTCACGGGGACGGCCGTCACCTACACCGGCCGCGTCGAGGAGACGATGGAACGCGACGAGATTCGACTGGCGCTCGTCGCCGTCGAGGACGACCGGGGGCGACTCAGCGGCGACGTGGTCGCCCGCTGGCCCACCGGCCGCTTTTTCCACGATGACATCGGCTTTCGACTGCTCGCCGACGAGCGCGTCCGACTCTGGGGCGTCGTCGCCGACGAGGGCTCGATTTCGGGCGGCGTGCGGTACCCTCGCATCGACGTGTCGGTGTTGGAGAAGCCGTGAGCGAGTCGGGAGCGGGACGAACGAGACCGATGGTGATTACTCGCTCGCGGGGCGAGAGCGAGGTGGCCGATGACGACGGCACCGTTCCGAACCGAACTAGGCACTCGGTGATGCGGAGCCCTATGAGTGCCGAGGCCGACTTTCCGGTAAAAGATACCCTATAATTTTTAGTTCGTGGTGCTTTGTTTATATTAGGAATGAAGCTGAGCGAGATCGATGAATTTTTTATTCTGAGCTTTACTTGACAGAGAGGAGTTCCCGACGGCCCTCTAAGAATTGGTCAATCATTACCTTGCCTCTATCTTCGATTAGATCCTCAATATCGGTTACGTCGGAGTAGTCGCCAAAGTTATCACTCTCTATTCCCGTGAACCGTTCAATTTCAGATTTCAGCCAAGGGTCCGATATCTGTTCGAGTGTTTTCGATCCTTTAGTAGAATTTTCTCTCCCGGGTATTTCGGCCAGATTAGCAATGTGATGTTCATATCTCTTAATATCCTCGTCCGGCGAACTTTCGAATTCTTTGCTCGGGATTATATGATCTATGGACATTTCACCGACATCTGTAGGACGCTTTTGTGTTAATACGTAGTAGTACCGCAGAAGAAGTTTCACCCTGCTACTTGGATTTTGATTGTTTAGTTGGTTCTGTCCCTCAATTTGACCTTCTTCAATTAGGTCCGTGAGCAAACTTTCCCAATCCTCTGATTTGATTGGAGTATATAGTGTGCTATCAACAGATAGATTCTTCAGATTGTTAGCGGTCCTTGTGTCACTAGATCCACTCCATAGCCGCGTTACGTATTCATAGATCATTTTGTCAAACAAGACTGCACCTTTGTTTTGGAATTTTTGGAACGGACTAGATGTGGTTGATGTTGGTTTCTCCAGGAGTTCCCAATATTTCAACATACACAACAGATAGTTTATCGCAACCGCTTCCGAGGTCATCCGCACCATTGGGTTATCCCACGACTTCCAAAAGCTCACAAGAGGATGGCCAGATATGTAATTTTCAATCTGATTGAATTGTTGTTCTAGCTCTGTTGAACTCCAGTTAACCCCCTCCACTTTAGCAAGTGCCTCAAAATCTTCTTTTGAGATACCATTTAAAAAGTACCCACTCATCAGTTTGAAGCCTATCCGAACCTTGCGCTCGAAGCTATACCCTTCACTTGGAAATAAAGTTGGAACCTCTAATCGGCTATATAAGGTTGCAGGTCGGTCCCACCGGACAGCTTCCTGACGAGAAACCTCCATCTCCTTTTCGTATAGTCTCTTAATATCAGAAACAATTTCCTCACTCGGATTTTCAATCTCAATATTGTACGCTGGCTTAGCTGAAAGTATCTCTACGGCTGTTAAATCAGTGCCTTCGCTATTTATGATCTCAAAAATCTTCTTTTCATCATTCGCACTAGCGTCTCTGACTTCCATATATCCGATTTTTCTATTGCTCAGAGTCGAGTCTAATGCCTGTAGCGCTTCAAAAACGCGGATGATTTGATCCCAATTTCGGTCAATCTCTTTTCGAATTTTGTTCTCTGTCGCATTGCCTCCCTCGCCAGGGTCCTTCCCACTCATTAACCAATTATAGAGATCGTCCTGTGTGAAGTTGTCAATCTGTGGAGTCTTTCTACCGCCGGATCGGTACTCAATCCAATCTAATAACTGATCTGTATCGACATACCGATATCCAGAAGACGGATCCGCAATATAATCTAAGCCAGATACGTCGTCTCTGAAGTCAAAGGGTTTTGTAATCCCACTTGCTTTACTTCTCTTGGGATGAACAGAGAGAATGATACTTAACAATCTAATCAAATTTTCATCTTCACCTTGATTGTATGACGAAAAGTCAGGGTCGTTATCCATCGAATCTTCGTTAGTGTCTATGTCAGAATCTGAGAAATCTTCATCGTCGTCGTCATCTTCTTCAAACTCCCCAAAGTACTGGTCTACAAATCTCCAATACTGAGTACGGAGATCATCCTCAGAAACACTAAGATTAAAGCCAATTGCAGAACGCGCCCAGTCGTAGACTTTTTCCGGATTTCGCATTTCATCAAGCGCAAAGCGCCGCTGGCGGCCGTCTAAGAGGTACTTTTTATCACTATCTTTTGACAGGACTATAACACCTAGAGGGTAGCCTTTAAAAACACTCAGGCAGAGTTTAAAATTATCTTTATCAGTCCATGTTAGCTTCCTTTGGAAGCGAGGCAACTCAATTTGACTATCATCTACGAATGAATTAATCGATTCAGTATTTAGATCGTACCCTGGCATTGCTAATTCAGATATGTATTGTGGTATATATATCTTGTTGTGGATAGATAGTGACATCTATCGAATATCTGGCGTTCTACACAGACAACGAAATCAAAACCACAGTCCCGTCGGTAACGGACGTTATCGAGAGCATCGAACTCACCGAGGAAACGGTGCGGAACCATGCAGACCTACGCAGTCACAACGTGAACAACTGCTTGACGTAGTCACGCAGTTTCGCAAGGAGGATTCAGAACGGCTCGGTGAGACTGAGAAAGTCATCTCCCTACAGGACGGTATCGAACTGGACCAGACGATGGAGAATGACAAGACGGCGAGTGACTCCGACCAGAGAGTCGCCTTCGTCCAAGGGATTGCTATGTCTTGTTCTCGAAACTGCAGGAGAAACCTAAGTACACGACTGAGTTAGAGGGTTCGAACTGAGACGGCGTCATACCGAGGTTGTGTCGTTGACAGCGCCCTCAAGTAAATCCAGAAAGCCACTATCGTATCGCTCGCCGACGTGGTTCACGTTCCAGAGCCCTGATTCACGAATCTCCCGACGCTGACAGTACTGGCCGAGCCAGCCGTCTCCTCGTGGGTCAATCGGTTGCTTATCGAAGTTGCTGACGAGGGCGATTGCGTCTTATTCCAGATACGCTCGGTCGCTGTCGGCGCTCGGTTCGTCGTCGAGGTCCACCCAGAGGAACGGCTGTTCGCGGATATAGGTACTCACCCGTCGTTCGAGGATGTATTCTTCGTCACGAACCTCTGACCGCCGACGGGCGATACTCGACCACCGCTCGTCCCAGTCGGGATAGTCGTCGCACAGGTCGTGGTTCTCGATGATGGCCTCGCCGACGCGCTTGCGATACACGGACCCACGGTGAGTGCCACCGTGAGGATGGTTCGAGCTTCCGCTCCCTGTTCCGTAATGCTGTTTCAATCTATCCCAGAGCGACGTTCGACTTCCGTCCACGACCGCGTGTGTCCCGACGCGAGTGACGCGTAACTGGTCGGTCCACTCGCGTGTCTCACCCGGTTCGAGAAAGAAGTAGACGCCACGGTCGGGCCAGTCCATGTATCCCGTGCAGTTCTTGAGTTTACGCGTTCCACCGACTCGTTGCTCAAGATTATCGAGTAGATCGTAGAACCGGTCGAGGTCGTCCTGACGTGCCATTCGTGTTGGGTTCCTCGCATTCAAGTAAAAAGGGAACACCGCCCAGTATGCCAGTTTCAGACGTAATCACGAACACCAGCGTGGTCGATGCCATCCAAACCAGTACGCCAGTCAGTTCACTATGAGTCGTAAGTGCCGAGGCCACTCTCTCACGCGAAACCCATCACCCCGCGGCCTGTGTCACGTGACCCGGTAGGGTTGTCGCTCGAATCTCTTAAGCCTGCTTTCGGTTCGACGGGACGGAGAACGGTGCGCGTACTACAACAAACTCGGTCACAAACACACAGAAAGACACAATGACATCTGTCGTGATATTAGCGCTCGCGGCGAGCGTGCCAATCGTCGTCGCGTTCGTCCTCCTCGCCGGGCTTCGGTGGTCGGCGGCGCGGTCGATGGGAGTCGGCTGGGTACTGGCGACCGCGTTGGCGTTCGCGGTCTGGGGTATGGAGCCGACCGCGTGGGCGGGAGCCGCGGTCTACGGCGCGCTGGAGGGGCTCAACATCGTCCTCATCGTCTTCGGGGCGATTCTGCTCATGAACTACTTGGAGGTCAGCGGCTCCATCGAGACGATTCGGTGGTACTTCCGCCGACTGGAGCGCGACCGGCGCATCCAGTTGCTCCTCATCGGACTCGGTTTCGAGACGATTATCGAGGGCGTCGCGGGGTTCGGGACGCCGGGGGCGCTGGCCGCGCCGCTGTTCATCGGCCTCGGGTTCCCCCCGCTGGCGGCGGCGGTGTTCGGCCTGTTTTTCAACGCGCCGAACCCGCAGTTCGGGGCCGCGGGGACGCCGATTATCGGCGGCGTCAGCCAAATCGAGTCGATTCTCCCGGCGGCGATGGCGGGCGGACCGTTCCGGCAGTTAGTTTCGGCGTGGACCGGCGTCATGACCGGGCTGACGTTCGCGTTCTGGGGCCTCCTCGGCGTGCTTCTGCTGGTCTACTGGTTCGGTGACGACGACGAGCGGTCGGTTCGGGGGGCCGCGCGAGCCGCCGCCCCCATCGCGCCGTTCGCGCTCGTCCTCGGCGCGGTGACCGGCGCGGTTCAGCTCGCAGTCGCGTGGTTTATCGGCCCGGCGCTTCCCGATATCGCCGCCGGCTTCGCCGTCCTCGCCGTCGGTATCGTGATGGCCGACCGAGACGTGCTCGTCCCGACAGAGCGGTGGACGTTCCCCGACCGCGAGGGCTGGCTCGACGCGTGGCTGGGCGGCCTCGACCCGTCGTCGCTCGACACTGACGAGCCGCGAAAGCGGATGCCGGTCTGGAAGGCGTGGTCGCCGTACGTCGCCGTCGCGGTCGTCCTGCTCGTCACGCGCTGGCCGACGTTCGACCTCGTGTCCGTCTTACAGGGGTTCACTATCGGTCCCTACGAGATATTCGGGTACGAGACGATGTCGTGGTCGCTGGCGTACCTCTACCTGCCGGGGACGATGCCGTTTCTCCCCGTCGCCGTCCTGACCGGCCTGTTCTACCGGATGGACGCCGGCGAGATGGTCGACGCCTGGGCCGAGTCCGGTCGGCAGGTCGCGACGGCGGCGGTGACGCTCGTCGTCGCCGTCTCGCTCACGCAGGTCATGATTCAGTCGAGCATCAACCCCACAGAGACCGTCGGGATGATGAGCGTCCTCTCGTTGGTGCTGGCGGAGGGGGCGGGGGCGGCGCTTCCCCTCGTCGCGCCGTGGATCGGCGCGCTCGGGACGTTCGTCACCGGGAGCAACACCACCTCGGACATCCTGTTCAACGCCCTGCAGTACAACGCGGCGGCCGACGTCGGCATCTCCCGCGCGCTCGTCGTCGCCATCCAGAACGTCGGCGGCGGCGTCGGCAACATGATTTCGGTGCTCAACATCGCCGCCATCTGCGGCGTCATCGGCATCGCGGGCCGCGAGGGCGACATCCTCCGGAAGGTGGTCGTCCCAACGGTCGTCTTCGCGCTGTTCGCCGGCGCCGTCGGGTCGCTTCTGGTCTACGTCGTCGCCCCCGGCGTGTTCTGAGCGACCGCGAGGTGCTCCCGAGAGAGCGAACCACTTTTGGGGCGATTCGTGAAACGGACCCCATGAAGCGACTCGAGGAGTCCCTACACGAAGCGCCCATCATCGACAAGGACGGCTACTCCTACCTCGTCCACCCCATCAGCAACGGCGTGCCGATGCTCGACCCGCAACTCCTGCGCGAGGTCGTCGTCGGCATCACCCGCGCCGCCGACCTCGACGTGGACAAAATCGTCGCGCCCGAGGCGATGGGCATCCACATCGCGACCGCGCTGTCCCTCCAGACGGACGTGCCGCTCGTCGTCATCCGCAAGCGCGAGTACGGCCTCGACGGCGAGGTCGCGCTCCACCAGACGACCGGCTACTCCGAGTCGGAGATGTTCATCAACGACATCGAGGACGGCGACCGCGTGCTCGTCGTGGACGACCTGCTTTCGACCGGCGGGACGCTCGCGGCCATCTGCGGCGCGCTCGACGACATCGGCGCGGACATCTCCGACATCGTCGTCGCCATCCGGAAGGTCGGCGAGACCGCCCTCGACGACACCGACTACGAGGCGACGAGCCTCGTGGACATCAGCGTCGACGAGGACGGCGTCGAGATTCACTGAGCGGACCGTCGCCGACCGGCGCGACCGCGATTCGTATTTTCGCGACGGATATGCACAGAATTGCATATAACGACACATCGAGTGGCGTGAAATACGCTCGAACGCGAAACTATTATTGAACGGGGGTCGCTCGTGGCGAGTACAGATGACAGACGACAGCGGTGAACTCGGCCTCGAATACGAAATCGACGACCGGCCGCCGTTGCTGGAGTCGGTTCTCCTCGGGATACAGCACGTCTCGGTGATGATCGTCCCGGCGACCGCCGTGGCGTTCATCGTCGCGGGCGCGGTCGGACTCGGCGTCGCCGACACGGCCTACGTCGTCCAGATGGTGCTCCTGTTTTCGGGGCTCGCCACCGTGGTACAGGCGTACGCCGTCGGGCCGGTCGGCTCGCGGCTCCCCATCGTGATGGGGACGAGCTTCACCTTCGTCGGCGCGGCGACGACCATCGGCGTCGACTACGGCCTGAGCGCGGTGTTCGGCGCGATTCTCGTCACCGGCTTCGTCGTCGAGGGACTCATCGGCTGGCAGTTCGACCGCATCAAACCCTTCTTCCCGCCGTTGGTGACGGGGCTCGTCGTCGTCATCATCGGTCTCTATCTCGTCCCGGTCGGGATGGACTACGCCGCCGGCGGGGTCGGTGCCGCCGACTACGGCGCGGCCCACAACATCGGTCTCGCGGCGCTCGTCCTCGGCGTCGCCATCGCGCTCAACCTCTTTACCGACGGCATCACCCGGCTCCTGAGCACGCTCGTCGGCATCGCCGTCGGCTACGCCGTCGCCGTCCCGCTCGGCGTGGTGGACTTCTCGCCCATCGCCGACGCGGCGTGGGTCGCGGTTCCCCGGCCCGGCGCGTTCGGCGTCACGTTCGAACCCGTCCCCATCGTCACCTTCGCGTTCCTGTTTCTCGTCTCCGCGATGGAGACCGTCGGCGACATGTCCGGCATCACCGCCGCCGAGGGGCGCAACCCGACCGACGAGGAGTTCCGCGGCGGCCTCTTTACCGACGGCCTCATGAGCTCCGTCGCCTCGGTGTTCGGCGCGTTCCCGGTCACGTCGTTCTCGCAGAACGTTGGCATCGTCAACTTCACCGGCGTGATGAGCCGGTACGTCGTCGGCGTCGCGGGCGTCGTCCTCGCCGTTCTCGGCCTCAGCCCGAAGGTCGGCGCGGCCGTCGCGACCATCCCGAGCGCCGTCTTCGGCGGCGCGGTCCTGCTCATGGCCGGGATGGTCGCCGCCAGCGGCGTCCGCCTCGTCTTCCTGCACACGAACCTCGACCGGCGCAACATGGTCGTCGTCGCCGCCTCGCTCGGTCTCGGCCTCGGCGTCGCCACGCGCCCCGACGCGCTCTCGGGGCTCCCGCAGGCCGCCGCGACGTTCTTCGGCCAGCCCGTCATCGTGACCGCGCTGACGGCGCTCGTGCTCAACACGCTCGCGCCGGGCGACCAGAGCCCGCTTTTCGACGCGGCCGACGAGTCGGTCGCCGCGGACGCCGCCGACGGCGCGGACGGCCGCGCGTCAACCGACGACTGACACGCATCGAACAGAGTGTGACTGGTTCCGGTTTCGATATGCGGTTTATATTTCGTGTCTCACGACTGTCGGGAAAGCGTCCGGATTACCAACGAGTTCATTTCTTCTCGCCGCATTACATCTTCACGAGATGAGCGAGCAGCGGGTCACGTTCAACGGGGATACGCGAGTGCTGTACCGGCAGGCGGTTCGAACGCCCCTGCCGGACGAGGACGCCGAGCGGTTGTTCCACGAGAACATGATGAACGTCGCGGACGCCCAAGAGCGGAAGGCTGACATGCTCGCTGACCCCGACATCCCCCTGCTCGAAGCCTACGAGACGCAACTCCAGGGCATTGCGGAGAGCTACAAACGTCGCTGTCGCCACATCGCCGGCGACGACTTCGAGGAGATTGCGATGGCGTACAACCGCGGGGAGCGCGACGACCGCATCGGCGCGCTCACGGCCTACTACTTCGAGGGGCTCTGGCGGATGCAACAGCGAATCACCGTCACCGACATGCTGTTTTTCCCCGTCATCCTGCGGTACCCCGACTGCTTCACGGTCAACATCCGCTTCGCCAGCGGCCACACGACCACGGAGTCCGTCCTCTACGAGTCGCCGGAACACTCCACCGAGGAACTCGACGACGAGTACGCCGAGCGCTACTACAACGAGAGCCTCTACTCGCAAAAGGAGGCCGCCGAGTACATCAGAGACACCGCGGAGATAATCCGCGAGGAGTTCCCCAGCCCCGACGAATCAACCTTCGAAGAGCGGCGGTACGGCGGCATCACCTCCGCCGGCGGCCGGAAGGGGCCGGTGTTCTCATCGATGCTCAAGCGGGTCGAACCCGACCCGAACCGGTTTTCGGAGCCGGTCGACGAGCCGACGCTCGTCGAGGAGGGCGAGGAGGCGCGGCGAACCGAGCGGGAGCTACTCCCCGAGGGCGCTATCGTCCTCTGAGGCGGTCGCCGCCGTATCGCCGCCGTCGACCCGCGCTTCCGGCGCGCTCGGGAGCGCGTCGGTGGCTGGTGGCTCCCCCTCGTTCGCGACCTCGAACCGGTCGAGCGCGACTCGGAGGTCGCCGGCGCGCTCGGCGAGTCTGTCAACCCGTTCTGCGACCGACGCGAGCGCCGCGGTCTGTTCTTCGGTCGCCGCCGCGGCCTCGCGCGCGCCGGCGCTGGTCCGGTCGCTGATGGCGGACACGTCTTCGACCATGGCGGCGACCTCGGTCGTCGCCTCGGCCTGCCGGTCGGTCGCGCGGCGAATCTCCCGAATCCCCTCGGAGGTGTCGGCCGCGTCGTCGACGATGGTGTCGATGGCCTCGACGGCCTCCTCGATGGTCTCGGAGCCCTCGACGACGCGCGTCCGCGTCTCTCTGATGTCCGCGGCGGTCGCGTCGGCCTGCTCGCGCACGCGGTCGATGGAGGCGCCGATTCGCCCGGTCGCCTCCTGGGTCTCCTCGGCGAGGCCCTTCACCTCGTCGGCGACGACGGCGAAGCCGTCGCCCGCCTCGCCCGCGTGCGCCGCCTCGATGGAGGCGTTGAGCGCGAGGATGTTCGTCTGCGAGGCGAGGCCGTCGATGAACTCGACCACGTCCTCGATGTCGGCGACGGCGGCCGCCAACTCCTCGACCTGTTCGACCGTGCGGTCGGTCGCCGTCTCGATGGCCCGTAGCTCCGAAATCGCCTCGCCGGCCGCGTCGCGGCCGCGTTCGCCGCGGGTGACGGCGGCCTCGGCGTTGTCGGCGACCGACGCGGCCGAGGCGCTCACCTGCTGAATCGTCGCCGAGAAATCGTTGACGCGCTCTGTCACGTCGTCGAGATGTTCGTCCTGTCGGACCGCGTCGTCGAGGATGCCGGTCATCGACTCGGCGACCGCCTCGCCGGCGTCGTTCACCTCGGCGACGCCCGTGCTCGTCGCCGCGCTCGACTCCGCCACCGCCCGACTGAACGTCTGCACGTCGGCGATGACCGCCCCGAGTTCGTCCATCGTCCGGTTGTACGCCCGCGCGATGTCGCCCATCGCGGCGCTCTCGGAGTCGGGGTCCATCCGGCAGGCGACGTCGCCGTCGGCACAGCGCTCCATGACGGCGCGGTACTCCTCCGCCTTCGCTTCGAGGTGGTCGTTGAGGGCCTCGGCCTCGTTCAGGCTCGTTCGCAGGGACTCGCGCATCTCGTCGAAGGAATCGTACAGCGTTCCGAACTCGTCGATGCGGTCGGTGTCGAGGTCCACGTCGAGGTCGCCGTCGGACATCTCCTCGGCGCGCGCGGTCAGCTCGCCGAGCGTCCGCGTGGTCCGCCGGCCGACGACGACCGCGACGGCACCCAAAGAGCCGAGCGCGACGAGTATCGTCGCGAGGAGGCCGCCGCCGACGCGGTCGCGGACGCCGTAGGCGCTCGCCGCGGGGACCGCGGTCGAGAGCGTCCAGTCCACGCCGTCGAGTTCGGTGTACGCGACGACGTTGCCGCCGGACCTGCCGAGGGCGGCCGCGCTCCCGTTCGCAAGCGGGTCGTCGGGGGGCGCGACGCTCCCGTTTTCGGCCGTCGAGACGATGGTCGAGCCGTCGGCGGCGTACAGCGTGGTCGCGCTTCCGGCCATCGTCTGTTCGGTCGCCGCGAGCCGGGCCGGGAGGCTGACGGTGACGAGGACGACCGACTCGGCGTTCTCCGGCGGCTTGCTCGCGAGGACAAAGGACACCTCGTCGTCGACCGGCGACCGGAACGTCGACGAGGAGACGTACACCCGCTGAGGTTCGGGGTTGACGTTCCGTTCGAGGTCGGCCCACGGGAGGCCGACCGCGGCGGCCGACTCGCCCTCCAGCGAACTCGCGGTGCTCTCTTTGATTTCGCCGGTCGCGTAGTCGACGTAGTGGATGGCCGTCACGTCGGACTGGCCGAGCTCGCCGCTCCGCTGAAAGAGGTAGCTACTGGCCGCCCGCGAGTTGCCGAGCTGGAACTGCCACGCCGAGGAGGTCGTGCGGGTCTGGAGGCGCTTGCTGGCGAGCCACGATTCGAGCCCGTCGGCCTGCAGGTCCGCGGTCGCCGTGAGCTGTTGTTCGACCTGCGCGTCGAGCGTGTCGCGGACCTGCGTGTAGGTGACCGCGCCGGCGCCCGCCATCACCACCATGGCGACGAGGACCGCCGCGAAGAACTTCCGGGCGTAGGTGCGGCGAATCGCCCGCGGGACCGCCGCCGAGACGGACGGCCGCGGGAATCGGTCGCCGAGTCTGTCCGACGGGCCGTCGGGGAGCGCGTCCCGAAGGCGTGACCAGCGTTCTCCCATCGAACGGAGATTTCGTTTCATCTGTGATAAATTCGTCTACTATATAGTACTAATTGAGCGAATATCCTCATGGATAGAACACCCAAACTAACCGGGAGCTGTCGAGGGCATAACGAGGTAAACACACGAATTAGCGCCCCGATTACCGAGTTTCTCTGATTGAGTCGAGATACCGATGGGTCGGTTCGAGCGACATGAGAGGCGCGTCTGACACGGTATCAGCGGCAGTGCTTTTCGAGAGTATATAGTTTCAAAATCGAAAACGATGACGCAGTCCGCGCGCACGACCGTATAAGTATCCCACCGCCGAAGGCGAAGGTATGGACGGTCACGCACGCGGGCCGCGCCGCGAGACGCCGCGGGACGTGGTCAGGTTCTATCTGCTCGACCACCGGACCCCGACCGGCAAGGCAATCGACATCGCGCTTCTCGCACTCAACCTGCTTTTCGTCGGGGTGTTCGTCGTCGAGACCTACCCGCTTTCGGCGTCGGTACAGTCGACGCTCTGGTCCGTCGAGGCCGCCGTCTCCATCGTGTTCCTCGCGGAGTACCTCCTCCGCCTCTACGGCGCGCGGGACAGGACCGCCGAACTGCTCAACGTCTACTCGTTCGTCGACCTGCTGGCTATCCTGCCGACGCTGGCGGTGCTCGTGCTTCCCGTCTCGTCGGTCGCCGCCAACATCGGCTTCCTGCGGGTGATTCGCGTGGTCCGCGTCCTCCGGTTCTACCGCTTTACGCGCGACGAGGAGTTCTTCTTCGGCACCGTCTCGGTCGGCACGCTCCGCGTCATGAAACTGCTGTTGACGGTGCTCACCATCTTCTTCGTCGCCGCGGGGATGTTCTACTCGTTCGAACACCGCGTGAACCCCGACGTGGGGACGTTCGGCGACGCCTTCTACTTCGTCGTCGTCGCGCTCTCGACGGTCGGCTTCGGCGATATCGTCCCGGTGACCGAGGCGGGCCGGTGGGTGACGGTCGCCGCCATCCTCGCGGGCGTCATCCTCATCCCGTGGCAGGCGAGCAAAATCGTCAAGGAGTGGGGCCACCGCGACAAGGTCAACGTCACCTGCCAGAACTGCGGGCTGGCCTACCACGACGCCGACGCCTCCCACTGCAAGTCCTGCGGCCACATCATCTATCAGGAGTACGACTCGCGGGAGTGAACGCGCGTCTCCGGACGCGTCGGACGGTTCGCAGTGGTGAGAACGCGCCCGCTGTTCGAACATGAATATTTATTATAGATTGGCCTGTACTGCCGGGTACAACAATGTCGGTCGTACGCGTACGTCGCTAACTCTTCTCGTCGCCGCACAGCCGTCCGACCGACCCGAACTCATCCCGAAATCGTGAGCACAAACGCCACCCCGACCTACGAACCGACCCTGCGAACAGCCCGTGAACAGCCCGCCGACAGCGAGACCACCACCCCCGACCGCGCCGACTCCGCGTCGGGCGTCGCCCGGTGTCAGCGCCAGTTCGAATCGACGCGAACCGAGCGAATCCACAACCTCGTCGACCGCGAGAACCGGTCGATGCCCCGGATGAACCGGGAGTCCGCGTCCGACTGAGTCGCGTCGGCGGCCCGCGCGTGTTCGTACTCTCCGCGTTCGCTTTCCTGCCCGCAGTCGCTTGCGGAGACACGTCGCTTGAAGTGAGTGGCCGACGCAGGGGCGAGTAATGCGACTGGCACGGATTCGAACCGACGACGGAGCGGTCTCGGGCCGGTACGACGACGGCGTCGTGACGGCCGACGGCGAGGAGTACGAAGTCGGCGTCGACGCCGAACTGCTCGCGCCCTGCGAGCCGACCGCGCTCTACTGCGTGGGCCGGAACTACGCGGCGACGGTCGACCAGATGGACTACGACATCCCCGACCAGCCCGACTGGTTCATCAAGCCGCCGGTGTCGGTGCTCGAGCCCGGCGCGGACATCGAGTACCCCGACTGGACCGACGAACTGACCTACGCCGGCGAACTCGCGGCCGTCATTGACCGCGAGTGCTCGGACGTGTCCGAGGCCGACGTGGGCGACGTGGTCCGCGGCTACACGATTCTCAACGACCTCGACGCGCTCGACCAGCCCGGCCGAACGGCTCGAAAAGCGTTCGACGGCTCCGGGCCGCTCGGCCCGTGGATAGAGACCGACGTGGAGCCGTCGAACATCGACATGACGACCCACGTCGGCGGCGAACTCCGGCAGGAAGCCAACACCGAGCGGATGCTCTTTTCGCCCGCCGAAGTGGTCTCGTTCCTCTCGGAGCGCTACACCTTCCAGCCGGGCGACGTGATTTCGTTCGGCAGTCCCGCGAACCCCGGACTGGTCGAACCCGGCGACGACGTGGAGATCTGGTACGAGGGCGTCGGCACGCTCACGAACCGCGTCGTCGACGGCGAGTGAGGAAGTGACAGCGACCGACGGCGAGTGAGGAGGCGGCCACGGCAGGCAGTCGGTCGCCGAGTCGCCCGGCTCAGTTCAGCGTCTCGACCTCGTCGGCGAGGTCGGCCGGCTCGTCCACGGGGCCGTTGACGAACAGGCCGTGCGCCATCACGACCGCGGCGAGGGCGCTGAAGCCGACGAGCGTCGCCTGCGGCTCCATCGGGGTGACTCGACCGACGACGACGCCGGCGAGGAGGCTCCCGAGGATACCGAGGAGTACGAGGTCGTAGTACTGCCACGTGTAGCCCATGACGAGTCGTTAGAGAGCTAGCTCCGAAGGCGTGGCGCTCGGTTCCGTCGGCGGAGATACTGAAACGAAGTCGGCGCGCCGGTGCCGCGGCAAAGACGGTCACGGAACGGCTATACGTCGCCAGACACTCGAACCCCTATGGAGTATCAGACTGCGCTCGACCGAGCGCTCAACGTCCTACCGGAACGAAACGTCGAACAGGAACGTCTCACGGTGCCGGACCCGTCCGGCGAGACCGACGGCGCGTTCACCCGCCTCACCAACCTCGGGGAGATCGCGGACGCGCTCTCGCGGACGCCCGCGCACCTCCACAGCGCCATCCAGCGCACGCTCGGGACGAGCGGTCAGCTGGAAGGCGACCGCGCCCGCTACAGCGGGTCGTTTTCCATCAACGACTTCGAGGAGGCCATCGACGGCTACGTCGAGGAGTACGTCATCTGCTCGGAGTGCGGCCTGCCGGACACCCGCCTCGTCACCGAGGACGGCGTCGACATGCTCCGCTGTGAGGCCTGTGGTGCCTTCCGCCCGGTCCAGAAGCGCTCCAGCGTGAGCAACAAGCGCCAGCGCGAGGCCGTCGAAGAGGGTCGGACCTACGAGGTCGAAATCACCGGGACCGGCCGCAAGGGCGACGGCGTCGCCCAGCGCGGGAAGTACACTATCTTCGTGCCCGGCGCGCAGGAAGGACAGACCGTCCGCGTCTACATCAAGAACACGAGCGGGTCGCTCGCGTTCGCGCGACTCGCCTGAATCGGTCTCACGGCGGAACACGAGTCGCTCGGCGACCGACTTCCGCGCACAGTCTCATATTCTCTCGCCGCGGGCGTTTCTCTTCTCCCACCGCGGTCGTCTCCCGGCGACCGAACGGTCACTCGTCTTCGTCGTCGTCGGCACCGCCGCACCGACCGCGGAGTCCCACGAGCGCGATGAGGAGGAGCGTTGCTCCCTCGACGCGCGCCGCGGTCGTCACCCACGGCTTCGCCGTCATCTCGCCGCCGTCCTCGTAGGCGAGTCGCGTCATCGCGGCGACCAGTTTGTCCGGAAAGAGCAGTTCCACGAGGCCGAACGCCGCCAGCAGGGCTCGGAGCATGCCCGAATATCGGGGCAGGACCGACGAAAAACCGCCGACGGTTCCCACATCACGGGAGCGAGCGGCCGCCTCACACTCGCACTGTCGCCGCGACGACCGACGGGGTCACTCGCCAGACTCGAACCCCGCGACGAACGCGTCGGTCGACTCCCGCCACGCGGCCGCGAGGTCGTCCGAGAGCGGGTCGGCGTCCCACGGCTCGACCGCGTCGTGCGCGTCCAGCCACGAAACAACTCTGCGGACGCCTTCTTCGAACCCGACCGTGTAGCGGAATCCGAGGTCGGCTTTCGCCCGGCTGTTGTCGAAGACGGTGCTGTACCGGAAGTGGTCCCGGAGCATCCGCGTCCGGTCGGGCGCGACCGCCCGAAGCACCGCGGTCGGCACGTGGACGAGGTCGGGGGCGGGCGCGTCGAGCGCGGCCGCGACGCGCTCGTGGTACTGGTTCCACGTCATCGTCTCCTCGCTCGTGACGTTGTAGGCGCGGCCGCCGACGCCCGGGCGCTCGACCGCGCCGACGAACGCCCGCGCCACGTCGTCGCGGTGGCACGGCCCCCACAGCGAGGTCCCGTCGCCGTGGACGACGATGGGCTTCCCCTCGCGGATTCGGCCGATGTACGACGAGTCCGTGCCGAGCGTGTGGACGAGCGTCCCGCCCTCGCCGTAGGTGTTCCACGGGCGGAGGACGACCACCTCGAACTCGCCGGGGTCGTGCGCGTCGAAGAACGCGTCTTCGGCGGCGATTTTCCCGGCCGCGTAGTCGCTGACCGGCGGGTTCCGCGGGCTCGATTCGGCGACGGGGTTCCGCGGCGGCGGCCGGTGGTACACGTCGATGGTGCTACAGAAGACGTAGCGGTCGGCGACGCCCCGGCAGATTTCGACCGCGTCGCGGGCGGTGTCGGCGTCGAAACACGCCATGTCGACGACGACGTCGGGCGTCGCGTCCCGAATCACCCCGCGAAGCACCGTCGGGTCGCCTCGGTCGCCGGCGACTCGCTCGACCGCCGGGGGGAGGTCGTCGTCGGTCTCGCCCCGCTGGAGGCTTGTCACGTCGTGGCCGGCGGCGACGAGTCGCCGAACGATTCCCGTGCCGAGCAGTCCGGTGCCGCCGATGACGAACACGTCCATGCGTGGTCCGCCGCGGCGAGCGGTGATAAACCCCGGACAGCGGAGCGACAACACTCATCTCACTCCGAGACATCATGATTATTGATGAAAGTATATCTCACGGACGGGACGAGCTTCGAGTGCGGCGGCTACAAGGCGCTCGACTCCGGCGGGGTCGTCCTCACCGCCGACAAGAAGCGCAAGCGCGTCGTCGGCTACGTGCCGGGCGACGCGCTGGTCTACGTCCTCCCCGACGACGTGGAACCGGGGGACTCGCTCGCCGACGAGGGCGACGGAAACGGAAACGAAGACGGAGACCGAGACGGAGACGACGATACGGGCGACGCGCCCGACGAGTCAGACGACGAGGCCCGCGGACCCGACGACGCGAACGGCGAGAACGACGCCAACGGGAACGGAGACGCGAACGAGGCCGACGAGAGCGAAACCGAAGTCGACGCCGACGAAAGCGGAGACGAGGCCGGAGACGGCGGAGTCGCCGACTCCGACGGCGACGGCTCCGCCCAGACCATCGTCGAAGCCGGGGTCGACCCGGGAGTCCCCGGCGTGACCGGCGCCGCCGACGGGGAGACAGAACACACCCACGCCGACCTCGTCGAGCGACTCGGCGCAGTCGAAAGCCGAGTGGACGGCCTCGACGGGCGGGTAGACGCGATGACAGAACAGCTCGCGGCGGTCGTCTCGGCGGGCGACCTCGGTGCCGAGGGGGCGGTCACCGAAGAAGCGAGGGACCCCGAGGACCCGCGGAACATCCGCGGCATCGGCGAGGCGTACGCGACCCGGCTCCGGGCGGCGGGCATCGACACCGTGTCGGCGCTCCGCGAGGCGTCGGACGAGGAACTCGCGGCGGCCGCGGACGTGTCGGCGCGGCGGGTCGCAGACTGGAAGCGACGGGCCGAGCGGTACGCGGAGCGTCCGGCGTCGGACCGCGATGACGCGGCCGACGACGCGACCGGCGTCGAGTGAGCCGCCCGTCGCTTCTGTTGTGCGGGTTGGTCCCTCGAGAGCCTCGGCCCGCGTCCCACGCCCCACGTAGTTCCCACCGTCCGGGAACCGGCGAAGAGAGTGATAGTTTCCCCGCCCAACTCCCAGTTGATGTACGACACAATCCTCGTGCCAATCGACGGCAGTGACTCGATGCAACCGGTCATCGAAGACGCCGCGGCGTTCGCGGCCGAACGCGACGCCGCCGTCTCCCTAGTCTACGTCGTCGACGAACGGGCCTTCCTGACGCTCGCCGACGAGCGCGTCGACGAGGTGTACGAGGAACTCAGGTCGCAGGGCGAGGCGGCGCTCGTCGAGGCCGCAGAGACGATGGCCGAGTACGGCGTCGACGCCGCCACCGAACTCCGCCGCGGCGACCCGGCAGAGGAGATTCTCGCCGTCGCCGAGGAGATAGACGCCGCGCTCATCTCGATGGGGACCCACGCCCGGTTCGAGGACAACATCCTCGGAAGCGTCTCGCGGTCGGTCGTCGTCCAGTCGAAGGTCCCCGTGCTCGCCACCCCCATCGAGCGTCGGTAGGTCGCGGTCGTCCGGGGTCGCCCGCCGTTGTGCCCGATTCAGAGTCGGAGGAGCAACAGGAGGACGCCGAAGAACGTCGAGGCGGCGCTGATGAGGAGCAGGCCGCCGCTGAGGACGAGCGTTCCCCCGTCGAACGCCGGGGCTGACCCGCCGCCGGCGATGTTCATCACCGATATGCTCGCCGAGAGGTCGGCGACGGGAGCGACGACGGCGATGCAGAACGTCAGGAGGCCGGCGACGACAAGCGCGTACGGCGTGAGCGCGGGTCGCCGCCGTGTTCGGGCCGAGTGACGGTGGACGGGGTAACTACGAGACATACCCTACGTACGCCGTCACCCTAGTTTGGTACGTGTCGGCTACTCACCACAGACCTCCGTTAGACACGTCCTACCACCCCGATACCGGCGTTCTCGGAGCGCCGCGCGCACCCCGCGGTCTGCCGCGTCTGGCGGGGGGGTTTCCGGCGTAATTTGGGCCTAACTCTGGGCGGATTCACGGTGGACTCGTGTTCGAGTTCGGAAAATCCTCTTTTAGCCGCTGAGCGTCGGATAAGACGGAGGAACAGATTATGACCAGACTCACAACGCTCGGGGTTGCGCTCGTCGTCGCCTCGCTCGTCTTCGCGGGGACGGCGGCCGCCGCCGGCCTCGCAGTCCAGACGCACGCGTCGGACGCCGTCCAAGCGACCGACGGGACCGCCGTCAGAGCCGACGGCGGCTGGCACGGCCCCGCCGCTGGGACCGCCAACGAAACCCGGTACGCGCCGGGCGACCGCCTGCAAGACCGCTACAACCTGACCGACGAACAGGCCGACGAGATTCGGACGCTCGTCGCCGACATGCGCGCCGACGGCGCGACGACCGACGAGGTTCGGACCGCCGTCCACGAGAAACTCACCGAGTTCGGCGTCGACGAAGCCGACCTGCTTCCCGACCCGGCACTCTACGCCACGGAGCGATTCGACCTGACCGATGAACAGGCCGACGAGATTCGGACGCTCGTCGCCGACATGCGCGCCGACGGCGCGACGACCGAAGAGATTCGGACCGCCGTCCACGAGACGCTCGACGAGTTCGGCGTCGACACGTCGGCGCTCGCCTGTGACGGCGATGGCGTCGGCGACCGCGACCGAGACCGCGACGGTGTCCAAGTCCGCGCGGGCGGTCGCGGCGGCTTCGGGCCGCGCGGTAACTGACGCCCGCGTTCCCCCCGCTGACGACTCCCCCAACGCACACCACTCCCCACGTCGATTCACCCGCGACGACCCACCGAGACCGCCATCGTCGAACCATCCGCCGTGAATCGTCTCACTCCCCCGAACCCCTCAGGAAACGCCCCCTGCTAAACACCCCCTCACCCACTGAACGCCCCCTCACCCCACCACGTACGAATCACCGCGGGCCTCCGCCGGCGCGGACGGGAGGCCCGCCGTTTTAATACGTCCGGATTTGACGGTTTACCCGGATGCGACGTGTGCTGTGGTGGCTAATCGGCGGATCGCGCGGGGGTCGGAACCGCCTGCGAATCATCCGCGCGCTCGACGACATGCCGATGAACGCCAACCAACTCTCGAACGAACTCGACCTCGACTACAAGACGACACAGCACCACCTGGAACTCCTCGTTGAGAACAACGTGTTGATGACAATGGGCGACAACTACGGAAAGACGTATTTTCTGACCGACCGGATGGAAGCCAACCTCGACGTGCTCGACGAGGTGGCTCGAAAGGCCAACTTGACCGACGTCTCCGCGGGGGGTGACGGCGCGTGAGCGACGCGGCCAACCGAGACCCCCTGCGACGAACCGCCGTCGTCGTGGGCGTCTCGCTCGCCGTCGCGGCGCTCGCGACGTGGTTCACCCCCGAGCTCGTCGCGTGGTTCGCCCCCGACCTGTTCGGCCCGCACAAGCCGGGCGGCCCCGGCGGCCCGCCCATCCCGGACCTGTTCGTCCAGTTGAAACTGTTCGTCTCGACGTACAACCTCGTCGTGCTCGGGTTCCTCGCGGCCACCTACGCGATGCTCTACCGGGAGCTTCCGAACCGCTTTACCCTGAGCCTGCTCCTCTTTACGGCGGCACTGCTCCTGTACGCCCTCACGTCGAACCCGCTGGCGTCGCTCTTCCTCGGGTTCAGAGGGAGCGGGCTGGGTCCGTTCACGTTCCTGCCCGACCTCTTTGCGGCCGTCGCCGTGACGTTCCTCACGTATCAGAGTTCGGCGTAGGCGGGTCGCCCACGGCGATTCGGGCCGTCACGTTCTCTCTCGGCGTTATTCTTCGTCCGCCTCGAAATCGAGCGCGGCCGAGTTGATACAGAAGCGCTTGCCGGTCGGCTCCGGGCCGTCGTCGAAGACGTGGCCGAGGTGGCCGCCGCAGGTCGAACAGACCACTTCGGTGCGGTCCATCCCGTGGCTCAGGTCGCGCCGAAGCTCGATGTTCGAGTCCTCGGCGGCGTAGAAGCTCGGCCACCCGCAGTTGGAGTCGTACTTCGTCTCCGAGTCGAACAGTTCGGTCCCACAGCCGGCACACCGGTAGACGCCGTCGTCGCTCCGGTCGACGTGCTCGCCGGAGAACCGCGGTTCCGTCCCCTGTTCGCGGAGGACGCGGTAGGCGTCTTCCGAAAGTCGCTCGCGCCACTCGGACTCAGAGAGACTGAATTCGCTGTCGCTCATGGGTCGAAAGAGGGCTCGGACGCCCAAAGGCCCGTCGGCTACCCGCGTCGGCGGTGTGGCCGGCTACCCGCGCCGGAGGAACTCCGGGAGTCGAATCCGAGCGAAGTCGTCGCGCCGGTTGTCGAGGGCGGACGCTCGGCCGACGGCGTCGGGGATGCCCTGTTTGTCCGTCGGCTTCTGCATCGTCACGTCGGCGCGCCCCGTCGTGGCGGGCGTCGTCTCCTCGTCGACGAGCGCCTCCCAGACGTCCTGTTTCGAGTCGTACTCCGACTCGTTGCGGGCGACGCGCTGTTTGCCCTCCTCGAAGGCGAGCTGGAGGACGCTCCGGCCGTAGGCGGTGCCGGCCTGCCGGCGGATGCGCTCGAACTCTCCCCGGTTCGGGTGGCCGAGCGCGCTGGAGACGCCGAGCGCGTACATCCGGCGGATGGCCTCCTCGTCCGATATCGTCTGCCAGTCCGTCCCGTAGACCCGTTCGTACATGGTTGTGGGTTCCTCAGAGGTCGACCTTCGAGCGGGGGTCGACGACCAGCCCGTTGTCGGTGAACTCGATCGAGCGGATGTCGCAGTCGATGTTCGACCCGCGCATCTTGATGACCTGAATGCCGCGTGTCATCCCCGTCGCCTCCAGATAGTTGTGGAAGAACACCACGCCGTGGGCGAGGAAGTGCTCGTCGGAGTACGACGAGGGGTCGGTCATCTCGGAGATGAGAAGCGTCGTGGCGTCGCCCTGCTTGAGCGCCGTCAGAAACCGCGTCATCTCCTCGGAGCCGTTGGCGAAAAACAGCCGGAGCAACATCGTCGAGTCGATGACGAGCCGGTCGACCTGTCGGGAGTTGACGAACGCGACGATTTTGTCGGTGAGGCTCTGGACGCTCGACGAGCCCCCGCTCTGGGAGAACTGATTGAGGATGTGTTTCCCCTTCGGGCTCACGAGGTTGACGAAGTGAAAGCCCTCGGAGCCGGCGAGCGTCTCGAAGCCGAAGTCGAACCCCGACATGTCGTTTATGAGTTCGTCCTCGGTCTCGTGCATGGTGATGTACATGCACTTCTCGCCGTTGCGAAGTCCCTCGGCCATGAACTGCGCCGTGAACGTCGTCTTCCCGCTCCCCGGCGGTCCGCTCAGCACGTACAGTCGGCGCGGAAGGAAGCCACCCTGGATGAGCTCGTCGAACCCGCTTACCCCACTCGGAATCCGCATGGTCGGACACTCGCCCGCCGTATTATAATCGTTCCGGGACTGGTATCGAAACTGAGATTTTCTCGGCGTCGTCGGGCGCTCGACCCGTTACTGAGGGAACAGTTCGACTTCAGATTCGATACTGTCGATGGTCGCCACGTCGGCCGCGTCGAGTTCCAGCGAGACGGCGTCGAGGTTCGCCCGGAGGTGGCGCTCGCTCGACGCCTTCGGGATGGGACACAACCCCTTCGCGGCCAGCCACGCGAGGCTCACCGCCTCGGGCGTCGCGTCGTGACGCTCCGCGACCGCGACGACCTCGTCCACCTCGCGGACGCGGCCCCCCGAAAGCGGCGAGTACGCGACCACGCCGTAGCCGCGTTCCGCCGCGTGGTCGAGGAGCGCGGGGCGCTGGAACAGCGGGTGGTACTCCGTCTGGTGGGCGACGAGCGGCGCGTCGAGCAGGTCGAGCGCCTCGTCTACCTCGGCGACGGCGAAGTTGCTGACGCCGACGCCGCGGACGAGGCCGTCGTCGACGAGTTCGTCGAAGGCGGACAGCGTCGCCTCGGCGTCGTAGGTGTCGATGGGGCGGTGGACGTACAGGAGGTCGACGTAGTCGACGCCCAGTCGGTCGAGGCTCTCGCGGGTCGTCCGGCGCACGTCGGCGGGCGCGAGGCTGTCCGCCCAGACCTTGGTGGCGAGCGTCACGTCCTCGCGGGGCACGTCCGCCGCCGCGAGCGCGTCGCCGACGACCGCCTCGTTCCCGTAAATCTGCGCGGTGTCGACGTGCCGGTAGCCCAGTTCCAGCGCCGTCGTCACGGCGGCGGCCTCGTCGGCCGCGTCGAGGCCCATCGTCCCGAGGCCGATACGGGGGAGCGAAAGGCTCACCGCGTCGCCGACGACGGGCACGCCGTCGAGTTCGAGCAGGTCGTCGAGGCCGGCGATTTCGTGGGTCGGGTCGGGCGTCGGCGTGTGGTCGGCGCGGTGGCCCCGGCGGATGAACGCGGAGTCGACGCCCGCGGCCTCGGCGGCGGCGATATCGCTGTCGCTGTCGCCGACGAAAAGCGGCGACTCGACGCCGAGGTCGGCCATGGCGCGTTCGAGGTAGTAGGGTTCGGGCTTCTTGCGGTGGAGGCTCGTCATCGAGGGCTCGCGGCCGTAGGCGGTTCCGAACAGGTCGCCGGCGTCGAGGTGGTCGACGACGAAGTCGATGGTCGCCTGCTGGTTGCTGGAGACGATGCCCATCGGGGCGTCGATGCGGCGGAGCGCGTCGAAGTCGTCGTAGGGGACCTTCTGCCCGTCGGCGATGGCCCGCTTTTGGGCGGCCGACTGGCGTTCGTCGCGGACGCGGAACAGCGTCTCTGGGTCGAGGTCGTAGGGGTCGGCGGCGGCGCGCACGTCCTCGGGCGACACGTGGATGACCACCTGTTCGACGTGGTCCGGGTCGGGGTCCGAAACGCCGAGTTCGGCGAAGGCGTCCCACGTCGCGTCGCGGAGGGGAGAGAGGTCGACGAGCGTGGTCAACACGCCGTCGTGGTCGAAGATGACCGAGTCGTACATACACAGACTCCGGCGGCGCGACGTGAATCGTTTTCGCCTCCCGCCGGGGCGGCGGGCGCGAACGCGGTCCCTATTCCCGCCGCGTTGCGAGTCTTTTAGCGCCTCGAAGCCTCACGTTTGACCAATGCTGGCTGGACTCTCACGCGGGGTGGCGAGATGACTCGCGACGTGTGCATCGTCGGAGCCGGGGCCGCTGGGGCTGGCGCGGCGTACGCGCTCCGCGAGGCGAACGCGAACGTCACGATTCTCGAAAAGAGCCGCGGGGTGTGCGGGCGCGCCGCGACGCGCCGCCGACACGGCTGTCGGTACGACCACGGCGCGAACTACGTGAAAGACTACGACCGCCGCACCGAGCGGCTCGTCCGCGGACTGGGCGCGGACGGGTTGGTCGACATCGAGGAGCCGGTCTGGACGTTCGACGGCGACGGCGTCGTCTCCGAGGGCGACGCCCGCGACCAACACAAGTGGACGTGGACCGAGGGCATCACCCAACTGGCAAAGCGCATGCTCGCCGAGACCGAGGCGGCCGTCGAGCGGGAGACGCGCGTCGCCGCCATCGACCACAACCCCGACAGCGGCTACTGGTCGGTCGTCGACGAGGCGGGGACGCGCCACGGCCCGTTCGATTCGGTGCTCCTGACGCCGCCGGCCCCGCAGACGGCCGCGATTCTCACGGAGATGGGCTGGGGCGACCAGTGTATGGTCGCGCTCCGCGAGGCCATCGGGAGCGTCGAGTACCGGACGGTTCGAACCGTCGTCCTCCACTACCCCTTCGAGCGCGAGGAGCCGTGGTACGCCCTCGTCAACCCCGACAAGACCCATCCCGTCGGCTGGGTCGCCCGCGAGGAGTGCAAGGAGGGTCACGTCCCCGACGGCGAGAGCCTGCTCGTCGTCCAACCGAGCCCGGAGTGGTCCGAGGCGCGCTACGACGACCCCCTCGACGACGCGGCCGACGAGGTCGCCGGGATGGTCGCCGAACTCCTCGACGACGAGCGCCTGCGCGACCCCGACTGGGTGGACGACCAGGGCTGGCGGTACGCGCTCCCCGACGGCGTCGCCGACCGCGAGATACTCCGCCGCGGGGAGCCCCACGGCCTCTACTTCGCGGGCGACTGGACGGTCGGCGAGGGCCGAGTCCACGCCGCGCTCTGGAGCGGCGTCGAGGCCGGCGAGCGAATCGCCGAGCAGTAGGCGAAAAGAATGACGGCGACGACGAGCGCCTGCGCGACCCCGGTGCGGGGTCAGAGGTCTGCGTCTTCGCCGTACACCGACTCGCCGCGCTGGAGCCGCGCGGCGATGCTGAACGTCTGTTCTCGCTCCCGGCGCGTCGGCGAGTGCGCCGCGAGGTAGCGCGCGACGCCGACGAGAAGCGTCCGCGCCTCCTCGGGCGGCCGCGTCGCCGCCTGTTCGAACCCCGCTTCGAGCGCCTGATAGGTGTGGAAACCGGCGTCCTCGCGGAGGAGAGCGCCCCCGAGTTCGCGGCGGAGCCTCGCCGGGTCGCCGCCGCCGTCGAGGAACCCCGCGGCCGCCCGGCCGGCGTCGTTCACCCGCCCCTCGGCGTCGAACGCCGCGGAGAGTGTTTCGAGCGCCGCCGCCGGGTCGGCGTCGGGGGTCGGGTCGGGAAGCGGGGCCGGCGGCGTGTTCAGGAACCGGTCGAGGTAGACGTTGACTGCGGCGTCGAACACGCCCCGATAGAGCTCCGCGGCCCCGGTCCGCTCGGCGAGCCGGTGGACCGCGTTGGCGTAGGTAAAGGTGTGGTGGACCGTGTTCCAGTCGCCGAACTCGTTGGTGGTCGAGAACCGCGCGACCCGCGTGCCGGCGGCGAAGGCGACGACGTCGGCGAGTTCTGCGGGCGTCGCGCCGCTTCGAATCGCCTCGGTCAGCGCGTCGACGATGACGTGCGGGTCGTCGCCGAGGAGGGTGTCGAGCAGGTCGTCCGGGGAGGACCACGTCTCGCCCGCGCCGGCGGCGACGTGGTCGTCGAGGTCAGCGAACACGTCGTCGAGCGTGTCCGCGAGGTCGATTGGTCGCCGCCACTCGGCTGACTCCTCGGCCCGGTCGGCGCGGGCGAGTCCGCGGACGAGGCTCGGGAGGACCTCGTCGGCGCGGTCCCAGCCCACGTGGTCGAGCGCCTCGCAGGCCTTGTTGACGAAGTCGAGGACGTGCCCGGTGTCGAGGTATCGGTGGTCGGTGGCCGCGGCGGCGACCATGCCGGCGAGTTCGGCGTCGTCGTGGCCGGCCGCGATTGCGGTCCGGAGGACGCGCTCCGCGCCGTCGGGGTCGCGAACCTCGACGTTCTCGCGGAACCACGACCGCAGGCGGTCGAAGTCGGTGTCGGTCGCGCCGAGGGCGTCCTGTTCGAACTGCGGCGGTTCGCCGGAGGCGTCGCCCGCGACGTGGACGAGCCCCTGATAGAGCGCGCGCTTTCGGTCGTCGGGGTCGAGGTCGGGGAGGACGTTCGCCATCGCGGTCAGGATAGTGAGCCCCGACCCCCAGCCGTCGCGCCGGTAGCGACAGCCGAACCGGACGCCGGTCGAAAGCGGCTCCGTCGGCTCGACGCCGGCGTCGAGGAGGCCGATGACGGACTTCGCGACGACCAGCCGGAGGTTCTGTTCGAGGCCGTCTCCCAGTCGGTTCGACCAGCGGACCGCCGGCGGTTCGTCCGGGTCGGGGTCCGGGTCGACGTAGACCGTCCCGTCGCGCACCTCAACGGGGTAGGTCCGCACGTCGTCGGCCCACGGGTCGAACGTGTCGCCGCAGGAGAGTTCGAACCGGGCGTGGTGCCAGTGGCAAGTCAGCACGCCCTCGTCCACGGAGCCGCGGACGAGCGGGAAACCCATGTGCGGGCAAGCGTTGTCGACGGCCCTGATGGAGCCCTCGTGGTCGAAGAGGGCGATAGAGCGCCCGTCCAGCGCGACCTGTTCGCGGCCCGACTCGCGGAGGTCCGCGAGGTCGACGGCGGGGCGAAAGCGGTCTTCGGATGCCATGTGTACACGTTCGACACGATGATTCCTAAAGATTCGCTGAAACGAATTTACGTCCGCGACGTGATGGATTCCCATATCTTCCGTATCTGAGGCCTATTGAGGCCGGTTCCGGTGGAGTTCGGGACGCCACCGACTCCCCCGACCGCTGTGCTTCGAGCTAGCACGATTCGGGCGTGTCTTTTTCGTCACCGAGGCCTAACGAAGAGTCGTGTCCGCGCTGACCGTCCGCATCGACCCCCACGTGCACTCGGAAGGCTCGTACGACGCGCACGACCCGGTGGAGCTCATCTTGGAACAGGCCGCCGAAATCGGGTTGGACGCCGTCGTCATCACCGACCACGACGTCATCGACGAGTCGCTCCGAGCGGCGCAACTCGCACCGATGTACGGCCTCGTCGGCATCCCCGGCGTGGAAGTCTCGACGGCCGACGGCCACCTTCTCGCGCTCGGCGTGGAGGAGCTTCCCCCGCGGCGTCGCCCGCTGGACGAGACGGCCCGCTGGGTGCGCGAGCGCGGCGGCGTCGCCATCGTCCCGCACCCGTTCCAGCGGAGCCGACACGGCATCGGTCGCCGCCGGCTCGGCCGGTATCACGACGCCGCGGGCGGCGACGCCTTCGACGCCATCGAGACGTACAACTCGTGGCTCTTCACGGGCTACAAGAACCGCCGCGCCCGCCGGTTCGCGGCGAAGCGCCAGTACCCCGGCGTCGCCGGGAGCGACGCCCACAAGGTCGGGTACGTCGGCCGCGCCTACACCGAAATCGACATCCCCGACGTGTCCCGCGCCTCGCTCACCGCCGACGACATCTTGGACGCCGTCCGCAACGGTTCGACCGAGGTGCAGGGTCGCCGGACGCCGATTCCGACGAGCACGAAACACTACGCCGGTGCGGCCGGTCGGAAGTCCGCGTACTACGCCAAGCGCGGGGCGCTCGGGAGCGCGCTCCTCGCCAAGAAGGGCGCGTTCAAGTCCGGCTACTACGCGAAAATCGGCGCGCTCAAAAGCGGGTCGCTGGCGAAGACGGGCGTCGCGCAGGCCGCGCGGATGCTCTACCGGATGTCGCCGCTCTCGCGGTAGCGACCCGGTGTGAGCTGTGACGCGGACGGCGGCGCAGGCGTCGAAAACGAGTGCTGTTCTGTTCGGTCTGTTCTGTTCGGTCGAGTTTGGTCCGTTCCCTCTCAGTCGTCCGACCCCACGAGTTCCTCGTACTGCGCGCCGGTCTGCTTGAGTTTCGCCGTCGAGTAGAGTCGCTCGTGGTCGAACGGCAGGTGGTCGGCGGCGAGTTCGTCTATCTTCTCGTCGACGGCGTCGGCGTCCCGGCCGTGGATCATGGTAAAGAGGTTGTACTCCCAGCCCTGCTCGGGGCGGCGCGGCCGGTGGTAACAGAGCGTGACGTACGGGAGGCTCCCGACGGCCTCGCCGCGGGCGTCGAGTTCGTCGTCGGGGACGTTCCAGACGACCATGCAGTTGTTCCGAAAGCCCGTGACGATGTGGTTGACGACACAGCCGATGCGCTTGATACAGCCGTCCGCGAGCAGGCGCTCGACGGCGACGAGCACGTCGTCGACCTCGGCGTCGATGGCGTCGGCCACGTCCCGGTAGGGCGTCTTCGACAGCGGGAAACCGCCCTGAATCTCCACGAGCAGGCGGGCTTCGAGCGCCGAGAGGTCGCCGGTCGCGTCCTCGGAGATGCGGGTGGCGCTCACGTCCGTCGCGCCGAGGCTCTCGCGGGCGAAGCGGTCGTCGTTGACGATGGGGAACTCGAGGTCGATGTAGTAGTCGGTGAGCATCGGGAGGTTCAGCACCTCACAGCCGGTGCGCTCCTCGATTTCGTCGAGGATGCGGTCGCGCGTCTCGCGGGAGCCGGCGGTGACGACGAACCACATGTTCCACTCGTGGGCGCGGCGGTAGTTGTGGTTCACCTGCCGGTAGCCGTTGATGAGTTCGGCGACCTCGTCGAAGCGCTCCTCGGGCGCGGCGACGGCCGCGAGGGTCGAACTCCCGATGACGGGTGGGTTGAGAACCGGGCCGAACCGTCGGAAGATGCCGTCTTCGCGGAGCCGACGGACGCGGTCGAGGGCGTCGTCCTCGTCGATGCCTAACTCCTCGGCGACGACGCGGAACGGCCGTTGCTCGACCGGGAAGCCGCTCTGGTAGCCGTCGATAAGCGCCGCATCGACCTCGTCGATGCCGTCCCGCCAATCATCCGACAACGCGCTCATTACCCGGCGTTAGGAGTCGGGAAGCCTATCGCTTTCGGACGGCGGCGTCGCTCCCGGGCGACGGGACCGAACGGGACGTTTTTTGACCGCTCGCGCGAACACAGGCGCATGGCAGTAGTCGAAAGCGAGTTCGGGGAATGGCCGCTGAAGCGTCTGATGACGGAAGCCGTCGGCACGGGCACGAAGTCCGCCGAGGACATGAGCCGCGAGCAGGCGTCCGAGGCGATGCGCCGCATTCTCGCCGGCGAACCGGACCACACGACGCTCGGGGCGTTCTGGCTCGCCAACCGCTGGAAGCACAACAACGCGGAGGAACTCGCCGCCTACGCCGACGTGATGGCCGAAGGCGTCGAGTACGCCGAACCCGACGCCGACCCCGTCGACTGCGGCGCGAACTACGACGGCAAGGGCAAGACCGCCATCCTCGGCGTCGCCGCCGGCGTCGTCGCCGCCGCGGCCGGCACGCCCGTCGTCGTCCACTCCGGCGACCGCGTCCCGACGCAGAAACAGGACGCCTACAAGCACGTCCTCGACGAACTCGGCGTCCGCACGGAACTCGACCCCGAGGAGTCCGCCGACATGGTCGACGACACCGGCTTCGGCTTCTACTACCAGCCGCGATTTAACCCCGCCATCCACGCCCTCTGGGAGCGCCGCGACAACATGGGCGTCCGGACGTTCGTCAACACCATCGAGACCATCGCCAACCCCGCGAACGCCTCGGTCCACCTCGGGTCGTTCTACCACCTCGCGTTCGCCAAGAAGATGGTCGACACCTTCGAGGAAAGCGAGCACCACGACCTCGACCGCGTGCTCATGTTCCAGGGGATGGAGGGCTACGACGACATCCGCCCCGGCTACACGAAGGTCGCCGAGTGGACCGCCGGCGACGACGGCGAGGCCACCTTCGACGACTTCGACATCGAGACCGCCGAGTACGGCATGGACTTCGAGTACGACGACCTCGGCGTCGACGAGGACGACGTGGCCGGCGACTCCGCCGAAATCACGGAGTCCGTGCTCGCCGGCGACCGCGAGGACCGCTTCGCCGACGCCGTCGCCCTCAACGCGGCGCTCCGCATCTACGCCCGCGAGGACGTCGACAGCATCGACGAGGGACTCGAACTGGCCCGCGAGACCATCGCCTCCGGCGACGCGGAAGCGGTGCTCGAAGACCTGCGCGCGTTCTGAACTCGCGGCCGACTCGAACGCTTTCTGTTCAACACGTCGGTCCCTCTTGTTCGACTGAACCGCCGTTCTCTATATGTCGAGGTCGCCGTCGGTCTCGTCGAAGGGGTCGTCCCCCTCGCCGTCGTCCAGCGGGAGCGCGATGCCGACGAGCGTCTCGCCGGCCGTGACGGTCGCCTCGCGGGCGATGGAGTAGACGATGCCCGCGCGCTCGGCTTCGACCTCTTGGAGCACCTCGTAGGTGGTCGGGTCGTACACCCAGCCGAGGTGGTCGCCGGGGCGGACCTCGCGGGCGAGTTCCACGTCCTCGCGGGCGACGAACAGGCCCGAGGCGGCGGCCTGCACGCGGCCGAGGTGGTTGCGGTAGGTGCGGCCGTCCCACGGCTCGACCGCGCCCGAGAGGATGCCCATGTCGCGGCAGACGTTGAGGAGGCCCTCGACGCCGGCGACGATGGCCGGCTCGACGAGCTGTTTGTTGTGGGCGAGTTCGGGCGTGATAGAGGGGATGCCCGCGTTCGTCGCCGCGACGCGGAGCTTGCCGTCGAAGCTCCGTTCGGTCCACTCGTCGTCGGCGTCCTCGCCGGCGGCCTCCGCGAGGAGGATGTCGACGCCGAACGCCCGCGCGAGGTCGCGAGAGGCCTCGTCGCCCCGGAGGTAGACGGTGTGGGTGAGCATGTCCGGGCTCCCCGTGTGGAGGTCGACGATGGCGTCGGACTCGCTGATGTACTCCCAGAGCTTCGCGGCCATGCGCTGGTGGAGCGAGCCGTCGGCGTCGCCCGGCCAGACGCGGTTCATGTTGGAGTTGACGGAGTCGAGCACCTCGGGGGTGACGTAGGAGACGCGGTCGAACGTCAGCGGGTCGGCGACGGGGACGGCGACGACCCGGCCCGAGAGCTCCGCGCGTTCGAGGCGGCCGTGCAGTCGGCGGAGCACTTCGGTGCCGTTGATTTCGCGCCCGTGCTGGGCGGCCTGCACGTAGAGCGTCGGGCCGTCGGTCCCGTCTTTTGGTTCGTAGGTGTGAACGGTCGTCTGTACCGGGACGCCGGAGGGGAGGCGGGTGAGCGTCACGGTCTCCGCGGTGTGCATATCCGACGCATCGCGGTGGGGTGTCTTGTAGTTAGGGGAGCGAGAAAAGCAGACGGCGCGGGGCGCGGCGGGGCGGGGGTGGACGCGACCGTCAGTTCCGGTCGTCCGACGTGTCGATACCGAACGGCAGATACAGGGGACACGTCCGGCGGAACCCGGTCACGAGCAGGATGACGCCGACGGCGGCGACGAACGCGGCACCGAGCGCCGCGGGCACCGGGCCGAACCCGAGCGAGAACAGCCCCGCGTAGCTTCCGACCCCGCCGATGACGAACAGCGCACCGAGCGCGAGGCGAACAGTCCGGTCGAGCGTGCCGACGTTTCGTACCATACAGTAGTGCTTGTCTATCGCAATACATTAACGTGGCGTCGGTTCTCTGGAGACGAGGGTCTCAAAAATCGAAGGTCGTTTTTGACGACTCAGTCGTCTGCAGGCGCGCCACCCGACGAGTCGCTCGCGGTCCGGGAGAAGTAGCTGGCGAGGAGCGGGCCGGTGATGTTGTGCCAGACGCTGAACAGCGCGGGCGGGAGGGCGGCGGCGGGCGAGAAGAACGTCAGCGCGAGGGCCGCCGCGAGCCCGCTGTTCTGGAGGCCGACCTCGAACGTCGTCGTCCGGACGCGGTCCTCGGACATCCCGGCGAGGCGGCCGGTCCCGTAGCCGGTACCGAGGCCGATGGCGTTGTGGAGGACGACGGCCCCGATGGCGGCCGCGCCCGCGCCGAGGATGGTGTCGACGTTGAGGCCGACGACGGCCGCGACGATGGCGACGATGCTCAGGACCGAGACGAGCGGGAACACGTCGAGGCCGACTTCGGCGACCTCGGGCGCGTTGCGGTCGAGCAGGAGGCGGAGCGCGAAGCCGAGCACGACCGGGATGAAGACGATTTGGATGATGTTGACGAACAGGTCCATGAAGCCGACCTGAAGCTGTTCGCCGGCGAGCGCGACGACCCACGCGGGCATGACGAGCGGCGCGGCCAGCGTGGTGACGGTCGTGATGGCGACCGACAGCGCCACGTCGCCTTTCCCGAGGTAGGCCATGACGTTCGAGGCGGTGCCGCCGGGGGCCGCGCCGACGAGGATGACGCCGACGGCGAGTTCCGGCGGGAGAGACAGGACGACCGTGAGCGCGTAGGCGGCGGTCGGCATGATGAGCCACTGGGCGAGCGCGCCGATGGCCACGTCTCGCGGGCGCTCCGCGAGTCGGCGGAAGTCCACGGGCTGAAGCGTCAGTCCCATCCCGAGCATGATGAGCCCGAGGAGCGGCGAGATGTACGGTGCAATCCACGTGAACAGGTCCGGTTGCGCCAACGCGGCGGCCGACGCGAGGAGCACGAGGCCGACGAAGTAGGTGTTGGCGAGTTCCGACAGGCGTTCGAGAGTCGAGCGGACGTTCATTCCGACCGCCCTCCGTCGAATTGTGATGTCATCTCACACCACTCGGTCGCGGGGGAGAAAAACGTCTGTCGGTGTGACAGTCCGGGAATCCGACCGGAAGACGCGGGCCGAGCGGGGTCGTGTCACCGACGGAGAACCGGAGAACCGTGTCGCCGGCGACCGACCCCGAGGCGGCACGGTTTTCACTCGCCCGCCCGACGGGTCAAGTATGAACGACAACCCAACGGCCACGCTCCACACGAACAAGGGCGACATCACGGTCGAACTCTTCGAGGACAAGGTCCCGAACACGGTCGAGAACTTCGTCGGCCTCGCCACGGGCGAAAAGACGTGGGTCCACCCCGAGACGGACGAGACGATGGAAGGCGAACCGCTCTACGAGGACATCCTCTTTCACCGCATCATCTCTGACTTCATGATTCAGGGCGGCGACCCGACGGGGACCGGCCGCGGCGGCCCCGGCTACACCTTCGACGACGAGTTCCACTCGGACCTCAGCCACGACGGCCCCGGCGTGCTCTCGATGGCGAATCGCGGCCCCAACACGAACGGCTCGCAGTTCTTCATCACGCTCGACGCCCAGCCCCACCTCGACGGCAAGCACGCCGTCTTCGGGAAGGTCACAGACGGCATGGACGTCGTCGAGGACATCGGCTCGGTCCCGACCGACCGAAACGACAAGCCGGTGTCCGACGTGGTCCTCGAATCCGTCGACGTCGAGCAGTAACCGCCTCGGACACTACTTTCGGTCCCGAAACTGCTCACCGTCCCGAAGCGACCCGCTCGCGGTCGCGGGGACGACGGTTCGGCCGCCGGTCGACCCGTCGGCGCGGTCGAGCCACGCCGGTCGCGTGACCGTCGTCTCGCCGACCGCGTCGTACGCGAACCAGACCTCGACGCCGAGGCCGTCGCGGGTCTCGTAGGTGACGCGCATCGAGCGGACGAACCCGTCTTCTTCGACGACCGCTTCGACCCGATAGCCGCGCGACCGCGGGAAGTCGGTGCCACGGCCCTCGATTCGGTACCGCGCGCGTCCGGGTCCGGCTTCGGCGGCCGCGGTCGTCGCGCGCTCGATGCGCGTCACGGTCGTCTCGTCGGTCGAGAGATACCAGTCGACGTAGCGGGCGGCGCGCGAGGCCTGCCGCCCCGGCCCGTCGCGCACGTCGGAGTCGAGGACGCGGGCGGCGACGCCGTCGGGCTCGGCGGGGCGGCGGGCGTAGCGCGTGGTCCCGTCGGCGTAGGCGTCCTCGGAGGCGGTCGGGCGCGGGAACGCCCGGAGTCGGCCGGTCCGCTCCACCTCGGAGACGTAGACGTTCGGGGCCTCGACGAGGACGACCTCGACCTCGCGGCCCGTCTCGTCGCCGGCGATTGACTCGCGGTAGCCGAGCGTCCAGCGGTACGACCGATTCGACGCGGCCCGGCGGTGGGCCGCCGCGAGGCGCGTCGCGTTCTCGACGCCCGCGGTGGTCACGCCGGGGGCGACCGACAGCGGTTCGGGAGTCGGCGTCGGCTCTGTGGTCGTCGTCGCAGTCGGCGTCAGAGCCGGTGACTGTTGCCCGCCGAGCGCCGGCCCGAACCCCGGCACGCCGGCCGGGCCGGCGGTCACGACGACCGCCGCGAGGAGAAGCGCGACGAAGACAAGCGGCGCGACCGGAAGCGACGCGAGCGAGCGAGAAAGCGGAGCGACGACTGCGCCGCCCACACCGTCCGCACCCCTCGAACCGACGCCGCCGTCACCCGGCAGGTCGGCGAGGCGGACGCCGAAGTGGTCGGCGACGAGGTCGTCGCCGCGGCCGCCGGGGAGGCCGTACCGGACGAGTTCGTAGAGGTCGTCGACCGAGAGGACGCGGGCGTCGTCGGGGGCCGCGCGTCGGGTTCGCGCGGGGTCGCCGAGGGCGACGACGACCGTCGCCTCGGCCGGAATCGACGGCGACGGGGAAAACCGCGAGCGCGAGCCCACCGCGAGTCGCTCGGTTCGGTCGCCTCTGCGGGCGACGACGAGGCGGCGTTCGACGGTCGTCTCCCACCCGCGGGCGGTCCAGAGGTCGGCGAGGAATCGGCGGCCGTCGCTGGGGCCGGCGGCGCGAATCAGGTCGCCGAAGCGCGAGCGACGGGACTGCCGCATCGCTCGGAATTAGGGCTCGATGGCGAAAGAATCACCGGCGGGTCGCTGAGGGGCGGTCGCAGTCGGTCGGTCCGTTCCGACTCGGACTGACCCGACCCCACCCGGTCAGCGCTTCGCCGAGTTCTCGTACTCCGACAGGCGGGCCGACACCTGTTCGTCCATCGTCGCCAACACGGCGTCGAGGTCGCGGCCGTCGAACAGCTCGGACAGCCCCTCCGACACAATGGTCCTGACGGTCGTGAAGGGGCCGACGCGAGCGCCGCGGGTGGCCGGCGTGTCGACGGTCTCGGCCAGTTGGTCGAACGCGACCGCGAAGCCGGGGTGCTCGTCGAACCAGCCGTCGTCGCGGAGGAGGTCCCGCGTCCGGCGGTGGACCGGGAAGTACCCCGTCCGCCGGTGCCAGCGACGCTGTTGTTCGGGCCGGGTGAGCCACGCGATGAACTCGCCCGCGGCGGCCCGTTTCCGGGATTCGACGCCGTCTGCGACCCACAGCGACGCGCCGCCGACGACAACGCCCTCGCGGGTCGACCCGGGCGAGGGGAACCGCCCGACCTCGGCGGTGAAGCCGCGTTCTGCGGCTCCCCGAACGACCGACGCGGCGCTCGAACTGGAGTCCACGAGCATCGCGGCACGGCCGTCGAGGAACGCCTCGCGCGCGTCTCGGCGGGCCTCGACGCCGGGGTCGAAAAGCAGGTCGTTGCGTTCGAGGTCGCGCCACCACTCGAACACGCGCGTCCCGACCGGGCCGTCGAGGTGCGAGGTGCGGGCGGTGCCGCTCCGGCCGTTGTCGGCGTCGAAGAGGCACTCGCCGGCGGCGGCGAACCACTGCTCGACGAACCAACTGTAGTTCGCCCACGTCGCGCCGTAGTCGACGTTTCCGCTCGTCTTCAGCGTCGCCGCGGCCGAGGTGACCTCGTCGAACGTCGCCGGCGGGTCGTCGGGGTCGAGGCCGGCCCGCTCGAACGCGTCGGCGTTGTAGTACAACACGGGGTTCGAGGCGTTGAACGGCATCGACCAGAGCGCGCCGTCGTGGCGGTAGTAGTTGGCGATTTCGGGGACGAGTTCGCCCGCGGACGCCCCGTCGGGGAGCACCGACTCGACGGGGATGAACGCCCCGCTGTCGAGGGCGCGCTGGGTGCCGACCTCGTACAGTTGCGCGATGGTCGGCGGCGTCCCCGACCGGGCCGCGGCGAGCGTCGCGTCGAACGTGCCGCGGTAGCTTCCCTTCGACGCGGTGTCGACGCGGACGCCGTCGTGGTCGGCGTTGAACTCGTCGACGAGCGACTCCAGGACCTCGGCCTTGTCGCCGGACATGCCGTGCCAGAACTGGACGACGGTCTGGCTCGACTCGGTCGCCTCGGCGTGGAGGCGGTAGCCGTCGATGGAGTCTTGCAGGTGGTCCGCTTGGTCGGAAAGCGCGCCTATCTTCGTCACCGCCTCGGAGAGCGACACGGTCTGTCGGCGGGCCGACCCGGCGGCGTCGACCGCGAGCGCCGCGGTCTCGTCGCTTATCTCGCCGACGCCGTCGGCCTGGCTCACGACCTCTTGGGAGGTCGCCGCCTGCGAGTCCGTGGCGTCGGAAATCTCGTGGAGGCTCCCGTTCGTCTCTTCGAGGTCGGAGACGACGCCGTCGAGCGCCGACAGCGCGTCCTGAATCGTCTCGCTCCCCTCGTCGAGGCGCTCGCTCGTGTCGGTGATGTCGTCGACCGTCGCGGCCGACTGCGCGCGGACCGTCTCGATGGTCGATTCGATGTCGGCGGTCGCCGCCTGCGTCTCCTCGGCGAGCGCCTTCACCTCGTCGGCGACGACGGCGAAGCCGGCGCCGGCCTCGCCGGCGCGGGCGGCCTCGATGGAGGCGTTGAGCGCGAGGATGTTCGTCTGCTCCGCGATGTCGGAGATCTTGGTCGCGATGCCGGTGATGTCGTCGATGCGGTCGTCGAGTTCCTCGACGCGCCCGACGGTCGCGTCGGTCCGCTCGCCGATGGCCGCCAACTCGTCGATGGCGGTCTCGGCGGCGCGCTTGCCGCGGTCGCCGCGCGCGACGGCCTCGTCGGTCGCGTGCCTGATTTCGTCGGCGGAGGCGGCGACCTCCTCGATGGTCGCCGAGAGGTTCCGCATCTCGTCTGCGACCTCCTCGACGCTCTCGCTTTGCCGGCGCGCGCCCGCGGCGATGTCGTCGACGGAGCCCGCGACAGACCGGCTTTCCTCGCGGCTCTCCTCGGCGGCGTCGGCCACGATTCGGGTCGACGCCGAGACCTGGTCGGCGAAGGCGTCGACGGTCCGCATGGCGGTCTGCCACTCCTCGAACAGCTCGTTGAGGGCGCGGGCGTGGCGCGCGAGCGCCGGGTCGTCGGGAACGTCGACGCGGACCGTCAGGTCGCCGTCGATACAGCGTTCGATAGCCGCGGAGAGGTCGTCGAGCGCGGCGGCGTCTGAGGCCGCCGGCGCGGTGGCATCGTCGTCGGTGGAAGGAGACTCCCCGGCCCCAGACCCGACGGCGACCGTGGGTGGTCCCCCGCCGTCGCTCCGCGCGTCGTCGCGCGCCGGCGCGTTCACAGCGTCCGATTCGGAGTCGTCGGTCGTGCGCGACCCGAGCGCGGCCCGGACGGTTGCGCGAAGCGACGACGCTCGGCTCCGGAGGTGGCTGTCGTCGTCCATTGGTCCGGAATCTCTCTGGTCGGTGATAAGACCACGCCCTCGAGTATCACATATGAGAACGTATTCGTGACTGGTGGTGCATCCGTCGGGGACTCACTCGACGGAAGCGACCCAACGTATCCGGATACCACGGGGAGAATACGGTACGCGCGCTCGTCGTGGCCCGGGGATAAAGCGCGACGAGCGCGCTTCGACGGACGTACCAGAAGTTCGAGGAGTCGCGTGGGGCCGGCCCGCGGCGTCGCCGCGCGACCGACAGCGCAAAGACCACCGCGCGGCAAGGGCCGACGATGAGCGAGGAGTCCGACCGTCCGAAGCCGAGCGACTTCGGAACCGACGAGAACGCCCCGCCGGTCGACGAAAAGCCCTACAAGATAATCTTCGAGGCGAACAAGTGCTTCGGGGCCGGCCGGTGTGCGGAGGTCGCCGACAACTGGGAGATGGACCTCGAAACCGGTCTCGCCCGCGCCAAGTCGTACTTCGTCGGCGAGGACGAACTCGACGAGAACGTCGAGGCGGCGGAGGTCTGCCCGGCGAAGAAGGGCCGCGGCGTCATCCACGTCATCGACCGCCGGACCGACGAGGAGCTATCGCCGAACCCGCACGGCGACGGGACGCTCTCCGTCGACTGGTAAAGCGAAAGCACTTTTCTCCCCCTCGAAGAACGGGAGAGTGCGCGGGGGTGGCTGAGCCAGGCCAAAAGCGGCGGACTTAAGATCCGCTCCCGTAGGGGTTCGCGAGTTCGAATCTCGTCCCCCGCATTTTCATCGCCGAGCGACGGCGACCTCCGACCACGTTATCTCGACTCCCCGCCAATGGGTACGAATGGCTTCGACGCGCAGACACCGCTACTCGGAGGGACAGGGATTCGGCGACCCCTACGACGGCTTCGACCTCGACCCGCCGACGTACCGGCTGAACTGGCGGTTGGTCGACCCGGCGGACGACCACGCCCTCGCCGAACTGGTGGACGAGGCGGGAATCGACCCCGACGCGGTCGACCCGGCGGCGCTCGTCGAGGTCGGACTGGCCTACGTCGCCGTCGAGGAGTACGAACAGGCCGTCGACAGCTTCGGACGGGCGGTCGCCTACGCCGACGAGGACTCGCCGACGGCGTGCGAGGCGTGGGTGAACAGGGGCGTCGCCCACGCCCAACTCGGCGAGTACGACGAGGCGGTCGGCGCGTACCGCGAGGCGCTCCGCATCGACGACGACGGCGAACACGCCGCGACCGCGGAGACGAACCTCGCGTACGCGCTGTGGGAACTCGGCGATTCGTCGGGTCCGCTGGACCGCGCCGAGCGCGCCGTCGAACTCGACCCGCGACTCCCGCAGGCGTGGTACAACCGCGGCTTCTTCCTCGCCGAGCGCGGCCTCCACGAGGAGGCCGTCCGCTGTTTCGACGCCGCCATCGCCCTCGGGATGCGCGACGCCTCGGTGCGGGGCGAACGCGAGCGGTCCCTCGCGTTCCTCGAAGACGCCGTCGAGAGCGAGACCGAAGCGCGGGACAGCACGGCTCCGGAACGCGCCCGCGTCGGTGACGAACCCGAAGCGCACGAGGCCGCCGCCGACGCGGCCGACCCGGACGTGAGAGAGCGAGGCGAGTAGGGCCGCACCCACAACTATTTTGACAGTTCGAATAATGAGATGTAATTAGCCGTGGCACCCGGACACCTCATCACGCGATTCGACGCCGCGCTCCTCGGCATGGCCGTCTGCCTCCTCGTGGGGGCCGTCGTCGGCGTCGTGTCCGCCCTCCCGACGTCGGTGGCCGCGGGCGGCGGCGCGACCGGTGCCGCCGCCCTCGCGCTCGGCGTCACCGCGAGCGAACTGTAGCCGGTTCTCGGAGCTCGTAACTCGGTGCGTGAGACGGGTGCCCTTTTGTCTCACAGTATCACTGCTGATAGTCAGCGGGACAACGCTTTACGTCGCATTCGCTTGCTACCGACTGACATGAAGCTCGCCACGCTGGTTCCGGCGGTGCTCAGGCGGAGCTACCTTCGGAAGTTTCTGTTCGTTATCCTCCTCGTGGCCGCGGTGATGGGCGGGTTCGGTCTGTACGTCTCGGACGTGGTCGGGACCGAAGTCAGAGCCGGCACTCACAGCGACCTTGAGATGGTCGCCACGCTGGAGGCAGAGGGGCTATCGAACTGGGTGGACGGCTACGCCCGGACGTCCCGGATGCTCTCGGAGTACGAGGCGGTCCAGACGGGCGACCCCGACGGCATCGACGAGGCGCTCGAACGCGAAAAGGAGACGCTCCCCGACGAGGTGATGGCGATTCACTACCTGCGGCCGTCGGACGGCGACATCGTCCGAAGCACCAACGGGGTGATAGAGACCAAATCGGTGTCCGACCTCGGCCTGTCGTGGACGACGGGGTCGTTGGCGATGGACGACCCCGACGCCGTGGCCGTCTCAGAGGTCTACCGCTACGGCGGGAGCGAGCGCCTCGCGTTCCTCAGTCCGGTCGAGGGGCGGGACGGGGCGGTGATGGTGGTCGTCGACGCGACGAAGCACGCCGAACTGCTGAGCGAACCGGTCGAAGGCTCCCAGACGCGCGTGGTGACCGAGGGGGGCGTCATCGCCTTCGACAAGTACGGAAAGAACGTCCTCACGACGTACCGCGAGGGAGCGGAGACGCCCGCGCTCGACGCCGCGCTCGGCGGTGAAACGGGCGTCGTCGAACGCGAGACCGACGGGGACGCCGGCGGCGACGTCGTCGCTTACGCGCCCGTCTCGGGGGCGAACTGGGCGGTCCTCGTGGAAGCGCCGCAGACCAACGCCTACGCGGTCGCGCAGGTCGTCGAGCGCGACGTCGCCGTCCTCATCGGCGTGGCCCTCGCCGGCCTCGCGCTGGTCGGCGTCGTCATCGGCCGCAACACGGTGCTGTCGCTCCGACGGCTCCGCGTCAAGGCGGCGGCGCTCGCCGGCGGCGACCTCGACGTGGACCTCGAAACCCGGAGAGTCGACGAGTTCGGGGCGCTGACGCGGGCGTTCGCCGAGATGCGCGACGGGTTGCGCGAGCGCATCGAAGCGGCCGAAGACGCCCGCCGCGACCTCGCGAGCGCCGCCGACGACTACCGCGAGACGATGGACGCCGCGGCGACGGGCGACCTGACGGTTCGGACGTCGGTCGAGCCGACCGACGAGGCGATGGCGGCCGTCGGCGACGGTATCGACGCGATGCTCGCCGACCTCGAAGCGACTATCGGACGGGTCGCGTCGTTCGCGGCGACCGTCGACGCGGCGGGCGAGCGCGTCACCGCCGGCACCGAGGAGGTCAGCGCCGCCTCCGAGCGGGTCGAGCTGGCGACGGCCGACATCTCCGAGGGCGCGGCCGAGCAGGCGTCGCTCCTCACGGAGGTCTCCTCGGAGATGCAGGACCTCTCGGCGACGGTCGAGGAGGTCGCCGCCTCCGCCGACGAACTCGCGGCGCTCGCCGGCGACGCGTCGGAGCGCGGCGAGGCCGGCCGGGACGCGAGCGCCGCCGTCCACGACGAGATGGCGAACATCGACGAGCGCGTCGCGGTCGCGGCCGAGGGCGTCGAAGCGCTCCGCGACGAGGTGGCGGACATCGGCGAGGTGGTCGACCTCATCGAGGACATCGCCGACCAGACGAACATCCTCGCGCTCAACGCCTCCATCGAGGCCGCCCGCGCCGGCGAGGCCGGCGCCGGCTTCGCCGTCGTCGCCGACGAGGTGAAGGCGCTCGCCGAGGAGACCGCGGACGCGACGACCGAAATCGCGTCGTCTATCGAGTCCGTCGAGGCGACGGCCGACGAGACGGTCGCCGCCGTCAGGACCGCGCGCGAGCGCGTCTCCCACGGGTCCGAGACGGTCGAGTCCGGCGTCGCCGCAATCGACGAGGCGGTCGACAGACTCGAAGAGGTCGACCACGGCGTCGCCGCCGTCGACGAGGCGACCACCTCGCAGGCGTCGGCCGCGCAGTCGGTCGCGCGCCTCGCGGACGAGGCGGCCGACATCGCCGACGAGACGCGAGGCGAGGCCGCCGACGTGGCCGGCGCGGCCCACGAGCAGAACGACGCGATGGTCACCGTCGCCGGGCAGATGCAAGAGCTGTCGTCGGCGACCGACGAACTCCGGGCGCTCGCCGACCGGTTCGAGGTGCGTGAGAAAGCGGCTCGTGACGGCATCGGCGACGAAGACGGGCCCGCGACAGCGGACGGGGCGAGTTCCGAACCGCTGTCGTCGCCGACGATGGCCGACCTCGCCACTGACGGCTCGGGCGGAGACGAGTCTGTCGGGGACGGAGCTGACTCGGGTGAACGCGAACCTGCCGGCGACGGCCCGGGCGAGAACTGACGCGGCCGCGTCGCCGGCGGGGTGTCACTGTTCAGTTGTTGCTCGGGTCGATGCTGTTCAGCTATCGCTCGGGTCGGTTGTTCGTTCGACCGCGCGGGAAAACGCGAGCCGTCGCTCTCCGATGTGAGCTTCGTGAGAAAGGGATAGGCAGCCGCACGGGAGCGGCCCGCGCGGCAAATGCCGCCCTAGATTGGTCCCCGCTGACGCTTCGGCCCTCCAAAGCGAAGCGTCACCTGAACGGAGTGCCGCGAGATACTTAAACGTGCCGCCATTCGCCCAAAACCGCCGCAGGCGGGCGATTCGGGGGCGCTCGCGACGCAACGGGCTTTTCTCCCGTCGGGACGTTCGTCCGGGTATGAGCGAAGACGACATCCCCGGTCGAGTCCGCCGCGCGTTCGGCGACCACGGGTCGTTCGAACCGGTCGACGACCGAACCTTCGAGTCCGTGACGACGCCGTTCGACGGCACCGTCGGCGTCGCGGCGCAGGACGGCGGCCGCGTCGAGTTCGACGTGGAGGTGCGCGTCCCGATGCTCTCTGCGGTCGCCGACGACGTGGCCCCCGTGGTCGAAGACGGCTGGTACGAGACGTTCGAACTCCGCCTCGAAGACGTGGGCGGCGTCGTCGCCGGCGACCACGACCTCGACCCCGACGTGACGCGCGCGGGCGACGAGGCGGTCGTTCGGGCGAGTTTCGCCGACATCAACGAGCGACGCGGCGTCGACGACGCCGGCGCGGTCATCGACTACGTCGAGGGCACGTTCGTCGAGGGCATCATCCCCGGCTACGACTACGGCGAACCGGTGACGAGCCTCATCCAGAACGCGAGAGACGCCGCCGGCGCGGGCTTCTGAAAACGAGCGTGTTCGGTTCGAGCGCGGTTCGGGCGGCCTTGTGGGGCTGGCCGTGTCCGGGCTCAGTCCATCGCGATGTACGTCTGGGTGTCTTCGATGCCCGCCACCGACTGGATACCGCCGGCGATGTCCTTTACTTCGGTGGGCGAGTCCACCTCGACTTTCACGATGAAGTCCACGTCGCCGGCGACGATGTGCGCGCTGACGATGCCGTCGGAGACGGCCAAGAGGTCCTGTTTCAGCTGGTCGATGCCGCCGGAGACGGGCGCGGCCTTGACCATGATGTAGGCGTAGACCATCGTCACGCACCCCCCGCCGCGGTGGCGACCTCGTCGCCGACGAGCAGTTGTCGCACGTCGTCGAGCACGCCGAAGTCCGCGAGGACGGCCACGCGGTCACCCGTCTCCAGCGAGTCGTCCGAAAGCGGGATACCCATCGGGCCGTCTTTCTTCCCGAACGCGAGGATGCGGGCGTTCGCCGGGAGCGCCACCTCCTCGATGCTGTAGCCGTTCATCGGCGACCCATCGGTCACCGTCACGAGGATGACCTGCAGGTGTTGGGCGATGTCGGCGATAGCGCGGATGGAGCCGCCGAGAAGCGCGTTCTTCGCGCCGATAGCGCCGAGGCGCTCGGGGTAGACGATTACGTCCACCTCCTTGGCGTACTTCTGGTACACCTCCTCGCGGTAGTCCTCGTCGACCCGGAGCACCGTCCGACAGCCGAAGTGCTTGCCAATCATGCAGGCCGCGAAGTTCACGTTGAGGTCGGCGGTGAGCGCGCCGAGGGCGTCGGCCGCCTCGATACCGGCGTCGACGAGCACCTCCTCGCGGGAGCCGTCGCCTTCGACCACGTCGAAGTCCGCCTCGCGGGCCCGCTTGACCCGGTCGCGGTCCAACTCCACCAGGACGATGTCGTGGCCCTCCTCGCGGAGGACGCGAGCGGTGCGCAGCCCAACCCGTCCAGCACCAATGATAACGAACCGCATGATAAGACGGTATGTCGGCGGAGGCAAATAACCTTCCCCCGGTTGGGGCAAGCGGGCCGTCCCCGGTCGAAGCAAGGCTTTTGATGACTGTGGTAGAATATCTCACGCATGGTTCACGCGTTCATCATGGTGAAGACCGGAGCCGGCGAGTCGGAGCAGTTGCTCGGACCCATCCGCGACTTCGAGACGGTGGCCGAGGCCCACATCGTCGCGGGCGCGTACGACATCATCGCCGAGGTGGACACCGACGCGGTCTACGAGGTGCTGAAGACGGCGTCGAGCCGCGTACAGGGGTTACAGGGCGTCGCCGACACGAAGACGTACATCTCCTTGGACGACTGAGGGGTCGAACGCGGCCTCCTGGACGACTTCGGGAGTCGACCGCGCACTCAGCGCTCGATGTCGAACGAGCCGTTGCGCTCGACGAACGCGACGTGTTCCTCGCGCTGGCGGGCGAGCTCCGGCGGCAGTTCCGCGTAGACGCTGTCGAACAGCTCGTCGGTCCCCGGCTCGGGCGTCGTCTCGGCGCGCTCGACGGCCTCGCGCAGTTCCTCGTCCGCGTCGTCATGCATGGCCTCGACGGCCGCGTCGTCGACGACGCCCCCCTCGCGGCAGAACGACTCGAAGCGGTCGAGGGGGTCGCGCGTCCGCCACTCGGGGAGGTCCGGCTCGTCGTCGCGGTAGCGCGAAGGGTCGTCGGCGGTCGTGTGCGGGCCCTGCCGGTATGTGAGGCTCTCGATGAGAACCGGCTCCCCGGCGCGGGCCTTCTCGAAGCCGCGCTCGACAGCCTCCCTGACCGCCAGCGGGTCGTTGCCGTCGACCTGCATCCCGTCGATACCGTAGGCGTCGGCCTTGGCCGCGATGGACTCGCTGGCGGTCTGGCGCTCGCGGGGGAGCGAAATCGCCCAGCCGTTGTTCTCACAGAAGAAGACGACCGGCGCGTCGAAGACGCCGGCGAAGTTCAGCCCCTCGTGGAAGTCGCCCTCGGAGGTCGCGCCGTCGCCGAAACAGACCAGCGCCGCGTGGTCGTCGCCGCGGTAGTTCGCGGCCATGCCGACGCCCGCGGCGTGGGGAATCTGGCTCCCGATGGGGACCGCCTGCGGGAACACCGGCACGTCGTGGTCGGAGTTGTATTCAGCGTGGCCGCGGCGAAAGAGGAAGATGTCGCTCGGCGGGACGCCGCGGGCGAGCTGGAGGGCGTTGGACCGATACGTCGGCAGTAACACGTCGTCGTCGCGCATGGCGTGTGCGGCCCCGATTTGGGAGGCCTCCTGCCCGCGAAACGGCGGGTAGCCGCTCATCCACCCGCGCCGCTGGAGGGCGAGTGCGCGCTCGTCGAACCGGCGCGCTCGAATCATGTCGCGGAGGGCGGCGCGGGCGTCGTCCGCGGTGAACCCCGTGTCGTCCAGCCCGCGCTCTGCGATGAGTCGGTGCATGGCGGTGAGTCACGGTCCTTCGTGATAAACGTCACCCGTCTGCGGGGCGGTCGGGGGCGGTCGGAGGCGCTCCGAGTCGGGCGGTCCGACCGACGGCGACGCCGGACGAGCGGGTCGCCGAGAGCGACAGGCCAAAGACCACCGCCTCCCTAGGTCGGCTATGGTCTCGGTGGTCAACCTCGTGCTCATGGGCGCGCTCATCGTCCTCCACACCCTCATCGCGGCGGTCATGACCCGGTTTTTCCGCCTGCGGCTGAACACGCGGTGGGGGTCCGTCCTGTACGCCCTGTTTCTCATCCCGCTCGTGCTTTTCGTCTCGACGCTGGTGTTCTCCGGGGTCTTCGGCATCGGCGTCGACCTCGGCAGTCCGACGGCGGCGCTCGGCGTGATGATAGGGATGCCGCTCGCGCTCGGCTTCACCATCGACACGCTCTACGTTCCGCCGCCGGAGGAGTACGAGAACCTCCCGAACTCGCGGTGAGCCGCGAGCGGTCGGGAGTTACTGTTACTGTTCTGCGAGAATCTCTTCGAGCGCCGCCTCGACCGCTTCGAGCACGTCCTCGGGCGACTGCGTCGCGTCGACGCGGACGAACCGCTCCGGCTCGGCATCGATGAGTCGCTCGTAGTTGGCGCGCACGTCCGCGAGGTACGCCGCCTGTTCGAACTTGTTCGTCGCGCCGCTCCGCGCGGCGGCCGTCTCGGGGTCCACGTCGAGGTAGATGGTCTTGTCCGGGGGGCGGGTGAAGGCCGCGTGGATGCCCATGATGTACTCCATCGGGCGGCGGAGGTCGCTGTCGCTGAGCGCGGCCGCCTGATAGGCGTACCGCGAGTCGGAGTAGCGGTCGGAGACGACGAGGTTCCCGTCGGCGAGGGCCGGCCGGACGACCCGCGAGAGGTGGTCGGCGTGGTCGGCGGTAAAGAGGAACAGCGTGGCCAGCGGGTCGGCGTCGTCGTCGTCGATGGCGCGGTTGACAGCCTCTCCGTACCACGAGTCCGACGTGGGCTCGCGCGTGAAGACGGCGTCGGGGTACGCGTCGTGGAGCGCCTCCCAGACGGTCGTCTTCCCGCTCCCGTCGAGCCCTTCGAGCGTGACGAGCATACCCTACCAACTCGGCGCTCCCGAAAAAGCGCGCCGAAGCGCGCCGCCGCAACGATAATGTCAACGCGGACCGATATACGCCGTAGTGGCACCCACCTGCGAGCGGTGGGACGACCTCCGACCGAGGGACAAACAGTACAGCGTCGTCCGCTTCGACGAGCGGGCGTCCCCGACCGACCCGGCGTTCGCGACGAAGCAGTCGGAGGTCGACCACCCGAACGACGCGCCCGACGAGTGCCCCGCGGCGGCCGAGGAGCTCGTCGTCTACGACCGAATCGGTCGGATGGTGAAACGCACGGACGGGTCGGTCGCGCCCTCGGTGCTGTTCTGAGCGCGGTCGCAGTCGCGGGCGGTGCGGATGCGGACCGCGGCCGAGCGCGAGAACGTCTTTCGCATCTGAGCGTTCGCCGGCGAAATCGACCTCATTCCCCCGTTAGCTTTACCCTCATTCCGCCGAATATTACGGCATGAAAGTCCTTGTTGTCGGCGGAAGCGGATTCATCGGGAGCCACCTCTGCCGCGAACTGCAGTCGCGGGGCCACAGCGTGACCGCGATGTCGCGGAGTCCGAACAGCGAGGACCTCCCCGACGGCGTCGAGAAGGCGATGGGGGACGTGACGGACTACGACTCCATCGCGGGCGCGTTCGAGGGGAAGGACGCGGTCGTCAACCTCGTCGCGCTCTCGCCGCTGTTCGAGCCGAGCGGCGGCAACCGGATGCACGACATCGTCCACTGGCAGGGGACCGAAAACGTCGTGAAGGCCGCCGAGGCCCACGACGTGCCCCGACTCGTCCAGATGAGCGCGCTCGGGGCCGACACCGACGGCGACACGGCCTACATCCGCTCGAAGGGGAAAGCCGAGGGGGCGGTCAAGTCGTCGGGCCTCGACTGGGTCATCTTCCGTCCCTCGGTCGTCTTCGGCGACGGCGGCGAGTTCGTCTCCTTCACGAAGCGGCTCAAGGGGATGTTCGCGCCCGGCGTCCCGCTGTACCCGCTTCCCGGCAACGGGAAGACGCGGTTCCAGCCCATCTGGGTCGGCGACCTCGTGCCGATGCTCGCCGACGCCGTCGAGGGCGACGAACACGTCGGCGAGACCTACCGCATCGGCGGGCCGGAAAAGCTCACGCTCCGCGAGATCACGGAGATGGTGTACGACGCCGAGAACAGGTCCATCACCATCGTCCCGCTCCCGATGGGTCTCGCGGGCGTCGGCCTGACCGTTCTGGGGGCGGTCCCCGGCTTCCCGATGGGGAAAGACCAGTACCGCTCGCTCCAGTTCGACAACACGACCGACCGGAACGACGTGGGCGTCTTCGGCGTTGACGTGTCGTCGATGAAGACGCTCGGCACGTATCTCGCCGAGCGAAACTGACGGCTCTCCAACCGTTTTCCGAAGTTAAGCGGTCGTGAACTGCGCCCCATTTCGCCGGTATGAGACGCTCTCCGGGGATAACGTCCGATTAACACCGGTTTCGAGTCGCCGTTTTTCGCCGATAATCTGATGCTGGAAATACACTTCCCCATCACAACGCTTATGTCCGCGTTCGTACTGCAATTCACGCAATGGCGAGGGGACTGAACCTATGAAGCTCGCAATGATCGGATTCGGGCAAGCCGGGGGAAAAGTAGTCGACAAGTTTGTCGAGTACGACCGGGAGCGCAACGCGGGAATCGTCCGCGCGGCGGTCGCGGTGAACTCCGCGAAGGCTGACTTGCTCGGACTGAAGAACATCCCGAAGGACCAGCGCGTCCTCATCGGCCAATCCCGCGTGAAGGGACACGGCGTCGGTGCGGACAACGAACTCGGTGCCGAAATCGCCGAGGAGGACATCGACGAGGTACAGGGTGCCATCGACAGCATCCCCGTCCACGAAGTCGACGCCTTCCTCGTCGTGTCCGGGCTCGGTGGCGGCACCGGCTCCGGCGGCGCGCCGGTCCTCGCGAAACACCTCAAGCGCATCTACACCGAGCCCGTCTACGGGATCGGTATCCTGCCGGGGTCCGACGAGGGCGGTATCTACACGCTCAACGCCGCGCGCTCCTTCCAGACGTTCGTCCGCGAGGTCGACAACCTCCTCGTGTTCGACAACGACGCCTGGCGGAAGACCGGCGAGTCGGTCCAGGGGGGATACGACGAGATCAACGCGGAAATCGTCAACCGATTCGGCGTGCTCTTCGGAGCCGGCGAGGTCCAGGACGGACAGGAAGTCGCGGAGTCCGTCGTCGACTCCTCGGAGATCATCAACACGCTGGCCGGCGGCGGCGTCTCGACCGTCGGCTACGCCTCCGAGGGCGTCGAACCGCGGAAGAACAAGGGCGGCGGCCTCCTGTCTCGGCTGACGGGCGGCGACGAGCCCGATGACAACCTCGACACGGCGCACACGACCAATCGAATCACGAGCCTCGTCCGCAAGGCCGCGCTCGGTCGACTCACGCTCCCGTGTGAGATCGAAGGCGCGGAGCGCGCACTGCTCGTTCTCGCTGGTCCGCCGGAGCATCTGAACCGGAAAGGCATAGAGCGCGGGCGGAAGTGGATCGAGGAGCAGACCGGTTCCATGGAAGTTCGCGGCGGCGACTACCCCATCCCGGGCGCGGAGAAGGTGGCGAGTGTCATCCTCCTGTCGGGCGTGACGAACGTCCCGCGCATCAAGGAACTGCAACAGGTCGCCATCGAAGCACAGGACAACATCGAAGAGATCCGCCAAGAGAGTGATTCGAATCTGGAGACCCTCATAAACGATGACGAGGACGAACTGGAGTCGCTTTTCTAAGCTGGCGCTCGCGCTCGTCGTACTCCTGTCGGCCTTCGCGGGGCAGGCAGGGGCGGTGAGCGTCGCGTCCGACGACGTCCCCGACGAGGCGCAGGTCGGTACGCAGGTGACCGCGTCGGTCACCCTCGAAGAGCTGTACCGGAGCCCGCAACTCGAATCGTGGACGCTCGCGGGCCAGACCGACCTGGAGGACGTGACGTGGACCGTCGCGTACTACGACCAGACGGGCGCGAGAGTCGACCAGCAGTCCTTCGACGGGCAGAACTTCAGCGGCGCGGAAATCGCCACTGCCGACGGGACGAGCGAAGTGGAGGTCACCGTGACGGGAATCGTTCCCGAGGTGGAGTCGTACAGCTACGACCCCGCACAGACGTTCACGATAATCTCGCTCGACCAGACCCGCGAAGGCGGCTCCAGTAACGATATCGACTCGTGGACGGTCCACCACTACACCGAAGAAAGCGCCGCCGCGCGCGACGAACTCGACAGCGCGCGGGACGCGATTCAGCGTGCGAGTGGGGCCAACACGCAACAAGCCCAGCAGACGTTCAACAACGCCGTCGAAGCGTACAACGGCGAGGAGTTCAACCTCGCGACGAACCTCGCCAACGAGGCGGAGACGAGCGCGAATCAGGCCCGGCAGTCGAGTCAGACGACCCAACTGCTCATCTACGCGGCGGGTGGCCTGCTCGTCGTCGCGCTCATCGTCGGCGGGTTCCTCTACTGGCGGTCCCAGCAGTCGACCTACGACAAACTGGGCTGATTCTCCGTGCGAGTCGTCGTTCCCTTCGGGGGACGCGAGCCGAAAACCCGACTCGCCTCATTTTTCGACGCCGACGAGCGACGCGAGTTCGCGGTCTCGATGCTCCGGGACGTGCTCGACGCGGTCCGCGCGGCCGGCGGCGACCCCGCGGTCGTCGCGGACGCGCCCGTCTCGGTCGGGGCACCCGTTACCGTGGACGACCGGCCGCTCACGGCGGTCGTCGGCGACGAACTCGACGGACTCGGCGGCGACCCCGTCGCGGTCGTCATGGCCGACCTCGCGCTCGCGACGCCCGCGGCGCTCGCGCGGCTGTTCGAAACTGACGGCGACGTGGTCGCCGCGCCCGGTCTCGGCGGCGGCACGAACGCGCTCGTCGTCCGCGACCCGAAGTTCTCCGTGGACTACCACGGCGCGTCCATCCTCGACCACCGGCGAATCGCCCGCGAAGCCGGCTGTTCGTTCGCCGAGGTGGATTCGATGCGGCTCGCCGTCGACGTGGACGAGCCGAGCGACCTCGTCGAGGTACTCGTCCACGGCGAGGGCCGCGCCCGCGAGTGGCTGGTCGACGCCGGCGTCCGGCTCGAACGCGGGACCGGCCGGGTCGAGGCCGTCCGCGCTCGCCGATAGGACCTTAACGGTCCGCGATAAACAGTGTCTGGCGCGGTCGTCTGTCTGCCCGGCGGGAACTGAGGCAACGTGCGCCGCGCGCTCCGCGTCGCGAAGACGACGCGTGAGTCGAAGTGGAGTCCGAACGTCGCGACGACGACGCGAGTCTCACTCGCAACTAACTCGGGGCGAGCGCCTGACGGCGCCTCGGACGGGCCGGAGACGTGTCTGGCACCAACTATCCGGCCCCGAGCTCGACTTCCGTTCTGCCGCCGCAGTCTCGAACACCAACCGTATCGGTCGCGAGTGACACGCTTTTAGTGGCTCGTCACACACCGGGAGGTATGTTCCCGGGTGCCGACGAGTACGGAGTCGACCTGACTATCGACGACGCCGACGTGGAGCGACTGCTCGCCGTCACCCCGGACGACGCCGACGCGCCGGCGTCGCTTTCGTTCTCGCGGAACGTCTTCGTCCCGCTGACGACCGCCTGCCGTTACACCTGCACCTACTGCACCTACTACGACGTGCCCGGCGAGGCGACGCTCATGTCGCTCGACGAGGTCCGCGAGACGGTCCGCACGGGCGCGGACGCCGGCTGTACGGAGGCGCTTTTCACCTTCGGCGACGCCCCGGACGAACGCTACACGGAGATTCATCGCCAACTCGACGAGTGGGGCTACGACGACATCCTCGACTATCTCGCGGCGGCGTGCGAGGTCGCGCTCGACGAGGGCCTCCTACCGCATTCGAACCCCGGCGACCTGACCCGCGAGGAGTTCGCCGACCTCGTGCCCCTGAACGCCAGCATGGGCGTGATGCTGGAGACGACCGCCGACGTGCCCGCCCACTCGGGGAACCGCCGGAAGACGCCGGGCCAGCGGCTCAACACCATCCGCGCCGCGGGCGAGGTTGGCGTCCCCTTCACGACGGGCATCCTCGTCGGCATCGGCGAGACGTGGCGCGACCGAGCCGAGAGCCTGCTGGCCATCCGCGCGCTCCACGAGCGCTACGGCCACGTACAGGAGGTCATCGTCCAGAACGTCGTCCCCAACGAGCGGTCGGACTACGAGCGCCCGTCGCTCGACGCGATGCGCCGGGTCGTCGCGATGGCGCGGGTCGCGCTCCCCGAGGAGGTGTCGGTGCAGGTCCCGCCGAACCTCTCGGCGGCGGCCGACCTCGTGGCCTGCGGCGTCGACGACCTCGGCGGCGTCTCGCCGGTCACGGACGACTACGTCAACCCCGACTACGAGTGGCCCGCGCTCCGAGAACTCGCCGACATCGCCGACGAGGCGGGCGTCCCGCTCCGCGAGCGACTGCCGGTCTACGAGCGGTTCCTGCCGAGCGGGGCTGGCGGTCCGAGGGGAGAGACCGGCGACCGACTCGCGACAGCGCCGGACCGCGAGTGGCTCCGCGACCCGATTACCGACCGGCTGGAAGCCGACGACGTTCACGGCCGGCGGTTCCGAAACGTCGCCCGCGGCGACGGCCCGCTGTCGATTCCGCGGTGAGAGCGACGCCGCGTCGGTCGACCGTTGATGTCGTTTTCTACCGACGACGAACGAGAACTGAGTAGAGCGCGACGACCGCGGCGGTCACGGCGGGCGCGCGCCCCGAGAGCTGTGGCACGCGCTTTCTGACGAGCGTGTAGGCGACGCCGACGGCGAGGCTGGCGAGGAGAATCCCCCGCGGGCCGTCGCCGAGCGTCAGGAACCCCGGCACCGACAGCGCCGCGGCGAGCGCGAGGTCGCCGGGCGAGCCGTCGTAGGCGGCGAGGCGTCGGGGTTCGACCCAGCCGCCGAGACTGCGGACGTAGACGCCGCGGTCGGTTCGGGCCTCCCACGGGCGGGCCTCGCTACTGCCGCCGAGGTAGTCGGCCGCGCAGTGGAGCGCCGCCGCGACGAACCCGGTCGCCGCGGCCGCGGCCAGCGGGTCCCCCGTGACGACCGCGACTGCGACCGCTCCGACCGAACCGACGACGAACGCCTCGACCTGATGGAGCGTCTTGCGGTGGACGCCGACGACCATGTCGAGGTCGGGGAAGACGCCGCCGACGAGCGCCGCCGCGACGACGAGCGGCGCGGCCGCGGGGGCGACGACCGCGACGGCGGCGGCGAGCGCGAGGCTCATCGCCACGTGCGTCGGGGCCATCACGGGTCGACCACCGCCAGCGTCGGCCGGTTCCGTCGAGTCGTCATCGCTTCGCCTACTCGGCGACCGAGACGTATGAGTTTCGTGGTCGGGCCGAACGCCCGCGGGCGCGGTCGTCCTCGCAGACGCCGCGCCTCAGATGCCGAACCACTCGGGCATCCGCTTTCTGAAGCCGGTGTAGAACAGCGCGACGGCGACGCCGACCGCGACGGCGACGCGGACGCCGCCGGAGAAGACGAGAAACCCGGGGACGGCGAACAGGAGCGTCAGCGCGAGGTCCTCGGGCGCGCCGTCGTAGCGGACGAGATAGCGGGGGCGGAGCCACCGCCCCGTCGGGTGGACGTACACCGCGCGGTCGGAGGTCCGGTCCCACGGCCGGAGCTCGCCGCCCGCGCCGAGCCAGTCGGACGCGGAGTGGAGCCCCGCCGAGAGGAAGAAGAAGGCGGTCGCGACGGTGAGCGCCGAGGGGGATGCGACGGCGACGGCCCCGAACACCGCGGCGGCGACGCTGTAGTAGACGGGGAAGTGGAGCGTCTTGCGGTGGACGCCGACGAAGAGGTCCACGTCGGGGAAGACGCCGCCGGCGAGCGCGCCGACGGCCGCGGCGGTGGCGAGGTCGGGTGCGACCCAGACCAGCGGGGCGGCGAGGGTCAACCCCACGGCCGCGTGGGTGGTCACCATCATCTCAATCGTCGGCGGTCGCCGGGTCTCGACGGCCGTCGAGGAGCGGCGTTCCGTCGGCGCGCGGGCCGAGCGTCGGGCCGTGCGGGCCGTCGTCGGGGTCGAGAGGCCGGCGGGTCCGGTAGTCGGTCGAACGCTCGACCGGCCGGCGGCCGATGGCGGTTATCATGTCGACGTAGTCGTCGAACGAGCGGAACTCGCCGAAGCCGCCGCCGGCGCGCTTCGTTATCTCCTCGGAGAGAATCGTACCCATCAGGTCGTCCGCGCCGCAGTTGAGGAGCTTCAGCGCCTTCGCGTTCCCGAACTTCACCCACGACGACTGGATGTGGTCGACGTTGTCGAGGTAGAGCCGCGCGACGGCGACCATCAGTTCGTCCTCGTCGTCGGACGCGCCGCCGGTCACGAGGCCGCGGTCGTACAGCGGCGTGTTCTGGTGGATGAACGACAGCGGGACGAACTCGGTGATGCCGCCGTATCGGTCCTGTAGGTCGCGAATCACGTCGAGGTGGAGCACGCGGTGTTTCTCGGTCTCGACGTGGCCGTACATGATGGTCGCCGTCACGTCGAGGCCGGCTTGCATCGCGCCCTCCATTCCGGCGACCCACTCGTCGGTGCCGATTTTGCCGGGGCAGATGACCTCGCGCACCTCGGGGACGAGAATCTCCGCGGCGGTGCCGGGCGCGCTGGCGAGGCCGGCGTCGGCGAGGCGACGGTAGACCTCCTCGTAGCTCCAGTCGGTGCCGCGTTTGGCGTGGTGGGCCTCCTCGGGCGTCATCGAGTGGACGTGCGCACCGTCGACCGACATGGCGGAAAGCTGTTCGGCGTAGCTCGCGGGGTCGGTGTCGTACGCCTCGGGCGGCTTGTAGTTCACCTCTGCGGCGGGGTTGTCGTAGGCTTCGAGAATCTCGCGGTGTTCCCCGTCGAGCACGAGCGCGGGGTGGAGGCCGGAGACGGACGTGACCTCGTAGACGCCCATCTCGACCGCGTCGGCGACGATGTCGCGGGACTCGGCGGGCGTCTTCGTGAACCCGCCGTGGTCGGCGTCGGAGTCGGCTTCGAACAGGTGGGCGGTGTTCTTGAAGTTACAGAACAGACAGCCGGTGTTGCAGGCCGTCGTCACGTTGTTGTTGAGGTTGGCGACGAACGTCACGTCGTCGCCGACCATCTCGGCGCGCCGGCGGTCGGCGGCTTCGAGCACGAGTTCCTTGCGTTCGGCGTCGATTCCCTCGCGGTCGGTCCCCGTCGTGATGAGTTCGACGCCGTCGTCGACCGTGAGGCGCTCGCCCGCTCGCGCCTTCGCCAAGGCGTTCTCGAACGACTGGTCTGTCTCCGGGACGTGGTCGAACCCGAAGTCGTGGGCGGCACCGGTCATGCTCGTTTGAAACGCGCCACGGTCGTAAAAACGGGGCGGTACCGGAACTCCGACCGCGGGACGCCGCGGCGGAGAAAGCGTTAGGCCGTCCGGCCGTGTTGTGTCGGGCATGGAACACACCCCGTCTTCGGAAACCGAGTCCGCTCTCCGCGACGACCGCGAAAGCCTGCTGTTTTCGGCGCTCGTCGGCGCGGTCGCCAGCGTCGTCCTCTCGCCGCTTCCGGGGTCGACCGTTCTGGGCGGCGCGGTCGCCGGCTATCTCACCGGGAGCGACCGCGAACTCGGCGTGAAGTCCGGAGCCGTCTCGGGGCTGTTCGTGAGCCTCGTCGGCGTCGTCCTCGGCGTCGTCGTCCTCGGTTTCTTCAGCGTCTTCGCTATCGGCGTCGGCCCGCGCGGGTTCGGCCTCGGCGTCCTCGGCATCGCCGTCGTCGCGCTGTTCTTCCTCGCCGTGCTCCTCGTCTACACCGTCGGCCTCGGCGCGCTCGGCGGCTATCTCGGCGCGTACCTCCACGAGGAGTTCGCCTGAGCGGGCCCCCACCGACTCGCCGCCCCGCTTACCGACTCGCCGACCCGGCGCTCAGGGCTCGGACTCGACGCCGGTGAACTCGAAGCGAGCGCCGCCCGCGTCGCTCTCCCCGACCGAGACCGTCCAGCCGTGGGCGTCGGCGACGTTCGAGACGATTGTCAGCCCGAAGCCGATGCCGGCGGTGCCGGTCGAAAAGCCGGTGTCGAAGATGCGCGACCGGAGCTCGGGCGGGACGCCCACGCCGTCGTCTTCGACGTAGAACCCGCCGTCGAGCGCGCCGACGGTGACGGTGAGGGGGCCGCCCGTGTCGTCGCCGCCGTCGGTCGGTTCGGACGCTTCCGGCGAGCCGTGCTCGACGGCGTTGTCGGGAGCATCCCGGCGGCCCGTCGAGCCGTGCTCGACGGTGTTGTCGGACCCGGTCTGGTTGCCTGTAGAACCGTGTTCGGCGGAGTTCCGCATCAGGTTCTCGAACAGTTGGTGGAGCCGGCCCGCGTCGGCGACGATAGTCCGGTCGGACGCGACGACGAGCGTCGCGCCCTCGGTCTCGACGTTCTCCCAGCACCGCTCTGCGGTCTCGGCGAGGGACACGGTCGTCGTGGCGAACGCGTCGGTGCCCTGCCGCGCGAGGACGAGCAGTTCCTCCGTCAGCGCGTTCATCCGGTCGTGCGCCCGCGCCACCGCCTCAAGATGGTCGTTATCGACGTTCTCGCGGGCGAGGTCGAGGTGGCCCGTGGCGACCGAAAGCGGGTTGCGCAGGTCGTGGGAGACGACGCTCGTGAACTCGTCGAGCCGGCGGTTCTGGGCTTCCATCTCGCGTTCGATGTCCCGGCGCGCCGTGATGTCCGTGTACACCGCGTATATCGTGTTCTCGCCGACCGGGACCGACCGGAGGAGGAAGTCCCGCTCGCCGTTGGCGGTCCGTCTGCGCACCTCCGTCTGGACGAAGTCGCCGGCGCGGACCATCTCGGTGAGCTTCGCGGCCTCGTCGAGACGGTCGTCCGGCGCGACCACGTCGTCGATGGCGCGGCCGACGACCTCGGATTCGTCGTAGCCGAACGTGGCCTCGAACGCCGGGTTCACCGCGCGGATGACGGACTCGCCGTCGACGAACTCCGAGTCGATGATGCAGTCGGCGCTGTTCTCGAACAGGGCGGCGTACTGGTCGCGTTCGACCCGAAGCCGGCGCTCGAAGCTGAGCCGCTGGAGGGCCGCGTTCGTGTGGGCGACGAGGAGCTCCGCGAGTTCGAGGTCGATTTCGTCGAACGCGCCGGTCTGCTCTGAGACCGCCTGAAAGACGCCGAACGAACCGATGGCGACGCTGAGGCCGGAGCGGTAGTCGCCGAACTCGGGGCGGCCGAACGCGTGGAGTTCCATGTCGACCGCGCGGTGGGACTCGCCGGTGCGGAACGTCTCGCCCATCGCGCCGGCGTCTTTCGGAACCGGCCGGAGGGCGCGGGCCGTCGGCGTCGACGACTGCGCCTTCGGGACGAACCGGTCCGCCTCGGCCTCGAAGACGAAACAGATGTCGAGGTTCAGGATGCGCTCTGCGGCCTCGACGGTCTCCGCGTAGATGTCGTCGGCGTCGGCGGCCGACGCGAGCCGCATGGCGACGCCGTGGAGCGACGTAATCTTCCGCTCGGTGCGCTGAATGCGGCGTTCGAGCCGGGTGACGATGTCGCGTTCGGTGCGCTGGGCCTGCGAGCTACGGTAGCGGGCGACCGCCGCCCGGATGCGGTCGGCGAGGCGGTCGTACGAGATAGATTCGATGTCGTCGGAGAAGCGATAGACGGCGGGGTCGGCCGCGAGCAGGTCGTCGTCGCCCTCGTCGCTATCGTCACCCTCGTCGCCCCCGTCCGCCCCGCCGGGGCCGAGGAGGACGACCGGGACCTCGGGGTGGCGGTCGCGGACCAGCGCGACCACGTCGGCGGCGGTGTGTTGGCCGAACTGTCCGGGAATCAAGAGGCAGTCGACCGTCCGGTCGGCGACGTGCCCGAGGGCCGTCCCGAGGTCGAATTCGACGGTGACGGACACGTCGTGGCGGTCGAGCGCGGCCGCGACGGCGTCCGCCCGGGTGCGGTCGGGGGCGACGAAGAGAACGGACGGTGCCGTCCCCGCCGACGTCCCCGGCGAGGGTGACCGAGTCATGCACAGACATGACTGGGAACCGGTATCAATTGATTGGTGAGTGCGACCGGCAGTTCGTGACAGTAAATAAATGATTATTTCCGCGAGCGACGTGAGATAGGGGTCTGATGTCCGCGGACACCGACGCGGACGTGACGACCGCAAGCCGAGCCGTCCGACCCCTGACGGGGCGGTCGCGCGGTCGAACGGTCGTGCGGTCGCGCAGTCACGCGGTCGCGCTCAGACTCGTTTTTCGACTTCGGGGAGGAACGCCGCGAGGTCGCCGCGAACGACGCGGTCGGCGCGGTCGTCGTACTGCGTCGCGTCGAAGTTGACGACGACGAGCGAGCCGCCCTCGGCGGCCCGGCCGGCGAGACCCGCCGCGGGGTGGACCGTCAGCGACGACCCGAGCGACAGGAACACGTCGGCGTCGCCGGCGAGGCGGTTCGCCTCGCTGTAGGCGACCCGCGGGAGGCGTTCGCCGAACAGGACGACGCCGGGTTTGAGCAGGCCGCCGCAGTCCTCGCACCGCGGCGGCGCGTCGCCCGCGCGGACCGTCTCGAACGCGGGGTCTGCGTCGGTTCGCGCGCCGCAGTCCTCGCAGACGACCTCCGCGGCGTTGCCGTGGAGTTCGACGACGCGCTCCGAGCCGGCCTCGCGGTGGAGGCCGTCGGTGTTCTGCGTCACGACCGCGTCGAGGACGCCCCGCGATTCGAGGGCCGAAAGCGCCTCGTGGCCGAGGTTCGGCTCGACGCCGTCGGGGAACATGCGCTCTTGGAGGCGGACGCGGTCGCGCCAGAAGCCGCCGGGGTCGTTGACGAAGCGGTCGCGGTGGAACGACGCCGGGTCGAACTCGGTCTCCCAGATGCCGTCGTCGCCGCGGAAGTCGGGGATGCCCGAGGCGGTGCTCATCCCCGCGCCGGTGAAGGCGACGGCGGTGTCGGCCTCGCGGAGTCGCCGGGCGACCCACGCGGCGTCTGATTCGAGGGCAGCGTCCATAGCCAAACGGACGGGACAGCCGCGAAAAAGCGATACGATTCGCTCGGTGGGCGCATTCGTGCATAGATTCGTCTCGACACGGAGTGAGATACGCACGGAAGTGGAAGCTTCTTAGTGGGATGAGTCCAGAGGACGACCATGACCAGCGTGAAGGACTTCCGCGTCGAGGAGGAGCCGACGGCGACCGACCTCGGGCGGGGCCGCTTCGTCTTCTCGGACCGCTACTCCGTGTTCGACTGGGGCGAGATGCCCGACCACGTCCCGAACAAGGGCGCGAGCCTCTGTCTCATGGGCGCGTACAACTTCGAACTGCTCGACGTGAACCACGTCCCGACCCACTACCTCGGCGTCGTCGAAGACGGCGAGGTCAAAGAGCTCGGCGAGTGCGAGTCGCCGCCGACGGAGATGGCCATCGAACTCACGCAGGTGCCCGACCTCCCGCACGTCGACGGCGCGTACGACTACGACGCCTACCACGAGGCCGCCGGCGACAACTACCTCATCCCGCTGGAAATCGTCTTCCGCAACACCGTTCCCGTGGGGTCGAGCCTCCGGCGGCGCGGCGAGCCCGCCGACTACGGCCTCGACGCCGACGAGTGGCCCGACGAGGCCGTCTCCCTCCCCGAGCCGGTCGTGGAGTTCTCCACGAAGTACGAAGAACAGGACCGCTATCTCTCCCGGGAGGAAGCCGACGACATCGCCGGAAAAGTCGACCTCGACCGCCTCGAAGAGCTGGCGCTCGCCGTGAACCACGTGCTGACAGAGCGCGCCGAGAAGGCCGGCTTCGACCACGAGGACGGCAAAATCGAGTGTCTCTACCACGACGGCACCGTCAAGGTCGGCGACGTGGTCGGCACGTTCGACGAAAACCGGTTTTCCTACGGCGGCCAGCAGGTCTCGAAGGAGGTCGTCCGGCAGTACTACAAGCGCGTCCAGCCCGAGTGGGTCGCGGCCGTGAAAGACGCGAAGACCGAGGCCATCGAGTCGGGCGAGCCGAACTGGCGCGAGAACTGCGCGGTCGAACCCGAGCACCTGCCCGCCGACATCGTCGAGGCGCTTTCGGACCTCTACTGCGCCGGCACCAACGCCTACGTCGACCACGACTGGTTCGACGCGCCGGCCATCGAGGACGCCGTGGCTCGCGTTCGGGACCTGTAGTCGGTCGAAACGAGCGAATCCGCTTTTTCGAGTTCTCACGACGCGTCGTCACCGACGAGGAACCGCCGGCCGCGGCGCAGGAGTTGGACGACGCCGAGCGCGAAAAACACCGCCGCGCCGGTCACGACGCCCGGTTCGACGCCGGGAAGGAGTGGGATAACTCCGAGTTCGTGCGCGACGAGGAGGACGGTCGCCACGAGCCACAGCGCGTAACAGCCGAGCGCGACGCGATAGCGGCGGGAGACGGGCACGACTCCGAATCGCGTCGCCGGTAAAATAGGTCTGGTGGGGGTCGCCCCGTTCGTCGTCGCCTCAGTCCTCGGACAGTTCGGGCGCGAGCGCCTCGCGCTCGCCGAGGGCGTCGATGATACCGTCGACCGGGCGGTCGGGGTTCGACGCTTGTGCCTCGCGGGTGAGACCGAGCTGGTAGCGCTCGGGGTCGGCGCTCTCGCGGAGGCTGGTGCGGCCGCGGTGGACCGACACGTCGTTGTTGAGGTGGAGCTTCACGGCTTCGAGGAGCGCGTCGGCCTCGAGCGGCTGGCCGCGCTCTTTTATCTCGTCGATCGAGGCGTCGTCCGGCACGTCGAAGGCGCGCTGGGCGATGATTGGCCCCTGGTCGAGGTCGGTCGTCACGTAGTGGGCGGTGACGCCGGCGATGCGGACGCCCTCCTCTTTCGCCTGCCGGTAGGCGGCCGCGCCGGGGAACGCCGGGAGCAACGACGGGTGGATGTTGATGATGCGGTCCTCGTAGCGGAAGACGACGTTCGGGCCGAGGATGCGCATGTAGCGCGCGAGGACGATGAGGTCCACGTCGTACTGTTCGAGGAGGTCGATGAGGCGCTCTTCGTTGGCGGTTCCCTTCTGGTCGCCGATGTCGTGGAAGGGGACGTCGTAGTGGCTCGCCAGCGGTTCGAGCGTGTCGTGGTTGCCGATGACGACCGAGATGTCCGCGCCGAGGTCGTCGTTGGCCCACGCCTCGAACAGCGCTTCGAGGCAGTGGGACTCCTTCGTGACGAGGACGGCGATTTCGCGGGTCTCGCGGTCCGAGGGGAACCGGACCTGCACGTCGACGCCGAGGTCGTCGCCGAGGTCGGACAGCGCCGCCCGAAGCTCGTCGCGCGAGCAGGTCATCTCCGCGGTGTCGGCGTGGAGGGTCATCCGGAAGATTCCCTCGCGGACCGCCTGGTCTAAGTCCTCGACGTTGATTCCGCGCTCGAACAGCAGGGTGGTCACGTTCGCGATGAGTCCGGTCTTGTCTCCTCCGATGACCGTGATTTCGGTGAGTTCGCGAGTCATACCGTCACCTCCAGCTGTTCGAAGCTGAACATACCCGTCCTGCGTCGGCGAACGGTAAACCGCTGTCGTTCTCCGCAAGCGAATCCCTCGGGAACGACCGTGAATCACCGTCAAAAGGAAAAGCCGACGTGACGGTGAAATCGCCTACGCCAGCGGCAGTATCGACGAGACGATGAGGACGACGACGAGACCAGTCACGGAGATAATCGTCGTCAGCGCGGTCCACGTCTTCAGCGTCTCCATCTGCGTGAGCCCGCCGATTTCCTTGACGAGCCAGAAGCCGGAGTCGTTGTACCACGAGCAGATGTTGCCGCCCGCGCCGATGACCATCACCAGATACGCGGTGTGGACCGGAAGCTGGCCGGTGAGCGGGGCCATGATGCCGGCGGCCGTGAGCATCGCCGCGGTCGCGGAGCCCTGCGCGATGCGGACGATGGCGGCGATGAGCCACGCGGTCACGAGAAGCGGGATGCCGAAGCCTTCGAGGCCGTTGGCGAGGTAGGAGCCGATTCCCGAGGCCGCGAGGAGCGCGCCGAACGCGCCGCCCATCGCGGTGATGGCCGCGATGTTGCCGCCGCTTTTGAGCGCCTCGGTGAGTTCGTCCTCCCAGTCGGACCGCGAGAGGTCGGACCAGCGGTAGTACGTGTAGGCCGCGGCGAGCGCGGCGACCGTGAGCGCGACGTTCTTGTCGCCGATGAACGCGACGAACGGACGGTTGTCGACGACGAACGCGACGAACGGCCGGAGCGGTTCGGCCACCGTCACGCCTTCGAGGGCGTTGACGACGGTGAGCGACCCGACGAGCGCGACGGCGATGACGATGGGCGCGGTGGCTTCGAGGAAACTCGGCAGGGACGACACGTCGCGCTGGGCGCGCTCCTGCAGTTCCTCCGTGGTCGTCCCCATCGCGTCGCGGAGGGGGATGTCGACGTGGCGGTTAATCCAGCGGCCGTAGACGAGGCCGCCCATGGTGGCCGACGGGACGGCGACGGTGACGCCGATGAGCATCGTGGTGCCGATGTCCGCCCCGACTTCGCTGGCGACCGCAAGCGGGCCGGGCGTCGGCGGGACGAACACGTGGGCCGTCGCCGCGCCGGCCCCGACGACGACGAGGTACAGCGCGTAGTTGTCGCCCATTCGGGCGCGCATCGACCGCGCGAGGGGGGCCATGAGGTAGAACACGCTGTCGAAGAACACGGGGATGGCGAGCACCGTACTGCTCCCCCACAGCGCGATGTCGCTGTTACCCTTCCCGACGAGCGACTGGAAGGAACGAACGATTCGCTGGGCGGAGCCGCTTTCGAGCATCGACTTCCCGATGATGGCGGCCATCAGGATGGGAATCCCGATACCGGCCATCCCGTCGCCGAAGGCGCTCGCCGTCCGTGTCGCCGCGTCAGCGAGGGCGAAGTCGGGGACGAACGCCGCGTTGACGAGGCCGACCGCGAACGCGGCGATTGCCAACCCGACGAACGCCGGGAGGTCTAACACGACCAGTAGCAACACGACCAACGCGAGTCCGACGACGAACGTCAGGAGCGGACTCTGTGCGAATTCGATTGCCATGCGTGAGACTGCGTATCACTCATGGTATAAAAATGATTATCATATACCATGTATGTAATTATTATATTAAAAATTGAGCGAAATAATTTGTATAGTATGTATAACAAAGAATATGAATTCGAGCCGGGGGACTGACGCGGAGACTCGCCCGTCAGAGGCTCCGACGACGGCGATGTGGCGCGGTCTCCGGCGGCTTCGTCGCCGACCGGCGCACCGATACGCACATCTGTGTATATCAAACACGACCCAAAACCGTTTTTGCACATGACCGCGCATCGCCACCTGATGACCACTTACACCGCGACGGTGACGGTGCGCCTCAAGCGCGGCGTACTCGACCCGGAGGCGGAGACGACGAAGCGCGCGCTGGAACGACTCGGCTTCGAACTCGACGCGCTACGCTTCACCGAACGCTACGAGGTGGACCTCGACGCGGCCGACGCCGACGAGGCCGAGGCCCGCGCCGACGAGATGGCAGAACGCTTGCTGGCGAACCCGACCATCCACGACTACGAGGTCGCGGTCGCCGAGGCCTGAGATGATCGCAGTCGTGCAGTTCGGCGGCTCGAACTGCGACCGCGACGCCGTGCGCGCGCTGTCGGACCTCGGCTTCGAGGCCGAGCGCGTCTGGCACGAAGACCCCCTGCCCGAGGAGACGACGGGCATCGTCCTCCCCGGCGGCTTCTCGTACGGCGACTACCTGCGCGGCGGCGCGATGGCCGCCCGCTCGCCCATCATGAAATCGGTCCGCGAGGCGGCCGAAGATGGCGTTCCCGTCCTCGGCGTCTGCAACGGCGCACAGATCGGCTGTGAGTCCGGGCTCACCCCCGGCGCGTTCACGACGAACGCGAGCGCCCGCTTCCAGTGCGAACACGTCTACCTCCGCGTCGAGAACGCCGACACGCGCTGGACCGCGGCGTACGAGGAAGGCGAGGTCATCGAACTCCCCATCGCCCACGGCGAGGGTCGCTTCGAACTCGACGCCGAACGCTACGAGGAACTCGAAGCCGACGACCGGATTCTGTTCCGCTACTGCGACGAGGACGGCAACGTCACCGACGAGGCGAACCCCAACGGCTCGCTCGGGAACGTCGCGGGCGTCCTCGGCGACAGCGAGTCCGTCGCGGTGCTGATGCCGCACCCCGAGCGGGCGTCGCTCCCGCAACTCGGCAACACCGACGGTCGGGGCGTGCTGGCGGGCTTCGAGGGATAGGGGTATAAAAAAGACCGTCCGCCGCGGTGGCGGGCGGTACGGGGCCGGTTGGCGAACGTAGCGGCGTACACGATGAGCGATGTTGGAGTGTCGAGGTTTCGGCCCGCGTACCGCGTGCTATGGGGCGAGACCGCAGGGAGCGTCCGTGGCGATCCACGCCTCGGCGTTCTCCTCTTCGCGTATCTCGAACCACCCATCCGCGTAGTAGACGGTCTTGTACGTGTGTTTCGTCATGATGGCGGGCGGTTCGGATGGACACGTCCGAACCACCGAATATGACAACGGCTCACACCCTCTTTGATACGAATATCCTATCCAACGGTTAGGAGCCTGTTACTTTCGGATAGCACCCCCTAACGCGGTCGAATACGGGAAAACAACGCGAGATAGTGGACGAACGGTCGGAGATGCGGACGGGCGACGCCGCGGTTCCGGTTCTCGGTTCAGCGCGAGTGTGCGCCCGCGCGAAGGCGACATCGGCGGTGACGCTCAGTCGCGCGCCTCGGCGCGCTTACTTCACGAGCGGCATGTTGTAGCTCGTCTCGTTGTCGAGGACGAACTCCCACGTCGCCTCGCAGTCGCAGGACACCTGCTCGAAGACGCTCGGGTCCTGTCGGAGGTTGAAGTCTTTGACCGCCTTGAACACCAGTTCGTCGCAGTCGCCGCAGTTGTGCGCGCCGCGCTCTTGGCCGCCGCCGACGGGGTCGGAGACGACGATGGCGTCCACGTCGGCGGTCTCGCGGAGCGCCTCGGCGACCGACCAGAGCCACGGCGGGCGATAACCGCCGTTGAAGAACAGCTCGTCGACCATCGTGTAGCGCTGGACGTTCGTCGGGTTCATCGAGACGGTGTGGCAGTTGTCGACCGCCGCACACCGGCGGATGGAGGACTTCATGTCGTCGAGCGCCTCGGGCTCCGAGAGGAACGGCGGCTTCATCAGGAGGTACGCCTTGACGCCGCCGCCGGCCGCGGCGGCCTCCTCGCAGGCGTCCTCGAAGTCGGCGAAGTCGAAGTACTTGTTCACGCAGTCGTGGCGGACGCGGTCGGTGGCGGTTTCGAGGCCGACTGCCACGTCGGTTTCGAGGCCGCGGTCGGTGAAGTCGGCGAGCTTCTCTCGCGTGACGAAATCCGGAAGCGACTCGACGACCATGCGGTCGCGGTCGGCGAACGTCTCGGCGATGGCGTCGCGGGTCTCGGCGGGCACCTCGCGCTCGTCGAGGAACGAGCCGGAGGTGTAAATCTTGATGAGACCGGCTTTCTCGCCGTCGTCCATCTCCTCTGTCTCGTGGTCGAGACAGACCTGAATCTGGTCCATCAGCGCCTCGTGGGCGACGGTTCCGCCCTCGACTGACTCGGCGACGTAGCCGCACATCGTACAGCCGCCGGCGCGCGCCCACCGACAGCCGCCGGTGTTGAGGATAATCGTCAGCGAGTCGTAGACGCCGTCGGGCGTGTTGTCCTCGTCTATCCACACCCGGGTCGGCTCGTGGGGGTCGTAGGTCTTCTGCTTCCGCGAACGGATGTCGCGCATCACCTTGTTGTGCGCGTCCATCCCGCGTCCCCGCTCGTAGACCTCGGGGCTCGGCTTACTCATTGGATACCCGTATCGGACGGGTGCGTAAAGCGGCTTCGTCTGGGTTCGGCTGGCGGCGGTCGCCGGCCTGTCCCGCCGATCACATGTTCCGCGAGATGTAGCGGTCGATGTCGGCGACGAGCGACGGGCGGAACGTCCAGTAGCCCTCCCAGCGCTTCGGTTCGGTCTCCAAGGCGAGGAGGGCGACGGGCTGGCCCGGCGTCGCGCCGTCGATACCCCGCCCGTCGTCCGGGGCCGCCTCGTCGGTCCCACCGTCCGACTCGATCGATTCGCCCGGACCGCCCTCCGGCGGCGTGTAGACGACGAACCACGAGTCGTAGAACTCGTCCGTGTAGCCGCCGTGGGTCAGGAGGTCGGAGTTCGACGGCGGCGTCCAGTCCGGAATCCCGTAGACGTGGGTCTGCACGTCGGTCGACGCGACCTTCTGGTAAACCGCCCGCGTCCCGCGCTCGTCTTTGATTCGGGAGAGCCGCTGGAACGACGACCGGAGCCTGCCGTCGCCGGCGCGCCACGCGTGGCGCTCGATGTACCGCGAAATCGCCACGAGGAGCAGTTTCTCCTTGTCGGACTCGGGATAGCCGCGGAGGGAGAACGGCACGTCGTCGAGCCGCGTGAGCACCGACGGAAGCTCGAACTCGTCGAGTTTCGTCTGCCCCGTCTTGTAGAGGTCGGAGTTCACGAGGAGGACGGTGTTCATCACGTCCTCCAGCGACGAGGTCGCGACGACCTCGCGGCCCTCGGTCGTCCCCTCGGAGAGCACGACCACGTCGTCGCCGCGGGCGTCGTCGGACAGTTCGTCGACGCTGACCGGCTGGTCGACGAACGTGGTTTCGAGCATCCGCAGGACGGGGTCGGGCGCCGAGCGATTGACCACCGAGAGCGACCGACTCGCGGTGTCAATCGCGCCGAGAAAACTGTCGAGTCCCATCTGTTCGTGAACACGACTGACCGCCGACGAAATAGCTGTTTTGGAGGTCGGAGCCGCGACGGCGGAACGTCGCGGTCGCGGGGGCGGCCGCCGCGACAGACGTTCATATGCGTCGCGCCCGTAGGTGCGGTATGGAGCGCCGCACGCTCCTCTCGCTTCTCGCGGGCGGCGTCGCCGGACTCGCCGGGTGCGGGACGCCGGACGGAGAGACGGAGACGCCGACCCCCGAGGAGGGGACCGACGAGCCGACCGCGACGCCGACGCCTGAAGCGCGCGTAGAGCGGTCGCTGGCGCTCTGGAACCCGACGCCGAACCCCGTGTTCACGACCGTCGTCGGCGTCCGCGGGGACCTCGACGTGTTCTTCGAGAACCGCGACCTCTTGCCCGGTGAGCGCGCCGCACTGTCGGTTTCGGTGCCGACCGGAGAGACGGCGGTGCTCGTCGAGACGGACTCCGGCCTGCGGGCCCGGTCGAGATGGGTTGTCGACGCGGCGTTCGAGGGGCTGGAGGTCGTCCTCGGTCGAGACGGCGCGGCGTTCTGGCGGACCGTCTCGTGCGACGCGCGGGGGGAGTGTTCGCTCGCGGCGGCGACCCTGGACGACGGACCGCGAATCGACCTCCCGCTCGTCGGCGACGGCTCCGCCCGGTGGTACGCGCCCGCTGGCGTCGTCGTGGAGAACTCCGGCCCCGAGACGACCGCGCGGCTCCGCATCGACCTCGGCGATACGGGGCTCGTCGACCGGGCGTACCGCGTCCCCACGGGAGCGCGGCTGTCGGTGCCAGTGACGTACCGAAGCGGGAGCTACCGCGTCGAAGTCGAGACCGACGACCGACGCGTCGAGACGACGTGGTCGGTGCCGGACCAGCCGACGACGTACGTCGACGTATCGAGCGGGGCGACCGGCTGTGGCCCGGCGAACACGACGCTCACGGTCGCCAACCGCGACGACGAACCGCACCGGCTCTCGCTCCGGGTCGACGCCGCGGGCGGCGGCGAGTCGTTCGACCGCGTGCTCGCGCTCGACCCCGGCGAGGTCCGCGAACTCGTCCCCGTGACGACCTCCGGGGGCCACGCCGTTTCGGCGAGCCTCGAAACCGGCACGGCAACCTCGGGAACGTGGTGGTCCTGTCCGCCGCGGGGCCCCGCGAGCGTCGTCGTCGACGCCACCGGAGCCGTCTCGCTTCTGGCGGCCGGTCCGCAACCGGGATGAGTCGCACGGATTGCCGCAATCCCGAGACAGTCCGGCGTCGGTTCGCGTCGGCGTAACCGCGAGCGGTTACACCGAGGTGGGAATCACTAACCCGACAGCGACCGTATATAACTAACGAGGATTACAATGACTGAACTCGGTGGTTATCACGACAAGGTCGCTCGGGTGGACCTGTCGTCAGGCGACATCGCGTACGAGGGAATCGACGACGAGGACGCAAAAAAGTACATCGGGGCCCGCGGCCTCGGCGTGAAGTACGTCTTCGACCAGGGACCGGACGTGGACCCGCTGGGACCGGACAACCTCCTCGCGTTCATGACCGGCCCGCTCACCGGCACACAGACCGTGATGAGCGGTCGAATCGCGGTCGTGACGAAATCCCCGCTCACGGGGACCGTCACTGACTCGCACCACGGCGGCTGGAGCGGCGCGCGACTCAAGTGGTCCGGCTTCGACGGCCTGTTGTTCACGGGGAAGGCCGAACGGCCGAGCTACGCCGTCGTCGAGGACGGCGAACTGACGCTCCACGACGCCGAACACCTCTGGGGCAAGGGCGTCCACGAGACCATCGAGGAGCTCGAAGGCGAGGTCGACGGAAGCCTCGGCAAGAACCTCTCGATAATGGCCATCGGCCCCGGCGGCGAAAACGAGGTCAGATACGGCTGTATCATCAACGAGGACGACCGCGCGTCCGGCCGCGGCGGCACGGGGGCGGTCATGGGGTCGAAGAACCTCAAGGCAGTCGTCGTGAAGTCCGGCACGCGGATGCCGAAGCCCGCCGACGCCGACACGTTCAAACAGGGCTACCAGCAGGCGATGCAACTCATCCGCGAGTCCGAGGTCACCGCGCCCAACGAAGGCGGCCTGTCGCTGTACGGGACGAACGTCCTGATGAACGCGGGCGAGGAGCTCGACGGCCTCCCGACGAAAAACGGGAAGTACACCTCGACGTCGGCGATGCGAGACGCCGAGGGTGTCGACATCGACTCCGAGCGCGTCTCCGGCGAGAACGTCCGCGAGAACATCCTCGTCGACGAGCCGACGTGTCACTCCTGCCCGGTCGCCTGTAAGAAGGAAGTCGAGGTGTCGGTGATGCACAAAGGCGAGGAGCTGAACGTCCGCGGCGAGTCCTACGAGTACGAGTCCGCCTACGCGCTGGGCCCGAACTCCGGACACACCGAGCGCGACGAAATCGCCGTCATGATCGACCGCTGTAACGACATGGGCGTCGACACCATCGAGATGGGGAACATGATGGCGATGGCCATGGAGATGTCCGAACAGGGCAAGCTCGACGACCTGAGTGAACAGCTCAACTGGGGCGACACCGAACGCATGATCGACCTCATCACCGAGGTCGCCAACCGCGACGGCGACCTCGCCGACGCCCTCGCGGAGGGCGCAAACGGCCTCGCCGAGCGCTTCGACGCCTACGACAACTCGCTGGCCGTCAAGGGCCAGACCATCGCGGCGTACGACCCGCGCTGTATGAAGGGCATGGGCATCGGCTACGCCACCTCGAACCGCGGCGCGTGTCACCTCCGCGGCTACACGCCGTCCGCCGAGATTCTCGGCATCCCGGAGAAGCACGACCCCCACGAGTGGCGCGGGAAGGGCGAACTCGTGGCGCTGTTCCAGGACATGCACGCCATCTCGGACTCGTTCGACATCTGCAAGTTCAACGCGTTCGCGGAGGGCATCGAGGAGTACGTCCTGCAGTACAACGGCATGACCGGCCGCGACGTGACCGAAGAGGAACTGCTCGAAACCGGCGACCGCATCTACACGTTAGAGCGGTACTACAACAACCTCGCCGGCTTCGACGGCGCCGACGACTCGCTTCCGGGACGCTTCGTCGAGGGCGACGAGGCGATTCCGGGGCAGGGCGCGTCCGAGGGTCAGCTGTGCGAACTCGACGAGATGAAAGAGGAGTACTACGCCCGCCGCCAGTGGGTCGACGGCGTCGTCCCCGACGAGCGCCTCGACGAACTCGGCATCGACATCGGCCCCGGCACGGGCGTCTCCCGCGGCGACTCGCCGGCACCCGCCGACGACTGAGCCGACCTCCAAGCCGGCTCCCGGTTCGGTCGCGGTCGGCTCCCGCGCGAATCCGAATCACGCTTTTTTCGACCGATTGCGAACCGCGGAGACGAGTCTATCGACGAGCGACGCCGTCGCCCCGCCGAGGCCGCCGAAGACGACGCCGAACACGAGCCCGGAGAACGCGCCCCAAAGCGGGAGGCCGACCGAGTCGCCGTCGAGGTCGGTCGGATGGAACCCGGTCGAACCGACGCGGACGAACCCCTCCGCGTTCGGGGGAACGTCGCCGAGGCCGACGCGGGCGACGACCGCGGCGACGGCGACCCCGGCGGCGAAGCCGAAGGCGACGGACGACCCCGTGACGAACCCCTCGGCGGGGCGTCGTGACCACGCCGTGAGGCGCGCCGTGACGAAGCCGGCGAGGAAGACGCAGGCGGGCGGGAGCGCGCCCAGCCAGTACCACGAGTCGGCGGGACCGTCGAGTCCATCGACGAGGTTCCGGAGGACGACCGCGCGGCCGGGGCCGGTCGTCTCGACGAGGCGGACGGGCAGGCCCATCGCGCCGCCGAACGTCCAGACGGGCACGAAGGGGACCGGCACGGACTTTCCGCCGGTCATCTCGGTCGCGGCGTCGAGCGTGGAAAACGAGCCGTCGGTGGCGAGGGCGAGCCAGCCTGCGACCGCGAGCGTACCGACGACGAACGCGGCGACGCCGGCGGCGACCCCGGTCGGGAGGAGCGCGCGACCCTCGTCGCGGGGGAGCGAGTAGAGACGCGGGGGCGGGGAGGGCATGCGTGCGGTCGTGGTCGCCGCCGACCCGAATAGCTTGGGGGCGTGGGGGTCGTCCGGTCAGACGACGAACCGGAGGACCCACAGCGCGCCCATGCCGACGAGGATGGTGGCGAGCACGCGCTCGGTGTACCACGCGGCGAGCGCGGCCAACGCGCCGGCGACGAGTTTCTCGTTGCCGACGGAGACCGCGAGGTCGCCGGCGGGCGCGAGGAGCGCGGGGAAGACGAGCGCCGCGAACACGGCCGCGGGGACGTACTCCAGCGCCGACTCGACCGCCGGCGGCACGTCGTCGATACGGCCGAACAGGTAGATAAACGAGCCGCGGATGGCGAACGTGAGGACGCCCGCGAGGACGATGACGAGCCAGACGGTCGCCGAGTCGTAGCCGGTCGGCATTCAGGCGTCGCCTCCGAGGGATTCGACGCCGAGGCCGCCGAGGACGCCGACGACGGCCGCGACGATGATGTCGAGGTGGAAGGGGACGCCCGCGACGACGACGCCGGTGGCGACGAGGCCGCCGACCAGACACGACGCGCCGGACGCGCGGTCCTTCAGCGTGGGGACGAGCAGGGCGAGAAAGACCAGCGGCGCGGCGAAGTCGAAGCCCCACTCCGGCGGGAGGCCGGAGCCGAGGAGCGCGCCGGCGACGGTCGTCACCTGCCAGACGAGCCACAGCGACGCGCCCGCGCCGACGTAGTACGCGAAGCGGTCGGTCTCGCCGTCGCGGCCGTAGCGGGCGATAGAGACCGCGTAGGCCTGGTCGGTCAGGAGGTACGACGCGAGCGCCTTCGCCCGGGCGGTCAGGTCGCGGAAGTAGGGCGCGATGGAGGCCGAGTACATCATCGTCCGGAGGTTGATGACGACGGCCGTGCCGACGACGATGGCAAGCGGCGCGTCCGCGCCGAGGAGTTCTATCATGGCGAGTTGCGACGCGCCGGCGAAGACGAGACTGGAGAAGCCGAGGGCGTGCGCGACCGACAGCCCCTGTTCGACGGCCGCGACTCCGGCGACGAGGCCGAACGGCGCGATGCCGAGTTGGAGCGGCCCCGCGGCCCGGACGCCGTCGAGGAGGTCGGAGGAAACGGTTGGCATCTGTCGGTAGCACGGCGTCGCCCCCGAAATAGGCGTCTATCGTCGGGCGGATTGCCGGCTTTTTCCCTACCGACTGACGACGGCGACCTCGCGGATTTCGAGCGCCGTCTCGAACTCGTCGCGGCGGTCGGCGTCCGCGCCGACGCGCCGGAGGTGTTCGGCGTGCGCCCGGCGGACGGCGTCGACCTCGCGGTGCGAGAAGTCGAGGTCGAGTCCCTTCGTGTCCCAGTGGCCCAGCGGGACGAGAAACACCGCCGTCTCGTCGTCCTCGTGGACGCACTCGAACCCCTGTGCGTACTCGCCGGCCCGCCCGTCGAGATACGCCTGCGCCCGGTCGAGCAACCGCGGCAGACTGCTGGCGGGAACGCTCGCCTTCGCGGCCGCGAGCATGATGGCCGTGCCGTCGATAGCACCGCCGTGGGGCCCGCCGTCGTCGCCGTCCGGCGCGAGGCGCTCGCTGAGTCGTTCGCGCCCGGGTCGCCGGTCGCCGTCTGCCCCCACGGTCATCCCCCCGCGCGCATCGCCTTCCGCGCGAACCGCTCGACGAGGTCGTCGAGCGTCGCCTCGTCGCCCTCGAACGACAGTTGCACCTCGGTGAGTTGGATACTGCTCGTTATCGTGACCTCCTCGGTCTCGATGTCGACGGTCCAGTCGGGACCGACCACGCGGCCGTCGCCGTCGGCCTCGCCGCCGAGGCCTTCGAGGTACTGAATCGCGAGGCGGGGCGAGATGCCGCGGAACGCCCGCTGTCGGCGCGCCACGTCAGCCCCCCGCGACCGGCGGGAAGACGCTCACGGCGTCCCCGTCGTCGAGCGTCGTGGCCATCCCGTCGAGGTGAACCACCTCGCGCCCGTTTCTCAGCACGTTCACGTGCGGTTTGACCTCGCCGTCTTCGATGAGTCGCCCGGCGAGGCCGTCGTACTCCGCTTCCAGCGACCGGAGGACGTCGCCGACCGTCGCGTCGTCGTCGACCCGCCAAGAGATGGACTTCTGGCCGACCACCTCTCGAAACGTCGCAAAGAAGCGTAATTCGAGTTCCATACCCCTTGTCGGCGTCCCCGAGACAAAAAGGTACGTCGCGGCGGGGGCGCAGAGGAGTCCGACCCCCGTTATCGTGGACAGTAATTCAAATAAACTGCAAATATACCGTCTGAACGTTCTCAACCAATTAAGTCGATGGAGCGTCCAGACAGTCCGTTCGACCGAGCCTCCCAATCGGTTTTCGGTACCGATTCTCGCAGGTCGGTACGGCGCGGGCCGAGTGGTCCGTCCGCGACGGTCGACCCGCCCCGATGTCGTGCCGAGCGACTCGGCGGGTTACCGACCCGCGTCGCGGACTTCGATGCGGCCGACGGACTCGACGGTGACGACGAGGTCGGCGTAGTCGAATTCCAGCGACGCACCCGATACGCGCGGCGCACCGGGCTCTTCGCGGCCGAATAGGGCGTCGAGGGCGTCGGTGTCGACGTGCTCTGTGAGCGGCGGCAGGTCCGCGTCACGGCGGGTGTGTTTGTCCACGGCCGCGGCGACCGCTTCAGAGACGGGCTGGGTGCGCTCGCAGTCGTACCAGACCCGTGTCGGTTCGAACTCGTCTCGGAGCTGTGTGTCAGATGTGATGATGGCTTCGTCCCCCCGATATCGTCCGTTCGATATGTCGTCCCAATCTGTTATATTTCTTGCGTACTATCGGTATGTGCCTTTGATAGTGCCAAAATAATGCAAGACTATCGTGGTTGAGATGGGCTGTGAAACGTCCGCTGGGGCGACGCATCGGGCTGTCGGAGCGAGGCGGCAGTCGAAACAGTCCAAACGACAGACAGGAGAGTGAGACGCCGAACGTCCGACGGAGCCGAGCGAGAGTCAGCCGGAACGAACGAAACGGAGACGCGAGAAGGCGACTGTCGTCGCGAAGTGACGCGGGCAGGTCAGGGTAGGCCGGGGCAGTCAGGCGGTCGGCGTCACGTCGGTGCCCCACGTGACGCGCCGGTACGACGCGTCGAGGGCCTGGGCGTCCTCCGGGAGGAGCGCCGCGACGAGGAACGTCGAGTACTGCTCGAAGTGGTCGACGAGCGCGGCGATGCGCTCGGCGTCGATGGCCTCGACCGAATCGAGGAGCATGAACGGGACGGTCTCGTACACCTCGTGGACGAGATAGCCCGCGAGGGCGAACACGAGGCCGACGACCTCGCGCTCGCTCTCGCTGAGGTGGTCGATGGAGTCTTCGTACACCGCGCCGGAGTCCGACGCGCGGACGATGTGGAGTTCGAACTGGGTCTTGTCGACCTTGCGACGGCCCTCGCGGACCCGGCGTTCGACCCGCTCCAGCCAGACGCGCTCGATGTTGTCGTAGCCGAGGAGGCCGAGCACCGTCTCCATCTCCTCGTTGAACGCCTCGACCGCCGCGGTCGTGAGCGAGCGGATTCGGGTCCGCGCGGCTTCGAGTTCTTCTTCGACCTGCGCGCGTTCGGTTTCGAGTTTCTCGCGCTCGTCGAACCGGGCGTCGAGCGCGTCGAGGTCGTCGTGGACGGACGCGAGTTCGTCGCGCTTCCGGTCGAGCGCGAACTCGGCCTCGTTGAGCTCCTTGTGGAGTTCGATGAGGTCCCCTTCGGCCTGTCCGCGGAGGTCCGACGCGTCGGCTTCGAGCGCTTCGACCCGCTCGGCGAGCCCCTCGCGGCGCTCGGTCAGCGACGCTATCTGCCCGGTGCGGCGGTCGAGTTCGTCTTCGAGTCGCCGGAGTTTGTCGCGGAGGCTCCGGCGGTCGCGTTCGGCCCGTTCGGCGGCCCGCATCGACCGTTCGAGCTCGTCGAGTTCGCGGCGGAGGTCGACGCGCTCCTCGCGTTTCTCGTCTCTGACCTCGCGGAGGCGGTCGGTCGTCTCCCGAATCTGGTCGCGGCCGACCTCGGTGCCGCAGGTCCAGCAGGTGGTCGTCTCCGACGAGACGAGCCGGTCGGTCACCGAGCCGTCGCCGCCGACCGCCCCCAGCGAGTCCTCGACGAGGTCGGTCTTCCCGTCGAGCACGTCCTCCGTGTACTGGACGACGGTCTGGAGCTCCGAAATCGTCGAGTTGAGCGATTCGATGCGCGACCGAATCGAGTCGATGCGGTCGTTCGCCTCGCCGGGGTCGACGGCCTCGCCGTCGAACGAATCGAGCTCAGACTGGAGCTCGCCGCGCTCCTCGCGGAGCGATTCGACGCTCTCGCGCTCGCTCTGCAGGCGGAAGCGGACGGTTTCGAGGTCCGACCGCGCCGACTGGAGGTCGGACAGCACCTCGTCTAACGCCGCCTGATTCTCGCGTTGGGACTCGACCGTCCGGTCTTCGGCCTCGATTTCTGCGTCGAGTTCGTCGCGCTCGGCTTCGAGTTCCTCGATTTCGGCTTCGAGGGCGTCGCGTTTCGATTCGAACGACCGCCGGTCGGCTTCGAGCGAGTCGAGCGAGTCGAGTCGGCGCTCGACCTGCGTGCGTCGGCTCTGCAGGCGCTCGATTTCGGCCTCGATGGCGTCGGTGTCGACCGGGGCCATGATGACGTCGTGGAGGTCGCGCTCCGCGACGACCGCCCGCCGCGCCTCGTTCGAGCCGAGGAGGAACGCAAAGCGGTCCGCGGTCGTCGTGTCTCGGAGGTACGGCGTCCCGTCGGTCGAGACCGTCCCGTTCTCGCGCGAGAGGATGCGGGTGTACGTCCGGCCGTCGAGTTCGAGTTCGACGATCCCCTCGTCGGCGTCGCCCTTGAGACTGACCGCGTCGCTCCCGCACGCCCCCATGAGCGCGCGCAAGAAGGACGTTCGGTTCGTCGCGTTGCGGCCGGTGAGCACGGTGACGCCGGGGTCGAGCCTGACGCTCCGCTCGTCGATGCCGCCGATGTTTCGTATGTGGACAGTCGCCGCCTGAAGTGCCTCTGAATCGTTCATGTGTCGGATGTGGATGTGGATGTGTGAGAGCGCCCGAACCGCTACTCGTCTCCGTCGTGGTCGCAGTCGCAGTGCCCGGAAGAGAGAAGCGCCGTCGGGGTCATTCGCGTGTCGCAGTCTGTGCAGGTGACTCTGATGTCGACTTCGACCTCGTACGCGCCGATGAAGACCGCCTCGGCCTTCACCAGTCGGTCGATGACGTCGATGGTCACGGTGCGAAGTCGGGACCGGAGCTTTCGAATCGTCGCGAGTCCCGACTCGGTCGCGTCCGTCCCGTCGTCGTCGTCGTCGCGCTCGACGTTTCGGTGTCGCTTGAGGTAGTTGTACACCGACTGGTAGGAGATGATGTCGGCCTCTAACTGCTCGACATCGACGCCGCGCTCGCGGAGCGTGTTCCGCGCGTCGGTGCGGCTTCCCGCGGTCACGTCGTCGCTCGTCAGGAGTCGGTGGAAGTTCTCCGCCTCGCCATCGAGGACGTGCGCGCCGGCCTCGTCGAGGGCGGCCCGGATGAGTCGCTTGTTCACGTCGCCCTCCAGTTCGCGGAGGCTCCGTCGCGGTCGACCCTCGCCGAGCCACGCGGCGACGAGGTCGTCGCCGAGGCCGTCGAGTCCGTATCGGTCCGCGATGCGTTCTATCTTCGGACCTCGGCCGCCGCGGCGGGATACCGTCCTTCCAGAGTCTCGCATTGTGACTTCGCTGTCGCAAGCTTAGCGTGCAACACCCTAAGCGTTACTCATGGTTTATCAGAGATGATAAAACTAGAACACAAGCGGTTTACACGAGCTACGCGACGGTTCTCACAGATTCCGGGGAGGTTCCGAGAAACGTCAGCGGACTGGTCGGCCACGCGCCGCCCGACCGCGGTCGGGTTCGGCCGTCAGCTCTCGCGAACTGTCACCCAGAGGTGGACCTCGCGGTAGGCGTTGTCGACCGTCGGCGACGCCGGCGGCGCGCCCTCGTAGAGGAGGTACGTCAGTCGCAGGCGCTCGCCCGTCATCGTCGGGCGGACCTCGTGTGGCTCGTGCCACGTCTCGTTGTGTTCGAGCCGGGGGGTGAACGTCCGGAGCCGCTCGGACTCCAGGACGGTCGTCGAGTTGTTCGACACCTCGACGCGCTGGAGCACCGCGACGACGGTGTAGTTCACCGGCCGGTGTTCTCGATTGCCGACGCCGAGGACGAGCGACGCCGGCTCGCCACGGACGAGTTCCTCCGGGTAGTTGTCGGCGGTGAGTTCGTCGTTCCCGTCTTCGGTCAGGAGGTACAGTTCGGTGAACGACTCGCCGTCTTTCGGCACCGCCACCGCGTAGCCGACGCTGGCGGTCGCGAGCACCACGCTCACCACGAGGACGACGTTCAGCATCGCGTCGGTCCGCGACGCCGGCTCGAACAGCTCGTCGCGCGCGGCGGCGAACCACCGCTGATAGGGCACCACCAGTCGCTCGCCTTCGGGGAGCGCCGACCGCCGGCTCGCCGCGAACGCCGTCGCGACGAGCGTGAAGCCGCTCACGACGACGAGGATGGGGGCGAGCCGTATCCCCCACGGCGTGAAGTTGAGGACGAGGCCGAGAAGCGGGACGACAGCGATGCTCGTCCCGAACGACAGCGCCACCCGCTCGATGCCGTCGATACCCGATATCCGGTCGTGGTCCTCGGGGGCGTCTATCGGCGGGCCGCGCTCGGGGAACAGCGCCGCGATGAGCGCGTAGCCGGGGATGAAAAGCACGAACGGCAGACCGACGACGACCCGAAGCGGCGTCCCCGCCAGTCCGGGCGTGAGCGTCGCGACGAGCGTGAGCGCGACCCCCGCGACGACGACCGCGAGGTCGGCCGGGAGGTCGCGGACGGGTCCGGGGAGGAACAACCGCCAGTCTTGGCGCGGCGACATCTACCCGAGGTGGGAGACACGAACACAAAAATCATTTGTCAGCCGCGGGTTCCGGCGGCGCTACTCGACCGCGCCGACGGCTTCCGAGGAGTCCGTACCGTCGCCCGAATCGAGCGGTTCGGTCGCGCCGGACCCGACCGGGGCGGCGAGCGAGCGGGCCGTCTCGACCAGTTCGGCGGCGTCTTCGTCGCT
>NZ_AOLM01000022.1 GCF_000337835.1 Haloferax sulfurifontis ATCC BAA-897 | reverse complement strand
GCCGAGCGGTAGCGAGGCGTGTCGGAACGCCACGCGCGGGATTCGAATCCCGTCGCAAACGCTTCGAGTTTGCTCAATCCCGTCGCGCTCTTTTGGTGCTGTGGCTCGCGCTCTTTTCGTTGCGGTTCTCAGACGACCGCCAACTCTCGCCCGCAGTCGGGGCACTCCTCGTCGACGATAGTCACCGGCGCGTCGCAGTCCGGACAGAACTCGCGGTAACACGCTCTCTCGCCCATGCCGCTAGCTCGTTCGGCGAGGGAGATGAACGTTGGGTGGCACTCTCGGCGCGCCCGTCACTCGTCGGCGACGTCTTTTCCCGGGTCGGCGAAGTTCGCGCCGAGTTCGGCACCGTAGCGCCGGGCGTAGACGCCGGGGACCGCGAGGAGGTCGCTCGGCGCGCCGGATTCGACGACGACGCCGCCGTCGGCGACGAGGACGCGGTCGGCGTCGCGGACGGCCGCCGCGCTGTCGGTCGCCACGACGAGCGGGGCGTCGGGCCGCCGCATCGCGGCGAAGGTGGCGCGGAGATTCGATGGGGAGGTGCTGTGCGGCGCGCGGATGAGCGGGGAAACACCGGGGTGGAGCGCGCTCGCGAGCGCCGCCGCCTCGGAAAGACGGGGCGCGACGACGGCCAGAAACGGCGGTCGACTCGCGGGCGTGGTCGCGTCCGAGTCGGCGTCGGACGCCGGGCTCTCGGGTGGGGACATACGATGTGTGATTCGATGTCACGGGAGATAAGTATGGAGCCGCACACCCGCGTTTCACGAACCGTACCGACCGTTTTACGATGATTTGTCAACTTCCGTTGCGAATCAGTTGTCGATATGCTCACCGTCTCGCGGCGTCAGATACCGGCGCGTCGCGGGCGCTCGATTAACGGCGTCCCAACCGGCGCGCGAGTGGTGAAAGCGGACGCTAACGGGCGTGAATCCGAAAAAAGTCGTGAATTCGGCCGAGCGATTCGAGTCGATGCGAAGTCAGGGTGTGTGTGAGTGGTGTAGGCCTATCTGGGGGTGCTCACATCGCACCGCCCATGCCGCCCATGCCGCCCATGCCACCCATGCCGCCGCCCATGCCGCCGGGCGCGCCGCCTTCGTCGTCGTCGCCGCCGGTCTGGCCACCGGAGAGGTCGCCAGCCGCGATGACGTCGTCGATGCGGAGAATCATGACTGCGGCTTCGGTCGCGGACTCGATAGCCTGGGTCTTGACGCGGAGGGGCTCCACGACGCCCTCCTGTTCCATGTCGATGACCTCGCCCGTGTAGGCGTCGAGGCCGGCGGCGAACTCGCCGCCGTCGTGGCGCGAGCGCAGGTCGACGAGGGAGTCGATGGGGTCGAGACCGGCGTTCTCGGCGAGGGTGCGCGGGATGATGTCCAGCGCCTCGGCGAACGCCTCGACGGCGAGCTGTTCGCGGCCGCCGACGGAGTCGGCGAACTCGCGGAGTTGCAGGGAGAGCTCCGTCTCGGGAGCGCCGCCGCCGGGGAGGACCTTTCCGTCTTCGAGCGTCGTGCGGACGACGCCGAGGGAGTCCTCGATGGCGCGCTCGAGCTCGTCGACGACGTGCTCCGTGCCGCCGCGGAGGATGAGCGTGACGGACTTCGCGTCCTCGACGTCCTCGACGAAGATGCGCTCGTCGCCGCCGACGTCCTTCTGTCCGACGGAGCCGGCGAAGCCGAGGTCGTCGGCCTCGATGTCGTCGAGACTGCTGACGACGCGGCCGCCCGTCGCGCGGGCGAGACGCTTGAGGTCGGAGGACTTGGCGCGGCGGACCGCGAGGATGCCCTCCTTGGCGAGGTAGTGCTGGGCCATGTCGTCGATGCCGTCACCGACGAAGACGGCGTCGGCGCCGACCTCGACGAGCTTGTCGACCATCTCTTTCAGCTGTTTTTCTTCCTGGTCGAGGAACTGCTGAAGCTGGTCGGGGTCCGTGACGTTGACTTCCGCGTCGATTTCGGTCTCGCGGACTTCCAGCGCGTCGTCGAGGATGGCGATGTTCGCGTCCTCGACGGCGTAGGGCATGTTCTCGTCGACGCGCTCTTTGTCGACGATGACGCCCTCGACGAGTTCGGAGTTGTCGATGGTGCCGCCGACGACCTTCTCGATGGAGACGTTGTCCGTGTCGATGCCGCCTTCGTCCTTGACGGCCAGCACGGCGTTGACGACGAGTTCGGCGAGCAGGTCCTTCGCGGACTCCGCGCCCTTCCCGGTCATCGCCGTCGCGGCGATCTTCTGGAGGGTCTCGCGGTCGTCCTCAGTGACCTCGATGGCGTTGTCTTCGAGGACTTCCTTGGCCTTCTCGGCGGCCTGGCGGTAGCCCTGCGCGACGGTCGTCGCGTGGACGTCCGATTCGAGGAGGTCCTCGGCCTGGTCGAGGAGTTCGCCGGCGATGATGACGGCCGTCGTCGTGCCGTCTCCGACCTCGTCCTCCTGGGTCTCGGAGACTTCGACGATCATGTTGGCCGCGGGGTGGTCGATGTCCATCTCCTTGAGGATGGTGACGCCGTCGTTCGTGACGACGACCTGCCCGCCGGAGTCGACGAGCATCTTGTCCATCCCCTTGGGGCCGAGCGTCGTGCGTACGGCCTCTGCGACGGCCTTCCCGGCCGTGATGTTCATCGACTGCGCATCCTGTCCGGATGTGCGCTGAGAGTCCTCGCCCAGAATGATCATGGGCTGACCCTGTTGCATTCGCTGGCTCATAGTCATCGCCTGATTGTTTGTGATTCTATAAAAAAGCTTCGTTTATTGGTATGGCAAAACGCAACACGGTGGGGTGGTCGTTCCCCGGCGACGGCGGTCGATTTTGCGGGTTTATCCCCGGTTTCCGGCGGGTCGCCTCGCCAGTCTCGGAGCGGGTGCGGTGAAAAGACGATGCGGGCGAGTGCCGTGTCGGCGGTGGACTCGTCGGCGGTGGCGTCTCAGTCGTTCTGCCGGACGTTGAAGCCCTGGGTCAGTTCGTTGTGCTTCCGTTCGAGGAAGGAGTACACCGCGCCGTGGGGCGCGCCGTCGAGAATCATCTCGACGGCACGGCGGACGGCCTCGACCTCCTCGGGCTTGCCGATGATGCCGAGCGTCGAGCCGTAGATGACCACCTCGGCACCCGTCAGCTCCTCCATGAGTTCGCGGGTGCGGCCGTTCTCGCCGATGAGGCGGCCCTTCTGCCGCCGCATGTCGTTTTTGTTTCGGGTGTGCCGGTCGATATCGATGAGTTCGAACATCATCATGTCGTCGTCGAGGAGCGCCATCGCGTCCTCCGGGGCGAAGCCGCGGCCGACCGCTCGGACCACGTCGGGAGCGACCATGCCGAGTACGGGGTCGCCGACGCTGTCGATGGCGACGCTTCCGTTCTCCGAGTCCACGTCGAGTCGGACTTCCGCGCGACTCTCTATCTCTCGGAGCGTCGAGCCACCTTCGCCGATGAGAACACCGATACGGTCCTGCGGCACCTTGACGTGCTGCATATCACCCGATACCCGTCGGAGTGGTTTAAGCGTTCGCTCGACGACTCGCCGCGTGTCTCGGTCGCACACCCGCCTTGCGCCGGGTTCGCGTTTCTCCCCGGTTCCGGCTCAGTCTTTGTCCTCGTCTTCCTCGGCCGTGACGAACTCGTACAGCGAGTCGCCGTCGGCGTCGGCCCCCTGCCGCCGGAAGAAGTTGGCCACGTTGCGGCAGTCCCGCCGGAGGAACTCCTCGGCGTTGGGGTGGTGGACCGTGACGGCCTGTCCGAGGTCGATGACGACGAGTTCGCCGTCGTGGATGATGAGGTTGTACTCCGAGAGGTCGCCGTGGACGAGGCCGGCGCGGTGGAGTCGGCGCATGTACTCGCGGACGACCTCGTAGGCGGTCTGTGGGTTCTCGACGCGCACTTCCGAGAGCCGTCGCGCCCGGTCGTCGACGACGCCGACGAGTTCCATCACGAGGACGTTCCGCTGGACCGCGATGGGCTTCGGCACGCGAACGCCGGCGCGCTGGGCGCGTTCGAGGTTGGCGTACTCCTTTCTGACCCACGCGCGGACGACCTGCCCCTTGTCGTGGCCGATGTTCTCGAAGCGCGGGTCGCCTTCGAGGTAGTCGCGCATGTGCCGGAAGTCGGAGGCGTTGATGCGGTATATCTTGACCGCCACGTCGGTGTCGTCCTCGCCGAGCGCCTCGAAGACGTTGGCCTCCTTTCCGGTCGAAATCGGGCCGCCGAACGCGTCGATGTACCCGTCTTGGACGAGTTTGTAGATGGCGGCGAAGGTCGCGTCGTCGAACACCGACTGCTCGACTTTGAACTGGTCGGCGTCCTTCAACCGCATCCGGAACTCGTCGAAGTCGCGGTCCTTGCGGCGCGCGATGCGGTCCGCCTCGTCGTCGGAGACGTCTATCTCCTCCCACTCGTCGCCGAACGCCTCGCCCTCCTGGGGTTCGACCATGCCGAACTCGTCAGTCATTGGACTAGGGCTACGAGAGGCGAGATGAAAAGGGCACAGGCTCTGCGTTCGGTGTCGGTCGGGGAACAATCAGGCGCGGTCTCGAACGCGTTACTGGATGTGTCCTTCGCGCCGGAGCTGGTCGGCCTCGGACTTCTCGTAGCGCCAGGACACGTCGGCCTTCTCGTCCTGCCAGTCCCACGGTTCGACGAGCACCACGTCGTCCTCTCGAATCCAGATACGCTTTTGCATCCGTCCGGGAATGCGAGCGGTCCGCTCGACGCCGTCGGCACAGCGGACGCGAATACGATTGGCCCCGAGCATGTTCGTCACGACGGCGAACACTTCGTCGTCGTTCGGCATTCGAAGGTCTCGGCGGCTCTCGTTCTCGTCGTCGCTCATGCGCGAGCGTTCGACGTGGGCATGGTTAAATCCGCCGACGTTCGGCCGGTAGGAAGCGTCCGACGGAACGACGCGTTTAGGGCGGTCCCGAAACGCCGTCGTGATATGCTCGACAAACTCGGTACGAAAGGCATCGCCGGCGTCGTCTCTCTGCTCTTGGGTATCGGTATCGTCGCCTCTCAGGCCCCCGTCGTCGCGGCGGGCCTCGCGTTCGTCGTCGCCGGTCTCGGCCTCGTCGCCGGCGGCCTCGCCGAGGGCGTCATGAAGATGTTCGGGATGGCCTGAGAAAGCGTCGCGGTTACTCCGCTATCTTCGCGCGACCCGGTTCGATGAGTTCGTCGAGGTAGTCGGCGAGCGCGCCCTTCGCGTCGGCCGGGTGGAGTTCGCCGGATTCGAGGTCGGCCTCCAGCGTCTCGTAGTCGTCGTATTCGAGGTTCCCGCCGTACTGCTCGGGGCGCTCGACGACGACGCGCTCGAAGCGCGGGAAGACGTGGTACTCGAAAATCTGGAGGACGGGGTTCTCGCGTTCCTCGCCCTCGTCGGTCGGGTCGGGGTCGGCCGTCGGCGGGCAGAACGCGCCGTTGACCTTGTCTTCGATGTCCTCGGTGGTGTCCTCCATCGAGATGGTGACGCCGGCCGAGGAGGACATCTTGCCGATGCCCGTCCCGAGGTCCGCGATGAGCGGCGTGTGCATGCAGGTCGGCGACTCCTCGCCGATGCTCGGGAGCGTGTCGCGGGCGAGCATGTGGACCTTGCGCTGTTCCATCCCGCCGATGGCGAGGTCAACGTCGAGGTAGACGATGTCGAGCGCCTGCATAATCGGGTAGACCGCCTGCGCGACGGTGACGCCGTCGCCGCTTTTGATTTCGGCCATGGCGCGCTCGGCGCGCGAGAGCGTCGTCTCCAGTTCGAGCGCGTGCAGGTCGAGGACGTAGCTCTCGTCGAGCTGGTACTCCGAGCCGAGGACGAACTCCGTCTGGCTCTCGTCGAGGCCGTAGGCGATGAACTGCGCTTTCATCCGCTCGGCCGTCTCGCGAATCTCCTCGAAAGTGCCCTTGCCGTTGAGGTAGGCGTGTACGTCCGCGAGGAGCACGACTACCTCGAAGCCCGCCGCTTGGAGGTCGATGAGCTTGTTGGCGGTGAGCATGTGACCGATGTGGAGGACGCCGGAGGGCTCGTAGCCCACGTACGCTCGCTTGCCCTCGGGGTCGTCGGCCAGCGCGCGCACTTCGTCCTCCGTGACCACTTCGGAGGCGTTCCGAGTGATCAGGTCGTATGCGTCCATATCTGTTCGGTGTCGGGGACGTGGGATATGACTTCTGGAAGGCGTTCGCGGGCGAAACGGACAACACCCACCGGTCCCAACTCCGGGTGATGTCCGACTCAGGAACCACGACGCGTGCGCCCGCCGTCATCTTCGCCGCGCTCATCCTCGTCGTCTTCGGCCTGCTCGCGGTCATGTGGGCGTCGGTCCGCGGCGGCGACCTCCTCCCGTACATCCTCGGCTTCGCCGTCTACTTCCTCGCCGTTCACGTCTACCTGCCGTACCGGGTCCACAAAGACGCGACGCTCAAGGGGCGAAACGCGACGTTCTGGGCCGTGCTCGCCTTCCTGGTCCCGCTCGTCGGGGCGGCACTGTACTTCGTGGTGGCCGTCGTCGTCGGCGGCGACGCGACCGACTGACCGACTCGTCGACGCTAGCCGCGCCGGTTCTCGGCGCGGTGTTCGGAGATTATCTGGTCGACCATCTCTTTTTGCTGTTCTTTCTGTCGTTCTTCCGCCCGCGACTCCCAATCCGCGATGGCGGATTCGACCTCGGACTCCTTCGCCACGGCGAGTTCGTCTATCTCCTGAATCGTCACGCCGTCGGCGGGCGCGACCGGCACGTCGGCCTCGAACAGCACCTCGTCCGCGACCTCCGAGAGGTTGCCCGACCGGAGGACGACCTTGGGGTCGAACTCGGCGAGGCGCTCGGCGGTCGTCCGCCCGGCTCCGCTGGCGTCGCGGAGGTAGACCACGTCGCCGGCGGCGATGCCGTACTCCTCGACGGTGTGGTCGAGCGCGCCGTTCGTGAACTGCTCGACGATTTTGACCGGCACCAAACTGCCGTCGGTGTTCACGTCCGCGAAGTTCGAGTGGTCGAGCTTCCACAGCGACTTCAGCTGGTCGAGCTTGTCGGCGAGCTCCGCCTTGTCGGATTCGAGCGATTCGACTTTCCGCTCTAACCGGCCGTTCTCGCGTTCGAGCCGGGTGACCTCGCGGCGCTCGCGGGCCTCGCGGCGCTCCTCGCGGCGGGCGTCGGAGAGCTCCCCTTTGTACTCCTCGATGGTCTCGTCTTTCTCCTCGATTGTCGATTTCAGGTCCTCGACGTGCGATTCGAGTCGCTCGACCCGCGACCGCAACTCCCGAATCTCGCGTTCTTCGGGCGTGAGCTCGGGCTCCTCGTGAGTCTCCTCGTCGGCGTCGTCGCCGCCGTCGTCGCCGTCGTCGGCCATCTCGCGGAGAACGGCCTCGACCGACTCCTCGCTGGCGAGGACGCGGGCGATGACCTCCTCTCTGTCCACGTCGGCGGGGACCTTCCGGGAGATGCGCTCGAACTGGTCTTCGTGGTCGTCGAACGCGAACAGCGCCGCGGCGAGGGCGTCGCGCTCGTGGTCGTTGTCGTAGTCGACCTCGCGGGTCCGGTGGAGCTTTTCGTCGACGGGGATGTCGCTCGGCGGGGCCCAGCCGGCGGCGTCGAAGCTCCGCCGGAACTTCTCGACCGTCTCGGGCATCGGCTGGACGTCGGCGGCGACGAGGCTGGGTCGCCCGCGCTCGATGAGCCACTCGATGACGGCGGCGGTGTCGGCGGTCCGCGTCGAGTGCACGTCGAGGACGCGCCCGTCGAAGCCGACGACGGCGACGGCGGTGGTCGTGCCGGGGTCGATGCCGACGATGACGCGGTCGCGGCGCTTCACGAGGGGTTCGAACTCGATGCCGTCGCGGCGCTCGCGCTCGATTTCGACCCGGGTGTCGCCCGAGCGGTGGGTGGACACGGGGATGTCCTCCGGCCGCGCCTCGACGGTGAAAAGCGCCTGCGAGTAGCCGCCGTACTTCTCGGTCACGTCCCGCTCGTAGTCGAGGTTGGCCTCCTTCAGCGCGGACTCGACCTCGCGGGACTGCTGTTTGACCGACCCGTGGATTCGGCGCGTGTAGCGGTCCTGACTCCACCCGCCCTTGCCGGTCGAGCGGCCGCGGGAGACCTTCACGGTCGTCGTGTTCTCGAAGGCGGCGACCTCGTAGCCGACGTTGGCGAGGGCGAGTCGCGCCGCGGCCTCGGCCTCCTTCATCGGCTCTTTGCCGTAGGGGACGCCGTGGCGAGAGGCGACCCGCGACAGCGGTTCCGGTCGCTCCGCGCCGGTCACTTGCACCAACTGCGTCCCGTGGGGGAGCCACCGCAGGAAGCGGACTAAATCGTCCTTGTCGGTCGCCAACTCGTACATGTTGTCCGTGGCGACGACGCGCGGTTCGTCGCGCTCGATGAGCCGGCGTAACTTGCGGAAGGAGACCACGTCTCGTTCGATTCGGACCTCGTCTGACTCGGTGTCTCGGGTGTCCAACACGACCAGCGCGTACGACGGCGAGTCGCCGCGGATATCGCCGCTCTGGATGTCGACGCCGAAGACGACCGAGTCGAGCGCACTCGTCCGGTCGTTCACGACGGCGACTAGGGCCGCGCCGGATATATACTCCACGCCGGTCGCGGGTGTCGACTCGGTCGGGTGTCGCGTTTGCGCGACTCGGCCGCCGAGTGGGCGTCGCCGGCGACAGTCGCCGCGACCCCGCTTGACACGAAACAAACAAGTCTCGGCTATTTGAAATCAAGGTGATGAGTTCTGACATCCCCGACCCGCCGTCGGTGACCTCCGGGTCGCTGACGCGCATCGCCCTCGTCGGTGTCGTCGCCCTCCTCCTTATCGCCGCCCCAATCGCCGGGCTCCTCGCGTGGGAACCCGTCGAAGAGGGGAACGTCAAGGTCGTCAAGAAGTGGGGCGCGACCACCGGCACCGTCTTCGAACCCGGCGCGCACTTCGTCAACCCCGTCTCGCAGTCGACCTCGTCGCTGTCGGTGCGACCGCAGTCGTACACCATGTCGTCGTCGACGAGCGAAGGCGACAGGCGCGGCGACGACGCCATCACGGTCCTGACCGAAGACGGCCTCCGGACGGACATCGACGTGACCGTCCGCTACCGCATCGACGCCGGGCAGGCCGTCGAGTTCTACCGCAACTACCGGACGCTCGAAACCGCCGAAGAGCGCCTGATTCGGCCGTCGATTCGGTCGGTGCTCCGGACCGAGGCCGGTCGACTGCCCGTCACGGTCATCTATACCGGCGAGGGCCAGACCCAGCTGAAGGCCGCCGCCGAGCGGGAACTCGCCGAGGAGTTCGCCGACGACGGCCTCATCCTCGAAGCGGTGCAGGTCCGCAACGTCGAACTCCCCGCCGAGTACGCGCAGGCGGTCGAACAGAAGGAAATCACCGAACAGCGCCGCCAGCAGAAGCAGGACGAACTCGCCGTCGAGGAGCTGGAGGCCGAGCGCAAGCGCATCGAGGCGCAGGGGCAGGCCGACGCCAACCGCATCCTCGCGGAGTCGCTGTCCGACGAGGTGCTGGCCCAGAAGTACATCGAGAAGCTCGACGAGACGGACACCGTCTACATCCCGGTCGGCGACGGCGGCTACCCGCAGTTCGTCCGGTCGCTGGATAGCGACGGTTCGTCGTCGTCGGACTCGTCCTCGTCGTCCACCGACTCGTCGTCGGACGCTCGCTCGGCGTCGTCCAGTTCGTCGGGGTCGTCGTCCGGCTCCGAAAACGAGACGAGCACCTGACGCCGTCGATGCGGCTCCTCCGTGAACTGGCCGTCGCGGTCACGTTACTCGTCATCGTCGGCGTCCTCGCGCGCTCCGGCGTCGGTCGGTTCGTCCTGCCGGTCGTCGGCCTCGTCGTCGCCGCGGCGCTCGCGGCGCTCCTGTCCAAACGCCCGGCGTATCCGCGGACGGCGGTCGGCCCGCGGACGAGAATCGTCGAGTCGGCCGTCGAGGCCGCGGACGCCGCCTGCGTCGAGTGCGGGTCGCCCGCGACGACGCGCCGGCGCTACGTCCGCGAGTGGGTCGTCCTCGGGGTTCCCGTCGTCCTCCTCGACGACGGCGAGAACCCGGTCTGCGACGCCCACCGCGACTGACCCGATCTCGCTTTTTGGCTCGACGGCCCGCTCAGCGGCCGCTCAGACGAGTCTCCCCGTCGAGACGAACTCGACGCGCCCCCCGACGCGGACCGTCACCTCGTCGCCCCGGTCTTCGGCTTCGAGGTGGAGGTGCGACGGTCGGCCCATCTCGTAGCCCTGTTCGACCGTGACCTCGATTTCCTCGTCGCCGAAGTAGCGATGGCGGGCGAGATAGCCGGCGAAACAGCCGTTCGCGCTCCCGGTCGCGGGGTCCTCGGCGACGCCGTGGCCCGGGGCGTACATCCGCGCCGCGAAGTCGTTCGCGTCGTCGCGGGGGTCCGGGCAGAACAGAAAGAGGTTCTCGACGCCCACGTCGTCGAAGAACGAACGGTACGCGGGGGTGAACACCTCGCTCCGGGCGAGCGCGTCGCGGTCGCGGAGCGGCACCATCACCGCCGGGAGGCCGGTCGAGACCACTTGTATCGGCCAGTCGCCGTCGAAGTCGGCGAGGTCGAGCGACAGCACCTCGGCGAGCGTCTCGGGGTCGAGTTCTTCGCCGAACGCCGGCGCGTTCTGCGTCATCCAGTACTGCTCGCCGTCGGGCGTTCCGTCGTCGCCGTCGTCGCCGTCTGCGTCCGAGTTCCCGTCCCGGACCTCGACCGAAATCGGACCGACGCCGAGGTTCAGCGTCACCTCGTCGCCGGCGTCGAAGTGCTCGCGGAGGACGGCGGCCGTCCCGAGCGTCGGGTGTCCGGCGAACGGAATCTCGCCGTCCGGCGTGAAGATGCGAACGTCGTAGCCGTCGTCGGGCGACCCGCCCTCGATGAACGTCGTCTCCGAGTAGTTCGTCTCGTTGGCGAGCGCGGCCATCTGGTCGGAACTGAGCGCGTCCGCGTCCTCGAAGACGGCGAGTTGGTTGCCGGCGTACTTCGCCGTGGCGAACACGTCGACGGTGTGGAAGGCGTTCTGCGGCACACCCGTTGGTGCGAACGGGCGGGAGAAAAGCGTACCGCGGCCCCTCGGACTACTCGCCGGTCTCGGCCCCGCCGCCGTCGCTGTCGGCGTACGGGACCTCCAGTTTCTGGCCGTCTTCGGCGACGAACGCCTCGCCGTCGTACACCTCGCGGGCCTGTTCGAGAAGCGGGCTCGGGTCGGCGGCGTACCGGGCGGAGATATGCGTCAGCGCGAAGCGTCGAACGTCTGCGTCGCGGGCGACGCGGGCGGCCTCGCGCGCGGTCGAGTGCGCGGTCTGTTTCGCCCGCTCGGCCTCCTCGTCGGTGAACGTCGCGTCGTGGACGAGCAGGTCGGCGTCGCGGGCGACCTCGACGGTCGAGTCGAGCGGGCGGGTGTCGCCGGTGTAGACGACGGTGCGGCCGGGACGGGGGTCGCCGACGACCTGCTCGGAGCGCACGACGGCCCCGTCTTCGAGTTCGACGTCCTCGCCGGCGTGGAGGCGGCCGAACGCCGGGCCGACGGGGACGCCGAGTTCCTCGGCCTTCTCGCGGTCGAACCGGCCGGGGCGGTCGTCTTCGACGAGTGCGTAGCCGACGGAGGCGGTCCGGTGTTCGGTGTCGAACGCGCGGACCTCGTAGTCGTCGGCGCGGTAGGCGACGTTTCCGGGGCGGACCTCGTGGACGGAGACGTGAAAGCCGGGCTGGTAGCCGCCGGCGTGGACGAGTTTTTCGAGGTGGCGCTTGCTCCCCGGCGGGCCGTGGATGGCCAGCGAGGCCTCGCGGTCGTTGAAGTCGAGCGTCTGAATCAGGCCGGGAATGCCGAGGATGTGGTCGCCGTGGAGGTGGGTGACGAACAGGTGGCTGACGCCGAACCCGGTCCCGTAGCGCATCATCTGGCGTTGGGTGCCCTCCCCGCAATCGAACAACAGGCGCTCGCCGTCGCGGTTCACGAGGAACGCGCTCGGCGCACGCGCCGTGGTGGGGACGGCCCCGCCGGTCCCGAGGAAGGTCGCGCGCATGGACATGCACCACAATGATAGCGGCTGGACTAAACGTGCGTCGAATCGGTCGCGGCCTCGGCGCTCGCCCCCACAGGGAAGCCGAGTCCGCCCGACGCCCCGGACCGACCGATTCTTACCCGACCGTCTGCTACCGGAGTCCAATGGACGCGCCGCTGTGGACCGAGACGCACGCGCCGGGGCTCGACGACCTCCCACAGCCGGAGGTCCGCGACCGCCTCCGACGCGCCGTGGACGAACCGATGAACCTCGTCGTGCAGGGCCCGCCGGGCGTCGGCAAGACCGCCGCCGTCCGCGCGCTGGCTCACGAGGCGCACGCGGACCCCGAAAACGACCTCATCGAACTCAACGTCGCGGACTTCTTCAACCGGACGAAAAAGCAGATTCGCGCCGACCCGCGGTTCGAGCAGTTCCTCGACGGGCGCAGTCGCATGGCGAAACGCGACATGATTAACCGCGTGCTGAAGGAGTCCGCCAGCTACGCCCCCATGTCGGGCGAGTACAAGACCATCGTCCTCGACAACGCCGAGTCCATCCGCGAGGACTTCCAGCAGGCGCTCCGCCGCGTGATGGAACAGCACCACCGGACCACGCAGTTCGTCATCACCACGCGCCAGCCCTCGAAGCTCATCCCGCCGATTCGCTCGCGGTGTTTTCCCGTCCCCATGCCCGCACCCGACGACGCGGCGCTCGAATCTCTCCTCGCCGACATCCTCGACGCTGAGGGCGTCGACTACGACGCCGGCGGCCTCCAGTTCCTCACCGACGCCTCCAACGGGAACGTCCGGAAGGCCATCCTCTCGGCCCAGCGGACGGCCACCGAGGCCGACGAGGTCACCATGTCGACGGTCCACGCGGCCCTCGGCGACGTGGGCTTCGACGACGAGCTGAAGACGCTCCTCATCAACGCCCGCGAGGGCGACATCAAGGACGCCCGCAAGACCCTCACGACGCTCCTCGACGACGAGGGCTACGAGGGACAGGAGCTCCTCCGCGACGTCCTCCGCGTCGCCGACTCGACCCCCGAGCGCTTCGCCGGCGGCGAACTCGCCCGCCTGCACGAACTCGCCGGACAGGTCGACCTCGACATCTCGACGGGCATCGACGACCGACTGCACCTCACTCACCTCCTCACGAGTTGGGGCGCAGAGGTCCGCGGCGAGGCATAATGCAGTTCGCACCCGGCTACCGGCGGTTCGCGCTTCCCGCCTTCCTCGGCGCGGCGGTCGCGGCGGTCGTCTTCCCGCCCCTCGGAGCCGCGCTCCTCGCGGTCGGCGCGTTCGTCCTCTGGTTCTTCCGCGACCCCGAGCGCTCGCCACCGGACGAATCGGGGGTCGTCGCCCCCGCCGACGGGCGCGTCTCAGTGATTCGCGTCGAGGACGGCCGCGTCCGCGTGGGCGTGTTCATGAACGTCACCGACGTGCACGTCAACCGCGCGCCCGTCTCCGGTTCGGTCCGAACCGTCACCCACCGCCCCGGCGCGCACAAGCCGGCGTTCTCGAAGGACTCCGACCGCAACGAGCGCGTCGATATCGAACTCGACACCGACGCGGGCGACCACGAAGTGTCGCTCATCGCCGGCGCGTTCGCCCGCCGGATTCACTCGTACGTCGCCCCCGGCGACGAACTCGTCCGCGGCCAGAAGCTCGGCCACATCGACTTCGGCTCCCGGGCGGACGTGCTGTTGCCGCCGGAATACGGCTCCGACGACGTGGTCGTCGAGAAAGGCGAGTCGGTGCGGGCGGGCGAGACGGTGCTGGCTCGGCGGGAGTGATGCATCAACGTCTCCCGCCAGAATGGCAAATAATTAACACATAGGGCGCGTTGCGGGCGTCATGTCCTCCGCAGTCCACGAACCGTCCCAGCCCTCCGCACGGACGCCGTCGCCGTGGTGGTACGGCGTCGCCCTGTTCCCGATTTCGGTCCTCCTCGGCGTCCTCATGTTTCTGGGCGGATGGGGAATCGTGCCCACCGGTCGATTCGCGTCCGAGGCGATGATGCTCAGTTTCTTTGCCATCGTGATTATCGTGGACCTCATCGGCCTCCTCGTCGGTCTCTTGGTCACGGTTTCACTCGGTATCGACCTGTACGCGGTGCGGCAGTCGGCCGTGTCGTGGCGACCGAGTTGGCTCTGGGTCGCCGCGGGGCTGATTCACTTCGTCGGCGGTGTGTTCTCGCCTCTCTTTGTCGTCTCGGTGCCGCTTCTGTCGTACTACCTGTACCGGCGTGGGAAGCGAGTTGGTGCTCCGAGTTTCTGAGTCCGACGGTTCTCGCACCTCGACGTTCACGAGACCGGACGTCACAGCATCATCGAGTGGACCGGACCGAACCCACACAAGGCACTTACCATGACATCTGAATCATCGCTCATGCAGCGCAGACGGGTCCTCGCGTCCCTCGGTTCGCTCGCTTTCCTCTCCGGGTGTCTCGGCGGTCCCGCCGAATCCTCGTCCGAAACGGAGACCGAGACGGCGACCACCACGGACGAATGCGGGTGGCCGCAGTTCTGCGAGGGGTCAGAGATGGTCGAAGTCGCGGTCAACGGCGGCTTCGACGGCGAGGTCATCTTGAAGCCAGCGTGCCGCGAGGGCGACGTGGAACTCTCGCCCGGCGAGACGGTGACGCTCACCCGGCAGGTCGACGCCGAGACCTGCGACGTGAAACTCCTCGTCGACGGCGAGGCGGCGTACGACGAGCGGATTCAGGACTACGAGTACGTGACGTTGCGCGTCGGTCCGAACGGCGAGATTACGCGTCGGAAGGAAGAACTGTAGCGGCCTCGTTCACCCCGACTACCGGAGTTTCTCGACGGCGAGCATCGCCACCGAGACGACGAGTGAGAAGACTGCCACCACGAGACCGAACAGGTAGTACGGGCTCGAACCGTCCGGGTACGACAGGAGCGAAAACAGCAGGAACGCCGACCCCATCGCGACGATGGTCGCCGCCCGCGGGTCGGGGTCGTACGCCTCGGCGACGGCGTTTCGAACCCTACGGTACATGCGCTCGCTTCGACGCGCTGGGGGATAGTCCTGTCGGGCGGCTGAATGGAAACCGTGACTGCGACGGCTCGTCGGCCGGCGATTCCGATTACCGATGCAGGAGATGCACGTACCGCACCAGCGACCGGTGGACCCGTCGCTCGAACACCCGTTCGACCTCCCAGCCGGCGTCTTCGGCCTCCTCGGTCCACGACCGGTCGGCGACCATCACGCACTCGGGGGCGACCCGGCGGACCTCAGCCAGCGCCCCGCCGACGAGGTCCGAAAGCGAGTGGCGCGCGATTTTCGACTGCCGGCCGTAGGGGGCGTCGAACACCGCGCCGTCCATGGAGTCGTCGCGGAAGGGGAGCGCGGTGGCGTCGCCGCGGACCACGTCGCCGGAGCCGACGTAGTGACGCAGGTTCTCCCGCGCGCCGCCGACCATCTTCGCTTGGGCGTCGACGCCGACCACGTCGGCCCCGACGAGGCCCGCTTCGAGGAGGACGCCGCCGGTGCCGCACATCGGGTCCAGAATCCGGGCTCCGGGCTCCGCGCCGGCCATGTTGACGAAGGCGCGGGCGTCCACGGGGGCCATGCTCCCCGGCTGGAAGAACGGTCTGTCGGTCGGCTTCCGGTCGGCGAAGTCGCGGACGGCCTCGACGGCGGTCCAGCCGACGAGACAGGCGTCTTCGGAGAAGTAGACCCGAAGCTCGTGGTCGGGGTCGTCCAAGTCGACGCCGAAGCCGCGGTCGACGAGCGCCGACCCGAGTTCGCGCTCGGCGTCGGTCGTGCTGATATCGGTGAGCCCTCGCACGTCGCGGGCGCGGACGGCGACTGTCCCCTCGCGGTCGACGTTCGCGGCCGCGACGACGGCGCGGGCGGCGTCGATGTCGGGGTCGCACCGCCCGACCAGTTCGACGACGCGACGGGTGTAGGCGAGTCGCCTCGCGCGCTCGGGTTCGACGCCGCGGGCGGTGGCGAGGCCGGGGGCGACGACCGTCACGCCCGTCGCGGCCGCCTCGGCCTCGCGGGCGGCGAAGGCGTCTTCCTCGCCGGCGAGTTCCAGTCCGTACACGCTCGGACCTGACGGGCCGCGGAAATGAGGGTATCGGTCGTCGTCGCGCCCGCGATGGTGTCGGCCGCTCCGGACCGACTGCGACCCCGCCGAACCTGACACCTCGGCGACGGCGAGACTTATATCGGGCGCTCCGAATTCACCCCCATGGCCTCTCTCGACGCCATCTCCTGGGGCGCGGCGGCGCTCACCTACGGGCTCGGCGACTACGTCACGACCGTTCTCGGGGTCAGGACGGCCGGCGTGCAGGAGGGAAACCCCATCGTGCGACGCATCTCCGGCGGCGACCCCGGCCCCGGCTCGTTCGCGGTGTTAAAACTCGTCTCAGTCGCCCTGTTCTTCGCCACCTACTGGGTGCTCAGACCGGGGGTCGCTCGCCTCGTAGTTCCAATCTCTCTGACATTACTTGGGTCGGTCGTCACCGTCAGAAACGCCCGTATTATTCGCCGTCGTACGTAAGCTGTCAACTTCTTGCACCAATCTTTTTAACCCTTAAATACGTGCCTTAAATCGTTGTATGACCGACCCCAAGGACACAATCAACATCGAAAACGTCGTCGCCTCCACGGGAATCGGCCAAGAGCTCGACCTCCAGAGCGTGGCGATGGACCTCGAGGGTGCCGACTACGACCCCGAGCAGTTTCCGGGACTCGTCTACCGGACGCAGGAGCCGAAGTCCGCGGCGCTCATCTTTCGGTCCGGGAAAATCGTCTGTACCGGCGCGAAGTCGACCGACGACGTCCACGAGAGCCTCGAAATCGTCTTCGACAAGCTCCGCGAGCTTCAGATTCCGGTCGACGACGACCCCGAAATCACCGTTCAGAACATCGTCACGAGCGCCGACCTCGGCGAGAACCTGAACCTCAACGCCATCGCCATCGGCCTCGGCCTCGAAAACATCGAGTACGAACCGGAGCAGTTCCCGGGGCTCGTCTATCGCCTCGACGAACCGAGCGTCGTCGCCCTTCTCTTCGGGTCGGGCAAACTCGTCATCACGGGCGGCAAACAGCCGAAAGACGCCGAGGCGGCGGTCGACGTCATCATCTCGCGCCTCTCCGAACTCGGTCTCCTCAACGGGTCGTTCTAACGCAGTGGGTCGCCCGGCCGCACCACGCGACCGGGACTCGAATCGACCGGACCTAAGTCAGTCGCGTCCCTCGGGCCGATATGGACGCGCTCACCTTGCAGACGGCCGCCGGTGCGCCGGTCACGGCCGTCGCCGGAACGTTCGCGCTGTTCGCGCTGTTCCTCTCTCTCACCGCCCACATCGCCGCGCGGAACGTCCTCGGCGACGTGGAACTCAAGAAGGCGTTCGCCGTCGGGCCGGTCCCGGCGGCCATCGCCGTCGTCTTCACCACCTTCGGCTGGAACTCCTTCGTCGCGCTCGCGCTCGCACTCGGCCTCGACTTCGGCTTCGTCAAGTTCCTCTACGGCCGGTCGAACCGCCTGTCGGCGTACGTGGTGACCATCCACTTCGTCGTCTCGGTACTGCTGGGCCTCGTCCTGTTCGGCCTCTCCGCCATCCTCATGACCGCGCCGTTCTGACGCTCCCGCCGTACCTTCTTGACCGAGGCCGTCGAATTCCCCGCCGTGTCTCCCCGTCGCCTCCTCTGGAACGACACGGAACGCCGGCCGCGCGCGCCGTTTCGACTGCTCGCGACGCCCGTCGTCTTCGTCGTCGTCTCGCTCGCGGTCGGACTCTCGCTTTCGACGGCCCTCGGTGACCTCGCCGCATCCAGCCGACTCGTGTCGCTCGTCGTCTCGCTCGTCTCGGTCGGCGCGAGCGGCCTCGCCGCGCTCGTCGTCGCGCGGTACGTCGATAGGCGGACCGTCGCGGACCTCGGGCTCGGACTCGACCGCGAGTGGGCGGCCGACCTCGGGTTCGGACTCGCGCTCGGAACGGGGCTGATGGCCGCCGTCTTCGTCGTCGGCGTCGCCGCCGACTGGATTTCGGTCTCGCCCGCCCCGCTCGGCGTCGACCGACTGCTCGGCGTCGGCTCGCTTCTGGCGTTCTTCGTCGTCGTCGGCATCGCCGAGGAACTCCTGCTTCGAGGCGTCGTCCTCACCGACGTCGCCGAGGGCCTCCGCTGGCGGTTCGACCCGGACGCGGCGGTCGCCGGCGGCCTCGCGGTCTCGTCGGCCGTGTTCGGCGTCGCCCACTACGCCAACCCGAACGCGGGCCTGACGAGCACGCTCAGCATCACGCTCGCGGGCGTCATGCTCGGCCTCGGCTACGCGCTCACCGGCGACCTCGCCATCCCGACGGGCGTCCACATCTCGTGGAACTTCGTGCAGGGCGGCGTCTTCGGCTTCGCGGTCAGCGGCCTCGACTTCGGCACGTCGCTCGTCGAGACGACGGAACGCGGCCCCGACGTGATTACCGGCGGCGCGTTCGGCCCCGAGGCCGGTCTGCTCGGCATCGGCGCAATCGTCCTCGGCGCGGTCTGCATCGCGGCCTACGTCCGGGCGCGCCGCGGCGACCTCGGGTTCGACCCGTCGGTCACGGTGCCGGAGTTGCGCTGGAAACAGTGAAAAACTGACACTCGGCGCGACGGGTGCGCCGCTTACTCGACCAACCGCTCGATTTCGGTGACGAGGATGCCGCTCGCGCCGACGTTCTTCAGGTCGCTGACGACCTCGAACACGTCGCGTTCGTTCACGACGGCGTGGACCGCCACGGTCGAGTCGCCGGCGACGTCCATCACGGTCGGGCCGCCGAGACCGGGGATGACCTCCTTTACGTCGTCGAGTTTCTCGCGCGGCGCGTTCATCATCAGGTAGCGCTTGCCCTCCGCCGAGCGGACGGATTCGAGCGCCATGAGCAACTGCTGGACCTTCGGGTCGTCGACCACGTCGGGGCGGGCGAACAGCCGAACCGACGACGACAGCACCTCGTCGATGACGGCGAGGCGGTTCACCCGCAGGGTCGTTCCGGTCGAGGTGATGTCGATGATGGCGTCGGCCATCTCGACGTGGGGCGTCAGTTCGGTCGCGCCCGTGACCTCGACGACCTCGGCGTCAATGCCCTCGGCCTCGAAGTAGGTCCGCGCGATGTGCGGGAACTCGGTGGCGACGACCTTGCCCGACACGTCCTCGACGGTCTCGATGTCGCCGTCCTCGGGCGCGGCGAGGACGAGCCGACACTTGCCGTACTCCAAATCGAGCAGGTCTTCGAGTTCGTGGCCCGACTCGCGGACCTGGTCGAGGCCCGTGACGCCGACCTCGGCGGCCCCGTCGCGGACGTACTCGGGGATGTCGGCGGCGCGGGCGAACAACACGGTCACGTCGGGGTCGACGGTCCCGGCGTAGAGTTTGCGCTCGGCACCGTTGTCGAGGTGTAGTCCCGCACGCTCCAGGAGTTCAATCGTCGGTTCGTGCAGGCGGCCCTTGTTGGGCACGGCGATTCGCATACCTGCCCGTCACGTCCCGGAGGTAATTGACTTTCGCAAGCCGGAACGGTTTTTTGACACATCTGTGAAGTGTCATCTATGGCTCCCGTTACGTTCGCCGGCGCGCTCGTCGGCGTCTCCCTCCTCGGTGCCGGCTGGTCGCGGCTCAGCGCCGCGTTCCACGAGCGCCGCGGTTCGTCCGTCCAGCGGTTCAGAAAACGGGTTCGAAGCAACTGGCTCTACGCCGCCATCCTGTTCGTCGGCGTCGTCTGGTGGACGAACGCGGACCGGGCGGTCCTCACTTCCGTCGGTCTCCCGACCGACTGGCCGTGGGCGATTTTCGGCTGGGCGCTCGTGGCTGTCGGTGCCGCGGTCGTGGCGACCGTCTCGTACTTGGGCGCGTTCCCCGTGGCGAGGCGCGTTCGAGACGCCGATATAGGTGCGGGAACGGCCGCCGCGAAGATGTTCCGCTATCAGCTCTTCATCGCGGCGCTCGTCTTCTGCGTGGTGACCGCGCTACAAGTCGAATTCCGGGTCTTGGAGACCAGCGGCCTGCTCACCATGCTTGCGTTCGTAGCCGCCGCATACGTCTTTTCGGCACCGCTCGTCGGCGTCTCGCAGACGACGGCGGCCCCCGCGGCCGCGACGCGCGAGCGACTCGACCGCCTGTGCGACCGCGCCGGTCTCTCGGTCGCTCGGATTCGCCTCCTCGACGGCGGCGGCCATCGCTCGGACCACCTCACTCGCGGCCCGGTCGGGCGGAAGACGCTCTTTCTCACAGACTCGCTTCTCGACCGCTACGACGACGAGGCGGTTACGGCGCTGTTGGCGGTTGACGCCGCGCGACTCGGCCGGTTCGTCTACGAGCTTCGACTGTTCACCGTGGGCGCGGCGGCCGGGCTCGTCTTCTTGGGCGTCGCGTGGCCGCCGTTCGGATTCGTCCTGTCGTTCTTGACGTTCGCCGGAATCGGCGTGATAGTTCTCGTGACCGGCGAGTACGCGAGCAAACGGCTCATCTACCGGGCCGACGAGGCGGCGGCACAGCGGGTCGGACGCGCGGCCGTCGCCGACGCGCTCGACGCGACCGCCGACGAGGTCGACACCGGCCGCGCGGGGTCGTTCCTCTCGTTCGAGCCGTCGCTGGCGTCGCGTATCGGGCGGCTCCGAGACGCGGGCGGCGCGGGCGAGACGGAAGCGTAGGACCGCTCTCGGGACCCGCGGCTACCCTTCGACGAGGTGGTCGAGCAGGCGGTCGAACCGGTCGACGAACCGCTCGGGGAGCGACGGCGACACGTCGTCTAACAGCCGGGTCGTCCGCTCGGGGTGGGTGAGGACGAGCGTCACGCGGTTGTGCAGGTCGCGCTCCTTGCGGACCACGTCGCGCTCGACGAGGTGGTCGAGGTGCCACTCCAGCGTGCTCCGGGCGACGCCGATGTCGTCGGCCACGTCGTCGGGGCGGGCGTCGCCGTGTTCGAGGAGGTGGCCGAGGATGTCGCGGGCGGTCTCCCGGCGGACGAGCGCGAGCGTGCCGCGCTCCCACGCGTCGAACTCCGGGGGGAAGTAGTGCGTCCGCCCGTAGAACTCGGCGCGACGGACCGTCTCGTCGGAGAGCAGTCTGCGGACGTGGTGTTGTACCTGGCCGGGGGCGAGGTCGAGCGCGCGAACGAGCTCGTTGAAGTGGACTCCCGGACTGTGCTTGATGTGGTCGGCGACGCGGGTTCGTGTCTCACTCATGGGTCGTTGACCCCCGCCTCGCGCTCGATGCTCCGGGCGTAGTAGATGGCCGCGAGGACGAGGCCGGCCATCACGAGGTCCAAGAAGTGTTCGACCACGTGGTGGTCGAACTCGGAGAGGACGCCGGTGAGCGTCAGCGCCGCGACGGCCGCCCGCGACGCGAACGCCAACAGCGCCAGCGCGACGAGCAGGTGCGACCGCGTCCGCCGCCGGAGGAAGACGGCGACGCCGAGCGCGGCCAGCGTGACCGACGAGACGCCCGCGAGGACGACGACCGCGGTCATCCACGGACTTGCTTGGACGTGCCCCGGAACGAGCGCGAGGTTCGACGGGGGCTCCATGTCCCCCGATACTTGGGGTTCGGACCTAAGCGGGGGTGCTCGTTCTCGATTTTCGGGAATCGGACTACCGCCGGTATCCCGGCCGCTCCGCGGCGAACTCGGCGGTTGCGTCTCGCGGCCGCGAGACGGTGGATTCACCACCCCACCGACCCGAACGAGCGACATGAACACGCTCCGAATCGCGGGCGGACAGGTGCTCCGCCCCGACGCGACGGTCGAGGACGCGGACGTACTGGTGGACCGAGACGAGGGGACGATTCTCGATATCGGCGCGGACCTCGACGCCGACGCCGACGAGACGCTCGACGCCGAGGGCTGTCTCGTCACGCCGGGTCTGGTCAACGCCCACTGTCACGTGGCGATGACGCTCCTGCGCGGCTACGCCGACGACAAGCCGCTCGACGCGTGGCTCCGCGAGGACATCTGGCCCGCCGAGGCCGCGCTCACGCCCGAGGACGTGCGCGCCGGCGCGGAACTCGGTCTCGTGGAGATGATTAAGTCGGGGACCACCGCGTTCGCGGACATGTACTTCCACGTCCCCGAAATCGCCGCCGCGGTCGACGAGGCCGGCCTCCGCGCCCGCCTCGGCCACGGCGTCGTCACGCTCGGCAAGGACGACGCGGACGCGCGGGCCGACATCGACGAGAGCCTCGACGTGGCCCGCGAGTTCGACGGCGCGGCCGACGGCCGGATTCGGACCGCCGCGATGCCCCACTCGCTGACGACGGTCGCGGAGGAGTACCTCCGCGAGTTCGTCGCCGACGCCCACGCCGAGGGCATCCCGGTCCACTACCACGCCAACGAGACGACCGACGAGGTCGACCCCATCGTCGACGAGCGCGGCGAGCGGCCCCTGTCGTACGCGAAGGAACTCGGCATGCTCACCGGCGACGACTTCCTCGCCCACGGCGTCCACGTCGACGACGCGGAAATCGACCTGCTCGCCGAGGCGGGCACCGGCGTCGTCCACTGCCCGGCGTCGAACATGAAGCTCGCCTCCGGCATGGCTCCCGTCCAGAAACTGCTCGACGCGGGCGTCACGGTCGGCCTCGGCACCGACGGCGCGGCCTCGAACAACGACCTCGACATGTTCGACGAGATGCGCGACGCCGCGATGCTCGGCAAGCTCGCCGCGGACGACGCCAGCGCCGTCGCCGCCCCCGACGTGGTGCGGATGGCGACCGCCGGCTCCGCCGCCGCCGTCGACCTCCCCGGCGGCGCGCTCGAAGTCGGTGGCGCGGCCGACCTCGCCGTCGTCGACCTCGACGCGCCGCACCTCGCGCCCGCCAACGACCTCGTGAGCCACCTCGCGTACGCCGCCCGCGGCTCCGACGTCCGCCACACGGTCTGCGACGGGCGGGTGCTGATGCGGGACCGCGAGGTGCTGACGCTCGAGGAGGACGCCGCGATGGCCCGCGCCCGCGAGGCAATCGCGTCGCTCCGCGAGCGCGTCTGAATCGCCGCGCCGGCCTGCCGCCGTCTGAACCCCCCGTCTGGTCCGCCCACACCGCCTTCCGACCTCGCTACCCGGCCAGTTCGATGCGCAGTCCGTCGTCGGTCACGCTGACCTCCATGCGCTCGAACGTCCGGTGGTACTGCGCGACGTGTCGCCCGTCGCTGTGGTCGACCATGATGGACTTCTCGAACAGCGCCGCCTCGTGGAGCCGCTTGACCTCTCTGTAGGCCGTCGACAGCGGCACGTCGGCCCGACAGCTCAGCTCCTTGACCGTCAGCGGTTCGTCGGCGACGCGCAAGAGGTCCGGGACTGCGGGGGCGCTCATCAGGGCGAACAACTCCTGCTCGGCGAGCGTCTTGCCGTTTTCTATGACGAGCATCGGCCCTCGGCGATACAATCTCCCGGTTGACACTTGTAGATTCGGGGGCGCGACCGCCTTCGGTAGGGTTTTCGGACCCCTCTCCGAACCCACGGGTATGAGCGAACACTACGCTCCCGTCTCCGAGCACCTCGACGACGTCGAGGCCGCCCGGACCGAGGGACGACGCAAGATGGACTGGGCGCTCCAGCACATGCCCATCCTGCAGGAGCTCCGCGAGCAGTTCGAGTCGGAACAGCCGCTCGCCGGCGAGGTCGTCGGCATGGCGATGCACGTCGAGGCGAAGACGGCGAACCTCGTCGAACTGCTGGCGCTCGGCGGCGCGGAAGTCGCCATCACCGGCTGTAACCCGCTTTCGACCCACGACGACGTGTCGGCGGCGCTCGACGCCAACGACGACATCACCTCCTACGCCGTCCGCGGCGTCGACGACGAGGGCTACTACGCGGCCATCGACGCCGTCATCGCCCACGAGCCGACCGTCACGGTCGACGACGGCATGGACATGGTCTTTACCATCCACGAGGAGTACCCCGAACTCATCGACACCATCGTCGGCGGGGCCGAAGAGACCACGACCGGCGTCCACCGCCTCCGCGCGATGGACGAAGACGGCGAACTGAACTACCCCGTCTTCGCCGTCAACGACACGCCGATGAAGCGCCTGTTCGACAACGTCCACGGCACGGGCGAGTCGTCTCTGGCGACCATCGCCATGACGACGAACCTCTCGTACGCCGGCAAGAACGTCGTCGTCGGCGGCTACGGCTACTGCGGCAAGGGCGTCGCCAAGAAGGCGTCCGGCCAGAACGCGAACGTCATCGTCACCGAGGTCGACCCCCGTCGCGCGCTCGAAGCCCACATGGAGGGCTACGACGTGATGCCGATGGAGGAGGCCGCGAAGGTCGGCGACGTGTTCATCACGACCACCGGCAACCGCGACGTCATCACCCGCGAGGACTTCGAGAACATGAAAGACGGCGTCCTCCTCGCCAACGCCGGCCACTTCGACATCGAAATCGACCTCGAGGCGCTGTCGGACCTCGCCGTCGACGAGTACGAGGCCCGCGACGGCGTCGACGCCTACGAACTCGAAGACGGCCGCCGCCTGAACGTCCTCGCCGAGGGCCGCCTCGTCAACCTCGCGTCGCCCATCGCGCTGGGCCACCCCGTCGAGGTCATGGACCAGTCGTTCGGCGTGCAGGCCGTCGTCGTCCGCGAACTCGTCGAGAACGGCGACGCCTACGACGCCGGCGTCCACGACGTGCCCGACGAACTGGACCGCGAGGTCGCCGAAATCAAACTCGAAGCCGAGGGAATCGAGTTCGACTCGATGACCGACGAACAGCGCGAGTACATGGGTAGCTGGGCCCACGGGACGTAAGCCGACCCGCGCGCTCTCTCTCTCTCTCGTTTCTCACAGCTGTCAGCGGCCGCGTTCGGTCCACTCGCCGGCCCGCCAGATGCAGGCGACGCCGCCTATCCACGCCGCGAGTCGCATCGCCTCGATGGCCGCGTCGGACGGCGCTTTCCACCCCCAGCCGGTCGGGACGCGCTCGGTTTCGACCGGTTCGACGACGTAGTACCGCCCCTCGAACGCGACGTAGTGGGTCTCCGGTTCGTACAGTTCGGATTCGGTCACGGTGCTACTGCCGTTTCGGACGGCCTCGCGGACGTATCCCGGTGACTCGGCGAGGTCTTCCGAGAGGTCGCGTCTGACCGTCTCGGTCGACACCGGGTGGAGCGAGAGCGTGAGCGTGCGCCCGTCGAGGGTCGCGTTCGGTTCGAAATACCGGCCGTCGGCCCGGACGTAGTCGAACGACCAGAATTCGGGGTCGACGCCGCGGTCCGGGTCCAACTCCAGTTCGACCGGGTCGCCGCGGACCATGTCGATGATGGCGGCGCACTCCGCCGACTGGAGGGGGTTCCACCCGCACGATTTGACCCGGTAGAACGCGTCGGCGGTGTGCGGGAGGTAGTCCACCGCCGACGCCTCGTAGGTGTACGTCTCCTCGTAGGAGACGCCGTCGGGATAGAGGAAAAGCGGGTTCGCGAGGAGGGCGACCCCGAGGACGAGGAAGACGAGGCCGCGGCGGTTCTCGCGGTTCATACGGGCAGTATCCGCCAGCCGACAGATAGCTCTGGTGGCGCGGTCCCTTCGTGTCGGCCCTCAGTGTGCGGCCATCTCCGAGAGGACGTTGACGCAGTAGACGCCCGCGAGGATGAGAAGCAGGCCGACGAGCCCGGTCAAGTCGACCGGTTCGTCGAACACGACGACGCCGATGGCCGCGACGCCGACGATACCCAGCGCGGCCCACGTCCCGTACACCACGCCGATGGGGAGTTCTTCCAGCGTCAGCGAGACGAGGTAGAACGCGAGGCCGTAGCCGACCACCACGCCGAGGCTCGGGAGGGGCTTCGAAAACCCCGCGGACAGTTTGAGCGCGGTCGTTCCGACCAGCTCCGACGCGATTGCGCCGGCGAGTACCACGTACGGATTCATGCCCGTCGGTCCAGTCACGACCCGGATGAGCGTTCTGCAATCGCCCGCCACTTGCGGTCCGTTGCCCACCGCCGCCGAACGCGAAATATCGAATTACTAACTGATGGGGAACGGACTTCCGCACATGACCGAACTCGGCGAACTCGGCCTGTCGAACTACGAGGAGAAGGTGTACCGGACGCTACTCGTCACGGGGGCCGCGACGGCCGCGACCGTCTCGGACGCGAGCGGCGTCCCGAACGGCCGGGTTTACGACGTGCTCAACGGGCTTCGGTCGCGCCGACTGGTTCGCGCGCAGTCGACCCAGCCGACGCGCTACGTCGCCGTCGACCCGCCCGCGGCCGTCGAGCGACTGCTGACCGAGCGCGCCGCGGAACTGCGCGAGGAGTGGACTCGGTACCGCGACGTGGCCGACGCGGTCCGGTCGAGCCTCCTGCCGACGCCGCCGGCCGACGGGAGCGTCTGGCTCGGCCGCCTCGGCGGCGACGAGATGCGGACGGCGATGCACGAGCACGTGCGGGCGGCAACTGACTCCGTCTCGGCCGCGGTCGGCCCGCCGTACGAGCGGGCTCCGTGGGAGACGCTCCGCACGGAGTTCGACGCGTTCTTCGAGGGCGCTCGCGCCGACCTCGGCGTGTCGTTACTCCTCAGCGACCCCGTGCTCGACTCGCTCCCCGACGAGTTTCGGGAACTCGTGGCGTCGAAGCCGCAGACGGTTCGGGTCCGGACCCTGCCGCACCTGCCGGTCTCGTTCGACGTCGTCGACGGAACGGTCGCGTCGGTCGACATCCCGCACCCCCAGTCCGCGGCCGACCGGCTCGGCGTCGTCGTGGTGACGGACGCGGGCGTCGTCAGCGAGTTCGACCGCCAGTTCCGGGCGCTGTGGGGCAACGCCGTTCCGCTCTTCGAGTGACGCCGCGTATTTCGACTGCGCTCCCGGACGCCGGTCGCCCCATTTATCACCGCCCGCGGCCGACTCCCGACCATGTCTTCGAACAGAAAGGGAGACCGACGCGAGCGCGAACTCGTCAACGCTCTCGACGAGGCCGGGTTCGCCGTCATGCGCGCGCCCGCCTCCGGGAGCGCGACGACGCGCGAACTCCCCGACGTGCTCGCGGGAAACGGCGAGGTCTTCTACGCCATCGAGGCGAAGTCCTCCAGCGGTCGCCCCATCTACCTGAGCGGCGAGGAGGTCGAAGCGCTCGTCTACTTCTCGCGGAACTTCGGCGCGAAGGCCCGCATCGCCGTCCGGTTCGACCGCGAGGACTGGTACTTCTTCCACCCCGGCGACCTGTACGTGACCGACGGCGGGAACTACCGCGTGAAAAAGGAGACGGCGCTGGCGGAGGGCGAGGACTTCGAGTCCTTCACCGGCGGCCCGACCCAGACCAAACTCGGCGGCGACTGAGGCCGCGGCGCGATTTTCCGCGCTCGCTCACGCCCGAGCGAGTCGCTCGCCGAGCGTGCGCGCGCCGACGAAGCCGCGTTCGACGCGGCTGAGCCGCGAGGCGGGGAACCGGTAGGCGTGCAGTTCGTCGAGGTCGGCGAGGCCGGCGTCCACCGGGAGCGAATCGAGGTAGACCGCCTCGAAGGTCGGTTCGTGGTCGCCGTAGTCGCGGTTGCTCTCGTACGCCGAGACGAGGCGTCCCGTCTCGGTCGGCGTCTCGTCGGCGCGGGTGCCGAGCGCCCGCGTGACGACGAGGAGGCTCCCGCTCTCGCGGTCGTGGACGAGGTCGCCGGCGCGGTGTTCGTGGTCGGGACAGAGCTGTGGCCCCGTCGCGTCCATCGGGACGAACGTCTCGTCGCCGCAGACGGCGCAGGTGGCGCTCCGGCGGCCGGGCGGCGGGACCTCGCCGCGGGTGATCTCGATGGCGACCCGGCGGAGGTGCTTACAGCGGGCGTGTCGGATGGCGTTGTCGGGGCAGGTGCAGGTGCGCGCCTCCACGTCGACGACGTAGGTGCCGCCGTCGGTTTCGACGACGTAGCGACCGTCGCGGAGCGGCCGGACGGCCATCGGCTCGACGCGGGCGCGGCGGGCGCGCCCGGCCAGTCCGTCGGACGGGAGCGTGGTCTTGCGGCGCACCGGGCGGCGAGTCGACGCGGGTGTGTGTGCGATGTGCGTCATGGTGGTGCGGGAGTCCGACCTTACCAGCGGCTGTTCGAGGTCGGTTTCCGTCACCTGCAAGTAGGTTCTCGAACGACCTAAACCCTCGTTTCGCGTGGAAAATCGGCCGCGTGAGTGGCTCTCGTCGGGCATCCGCCCATCGAAGACCTTTTAGAACGGCCGCGGATACGTCGTCGCATGGCTATCGAAGCGGAGATGCGGCGGAAGATTGCCGTCTCCATCGTCGCGGTCGGGGTGTTTATCGCCCTCATCGTCGGCATCGGTGCGACCTACAACCAGAGTGGACTCGCCTCCACCGGCGGGTTCGCACTCGTCGGCGCTATCACGGCGTTCGTCCTCGTGATGGCTGGTATCGGCGTTTGGCTGTCGCGTTCTTCCTAACTCGGCCGGTCGGTTTCGGTGACGTGTTCGCCGTCGCGGGGCGCTCGACGCGTAGCGGCGGCGCTCGGCGGTCGGCTGACGGCCCGCAGACGGCTCGCAGAAACGCTCTTCGTGCCCTCGTTAGTCGGCGGCTTCGTCCGCGGCGGCCGCGTCCGCGTCGGTCGTCGCCGTCTCGAAGTACTTCATCGGGTGCTTGATGGTGTCACACCGGTCGTCGCGGTTCACACAGAGGTCGTACGACTGCATCGTCTCGCAGGTCGGCGGCGCGTACTGCGACCCGCTTGAGTCCGCGAGGACGGTCGCCCGCTTTTCGAGCTCCTCGGCGTTCGCGTCGCCGACGACGCCCCTGACCGCCTCGGGTTCGAGGCCGACGCCGACGAGGAACGCCGCGAGCGCGAACGCCGCCTCGTTCGGGAGGTCTTCGCCGTCCTGCGCCCGCGCTAACAGCGCCTCGACGCAGGGCGGGAAGTGGTCGGGGTCGACCGAGTCGACGTAGACGACGTTGACCGCGCCGCGGTCCGAAAGCAGGTTCCGCAGGCGCTCGACGTGGGGCTTGAGCGCGTCGGCGAGGCGGTCGCCGGCGTCGCTCCCGCGGACGGCGAAGGGAAGCCCCTCTGCGACCCGGCGGCGGACCGCCTCGCGGAGCAGTTCCGAGAGCTCCTCGCGGGTGACGCGGACCGCGCCGCCGGCCAGCGAGCGGTTGACGAGCCGCCAGTCAGCGCCCCAGTCGGTGTCGGAGTAGGTGAGGTACGGTCCCACGTCGACCCAGTAGTGGTCGGGCGCGCGGCGGCTGTTGCGGCTCCGGGTCGATTCGGCCCGCACCGCGCCGTCGAGGTCGAACTCGCGGAGGAAGTCGTCGAGGCTCGCGCGGGCGTCGCCGTGGACGTCGTCGTCGCCGGCGTCGAAGTCGGCGAGCATGCGCTCGTAGGCCGTGTCGGCCTCGGCGCGGGCGTACTTGTCCACCGCCGCGGGCGTCTCGACGAGCGAGACGATGATGCGCGAGATGGGGTACGAAAGCAGTTCCGTCTGGGTGTCCCGCCCGTAAGCCTCGTCGGGGTCGGGTTCGACGGTGCCCTCCATGAGGGCGCGTTCGACGCGCTCGACGCCGCGCTCGACGGCCGGGGCGTCCTCGGCGACGAGCGTCGCGATGGCGACGTCGGCCGATTCGACCGCCTCTCTGGCCGCGGCGAAAAACGGGTATCGGGCGTGGAGCGGGCGCATCCGCATACCGCCACGTTCCGGGTGCCCACCGATAAACGCGACGGATTCGGCGGTGGCGCACGGGCCGCGTGACCCCGTCACAGACCCCGCCGGCGGCGACGCGCATCACACAACCTATTACCGACCACTTCCTCAGGCTCTCACGTGCCGCACTTCGACTACCCGTGTCCGGACTGCCGCGCCACGACCAGTCTCCACGACGCCGACTGCCGCTTCGAGGGGACGCCGTGGGTCGAAGTCGAGCGCGCCTACGTCGACATCGTCTCCGTCCTCGCTGGCGGCCCGTGCGACGAGGAGACGCTCCGCCGCGAGGCGCCGGGCGAGTGGGGTCCGCTCCAGCAGGCCGCGCTCCGACGGCTCAAGCGCGACGAGCGGATATCGGACGCGAACTCGGGCGTCCTCCGACTGCGCACCGCCGAGGAGTTCAGAGAGGAGGTCTCGGAGCCGACCCGGGAGCCGATGCGGACGCTCCACCAGTACGGGAGCGTCCCCGGCTGTCACGACAACGCCGTCTTCGCCATGATTGCGTGGTACGAGATGGTCGGGCTGTCGTGGCCCGAGACGCGCGAGAACGTCGTCAACTGGCTCCGCGACACCGGTACGTGGGACCGCGGCGGCTTCGAGGAGGCGACGCCCGCCGAACTCGTCGAGAAGAAGCGCCACGTCTACGACGCGGGCTACGGCTGGAAGGAAAAGGCCGTCTCGGCCAAGCGCGTCATCGACCGCTACCGCTCTTGAGCGTCGCCCCGGCTATCTATCCCGACTTTTCCCCTACCTCGGCGTAACTGTTAGGCGCTTCTCGCGCGTCTGTGGTGTCGTGAGTGCCCCCGAGTCCGCCGTGTCTTCCGACGCCGAGTTCCCCGAGGAGTCGCGGGGGACGCGACGCGCCCTCGCGGTCGTCATCGCCGTCGTCTTCATCGACCTCCTCGGGTTCGGGGTCGTCATCCCCATCCTGCCGTTCTACGTCCGGAGCTTCGGCGTCAGCGACGTGTACATCGGATTTCTGGCGGCGTCGTACTCGCTCATGCAGTTCCTCTTCGCGCCCGTCCTCGGTCGCATCTCCGACCGGCGGGGCCGCCGGCCGGTCATCATGCTCTCGCTCGTCGGGAGCGTCCTCGCGTGGACCGTCTTCGGCGTCGCCGGCGAAATCGACCTGCTTTTCGGGACGGCGCTCGCGGTGGCGACGCTTTTCGCCTCGCGGATGCTCGCGGGCGCGATGGGCGGCAACATCGCCACGGCGCAGGCGTACATCGCCGACATCACGCCGCCGGCGCGGCGGGCCGGCGCGCTCGGCCTCGTCGGCGCGTCGTTCAGCCTCGGGTTCATCTTCGGCCCGGCCATCGGCGGCCTGATGGCCTCCGACCCGGTGGTCGCGCTCGCCCGCGACCTGTTTCCGCCGTTCGTGCCCGCGACGCGCTTTTCGCTACCGAGCTTCACCGCGGCGGCGCTGAGCCTCGTGAGCCTCGGTTTCGCGTTCGTCTTCCTGCGCGAACCCGAGCGGACCCGCGCGCCCGCCGGCACGCCCGCGACGACGCTCGTCTCGCAGTTCCGCGCCGCCCTCGCCGACGACGACCTCCGGGGACTCGTCGTCTCGTTTTTCGTCGTCTCGGTCGCCTTCTCGGGGATTCAGGTCATGTTCATCCCCTTCGCGGCCGACGTGTACGGCTACGGCGAGACCGAGACGGCGCTGTTTCTGACCTACATCGGCCTGCTCGGCACGCTGAATCAGGGGGTCGTCGTCGGCCGCCTCGCCCGGCGGTACTCGGAGGAGAAACTGGCGGTCGTCGGCGCGGTCGGCCTCCTGGCCTCGCTCGCGTTGCTCCCGTTTTCGCCCGACATCGGGGCGTTTCTCCCCGCGGTCGGCGGCCCGCCGTGGCTCACCCGCGAACTCGTGGCGCTCCTCCTCGTCGGGGCGCTCCTGTCGTTCGGCAACGGGATGTTGAACGTCTCGCTTTCGACGCTCGTGTCCACGTCGGCGTCGGCGGACCAGCAGGGCAACGCCTTCGGCGTCACGCAGGGCGCGGGGAGCCTCGGCCGGACGCTCGGTCCGCCGTCGATGGCGGCGCTGTACGTCTTCGCGTACTGGTCGCCGTTCGTCGTCGGGGCCGTGCTCATCGTGCCCGTGGTCTACGTCCTCGTGTCCGTGGCGCGAGGTCCGCGGACTGAACCCTCCTGAGATTCGGTTCGCGCCGCCCGCCGCCCACGCCCGCGCCGACGCGGTCGCTGGCGGGTGCGAATCGAGAGAAACGAGTGGGACGGCTCGGATGGTCCGAAAACGACGCGGCCGCCGCGGCCGCCGAAACGTCCGCTCAGTCGCTCTGGATGCGCGGGGCGAGCATGTACGTGATGGTTCCCATCCCCTCTGCGATCTGGTAGTGAAGCTTGACCGGGAACTCCTCGCCGAGTTCGACGGTGACCTCGGCGTCGGTCGGAATCGCCTTGTTCATGTCCTTCAAGTAGTCGAGCGAGAACAGCGAGTCGGCCGCGCCCGCTTCGATGCTGATGAGGTCCGCCGGGGGGAGCGACAGGTCCACGTCGTCGGTGTCGCCCTCGGCCTCGATGTGGAACGTCTCTTCGGCGCCGTCGACGCGGAGGCGGATGTGGTCCGAGACCATGTCGGCCGCCTTGATACCGCGGTCGAGGTGCGTCCCTTCGAGGACGATGTTCGCGGCGAGGTCGAGGTCCGGGATGTCGGGTTCCTGGCGAATCGAGTCGGGGTCGATGAGCGCGAGCGTGTACGACAGCCCGTCGATGCGGATGTTGAGCTTGCGCGTCTCCTCGTCGAGCGTGAGGTGGATGAGGTCGCCCGAGCCCGCCATACCGGCGACCTCTTCGAGGCGCGAGAGGTTGACGCCGATGACGCCGCCGTCGGCTTCGTAGGATTCGAACGCCGCCGCGTCGAGCGTGAGGTCCACCATGCCGACGTTCGCGGGGTCGACGGCGCGGATGGAGAGACTCTCCTCGTTGAGTCGAATCTTACACTCGTCGACGAGGACGCTCACGGAGTCGAGCGCGTCCCGGAGCGTCGCGGCGCTCACGATGGCCTTGAACATATGTGCCGTCGTACGACAGCGGTCTTAAAAATACTCCTGATTTGGACTCACCGCAATATGATGTTCGCACGCTCTCCCGCGTGCGCGCTCCCGCGAGCACACCACCGTTCCCCTCGGCTCCCCACCGTTCCCCTTGGCTCCCCATGCGTGTTGTTGTCACAGATTGGATATTAAGCTAATCTCCTGATTTCAGCGGACACAGGCTCCAAAGCACTCAAATAGCTGATTGTGCAACTTCCGGTTATGGCGCACGACGAGACGAAGCCAGCCGCCCGCCGACGAGGTGCCGAGCGATGACCGACGCCGCCGATGTCGATGTAGACCCCGACGCCGACGCGACCGCGACCCGCGTCGCCTTCGTCTGCGTCCAGAACGCCGGCCGGAGCCAGATTGCGACGGCCTTCGCCCGCCGGGAGCGCGACGAGCGCGGCGTCGGCGACCGCATCGAGGTCGTCACCGGCGGCACCGACCCCGCCGACCACGTCCACGACGAGGTCGTCGCGGTCATGGGCGAGGAGGGGTTCGCCCTCGCCGACGAGACGCCCCGCGCAATCGACCAAGACGAGATTATGGGCGTGGATATCGTCGTCACGATGGGCTGTTCGGCCGAGGGAATCTGTCCCATGACGTGGCGCGGCGACGCCCGCGACTGGGACCTCGACGACCCGGACGGACAGGACCTCGATGCGGTTCGGGCGATTCGCGACGACATCGAGGGGCGCGTCTCGGCGCTGTTCGACGAACTCGTCGGCGACGACTGAGTCGGGGGCCGGCCGGTCTCGACGCCTGACGCCCGACCCAGCCGTCAGCCGAACAGTCGCTCTCGGAGCGACCGCCGCCGCGGGCGCTCGGCCAGCAACACGGTCGTCTCGAGGTCGTTGAGCACGGACAGCGCCAGCGACCCGCCGACGAGTCGGGACAGCAGGCCGGACTCCGTCGCGCCGACGAGGACGAGCGACTTGTCCGCCGCCGCCTCGCCGATGACGGTCTCCACGTCGCCCGTCTCGACCAGTTGCTCCACTCCTTCTAGGTCGTGTTCCGCGACCCACTGTTCGAGGAACTCCCGACCGGCGGCGACCTCGTCGGCGACGTGTAGCACCGAGATGCGCGCGTCGGTCGTCGCTTGCAACGCCCGTGCGACCTCCGCGGAGAGGTCAGACGAGTGCCCGCCCGCCGTCGGGAGGAGCACCTCGCTCGGGTCGAACTCCCCTCCGTCGAGGACGAGCACGTCACACGGGAGGTCGTGGGTGAGTTCGTCGAGCGCGCCCTCGACCCGCCCGCCGGCGAGTTTCGCGCCGCTGTGGCCCATGACCAGCCTGTCGACGCCGTGTTGACGCGCCACGTCGAACACCTCTGCGAGTCCCTCGTGGGAGAGAATCGTCCGCGTGTCGACCGGCACGTCCAACTGTTCGACGTCGGCTCGCGCGTCGGCCATGAGCTGTTCGGACGTCTTCGAGATGCGGTCGCGCTGGTCGGCGGCGGCCGCCAGCGAGGTCTGGTCCGGGACCTGAATGACGTGGGTGGCGAGGACCCGCCCGCCGTCGAACTTGGCGAGCGCGGCCGCGAGCGTCACGAGCGCCCGCTCGGTTCGGGGGTTCGAAACCGCGACCATCGTCGTCGTCGCGGGCGCGTCGTCGATGCGACCCGACCCGTTCGGCGCGACCGTCGCCGCGGCGTCGACGACCGAGTTCGGTAGCTCGTCGCCCCGAGAGAGGATGTGCCGACCGAGCAGGCCCTGCCTGTCGGCGTTGTTCCGTGCGTACACGAAGTACCAGACCACGGCACCGACGACGAACAGCCCCGAAAGCAGGAGCTCCTCCCCGCCGACGAACGCCAGCAGTCCGAGCGAGAGCGCCATGCCGACTATCGGCGTAAACGGGTACAGCGGCACGGTGAACGCCGGGTCGTACTCGGGGTCCGTCTCCCGGAAGACGATGAGCGCCGCGTTCATGAGCGCGTAGACGACGAGGTGGAGCACGCTCGCGGCTTTCGCCAGCACCTCGATGTCGCGGCCGAGCGCCGCGATGAAGAGGACGATGACGGCACCCGTGACGAGAATCGAACGGTAGGGCGTCGCGTAGTTCGGGTGAATCTCGTTGAGCCAGTTGGTGACGATTCGGTCCCGTCCCATCGCGAAGTTGATTCGAGCCGACGCCAGAATCGACGCGTTCGCGCTGGAGGCGGTCGCGAGAAGCGCGCCCAGCGTCACGATAGTGACGGCGAGGCCGGCCAGTCCGCCGGGGAACGCGGCCTGCGTCGCCTGCGTCAGCGGCGCGCTCTGGCTCAGGTCCGGCCACGGCACCACGCCGAGCATGATGCTCACGAGAATCGCGTAGAGGACGGTGACGATGGCGACGCTCCCGATGACCGCAAGCGGGAGGTTCCGACCGGGGTTCTTCAGCTCCTCGGCGACGGTCGCAATCTTCGCGTATCCGAGGAACGAGACGAACACGAGCGCCGTGCCCGGCAGGATGGCACCGTAGCCGAACGGCGCGAGACCGCCGTCGCCGACGAGCGTCGCGAAGTCGAACGACAGCCAGCCCTGAACCGCGAACAGGGCCAGAATCGCCAACAGGACCGTGACGATGACCGTCTGCACGCCGCCGGTCTCCTTGGCACCGATGTAGTTGACGCCCACGAAGACGGCACCGGCGACGAGCGCGCCGACCTGCACCTCGTTGAGAAAGAGGAACGCCGGCATCGGCAGGAGCGTCGCGAGGTACTGGCCGAAGCCGATGCTGTAGAACGCGGAGGCGAACGCCAGCCCCATCCAGTCGCCGAGGCCGGCGATAGAGCCGAAAAGCGGCCCGAGCGCGCGGTTGACGTAGTAGTAGCCCCCGCCGGCTTTCGGCATCGCGGTGCCGAGTTCGGAGACCGAAAGCGCGTTCACCAGCGCGATGAGGCCCCCGACGACGAACGAGGCGACGACGACCGGGCCGGCGGTGCTGGCCGCGACGCCGGGCAGGACGAAGATGCCCGCGCCGATCATCGTCCCGATGCCGATGGTCAGCGCCGACAGGAGGCCGAGGTCTTTCGCGAGCTCCTCGTCGCTCATCCGTTGGCCTCCGTGCTGGCACCCTCGGTCCGTCGCTTCGGGACCCGCTGTTCGGGTCGGAGCGCCGCGTTGTCGGCCGTCTCGGTGACGTTCGTCTCGTTCATAGACGCTACCCGGTTGTGTAACGATATAAGCTCTGCCCTTCTACTACGGATTCGAAAATAGAAACGAGTATAATTTCTAAGAACGAAATTGTGGGCGGGTGGGGGAGAGGTCGCACGCGTCCGGACTGGCTCGTCTTCGCGGTCCCTCACGGACTGGTACGGGGCTGACCTCCCCTCGCGGCCCCTCGTTCGAGCGGTTCCGTCTCGCAAGACGAGCGTCGTCCAGACAAGCCTTATAAGAAAACGCGGGGTAGCTAACTTCGCAAACCGAAACTCGACACAGCCACCGATGCCATATCGAAACACCGACCACCGCCTCGACGAGATCGACCGACGCATCCTCTACGCCCTGATGAACGATGCGCGTAACACGTCCGCCAGCACGCTCGCCGCGGAGGCCGGTGTCTCCGGAGCCACCATCCGGAACCGCATCCACAAGCTCGAAGACTCCGGAATCATCCGCGGCACCACCGCGCAGGTCGATTTCGAGCGCGCCGGCGGGAAGCTCACGAACCTCTATCTCTGCGACGTTCCCGTGACCGAAAGAGAGGCGCTCGCGCACGAGGCGCGGGCGATTCCGGGCGTCATCAACGTCCGGACGCTGATGACCGGCCGCCGCAACCTCCACGTCCTCGCGGTCGGCGAGAGCACCGGCGACCTCCGACGCGTCGCGCGACTGCTCACCGACATCGGCATCCACATCGAAGACGAAGACCTCCTCGAAGAGGAACTGTTCGCCCCCTACGGACCGTTCGACCCCGAGGACGGCGGCCACGCGCCCGAAGCCAACGACTTCATCAGCCTCACCGGCGACGCGAGCGTCGTCGAGGTCTCCGTGCAATCCGACGCGCCGATTGCCGACCTCACGCTCGAAGACGCCTCCGAGCGGGGGATTCTCGACGAGGAGACGCTCGTCATCGCCATCGAGCGGGGCGACCGGGAACTCACGCCGCACGGGGACACGGTCATCAAGCCGGACGACATCGTGACGATTCTCTCCCGCGCCGGCGGCGACGCGGACGCGCTGTCGGCGTTCCGCGGCCCGCAGACGGAGTCGTCTGCGGGCTGACTTCGACGGTGTCGCGCCTCAGTCGGCGCCGACGCGCCTCCGGGTGGTATCCGATGTGCCTTTCCGGGCTGACCACGTCACACCCGATATGAACGCGAATTCGCCGGCCGTTCCCGCGCGGAACATCTCGGGCAGTTCAGCGAGGTAACCATGGCACGAAAAGACCACTACTACAACAAGGCCAAACAGGAGGGCTACCGCGCCCGCTCGGCCTACAAACTGAAGCAACTCGACGGGGACGCGGGCCTGTTCGGTCCCGGTAACACCGTCGTCGACCTCGGTGCCGCCCCCGGCGGGTGGTTACAGGTCGCCTCCGAGAAGGTCGGCGACCACGGCAAGGTCGTCGGCGTCGACCTCCAGCGAATCCGCGGTATCGACCGCGACAACGTCCAGACGATTCGCGGCGACATGACCGAAGACGAGACGAAAGAGGAACTGACGGCCGTCATCGGCGAGCGCGGGGCCGACGCCGTCGTCTCCGACATGGCGCCGAACATGACCGGCGAGTACTCGCTGGACCACGCCCGCTCCGTCTACCTCGCCCGGCAGGCGTTCGAGGTCGCACAGGAGCTGTTGGCGACCGGCGGCGACTTCGCCGTGAAGGTGTTCGACGGCCCGGACGTGGCGGACCTCCGCGCCGACATGGAACGGGAGTTCCAGTACGTCCGGTCGATGCGCCCCGACGCCTCCCGCGACAGCTCCTCCGAGCAGTACCTCGTCGGCAAGCACTTCCTCACCGCCCCGGTCCGGAAGGGCGACGAACTCGACGTGGAAATCGTCGACGTCGGAAGCGAGGGCGACGGCATCGCCAAAGTCGAGGACTTCACGCTGTTCGTCTCCGGCACGGAGGCGGGCGACACGCCGACGGTCCGTGTCACCGACGTGAAACCGCGGTTCGCCTTCGCCGAACCAATAGACGACGAAGACTGAGCGCGTCGGTTCCGCACGCCGGTCCCCCGCGTCGAGTCCGGCGCGTCTCGCGCCCGCGGGCCGCCGCGTCGCCGACCTCGTCTCCTCCGCAATTTGTGTCTAACTTCGGGCAAGCATTATCCCCGCTTGACACGACTCTGCTCGTGAGTCACCCATGTCAGCAGATACGACGACCACCGACCCGCGACCGCTGTTCACCGGCCTCCCGTCAGGCATCGTTCCGTACGTCGCCATCCTCGGGGCGTTGGCGTCCGTGTACGCCCACCTCTCGCTCGCGCCGGTGTTGATGCAGTTCAACCAGACGCAGGCGATTCTGTTCGTCCTCGCCGGCGTCGGGTTCCTCGCGGGCATCGCCGTCTACCTGAGCAAGTTCTGGCGGCGCGAGTTCTACCTCGTCGCCATCGCGTTCGCGCTCGCCCAAATCGCGGCGTGGGTCGTCATGAGCGGGCGAGTCAGCGAGATGGCGATTCTCTCCAAGAGCGGCGAGGCCGTCTTCAGCGTCGCGGCGGCGTACCTCTATCTGAACGAGTGAACGAGTCGCCGGACGCCGACGGGACCGCCTGAGAACGCTGTTCGTCCGGTTCCGCGACTCGGCGTCTCGTCGGTCTCGCCCGTCGTTTTCAGTCGTACACCACGAGGTCGAGCCGAAGTCCCGTTCGACACCCCTTCCACCCGCCGCGGCAGGCTCCGGTGGCGAGGATGTCCCCGAACGACGTGTAGGTCCCGCAGTTCGGACAGCGAACCCCCATCTCCATCCCGTCCCGCTCGGTGAGCCTGTGGCGGTGCTCGTCGGCCATACGTCGTGTGGTATGCTACCAAAAGAGATAAGCCGTCCGTCGCCCCGGGCGCGTCTCAGTCCGCGACCCAGCCGTCGGTCGAGGACTCGTCGTCGCCGCGGAGGAGCGCGACGGTCCCGTAGACGAACGGGGTGTCCACGACCGCGATGAGGAGCTTCAGGAGGTACTGGCCCACGGCGAGGCCGATGAGGACGTTCCACGGGAGCACGTCTCCGATGCCGAGGACCGTCGGCGCGACGTAGAACCCGACGCCGACGAAGATGACCGTGTCGATGGCCTGACTCGTCGCCGTCGAGACGATGTTGCGGAGCCAGAGGTACGAGCCGTCGGTCAGCTCGCGGATGCCGTGGAAGACGATGACGTCCCAGTTCTGACTCACGAGGTACGCGAGCAGGCTCCCGGCGACGATGTTCGTCCCCGACGAGAGCACCGTGGCGAACTGCGCGGCGAACTCGGGGTTCGCGGCGGGCGCGGCGATGGTGCTCCAGACGAGGCCGAGGAGGACGAAGTTCATGGCGAAGCCGACGTTCACCATGACCTGCGCCGCCCGGCGGCCGTACAGTTCGGAGTAGCAGTCGGACGCGAAGAAGGTGAGCGCGTACGCCAGCGCCGCCCCCGGCATGAGGATGGCCGCGCCGACGAACGGGAGTTCGCCCACCGCCGACGGCAGGGGAATCGAGAGCAGTTTCGACGCCGTCAACTGCGCCGTCGTCAGCGCGGTGACGAACAGCCCGACGAGGGCGACCTGTCCGACGGCTGACCGCCCCTCACTCATCTTCGACGAGGCGGTTGTGTCGGTCGTCGATTTCGTCGAGGATGTCGAGCGTCTTCCGGATGGACGCCCGAACCGCATCGCTCCGGTTCACGAACTTCCCGTCGTCGCCGACGTGCTCGTCTAGGTCAGCGAGCAGTTCGTCGGGTATCTCGACGCTTATCTTGGCCATACTCCGCGATTCTCGTGAGAATACTTAACGCCTTTTCAACGGCCGTAACGGCGGTGTTCGGCGCGTCTTCGGGTTGGCGAATTGACGAGTCGGTCGCGGTCGGCCCGCGCTCACTCCGCCGCGCCGCGGGCGGGCGAGAGGTCGCGCCGGCCGCCGACGGTCAGCACGAACAGGACGCCGAGGCCGACGCCGTAGGCGGCCATCAGCGGGAGCGTCACCATGAACATCGTCGTGATGCTCGCTGGGGTGAACACCGCCGAGATGGCGAGGATGAACACCGTGACCTCGCGCCAGCGCTTCCGCATCATCCGGTAGCTGACGCCGGCGGTGTTGAGAAGCACCATCAGGATGGGCACGTCGGCGAGAAGGCCGATACCCGCGGTGGTGAAGAAGATGAGCCAGAAGAAGTTGGTGATGCGGTAGGAGATTATCATGTTCGCCGCGAGCGCGTCCTCGACGAGGAACGTGATGACCGTCGGCGCGACGTAGCTGTAGCCGAGCGCGAAGCCACCGAGGAGACCGCCGGCGAGCGCGCCGGTCCACAGGAAGACGGTCCGGCGGCGCCGGCGGATGATGTTGCGCTCGCGGAGCGCGGGCCACGCGAAGTACGCGAGGAGCGGAAGCGTCGCCAGCACGGCCAGAATCGTCGAGAACTTCACCTCGAAGATGAGCGCCTCCATCGGGTGGAGTGCGACGACGTTGAGCACTTCTTCCGGCGTCACGACGGCGGGGAGCCGCCCGAGGAAGTCCTCGTAGACGTCCCGGATTCCGCCCGTGTAGAGCCAGCCGAACGTCACCGCGAGGACGAGCATGAACCAGCCGACGACCCAGAACGCCCGCGAGGTGAGCGAGTCGACGATGAACGCGATGTCGGTGTAGTAGCCGCCGATGTCGTCCTCGTCGGTCTCGCCTTCGGTCAGTTCGGCGAAGAACGCGCCGCCCGCGCGAGTCGTCCGGTCTTCGAGTTCGCCCGGCTCGTCTTCGGCGTCGGCCGCCTCGGCCTCGCGGTCCGCTTCGGCCTCGTCGAACCGGTCGATGAGCGCCTGCGCTTTGGCCTTGTCGCCGTCGTCGATGGCGGCGGACGCGAGGCTCATAATCTCGTCTTCGTCGCGGTCGGCGAAGACCTCCGGCGGCGCGGCGCGGACGCCGGCGACGTCGAGCGCCGAGAGGTCGAGCTTCGAGGGATCGCCGACGCCGACTTCGGTGCGTTCGATCCGCTCGATGTCGCGGTAGACGAGATAGGCGAGCCCGAACGCGAGGCCGACGACGCCGCCGCCGGCGACGAACGCGCCCAACGCGAGTTGCGAGCCGGGGTCGAGGAACACGTAGTCGCTTCCGACCGCGGCGAGGCCGTCGTTGACGAGTTCCACGCCGCCGTACTCGTAGAAGGCGTAGACGAGGAGGCCGCCGACGACGCCGACGCCCGCGAGGTGGTTCCAGTGGTGCGCCGCCGTCGATTTGACGTCCATCTTCTCGCTCCCGCGTTTGGCCGTGACGACCACGCGGGCGAGATAGAGGCTGAACGCGTACAGCGAGATGACGGGGACCGCCCACATGATCTGGGTGAACGGGTCCGGCGGGGTGAACAGCGCGCCGAAGGCGAAGATACCGACGACGGCGTGCCGCCACTTGTCGCGGAACAGTTCGTAGGGGACGATTTCGGCGTACGAGAGGCCGGTCATCGCGAGCGGGAGCTGGCTCGCGAGGCCGAACGAGAGCGTGAGCAGGAAGATGAACTGCGCCCACTTCACGATGGAGTAACTCGGCGTGAAGCCGGCCGACAGCGCGTTCTGCGCGAGGAACGCGAAGGTGAACGGGAAGAAGACGAAGTAGCCGTAGGCGACGCCCGCGGCGAACAGCACGACCATCGTCAGCCCGATGAGCGCGAGTTTCCACGGCGCGACGGGCGATTTGGGCCACGCGCCCCGGGCTTTCAGCGCGTCCCGCGAGACGTAGATGAACGGCGGGACCGCGAAGAGAACCCCCACGACGAGGCCGATTTTCGCCTGCAAGAGAATCACGTCGAACGGCGTCTGGGCGATGATGCTGACGTTCCCGGAGACGCTGGCGTCCATCTGCGCCTTGGTCACGCCCCGGAAGAACCCCCAGACGTAGAGTCGGAGCGCGTAGAACGTGCCGAGGAACCCGACGAGGAAGACGATAAAGACCTTCTGGAGGTCCTTTTGCGCCGCTCGGAGCATCGCACCGGCGGTCTCGCGGCCTGCCGCGATGGTCTGTTGGGTGTCCTCGTCGAGGGCGCTGGACATACGTACGTGGCGAAAGCAGTCTGGCGGTTATCAATCTTTTTCACCGCGGGCGTGATTTCGACCCCCTCGACGCGCCTCCTCGGCGCGATGCGAAAAGACCTATAACTGGCCGGAAGCGTAGGACACCTGAATGGCGGACGAGGAGCGCGACACAGGGCTCTCTGCGGCCGACGACGAGACGGACGCCTCGGGCGACGCCGACCAGCGCTCGTCCGACGAGTCTGGCGACGATGGGCCTTCGTCGTCCGACGGTCCGGTTTACGGTCGAGTCACCCCGCGAGACGAGGCCGTCACCGACGGGTTTGACGACGGCGAGACGGACGACGCTCCCGACGAGACGGACGACGACGGCGCTTCCGGCGATACTGATGAGACCGGCGACGCCGACGACGGCGCTTCCGGCGGTACTGATGAGACCGGCGACGCCGACGACGGTGCTTCCGGCGATACTGATGAGACCGGCGACGCCGACGACGGCGCTTCCGGCGGTACTGATGAGACCGGCGACGCCGACGACGGCGCTTCCGGCGACGCCGACGAGCCCCGCCTCCTCGCCGACGACGAACACACCTCGCACGTCCCCGAGGGGACGTACGACGATTCGCGCGAGGAGTCGGCCGACGCCGGAGCCGGACCGAACGCGGCGGCCGACGGCGCGACCCCCGCTCTCTCGGGCGAGGACGAGGTGAGCGGCGTGGCCCCGTCGCCCGCGCCCGCCGCCGACGACTTCGACGACGACTTCGACGACGAGGACGTCGGCGGGCTCGTCGGCGAGGCCCCCGAAAGCGACCAGGAGATGCCCCTGACCGCGCACATCGAGGAGATGATTCGCCGGTTGGCGGTCGTCCTCGGCGTCGCCGGTGCGATTACGCTCGTGCTGTTCCCCGGCGCGGACATCCTCAACGCGCTCGTGGACACGCAGGCCGCCTTCGGCGTCCACATCCCGAGCGCGACCGACGTCATCAACTTCCTCTGGAACTCCCACATCCCCGGCGCGGAGACCATCGTCGACCGCCGGCCGCGACTCTACGGCCCGCTCGAACTCATCCTCACCAAACTGAAGGTCGCCGGCCTCGCCGGGACCGTCATCGGCCTCCCCGTGTTCGTCTACGAGACGTACCTGTTCATGCGCCCCGGGCTCTATCCGAAAGAGCGCAGATACTACCTCGCGGCCGTCCCGACGAGCCTCATCCTCGCGCTCGTCGGCGTCCTCTTCGCGCACTTCGTGGTGCTCCCGGCCATCTTCGCGTACTTCACCTCCTACACCGAGGGGACCGCGGTCGTCGCGTTCGGTCTCAAAGAGACGTTCAACCTCATCCTCATTCTGATGGGCTACATGGCGGTCGTCTTCCAGATTCCGCTGTTCGTGGAACTGGCCATCATGATGAACCTCGTCACCCGGCGGTGGCTCGAAGACCGCCGCCTGCTGTTCTGGGGCGCGTTCCTCGGCCTCGCGTTCCTCGTCAGCCCCGACCCGACCGGGATGGCTCCCATCATCATCGGCGCGACGATGATCGTCCTGTTCGAGGGGACGCTCGCGGCCTTGCGCTGGACCGGGAACTAAGCGACACACTGGCGTCCGTCACGCGTCTGAGCCGTTTTCACGCCGCGTCCGTCGACTCCGTCGCCTCCCGCTTCTCGGCCGCGACCATGCCCTCGACGCGCGTCTTCAGTCCCTCGTTCATGGCGACGAACCCCGCCCGGGTCCGCTCGCCGACGAACCGCAACAGGAGTCCGGCGAGGACGCCCGAGAACGTCTCGGACTGCTCGAATCGGGCGCGCTCGCCGCCGTCGAGCGGTTCGAGGCGGAACCGGTGTTCGCCGTCGAACAGCCCCGGGAAGACGAGGTGGCCGAGCCAGCGCAGTTCGCGGTGCTTCTCGCAGTGGGTCACGTCGGGTTCGAACTCCGACTCGCGGCCGCCCGGCGGCCGCAGGTGGACGGTGAGCGTCGCGCCCTCGTTCGGCCGCCCGGCGATTCGCATGAACGGGTTCCACTCGGGGTAGCGGTCGAAGTCGACGAGCGTCTCCCACACCCGTTCGGGCGGGGCGTCTATCTCGATGCTCGTTTCGAGTTCGTGTGCCATACCCAACAGTTGGCGCGCCGAGACCGTGAATCTCGCGCGGAACGTTCATTGCCGGTGGGGAGAGAGACGGACGTATGGCAACCCTCCTTCTCGCCAGACACGGCGAGACGACGTGGAACCGCGCCGGGCGCATACAGGGGTGGGCCCCCGTGTCGCTCACCGAGCGCGGCCGCGCGCAGGCCGACGCCCTCGCGCACCACGTCGCGGACACCTACGAGGTCGACCGCCTCGTCTCCTCTGACATCGAACGCGCCCAAGAGACCGCCCGCCCCGTCGCCCGCGAACTCGGCGTCGAACCCGTCCTCGACTCCGCGTGGCGCGAGCGCGACGTGGGGTCGCTTCAGGGGCTCGAATTCGACGAGCTCACGGACCGGTACCCGCAGTACTCCCTCGCGGCGGTCGGCGCGCCCGCCGCCCGCGAGCGCCCCCCGAGCGGCGAGAGCCTCGTCGAGGTCCGCCGCCGCGTCCTCAACGCCCGCGAGGGGCTCGCCGACTCGCTCGCCACCGACGAGACGGTGCTCGTCGTCAGCCACGGCGCGCCGATTCGGCTGTCGCTCGGCGAGGTGAAGGGACTCGACGTCGTCGAGGCGATGCTGTCGCAACCGCTCGACAACGGCGGCATCTGCGAGCTCGAAGTCGAACTGAGAAACGACGGCGACGAGCCGTCCGTCCACGTCGTCGCCGAGAACGAGACGCGATTCCTGACGACGTAGGCCGTTCTGCGGGCGATTGGGCGATTCTCGGTGCGGTCGCGGCGCTCGCGTTTCCTCGCGTTTCCTTACTCCCGCATCGGGTAGTCCTGCGCGAACACGTCGTCCACGAGGAGGTCGTCGTCGCCCGCGTCGGCGTCCGTATCCGCCTCGGCCGCGGGGCTGACGCTCCCGGTCCGGTAGCCGTGGAGGTCGAGCGTGACGTGGTCGAAGCCGGCGTCCTTCAGGTGGTCGCGGGCGGCGCGGACGAAGTCGGCGTCGAGGGCGCGGTCGAGTTCCTCCGGCGCGACCTCGATGCGGGCGAGGCCGTCGTGGTCGCGGACGCGGAACTGCTCGAAGCCCCACGTCCGGAGAATCGTCTCGGCGCGTTCGACCCGCGAGAGCCGTTCCTCGGTGACTTCGAGCCCGGTCGGAATCCGCGAGGAGAGACAGGCCATCGAGGGCTTGTCGGCGACCGACAGGCCGTAGTCGTCGGCGATGGCGCGGACCTCCTCTTTCGTGATGTCGTGGGCTAAAAGCGGCGACAGCACCTCTAACTCCTCGACGGCGCGGAGGCCGGGGCGGTGGCCCTCGCCGGGGTCCGAGGCGTTCGTCCCGTCGCAGACGGCCTCGATGCCGCGGTCGCGGGCGGCCTCGTACATCCGGCCGAGGCGCATCGTCCGGCAGTGGTAACACCGGTCGTCGTCGTTGGCGACGAAGTCGGGGTTGTCCAACTCGGAGAACTCGACGGTCAGGTGTTCGATGCCGATTTCCTCGGCGACGCGCCTCGCGTCGTCCAACTCGGCGTCCGGCAGGGTCTCGCTTTTCGCGGTGCAGGCGACCGCGTCGTCGCCGAGCGCCTCGTGGGCGAGTGCGGCGACCACGCTGGAGTCCACGCCGCCCGAAAAGGCGATGAGGACGCTCTCGCGCTCCGCGAGCGCCTCGCGTACTTCGTCGGCCTTCGCCGCGACGTCTCGCTCGCTCATGGCCTTCCTTCCCGGCCGACGGGCAAAAGCCCCTCGCCCCCGGCGCGAACGACCGCGAAGGCCGGACGCGCCGGCGAACCGGCCGCGACAGGCGCTCTCTCGGCGGGCGCGACCCGCGCGTCGTCCCGCGGTCACCACCCCGCGACTTTTTGTCCTATGCCGCGATAGGTCCGCCCGAATGGACTTCGAGACCATCCCGGGCGTCGGCGAGAAGACCGCCGCCGCGCTCGCGGAACTCGACGACGCCGAGCGAGCGCTCACCGACGGCGACGTGGCGGCGCTCGCGCGGGCGCCGGGGCTCTCTGAGGGCAGGGCGGCGGCCATCGCCCGCGGGGCGATTCGCCGCGACCACGACGACCCCGGCGGCTTCCTCGCCACCGACCGCGCCTCGGAGATATACCGCGACGCGCTCGGCCTCCTGCAGGCGCGGACGGTCACGACGTACGCCGAGAAGCGACTGGAGACGCTGTTTCCGACCGGGTCGGCCTCGCGCATCGAGGAGGTCCGGGCGTTCGCCGCCGCCGCGACCGACCTCGACCCCGACCCCGACGTGCTCGCGGCGCTGGCTGGCGTCGAACCTCTCGCGGACCCGAAGCCGCGTCGCGTCCGCGAGCGCTGTCTCGCCACCGCCGACGCGGAGCGCTACGCCGCCGCCAAGGAGGCGTTCCCCGAACTCTCCATCGAGGTCGTCGAGAACGGCCGCGACATCGCCGAACTCGCGCGGTCGTACTCGACGGTGGTCGTGCTGGACGAGTCGTTCGCCGGCATCGACGTCGAGGGCGACGTGCGCGTCCTCCCCGACGCCGCCGAGCGGACCGACGAGGTCGTCCCCGAGCGACTGCTCGCCTTCTTCGCCGCGAACCGCGAGGCCTTGGAAGCGGCCGCCGCGGTCCACGAAGCGACCGAACTCGACCCGCCGTGTGACCTCGCCGCCCTCCGCGACGCCCTCTCTCGGCTGGCCGACGACGGGACCGTCCTCGGCGACGACGAACTCGAACGCCTCTCGAACGCGGTGGACGACCTCGACACCGCCGTCTCGACCGCCGAGTCGGTCGCCAACGACCGCCTCCGCGACGTGATTCGAGAGCGCGACGTGACCATCGAGGGGACCGACTTCCTGTCGCTCGTCGAGCAGGGCGCGCGCGTCGACTCCCTGCTGTCGCGCGAACTCGAAGACGAGTTCGACGAGGCTCTTTCGGCCGCCCGCGACCACCTCGTCGAGTCGCTGTCGCTCCGCCCCGGCGAGGCCGACCTCACGGAGCGCGTCTTCCCCGAGGACCCGTCGTTCCCGCTCGGCCACGACGAGGACGCCGTCGGCCGCCTCCGAACCGAACTGAAGGCCGCCCGCGACCGCCGCGCCGCGAAGTTGAAAGCCGGTCTCGCCGCCGACCTCGGCGACCTGCGCGACCCCGTCGAGACGCTGGTCCGCGACGCGCTCGAACTCGACGTGCGCCTCGCCGTCTCGCGGTTCGCCCGCGACTTCGACTGCGTCTTCCCCGAGTTCACCGGCGCGGCCGGAAACGACGGAGCCGGGTCGTTCGCCATCGAGGCCGGCCGCTCGCCCCTCCTCGACGTGGGCTTCGCGGACGTCGACCCGGTGGACTACGAGGTGTCGGGCGTCACGCTCCTGTCGGGCGTCAACAGCGGGGGCAAGACCTCGACGCTCGACCTCGTGGGGCTCGTCGTCGTCCTCGCGCACATGGGGCTTCCCGTCCCCGCCGAGTCGGTCCGGCTCTCGCGGTTTTCCGAACTCCACTACTACGCCAAGTCGCAGGGAACGCTCGACGCCGGCGCGTTCGAGAGCACGCTCCGCGACTTCGCCGCGCTCACCGACGGCGCGGCCGACCGACTCGTCCTCGTGGACGAACTGGAGAGCATCACCGAACCCGGCGCGTCGGCCAAAATCATCGCCGGCATCCTCGAAGAACTCGCCGAACAGGGCGCGGCCGCGGTGTTCGTCTCGCACCTCGCCGGCGGCATCCGAGAGGCGGCGGACGTGTCGGTCGCGGTCGACGGCATCGAGGCGGTCGGGCTGGAGGACGGCGAACTCGTCGTCAACCGCTCGCCCGTGAAGGACCACCTCGCGCGGTCGACACCGGAGCTCATCGTGGAGAAACTGGCCGGCGAGAACGAGACGAGCTTCTACGGGCGACTGCTGGAGAAGTTCGACTGACGCGGCCGTCTGTGGCGATGTTCGACTGACGCGATCGCCCGCGGCGACGCACGATTTATCTTGGCTCGCCGACAACCCCGCCCGTGCCCTCCGATTCGCTCTCCCCCGAGGAACGACAGCAGTACGACCTCGTCTACCACGCCACGAAAAACGCCATCTGGGACGTGCTCGGGACCGCCGTCTACCTGGTGTTTCTGGTGTTCGGCGGGTTCCTCGTGCTGTTCGTCTTCGTGCTTCCGGCGCTGGGGGCGCTCTCGCGGACCGGCGGGACGCCGGTCGCCCTCGGTATCGGCGCGGTCGGACTGCTTCTACTCGTCGCCATCGGTTACCGAATCGTCCGGCTCCTTCAGTAAGTGACGTACCGGCTCGCGACCTCCCACCGGACCGCGGCGACGACACCGACCGCGCCGAGCAGTACGGCGACGAGTGAACCGACTGTCGTCGGGGCGGTGTAGTCGGTGGTCGCGTCGAACTCGAACGCGTGGTAGGTGCCGTCGCGCTCGACGAGTCCCGGGAGGTTCCCAGGGTCGTCTTCGAACCGAAGCACCTCGCCGGCGAGGGCGCGGTCCACGGCCCGCTGTTCCGACTGAGAGAGTTCGCTGTACAGCGGGGGAACCGTCTCCGGCGTCTCCGACAGTTGCCCCTCGTATCGATAGCTGTAGTCTTCGTCAGCGACGAAACCGAACCCGAGCACGCCGCCCCCGACGAGCGCAAGCGAGACGAGCAGCGCGGCGAGTTGTATTCGAGTTGCCATGACTGCGCATCCATTGTTGGAAAATTAACTATTGTGGCTCGGGTTCCGGTGGTTGGCGGTTGAACGCGTTCGGGACGCGTCGAGACAATGCGTCCGTCCGCCCCCCCCGTCGGACGCCGCCGCGGTAAACGATTAAGTCCCCCGCGCGTGGTACTTCACTCGATGAGGGAGGACCCCGAAGAGGGGATGCTGTCGTGGGACGAGACGGTGTTCCGCGACGAACACGTCTTCGAAATCGACCACGTTCCGGAGACGTTCAACCACCGCGAGAGCCAACTGCGGAGCCTGAAGTACGCGCTCCGGCCCGCGGTCCGCGGCTCTCGCCCCCTGAACACGATGGTGCGTGGTCCGCCGGGGACGGGCAAGACCACCGCGGTCCAGAAGCTGTTCGGCGAGTTGGGCACGCAGTCGGGCGTCCGGACCGTCCGGGTGAACTGCCAGGTCGACTCGACGCGCTACGCGGTGTTCTCGCGGGTCTTCGAGCATATCTTCGAGTACGAACCCCCGTCGTCGGGCATCTCGTTCAAGAAGCTGTTCGGCCAGATAACCGACCGCCTCGTCGAGGACGACGAGGTGCTCGTCGTCGCGCTCGACGACGTGAACTACCTGTTCTACGAGAACGAGGCCTCCGACACGCTCTACTCGCTGTTGCGCGCCCACGAGGCGCACTCCGGCGCGCGCATCGGCGTCATCATCATCTCGTCAGACCTCTCGCTCGATGTCATCGACGAACTCGACGGGCGCGTCCAGAGCGTCTTCCGGCCCGAGGAGGTGTTCTTCCCCCGCTACGACGTGGACGAAATCGTCGACATCCTCCGCGGCCGGTCGAAGCGCGGCTTCCACGAGGACGTTATCGGCGCGCCCGAACTCGACCAAGTCGCGGAGTTCACCGCCGACAGCGGCGACCTCCGGGTCGGCATCGACCTGCTCCGCCGCGCCGGTCTGCACGCCGAGATGCGCGCCTCCCGCACCGTCGACATGGAGGACGTTGAGGCGGCCTACGACAAGTCGAAGTACGTCCACCTCTCGCGGTGTCTGCAGGGGCTTTCGGACCCCGAACGCGAGCTCGTCCGGGTCGTCGCCGAGTACGACGGCGAGCGCGCCGGCGAGGTTTACGAGGCGTTCAACGAGGAGACCGGTCTCGGTTACACGCGCTACTCCGAACTCGTGAACAAACTGGACCAACTGGGCGTCATCGAGGCCCGGTACACCGAAATCGAGGGACGGGGTCGGACCCGCGCCATCTCGCTCGCCTACGACGCGGACGCGGTCTTGGACCGCCTCTGAGGGCGGCTCGCTCGCCCCGTTTCAGGACCATTTTTACTCGCCGGCCGAGTCGGCAGAGCCATGAAGACTACCGGCGGAACCGACGCGCAGAAGCGCCGAGCCGCGGCGGCGGCGGTCGAAGCGGTCGAAGACGGGACCGTCGTCGGCCTCGGTACCGGCAGTACCACCGCCTTCGCCATCCGCGCCATCGGCGACCGCGTCGCCGACGGCCTCGACGTTCGGGGCGTCCCGACCTCCTTCGCGGCCCGCGAACTCGCCCGCGAGTGCGACATCCCCGTCGCCGACCTCGACGAAGTCGACGCCATCGACCTCGCTATCGACGGGGCCGACCAGGTGGCGACGACCGACGGCGCGCTCGTCAAGGGCGGCGGTGCGGCCCACGCCCGCGAGAAAGTGGTCGACGCCTTCGCCGACCGGTTCCTCGTCGTCGCGGACCCCTCGAAGACCGCCGAAACGCTCTCGCGCGCCGTCCCCATCGAGGTGCTTCCGTCGGCGCGGACGACCGTCGCGGCGGGCGTCTCGGACCTCGGCGGCGAGGCGACGCTCCGCCGCGCCGAGCGGAAGGACGGCCCCGTCGTCACCGACAACGGGAACCTCGTTCTCGACTGCGAGTTCGGCGCGATTTCCGACCCCGAGTCGCTTGCGACCGACCTCGCGTCGCTCCCCGGCGCGGTCGAACACGGCCTGTTCGTCGGCCTCGCGGACGCGGTCTACGTCGGCACCGACGACGGCGTCGACGTCACCGAATACTGACTCGATTGGTCCGGCGCTCGAACGGACCTGCGGCAGACCGGGTGGTCCGGCGCTCGAACGGGCACCGACGACCGACTCGATTTGCGGGACACGGCCGGCGCTCACCGGCCGGCGATAAAAGAACGAGAGGTCTAAAGACCGAGTTTACAGGTCGCGGGGCTGGACCGTCTTACGGTCGTTCTGCTCAGCGCGGCGAGCAGCGTCTTCGAGAAGCTCCTTGACTTCCTCGTCGAGAGCGTCGTAGAAGTCCGAGGCCACGTTCTTGTCCTTGAGCGCTTCCTTGACGGCTGCCTTGACAATGAGGTCTGCCATACAGAATGTCCTACCGATTCTCCTTTAATAAACTTTCCTATATTGGACGTTAATACCGCCGGATTTGGGGGTTATGGCGCTTCTATGAGGACGGATTTATCGGGAACAATCTCCACTTATATATGCTTTATCCTCGCGAGGGCGGAACGACGGGTATGAGTACGCCTCGGGCCAACGTGCGGCCATGCGCGACATCTTGGAGGCGGTCGCGGACGGTTCGCTCTCGCCCGCCGAGGCCGAGGTACGACTCTCCGGGTACGCGACGACCGACGCCGGGCGGTTCGACGCCGCCAGAGAGACGCGGCGCGGCGTCCCCGAAGCGATTCTGGCAGAGGGAAAAACGCCCGACGAGACGGCGACGCTGGCCGTCGCGGCGGTCGAGACCAGCGGTCGGGCGCTCGTCACCCGGGCAGACACCGCCCACGCCGAGGCCGTCGCCGACGCCCTCCCGGACGCCGACGTCGACCGCGACGCCCGGGCGAAGACGGTCGCCGCGGCCGCGCCGGACTTCGAGCGCCCCGACCTCGACGCGACCGTCGCTATCGCCACCGGCGGCACCTCCGACGCTGAGGCCGCGGGTGAGGCGGCCGCCGTCCTCCGCGAGATGGGCGCGGACGTCGAGCGAATCGAGGACGTGGGCGTCGCCCATCTCGGACGCGTGCTCGACCACCTCGACACGCTCCGCGAGGCCGACGTGGTCGTCGTCGCCGCCGGCCGCGAGGGCGCGCTTCCGACCGTCGTCGCCGGCCTCGTCGACACGCCGGTCATCGGCCTGCCCGTCTCGACGGGCTACGGCCACGGCGGCGACGGCGAGGCCGCCGTCCTCGGGATGCTCCAGTCGTGTACCGTCCTCTCCACGGTGAACGTCGACGCCGGCTACATCGCCGGCGCGCAGGCCGGACTCATCGCCCGCGCGGTCGCCGACGCCCGCGACGACGACGCCTGAGCGGGCGTTGTAGACACGCCTGAGCGGCGGCAGTTGTCCCTCCGTGGTCGTGCGCGATTTCGCGTGCGTACGCACACGCGCGAAGCCCTCTTATGGGTGGGGTACCGTGTAGCATACACCGGCTCGGTGGCTGCCGGACCGCAACAATGCCAGTCTGTGACCACTGCGGGTCACACGTCTCCGAGCGCTTCGCACGCGTGTTCGCCGACAAGGACGGTCAGGTTCTCGCCTGTCCCAACTGCTCGGCGAACGCGGGTATCGCGGAGGTCGCTCGACAGCGTGCCCGCACCGCATGACCACTGAAGCGACAAAAGACCACCACGCGAAGCCAACACCTCGTGCACGAGGCCGGGCGCAGGGTTCATATCCGCGCCCCTGAACCATTCTCTCGTGCACTTCGTCTACGTCATCGAGTGTAGCGACGGCTCGCTGTACACCGGATACACCACCGACGTGGAGCGACGCGTCGCCGAACACGACGCCGGCGAGGGCGCGAAGTACACCCGCGGTCGGACCCCGGTCGAACTCGTCCACGTCGAGGCGTTCGAGTCGAAGTCGGCGGCGATGTCCCGCGAGTACGAGATCAAACAGCTCCGCCGCCGGGAGAAACTGCGGCTCGTGGAGTCGTGAGCGCGTCACCTCCCCGTCGGCTCGTAACGTAGTTTTTTGCCCCGCCGCGGAGTGGTGCGCGTATGGACGAAATCTCATTCGGGACCGACGGGTGGCGCGCCACGCTGGACACCTTCACCGACGACCGCGTCCGCGTCGTCGGACAGGCCGTCGCCGACTACCTCGCCGACGAGGGCTTCACCGCGCCGGTGCTCGTCGGCTACGACGCCCGCGAGACCTCCCCCGGTTTCGCGGAGTCGCTCGCGGAGGTCGTCGCCGGAAACGGCTTCGACGTGCTCCTGCCGGAGCGGGACTGTCCGACCCCGCTCGTCGCCTACGCCATCGCCGAGCGCGGCCTCTCGGGGGCGCTCATGGTCACGGCCTCGCACAACCCGCCGGAGTACAACGGCGTGAAGTTCATCCCCTCGGACGGCGCGCCGGCGCTCCCCGACGTGACCGACGCAGTCGCCGAGCGACTCGCCGAGCCGGACCTCCTGCCCGAGTCCGAACGCGGCACCATCGAGCGCGTCGACGTGGTCTCGCCGCACGCCGACCACGCGATGGACCTCGTCGGCGACGACCTCTCGGGTCTCACGGTCGTCTACGACGCCATGCACGGAAGCGGTCGCGGCGTCACCGACGCGCTCCTCGAAGCCGCCGGCGCGGAGGTCGTCCGCCTCCGGTGTGAACGCGACGCCGACTTCGGCGGCATCTCGCCGGAGCCCTCCGCGGAGAACCTCGGCGGCCTCGCCGAGGCGATGGCCGAACACGACGCCGACCTCGGGGTCGCAAACGACGGCGACGCCGACCGCATCGCCATCGCCACGCCCGACCGCGGCGTCCTCGACGAGAACCTCTTTTTCGCCGCCGTCTACGACTACCTGCTCGAATCGGACGCCGGGCCGGCCATCCGGACCGTCTCGACCACGTTCCTCATCGACCGCATCGCCGAGGCCCACGGCGAGGAGGTGTTCGAGACCGCGGTCGGCTTCAAGTGGGTCGCCGACGGCATGCGCGAACACGACGCGCTCATGGGCGGCGAGGAGTCCGGCGGCTTCTCGGTCCGCGGGCACGTCCGCGAGAAGGACGGCGTGCTGATGGGCCTGCTCGCGGCCGCCGCGACCGCCGAGGAGGACTTCGACGCGCGCCTCGACCGCATCGAGGCCGAACACGGCGAAATCGTCGCCGACAAGATAAGCGTCGCCTGCCCCGACTCCGAGAAGGCGCGCGTCATCGACGAGTTAGAGGACGTGCTCCCCGAGACGGTCGCCGGCCGCGACATCGCCAAGGTCGTCACGCTCGACGGCTTCAAACTCCTCTTAGAAGACGGCTCGTGGCTCCTCGTCCGCCCCTCGGGGACGGAGCCGAAGATGCGCGTCTACGCCGAAGCCGGGAGCGAAGACGCGGTCTCGTCGCTCCTCGAAGCCGGCCGCGAACTCGTCGAACCCCTCGTCTGAGCGGACCGCTCTCAGAGCTCTCGTCTCTCTTCTTCGTCGCCGACCGGTCTGACGACCCCGCGGTACGCCGGCGTGAAAAGCGGGAGCGTCTCCGCGTGCTCGGTCAGGGAGACGCCGTCTCCCGCCGATTCGACGAGGTCCGCGGCCTGTAGCTTCGGCAGGTGGACGTGGACGATGCCGACCTCGGCCTGCTCGACGACCTGTAGGTCCACCTCGTCGGGAGGGAGGTCGGTCGTCCGGACCGCGAGGGCGACCGCGAGGTCCCAGACCGACGCCGGCTCCGACCGGTCGTGGAGGTACTCCAGCACGTAGCGGCGCGACGGGTCCGCGAGCGCGTCGAAAACGCGGTCCCAGTCGGTCAGGATACGGTCGCTCCGGTCTCGCTTTGCCATGGGCTTGACTCCCTAGCTCTTGACGACCGGCGGCTAAATCTATGTCGATTGTTAACTCGTCCCACTCAGAGCGGCCGTCACTCGTCGCGCAGGACGCCGCGAAACCGCCCGTCGTCGTCGCCTCGCTCCTCGATGTCGAATCCGAGCGCCTCGTAGAACGGGCGGATGCCTCCGTCGAAGTCGGCCACGAGGCGGCCCCGACGGTCGAGCGCCGCCCGAACGAGTCGGGTTCCGACGCCCCGGCCGCGGCGACTCGGCGAGGCGGCCACGGCGTCGATGTAGTCGCCGTCGAGCGCCAGCGCGCCAACGACCCGACCTGACGCTTCGGCGACGAGGCAGTCTCCGGCGGCCAGTCGGTCGCGGACCTCGCCCGCGTCGGCTTCGAGCAGTCCGGCGTCGAGGACGCGCATCACGGCCACCAGTTCGTCGGGGTCGCCCTCGCGGACGCGGATATCGTCGTCGTCGGCTCCTGCGGTGTCGTCGGCTCCTGCGGCGTCGTCCATGCGCCGACTACCCGCCTTTGATGAGGCGGAGCACCTTCACGCGGTCGACCTCGACGGGCTGGTCTTCGGGGACGGGGCGGCCGTCGACGAGGACGGTCACCTCGTGGGGGCTGAGGTCCACCGCCCGCACGAGGTCCGCGTAGGTCCCGCCGTCGCCGACGGCGACCTCGCTGGTCTCCTCGCCGACGACCTCGACGGTCACGTTCATGGTCGCTCGTGGGTCGGGCGCGGGTTTCAGTCCGTCGGCTCGGCGTCGGCCGAGGGCGCTCTCCGTCTCGCACGGTTTATGTGCGGGGCGGTCGGTAGAACGGATATGAGCGAGGCCGCGGAGTCGGGCGACGCCCCGGCGGGTCGTGAAATCTGGATCGAGAAGTACCGACCGCAGACGTTCGACGACGTCTACGGGCAGGACGACATCGTCGAGCGCCTGCGGAGCTACATCGAGCGCGACGACCTGCCGCACCTCCTGTTCGCGGGGCCGGCGGGCGTCGGCAAGACCACCTCCGCGACGGCCATCGCCCGCGCCATCTACGGCGACGACTGGCGCGGCAACTTCCTCGAACTCAACGCCTCCGACGAGCGCGGCATCGACGTGGTCCGCGACCGCATCAAGAACTTCGCACGCTCGTCGTTCGGCGGCCACGACTACCGCGTCATCTTCCTCGACGAGGCCGACTCGCTGACGAACGACGCGCAGTCGGCGCTCCGCCGGACGATGGAGCAGTTCTCCGACAACACCCGGTTCATCCTCTCGTGTAACTACTCCTCGAAGATCATCGACCCCATCCAGTCGCGCTGTGCGGTGTTCCGCTTCTCGCCGCTCGGCGACGACGCCGTCGCGGAGCAGGTCCGCGACATCGCCGCGGCCGAGGGCATCGAGGTCACGGAGGACGGCCTCGACGCGCTCGTCTACGCCGCCGGCGGCGACATGCGCCGCGCCATCAACTCCCTGCAGGCCGCCGCGACGACCGGCGAAGTCGTCGACGAGGAGGCCGTCTACATGATTACCTCGACCGCCCGCCCCGAGGACATCGAGAGGATGGTCCGGAACGCCATCGACGGCGAGTTCACGGCCGCCCGCAAGCAGTTAGAGACGCTCATCGTCGACACCGGAATGGCCGGCGGCGACATCATCGACCAGCTCCACCGCTCGGTCTGGGAGTTCGACCTCGACGAACGCGAGGCCGTCCGCCTCATGGAGCGCATCGGCGAGGCCGACTACCGCATCTCGGAGGGCGCGAACGAGCAGGTCCAGCTCGAAGCGCTCCTCGCGTCGCTCGCACTCTCGCAGAACTGAACTCGGTACACTGAACCGGCCGCGCCGACCGCCGCGGTTCCCGGTCGTCTCCGGTCTCTCCGCTCGTTTTCACTCGCCCGTCACGCCCGGAACTCGAAGCGCGCGCCGCCCGCCGTCCCCGACGTCACGACGGCCGTCCAGCCGTGGGCCTCGGCGATGGACTCGACGATGGCGAGGCCGTAGCCGATGCCGTCCTCACCGGTCGTCTCGCCCGGTTCGAACACCTCGTCGCGGCGCTCGGGCTCGATGCCCGGGCCGTCGTCTTCGACGTAGAAGCCGCCGTCGACGCCGCCGACCTCGACGCGCACGTCGCGGCCGCCGTGTTCGACCGCGTTCCGAAACAGGTTCGCCAGCAGTTCGACGAGGCGGTCCTCGTCGGCATCGACGACGACCGACTGGCAGGTGACCAACTCGGCGTCGGCGGTCTCGGTCGTCGCCCACGCCTGTTTGGCGACCGCCGGGAGGTCGACCCGCTCGGTCTCGTCGACCAGTTGGCCGCGGCGGGCGAGCGACAGCAGGTCGTCGATGAGCTGTTCCATCTGTTCGAGCGCCCGCTCGGCGGTGTCGAACCGCGATACGTCGCCGGTCTCGCGGGCGAGGTCGAGGTTTCCGCGGGCGACCGAAAGCGGGTTCCGAAGGTCGTGGCTCACGATGTTCGCGAACTCTTCGAGGCGCTCGTTCTGTCGCTCTAGCTCGCTTTCGCGGGTCTTCCGCTCCGTGATGTCGGTGTAGATGGCGTAGCCCGCCCCGCGCTCCTCGCCGGGTGACAGCGGGACGACGTTCAGGATGAACTCGCGGACGCCGCCTTCGGTCCGTCGGCGGACCTCCCCGCGGTAGCTCTCGCCGGCGGCGACGAGGAGTTCGGGGATGGTCTCGTCGGCCCCGGGTTCGGGGACGGGGTCCGGGTCCGGCTCCGGGGGGACGATTCGACCGAGGAGGTCGCTTCCGACGACGTCGTCGGCGTCGTAGCCGAACGCCGACTGGAACGCCCGGTTCACGTCGCGGACCGTGAGCGCGCCGCCCTCCACGTCGTAGGCGACGGCGGCGTCGGAGACGTGTTCGAACAGCGCCGTCGAGCGGTCGCGCTCGTCTCTGAGCCGCGACTCGGCGCGGATGCGCTCGGCCGTGACCGCGACGTGCGCCATGAGGAGTTCGGTCAGTTCGGCGTCCCGCTCGTCGAACGCGGCGGGCGTGAACGCGGTCGCCTGAAAGACGCCGATGTCGCCGATTGGAACACTCAGGACGGCGCGGTACATCCGCTTGACCGGCCGCGCCTCGGGGTGGTCGCGCACGTCGTCGGTGATGTTCGTGGTCCTCGACAGGTACACCTCGGCCGCGATGCCGCCGTCGTCGAGCGGGACGCGCTCCGCGCCGTCGGCCGGGGCGTCGGACGAGATGGCCGTCGGGACGATGTGGCCGTCTTCGACGACGCCCACGTAGCTGATGTCGAACTCCAAGATGTCGTCCGTGATTTCGACGGTCCGCTCGAACAGCTCGTCGAGGCTCGTCGCCGCGGCCAGTTCGGTGGCCCCCCGGTGGAGCCGCTCTATCTGCTCGCGGCTCTGCCTGACGGCGGCCTCCGACTCGATGCGGCTTCGCGTCTCGGAGACGTACGACACGAGGAGTTCGGCCAGCGTGAGGTCGGTCTCGTCGTACGCGCCGACCTCGTTGGAGATAGCCTGAAACACCGCGTCGTCGCCCGCGGGCACGCTCAGCGCCGAGCGATACGCGGGGTCGTTGGGGTCGGCTTCCGGGTGGTCGCGCACGTCGTCCACGAGAAACGAGCGTCCGGTCCGGTAGGTCCGCCCGAGCAGGCCCGTCTCGTCGGATATCGGTCCCGTCCCGACCAGACCGTCGTTGTTGGCGGCGACGTAGAACCCCTCGCCGTCGTGGCGGAAAAACGAGGTGTTGTTGAACTCGAGGATGTCCTCGGTGAGCCCGATGGCGCGTTCGTACAGTTTCTCGACCGTCTCCGCGGCGATGAGCTCCGTCGTCCCCTCGTAGAGCCGTTTGAGGCGCTCCCACTCGGGGTCGTTCCTCGGCTCCGCCGCCCGCTCGGCGTCCGTGTCTGCGCCCGCGTCGTCGCCGGACGCGAGCAACCAGCGGACCTGCGATTCGAGCGCGGCGCGGTCGCCGCGTCTGACGTAGGCGTCGAATCGGTCGGGACGGTCGACGGCCTCGGGCGGCACGTCGGTGTACAGCACCGTCGGCACGCCGTCGCAAACCCCCGCGTCGGGGTCCGCGACGACGACGCAGGCGGCGTCGCTCGGTCCTTTCCCGTCACTCGGTGACGCCACCGTGACCCCGTCGCCGAGGTCGATACCGTCGAAGTCGTCGTCCACGAAAACCGTTGGGTCCGTCGCGTGCACGGCAGTCTCCCTATCGAAGGGCAACGAGAACTATAATCGTTGCGGCATGTTTTCAATGAGCAAGAGCGCGCCGCGAGCGGTCCGATTCGGCGGCGCGGCGCTTTGACCCCGCCGGATTACTCAGTTTAGCGACCAGAAGCCGTAGTTGAGCGCGGCGGCGAAACACGTCCACAGGAGATAGGGGACGAGGAGGCCCACGGCGCGCCGGTCGACGGCGGCGAACTCGCGCATCGTCGCCAGAATCGCCGCGATGAGGACGACGATGACGGCGAGGCCGGCCGCGGGGGACTGCAGTCCGAAGAACGCCGCGGACCACGCGACGTTGACGACGAGGTGGCCGACGAAGACGGTGAGCGCCCGTTCGCGGCGGGGGTGGTCCCGTCGGGAGACGAGCCACGCGGCGACGCCCATCAGGGTAAAAAGCGTCACCCAGACCGGGCCGAACACCCAGTTCGGCGGGGCGAACCACGGGCGGGCGAGCGTCGCGTACCACGACCCCACGGCGGTGACGGTGAAGACGCTCCCGAGCGCGCCGGCGAGTTGCGCGAGGACGACCCACGCGAGCAGTTCGACCGCGGGCCGCCGCCGGAGTGAAGCGAGTTCCATACCCCTCGTACGCTCGGGAGGGAAAAGAACGACGCGGCCCGTGCGGGCGAAATTGTGGGGAATCGGGCGTCTGCGTCCATTTCCCGGAACTGTTTTACCCGACGGTAGACCAGAGTTTGGCAATGAGCGAACTCGAAGCGGAGTACCGCCTCGACTACTTCGAGGAGGAGGGCTTCTACCGGAAGCAGTGCCCCGTGACGGGCGTCCACTTCTGGACACGAGACCCCGACCGCGAGACCTGCGGTGAACCGCCCGCCGACGACTACACCTTCATCGACAACCCCGGCTTCGACGAGGAGTACACTCTCGAAGAGATGCGCGAGAAGTTCCTCTCTTTCTTCGAGGAACACGACCACGAGCGCATCGACCCCTACCCGGTCGCCGCGAACCGCTGGCGCGACGACGTGCTCTTGACGCAGGCATCTATCTACGACTTCCAGCCGCTCGTCACGTCCGGCGAGACGCCGCCGCCGGCCAACCCGCTGACTGTCTCCCAGCCTTGCATCCGGATGCAGGACATCGACAACGTGGGCAAGACCGGTCGCCACACGATGGCCTTCGAGATGATGGCGCACCACGCGTTCAACGCCCGCGAAGAGGCGGGTGACAAGTACGCCTACTCGGGCGAAGTCTACTGGAAGGACGAGACGGTCCGCCTCTGCGACGAGTTCTTCGAGTCGCTCGGCGCGGACATCTCCGAAATCACCTACATCGAGGACCCGTGGGTCGGCGGCGGCAACGCCGGTCCCGCCTTCGAAGTCCTCTACCGCGGCGCGGAACTCGCCACCCTCGTTTTCATGTCGATGAAGCAGGACCCCGAAGGCGAGTACGAACTCAAGGACGGCAACACCTACTCGCCGATGGACACCTACATCGTCGACACCGGCTACGGGCTCGAACGGTGGACGTGGGTGTCACAGGGGACGCCGACGGTGTACGAGGCCGTCTACCCCGACATGATAGAGTTCCTGAAGGACAACGTCGGCATCGAGCACACCGACGAGGAGGAGGAACTCATCCACCGCGCGGCGAAGCTCTCTGGCCACCTCGACATCGACGAAATCGACGACCTCGCCACCGCGCGCGCCGGCGTCGCGGGCGAACTCGGCGTCGACGAGGCCGAACTCACCGCGTTGCTCCGCCCGCTCGAAGACATCTACGCCATCGCGGACCACTGCCGCACGCTCGCGTACATGTTCGGCGACGGCATCGTCCCCTCGAACGTCGGGACGGGCTACCTCGCCCGCATGGTCCTCCGACGCACGAAGCGCCTCGTGGACAACCTCGGCGTCGACGCCCCGCTCGACGAGCTCGTGGACATGCAGGCCGAGCGGCTGGACTACCAGAACCGCGACACCATCCGCGACATCGTCCGCAGTGAGGAGCGCAAGTACAGAAAGACGCTCGAACGCGGCTCCCGCAAGGTCCAACAGCTCGCCGACGACTACGCCGACAAGGACGAACCCATCCCGGTCGACGAACTCATCGAGCTGTACGACTCCCACGGCATCCAGCCCGACATGGTGCAGGAAATCGCCGAGGAGCGCGGCGCGACCGTCGACATCCCCGACGACTTCTACTCGCTCGTCGCCGACCGCCACGAGCAGGTCGACGGCGAGGAGGACGCCGAGGAGCGCGACGACCGCCTCGGGGACCTCCCGGCGACGGACAAGCTCTACTACGACGACCAGGAGCGCACCGAGTTCGAGGCCGTCGTCCTCGACGTGTTCGAGCGCGAGGAGGGCTACGACGTGGTCCTCGACCAGACGATGTTCTACCCCGAAGGCGGCGGACAGCCCGCCGACCACGGCTCGCTCGCCACCGACGACACGACCGTCGAGGTGACCGACGTGCAGATCGTGGACGACGTGGTGCTCCACCGCACCGACGAGGACCCCGGTAAGGGCGAGTTCGTCCGCGGCCAGCTCGACGCCGAGCGCCGCCGTCGGCTCATGCGCCACCACACGGCGACCCACGTTATCGGCCACGCCATCCGGACGGTCCTCGGCGACCACATCCGGCAGGCCGGCGCGTCGAAGGGCGTCGACCGCTCGCGGCTCGACGTGACCCACTACGAGCGCATCACCCGCGAAGAGGTAAAGCAGATAGAGCGCGTCGCCAACGAAATCGTGATGCAGAACATCCCGGTCAAACAGGAGTGGCCGGACCGCCGCGACGCCGAGAAGAAGTACGGCTTCGACCTCTATCAGGGCGGCATCCCGCCAGGCGAGCAGATTCGCCTCATCCACGTCGGCACCGACGTGCAGGCCTGCGGCGGTACCCACGTCAAGCGCACCGGCGACATCGGGGCCATCAAGGTGCTGACGACGGAGCCCGTCCAGGACGGCGTCGAGCGCGTCGCCTTCGCGGCGGGCGACGCGGCCATCGAGGCCACCCAGCGCACCGAGGACGCGCTGTACGGCGCGGCCGACGTGCTCGACGTGAACCCCGCGGACGTGCCCGAGACGGCCGAGCGCTTCTTCACCGAGTGGAAGGAGCGCGGCAAGACCATCGACCGCCTGAAGACGGAGCTCGCCGAGGCGCGCGCCGCGGCCGGCGCGGACGAAATCGACATCGACGGCACGCCCGTCGTCGTCCAGCGGCTCGACGGCGACGCGGACGAACTCCGCGCGACCGCCAACGCGCTGGTCGAGGAGGGCAAGGTCGCCGTCCTCGGCTCCGCCGCGGGCGGGAGCGCCCAGTTCGTCGTCGGCGTCCCCGACGACGTGGGTATCAACGCCGGGCAGGTCGTCGGCGAACTCGCCGGCAAGGTCGGCGGCGGCGGCGGCGGCCCCGCGGACTTCGCGCAGGGCGGCGGCCCCGACGTGGACGCGCTCGACGACGCGCTCGACGAGGCCCCCGACGTGCTCCGGACGGTCCTGAACGCCTGAGTCGGTCCCGCGGCTCCCGCGAGTTCGCTTCGTTTTCGCTTTTTCGCGCCCGAGACGGACGCCCTAAGTCGCTCGCCCGCCGAGCCACCGGTATGCCCACGGCAGTCGCGGACGGGGTCGAACTGTACTACGACAGCGAGGGCGACGGCGAGACGGTCGCCTTCGTCGGCGACGCGGGCTACGGCGCGTGGCAGTGGGGCTGGCAACACGCCGCCGTCGCCGGGCCCTACGAGAGCCTCGTGATCGACCTCCGCGGGGCCGGACGCTCCGACGCCCCCGCGGGACCGTACTCGGTCGAGACGCTCGTCTCCGACCTCGTGGCCGTCCTCGCGGACGCGAACGTCCGGAAGGCCCACCTCGTCGGGTTCGGCCTCGGCGGGCTGGTCGCGCTGGAGACCGCGCGGACGACGAACCGCGCCCGGAGCCTCACGCTCGTCGGCACCGCCGCCTCCGGGGAGGGAGTCGACCCCGAACCGCTCTCTGCCGCGCCCGACGACCCGGCCGCGCTCCGCGAGTCGCTCGCGCCGGCGCTCTCCGAGGCGTTCCGCGCGGAACAGCCCGAGGTGGTCGACCAACTCGTCTCGTGGCGCGGACGCGAAGACGCCGACCCGGAGGCGTGGGCCGCGCAGGCCGCCGCCGTCGCCGACTACGACGCCGGCCCGCTGTACGAGGTGACGGTCCCGACGCTCGTCCTCCACGGCGACGACGACCCGGTCTGGCCGGTCGAGGGGGGCCGCGCGCTGGCCGAGGGACTCCCGCGCGGCGAGTTCGAGTCGTTCGCGGGCGCGCGGCACCTCGTCACCGTCGAGCGGTCGCGGCTCGTCAACGACGCGCTCGTCTCCTTTCTCGAATCGGTCGGCGACGACTGAGCGTCGTTCCGGCGCGTTCGCCCCGCTGTCGCGGCCGCCGTCGCGCCTCGCAGATGCCGGCAGTGAGCGGTCCGGGCGCAACTTCTTTAGAGCCCCGCCGATTGTCTCTCCACGATGACTCGCCCGCGACTCGCGTTCTTGGACGCCTCCCACGGCGATTCGAGCACGTCACGAAACTTCAGGCGCGAACTCGACGCCGACCTCGTCGAGTTCGACGTTACCGACGGCCGTCTCCCAGACCACTTCGACTACGACGGCGTCGTTATCAGCGGCTCGTCGTCGTCGGTCTACTGGGACGAGCCGTGGATTCGAAGCCTCGTGTCGTGGGTCGCCGACGCGGACGAGCGCGGCGTTCCTCTCTTGGGTGTCTGTTTCGGCCATCAGGTCGTCGCGGCGGCCCTCGGCGGCACCGTCGAGGACATGGGCGAGTTCGAACTCGGCTACAACGAAATCGAACGCACCCGCCCCGACGACGAGGACGACATCCTCGCCGGCATCGGCGAGCGATTCACCGTCTTCACCTCCCACGGCGACCGAGTGGCCGAACTCCCGTCGGGCGCGGACCTCCTCGCCGAAAACGAGTTCGGCGTCCACGCGTTCCGCCGGAACCACGCCTTCGGCGTCCAGTTCCACCCCGAGTACGACACCGACACCGCCGAGACCATCGCCCGGCAGAAGGAGTTCCTCCCCGACGAGCGGATTCAGTCGGTGGTCGACGGCATCACGCCGGAGAACTACGCCGCGGCCTGCGAGGCCAAGCGCCTGTTCGACAACTTCGTCGGCTACGTGAACCGGGCGAACGCGGGCCCGGTCGAATCGGCGGCCTGACGGCTCGACTGCCGTCTCGCGGTTTCGGAGCCGTCTCTGAATCACGACCGCCCCGCTTCCGTCTCCGGCTTTTCGACCGTCCGTCTCCGCGAACCTCGACCGAGCGAATCGCTTTTCACCGCGCCGAGCGCAGAAACCATCATGCTCGATTATCTGGAATTGGAGGGCGACCTGACCGGCGAAGAGAAACTCGTCCGCGACGAGGCCCGGCGCTTCGTCGACGAGCAGGTCAAACCCGACATCGGCGAGCACTACGAGGCCGGGACGTTCCCGACCGACCTCATTCCGAAGATGGGCGAACTCGGCTTCTACGCGCCCAACCTCGACGGCTACGGCCTCCCCGGTCTCGGCGAGCGCGCCTACGGCCTCCTGATGCAGGAACTCGAAGCCGGCGACTCCGGCCTCCGGTCGATGGCGAGCGTCCAGGGGTCGCTCGTCATCTACCCCATCCACGCCTACGGCTCCGACGAGCAGAAACAGCGCTGGCTCCCGAAGCTCGGGTCGGGCGAAGCGGTCGGCTGTTTCGGTCTGACCGAACCGCAACACGGCTCCGACCCGTCGGGGATGGAGACCCGCGCCGAGCGCGACGCCGACGGCTACGTCCTCAACGGCTCGAAGACGTGGATTACGAACTCGCCCATCGCCGACGTGGCGGTCGTCTGGGCGCGCGACGTGTCGGCGGAGGGGTCGCCGGTCCGCGGGTTCCTCGTCGAGACCGACCGCGACGGCGTGACGACGAACAAAATCGAGGACAAGCTCTCGATGCGCGCGTCGGTCACGGGCGAAATCGGCCTCGACGACGTGCGGGTCCCCGAGGAAGACGTCCTCCCGGGCGTCGAGGGGATGAAGGGGCCGCTTTCGTGTCTCACGCAGGCGCGGTTCGGCATCGCGTGGGGCGTCGTCGGCGCGGCACGCGACGCCTTCGAAGACGCCCGTCAGTACGCGAAGGACCGCGACCAGTTCGGCGGCCCAATCGCGCGGTTCCAACTCCAGCAGGGCAAGCTCGCGGAGATGGCGACCCAAATCACGAACGCGCAACTGATGGCCCACCGCCTCGCCGACCTCAAAGAGCGCGGCGACCTGCGACACCAGCAGGTGTCGATGGCGAAGCGCCACAACGTCCGGGTCGCCCGCGAGGTTACCCGAACCGCCCGCGAGATGCTCGGCGGCAACGGCATCACGACCGACTACTCGCCGATGCGCCACATGGAGAACATCGAGACCGTCTACACCTACGAGGGGACCGACGACATCCACACGCTCGTCCTCGGCGCTGACCTGACGGGAATCGAAGCATTCGACTAGCCGTCGGGAGCGGACGCCCCCGTGGCTTTCGCGGTCGTGCGTGTCGCATGACAACAGTACACATACATTTATGCCTCCCCGCCCATAGGTTACGGTAGAGGCCCCACAATGACCACATCGGCCCAGGACCGTCCGACGGCGCTCGACCTCTCTCGCGAAGAGACGTGGGTCGTCCACGCCGCGTTGCTCGACGCCATCGAGCGGGCGGTCGATGCAGACGAAGAGCCGACGCCGGCCCCCGGCCTGCTCGCGCGGGTCGAGGCCGGCGACGAAGATTTCGACAGCGCCGAACTCGACTATCTCGTAGACGCCCTCCGCACCTATCGGACACAGGCGCCCGCCCGGGACGACCACCACATCTCGCGCGTCCTCGAACACATCGAGGCCGCGCGGGTATAGTCGCCCGACTGACGTTCGCCCGCTGGTTTCCTTTCGCCGTCACGCTTCCGAGCGACCGCGCTCCTCGCGGATGTCGACGGCGCGCCCCGGTCGCCTCTCGGTGACCGGCCCCGGCCCGGCCCCGATTCCGTCTTCGATTTCTCGCGTCGCCGATGCGGACGTTTTAGTACCCGGTGCGGCCAACGCCCGGCGATGGCTATCGACTCGAACTTCGACCAGAACCGGGAGCGAGCGGGCGACGAAAACGGCGTCGCCGTCTGGGGGCCCGTCGAACCGCCGGAGAAACTCGGCATCCACGGCACCCACGTCGCCGTCGACTACGACATCTGTCTCGCGGACGGCGCGTGCCTCGAAAACTGCCCCGTGGACGTGTTCACGTGGGTCGACACGCCCGACCACCCGGTGAGCGAGCAGAAGGTCGAACCGACCAACGAAGACCAGTGTATCGACTGCATGCTCTGTGTCGACATCTGCCCCGTCGACGCCATCGACGTGGACGCCTCGCGGCAGGCCTGACACGAAGACCAGACGTTATCTCTCCGCGCCGCGTCGCGTCGGCCATGGGTCTCATCCACACCGCCCTCGTCGTCTCGGACATCGACGCCACGCTCGACTTCTACACCGACCTCGGTCTCGAACGGACCAACGAGTTCGAACTCGACGGCGTCCGGAACGTCTACGTCGGTAGCGACGACACCGACATGGAACTGCAGTTCAAGTACGACCCGACCTCGGCGGCGCGCGTCGAACCCGCCGGCATCGACCACGTCGCGGTCGAAGTCGCCGACGCCGACCGCGCGTTCGAGGACATCGTCGAGGCGCAGTCGCCGGAGGTCGTCAAGCCGCCGGTCGACATCGACCCGGCGAACGCCCGCGCGGCGTTCGTGAAGGACCCCGACGGGTACGTCGTCGAACTCGTCGCGCTCGAAGACTGAACTCCCGCGCCGCCGACCCGTCTCACACGCCGATTTTCGCCGACGCCGACGGCTCGACCGCCCGCCCGACTCGCCGCGGCGAACAGCTATTTGTTGCCAGAGCGTCAATACGAAGTCGCTATGTCCGAGGACGTAACCGCGCTGTTGAAGCGCGCCTACCAGGACGAGATCGAGACGGTGATGAACTACATGACGAACTCTATCGTCCTCGACGGCGTCCGGGCCGAGGAGATAAAGCAGTCCCTCCAGACCGACATCCAAGAGGAGCTCACCCACGCGGAGCAACTCGGGAACCGACTGAAGCAACTGGACGAGAAACCGCCGGGCTCCGGGTCCTTCGAGGCGCGCCAGCACGACCTCCAGCCGCCCGAGGACAGCACGGACGTGCTCGCCGTCATCAACGGCGTTCTCGGTGCCGAGGAGGACGCTATCGAGACCTACCGCGCGCTCATCGACGCGGCCGAGGAGGCCAACGACCCCGTCACCGAGGACCTCGCCGTGACCATCCTCGCCGACGAGGAGGCCCACCGGACCGAGTTCCGCGGCTTCAAGAAAGAGTACGACCGCGAGTAACTCCGCGGGCGGCGGGCGACCGCACCCGCGACGGTCGGCGTGGTACCGGTGCGACGGTTCGACGACTCCGATACTTCTTCATCTTTAAAAAAATACGCCGCTATCGGACGGTTTCTAACAAATTATCATCCGTTACGGGAGTTGTACTCCCAGTTCTTCGAAACGGAGCTCTGTTTTTATCAAGCCGTCGCTCGAACGACCGGTATGAGCACTGAACGCGGCAAAGGTACGGTGGCGGTCGTCGGCGGTGCGGGCGCAGTCGGGTCGAGCACGGCGTTCGCGCTGATGGAGAGCAGTCTCGTGGGCGAAATCATCCTCGTCGATATCGCCGAAGAGCGCGTCGAGGGCGAGGCGATGGACCTCAACCACGGGTCGTACTTCACGTCGCCGGTCCGGGTGCGGACGGGCGACTACGAGGACTGCTGGGACGCCGACGTGGTCATCGTCACCGCCGGTGCCAGCCAGAAGCCGGACGAGACCCGCCTCGACCTGATGGAGCGGAACGCCGACATCTTCGCCGACATGATTCCGCAGATTACCGAGGGGCTGAACGACGACGCCGTGATGCTCATCGTCACCAACCCCGTCGACGTGCTGTCGTACGTCACGTGGAAGGTGTCGGACCTGCCGGCCGAGCGCGTCATCGGGTCGGGGACCGTCCTCGACACGTCGCGGTTCCGCCACTCGCTCAGCCGCGAGTTCGACCTCGACCCCGCGAACGTCCACGCCTACGTCGTCGGCGAGCACGGCGACAGCGAGGTGCTCGTCTGGAGTTCGGCGAACCTCGGCGGCATCCCGTTCGTGTCGTACGCCACCAGCCACGGCGTCGACGACGTGGACGCGCTCAAAGCCCGCGTCGAAGAGGAGGTGCGCGAGGCCGCCTACGAGATTATCGAGCGCAAGGAGCGAACGAACTACGGCGTCGCGCGCTCGGTGGCCGCGACCACGGAACGCATCCTCGGCGACGACAACTCCATCCTCACCGTCTCGACGCTCGTCTCGGGCGAACACGGCATCGACGACGTCTACATGAGCCTCCCGTGTACCGTCAACCAAGGCGGCGTCCGCGACGTCCACGAGTTCGACCTCTCGGCGGACGAGACGGCGGCGCTCCGGGAGTCGGCGGACGTCATCCGCGAGTCCATCGAGCGGTTGGACTTAGAATAGCATAGAACCGGAGAGACGAAACGAAGATAGAACGGCCGCGCCGCCGACTCAGTCGGCCGACGCGGGCGTCGTATCCGTGCCCGCTTCCGTCGCCGCGGCGGCCTTCGCGTCGAGCGCCTCAACGACGAGTTCGGCGATGTCAACGACGTCGATGTCCTCTTCGTAGTCGCCGGTCTTGCGGCCGTCTTCGTACATCGTCGCGCACATCGGGCAGGCGACGACGAACCGCTCGACGCCGCCGGTCGTGTCGTCCAGCGCCTCGCGCAGACGCTCTTCGGACGGTTTCGACTCCTCGTCGTGGTCCATCCAGAGGCCGCCGCCGCCGCCGCCACAGCAGAACGACTGGTCGCGGTTGCGCGGCATCTCGGCGAGTTCGACGCCGGTCGCGCGGATGACCTCGCGGGGCGCTTCGTACTCGCCGTTGTACCGGCCGAGGTGACACGGGTCGTGGTACGTCACGGTCTGGGCGGCGAGTTCGTCGCCCGCGAGGTCGAGGCGGTCGTCGACGACGAGGCGCTCGACCAGTTGGGTGTAGTGGTACACCGGGTAGTCGAACGAGTCGTCCATCTCCGGGTACTCGTTTTTGAACGTGTTGTACGAGTGCGGGTCGGTGCAGACGATTTTCTCGAACTCGCAGTCGGCCATCGCGGCGACGTTGTCCTCGACGAGCATCTCGTAGAGGCCCTCCTCGCCGACGCGGCGCACGTCGTTGCCGTCGTGCCCTTCGTCCTCGTAGAGGATGCCGTAGGAGACGCCGGCTTCCTCGAAGATGCGGGCCAAAGAGCGGGCGACGGCGCGGTTGCGCTCGTCGTAGGAGGGGTAGTCGCCGACGTACCAGAGGAACTCGACCGGTTCGTCGCGGGCGTCGGGCACCTCGAAGTCGAGGTCGTCGGTCCAGTCGGGGCGCTTGCGCTGGGGGTCGCCGAAGGCGTTGCCGTTCTGGAAGATGTTCATCATCGCCTCCTGCACCGGCTCTTGCTGTTGGCCCGTCTCGGTGAGCCGGCGGTTCATCTCGGTGAAGTGCGTGAGGTGCTCGATATCGACCGGGCAGGCGTCCATGCAGGCCATGCAGGCCATGCAGGACTCCATCGACTCGGCGTCGACGACGGAGGTGCCGCCGTCCGCGACGATGTCGACGGAGTCGCCGCCGGCGTCGACCGACTCGCGGTAGGTCTTCAGGTCGAGAATCACGTCCCGCGGGTCGAGGTTGCGGCCGGAGGCCTTCGCCGGGCAGGCGTCGGTACAGCGGCCGCACTTCGTGCAGGCGTCCATGTCGAGCATCGCCTTCCACGAGAAGTCGTCCTCGGAGACGTAGCCGATTTCGTCCGGCGGCGTGTCCGCGGGGACCGCCGGGAGGCGCTTGCCGGCCTTCTCGTCTGCGGTGACGACGTTGGCGAAGGAGGTGAGCATGTGCAGGGGCTTGGCGTAGGGTACGGCGGCGACGAACGCCAAGGCGAGGAGCGCGTGGGACCACCAGCCGAACCAGTAGAGCGTCTGGGCGAGGCCCTGTCCCATGCCCGCGGTCTCGAACACGACGGCGACGAAGTAGCCGACGAAACTCACCGTCTCGAAGTCGGGGAAGTCGGTGCCGACGATGCGGACGCCTTCGAGGACGTAGCCGCCGACGCCGAGGAGAAACAGCGTCCAGACGAACGCGGCGTCCTCGAAGCCGGTGTGTTTGCCCCACAGCCGCGGGTGCCGGACCCCGTAGCGCCGCCACAGCGCCATCCCGACGCCGACGACGAACGCGAGACCCATGAGGTCCATGACGAACGAGTACGAGCGGTAGAAGTCGCCGACGAAGAAGGAACTGCCCGTCACCCGCCGCCACACGTCGATGTCGATGGCGAGGATGGTCGTCCCGATGAGGAGCGTCAGGAAGCCCCACATAATGAACGCGTGCATCACGCCGGCGAACCGGTCGCGTTTGAACTGCTTTTCGTTGGAGAACACCACTTTCGCGGCCCGAACCGTCCGTCCCGGGAGGTCGGACAGCCGGTCGAACGGGTCTTCGCCACCCCGCGCGTATCGCGCGAACCGCTCGTACACCCCATAGAGGAAGACGAGCGACGCGATGACGGCCAGACCGTAGAAGAGCGCCTCGCCGACCGGACTAATCGTCCAGAACGTCTCCCGCGTAACATCCGCCTGTGCCGCAAAGTCCATAATCAATCACCGGAGAACGGCGGGTTAAATCTTGCCACCCGAGGCGTGTCGGTCGGCGGATTACGAGCGCTCCGGCGACCTCAGAGCGCGAGGCTGGCGAGGAGCGCGGCGGCGAGGACGAGTCCGGGCGCGTCGCGCCGGTCGAACCGAATCTCGGGGAGCGTCGGGTTCCACGCGAAACACCGCGCGCGGAGGGCGAGCGCGAGCGCGTCGGCCCGCGCGAACGACCGCCGGAGGCCGCCGGTGGCGACGAGCGAGAGCCGTTCGTCCAGCCGCCGTTCGCTCCCGAGGCGGGCCGCCTGCGCCTCGCGGACGCGACGCAGGTCGCGGCGGATCAAGGGGAGAAACCGGAAGACGAGCGCGACGCCGACGCCGAGCGCGACGCCGACGCGACCCGGCACGAGTCGCTGAATCGCCGCGCGGGACTCGCGCACGGGCGTCGTCCTGACGTACGCCGCCGCGACGAAGAAGACGAAAAGCACGCGGACGCTGGCGAGCGCCGGTTCGACGGCCGCCTCGGGGTCGAACCACGGCGCGCCGAGGCGGGCGGCCTCGACGACCGGGCCGAGCGCGAGGAACGGAATCGCATAGCGGAGGTCGCGGAGGGCGGACACCGGTGAGGTGTCGGCGGCGCGGAGACAGCCCGCGGCGACGGCGCCGAGGACGACGAGCCCGGCGGGCGTCGTGTGCGCGAACCCGGCCGCCGCGAAGGCGACCTGCACCGCGAGCTTGGTCCGCGGGTCGAGTCGGTGGGCGAGGCTGTCGCCCGGCTCGTAGGTCAACACGGCGGGCGAACGTCGAGGTCGGGGAGGCGGTCTGCGGCCTCGTCGGGCGCGGCGTCGAGGGCGACGTCTCCGTCGGCGAGGGCGACCACGCGGTCGGCCAACTCGGCCACGTCGCGCAGGTCGTGGGTGACGACGACGAGGCTCGTGCCCTCGGCGCGGAGGTCCCGGAGGCGGGCGAGCACGGAGCGCCGGGCGAGTTCGTCGAGGCCGGTGAACGGCTCGTCCAAGACGAGATGGTCGGGATGCATCGCCAGCGCGCCGGCGATGGCGAGGCGTTCGACTTCGCCCCCGGAGAGGGCGTCGACGCGCTCGTCTTCCCGGCCGTCGAGGTTGACCGCGGCCAGCGACTCGCTGACGCGGCGGTCGATCTCGTCGCGGTCGAGGCCGAGGTTCTCCGGGCCGAACGCCACGTCAGCGCCGATTGTCGCGGCGACCAGTTGGTCTTCGGGGCGCTGGAACACCATCGCCACCGCGGTCCGGGCGGCGACGAGGTCGTCGGCGACCCGGCGGCCGTTGACCGAGACCGTCCCCTCGTCGGGGTCGAGCAGGCCGTTGAAGTGCCGGACGAGCGTGGTCTTGCCGGAGCCGTTCGCGCCCGCGACGATGACGCACTCGCCGTCGTCGATGGCGAGGTCGACCCCGTCGACCGCGACCGTGTCGCCGTAGCGGTGGACGAGTCCCTCGACGCGAATCATCTACTGGGCGGCGATGGCGTCGGAGCGGACGATGCCGACCGCGGCGGCGATTTTGAACGCCTCGGCGGGGATGAACGCGGCGGAGGCCGTCCAGAAGGCGGATTCGAGGCCGACGCTTTGGACGTACGCGAACCCGAGCGTCCCGAAGGCGTAGACGACGACGGTGCCCGCGACCATCGCGCCGACGAGTCGGACGGTGCGCACGCGGTAGTCGCCGATGTCGACGCCGCCGTGGACGACGAGGCCGACGACGGCCGCGGCGACGGGGTACGACCAGAGGTAGCCGGCGGTCGGGCCGACGAGCGGCGCGAACCCGGCGGAGCCGCCGGCGAACACCGGCGCACCGAGGCCGCCCGCGACGAGGTAGAGCGCGATGGAGCCGCCGCCCCAGACGGGGCCGAGGAAGATGCCCGCGAGGAAGACGACGAGCACCTGCATCGTCACCGGAATCGGCGAGACGGGGTTCGGGAACGAGACGTAACTGCCCGCGCCCATGAGCGCCGCGAACAGGGCGGCGCGGGCGATGTTGCCGACGAGTTCGTCGCCGACGAGTTCGACAGACTCGCGTTCGGTTGCCATGCCCATCGCTGTCTCGTAAACCCAGTTTAACCTATCGGTTTACGAAGTTCGCGGCCGGGGAGCCGGTTCGGGCCTCGTCGGTCGATTCGAGTCGTCTCTCCGGCGCTCGGCGGCTCTCGGGTCAGCATCATTAAAGACGCTGGACGTGCCATTCTCCGGGTATGGACGAAAAGACCGCCGAGCTCCGCGACATCTTCATCGAGGCGACCGGCTCGGACACCGTGACCGAACAGCAGTCCGAGTCGCGCGGGTCGCTCGCCGACGTGGACGACCCCGAAGCGGTCCGCGAGCGCGTCCACGACACCGTGGCGACGATGCGCGAGCGCTACGCGTTCGAGACCGGCTTCGACGACGACGCGCTCGTCGCGCTCGTCGTCGGCTTCTTCGACGGCGACTCCGACGCCGACCTCGCGGTCGAACTCGACGCGTCGCCCGAGGCGGTTCGCACCGCCCGGTTCGACCTCCATCTCGTCCGCGACGCCGACCGCGAGTTCCCGTTCGACGCCGACCGCTTCGACAACCTGCTCGTCGACGGCGCGGACGACGAGACCATCGCCGAGACGCTCGACGTGCCCGTCGAAGTCGTCGCCGAGTGCCGCCCCGCCGCCGAGGCGGACATCCGCTCGAGCCGGGCCAACTACCGCTTCCGCGACGACTTCGCGGAGCTGTTGACCGACGACGACCTCTCGAACCGGCTGGCCGAGGACGCCCGACGCGACGGCCTCCGCGAGGCGACAGAAGATATCGAGACCGACGTGTCACTGTAGCGGTCGGTCAGACGACGAAGGTTCTTAACCACTTGGGGACATACCCCTGTGCGATGGCGCAGGCCCCCCAGAACCGAGACCTGACGGAGCGGTTCATCGAGTTCTACCGGAACTACTACCGAGAGGAGATCGGGACGCTCGCACAGCAGTACCCGAAGGAAAAGCGGTCGCTGTACATCGATTACGACGACCTCTATCGGTTCGACTCGGAGCTCGCGGACGACTACATCACGAAGCCCGGTCAGTTCCAGGAGTACGCGGAGGAGGCCCTGCGCCTGTTCGACCTCCCCGCGGACGTGAAACTCGGGCAGGCGCACGTCCGGATGCGAAACCTCCCCGAGGCGGTCGATATCCGGAACATCCGGGTCAACGACGACCACATCGGGACGCTCATCTCGGTGCAGGGCATCGTCCGCAAGGCGACCGACGTGCGCCCGAAAATCACGGAGGCCGCCTTCGAGTGCCAGCGCTGTGGGACGATGAGCTACATCCCGCAGGGCGACGGCGGCTTTCAGGAACCCCACGAGTGTCAGGGATGCGAGCGTCAGGGGCCGTTCCGCATCGACTTCGACCAGTCGAACTTCGTCGACTCCCAGAAACTGCGCGTTCAGGAGTCCCCCGAGGGCCTGCGCGGGGGCGAGACGCCGCAGTCGATCGACATCAACCTCTCTGACGACGTGACCGGCAAGGTCACCGCCGGCGACCACGTCACCGCCGTCGGCATCCTCCACATCGAACAGCAGACCTCGGGCAACGAGAAGACCCCCGTCTTCGACTACTACATGGAGGGCATCTCGCTCACCATCGAAGACGAGGAGTTCGAGGACATGGAGATATCCGACGAGGACGTGGCCGAAATCGTCGAACTCTCGAACGACCCGGCCATCTACGAGAAGATGGTCGAGTCCGTCGCGCCCGCCATCTACGGCTACGAGCAAGAGAAGATGGCCATGATTCTCCAACTGTTCTCGGGCGTCACGAAACACCTACCCGACGGGTCGCGGATTCGCGGCGACCTGCACATGCTGTTGATAGGGGACCCCGGAACTGGCAAATCGCAGATGTTATCATATATCCGACATATCGCTCCTCGGTCGGTCTACACCTCCGGCAAGGGTTCGTCCTCGGCGGGTCTCACCGCCGCGGCCGTCCGCGACGACTTCGGCGACGGCCAGCAGTGGACGCTCGAAGCCGGCGCGCTCGTCCTCGCGGACAAGGGTATCGCGGCGGTCGACGAACTGGACAAGATGCGGCCCGAGGACCGTTCTGCGATGCACGAGGGGCTCGAACAACAGCAGATTTCGGTCTCCAAGGCCGGCATCAACGCGACGCTCAAGTCGCGCTGTTCGCTCCTCGGCGCGGCGAACCCGAAGTACGGCCGCTTCGACCAGTACGAGCCGATCGGCGAGCAGATAGACCTCGAACCCGCGCTCATCTCCCGGTTCGACCTCATCTTCACGGTCACGGACGACCCCGACCCCGACGAGGACTCGAAGCTCGCGGACCACATCCTCAAGACCAACTACGCGGGCGAGCTGAACACCCAGCGAACGAACGTCGCCAACTCCGAGTTCACCGAACAGCAGGTCGACGCCGTCACCGACGAGGTCGCGCCCACCATCGACGCGGACCTGCTTCGCAAGTACATCGCCTACGCGAAGCGCACCTGCTATCCGACGATGACCGACGAGGCGAAACAGGTCATCCGCGACTTCTACGTTGACTTCCGCGCCCGCGGTGCCGACGAGGACGCGCCCGTCCCCGTGACCGCCCGGAAGCTCGAAGCGCTCGTCCGCCTCGGCGAGGCCTCGGCCCGCGTCCGCCTCTCGGACAAGGTGACCCGCGAGGACGCAGAGCGCGTCACGGGCATCGTCGAGTCCTGCCTGCGCGACATCGGCATGGACCCCGAGACCGGCGAGTTCGACGCCGACATCGTCGAGACGGGTCGCTCGAAGACCCAGCGCGACCGCATCAAGAACCTCCTCGAACTCATCCGCACCATGCAGGAGGAGTACGATGAGGGCGCGCCCCACGAGGAGGTCCTCGAACGCGCCAACAGCGAGCTGAACATGGACGAGAAGACGGTCAACGACCAGCTTGACAAGCTCAAGATGAAAGGCGACATCTACGAGCCCCGCGGCGACGTGTACCGCGCGACCTGAGCCGCCGACCTCGATTCTCACACCGTCCGCGACCGTTCCCGCGCGGAACCGACGAACTTAGTGGAGCGTGCGCTGAGGGGACAGACGACCGATGGACCGAATCTCCGCCATCCGCAACATCGAAGACGCCATCCGCGACCTCGAATCGGGTGACGCGGACCTCGCCAGCACCGAGCGGCGCGTCGTGACCGTCCTCCGGACGTTCGCGACGGAGTTCGAAGACGACGCCGGCGACGGGACGCTCGACGCGTGGACGGCCGTCGGCGACGACCGCGCGGAGGGGCTCGTCGTCCTCGCCGCCGACGCCGCCGACGCGCGAGCGCGGGTCAGAGACCTCCTCGACGAGGCGACCGGCGACGCCGACGACGTGTCGTTCTCCGTCGAGCGCGTCTGAGACGCAACGCGGGGGATTCGAATATGGGGTTCGGCACCACGCACCACCGTCCGCACGACCGCCGGACGAGTGGCCTGCGGTGCCGCTGTCGAACGATTTTTCTCCCGGCTCCGTGACCGGTCGTGCGTGCTGTTGGTCGTGACTTACTCGCAGGCGGCGCGGACGACGCTTCGGAACATCTGTCGGACCCACGAGGGGGTCGTGGTCCGACGACTGGGCCGCGCCGCGCTGTTCGACGAGACGGAGCTGGCCGCCTTCCTCGCGCTTCGGCTTCGGGAGAAACACGACGAGGCCGTTCAAATCGAGGGAACCGAGCCGTTCAACGAGTTCTCGGCGGTCCCCGACGCGGTCCGCGAGGCCGCGGCGGCCTACGAGGACCGCGAGTCGCCGGCGACGCCGTACAGCAAGTTCGCCTCGGGAACCGACCACCCGTCGGCCGCGGAGATGAAGCGCCGCGAGCTATGAGGCTCCGACTGCCCGACGGGACCGTCTACGAAGGGTCGGCAATCGACCTCGCCGGCGAGTCGGTCGACGTCGACGCCGTCGTCGCCGCGGTGCGGGCGGACGACGGGACCGACGCGCCGGGCGCGCTCCGAATCGACTGCCCGTCGCCCGGCCCCGGACACGACAGACTCGGCAGAGTCCCGGTCTCCGCGCCGTCCCCGTCTCCGTCCCGCGGGTGGCTCCTCGCGGCGGCCGGTCGGTCGCACGGCCGCCGCTCTCCGGTCGCCGACGACCTCGCTCGACTCGAAGCGAAACTCGGCGAGCACCGCGACGATGCGGCCGAGGAGGCGGAGGCGGACGAACGCGAACGGCCCGACACCTCGGCGGCCGCGCTCCGAGACGCCCGTCGCCGCGTCGCCGCCGCCGGAGAGGACGAGTCTCGACTCAGAGAGCGCGTCGCGGCTCTCCGCGGGCGGGTGAACGCCCACCGCGACGCCGGCGACGACGAGGCGACCGCCGCGGCGCGCGAGGAGCTCGTCTCGGCGGCGACTGAGCTCTCGGAAGTCGAGACGGAGCGCGTCGCGGCCGAACAGCGGCTTTCGGCGCTCGAACGCGCGGTCAGAGCCGAGCGAGACGGGCGGGAGGCGCGACTCAAACTCGAAGACGCGGTCGAGAACCGCCGCCGCGAGGCCCGGGCGCACTTCGCGGCCGAACTCGGAGCGGAGTTCGCGGCGGCGCTTCGAGACCTCGCGTCGCTCCCGGCGACGGCGACGGCGACCGCGGCGGTCGACTCGCCGCCCGAACCGCCCGCCCTCGAATCGGACCCCGTCGCCCGCGCGCTGGCCGCCGTCCGCCTCGCCGACCTCTCCGCGCCGGTCGTCCTCTCGTGCGGCCGGTTTTCGGACGCCGAGGCCGCCGCGGACTGGCTCGGCGTGCCGGTCGTTCGGTGTTGACAGTCTGAGCGTCGGCCGCCCCGGTCGCTCCGGGCGTTGGTTTATATGCGAAGCCGCGGCCACCCCCGCTATGCACACCGATATCGACGTGACCGCGGCCGACGGCGTCGCCCTCGTCTCGGTCCGAGTCGACAACGACGCGCCGGTCGACCGCCGCGTCAGGCTTCGCAACCGCCTTGACGGCCCGGTGCTCCCGCCGCGCCGTGCCGGCGTCCCCGAACCCGGGTGGGACGACGAGGGTTTCGACGGCGTCGTTCCCGCGGGTTCGACGGTCGCGCTCGGCTACGCCGTTCCCCTGTCGACGTCGGGCGACCGCGACGCCGCGCCCGCCGACGTCGACGGTTCTCCGGAGCGCGCGGTCGACATCGAGGTTCTCGGCCGCGCCGACGAGTCGGAACGGGCCGCCGATTCGACGCCCGAGGACGCGGTTCGGACGCTCGGTTCGGCGCGGCCGCCCGCGGACGCGGTCCCCGTCTCTTCTGACCCGTCACCGACGACAGCTGAGTCGGCGACGCCCGAGCCGGAGACGCCAGAGTCGGCGTCGCCTGAGCTGGAGACACCCGAGCCGACGAACGCGACGACCCCCGAGTCCGACGAGGAGCGACCCGGCCCGATTTCGCAATCGGAACGCGCCGCCGCCCCCGACCGAACCGGACCGTCCGAACAGCCGACTGACGACGAGGTGTCGGCGGCGGTCGGGGTCAGCGAGGCGCGCGGGCACGAGACCGGGCAGTCGGTCCAGTCGGCGTCTCTCGCGACCGTCGAGCGACGCATCGAACTCGCCGAGCGACTGGACGGCGCGTCGGTCGCGGACGCCGCGGCCGCGCTCTCCGAGGCCGACTTCGGCGTCGAGGCGCTCGACTCGCTCGACGCGGACCGAGCGCGACTCCGCCGGTTGGCGGCGCGGGCGACGGCGCTCGCGGACCGCGCGGCCGACGCCGACCCCGACGCGGACGCGCTCCGGAGGCTCGCGTGATTCTCGCGGTCGTCTCCGGGAAGGGCGGCGTCGGGAAGTCGACGCTGTCGTTCGAACTCGCGGCGGAACTCGGCGCGGTCGTCGTCGACGCGGACCTCGGGATGGCGAACCTCCCGTACGCGCCCGGCCCCGACCTCCACGACGTGCTCGCGGGGCGGGCGGACCCCCTCGAAGCCGTCCGCTCGGGCGGGCCGGTCTCGATACTCCCGTGCGGCCGGACGCTCGCCGGCGCGCGCGCCGCCGACGTTCGCCTCCTCGCCGACGCGCTCCGCGCGGTCGAGGCGGCCCACGGCGACGTGGTCGTGGACTGTCCCGCCGGGATGCGCGCCGACACCGGCGTTCCGCTCGCCGTCGCCGACGCTTGCGTCGTGATCGCGTCGCCGAAGGGGTACGCGCTGGCCGACGCGGTTCGGACCCGCGAGCTCGCCCGCGAACTCGGGTGCGGACTCGCCGCCGTCGCGGTCAACCGCGTCGTCGACCCGGTGCCGCTCGACGCCTTCGCCGACGTGCTCGGTGCGCCGGCGACGGAGGTCCCCGCGGACGCGCGGCTCTCCGAGGCGGTCGAGCGGTTCGAGCCGGTCGTCGCGTCGTCGCCGGAGAGCCTTCCCAGTACTCGGATTCGGGAACTCGCGGACGCGGTCCGGGTAAGCGGTCGGTAGAAGCGTCGTCTCGTTTCGGTTCGGTCGCGCGACAGTCGTTCAGTTCTCGGTTCGTCGCTTCGGCTTCGGCTTCGGCTAGCGAACCGTCGCGGCCACGGTCTGCGGTGTCTGTCTCACTCGCGGAGCGCCACGTACGTCTTGCGGAGCGTCACGGGCGTCACGTCGGCCACCTCGGCGGCCTCGGCCTGCGTGCAGTCTTCCCCGCGGTCGCACGCGGCGGTGTAGAGACACGCGGCGGCGACGCCGCAGGGGTTCTTGCCGCCCACGAGTCCCTCGTCGCGGGCGTCGGCGACGTACTCGCGCGCCCGGCGCTCGGTGTCGCTGTCGAGATCGAGTTTGGTCGCGAACCGCGGCAGGTACTCGGTCGGGTCGGCGGGCGCGACGGGGAGGCCGAGGTCGCGGTTGAGCGCGCCGTAGGCCGCTTGGTGCTCCGCCTCGGTGGACTTCGACACGTCGCAGACCTCCTCGACGCTCCGGGAGACGCCGGCGACGCGACAGGCGGCGTAGACGCAGGCCGCGGCGAACCCTTCGAGCGAGCGACCGCGCAGGAGGTCTTCGTTCTGGGCGGACTCGAACAGCGAACACGCCTGGTCGCGGATGTGGTTCGGGAGCGACAGCGCGCTCGTCACGCGGCGAATCTCGGTGAAAGCGTACACCTGATTGCGCTCGCGCTTGGTCGAGATGCGGGCGCGGTTGTGCTGGCGGCGCATGCGGGCGAGTTGCCGGCGCTTGCGGCCCTTGATACGCGTCGAACGGCCGATTTCGGTCGACAGGCCGCGGTCGTGGCGCGACCGGGTGAGCGGCGCGCCGGTGCGGGCGGGGTTCCGGTCGTCGTCGGCGAACGAGCGCCATTCGGGACCGTGGTCGATGCGGTACTCCGAGACGACGAGGCCGCAGTCCGTACAGACCGTCTCGCCGGCTTCGAAACCGAGGTGTCCGTCGCATTCGGGGCAACCCTGGGGGGAGCGTGCTTCACTCATCACAATTGAAAATCGGTCTCGAAGAGGTATTTAAACACGGGACAAAACGGGGTTCGAACCCCGGTTTGGGGTGACAGAGCCTACCGGTTACCGGTACGTTTAGCTATCAATATCGATATTCATTGCGAACGCTTTTGACGGAACGGTGTGGAACTCCGGTCAATGGGGCTGTCGGATATCGCCGCCGCGTTAGAGACGACGACGACTGAACAGCGTTCGAGCCGCGTCCCGACCGTCGACGACACCGACGTTTCCCTCCGCGAGCGCTTCGAGGCGCACGCAGACGCGCTCCCCTGTGCGCCTGCGGCGGCGGAGCGGGTCGTCGAAGCACACGGCTCGGGCACGTCAATCGGAGAGAGCGCGCGCGAGGCGGGCGTCGCCCCGGTCACGGCGGCGAAGCTCTTGCACCGTTGCGGCGAGGCGGGCGTGACGCCCCTCGCGCCCGAGGCGCGACGCATCGTCCGCGATTGGGTCGACGGGCGAGTCTCGCGGGCCGACGCGCTCGCGCTCACCGGCGCGGAGCCGCCGGAGTTCGCGCTCGCGACGTACGTCGAGACGCACGACCCCGTCGCCCCCCTCGTCGAAGCCGTCGAGGGCGCGCTGACCGACCGCACCGACGCCGCGGTCGCCAAGCGCGACTCGCTGGCCGAGACGATGAGCTCGGTCACCGACATGCAGTTCTGACGCGAGGCGCGCCTTTCTCTCTCGGCCGTTCTACTCTCTCCCCCGGTTTTTGCGCCCGCGAGCGGCGGTGCTCACCGAGCCGACTGTCTTTCCGAATACTCGACGCCCCGTGCGGCTCAGCGACGGACGTACTCGCCGACCGAGTTGAGGACTCCGCCGGTGGCGGCCGCGGGTTCGATTTCGACGTCGAGGACGACCTCCGCGACCGCGCCGACGCCCGCCGCGAGTTCGGCGTCGTCGCGGCACGCCGGCGCGTCGGCGATGCCGTCCGCCTCGGTTTCGGGGACGACGACGTCCGCGTCGCGGAGTTCGCCGAACGTGGAGACGACGGCGTCGACGTCGGTGCCGATGTCGGCGGCCCGTGCGCTGAGGCGACCGACGGCGTCGTCACCGCGGTCCGTGGCGGGCGCGACGAGCGCGACTCGGTCGCAGGCCGCGGCGGCGGCGACCGTCTGGTTCGACGCGAGGAGCGGCGCGTCGACGAGGACGTGGTCGAAGCCGTCTGCGGCCTCGGCGATGCGCCCCTCGAACGCCCGCGCGGCGTCGGGCGTCATCGCCCGCGCGAGTCGCTCGAACGGGGCCGCGGCCGGGCAGACGGCCACGCGCCCCTCGGCGTCGGGGGCGAACGCGACCAGCCCCGATTCGAGCGGCACGTCCGCATCGTCGGTGACGAGCGACGTCGCGTCGGGGTCGAGCGTCCCCGAGACGTAGTCCGAGAGTCCCTGCGTGGCGAACGCCGCGTCGAGGACGGCCACGTCGCGACCGTCGTCCGCGAGCGCCGCGGCGAGTTCGAGCGTCAGTCGGGTCGTCCCCGCGCCGCCGGTGGCTCCGACGAGCGCGATAGTGGTGGGAATCGACATACCGCGATTGGTCGGGTGCTCAGATTAATAGCTTCGGTCGCCCGCCGTTAGCGCCGCCGGACGCGCGACTACATCGTCCAGTTCTCGTCGGCCGACTCCGGCCCCGAACCCCATGCGTCATCCGCGCAGGCCCGGTAGAAACAGACCTTGTAGGTCCGCCCGACGAGCGTGGTGACCGTCGAGGCGACGGCCACGACGGCGATATCGACCCCGGACATCGGCGCTTGGAACGCCGTCACCGCGCCGGCGACGGTGGTCGCGCCGTCGAGGGTGACGAACCAGAGCACCGGCAGGTCGACGACCGAGGTGGCGACGGTCGCGACGACCGCGTAGCCGACGACCCGCCGGAGGTTCCCGAAGACGAAGTCGACGCTCCGGCTGAGCGACCCGCCCGCGGTCTTCCCGTCGAAGACGACGGCGGTGTCGAAGAACGTGAAGACGTAGATGACCGCCGCGAGGACTACGAAGGCCGCCCCGGCGGCGGCGAGTTCGACGAGCGTGAGGGTCGCGGAGCCGTTCAGGACCGCGTTGAGCCGGCCGAAGCCGATGTAGCCGACGACGCCGCCGCCGACGACCATCGCGATGATCATGATGACGAGGCCGGAAAGGACGCTCGCACCGAGCAGGCTCACGTAGTAGCGCTGTGCCGCGGTGGACGCGCGCAGGTCGGTGTCGGAACCGGGGCGCGCGCCGTCGATGACGGTGTAGAACGCGCCGATGAGCGCCGGTGAGCCGAACAGGAGCAGAATCGTCCCGACCACACTGACGAGGCCGGAGGCGTTGTTCAACGCGCCCATGGCCCCGAACGCGAGGGCGAACGCGACGAGCACGGGCGTCTCGGTGACGATTCGGAGGGCCGTCCGAAACGATTGGAGGACTGTCACGACTGGCGGTACTTGCGGCGGCCATATATGTGTTCACATCGACACTTACGGCGGGAGAGAACTGACGTCGGCCGGTGTGAGACCCGATTCAGCCCGAGATGGCCGCTTCGATGTCGTCCAGTTCCTCGTCGGAGAGGTCGGGTCGCTCGCCCGCGACGGCGTGGATGGGACTGCCGCCGTCGCCCTCGAACCGCGGGACGATGTGGACGTGGACGTGGTCGACTTCCTGCCCGGCGGCGGGGCCGTTGTTGATGCCGACGTTCGTCGCGTCGGCGTCGACCGCCGCCTCGACGCGCGGGACGAGGTCGTTCACGGCGGCGAAGAGGTCGGCCGCCGCGTCGGCCGGCACCTCGTCGAGGCGGGCGTGGTGCTCTTTCGGGACGACGAGCGTGTGGCCGGGCGCGAGCGGGTTGGCGTCGAGGAACGCAAGCGTGTGCTCGGTCTCGTGGACGATTCGGCCGGGGATGTCGCCGTCGACGATGGCGCAGAAGATGCAGTCGGACATACGTGGTTCGTCGATTGGCGGGAAAAAGAAAGTTCGCACCGGTCCGGAGTCGGTCGAGTCAGTTCCGCTCGGCGGACCGTTTGGGGTCGGCGTCGGTGTGCGCCTCGGTCGACGCGGCGAGCTTAGGGGAGAATCGACTCCAAGTCGGCCAGATACTCGTCTAACTCGTAGCCGAGACGCGACAGCCACACGTCGCGGTAGGAGGGGTGTAAAAGCGGGACCACGGTGTAGCCGAACCGCTCGCTCTCGACGGGTTCGAGGACGGTATCGAGAAAGCCGTCAAGTGAGGCGTCGTCGAGCGCGAGGACGCTTTCGGTCGCGTGGCGGCCGGTCGGGACCACCACGTCGGGGTCTATGGCTTCGAGTTCGGAAACGAGGTGGTCGCGGCAGTTCGCCTTTTCCGCGGCCGTGGGCGCGCGGTTCGACCCCTCGCCGTCCGAGGGGAAGCACTTGACCGCGTTCGTGTAGAAGACGCCGGACTCGTAGCCGACGGCGGCCATGGTCTCGCGGATGCGGTGGCCCGAGTGCCGGGCGGTGTAGGACATCCCGGTCCAGTTGCCGCCCCGCCAGCGCTCGGCGTCGGGGTTGCCCGCGCCGGGCGCTTCGCCGACGACCATCACGGTCGCGTCAGCGGGGCCGACGCCCCACGAGATGCGGTTTCGGCAGTCGGCGAGCGCCGGACAGCGCGCGCAGTCGGGTTCGAGGACGAGCGTCTCGTCGGCGTCGGGAAACCGGGGGTCGGCGTCGGCCATCTACTCCGTCAGGGGGAGCACGATGCCGAAGATAATCGGCGAGAACAGCACCAGCGCGATGCCGAGCCACTCGGCGTCGAAAAACAGCGTGCGCTCCCAGCCGGGGATGGCACCGCCGCTCACGGCGAGGGCGACTTTCGCGCCGACAGCGCCGAACAGGAACAGCGCGAGCCCCAGCCCGAGGCCGGTCTTGGTCATCCGCGGGTAGTCGATGTTTCCGTAACGTCCCATACTATCCCGAGATGCGGGGACCGGCAAAACCGTTTCGAGAGAGTGTGTGGTCTGCTACCGTTCGAGTTCGTCGACGAGAGCGGGCGCGACGGACACCTCGCTCACGTCGCGCTCGATGGTGTCGGTGCCGACGACGCGCTCGATGCCGGCGCGCGCGAGTTTCGTGCGGGCGTTGCGAGCCAAAAGCGGGTGGACGGTCGCACAGAAGACGCGCTTCGCGCCGCCGTCGGCGAGGACCCCGACTGCCTCGCTCATGGTCGACCCGGTGGCGATGATGTCGTCGGTGATGACCACGTCGCGGCCCTCGAAATCGGCGTCGCTCGGCGTGATTTCCACGTCGGTCCCGGAGTGGCGCACCTTCTCGAAGTAGTCGGTCTCGCCCTCGCCGTAGGCGTCGCGGACGGTCTCTGCGATGCCGATGGCCCCCGAGTCGGGCGACAGAAACAGCGGGTCGTCGAGTTCGGGGAGCGGTTCGGCGAGCCGCCCGGCGGCGTCGACGACGTCGACGGGCGCGTCGAAGAAGTCGGCGACGGCGTCCTCGTGGGGGTTGACGAGCACGACGCGGTCGGTCGTCGTGCTCACGGCGCGGGCGACCGCGCGGGCCGAAACCGGGTGGCCGGCCTCGAACGCCTTGTCCTGTCGGGCGTAGCCCATGTACGGGATGACCGTCGTGACCGCCGACGCGCCGGCCTCGCGGACGGCGTCCTGCAGTTGGAGCAGTTCGACGTAGGCGTCGTTGCTGGCGGTGCTGGCGACGATGGTGGCGGCGTCGGCGTCGAAACCGGGGACCGCGGCCAGCGTCTCGCCGTCGGGGAAGCGGTCGTACTCGACGGCCGCGAGCGACTCGCCGAGTTCGGAAGCGAGCGCGGCCGCGAGTGCCTGCGAGGATGCGCCGGGTACGAGCATACCCGTTCGTCTCTCGTGGGGGGTAAAACCGCTTTTCGTTGCGTTCAGCCGCGTCGCGTGTCAGCGCACCGCGACGCCGACCGTGTCTAACCCGAGCACCTGCGTCCGCCAGTCGCCCCCGGTCAGTCGGACGCAGAAGCTCCCCGCGTCGGTGACGGCGTAGGCGGCGCGGGCGTCGTGAGCGAGCGCGACGACCGTCTCGTCCAGCGGAATCGGCGCGGCCTCCCACGTCCCCGACTCGGCGTCTCGCGCGACGACGCCGTCCGGGCCGACCGCGTGGGCGCGGCCGTCCGGCATCGACGCGACCGCCGAAAACGCCCCGTCGAGCGCGTCCATCCAGCCGTTGCCGAGCGCGTACAGCCCCGAGTCGGTCGCGGCGAGCGGGGTCCCCGAGTCGCCGCCGAGGCGGCCCGCGGGGTCGGAAACGCCGTTCACGTCGTCGAGGCCGACGTGCGAGAGGCCGTCGTCGCCGACGCGGTAGACGCCGTCTTCGGCCGCGACGAGGCTCCCGTCGAGGGCGCGGACCGCACCGACCGCGCCGAGGTCGGCCCACCCGGACTCGTCGAAGCGGGCGACGCGCCCTGCATCGTCGGCGGCGACGACGCGATTCCGGTGGAAGCCGACGGCCGTCGCGGGGCCGAAGTCGAGTTCGTGGTAGTCGCCGCCCTGCACGAGCAACACGTCCTCGTCGGTGGCGACGGCGACTTCCCCGGGCGACCCGGCGGCGTCCCGCGCGGTACACCGGCGGTCGATGCGGAAGCCGCCGACGAGGTCGTCGGAGACGTCGACGGTCACGACCCCGACGCCCGCGGCGACGTACACCGTCTGCTTGCCGGACTTGTCCGCGTACACCCGCTTTTCGTCGATAGAGAGGTCGAAATCAGCCATCCGTTGGGCCGAGGTTCGCGGCGGGGTTCGGAAAGGATTGTGGTCGTTCCCGCGGCGCGGCGACGGGCCGAACGGCCGAACGGGCGCGTCGTTGAGAAGTGTGGTTACAGAAATTCCCGCACGTCGGAGTACCACATGTCGTGGTGGTCGAGTTCGCCGAGCGCCTCGGCCACGTCGACCGCGAGGACGTGCCAACAGCGCTCGCCCTCGTCGGGGTCGAGGTTGTACTGGGAGTCCTTGCAGGTACAGCCCCGGTCTTCGACCACGTACTCGTCGTCGTAGCCGACGACCACGTCGAAGTCGCGGTAGCGCTTCACCCGTCGCTCGGAGACGGCCTCGATGGCCGTGACGCCCCGGTCGCCGTGGGCGTCGACGATGGCCTGCACGATGGTCGGCGAGAGTCGCCCGGTCTCCGCGAGCGCCGCTCGCCAGTCGTCGGCCGGGTCCACGCCGCCGACTTCGTCGGTGGCGGTGAAAACGCATTCGATGCCGCGGGGTGGACCGACCGCCGCAATCGCGTCGCAATCGCGTCGCACAATCGCGTCGCACAACCGCATCGCAACCGGTTTCCGCCCGCGCGGGCGACTGCGGGTATGCACGTGAGCGAGGGAGGCGTCGAAATCGAGGTTCCCGACGCCCGCGACGGGGCGTCCGCGGGGACCGGCGACGATGTCTTCTACAACCCCACACAGGAGTTGAACCGGGACATCACCGCGGCCGTCCTCCGCGCCTTCCGCGAGCGCGAACCCCGCGCCGAGAGCTACCTCGACGCGATGGCCGCCTCGGGCATCCGGGGCGTCCGCGCCGCCGCCGAGGGCTACGACGTGACCTGCGCCGACCTCGACACCGACGCCGTCGAACTCGCCCAGTCGAACCTCGACCGCGCCGGCAACGGCGGCGAGGCGGTCCACCGCAACGCCAACGCCCTCATGTACGACTCGGTCTTCGACGTGGTCGACCTCGACCCCTTCGGCACGCCGATGCCCTTCGCCGACCCCGCGTTCGCAAACACCCGCGACCTCGTCTGCGTCACCGCCACGGACACCGCCCCGCTGTGCGGCGCACACCAGAAAAGCGGCATCCGGAAGTACGGCTGTCTCCCGCAGAACACCGACTACCACCCCGAGATGGGGCTTCGGACGCTCCTCGGCGCGATGGTCCGCACCGCCGCCCGCTACGACAAGGCCGCCGTCCCGATTCTCTCGCACGCGACGCGCCACTACGCGCGGGCGTATCTCGAACTCGACGAGCGGGCGACGAAGGCCGACGAACTCCTCGAATCGACCGGGTTCGTCTACCACTGCGAGGACTGCCTCCACCGCGAGGCGGAGTACTCGCTCATCGCCCACCCGCCCGAGTCGTGCGCCAACTGCGGGTCGACCCGGATTCTCGAAGCCGGCCCCATCTGGCTCGGCCCCGTCTCCGAGCCGGCGTTCGCCGAGGCCGTCCGCGACGAGGTGACCGAGGACTTCGGCACCGCGAAGCGCGCCCGCAAACTCCTCGACACGCTCGCGGTCGAACTCGACACGCCGACCCACTTCGACCAGCACCGCCTCTGTAAGCTCTGGGGCCGGTCGGCCTCGAAGATGGAGACGTTCCTCGAAACCCTCCGCGAGGCCGGCTACGACGCCACGGCCGCCCACTACCACGGCACCGCGTTCAAGACCGACGCGACGGTCGCTGAGATACGCGAGGCGACCGCCGCGCTCGACCCCGAGGCCTGACGAGGCAACGGCCAGCGGCCGTAACCGAGTCACGCGGCCGCGTCGGCGGGTAACTTCTTTGCCTCCCGTGTCGTTTCCGTGATACGTGAGCGCCACGATTCGAACCGCCGTCCCCGTCGCACGGGCCGTCGTCGACACGATTCGGGAGAAGGAAATCTCGTTTCTCGCGGCCAGCATCTCGTACTACGCGCTCGTCTCGCTGATTCCGCTTCTCGTGCTCGGCGTCGTCATCGCCACCGCGGTCGGCGGCGCGGAGTTGCAGGCCCAACTCCAGACGCTCGTCGAGCAGTATCTCGTCCCGACCGGACAGGGCCTCGTCGAGGAGGCCCTCGCGGACCGAACCGGACAGGGTAGCGTCGGGGCGGTGAGCCTCGCCTTGACGGTCTGGGGGGCGCTGAAGCTTTTCCGCGGCCTCGACATCGCCTTCTCGCGCATCTACGGCTCGGAGGCGGGCGGCCTCCTCGACCAGCTCCGCGACGGCACCATCGCCCTCGCCAGCATCGGCGTCGGCACCATCGGCGTCGCGGTGCTGACCGCGCTCCTCGGCCTGCTCGACGTGCCGTTCATCCAACTGCTCTCGCCGATTCTGTTGCTTCTCACGCTGTGTGCGGCGTTCTTCCCGCTGTACTACGTCTTTCCCGACGCCGACCTCTCGCCGCGGCAGGTCGTTCCGGGAACCGTCTTCGCGGCCGTCGGCTGGACGCTCCTCGGGGTCGGATTCGGCGTCTACGCGTCGGTGGCCGGCGCGTCGGTCGCGGGCGCGCTCGGGACGCTCCTGTTGCTCGTGACGTGGTTCTACTTTTCGGGGCTCATCCTGCTTTCGGGCGCGGTCGTCAACGCGGTCCTCGCGGGGGTCGGCGACGACGCGTCGCCCGCGGAACCGCGTGACCCGCCGGGGGGACCACCCGGAGTGGACCGGCAGGTACAACATACGGGAGGCCGACATGACGCTCGTACGGATATGAGCGACGACCGAGGAGACACCGATGGGCCGCGGACGGACGACGCCGGCGACGCGGAGACCGGCGCGTCCGTCTCCCCGCGCGGCGCTCCCGACATCGAGGAGCTGGAATCGCAGGTCGAGGAACTCCGGGCCGACCTCGACGCGTTCGAGGACGACGTGACCGACCGGACGGTCGAAAAGCCCAAGCTCGAAGCCGAGTTGAAGCGCTACGTCCGTCGGCGGATGCGCCGCGGCAAGGCCCGCGGCTGGGGCCCGTATCTCGTGCTCGGCTACGGCGTCGTCCTCACGCTCGGCGCGTTCTACTACCTCCAGTCGGACTTCATCGCGGTCGTCGCCATGCTCATCATCTTCCTGTCGACGCTCGGGCTCTACGTCCTGTTCGTCATCTTCGGCATCGGCCTGAACGCGCTCGGTCTCCCCGGCCGCGCCGTCGACGCGGTTCGCGAACGCCGCGGCTGAGATGTTCCGGTTCGCGCTTTCGCTTCAGACCCGCGGGTTCGGCGAAAACGCCCTTGCGCAGGCACCGGACGCGCTGGTCTTCCTGTTCGGTCTCGTCACCCAGCTCGGCGACCAGTGGTTCTACTTCGTCGCGTTCACCTCGCTGTACTGGCTCTGCCGCCCCCGAGTCACGGCGCGACCGCGGCGGACCGCGGCCTCCTTCGTCGGCCTCGCGCTCGGGTCGCTGGCGCTCGTCACGGCGCTGAAAGTCGGTTTCGCCCTGCCGCGACCGCCGACAGCGGCCGTCGCCGACGCGCCCGCGTGGCCGTCGCCGCTTTCGGACCTGTTCGTCTCGTTCACGACAGACGACGGCTTCGGCTTCCCGAGCGGGCACGCCCTCGGGACCACGGTCGTCTACGGGGCGGCGGTCTCGCTTCTCGACCTGTGGGACCGCCGCCGCCGACTCGTCGCCGCGGCAGTCGTCGTCGGCACCGTCTCGCTCTCGCGTCTCTTCCTCGGCGTCCACTACGGCGTCGACGTCGCGGTCGGCGTCCTCCTCGGACTCGGCTTCCTGAAAGCGGTCTTTCTCGTCGCCGGCGCGGACGACCCCGACGCGGCCGGCCACCTCGACCCGGCGCGGCTGTTCGCTATTTCGGCCGGCCTCAGCGTCCTCGCGCTCGCGGTGGTGTTCGCCACGGGTCCCTCCGGGCACACCGAAAACGCCGCGGCGGCGCTCGGCGGGTCGCTCGGCGGCCTCGCCGGTTGGACGCGGCTCGCCGACCACGAGTCACTGCCGACGTTGTCGCCGCCGGTCGCGCTCGTCGCGTTCCTCGGCGCGGGCGGCCTCTGGGTCGGCGTCGACGTGGTCGACGCCTCGATTCCGGTGACGGTGCTCGCCACCGCGGCGGTGGTCGCCTTTATCCTCGTCGCGCCGCGGGCGTACGACCGTCTCGGACTCGGCGACGGGGCGTCCCTGCGGGCCGACTGAGGCCGCGTTTTCGGGCTGTTATTCGCGTTCGGCTCGTGTCACTTCCGGTTTTTCTCGCCGACTGCGACACCGGGCGCCGTCGCTCTCCGGCGAGCGGGCGCGAAAGAAAAATCGGTGTGAGGCGTGCGCGACGCTTAGAACGTCTCGAGGTACCGGTCGAGCTCCCACTGGGAGACGTCGACGAGGTAGTCCTTGAACTCGGAGCGCTTGGCTTCGACGAACTTCTCGTAGACGTGGTCGCCCAGGGCGTCCTGGATGACTTCGTCCTCTTCGAGGGCGTCGACGGCGCCGCCGAGGTCCTTCGGGAGCGTCTCGATGCCGTACTCTTCGCGCTTTTCCTCGTCGAACTCGTAGATGTTCTCGCGGACCGGGTCGGGGCAGTCGAGGTCCTTTTCGACGCCGTCGAGACCGGCGTGGATGAGCGCGGCGAACGCGAGGTACGGGTTACAGGACGGGTCGGGGAAGCGGGCCTCGATACGCGAGGCGGCCGGCGTGCGGGCGGCCGGCTTGCGGATGAGCGCCGAGCGGTTGCGGTCGGACCACGCGATGTAGACCGGCGCTTCGTAGCCGGGGACGAGGCGCTTGTAGGAGTTGACCGTCGGGTCGGCGACCGCCGTGATCGCGGGCGCGTGTTCGAGGATGCCCGCGACGAAGCTCTTGGCCGTGTCGCTCAGGTCGAACTCGTCGTCGCCGTCGTGGAACGCGTTCTCGCCGTCCTGGAACAGCGAGATGTGCGTGTGCATACCGGAGCCGTTGATGCGCGGGATGGGCTTGGGCATGAACGTCGCGTGGAGGTCGTGTTCGGACGCGATGGCGCGGACGACGGACCGGAACGTCGCGACGTTGTCGGCCGTCGAGAGGGCGTCGTCGTACGTGAAGTTAATCTCGTGTTGACCCTCGGCGACCTCGTGGTGCGAGGCTTCGATGTCGAAGCCCATACTTTCGAGGCCGTAGATGATGTCGCGGCGCACGTCGGACGCGAGGTCCTTCGGCGCGAGGTCGAAGTAGCCGCCGGCGTCGTTCGTGACGGTCGTCGCGCGGCCGTTTTCGTCTTCTTCGAACAGGAAGAACTCCGGTTCGGGGGCGACGTTCACGTCATAGCCGAGGTCTTCGGCGCGGGCGATGGCGCGCTTGAGGACGCCACGCGGGTCGCCGCTGAAGGGCTCGCCGGTGGACGTGTTGAACACGTCACAGATGAGACGGCCTGCGGCGCTGTTTTCCTTCTTCCGCCACGGGAGGACGGCGAACGTCGACGGGTCGGGCTCGAGGCGCATGTCGGACTCCTGAATGCGCACGAAGCCGTCGATGGAGGAACCGTCGAAGTAGATGCCCTCGGTGAACGCCTTCTCGGCCTGCGAGGCCGGGATGGAGACGTTTTTGACCGTTCCGAGAATGTCGGTGAACTGCAGTCGGAGGAAGTCGACATTCTTCTCTTCGATCTCGTCGATGACCGACTGTGCCTCGTCGCTCAGGCCGCCGTCGGTGAGTGCGTTGTCTTCCGTCATTTTCCTGAACACGCGATTCGAACACCCGCACTATAAAGACCTTTCCGCTTAATGCAATTCCCCGCGGTGTGCCACAGAATTGGATATTCGTAAAATTCTAATGCCCTCGGACGGTCTCTGGATGTAATGACGTACGAAAACCTCGACGCGAAGCTCATCAACGCGCTCCTCGGTGACGGTCGAGCGAGCCTGCGAAGCCTCGCCGAAGAACTCGACGTGTCGGTGACGACCGTCTCGAATCACCTGCGAGACCTCGAAGACGAAGGCGTCATCGAGGGCTACACGCCGCGGGTGAACTACGACGCGCTCGGCTACGACGTGACCGCCGTCATCCAACTGAAAGTCGAGGGCTCCGCGCTCCCCGAAATCACAGAGCGCCTCCGCGCGGAAAAGCAGATGATTTCGGTGTACGAGGTCACCGGCGACTACGACATCATCGCCATCGGCAAGTTCCGCGACACCGACGGCATGAACACGCAGATCAAGAAACTGCTCACCGACGCGGACATCCGCGAGTCCAACACGTCGGTCGTGCTCAACGCTGTCACCGAAAACGAGCAGTTCGACCTCGACCTCGAAGAGTAACGCCGTCAGACGATTCGCGTTTTTACGTCGCGCATCTCGGAGTCGCAGTAGGGACACCGATATCTCGTCTCGAAGCCGTCGGGCGTCGTCGTGGTCGCCGTTTCTATCTCGTGGACCGCCACGTCGCGTCCACACTCCCGGCACTGGACCGCTGGCATCGGTTCGTGTTCGTCGACTATTCGAAATAAACCTACTGGGATCTGTGTGCTGTTGTCACACGCCTGTCTATAGACGGAAGGGCATCGCTTCGACTGGAGAGCCCGCGGATTTCGGTCGAGACAGACCGAATCCGTCCCCGCGTCTCGGTGCCGATTTCGGCGACCGCTCGGAGGCTTCCGTTTCGACTGGAAAAACCGACGACGCGAGTCGATTCTCCGGGCGATAAACTGGAGGCGAAATGTTGCGAGTTGTTCGTAGTCGGGCGGCGCGCCGCCGGCCGGGTCAGAACCCGTCTTCGAAGACGAACGTGCCGTTTCGCTGGACGACCTCGCCGTCGACCTCGATGACCGAGTCTTCGGACATATCGACGATCATGTCCACGTGCTCGGCGCTCTCGTTGAGCTCGTTGTCCGCGCCGACCGTCTCGGGGTACGCCGAGCCGACGGCCATGTGGACGGTGTCGCCCATCTTCTCGTCGAACAGCATGTTGTAGGTGAACTGGTCGATACTGCGGTTCATGCCGATGCCGAGTTCGCCGAGGTAACGCGCGCCCTCGTCGGTGTCGAACACGCCGTCTAAGACCTCCTCGTTGCCCTCGGCGGAGTAGTCGACGACCTCGCCGTCCTCGAAGCGGACGCGGACGCCGGAGACTTCGCGGCCCTGCCGGTACAGCGGCAGGTCGAAGTAGACCTCGCCGTTCACGGACTCTTTCACGGGCGCGGTGAACACCTCGCCGCCGGGGAGGTTGTGCTCGGCCGTGTCGTTGATGGCGGTGTTGCCGGCGATGCTCATCGTCACGTCGGTCTCGTCGCCCGATTTGATGCGCACTTCGTCGCCGTCGTTGAGGATGTCGACCAACTGCTGTTGGAGTTCGCCCTGCGCGTCCCAGTCGAGGGTGACGGCGTCGTAGACGAAGTTCTCGTAGGTCTCGGTGCTCATGCCGGCGAGCTGGGCGCTCCCCTTCGCGGGGTACTGGGTGAGACACCAGCGCTTCGAGAGCATCTCGCCCTGTACGGGCTTGTAGGCGCGCTTGTACGCGGCGTTCGTCTCGGGCGGCACGTCGCTCTGTTCGGTCGCGTTCGTCTCGCCGCGGACGCGGATGATGACGTCGGTCTCCTCGTAGAGCGCCAGCACGTGCTCGGGCGTCTCGTAGTCGTCGTCGCCGGCGCGGAGGAACGCGCGGGTGAATCGCGGGTTCGCGTCCATCGCGACGACGTTCGCGCCGCGGTCGCCGAGCAGTTCGTGGACGGCCGTGACGAGGTCCTCGGCCACCGAGGGCGCGGAGACGACGACGTTGTCGCCGGCCTCGACGCTCGTGGAGTGGTCGACGATGGTTTGTGCGTGCTCGCGGATGCGCGGGTCCATACCGCGTCGTGTGTGTCCCCGGGGCAAACACCTTTCGAAGCGCAAATATTGCGACCACGACCGAGAACGCCCCGCGGACCATCGTTTATTTCTCCGTCGGCGCGGTCTCTCCGCGCATGATAGACCTCCGAAGCGACACCGTCACGCTCCCGTCCGACGAGATGCGCGAGGCCGCCCGCGACGCCGCCGTCGGCGACGACGTGTACGGCGGCGACCCGACCGTGAACGAACTCGAAGCGCGCGCCGCCGAACTCGTCGGCAAGGAGGCCGCGCTGTTCGTGCCGTCGGGGACGATGGGCAACCAAATCGCCGCCCGCGTCCACGCCGACCCCGGCCAAGAGGCGCTCGTGGACGCGAAGGCGCACGTCTACAAGTGGGAGGTCGGCGGCTTCGCCCAGCTGTCGGGCCTGCAGGTCCGCGCCTACGACGCCGGCGAGCGCGCCGCGCCGACGCCCGCGCAGGTCCGCGACCACGCCCGTGAGGAGTCGCTTCACGTCGCCGGCACGGGCGTGCTGTGCCTCGAAAACACGCACAACGCCCGCGGCGGCGTCGCGGTTCCCAAAGCCGACATCGACGCCGCGGCCGATGCCGCCCGCGACCTCGGGATTCCGGTCCACCTCGACGGCGCGCGCCTGTTCAACGCCTGCGTCGCCCTCGACGAGGACCCGGCGGCGATGGTCGAGCGCGTCGACACGGTGATGTTCTGTCTCTCGAAGGGGCTCGGCGCGCCCGTCGGCTCGATGCTCGCCGGTTCCGAGGCGTTCATCGAGGAGGCCGTCCGCGTCAGAAAGCAGTTCGGCGGCGGCATGCGGCAGGCCGGTCTCATCGCCGCGCCGGGGCTCGTCGCGCTCGACAACGTCGACCGCCTCGCCGACGACCACGCGAACGCCCGCGTTCTCGCCGAGGGTCTCGACGCCGTCTCCGGCCTCTCGGTGCCGACGCCCGACACGAACATCGTCGTCGTCGACTCCGAGGGCGCGGGGCTGACGGCCGAGGAGTTCGTCGGTCTGTGCGACGACGTGGGCGTCCTCGGCGGGACGTTCGGCGAGTACCACACCCGCTTTACGACGAACCTGAACGTCTCGCGCGAGGACGTGGAAGAAGCGGTCGAACTCGTCGCCGACGCGGTCGAATCGCGGTAGGTCGAGAGGGGCCGCCGTGAGTCGCGGTCGGCCGCTGGCGTCCCACTCGGTTCGTTCGGATTACAACTCGGGTTCGATGTAGACGAAGTGGACCCGGTCGTCGGCCGCCCTGAGTTCGGACTCGATTTCGGTGATGTGGTCGTCCAGCTCTTCGGTGTCGAGTTCGGGGTCGAAGCTCACGTCGAGGGCGACGAGCAGTTTCTCCGGGCCGACGTAGCTCGCGCGGAAGTGGTCGACGTGGACGACCCGCGGGTCGTTTTTGACGATGTCGCGGAGGGCCTGTTCCTCGTCCACGGGGACGCTCTCGCCGATGAGGAGGCGCTTGTTCTCCCACGCGAGCGCGATGGCGAAGCCCATGAGCAGTATCCCGATGAGGAGCGCCGCGCCGGCGTCGAACATCTCGTTGCCCGTGAACTCGGTGAGGCCGATGCCGACGAGCGCGAGCACCGCGCCGGTGAGCGCGACGGTGTCCTCGGTGAACGCCGTGAGCGTCGTCACGTCGCTCGTCTGCCGGAAGGCCTCGACGAGGCCGGTCCACTCGTACTCCTCTATCTGCCGGCGGAGTTCGGCGTGCGCCTTCAGGAAGGCGTAGCTCTCGAAGGCGATCGCCCCGAGGAGGATGGCGACGTTGACCAACACGGGCTCGATTTCGAAGCCGGCGAGGACGAGCGCCTCGCCGCCCCCGCCGTGGGCGGGGTGCATCAGGGCGTCGTAGCCGTGTTTGGCCGACTCCCAGCCGGCGATGCCGAACAGCATCACGGAGACGAGAAACGAGTAGAAGAACTGCGATTTCCCGTGACCGAAGGGATGGGACTGCGTCTCGCCGCGCTTGCTGTCGCGGATGCCGATGAGGAGAAACACCTGGTTGCCGGTGTCGGAGATGGAGTGGTACGTTTCGGAGAGCATGGAGGGACTCCCGGTCGCGAGGAAGCCGAGGAACTTGAGAATCGCAATCGCTCCGTTCGCGAAGAGCGCGGCGACGACGACGGACGTACTGCCTGCCATGTCGTGGGCCACTCCCCCCGCCCGGATAGAGCTACCGACGCAGAACCGGGACACCGCTCGCCGACCGCGGCGGTCCCCGACCGGTCCTGACCGCCTCCGACCGCCTCCGACCGACCCGACGCAACAGTCGGTAGGTTTCAATCCCTCCGGCCCCTAGCCCGGCGCATGCTCGTCGTCGTCTCCGACACCCACAGCACGGACGGTCATCGACTGACTAACCGAACCCTCGACGCGGTCCGCGAGGCCGACCTCGTCGTCCACGCGGGCGACTTCATGCGCGAGTCCGTCCTCGACGCGTTCATCGACGAAGCCGACAGCTTCCTCGCGGTGTACGGCAACAACGACGGATCAGAGATACGCGACCGGGTTCCCGCGGCGCGGAACGTCACCTACGGCGGCGTCGAGTTCGCGGTGACCCACACCCGCCGCGGCGGGAACACCGCGCTGTCGATGTTCGGCCGCGAGCGCGGCGCCGACGCGGTCATCTTCGGCCACAGCCACCGGCCGGGCTTCCACGGCACCGGGGCGATTCCGCTCCTCAATCCGGGGAGCCACGCCCAACCGCGGGGCAACCGCAAGGCCCACGCGGAACTAGAGGAACTGCCGGACGGCGGACTCCGCGGGCGACTCGTCACGGTCGACGGCGACACCTTCGAGACGTTCCGCATCGTCCCCGACGAATAGCGGGGCGAGGTCCGGTGGAGGGCCGGAAGAATCAGCGGGAACAGACCCGAGCGGGTCTGTTGAGGGTAGTCCGAGGCCACGCGGACGACGGGGTGAGGGGCAGGGGCACGGATGGCAGTCCCGTCGCCGTTGGGGGGCCACGCGCGACCTCGTACTCACTCCTACGGGTGACGGTATCAAATACGCACCGTAAGCTCAAACAGCCGTTTTAGTCACGCAGTACGCCCACCGCGACCCACGCGAGAAGCACGGTCAGCCCGCCGAGGAAGAACAGCGCCCCCGGCGAGAGCGACCCGATTGCTCCCGCGAGCCCGTTCGACCCGCTCGTGAGCTGTGCCGCGGTCTCCGTGGCCGTCTGTGCGACCGGCGTGTCCGGAACCGGCGTCGGCGTCGCGGCCGCGGTCTCCGTCGCGGTCCGCGCGGCCTCCGTCACCGTCGGCGTCGACTCGACCGCCGTCCGGGTCGCCTCCGCGGTCTGCGCCGTCGGATCCGACGTCGTGGTCACCTCGGCGATGCCGAACCCGCCGCCGTCGGTCGTCGTCGCCGTCTCCGTGGCCGTCCGCGTCGCTGTCGACGTTGGCTCGGCCGCCGCGGTCGTGGTGGCCGCATCGGCCTGATGGGTCGCGTTGAGTCCGCTTCCCGCCCCGCCGCTCTGGCCGGCTTCGGAACCGCCAGCGCCGCCCGCGCCGCCGCCCGAGGCGCCGAAACCGAACGGGAGCACCGACCCGGTTCGGGCGAGTCGGTTCACGACGGCCGCGCCGATGCCGAGGACGCCGACGCCGCCGATGAGGCGCGTGAGCGCGCCCTTCAGCCCCTTCGTCTCGTCCTCGCGCCCGGCGACGACGACGAGCGCTCGGTCCGCGGGCGCGTACACGTTCATCTCGCGGCCCTTCTCGGAGTACCTCGTGTCCGCGACCTCGATGAGGTCGGCTTCCGAGAGGTTGCCGAGGTGGTACTGGACGTTCTGGAGGGACGTGTCGACTTCGGCGGCGAGGTCGGAGGGCGTCGCCGGGGACTCGTGGAGCGACGCGAGGACCGACCGGGCGGTCGACGAGGAGAGCGCGCCGAGCAGGTCGTCCGCCTCGTCGCTGTCGAGGCCGATGACCTTGGGGTCTCGGTCGGCCCGGTCGTCGTCCGGGTCGCCCGGGCTGGAGGGGATGAGGTCGGCCATCGAATCGGCGTTACTCGCCGCTTCCCATGAGTGTTCGTATTCTTTCACGACGCCTCGCCGAAATTGCTATACCTCGTGCCCGCCGAACCCACCCACATGACCGACCCTTTGGTCGTAGACGGCCTCGTCGACTTTCTCGCGGGGAATCCCGTGTTCGTCGGCCTGCTCGTCGCGTTGTTGCTCTTCGTTTTCTTCGGGTATCTCCTCGTCCGTCGGACGCTCCTCGGACTGAGCGAGGGCTACGACGAGGCCCGCCGCCGCTGATGGACGGGACAACAGCCGACGCCGACGATTGCCGGGGGGTCGCCCCGTGGTAGCCGCCGCGACGCTCGCCACGTTCGTCGTCGCCGCGCTCGCCAGCCTGTTCATGGCGTGGGCCATCGGCGCAGGGTCGTCGGGGTCGACGCCCTTCGCGCCCGCCGTCGGAGCCAACGCCATCTCGGTGATGCGCGCGGGCTTCATCGTCGGCCTGCTGGGCTTCGCCGGGGCGTTCCTGCAGGGCGCGAACGTCACCAACGCGGTCGGGACGGAACTCATCGGCGGCGTCACGCTGACCGCGGGGGCCGCGGTCGTCGCGCTCCTCACCGCGGCGGTGCTCGTCGCGATCGGCGTCTTCGCCGGCTACCCCATCGCCACCGCCTTCACCGTCACCGGCGCGGTCGTCGGCGCCGGCCTCGCCATTGGCGGCGACCCCGCGTGGGCGAAGTACCAACAAATCGTCTCGCTGTGGGTGCTCACGCCCTTCGTCGGCGGCGGCGCGTCGTACGCGACCGCCCGACTCCTCCGCGCCGACGGCGTCTCCGAGCGGTGGACCGTCCCCGCGCTCGCCGGAATCGTCGGCCTGCTCGTCGCCAACATGGAGTTCGCGGGCTCGGCGGCGCGTCGGGGTCGGCCTCGGTCGCCCGTGCCGCCGCGGTCGAACTGACCGGGGTAGCCGGCCTCGGCGAGACCGTCTGGTTCGTCGCCGCCTCGCTCCTCGTCGCGCTCGCCGCCGCCGCCGTGGTCGGCCGGTGGGTGACGACTGACAAGACCCGGGGCCAGCGGCGCTTCCTGCTCGTCCTCGGCGGCCTCGTGGCGTTCTCGGCCGGCGGCAGTCAGGTCGGCCTCGCCATCGGGCCGCTCGTCCCGCTTCTCGACGCGGTCACGGTCCCGCTTCCGGCGCTCCTCGTCGGCGGCGGACTGGGCCTCCTCGCGGGGTCGTGGACCGGCGCGCCGCGCATGATTAAGGCGCTCGCGCAGGACTACTCCTCGCTCGGGCCGCGGCGCTCCATCGCGGCGATGATTCCCTCGTTCGCCATCGCCCAGACCGCCGTCGCCCTCGGCGTCCCAGTCTCCTTTAACGAGATTATCGTCAGCGCCATCATCGGCTCGGGTTACGCCGCCGGCGGGTCGGGCGTCTCCGGGCGGAAGATGCTGTACACCGTCCTCGCGTGGGTCGGCTCGCTCGCCCTCGCGCTCGGACTGGGCTACGGCGTCTTTACGCTCGTGTCGAGCGTACTCGGTGTGTGAACGTCCGTGCGCTCCGCGTCGCGCTCGCTACCCTCGTTTCCGCGCTCTGGGCCGTCTTCGGCGTCTACCACGTCGGGATGGCGGTCGTGACCGGCATCTCGCTCCGCGGGTTCGCCTTCGGTGCCGTCGGCCTCGGCGCGTTCGCGCTGGCGATTCGCTTCCGCGGACGGGCGCGACGGCTCGGCGACGGCACCGCCGACGCGACCGGACTGGTGGTTCTCGCGCTGGCGTCGCTGGTGCTCGTGGTTCTTTCCTTTACGCTCCTCGGCTGAACCGGGGCGGACCAACGGTCTGAAAACGAGTTCGGTCGGGCGTCGAGACGAGTCGAGTCGAGTTCGGCGGTCGGAACGAATCGGGTTCGTCGGGTCGCCCTATCAGGTGTCGGGTTCGACTTCCGCTTCCTCGTCGCCGCCGTTTCCGTCTTCGTCGCCGTCGCCGTCGGCGGCTTCGATGCCCGCGTTGGTCTGGATGCGCGCTTTCATGATGCGCGTGTTGTCGACCTGCTCGATGCGGATGATGATGTCGTTGTAGCTGATCTCTTCGCCCTCCTCGACGAGGCGGCCGGCGCGGTTGAAGATGAAGCCGGCGAGCGTCTCGAACTCCTCGCCCTCGGGGAGTTCGATGTCGAGCATCTCGTTGACCTCGTCGATGTTGACCTCGCCGCGGACGAGGTAGGTGTTCTCGTCGACCGACTCGAACGGCTCTTCTTCGTCGCCTTCGAGGATGTCGCCGACGATTTCCTCGACCATGTCTTCGAGGGTGATGAGGCCCTCCGTGGTCCCGAACTCGTCGATGACGACGACCATCTGCATCCGCGTGTCCTGCATCTCGGCCATCAGCTCGTCGACGTTCTTCGACTCGGGGACGTGGAGCGTCGGCGAGACGATGTCGGCGATGCCGACGCCGCGTTCGCCGTAGTACTTCTCGCGGACGAGGTTCCGGATGTTGACGATGCCGATGATGTTGTCGAGGTTACCGTCGTAGACGGGGACGCGCTCGTGGTCGGCCTGCACGCACGTCTCGATGGCCTCGTCGATGGTCGCGTCCTTCGGGACGGCGGTCATGTCGAGGCGCGGGGTCATGACCTCCTTCGCGATGGTCGAGTTGAACCGGAAGATGCGGTCGAGCATCTCGCGTTCTTCCTCCTCGATGACGCCCTCGCGCTCGCCGGTCTCGATGAGGTTCTGAATCTCGTCGCGGGTGACGTAGGTCGTCTCGATGGCGGTCTGTCCGCCGGTGACCTTGTTGATGACGCGGGTCAGGTAGTCGAAGAAGACGACGAGCGGGAGCAACAGCAGTTCGGCGTATTTCAGGGGCCGCGCGATGCGGAGGGACCACGATTCGGTGTTTTCGACCGCGTAGGACTTCGGCGCGCTCTCGCCGAACAGCAGGACGACCGCCGTTATCCCGAACGTCGCGATCGCGACCGCCTCGCCCTGTTGGAAGCCGACGAAGACGAGTAGCCCGGTCGATATCGAGGACATCGCGATGTTCGCGATGTTGTTTCCGACCAGAATGGTCACGAGAAGCCGGTGCGGGTCGTCCTTGAGCGCCTTCACCCGTTCGGCACCCGGCACACCGTCTTCGACCATCGAGTCGACGCGGTGTTTTGCGAGCGAGAACATCGCGATCTCTGACGAGGAGAAGAACGCCGAGAGACCGATCAGGACGATGATTCCGATTACGCCGAGGACCGTTATCGTCGTGTCGTCCAGCGGAATGTTCGAGACCTGTGCGGCCGCGAGCGTCGTGGCTGGTGGTAACTGTAGCGGCGGCAAACCCATGTAACTACGTTGTCTTGCGCGGGACCGGAATTAAGAGTTGCCCTCGAACCCCCTCGCTCAACGCCTCGGTCGCCTTCGCCGAGTCGCCCGCCGAACCGATATTGCGGCGCGGATGCCCGCGAGCGAAGGGCTTAGGCGACGCTCTTCCCAACAGCCGCCCATGGCAGACGAGCAACCGGCGATTACGCTGTACCGACTGCAGGCGTGCCCGTACTGCGAGCGGGTCGTCCGCACGCTCGACGAGCAGGGGCTGGCCTACCAGTCGCGGTTCGTCGAGCCGATGCACTCCGACCGGAACGTCGTCAAGCGCGTCTCGGGCAAGCGCTCGGTCCCCGCCATCGTCGACGACAACACCGGCGTCACGATGTCCGAGTCGGCGAACATCGTCGAGTACCTCGAACACACCTACGGGGAGGGAGCCTGATGCCGGAGTTCGACGTCGTCTCCCTGCCCGACCACGACGCGCCGTCCGTGGGCGACACCGCCCCAGACTTCACCCGGCCGCTGGTCAACGCGGAGTTCTGGGAGGACGCCTCCCTGTCGGACCTCACCGACGACGGGCCCGTCCTCCTCGTGTTCCACACGATGGCGGGCGCGTTCCCCGCGACGTACGTCTGGAACGAGCTCCGCGACCGCGGCGTCCCGGCGGACGTGCAGACGGTCGGCGTCTCCATCTCGTCGCCCTACGAGCACAAGTCGTTCCTTGAGGAGCGCGGCGTGGACGCCCGCCTGTTTTCGGACCCCGCGGCCGGCGTCGCGGCCGACTACGACCTCGAACACGACCTCGACGGGATGGCCGGCGTCACCGAACACCGCCCCGCCGTGTTCCTCCTCGACGAGGACCGAACGGTCCGGTACCGCTGGGTCTCCGACGAGTGGCCGGACTTCCCGGACTACGAGGGCATCGCGGACGCCCTCGACGACCTGTAGCCGGACTCGTCTGCCGAAACGACGCGCGGGTCGGTCTCTCGACCCCGCCGCGCCGACCGCGCGCTCGTCCACGCGCGGAATCGCCGTTTCGTCACGCTTTCGTCACGCTTTTTCGCCCGTTGCGCGTCAGTTCGAACATGAGCGACGACGACGTGCAGCGCGCCGCCGACGCCGTCCGCCGCGGCGAGGCGGTCGTCTACCCGACCGAGACGGTCTACGGCATGGGCGCGGACGCGACGAACGCCGACGCGGTCGAACGCGTCTTCGACATCAAGGGCCGCGACCGAGACAAACCGCTTTCCGCCGGCTTCCCCGACGTGGACGCCGCGCTGGAGCACGTCGTCGCCGACGCCCGCGAGGAGGCCTTTATGCGTCGGTTCCTCCCCGGCCCGGTGACGGTCGTCGTGGAGCGACGCGACAGCCTGCCGGACGCGCTCGTCGCCGGGAAAGACCGCGTCGGCGTCCGCGTCCCCGACCACGAACTCGCGCGCTCTCTCTTTCGGGCGGCCGGGACGCCCGTCACCGCGACCAGCGCCAACCGCTCCGGAACCGGGAGCATCACCCACCCCTCACAGCTCTCCGACGAGATTCGGGAGGCGGTCGCCGTCGTCCTCGACGGCGGGACGACCCCCGGAACCGAGAGCACCGTCGTCGACCCCGGCCGCGGCGTCGTCCACCGCCGCGGCTCGATGGCCGACGACATCGAGGCGTGGCTCGACGAGCACGCCGCCGACGCGTAGCGTCCCTCTCGGCGACGACCTGTCACCGACCGAGCAACGACGACAGCGACCACGTTTTCACCCCGCAACGCTCCCGGTAGGCACACGACTCACACTTCGCGGAGTCGCGCAGTCGCGACGGGACGAAGTCGAGGTCGCGGGCGACGCGGAGCGCCCGCCGGTACGCCGCCTTGTTCTGTGTCGTGAGCCTGACCGTTCGGACGACGCCGACCGCCGGGTACTCGACCAGCGCACGCGGAACCGACGCCTCGCGCTCCCACGCGAGCGCCTTCGCCAGCGCGACGGCCCTGACGCGCTGGGGTTCCCAGACGCCGCGTTCGGGGGGTTCGCCCGGCGAGACGAGCGAGGGAACCGGCTCCGGCGGTCGCTCGCTCTCGTCGTCGGTCGGGCGAACGAGTTTGTGCGCGACGCCGCGGCAGTCTTTCCCCGCGAGGAGTTCGTCGCGGGCGACGGGGTCGGTGAGCGCATCCCAGTCGTCGCGCTCGCGGAGTCGAGCGAGGCGCTCGCGGTACGTCGCGGGCGACACCGAAATCGGCCGCGCCGCGAGCGCGTCGTCGCTGGCGTCGAGCAGGTCGGGGTATTCGAAGGCGAGCGCGCGAACGCCGGCGACTGCGGCCGGCGGCGCTCGGTCGTCGTCGCGGCGGGCGTAGTAGAGCTGTCGCGGGCAGTACGCGGCGCGGGCGAGGTCGGACGCGGCGACGAGAGAGGACACGGACCGGCGTGGTCTCCTCATCGGCTAAGAGCGTTTGGACGTTTGGACGCGAGCGTTCGGCCGGCTCGTCGGCGGGCGTCGCCTCGCCCCGCAACGGGTTCGCCGCCGTGCATGAATTAATACGGTCGCGTCCCTTGGCGTACTGACATGGCATCGACGCCCTCATCCTCTTCGTGGCTCCGGATGACGCGGCCCGAACTCGCCGTGTTCGTCTCCGGGGTCACGAGCATGGGGTTGGAGATTCTCGCCGGGCGGATGGTCGCTCCCGAGTTCGGTAGCAGTATCTACACGTGGGGGAGCATTATCGGGGTCTTTCTGGCGGCGCTGAGCCTCGGCTATCACCGGGGCGGACAGCGGGCCGAACGGGCGTCGAACGGCGCGCTCGCCCGCGTCTTCATCGGCACGGCCGCCTACATCGCGGGCGTCATTCTCCTCGGCGACCTGTTCATCCAGTCGACCGCCGGACTCCCCGTCCCGAGCCGGTTCGCGTCGCTCCCCGCCATCACGCTTCTGTTCGGGCCGCCGACCTACTTCCTCGGCTTCATCAGCCCCTACGCGGCGGAACTCTCCGGGCGGTCCGACGTGGGCGCGGCCTCGGGCCACGTCTACGCCGTCGGCACCGTCGGCAGTATCATCGGCGCGTTCGCTACCACCTATTTCCTCATCCCGTCTCTGAGCGTCACCAACATCGGGCTCGTCTTCGGGCTCGTCTCGGTCGTGACGGCGCTCGCGCTCGCCCGGCCGAACATCGGCCGCGACGAAGCGGTCTGGAGCGTCGGCATCGCGGCCATCCTCGTCCTCGCGTCGCTGACCGGCGGCGTCGGCCTCGACTCTCGCGGCACGACCGTCTACCACACCCAGACCGCCTATCAGGAGCTTCGCGTCGCCGACGCGGGCGGGACGCGGACGCTCTATCTCGACGGCCAGCCCCACAGCGCGATGGACCTCGACGACCCGACGCGGCACGTCTTCGACTACACCTCGTACTTCCACGTCCCCTTCCTCCTCTCGGACGACATCGACCGCGTGCTGTTCGTCGGCGGCGGCGGGTTCACCGGCCCGCGCGTGTTCTTGGAGCAGTACCCGAACGTGACCGTCGACGTGGTCGAACTCGACCCCGAGGTCGTCTCCGTCGCCGAGGAGTACTTCGGCGTCGAGGAGTCGCCGCGGCTCAACGTCCACACGATGGACGGCCGGCAGTACCTCCGGGAGACGAACCGGACGTACGACCTCATCGTCCTCGACGCCTACCGGAAGGACAAGGTCCCGTTTCAGCTGACGACACAGGAGTTCATGCAACTCACCTCGGACCGCCTCGACGAGGACGGCGTCCTGTTCGCCAACGTCATCTCCGCGCCGAGCGGCCCGGCCTCGCAGTTCTACCGCGCGGAGTACAAGACGATGCGGTCGGTCTACCCGCAGGTGTACAGCTTCCCCACCGCGGGGAGCGTCGTCGTCCAGAACATCGAGGTGGTGGCGACGAAAGACGAGACGCTCGTGACGGCCGAGGAGCTACAGGCGCGCAACGAGCGGCGCGACATCGGCATCGACCTCGCGGCCGAACTCACGTCCTACCGGAACGACGAACCGACCGACGACGTGCCGCTTCTCACCGACGACCGCGCCCCGGTCGACAGCCTCTTGGACCCGATGGTCGGCCAGCGCTACGTCGTCAAGCGGACGAACGAGACCGAACAACGCGAGGCCGACAGGAACGCAACCACTCGGAGCGCGGTCACCGGTGCGGCCGTGAGGGCGGCGTAGGCGATGGTTCACGACAGAATCCACGCGAGGGAACCGACCCACGACCGCGACCGCTGGACCGAGGGCGTCGTCGAGTCGGTCGCCGAACGCGACGGTCACTGGGTGGTCCGCGCGCGCCCGGCCGAGAACGGACGCGAGGGAGACGATTCAGTCGAACTGGTCGTCACTCTCGCGGTCCGCGACCTGTTTCTCAGCCGGCTCGACATCGACGCCGGCGAGTCGCCCGTCGGCTGTCGGTTCTGGTACCGAAAGAAGCGGCGGTGACTCCGCGAGCGCGACCGCAAACTCGACCCGAAAACGGGTCGGCCGGGGGTCGATGCCGGTTAGTTCGTCGTTTCGAGGGCTTTTTGATACATACGCGGGCCGGCGACGGCGGCCGTTCCGAGCACCGTGAGCGAGGCACCGACGCCGAGGCGCTGTCCCGGGGCGACCGCGGACGCGACCACGCCGGTCACGACCGCGAGACCGGCGAGGAACATGACCCCGCCGAGGACATCGAGGGGTTGAATATTCACCTTGATTGAGGGGATTCCCGCTCGTCGCAAAAGTCTTGTTGCTGTTATTTGGGGGTTCCGCGGTGACGGATGGCGATTACTGTTTGAAAAATTCTATCTCGAATCCATCTAGAATGTGGATGATGAGAGATCGACCTTTCTCTCCGGTTACTTCCCATTGCGTACTGCGTTGGGGGCGTTCCTGGTCTTTCGTACTGCGTTGGGGGCGTTCCTCCTCTTCCATCTGTTCCGCTTCGACCTGTACGTCGTACGTTCCCGGGCGAACAACGTCTGTCTGAGTTGTGCGATAGCCGTGCGCTGGTAGTTGTTGGGTTCTGTTACGGTATACTTGCTTGGGATTCGAAAATAGTCCGCCATCGCGTCGTATCGTAATCTCGACCCAAATTTTCTGTTCTGTGAGGTTCCCAACCTCAATATTCCCGCTCTCATCGGGGGGTAGCGAACAGCCAGCAAGCGGAACGGTTCCGACAGCTGTGGCGATGAATTGGCGTCTGGAGGGCATTATTGTTCAATTAATTGTCACGAACATACGTCTTCTGTATCTCACGTCCTCTCAGCACAGGATCACTAAATGATATTTGACAAACAAAATATAAATAATGACGAGGGGGCGAATACCGTTTTATTTCATATTCAATTATCTTTTACAATTTCAATTGTCCGCTCAATATCTATGTCTGGCGTGTCACTGTATATGAGCTCTGGACCTGCACATTGGTGAATCACTTCAAAACTATAGCTTTGGCTCAAATTGACATCCATCTCTCTGACATCTTTCTCTATATCCTCTGCTTCGAAGTCCCACTGAACACCTACTGTGTCTTCTTGACTGGTAGGAATTTCTTCTCCATATATGTGGGGGTGTGGCCCTAATGGCAGTTGAGTATACAAAATTCTATTATTCTCAACAGTGTGTTTTTACGAATGGGTTAGAAGGGCAATTCTCTCCCGAAGACTGATTGTAGTTTGTGTTTCTGAAGGTGACATCTGTTACTGACAAATATGATCTGCTGGACTTCTCAACTCGCTGGTGCGCCGAGAAATCGCGGGTGACGTGGCACCCGCAATGCTCGCATTCCCGAGGCTTCGCCTCGGTGAATAGGAGCATCATGCCAACCACCGCTGTTGGCTGTTGAAATCGGTAAAATTAGCCAAATTCCCTTTAATGGGTATGGGACCGCCCGGATTTGAACCGGGGTCACGGGCACCCAAGGCCCGAAGTATACCAGGCTAACCCACGGTCCCGCACATACGACTCTCCCCGTCGCGGAGTAAAGGGTTTCGTTCCGCCCCGTCAGGTCAGGGGGAAGAAGTGTGCGACGCCGATGGTCGTCACGACCCCGAGAAGCAACTGGAGCGGGCCGCCGACGCGGATGTAGTCCGTGAACTTGTAGCCGCCGGGACCGTAGACGAACAGGTTCGTCTGGTAGCCGACGGGCGTCATGAAGGCCGTCGACGCCGCGAACATGACCGCGAGGACGAACGAGAACGGGTCGGCGCCGAGCGTCGTCGCGGCCTCGATGGCGACCGGAATCATGAGCACGACGCTCGCGTTGTTCGAGATGACGTTCGTCAGGAGCGCCGTCACGAAGTAGAACACCCCGAGGACCGCGATGAGGGGGAGGAACTCGCCGCTCATCACGACCAGTTCGGCGAGGAGTTCCGCGGCCCCGGAGTTCTCCATCGCGATGCCGAGCGGGATGACGCCCGCGAGCAGGAAGATGACGTCCCACTGGACGGCGTCGTACAGCTCCGTCGGGCGGAGGCACTTCGTGGCGACCATGGCGAGCGCGCCGAGGAGCGCGGCGACGACGATGGGCAGGAAGTTGAGTGCGGCGAGCGCGACGACGCCGGCGACGATGCCGACGGCGACCGGAATCTTCGACTCGCGGTAGTCGTGGCGCTCGATTTCCTGGGCGACGATGAAGTTGCGGTTGTTGTCGAGGCGCTCGATGCTCTCGACGGTCGCCTGCACGAGAAGCGTGTCGCCGACGCGGAGCGGGAGTTTGTCCATCCGCCGGCGGATGAGTTCGCCGCCGCGGCGGAGCGCGAGCACGGTCGCGTCGTACCGCTGTCTGAAACTCGCCGAGGCGAGCGACTCGCCGACCAGCGCCGACCCCGGCGCGACGACGACTTCGACGAGGTTCTGGCCGCGGTCGGCGAGTTCGAGTTCGTCTTCGGTGACGGTCGCCGGCACGAGGTCGAGGCCCTCCACGTCGAGCAGTTCGACGAGCGTGTTGCGGTCGGTCCGGAGGGTGAACACGTCGCCCGGCTGAATCTCCTTCGGGCCGAGCGGTTCGAGGAAGACGCTCTCGCCGCGGATGAGCTGAAGGAGGTCGACGTCGAAATCCGTCTCGACGAGCGCCCGCTGGACCTGTTGGCCCACGAGCGGGGAGTCCTCGCGGACGACGACCTCGGTCAGGTACTCCGCCATCTCGAACTCCTCGGTCAGGTCCCGCCGCGGCTCGATGCGCGCCGGGGTGAGCCGCCGGCCGATCGTCATGAGGTAGACGATGCCGACGGCCATGACCACCGCACCGAGCGCGGTGAACTCGAACATCGTGAAGGGCGCTTCGCCGGTGATGCGCGAGTAGACGTCGCTGGCGAGGATGTTGGTCGACGTGCCGATGAGCGTCAGCATGCCGCCGAACATCGACGCGTACGACAGCGGTAAGAGGAGCTTCGAGGGGGAGGTCTGGCCGCGGTCGGCGAGGTCCGTCACCATCGGGAGCAAGATGGCGACCGCGGCGGTGTTGTTGATGAAGCCGGAGATGGGACCGACGACGCCGACGGTCGCGCCGAGTTGCCGGAGTTCGCTGTCGCCGGTGAACGTCGATATCTTCGCGCCGAGAAGCTGGATGATGCCGGTCCGCTGGACGCCCTCGCTGAGGATGAACATCGCGAGGACGGTCAGCGTCGCCGTGTTGGCGAACCCCGAGAGGGCGTCGCCGGGGTAGGACTCGAAGAGGACGATTGGCGCGCCGAGCATCCCCGCCGAGGCGAGCGCCTCGGAGGCGGGCTGAATCAGCATCAGCGACACCATCACGCCGATGGCCGTCACGTCGACCGGGACGGGCTCGGTCGCGAAGAACGCCAGCGCGACGAGGATGACGGCGAAGACGACGAGGATGTCCGGCGTTATCGCTACCACGCGGTCATCGATGTATCGGCGGCCAAAAAGCGTGCGGGATTCGGAATATCAGCCTCGGCCGAGCGCGCCGGTCGCTACCGGCCCTCCTCGTCGAGTTCGAGGTCGGCGACGATTTCGTACGGCGACGACCCCTTCCGGATACCGTCGAGGATGGCGAACGCCTCCCTCGGCGAGAGGAACTGCCGGGTCACGGCGAGGCCGAGCGGCGTCGGGTCCAGCCCGTCGATGAAGCCCCACTCCAAGAGCTTGCCGACCGCGTGGGTCGTCGGCACCTCGCCGAGCATCCGGCTGTTGAGCGCCTTCGCCTTCTTGCCGGCGACGACGATGTTCGCCAGCGTCTCCTCGACCGCCGAGGACTGGTCGTAAACAGTGCGGACCTCCTCCATCTCGCCTTTGAGGAGCTTGAACGCGACCTCGTCTTCGGTCATCTCCATCGTGTTGTGATAGCTCGCGTCGGGTTCGACGAGCAGGTAGACGACGCCCTTGTCGTGGTAGTCGGGGCGGCCGGCGCGGCCGAGCATCTGGCTGAACTCCTGTACGGAGAGCCACTCGATGCCCATCGCCAGCGTGTCGAAGATGACCTGCGACGCCGGGAAGTCGACGCCGGCGGCGAGCGCGGCGGTCGTCACGACGGCCGCGAGGTCCTGATTGGCGAACTGTCGCTCGACGCGTTTTCTTTGGCCGTAGTCGAGGCCGGCGTGGTACGCCGCGGCGTTGTAGTCCATCTTCCGGGCGATTTCGTGACACCGCCGCCGGGAGTTGGTGAAGATGATGGTCTGGCCGCGGTAGCCCTTCGAGGACTTCGAGTCGAACGCCTGCCGCACGAGGCGGTTCTCGATGCGGGGCTTTTCCTGCCCGTCCGCGAAGGTGACGTGGCGCTCGATGGGGACCGGGCGGTCTTCGTACTCGACGAGGTTCGCCCGGAGGTTCTGTGCGAGCCACTTCGGGTTGCCGACGGTCGCAGAGAGGTAAATCCACTGCGCGCCGCCGTAGCTCTCGCGGCGCTTCGCGCGGGCCTCGCAGTAGTGTTTCAGGCGGGCTATCATCCCGTCGAGGCGGTGGCCACGTTCCTCTTCTTTCAGCGTGTGGACCTCGTCGATGACGACCGTGCCGATGTCGCCGAGGTCCTTGCCCGTTCGGAGCGCGTGGTCGATGCCCTCGTAGGTGCCGACGATGACGTCGGCGTTCGGGTCGAAGCGGTTGCCGTCGTCGTTGATTCGGCTCGCGCCGACGCGGATGGTCACCTTGCCGAGGTGGCCGTATCGCTCCTTGAAGTCCTCGTGTTTCTGGTTGGCGAGCGCGACGAGCGGGACGAGAAACAGCATCTTCCCGTCGTCGTTCAGCATCCGGTTGATGCCGGCGAGTTCGCCGACGAGCGTCTTCCCGGTCGCCGTCGCGCTCACGACGAGCTGGTCGTCGCCGTCGAGCAGGCCGTTGTCGATGGCGAGGCTCTGGACGGGGAGCAGGGTGTCGAAGCGGTCTGTCAGCATCGACTTCAGGTTCGGGTGGAGGTCGAGCGTGCTCGTCTCGACCAGTTCCACGTCCTCCGTCGTCGCGCTGATGGTGTCGAACTTCGTCAGGTCGGGGTCCAACTCGCCCTGCAGTAGGTTCGTGATGCGGGTCAGGTCGCCCGTCTCGTACAGCAGTTCCTCCAAGCGCTCTTGGGCCGCCTGCGTGAGGCCGCCGGCGAAGGAGAGTTCTCCCTCCAGCTCTTTGACGGCGCAGTCGCGGCAGATGTGCTCGTGTTCGGCCTTGATGGCCGTGTCGTCGGTGATGGGCGAGTACCGACCGTTGACGGCACAGCGGCGGCAGGTCCGCACCGTCAGCGCCTCGAGCTGGTAGCCGTCGAGCATCTCCTTTAGCTCGTCGCGGCCGTCTTTCGGCGTCTGTTGCGAGATGCGGATGCGGGCGGCCGACCGGGCGAGTTCGACGAACTGGCTCGGGTCGCGCGGCGAGTCCTCTCCCTTCCGCGTCACCAGAAAGCGCAGGGGTCGGGGCCCCGCGTTCGTCTCTTTGAGTTCGAGCTTGCCGCGGAGCACCCGCTTTCCGTCCCGGCGGGCGACGACGAGGTAGTCGTCTCCCGTCTGGTGGAGAAACAGCGTGTCGACGCGGGTGACCTGTTTAGACACGGTGCCTGCTACGGCGACGTGGTATTTCAGCGATTCGCCTGCGACCGCTCAGATTCGATAGCGACCCGCACGCGGCTTCGTACCGTGTCTCCTCGCTCCCGGCCCCCGAGGGCCACCGACGGCCGGCCGCGCTCAGGCGTCGGCGTCGCCGGCGAGTTCGATGGCGTCGTCGCCGTTGGGGACCGCACAGAGGAACGCTCCCTCCTCGTCGGACTCGTTTCGGTACCAGTGGACGACGCCGGCGGGAATCAAAAGCGAGTCGCCGGCTTCGACCTCGTACTCCTCGTCGCCGATGCCGACGACGTATCGCCCCGACAGGACGTACTGCTCGTGTTCGACCTCGTTTGTGTGTTTCGGCACCGACGCGCCCGAATCGAGGACGAACCGCCGGATGGCGAAGTTCGGCGCGCCGTCGGCCTCGGAGACGAGGACGCCCTTCGACATCCCGTCGGCCGCGCCGACCGCCTCGTACTCGATGTCCGCGCTCCGTTTGACCACCGGCTCCGGTCGGGAATCGCTCATATCTCCCCGTGGATTGCCCGCCCGCGTAAGCATTTCCCCGTCTCCCCGCCCTGACTGCTTAAGGCCCCTCCGGGGTTACTACGGGTATGCGAGGAATCCGCATCGGTAGCGTCTTCGGCATCCCGATAAAGTTGGACCTCACGTTCCTCATCGTTCTCCCGCTTTTCGCGTGGCTCATCGGCTCGGACGTGACGAATCTCGCGCTCATCGTCAACGACCTCTTCGGCGCGAGCATCGACGGCGCGGCCATCTCCGCGGGGTCGATGCAGTGGGTGCTCGGGAGCGCGGCCGCCATCGGCCTGTTCGCCGGCGTTCTGCTCCACGAGTTCGGCCACTCGCTCGTCGCCATGCGCTACGGCTACGAAATCGAGTCCATCACGCTCTGGCTCTTCGGCGGCGTCGCCCGGTTCAAGGAGATACCCGAGGACTGGAAACAGGAGTTCACCATCGCCGTCGCCGGCCCGCTCGTCTCGGTCGCCATCGGCGTCGTCTCCTACGCCGGCTTCCTGTTGCTCCCCGCGTCGCAGGCCCCCGCGCAGTTCGTCCTCGGCTACCTCGCGCTGGTGAACGTCTCGCTCGCCGTGTTCAACATGCTCCCCGGCTTCCCGATGGACGGCGGGCGCGTCCTCCGGGCGCTCCTCGCGCGGAACCGCCCGCACGCGAAAGCGACGCAGATGGCCGCCGAGGTCGGCAAGGTGTTCGCGTTCCTGCTCGGCCTGTTCGGCCTGTTTTTCAACCTGTTTCTCGTCGCGCTCGCCTTCTTCATCTACATGGGCGCGTCCGGCGAGGCCCAACAGACCGTCCTCAAGGCGACGTTCCAAGACGTGGTCGTCCGCGACATCATGACCGGCCGCGAGAACCTCGACGTGGTCGACGAGAAGACCTCCGTCGCGGAACTCCTCGAACGCATGTTCGTCGAGCGCCACACGGGCTACCCGGTCCTCAGAAACGGCGACCTCGTCGGCATGGTCACTCTCGACGACGCCCGCGGCGTCAAGGAGGTCGAGCGCGACGCCTTCCGCGTCGACGACATCATGAGCGACGAACTGACGACCATCACCCCCGACGCCGACGCGATGGACGCTATCGCCCTCATGCAGGAGCGCGGCGTGGGCCGCCTCCCGGTCGTCGACGAGGCGGGCGAACTCGTCGGCCTCGTCTCCCGGTCGGACCTCGTCACCGCCTTCAACATCATCCGCAGTCGCGGGTCGCTCGACGCCATGCCCCGCGCCGACGCCAGTCTCGCACAACTCCGCTGACCGGCCAGCCGCCCGCTGGTTCGGTTACTCGCCGTCCGTCTCCGCTTCGCGCGCCGCCATCACGGCCGCCTCGCTCTCGTAGAGGTCGACCGTCGCGTTCGACCGGAACCACGCCATCGCCTCGTCGAGCGCCGCCGGGTCGCCGCCGGTGAGTTTGATTCGCGTCGGCCCGCCGCTGTTGGGATAGCTCCCGACGCCCACGCCGAAGCGCTCGGTGACGACACCGAGTTCGCGGGCGACGGCCCCCTCCGGCGCGTCGGCGTACACCACCCGCGACCGAACGTCGCCGGCGAACCGCTCGGCGATGGACTCGAACATCGGCTTCATCTCCGTGGGGATGCCCGGCAAGACGTAGACGTTCCCCGCCCGACAGCCGGGCGCGAGGCCCTCTTCGTTCGGAAGCACCTCGGCGTCGGCGGGCATCGAGGCGTACCACTCGGGTTCGAGGTCGAAGTCGATGTCCGGTCGGCGTTCGAGAATCGCCGCGATGGTCGCTTCGACCTGCGTTTCGGCCTCCTCGTTGACGACGAACGCCCGGTCGAGCCCGGCGGCGACGGCCTCCATCGTGATGTCGTCCGGCGTCCCGCCGAGGCCGCCGGTGACGAGGACCGCGTCGAAGGCGGCCGCCCAGTCGGCGACCGTCTCGGCGATGACCTCGTGGTCGTCGGGGACCGTCTGAATCCGCGCGACCGTCGCCCCGCCCTCGGTGAGCCGCCGAGCTAACCACGTCGCGTTCGTGTTCTCGATGTCCCCCGCGAGCAGTTCGTTGCCGACGGTGAGGATGGCGACCTGCATGGCTGGGCCGTATGACGCCCGGAAGAAAGACCTGCCCGTTTCCGGCGTTCCCTTCGGGTTGTCGGCGACGACGGTCGTCTCGACGCTTCCGGACGGGCCGCTTCGCTCCCGGCGGTTCGAGCACCGGCTCGCGGAAAAGCGGGGTGAACCGACGACGACTCTGCGGAGCGACCGGTCAGCCCGTCGGTACCGTGGGGCCGACGGGGTCTTCGTTGTCCTCCGGGTCGCCGCGGTTAAGTATCGCGTCGCGGATGCGGTCGAACACCGAGTTGTCCGCGCGGAGTTGGGTTCTCATCCCACGATGAATGTTAGTGTGTGGCACACTTGGGTCTGGTGGGCGATGCGCGGTGCTCCTCTTTCGATTGCGGCGCTCACCGGTCGAAATGTAGAGAAGAGGTCCAGGTGCGAGAATTGAACCCGCGTCTCAGCCTCCACAAGGCTGAAGGATAGTCCACTACCCCAACCCGGACACGTTGCAACCCTTCCTAATCCGCTACGACTAAAATACGTTACGCTACGGTCCCGGAATGACAGTACGTAACAGAGGTCGCCCCCACCGACCACCCGCGCCGGCGAGCGGGACGCTTTTGCCGCGGTGGCTCGAAGTCGCGGGTAGCAGTGGCTATCACGGACAAGATCTATCTCAAAAACCACCGCCAAATCGTCTCGCAACTGGATACGAACATCCCCAAGCGCGTCTTCAGCGGTGCGACCCTCGAAATCCTCTACTCCGGCGAGGGCCTCGCCAAGGTGGACGACGCCACCCGCGACCGTCTACTCGACTTCGCGCAGGACTTCCTCGACTGCGAGAACTCCGACGACATCTACACCGGCTACCCCGAGCGCCAGTTCATCGAGTACCTGCTCGAACTCCGCGCGCAGGGTCTCGGCCCCGACGCCATCGTCGACGTGATGAGCGACGACTACATGGTGTACGCCTATCCCGGCGACGTGCTCTCGTTTCTCGACGACTCGGTCCGGACGCTCGAATCCGTCGAGGCGCTCGCGGACGTGGAAGGCGACCGGGAGATGCAGGACGAGGCGCGGCGGGCGAAGCAGGACCTCGTCGGTCCTCGCTGAATGAATCGGTAAGAGAGAACGCCGCAGACGGACGGGAGGGACGCTTAGCCGAGGCGGAACGACGGCTCGTCGCCGGTATCGAGGTCCTCCAGTTGGATGACCTCCTCGACGTCGTCGTGGTCGGTTTCGACCTGCTCGCGCAGGTAGTTCACGTAGCCCTTGTGCTCTTCGAGCTGTTCGCGGAGGTGTTCGGCCTCCAGTTCGAGGCGCTCGTGCTCGCGGATGAAGCTCTTGGGGACCTCCACGGTCGGCGGGAACGACTCGTCTTCGCCCTCGCGCAGTTTTTCGAGTTCGTGTTTGGGGACGACCTGCACCTGACCGTCGTGGGCAACTAACGTGTCCACGTAGTCGCGGAAGACGGCGGACAGGGAGATGTCCCGCTCCTCGGCGATCTCCCGAAGGGTCTCGAACGCGTCTTCGTTGACGCGAAACGAGATGGTCTTGTTCTTGTTGCCCATGATATTTCTCGGTCCGTGGTGAGGCCACTTAATGGTTCGTCAGACGAGGGGTCTCGGGCGTCGCGATTCGTCGCAAAAAGGGGCGTGTGACGGTGGAAATCGGCCGTCAGTCGGCGTCGGCGCGTTCGGCGGCCGGTGTGCGTCCCGCTGACGCGCGGGTCGCGGCCGGCGTGTTCGCTTACGCGCTCAGTTCGTCGGCCTGTTCGAGGCTTTCGAGCGCGGCGATGGCGGCGCGCTTGTACTCCTCGGGGTCGAGGTCGTAGTGCTCGCGGGCCATCCGGGCGTACTCGTCGCCCTCGTCGTCGAACGCCGCGATGCGGTCGAGCGTCTTGGCCGCGGTTTCCGTCACCCAGCGGTCGCGCGTGGCCGCGTCGACCTCGGTGATGGACTCGGGGCGGACGGAGACGTTGATACTGCCGTCGTCGGTCTCGTAGGTCCGCGGCTTGCCGACGACCGCGACGTAGGCGGGCGCGTCGAGGTCACGGAGCGCGCTGGCGGCCTCGGGCTGGTACTGGCCGGCGTAGACGAAGAACGTCCCCGTCGGGTCGACGATGCGACCGCGCCAGTACTCGTTGTCCTCGCCGACGTCTTCCTTCTCGGTCAGCGTGCCGACGAGGAAGACGCGGTTGGCGCTTTCGCCCGTCGGAAGGAGCAGGTAGACGGGCGCGCGCTCGTCGTCTGACTCTTTGAACGTGTAACCGGCGTCGTTGAACTCCTGTGCGAAGACGCGCCGGGCGACCTCTCGGGTGGGGATTTCGTTGGAACTCATTTACATCGACCTCGCTTTGATGAGCAGTTCTTCTGCGTCCGCAGGCTCGCTCAGCCGCTCGACTTCGTTGGCGAGCACGTACCGACCCAGCGTCGGGCCGGTGACGCGGTAGTAGAACCCCACGAGGTCACCGCGCATCTCCTCTTCGACGATGGTGGTGTCGAGGGCGTCCATGGCCATCTGCTTCGCCTCGTCCAGTTCGATACCGGTCAGCTCTTCTGTCATCTCCCGGTTGAAGATGACCTCGTGGACCTCCTCGCCGTCGTCGACGACGGCCTTGATGCGGAGGTCGAACTCGCCTTCGACACTGCCGTGTTCGGAACAGCGCCCGTTCTGGAGGACGCGCGTACAGCCCTCCTCGGGACAGCGCTTGATGAGGCCGCTCCCGGACTGGATGTCCACGAGCGCGCCCTCGACGCTGGTCGAGTCGTCGCCGACTTCGATCTCCTCGTCGAGTTCGGTGATGCTCGTCGTCCGGTTGAGCTTCACGGAGAAGTTGCCCTGGTACTCGTCGGTGACGACGTTGCCGAGCGCGTACGACTTCCCCTCTTCGAGTTCGGGGAGCTCGGACGTGGTGAAGGCGATGAACTTCATCCGCCCGGAGTCGTCGCCGAGCAGGCCGACCTGCGCGACGGACTCGCTCCGGGGTTCCCAGAGTTCGACGACCTTCGCGCGCACGTCGACCCACTTTTCGTCTTCGTCGATGTCGTTGAGCAGGGTCTGTTCGTTCCCGCCGGCGCCGCCGGCGAGTTCGTCGCGCTCGATACCGGCTTCGTCCAGGTAACTGTTGACGACGCTCCGCCGCGCTTCGTCGACGGGGACGCGGTACTCGCTGACGAGACTCTCTAATCGTTCTTCGACTTCGTCCGCGGACACGTCTAGGTGGTCCGAGAACTGGTCGGCTATCTCAGCCGCGTGGGTTCGCAAATCAGTCATGGTCTACCTCGCCTCCACCTTGGTTTCCATTGGGAGGCATACCGAGCTTGGATGCGTACTCATATAAAAAGTTGCAAACCCCGCAGTGAAAGTGAACGTCGCGCGAGAGCGCGCGTCAGAACCGTCGCACCGAGCGAGGAATTGATTGCCTCGGGGACGCATTCGACACCATGGACGACCGCCTCGAAAGCATCATTCGCAGTGCCGCTCGAAACGCCGGCAAGCGCTACGAGGAGGTCAAACGCGCCTATCGGGACGGCCGCGACTCGTCTTCGGCGCACTCGCTCCCGCGGGACGGCGAGGGACGCGCGAAAATCGTCTGTCGCCGCCACGCCGAGCGTCGCGCCGTCGCCGTCGACGGGAAGGGCCGCCCCGCCTGCTTCGACCCCGACCACCCCGACTGTCGGGGCTGTGTCGAAGACATCCGCGAGGGGATAGTCGAGACGTGGTAGGCGAGATGGTCGGCGACGTGGTCGGAGCGGTGGGGTGACGACGTGGTACGGTTTTGAGGCTGTGGCGCCACCGGTCCGTATGGACCGACCACTCGTCGCGCTCGTCCTCGCCGGCGGCACCGGCACCCGCCTGTACCCCGCGAGCCGGAGCGACCGGCCCAAGCAGTTCCTCCCGCTCGGCGGCGACCGCTCCCTCCTCGCCGAGACCGTCGCCCGCGCCGACTTCGCCGACCACGTCGTCGTCTCGACGCGCCCCGCGTTCGCCGGCGACATCGCCGACCACGCGCCCGACGCCGAGGTCGTGGTCGAACCCGCGGCCAAGGACACCGGCCCGGCGCTCGTCTACGCGACCCACCGCATCGCCGAGCTGTACGACGACCCGGTCGTCGTCGTCCTCCCGAGCGACCACCACGTCGGCGACGGCTTCACCGAGGCGATGACCCGCGGCGCGCGCGTCGCCGCCGACACCGACTCGCTCGTCGCCTTCGGCGTCGAACCCACCCGCCCGGACGACGGCTACGGCTACATCGAACCCGGCGCGGACCGCGGCGACTACCGCGACCTCGCCGCGTTCCACGAGAAGCCCGACGCCGAGACGGCCGCCCGCTACGTCGACGAGGGCTACCTCTGGAACGCCGGCATGTTCGCGTGGACGCCCGAGGCGCTGTTTTCCGCCGCGCGTGACTCGCCGCTTTCCCACCTCCTCGACGCCCTCGACGACGGCGACACGGACGCCGGCTTCGCGGCGGTCGAGGCCGTCAGCATCGACTACGCGGTGATGGAGCGCGCCGCCGACGCGGCGGTCGTCCCGGTCCACTTCGAGTGGGACGACCTCGGCTCGTGGGACGCCCTCGAACGAATCATCGACGCCGACGAAGACGGCAACGTCGCGCTCGGCGACGACCCGGTGTTCGTCGACGCCGCGGACAACGTGGTCGCCACCGACGGCGCGAACGTCTCGCTCGTCGGCGTCTCCGACCTCGCGGTCGTCGCGTGGGACGACCGCGTGCTCGTCGTGCCGAAAGAAAAGGCACAGCGGGTCCGCGAGGTCGTCTCGTGGCTGAAGCGGAAAGAGATGTTCTGACCGAACGGTTCTTCTCCGCGTAGTTCAGCCGGATTGACAGTATGAGTGACCGTTACCTCCCGAACCGACGTCAGCGCGTCGAGCAGTTACTGACGCAGTACGAGTGCCTCCAGAGCGAAAAACAGGACCTCATCGACCAACAGGGAAGCGGATTCAGGGCCTGATGGCCGCCATCGCCGCCGTCATCGGCTACGCGCTCTACGCCGGCCACCTCGTGTATCTCGGGATGGTCCCGATTCTCATCGGTCTCGTGTTCGTCGAGGTGATTCTCACTCACAACCAGATGCTCTTCGTGGCGAAGCACCTCGCGCTCAGGTCGCGGGTTCACGGGGACGTGGCGGCGTCGGTGTCGCCCTCAAAAATTGCGCCGTGACCGGCGGGGTGCGGCTCAGGCGCTCCGCAGTCGGCCGCCATCCACCGGGACGCAGGCCCCGGTGACGAAGCTCGCGCGGTCGCTGGCGAGGAACGCGACCACGTCGCCGAGTTCCCGCGGGTCGCCGACGCGGCCCAGCGGAATCCCGTCGGACCACGAGCTCAGTCCCTCCTCGTAGGTGTCGTGGTCGCCGCGCTCGACGGCCGCCTCGACCAGTTCCTCGATGCGGCTCGTCTCGTGTGCGCCCGGCAGTACCGCGTTCACTCGCACGCTCGGCGCGAGTTCCCGCGACAGCGACTTCACGAGGCCGATGACGCCGCGGCGGACCGCGTTCGAGAGGATGAGGTCGTCGATGACCTCCCTGACCGACGTGGAGGTGATGCAGGTAATCGTGCCCGCGTCGCTCGCTTCGAGATGCGGTCGCGCCGCCCGCACGGTCCAGACGGCGCTCATGACGAGCATGTCGAACGCGCCGTACCACTCCTGTTCGGTCAGGTCGGCGAACCCGCCCGGCGGCACGCCGCCGGCCGAGGTGACGACGTGGTCGACGCCGCCGAACTCCTCGACGGCCGCCTCGACGAGCGCCTCGACGTCTCCCTTGCTCGTGATGTCGGTCTCGACGCCGAGCACGTCGCCGTCGAGGTCGCCCAGTTCCGATTCGGTCGCCGCGAGGCGCTCGGGGTCGCGCCCGCAGACGACGACGTTCGCTCCTTCGTCGGCCAGCGCCGCGGCGCTCGCACGCCCGAGGCCGGCCGAACTCGCCGTGACGACGACCGTGTCGCCGTCGAGTCCGAGGTCCATGCGAGGGGCGACGGCCGCCGCGAGCAAAAGCGTGGGCCTCGCGGCACGTCGTGTGGCGAACCGAGGTCATCGGGTTCGCTTCGGGGCGCGAGGGGCGGGACGGACGCCATGGGACGCGAATGCGGACGCGGCTCAGACGCCGTCGGCGTGGCGGCGGACGCGGACGCGCCCGTCGCTCGTGACGCCGACGAAGAGCTGTTCTCGAATCTCGCGTCCCTCGACCGCGTCACCGGCGGCGTCGGAGACGATTTTCATCAGGTCCGGCGCGGTCTGGTTCACCTTCACGCCCGAGGCGTCACAGGCGTCGTACACCTGCTTGGGAACGTCGTAGAGGTCGCTTCCGGCGGGGACCTCGACGCGGACCGGGGCGGTGAGCGCGTCGACGAACGTCACCGTCTCGCGGGCCTTCTCGACGTTGGTGCGGGCGCTCGCCTCGATGCTGGAGACGTTCGCGCGCGAGGTGCCGAGGAAGTCGGCGATGGTCGACTGTCGGACCCCCCGCTCGCGCAGTGCGAGCACCTCGGCTTGCCGCCGGGTGAGCACGCTCGTCTCCGGGTCGAACCCCGCCCTGTCGAGGAGTTGGTCTACGTCGGGGACCGTCTCGTCGTCGCGTCCGGCGTCGCTCATACCTCGGGGTTGGGCTCGGGGGTGAAAAAAGATACAGCAGGCTGACTGTCCACGGGACGCCGCCGACGCGTCGGCGTTACTCGCCCCAGAAGTTGTCTCGGCTCCCGAGCGCCTCGGGGCGCTTCGGGCCGTCGCGACCGCTCCCCGTCGATTCGGCGTTTGCTTCGGGCGCTTCGCCCGCCTCGCTCTCCTCGGCGTCGGGGTCCAGCGGCAGGCGCTCGACGATCTTCTTCGCCCGGGCGTGGCTCCCCTTCACCTGGTCGATGCGAACGACGGCGCGCGCGTCAGGGAGGAGCCCGTCGACGAAGACGATGAAACCGTCTTCGGTCCGACCGACGCCGGCACCGCTCTCGTGGATGTCCTCGACGGTGACGATGACCTCCTCGCCCGGCTTGACCGGCTGTTGTTTGAGCTCGGAGATGGGCCGCTCGTAGTGGTCGCACCACTCCGCGCCCCCCCGGTCGCTGTAGTACTGACACCCCATGCCCGCGATTCGTTCTGAGAAGCTCGGGCAGTCGTCCGCGAGTGGACAGTCGGACATGCGGGGAGGTACACTAGGGGCACTCTAAACGCTTGCGGGTAGCCCGCCGGCCGCCGAAACGCTTTCCGTCGCGCGCTCGAACCCCGCGGTATGGCAGAACGCGTCCCCGAGTTCGCACTCCTCATCGGCGTCTTCCTCGGCCTCTCTGCGACCGTCTCGGCGGCGGTCCTCTCGGGGGCGCTGTTTCGCCCGCTTCTCTTCGGTGCCGTCGTCTGTTACCCCTTCGCCGCCTTCGGCGTCCTCCGGTCGGACGACCCCTCGGAGGCGTTGCCACCCCGAGTCGTCCTCGGCCTCGGCGCGGTCATCGGACTCCTGACCGCGGCGACCGCCGTCCTCGAACGCGCGACGGTCGAGCCGCTCGACGGGCTTTTCGCCGCCGTCGTGGTGTCGCTTCCCCCCGTCGCCTACGCGGTCCGCTTCGGCGCGGGCGTGAACCCGCTTTCACCGGTCGCGTCGCTCGCCTGCTGTGCGGTCTGCGGCGCGGCGTTCCTCGCGCTCGCGCCCCGCCTCGGGACGACGAGCGCGCTCCTCGGATTCGTCCTCGGACTCTCGGGGGCGCTCTACGCCGACGCCCGCGGCTTTCGACCGACCCATCGCCAACAGCGCGCCGGCATCGCCGCGGGCGTGTTCGTCGGCGTCGCGGTCGCGGGCATCGGCGTCGCGATGCGGCTTCCCCTCGGGCCGACGACGGCCGCGTCCGTCGTCGCGGCGCTCACGCCGAGTCTGTTCGTCGCGCTCACGAGAACCCGGACACCGAACCGCCGCTATCGGTCGTGACGGTCGCGTGAACACCCGAACCGAAAAAGACTGAACTCAGGCCAACGGCGTCCGCTCGACGACCGTCCCGTCGTAGGTCGGGTACTGCTCGACGATTTCGCCGTCGTCGACGTCGCCGTCTTCGATCATCTCTTCGAGGAGCCACCACGCGACCTCGACGTGGTTCGACTTGATGCTGTAGAACTCGTCGGGGACGCCGAGTTCGATGAAGCGCTCGGCGGGGGTGTAGGTCTTGCCGTAGACGAGCGTGCCGTCGTCGGTCACCTCGTCGAACGGGCGGCGGAGGTTGCGAGCCATGCGCTTCAGGCGGTTTCTGTGCTGGGCGGCGTCCTTGAACACGGAGGTACAGAAGTAGACGCGCTCGTGGTCGCCCATCTCGTCGAGGATGGCCTCCTTCGAGCCGTCGACCGCCGACATGTGGCCGTCCTGGAGTTCGTAGCCCTTCTCCTGCATCCGGCGGTAGTTGCCGTCGGACATCTCGAACTCGTTGATGTTGCAGAACTCCGCGGCCCCCTCGTCGAGGAACTCGAGGAACTCCTGTTCCGCGCGGATGCCCGGAATCTCGAACGCCGGGGTGAGGCCCTCCTCGCGGGCGATGTAGAGGATGTCCTCCCACTCGGTGCCGTGCATGTCGCCCCAGAGTTCGAGCGGCGGGTGGAAGCGAATCTCGTCGAGGCCGGCCTCGGCGAGGCGGCGCATGTTCTCGCGGCCGCCCGTGATTCCCGTATAGAGGTGGATGTGGTGGTCCTCGCCGAACTCGTCTTTGAGAAGCGAGATGTACCGACAGGTCTTGTCGAGCGCCTCCTGCGGCTCGCCGCCGGTGATGGACGACCCGAGCGCGTCCATGCGTTTCGCCTCCTCGATGACGTCGGCGTCGGACTCGACTTTCCGCTCGTTCGCGTACACGTCCGTGACGTTCTTGCGATTCTCGCCGAGCGGGCAGTAGAAACAATCGCGCTGGTCGCAGTACCCGTAGACGAACAGCACCATCTTTCCGCCCATGGCGCACTGTTCGCATCCCTTCGAGATCATTCGATTACGGATGTCTACTTGGCGCATCGTCAAAAGGCGTCCGACTTCGGTCGGTTGCCTGTCCATTCCGCCGGTACGGTTATTGTTGTATATGACTGACAATACGCCATGTCTCTCGGTTCCGTCGTTCGTGCTGAGCCTCCGGTGCGGGTTCTCCTCGTCGACGACGACCCCGAGACCGCCGCGGACACGGTATCGGCGCTCGACGAATGCGACAGCCTCGACGTCACGGCGGTCTCCGATCCGACCGCGGCGCTCGACGCGCACGCCGAGTCGCCGTTCGACTGTATCGTCACCGAGTTCGAGTTCGACGGTACCTCCGGTCTCGACACGCTTCTCCGCGTCCGCGAGTCGCCGAACCCGCCGCCGGTGATTCTGTACACGCGACTCGACTCCGAGGACGTGGTCGCCGAGGCGTTCGCCGCCGGGGTCTCCGACGTGGTCGACAAGCGGCCGGCCGACGCGCAGACCGCGGTGCTCGCCCACCGCGTCTCGAACGCGGTCGTCGCGGCCCGCCAGTCGACCGAACTCGGCGAACTGCACGCGTGGCTCCGGCTCATCGCCGACCAGTCGCTCGTCGGCCTGTACGTGATACGCGACGGCCGGGTCGAGTTCGTCAACGAGTACCTCTCGAACCTGCTCGGCTACGACACGGACGAGGTGGTCGGTCGACCCATCACCGACTTCGTCGTCGAGGAAGACCGCGCCATCGTCGACGAGAGCCTGCGAAACAGGTCCCACGGGAGCGTCGAATCGATGTCGTACACCGTCCGCGTCCGCAACTACGACGGCGAGCTGACCGCGCTGGAAATCACGGGCCAGCGGACGGCGGTCGACGGCGAGCCGGTCGTCGTCGGGACCGCGATGGACGTCACGGCCCGACTGGAGTCCGAACGACTCCTCAGGCGCTCCGAGCGCCTCACCAGACAGATAATCTCGTCGCTCCCGGACATGGTGTTCATCTCGGAACCGACCGAGTTCGACGTCGTCTACATCAACGACCAGTTCGAAGACGCGTGGGGACGAGACGTGTCGCTCCTCTACGACGACCCGCATTCGTTCCTCGACCTCATCCACGTCGACGACCGCGACCAACTGATGCGGGCTATCGACGAGATGTACGCCGACATCCGAGACGGTTCCGTCGACGACCAGTACGAGTTCGAGTTCCGGTTCGTTCCCGAGGGGAGCGAAACCATCCGCTGGGCCACCGCCCGCGCGGTCCCGCTTCTCGGCGAGAACGGCGACGTGACGAACATCATCGGCGTGATTTCCGACCTCACGGAGCGCATCAGCCACGAGCGCGAACTCGCCCAGCAGAACGCCCGGCTCGACGCCTTCGCCCGCGTCCTCTCCCACGACATCCGCGGGCCGCTGGCGGTCGCACAGGGCCGACTCGAACTCGCCCGCGAACTCGACGATGACTCCCACCTCGACCACGTCGAGCGCGCCCACCGGCGCATCACCGACGTGGTCGAAGACGTCCTCTCTCTCGCCCGCGACGAGCACTCCGTCCTCGATGCGTCGACGGTCTCGCTGGCGGACTCCGCGGCCACCGCGTGGGACATGTGTTCGTCGAACGCAGGCGACGTGCGCTGTGAAATCGGCGAGCTCCCCGTCGTCGAAGCCGACGAGAGCCGGACGACGCGCCTCTTCGAGAACCTGTTTCGGAACGCGCTCCAGCACGCTCGGAGCGGCCGCGGCGACGACGCCGAGCTCGTGATTCGCGTCGGCGCGCTCCCGTCGCGCCGCGGCTTCTTCGTCGAGGACAACGGTCCGGGCATCCCGTCGTCGATTCGCGACCGCGTCTTCGACTCCGGCTTTTCGACGAAAGGCGGCGACGGAACCGGCCTCGGACTCGACATCGTCCGCCAGATAGTCGACTCTCACGGCTGGATAATCCGCGTCGCCGACGGCGCGGCCGGCGCGCGCTTCGAGGTGCTTTTCGACCCCGTCGGGGAAGCCGGCGCGACCGTGTGACCGGCGGCGCACAGATGGGCCGCGACCGCGCCGCGGGGATGCCCGCTTCTCCGCGAGACCGACGGACCGCGCCACCGCGGCCGCGCCCCCGAAAGCAGATATATCCCCGTGGCATAGGAGTCAACGATGCTCTTGGTCCTCTGTGTCGACCTCGACGACGACCTCGGTCGCAAGACGGGACTGTCGACGCCCGTCGTCGGCCGACAGCGCGTCGAGGACGCCGCGGTGGCGCTGGCCACCGCGGACCCGGAGGACTCCGACGTGAACGTCCTCTTTCAGGGCATTCAGGTCCACGACGAACTGCTCGAATCGGAGGACGAGGAAGTCGAGGTCGCGGCGGTCACCGGGTTGGAAGGGAGCGACGTGAAGGCGAACCGCGCCATCGGCGACGAGATAGACACCGTCCTCGCGAGCCTCTCGACCGGCGAGCCCGTCCACGCCATCGTCATCACCGACGGCGCACAGGACGAGTCCGTCCTCCCGGTCATCCGCTCGCGCGTCCCCATCGACGGGGTCCGCCGGGTCGTCGTCAGGCAGGCCCAGAACCTCGAATCGATGTACTACACGATGAAGCAGGTGCTCGCCGACCCCGAGACCCGCGGGACCATCCTCGTCCCGCTCGGCATCCTGCTTCTCATCTACCCCTTCGTCACCATCGCCAGCTTCTTCGACGTGCCCGGCGCGGTCGTCCTCGGCCTCATATCGGCGCTCCTCGGGCTGTACACGCTGTTCCGCGGGCTCGGCCTCGAATCGGCCGTCGACGAGGCGGCCAACCGCGCGCGGAACGTCCTCTACGCCGGCCGCGTCACCATCATCACCTACGTCGCCGCCGCCGCGCTCCTCGTCGTCGGCGGCGTCCGCGGGGCGGAACTCCTCGAAACCGTCTCGGACAGCGTCGCGGGCGACCCCGCGCCGGGGCTCGTCCTCGCCACGCTCGTCCACGGCGCGGTCGAGTGGTTCGCCGCCGCCGGCATCACGAGCAGTCTCGGGCAGGTGACAGACGAGTACCTCCACGACCGCTTCAAGTGGCGCTACCTCAACGCGCCGTTCTACGTGTTCGCCATCGCCATCGTGCTGTACGCGCTGTCCGGCTTCTTCCTCCCCGAGGGCGTCGCCGGGGTCCGGAAGTTCTACCTCCCCGGCCTCGCCGTCGCGCTCACGGTCGGCACGCTCCTCGGCGTGCTGAGCACGCTGACGTTCGCGGTGGCCGAGTCCCGGTATCCGACCGGCTCCGACGGCGAAAGCGAGCAACCGGCGTAATCAGTCGCGGGCGGTCGCGCCGCTCGGGGTTGTCTGTGGCTTTTTGCTATCGTCTGTTCGGAACTCGACCCAGAGTCGTCAGCTCTCGCGGACGATGACGAACTCCGCGAGGTCGCGGAGATACTCCAGCGGCTCCGAGTCCTCGACGCCCGAGGAGTCGAGGGCCGAAAGCGCCTCGTCGGCCTGCTGGCGGGCCCGGCGGTTCGCCTCCTCGGGCGTCAGGTCTGTCACCTGCACGAGCGACGGCCGGCCCATCTCGGCGTCCTGCCCCGTCGGCTTGCCGAGTTCTTCCGCGTCCGCGGTGGCGTCGAGCACGTCGTCGCGAATCTGGAAGGCGACGCCGACGCGGGCCGCGTAGTCGCCGAACGCCTCGACGACGTGGGCGTCGCCGCCCGCGGCGACCGCGCCGAGCTCGGCGGCGGCGCGGAACAGCGCGCCCGTCTTGCGGTGGGCGAGTTGCATGTACTCGGCCTCGTTGGAGGGGACCGCGACCAGTTCGGTCGCCTCGCCCTCGCCGAGTTCGACCATCGACTCGGCGACGATGCGGGTGGCGCGGTCGGACGACGACAGGAGGGCGAACGCCTCGCCGAGCAGGCCGTCGGAGGCGATGATGGCCGGCCCGTAGCCGTACTCGGCCCACGCGCTCGGCGTGCCGCGGCGGATGTCGGACCGGTCGATGATGTCGTCGACGACGAGCGAGGCGTTGTGGACGAGTTCGACGCCGACCGCGAAGTCGACGGCGTCCTCGGGGGTGCCACCGACGGCCTCGCAGGCGAGGATGGTCACGGCGGGGCGGACGCGCTTGCCCCCCGCGAGAGCGACGTGGTCGAGTTGGTCGGCGAGTTCCGACGGCTCGACCGCCGAGACGACCTCCTCGAGGCGGTCGTTTACCATCGTGACCCGGCGCTCCAGGTATTCCATTGTCGGTTCGTAGGGTTGGGTAGGGAAGTACGTACCGGATTTGGAGAAACCGAGAGCGGGAGCGGTCGTTCGCGGCCGTTTCTGACCGAAAATAGAGGACGTGATTCCCGCTGTGCGGTGTCTAGTCAGTGACCTCGCGCGCGAGGATGAGCAGTTGCGTCCCGCCGAACTGCTGTTCGACTCGTTCGACCAGTTCGAACCCCTCTCGGCCCAACCTGTTGAGCGCCTCTTCGGGGTCTTCTTTCTTCAGACCGGGGACCTTCGACGCGAGGTCGACTGTCCGGTATTCGTATCGTGGCATGCGTGTTCCCCTCAGTAGAGAGTCGCACGCGACTCGGAAATGCACCCGGACGCTTCTCACCCGGTGGGAGCCGCCCGCCCGGCCGCCCCTCCGGTCGCGGTCGCTCACGAGTTCGCGTCCGCAAAAAGCTGGACCAAAAACGGGTGGTGGTTACTCGAACTGCTCGATGAGCTCCGGCACCACGTGCGACCACCTTTTTCCGGACGCTCACGAGTTCGCGTCCGCAAAAAGCTGGACCAAAAACCGCTGGGCGCTTACTCGAACTGCTCGATGAGCTCCGGCACCACGTCGAAGAGGTCGCCGACGATGCCGTAGTCGGCGATGTCGAAGATGGGCGCGTCGGGGTCGGTGTTGATGGCGACGATGTTCTCGGCACCTTTCATCCCGGCGACGTGCTGAACGGCCCCGGAGATGCCGATTGCGATGTAGAACTTCGGCGTGACGACCTTCCCGGACTGGCCGACCTGCCGGTCCTTCGGGAGCCAGCCGTTGTCGACGATGGGCCGCGACGACGACAGCGTCGCGCCGAGCGCGTCGGCGAGTTCCTGCACGAGTTCGATGTTCTCCTCTTCTTCGATACCGCGGCCGACGGAGACGAGCACGTCGGCGTCGGCGATGTCCACGTCGCCGCTTCCGACCTCCTCGAAGCCGGCCACGCGCGAGCGCACGCGAGACTCGTCGAGGTCGAACGAGAACGACTCGACGGCGGGCTCGCCCGGCTCCTCGGCGGCGTCCCACTCGCCGGGGCGGACGGTGACCGCGGCGCGGTCGGCGTCGACCTCGACGGTCGATTCGACCTTCGAGGCGTACATCTCGCGGGTGACGACGAGGCCGCCGTCGTTCTGGAGGCCGATGGCGTCGGTCACGAGCGGGAGGCCGAGGCGCTCCG